>NZ_JAGFNS010000033.1:74886-109966 GCF_017592555.1 Actinoplanes flavus | reverse complement strand
CGCCGGTCGCCGGTCGCCGGTCGCCGGTCGCCGGTCGCCGGTCGCCGGTCGCCGGTCGCCGGTCGCCGGTCGCCGGTCGCCGGTCGCCGGTCGCCGGTCGCCGGTCGCCGGTCGCCGGTCGCCGGTCGCCGAGAATGTATCGCATCGAGTGTCGACGCTACGTCGATCGATTCTATATCGGCACGATGGCGGCGGGAAAACTGCCCCATCTGGCAATTCTTAATCGCCTACTCGACCACTTCCGAACGGTTATCGGCAGCAGCCTCCCCGATCTCGTTGGCCGATCATCGGCTTGGCCGGACTGGTCGTGTCGGTAGCCGTGGTGGGCACCCGCCGTAAATCGGTGTGCCATCGTTGGCGGCGACCGCCACCGGCTCGCGGTCGTGGTTGACGGGTGAAGCCGGTGCAGCGTTGTGGTCGGCGGGCTCGACCGGCGTGAACGCTCAACGGGATCGTTGGGTTGATCAACGAATCGTCAGTCGAAGGGTCATCCGTGGTGGCAGAGCCCGCACACCAGGCCGGTGCGCGGATCGACAGGGTGAGGTCGACCGAAGAGCCCGCGCCAGCCAAAAGCACCACCCGCGGCGACAAAGCCGACACGCCGAAACGGCCCGCGAACCGGCAAGGCGAATTCAGCCGAAGCGCCCGCGCCGACCGAAGCACTACCCGCGGCGACAAGGCCGACATGCCGGGACCGCCCGCAGCGAACCGACAAGACGACTTCAGCCGAAGCGCCCGCGCCAACCAGAAACCCACATGTGGCGACAGAACCGACTTATCGGAACGGCCCGCCGCGAACCGGCACCACGAGCTCAGCCGAAGCGCCCGCGCCGACCAAAGCACTACCTGCGGCAACAAGGCCGACATGCCGGAACGGTACGCGGATCGGCGAAGGGAGGCCTGCCGTAGTGCCGGACCTCCGGCGTGTTCGTGCAGTTGGGGCAGGTTTACCGCCGGCCGGTCGGCTGGCCGGGATTGCGCTCGCTCCCGACGCGAGGTGCTCTTCGGGTGGCCGGGGCACGGCGCAGCTCGATAGTGGTGGGACTGGCTCATGCCGTCGCTACTCAGCCGACCCTGTGCTGCCGCCTGCTCGGCCGGATAAGCGCCGCATGCTCCGGGAGTGGGCGGAGAATCCACCGAGCGCACTGGTTCGATCGTGTCCGGTCGGCTGTCCGTGCCGCTCTCCGGCACACGGCAGCCTGGCTGGGCCACCTCGTCGGCACGGGTGCGGATACGGCGCAGCCGCTCAGCGTGACGCCTGCGTAGCCCCCACGCGCGGTGACGGTCGTGTTCGCGACGGAATTGTTCAGCAGCCGGCGAGTGATTCCGGCGCGCGCTCCGGTCACGCATCTCGGAAATCTCGCCCTTGGTGAACAATTGAAGCTGCGGCATCCTCCAATTGTCCCGCGCCGCAGCGAGAAAGTGTAAGCCCGCCACTAAAGTCGATCATGCCAAATCGTCCGCAGAGAGTGACCTATCGCCACGCGCCGAAATCCTGGTTGTCAGCCCCTCCCGTCGTCACTCTCGACTCGAAAGAAATCCCCTCCTCAAGCCATTTCATGCTTGATGCCGAAAATAACCTATGCTCTCGCAGAGTCCTGGACGGAACGATTGGACGGATTTCCGCGAGTTGCCAGATTCCCCACCACAAGACCACTCGGCCACCAACGAGGGTGCGATATCGGATGGGGTCCCGCAGCCCCGATTTCGCGGCTGCAGTGAAGGCACGTCCCACAACCACTAGATCCGCCGCCGCGGAACGAGCCTGACCGGCCCAGATCATGGCCGACCGGCTCCGCGATCCACGCCGCATCGCATACCCCGACCTCGCGACGTGCGCGTCCGGTCGAGCGGCTGTCCGCCGTCGTCGATCTTGCCCGGCTGGCCGTGAGAGCCGTTTCGGAGCTTTCGAAACAGCCCTTCCGGCCAGCCGGAACCGATCGGCAGGCACTGAACGCTGCCTCAACGACGCAGCACAACCTCCACCGCCAGCCGGACCCGATCAACAGGCGCTAGACGCTCCTCAAAGGCACCGAACAGTCCTTCCGGCGAGCCGGAACCTATCGGCTGGCGCTTGGCGTTGCCTCAAGGGCGTCGAACTTGACCCCTGACCAGCCGGAACCGATCGGCAGGCACTGATGAGGTGATTCGGGACGCTCGGGCAGGTTTCATGTTTTCGAGGCGTCGAAGGCTCGCTGTCCAGGTCCCTGTCGGCAGGGAGCGTTGAACCCGCGGAAGGGATCGTCCACCTTCAAGTGAGCGACCTCCCATCCCAGCCGTGGGCGGCCCCGCGCCGCCTTCACCCGGATGTATGTGCGCAAGAAGCGAGATCAGGAAGTTGAGGACCCTGTCTTAACCGCGCTCTGAGCGCTGCTCGCCGGCACCGAGACAACCCCGACGACCAGCCGGGACCGATCGGCAGGCGCTGGGCGCTGGCTCGACGCCGCCGAGACAGCGTCCAGGGCCGGCTGGGCCGGATCAGCTGTCGCCCGGGAGGCCTCTCTCGGGGGCGGGATGCTGTGGAGGTGCGCGACCCGGACGTGGGTGCGTCGCTCCGGTGGGCGGATGCATCGGTGGCGCGCGGAGGGCGTACCGGGAGGGGTGCGGTTCAAGGGTTCAAGGCCTGCCAGATGCGGTCGGCGGTGTAGGGGAGGTCGGTCAGGCGGATGCCGATGGCGTCGCGGAGGGCGTTGCCCAAGGCCGGGGAGACCGGGTTGTACGGGGACTCGCTCATCGATTTGGCCCCGAGTGGCCCGATCGTGTCCGTCGTCGTGGCGAAATGGACCTCGGTCGGTGGGATATCGGCCACGGTGGGGAGGTGGTACTGGCGGAATGTCGTCGTGGTGACCTCGCCGGCCGGGGAGATGTCGACGTGTTCGGCGAGGGTGGCGCCCAGCGCCTGGGCCACGCCACCCTCGATCTGGCCGCGGAGCTGGAGCGGGTTCATGACGGTTCCGGCGTCGGCGCTGTGGACGCTGCGGAGGATGCGGAGTTCACCGGTGGCGGGATCGACGGCGACGCGGAAGAACTGGGCGTTGAAGGCGACCGACCGTGGGGTGCCGTCGAAATGGCCACTCGCGGAGACGGTGCCCAGCGACGACGGGTCCAGGGTGCGCAGGGCGTAAGTCTCGGAGGGGGTGTGGCCGGTGAGGGCGAGGAGCTGGGCGCGGAGGGCGCGGCAGGCGCGGAGTACCGCCTGGCCGGCGACCACCACGCCGGTGGAGGCGAAGGCGCCGGTGTCGTGCCGGACCACGTCGGTGTCCGATTGTCTGATGAGGATGCGGTCGGGGGTGGTGTGCAGTTCGTCGGCGGCGATCTGGGCGTGGACCGTGGTGCTGCCGTTGCCGAACTCGGCGGTGCCGACCGACAGTTCGTAGCGGCCGTCGGGGAGCAGGGTGACGGTCGCGTCGGCGAAATGGCCGCCGGGCGGGCCGGCGGCGATCATCGCGATGGCCATGCCCTGGCCGACCAGCCAGCCGGGTGGGGCCTCGTCGAAAGTGGCGGCGGCCGCCCGCATTCTCGCCAGGCACTGGTCCAGTCCGTAACTGGCGATGCCGAGGTCGGGGACGTGTGCGCCGGGGGCGGTGAGGTCGTCGCCGGGGCGGACCACGTTGAGTTCGCGGAACGTCACCGGATCCATGTCGATCATGCGGGCGAGTTCGTCGAGGACCTGTTCGACGGCGAAGGTGACCTGGCCGAGGCCGTAGCCGCGGAACGCTCCGGCGGGGACCGTGTTCGTGTAGACGGTGTAGGCATCCGTACGGATGTTTCCGCACTTGTAGACCGCTACCGTCTCGTGGCAACCATGGTGCATCACCGACGGGCCGTGGTTGCCGTAGGCGCCGGTGTCCACCAGTGCGTTCAGCTGGAGGGCCGTGATCGTGCCGTCCCGTGTCGCCCCCGCCTTGACCGTGATCGTGAACGGATGCCGGGTGGTCGCCGCCGTGAACTGTTCGGACCGGGTGAACTCCCACTTGACGGGGCGGCCGGTGCGCAACACGGCCAGCGCGACGAGATCCTCCACGAGCATCTCCTGCTTGCCACCGAAGCCACCGCCCACCCGGCCCGCGACCACCCGTACCTTGTCCGGATTGATGCTGAAAAGGCGGGAGAGGGCGCGCCGGGTGAGGAACGGCGTCTGCGTGCTGGAGCGAATCACCAACCGGTCGTCGTCATCCAGCCAGCCGACGGCGCCGTGCGTCTCCAGACTCGCGTGCTGCACGCGCGGCGTCCGGAATGTCGCCTCGTAGACGGCGTCGGCCGCGGCGAACCCGAGCCCCACGTCGCCGAGAGTCGCGTGCAACTCCCCCACCACGTTGGCGTCGGCCCGCACGATCCCCTGCGCGATGCCCTTGTCCCCGTGCACCAGCGGCGCCCCGGGCAGCATGGCCTGCGCGGGATCGAACACGGCGGGCAGCACCTCGTACTCCACGTGCAGCCGCCGCACCCCCTCCTCCGCCGCCGCCTCGGAACTCGCGACCACCGCCGCCACCCGCTGCCCCACGAACCGGACCACCTCGTCGAGAACCCGGGTGTCGTACGGATCCTCCGCCTCGTTCTCGTGCTGCCCCGTGGAGAACAGTCGCTCCGGGGCGTCCTTGTGGGTGAGCACCGCCTCCACGCCCGGCACGGCCAGCGCCGCGGTGGCGTCGATCGACAGGATCCGGGCGTGCGCGTGCGGCGACCGCAGCGCCTTGAGGTGCAGCATCCCGGGCACGTCCAGGTCGAACGTGTACCGGGCGGTTCCGGTGACCACCTGCGGTCCGGCCGGGGCGCCGAGGTTCGACCCGACCGCCGAGCCGACCCGCGGCGTGACGGCGGCGGGGCGCCCTTCGATGGCGTCGGTGATGGCGCGATAGCCCGTACATCGGCAGAGATTGCCTTTGAGGCTGCGTGGCAGATCCTCGCGCTGTTCGGCGGAAAGCGCCACCGCCGTCATGATCATGCCGGCTGTGCAGAAGCCGCACTGGAAACCCTGCGCGTCCAGGAAGCACTGCTGCGCCGGATGCGGGCCGTCCGGCCCGGCCAGGCCCTCGATCGTGGTGACGCTGCGGCCCTGCGCGCGGAAGGCCGGGTAGACGCACGAGTGCACCGGTTTCCCGTCAACGTGGACCGTGCACGCTCCGCAGTCGCCGGCGTCGCAGCCCTTCTTGACGCCGAAGCAGCCCTCCTCCCGCAGATAGGTGCGCAGGCACTGTCCGGGCCGGGGTTTTCGGTCGTGCGGCGTTCCGTTGATCTCGATGCTCATGCCACCAGCTCCGTCCGGATCTGCGCAGCGTAGTGCCGGGTCAGGTGGCGGCGCCAGACCGGACGGCCGTGCACGTCGTCGACGTACTGGTCGGCCGGGACGGTGTCGAGCGCGGCCTCCACCTCGTCCGCGGAGGGCGGATCCGGGAAGCGGAAGACGTAGGGGCGCCGGGTCGCGGCGGTCACGGTGAGTGACATCCCTCCGGCGGGGTCGGCGCGTCCGATCAGGAGCACGGCCGACCGGCCATGACGATGCAGAGACCCTCGACGGTACGCCGTACGCGTACCCAATGCCGTCGCGGAAAGGTGGATCGCCCGCAGGAACTCGCCGTCCCGCAGCACGGTCGCGCCCTCCCCGGTGACGAACGCGGCGGCCGGAATCCGGCGCTCACCACCATTCGGGCCGATCAGCACGCAGGTGCCGTCGAGCGCCGCGGTCAGCGAGATCATCGGCCCGGCCGGGAGTGCGGCGCAGAGGTTGCCGCCGACCGTGGCCACGTTCCAGATCTTGAACGAGGCGAGGAACGCATGGCAGCACTGCCGGACGATGCCGTACCCCCGCAGACCCTCGGCCAGTTCGGCGATGGTGCAGGTGGCGGCGATCTCGACACCGTCGTCGCGGACCGTCAGCGGCGCCCATCCGGCGGCCGTGAGATCAAGTAGGCGGCTGACGTGCGGCCGGGGTTCGCCGAACAGCGCGGTCCCCCCGCCGAGCCAGGCGTCGCCGGGCCGCCAGTCGCCGGGCGACGCGGGGCTGATCACTTCGGTGACGGTGTGCAGATCCACAGACGCACGCTACGCCCGCGGTGTTTCCGATCACGGCCGTCGACGAAGGGCCGTTGTTACGTTCCGGTCACCCGGCCACCCGTCCCGAGGCCTTCGCCCCTGCTCACGGCACGAACGGGTCGATCTACCCGATGCGGATCCCGTCGCTGCCGTCCGCATGGCGAGGTCGAGGGGATCAACGACTTTCGGCCAGGGTACGAGGAGAAGCACGGCGCCGCGGACTACGTACCCTACGTGCCGGTCACTGTCGTTCCGCCTGGTGACCGGCGCCGGCCATGCTGATCACGGCGGCCGCTCGCGGTCCAGCGGTGAGGCCGCGACCGGCTCGACCGTTCTCACGGTCCTCTACGGAATCCTCACCGCCAATCGAGATAGGACTTTCCGGAAATATGCTGCTCGCAGCGCGCTGGACTTCCCACCGGCCAGCGACGAGACCGACAAGGCCCCTCGCTTCCGCCCACTGAGGGATCATGGAACTCACCACCGCCGGATTCATTCTGATCAGCGCCCTCTGGGCCGACCCCAACCGCATCGACCTCGACGTACCCGGCTGACCGCCGGTGCTGTCCCGATCCAGCCGAAACACCAGCTGGATCCTTTCCGGCTGGCGGTCAGGGCTGTTGCGGGCCAGGCGAGACAGCCCAGACAGCCAACTGGAACGACCGGCTGGCCGTGAGAGCTGTCTCGAGCCGACTGAGCCACCCGCTGGAGAGTGGCTCAGGCGAGGGCATCTCCATGAGCAGAGGTAACAGCGGCACCCCACTTCGTTATGCAGCCGTGACAAATCTGGCCTTGCGTACCCGGGGTAACGGGTAACTACCCCAACCCCGAGCCTAATGTCCGAAATTTCGGATAGCTCAGTGGCGCGAGTCACCGACAGTCATGTTGATCAAGTGACCTGGGTTACTGACGAGTAAAGACGGCCCCTTGTAGTCCCCGCCCTCGAGCGGCAACATTTCCGGCACATTACGACCGCGACCATCGACGTGCCTCGCTGCGAGGTCGCCGGTCCAGCATGGAAGAGGAGGTCCGCGTGGAGGAGGCGCAAAGCGCTCCGGCGTACGGGCGCACCAACTGGCGCCGGTTCGCCGTCGCGGTGGGCGTGCCGACCGTTGTCGCCGGTGGCCTGGTGCTGGCCCTCGCCGAGGGAGCCCTGGCAGCGAACTTCACCGTGTCCGGCAAGCAGTTCAAGCTCACCGCCGACACGCTGGTCGGCACCGGCTTCACCCAGTACAGCGGCGAGCTGGACACCCAGGACCCGGACTACCCGGGCGGCAAGATCCCGGCGGCCATGTCCGGCATCAAGTCGGCCACGCTGGTCGGTCTCTGCCAGTCCGTCGCGGTCGGGCCGGTGACCCTGCGTATCGAGGCCGGTAACGATGCGAACAACCCGGTGAAGGCGGAGAACCTGCTGATCGGCATGTCCGAGCTCGGCGGGAACGCCACCTTCGAGGACATCCAGATCGGCCTGGACGCCTCCACCATGACCCGCGACGGCGCGGAGAGCCACGGCGCTCCGGGGTCCTTCGGGCAGCAGTCCCGGACCGTCACGATCGAGAACCTGCGGCAGAAGGCGTACTACACCTCCGCCTCCACGTTCGTCCTCAACGGCATGAGCCTCAAGCTGCACATCGGCGGCTCGCACGAGTGCTACCAGGACTGAACCGGTTAGACCGGGCTCGCGGAGCACTTCTCCGCGAGCCCGTCCGCTGCTGAGAACCCGAGGGAAGGACCGCCGTGCCGACGGAGAGTTTCTGGGACCGGTTCCGGCGGTGGCGGCGTGCCCGGCCGTTCTGGGGCGGGCTCGTCATGCTGCTGTCCGGGCTGGAGATGTTCGTCAGCGCCAATCTGGAACTGGACAACATCAAGATTCACATCGGGCCGCAGGGGTTCTACTCGTACCTGCTGCCGGTGATCATGCTGACCTGCGGGGCGCTGGCCTGGTTCACCCCGGCACAGCGGCTGTTCTACGGCATCGTCGGGATCATCACGGCGCTGTACTCGTTCATCGGGCTGAACCTGGGCGGCTGGATCCTCGGCATGATGCTCGGGATCGTGGGCGGTGCCCTGGTGGTGGCATGGGGAGCGCCGCGCGCCGGGACCGGCGAGCGGCCGGCTCGGGAGACCCCGCAGGCGCCGGTGGACCCGACCATCGTTCCCGGCATCGACCCGGGGCCCGATCACCATTCGCTGCACCGCAAGACGCTGCTCATCATGGCGCCGCTGCTGGTGGCCGCCACCGTGGCGGTCGCCGGGAACCGGCCGGCCGAGGCCGCCGAGTGCCAGGAGGGGCTGCCGTCCCGTAAAGCGAGCGCCTCTCCCAGCGTGTCCCCGAGCAGGAGCGCCACGAGCAGGAGCGCCACGAGGCCGACCGCCGCACCGACGGTCCCGCCGTCGACGAGTGCCGGCCCGACGCCGACGCCCACGCCCACCCCTACGCCCACCCCGACCGAGACCGGCGATCACCCGATTCTGGACGGCATCAACGACTTCTGGGAGGGCGTCGGCGACCTGATCGGCATCGGCGGCAACGACGACGAGCAGGAGCCGGCGCCGGAGGCGGAGCCCACCTCGTCGGCCGCGCCCGCGACCTCCACCACCGCACCGGCCCCGGAGAAGACGACCAGGACGACGACGCCGCCGCCCACAAAGGAGGCCACCGCCAAGCCGGAGGAGATCCCGTGCCTCGGCGCCCGGCAGGTCGGCCTGCGCGCCGAGGACGGCGGCATCCCGCTGGCCGCCACGAAACCCGGCGTGGTCAGGGCCGCCTCGGTGACCATGTACAACTCGTCGTACGAGGGGGTCGCCGAGGTGCCCACCGGCGACGGCCCGATCCGGTCGCTGAAGTTCACCATGGACAAGGTGGTGAACAAGCCGTTCAGCCTCACCATCGACGAGCCGGGCGACGCCACCACGATCATCGAGAGCGGCGAGCTGATCCTCGACGGTGACGTGGAGTTCTACAGCCCCACCTTCAAGGGCAAGCTGTTCGGGCTGATCCCGGTCACGTTCACCCCGGAGCAGCCGCCACCGCTGACCCTGCCGGTGCTGTGGTTCACCGACGTGACGCTGGATCTGGCGTACGTGAAGTCGAACGCCCTCACCGCGGAGCCGCTGGACATCAACGAGCGGATCGGCTGACCGTTCGCCGCGGCCCGAGAGAGCATAGATTCGGTGCACCACTGTCCCACGACTTGGAGATCGCATCGTGTGCCGGAGCATCCATCAGCTGCACAATTTCGAGCCGCCCGCGACGCCGGACGAGGTCCAGGCGGCCGCCCTCCAGTACGTACGGAAGATCGCCGGGACGACCCGGCCCTCGCAGGCCAACCAGGCGGCGTTCGACCAGGCCGTGGCGGCGGTCGCGGCGGCCACCGCGGAACTGCTGGCGAACCTGGTGACGAACGCGCCGCCGCGTAACCGGGAGGAGGAGGCGGCGAAGGCGCGGGCCCGGGCCGAGAAGCGGTACGCCTCCTGACCGTACGTACGGGTCAAGCATGCCTGTTCGGCTCGTTCGTGTTGATTTCCGGCGAAGGCGACGATAGCCGTGCTTAACCTCATCAGTGGACACAATGTCCCCCGCCGCGCGGTTCGCGATCCGGCCGGCCACGGCGCGGGGAACCGCGCGTGTCCTGCATCGGTGGTGCGTTACCAGGGCAGACAGGGGGCGTCGTGGACGAGACGCTGGCGACCGTGCCGATCCGGCGGGCGGAGTTCCGGACGACCGACATCGCCGAGACCCATGAGATCCTCCGCCGTACCTATGTCGACCACCGCCCGCGCCTTCACCGTCCCGACAGCGGCTTCCTGTTCCACTCCCGGACCGCGGCCGCCGGGAATCTGGCCCTCGACCGGTTGCGGTACCGCGGCGCGGTGGAGTCGAGCGCCGACCCGTTCGACTCGATCACCACGGTCGTCGTGTGCGACGGCTGGTACCGCGTCGAGGAGGGCGGCGGCCGCTCGTTCGTGCCCGGGGACGTGTTCATGGTGCCGCTCGGCACGCCGTTGCAGGTCGCCTGGCAGGGTATCGATCTTCAGAACGTCCGCTTCCCCCTGGAGACGGCGGCGCGGGCGGCGAGCCGTCTGGGGGTGGACGCGGTGGACTTCCGTTTCGACGGCGCGGCGCCGGTGTCGCCGCGGATGCAGGAGCACTGGATCGCCACGGTCCGGTACGTGACCGGCGCCTTCGTCGGCCCGGATCCCGCCGTGGCGCATCCGCTCGTGCACGCGGCCATTCTGGACCTGATCGGCACCACCGCGCTGGCGGTGTTCCCGAACACCACGATGACCAGGGACTACACGCCCGGTCCGGGCCGGGTGCCGCCGGCCGCGGTCCGCCGGGCGATGGCGTTCATCGACGCGCACGCCGGCGAGCCGATCACCGTCGAGGACATCGCCCGGGCCGCCAACCTGGGCGTACGGGGTCTACAGGCCGCCTTCGCCCGGCACACCGACACCACCCCGACCGGATACCTGCGCCTGGCCCGCCTGCACGGCGCGCACCGTGACCTGCGCGACGGCGACCCGGCCCGCGGCGACACGGTCGGCGCGATCGCCCGCCGGTGGGGGTTCGCCGCGCAGGGCCGGTTCGCCGTCGAGTACCGCAAGCTGTTCGGCCGCTCCCCCAGCCACACGCTGCGCACCTGACCGGGCGTGTCCCGGTCAGCGGTACGCCCGTGGGCCGTCCTCGGGAGCGGGTGCGCCGTTCGGCATGATCCGGGCGAGGTTTCGCGCGGACGAGAGGACCACGACATGACCACGAATGCCGCTGCCCGCATCACGGTGCGCCGGGCCACGGTGGAGGATCTGCCCGAGGCGGCGGTCCTGTTCGGCGGCTACCTCGAGTTCTACGGCAAGCCCGCCGACCCGGAGAAGGCGCTGGCGTTCCTGCGGGAGCGCCACGAGCGCGGCGAGTCGGTGCTGCTGCTGGCCCGTGACGAGAACGGCGCGCCCGCCGGGTTCACGCACATCTACCCGACGTTCTCGTCACTGTCGATGGCTCCGGTGTGGACGCTCAACGACCTGTACGTGGCACCCTCCGCCCGCCGCACCGGCGCCGGCCGCGCGCTGGTCCGGGCCTGCGCGGCCGCCGCGAAGGAGGCCGGCGCGGTCGGCGTCCAGCTCCAGACGGCCCCGGACAACCACACGGCCCAGGCGCTCTACATCGCCGAGGGCTTCGTCCCCGACGAGTTCGCCGCCTACTGGCTCACCCTCTGAGAGCACCGAGGAAGAACACCCTTTCCGGTACGCGCGACCCCGCCCCGGGAAAAGGGACGACCGTCCCGCCCGGCCGGCGCGATCCCGCTGCCCACTCCCGCCTGTGCCGCGCCCGCCGGGCTGAGATCGGTGGTCGCCGCACCGGCGGGACGCCGGCAGGGCTCACCGGCGGAGCCACTCCCCCAGCCCGGCGATCAGCCGGTCCACCTCGTCGGCGGTGTTGTACGGCGTGAGCCCGACCCGCAACGCCGCGGGCGGCAGCTTCAGCGCGGCGAACGGCTCGTAGGCGTAGAACGACCCGGCCGGCGCGAGCACGTCCCGCTCGGCGAGGAACACCTGCGCCTCCCGGGCGTCGCGCCCGTCGAAGGTCATCAGCAGCGTCGGCGTACGGTCACCGGCTCGGGAATGAACGGTGACCAGGTCGCCGAGGCCGCGCAGACCCGCCTCCACGCGCCCCCGCAGGGCCGTCTCGTGCTCGTGCACCGAGCGCAGCGAGTGCGCGAGCCGCTCGCGGCGACCGGCCGCCGGGCCCGGGTCGATCGCGGCCAGGAAGTCGACGGCGGCGGTGGCCCCGGCCAGCGTCTCGTAGGGCAGGGTGCCGAACTCGAACCGCTCCGGCACGGTGTCCGGCGAGGGCGCCAGCTTGTCCGGCCGCAGCGTCTCCAGCAGCGCCGGGTCGGCGGCGAGCACCCCGCAGTGCGGGCCGAGGAACTTGTACGGCGAGCACACGAACAGGTCCGCCCCGAGCGCCGCGACGTCCACCAGATGATGGGCCGCGTAGTGCACCCCGTCCACGTGGACCAGCGCGCCCGCGTCGTGGGCCGCGTCGGCGATCCGGCGCAGCGGCGGCACGGTGCCCAGCACGTTCGACGCGGCGGTGACCGCGACGAGCCGGGTCCGCGAGGACAGCGCCCGCTGGTAGGAGCCGAGATCCAGCTCGGTGGTCTCCGGGTCGATCTCGATCCAGCGGACCGTCACCCCGGACCGCTCCGCCGCCTGGATCCACGGGCGCACGTTGCTGTCGTGATCCAGGCGGCTGACCACGATCTCGTCACCCGGCTGCCACGTCTTGGCCAGGTGCCGGGAGAAGTCGTAGGTGAGCTGCGTGGCGCTGCGCCCGTGCACCACCCCGTCGGCGGGCACGCCCAGCAGGTCGGCGTAGGCGGCCCGGAACCCGGCGACCGCCCGCTCGGCGTTCAGCTCGGAGACGCTGACCGTGCCCCGGTTGGACAGCGGCCCGGTCAGCGTGGCGATGATCGCGTCGGCGACCGGCCGGGGCGTCTGCGTCCCGCCGGGGCCGTCGAAGAAGGCGAGCCCACCCGCCAGCGACGGGAAATGGGCGCGCAGGGCTGTCACGTCGATGCTCATCAGCGCTTCCTCACGGCGTGGTCTCCTCGAAGAGCAGCAGCGTACGGGTACTGACGACACCGGGCATGCCCTGGATCTCGTCGAGCACCAGATGCCGCAGCTCGGTGTTGTCGG
This sequence comes from Actinoplanes flavus, assembly GCF_017592555.1. GTDB lineage: Bacteria > Actinomycetota > Actinomycetes > Mycobacteriales > Micromonosporaceae > Actinoplanes > Actinoplanes flavus. The sequence continues at coordinate 97,234 of NZ_JAGFNS010000033.1, read as the reverse complement.
CGACCCGGACCAGCAGGATCACGTCGAAGTCGCCACCGACCAGCCCGATGTGCACCACCCCGGGCAGCACCCGCAGCCGGGCCAGGATCTCCCGCCAGTTGGCCTGCCGCAGGTTGAGCGTCACGTAGGCGGCCGTGGTGAGCCCGGCCGCGACCGGGTCGACGTCGGCGTGGAAACCGCGGATCACCCCGTCCTGCCGCAGGCGCGCCACCCGGGCGTACGCGTTCGCCCGGGAGATGTGCAGCGTCTCGGCGAGGGTCCGCATCGACATCCGCCCGTCCCCGGCCAGCTCGGTGAGGATCCGCCGGTCGGTGTCGTCGAGCATCTGGCCACCTGTCTCGCCGGGCGGGCCCACGGCAGCCCGTTCCTGGACGTTCGGACCCGTACGGCCCCTGGAGACGAAACATTATCTCGTGTTCGCCGCACCTGTGGTGATCGTTTGGCTCACTGCACAGAATCCTCGCATGACACGTGACGCAGCTCTCCTGCTGCCGTCCACGGAGCCGGTGACGCTCATCGACCCGGACGGCAACCCCGTTCACGTCGGCCAGGACATGCCCGACCCGCAGGCACTGGTCCACGCGTACGCCGCACTGATCGCCGCGCGGCGCTTCAACGACCAGGCCAACGCCCTGGTCCGGCAGGGCCGCCTGGCGGTCTATCCCTCGTCGCACGGACAGGAGGCCTGCCAGGTCGCCTGCGTACAGGTCCTCGACCCGGGCGACTGGCTGTTTCCCACCTATCGCGACTCGGCCGCCATCGTGGCCCGCGGCGTCGACCCGGTGCAGGCGCTCACCCTGCTGCGCGGCGACTGGCACAGCGGCTACGACCCGCTGGCGACCAGGGTCGCACCGCAGGCCACGCCGCTCGCCACGCATCTGCTGCACGCCGTCGGGGTGGCGCACGCGGCCCGGCTGCGCGGCGAGCCGACCGTCGTGATGGCGGTCTGCGGCGACGGCGCCACCAGCGAGGGCGACTTCCACGAGGCGCTCAACTTCGCCGCTGTCTTTCGTACCCCCGTGGTGTTCTTCATCCAGAACAACGAGTACGCGATCTCCGTGCCGCTGGCCCGGCAGACCGCGGCGCCCTCGCTCGCGCACAAGGGCATCGGGTACGGCGTGCCCGGCGCCCGCGTCGACGGCAACGACGTGGCCGCGCTGCTCAGCGTGCTGGGAGCGGCCGTGGACCGGGCCCGCGCCGGAGACGGGCCGCAACTGGTGGAGGCGCACACCTACCGGGTGCAGCCGCACACCAACGCCGACGACCCGGGCCGCTACCGCTCCGCCGACGAGGTCACCCCCTGGTTGGCCCGCGACCCGATCACCCGGGTGGAGACCTATCTGCGCGGGCGCGGCCTTCTCGACGACGACACGATCGCGGGGTACGGGGTGGACGCCGAGAAGTTGGCCGAAACCATGCGTGCCGGGCTCGGCGAGGACACCGTCGCCGACTACCGCGACCTGTTCGCCCACGTCTACGCCGAACCCACCCCGCAGCTGCGCGAACAGCAGGCCCTCGTCGCCGACGAACTGTCCCGTGAGGAGGCCCGCTGATGGCCGCCGAGAAGCTCACCATGGCGAACGCGCTCAACCGGGCGCTGCGCGACGCCATGCGCGCCGACGACACGGTGCTGATGTTCGGTGAGGACGTCGGCCCGCTCGGCGGCGTCTTCCGGATCACCGACGGGCTGACCGCCGAATTCGGGGAACAGCGCTGCTTCGACACCCCGCTCGCCGAGTCCGGGATCCTCGGCATGGCGATCGGGATGGCCATGAACGGGATGCGGCCAGTCGTCGAGATGCAGTTCGACGCGTTCGCCTACCCGGCCTTCGAGCAGCTCGTGAGCCACGCCGCGAAGATGCGCAACCGGACCCGGGGGCGGGTCGGGGTGCCGCTGGTCATCCGGGTCCCGTACGCCGGTGGCATCGGCGGCGTGGAACACCACTGTGACTCCTCCGAGGCGTACTACGCCCACACGCCGGGGCTGCACGTGGTCGCCCCCTCCGATCCGGCGGACGCCTACGGGCTGCTGCGCAAGGCCATCGAGTCCCCGGACCCGGTGCTCTTCCTGGAGCCGAAGAAGCTGTACTTCTCCCGCTCCGAGGCGGACCTCACGCTGCCGGTGCCGCCGATCGGCACGGCCGTGGTGCGCCGGCCCGGCACCGACGCCACCCTGATCGCGTACGGGCCGGCCGTGCCGGTCGCCCTCGAGGCCGCCGAGGCGGCCGCCCAGGAGGGCCGCAGCCTCCAGGTCGTCGACCTGCGCTCGATCGTGCCGTTCGACGACGAGACCGTGTGCGCCGCCGTCCGGTCCACCGGCCGGGCCGTCGTGGTCGCCGAGGCGGCCGGGTTCGCCAGCGTGTCGTCCGAGGTGGTGGCGCGGGTGACCGAACGCTGCTTCCACTCGCTGCACGCCCCGATCCGGCGGGTCACCGGCTTCGACATCCCCTATCCCCCGCCGAAGCTGGAACACGTCCACCTGCCGTCGGTCGACCGCATTCTCGACACCGTCGACGACCTCCAGTGGGAGGACTCGTGAGCACCCCGCCCGGCCTCCGCGCCGCCACGACCGCCCGGACCCCCCTTCCACCTCACCTCCAGGCGGGGCTGACCGGGACGGAGACCACGGCATGAGCCCCAAGACCTTCCTGCTGCCGGACCTCGGCGAGGGCCTCACCGAGGCGGAGATCGTGCGCTGGCTGGTCGCCGAGGGCGACGTGATCACCGTGGACCAGCCGGTAGCCGAGGTGGAGACGGCGAAAGCGGTGGTCGAGGTGCCGTCCCCGCACGCCGGCCGGGTGACCACCCGGCACGCGGCCGAGGGCTCCACCCTCGACGTGGGCGCGCCCCTGATCACGGTGGCGGCCCCCGACGCGGCCGACACCTACCGCGAGGAGGAGCGGGCCGGATCCGGCAACGTCCTCATCGGATACGGGACCTCCCCGAGCGCGGCCTCCGGCCGGCGCCGCCGCCCGCGCGGTCACGCCACCGCATCGGTCACGCCGAGCGCCCCGGCGGCATCGGCGGCATCGGCGGCATCGGCGGCATCGGCGGGGCCTGCGGCCGCCCCGGTTACGCCGGCCGCCCCGGTTACGCCGGCTGCCACGGCGGCTCCGGCTGCCGCGTCCGCTTCGCCCTCGTCGGTGGCGCCGCCGAGACGACCGGGCCGTCTGGCGGTCGCGCCGCTGGTCATGTCGCCGCTGGTCCGCCGCCTCGCCCGGGAGCGTGGCGTCGACCTGTCCGTGCTGCGTGGCACCGGGCCGGGTGGCGTGATCACCCGCCGGGACGTGGAATCAGCCGCGAGTGCCGCGGCGACCCCCGCGCCATCGGGCAGCCCGGCGAGCGGGGAACGGCGGGTTCCGCTGAGCGGATTCCGCAAGGCGGTGTCGGCGGTCCTCACCCGCAGCCGCGCCGAGATCCCCGAGGCGACCGTGTGGGTGGACGTCGACGCCACCGCCCTCTGGGAGCTGCGCGAACGCACCCGCGGCGTGGCCGGCTCCCCCGGGCTGATGTCCTACGTGGCCCGGTTCGTGGTGGCCGGGCTGCGTGAGTACCCGGTGTTCAACGCCCGGCTCGACACCGAACGGCAGGAGATCGTCGAGCTGCCGGGCGTCAACCTGGGACTGGCCGTGCAGACCGACCGTGGCCTGGTGGTCCCGGCCGTGATGGGCGCGCAGGCGATGACGACCACCGAACTGGACGCGGCGATCCGGGACGTGACGGCCCGGGCCCGGCGTGGCGAGTCCACCCCGGCCGAGTTGACGGCGGGCACGTTCACGCTGAACAACTACGGCGCCTTCCGGGTCGACGGCAGCGCGGCGATCATCAACCATCCGCAGGTCGCCATGCTCGGTCTGGGCCGCGTCATCGATCGCCCCTGGGTCGTCGAGGGCGCTCTGGCCGTACGAAAGATCGCGCAGTTGTCCTTCGTCTTTGATCATCGGGTGTGTGACGGGGGCGCGGCCGCCGGCTTCATGCGCTCGGTGGCCGACGCCATGGAGGATCCGGCGTCCGCCCTGGCGCGCCTGTGACTCACCGCGGGGGCGTGGCGGGCCAGGGGATGCCGGTCTCGGCGTCCCAGCGGCGGACGGTCGCGCCGTCGGCGGAGTAGAGCTGGGGGCGGCCGTCGACGATCGCGGAGGTGACGTCGAGCAGCATGCGGCGGTGGCCGGACAGCGGCGGGCCGACGGGTTCGCCGGTGACCGCGTCGAACCGGTGCAGGTGGCGGAAGCCGGTCGCCGCCAGGTAGGGGCGGTCGCCCACCCGATAGGCGCAGAAGCCGTGCAGGTAGGGCAGTGGGATCGGCGGGCCGGCCGGCTCGCCGGTCTCCGCGTCGACCCGGTGCAGCTGGTCGCCGCCGGCCCGTCCCACGGGCCGGCGGCCGTCCACCTCGTAGTGAACCGGTGACGTGGGGAACGGTTCGGGGGCGGGAACGGCGGTCGGCTCGCCGGTGCGGGCGTCGAAGTGCGCGACGATCCCGTCGGCGTACCCGATGAGACATTCGCCGTCGCGCGCCGCGGCCTGCCGGGCCCGCCACGCCGACGGGCGCAGCCGCCAGCCGCGCCGGATCAGGAAGATGTCGCGCCAGCCGGCACCGTCCAGACGCCACAGCCGTGGGCCGCGGCCGCGCACGTCGATGGTGAGCACACCCGGACCGTCGGCGTCCACGAACGGCGTCGCCGAGGACCTCACCTTCGGGTATTGGATGCTGGGGTGGTCCGGGCCACCGGCGTGCGGGCGGGTATGCATCGGCCCGGGATACCGGAACCGGTGGACCGGCGTGCCGTCGCGAGGATCGCGAAAGGCCAGGCGCGGCGCGCAGCGCGTCGACCAGGGCGTCGATCTCCTCGTCGGTCATGGTGTCCCGGTCCAGGGCACCGTCCACCATCGACTCGATCACCTCCAGGGCGGCGGTGCTGCCGATACCCCTCGGGTCGGCCGCGATCCCGGCCAGGAAGGGCAGCGCGTGCACGGCCTCCGGCCGGAACCCCGCGGGATGGTGGTACGACTCCGCGTACCAGTAGTCGTTGTCGTGGTCCTCCAGCACCTGGTAGACCCGGTCGCCGTTGGCGCCCTCCTCGGCGAGTTCCCGGAGCGCGGCGACGACCTCCGCACCGTCGTCCGGGCCGAACAGTTTCCCCCAGGGCACGTCGTCGAGGCCGTCGTCCCAGCTCATCCGGCCAGCGTACGCGTCCAAGATCGTACACTTCCAAGGCGCAGGTGAATATTGAAGGTCACCTTAATGCGCGTTATGGTGACCGAACTGGACGGCGCGAAATAGATCACGGGGGAACGGCCGTTCCGAGAGACCGAAAATGATTCCCGGCGCGCCGCCGAGAGGACCTGCCGAAAGGACAGTTCTCATGGACCTGCGTCGCGCCGTGACCGTCTGTTGTCTTTTAGCGGCGACATTCATCACCGGTCTCGATTCCACCGCGGTAGCGCACGATCATCAGGCGCACGAGCACGCCGAGGACGACCAACAGCACCGGGAGCAGGATCTGGTCGGCACGCCGCTGCACGTCATCGAGCAGCGGACCAGGGAGAACGCCGACCGCATCCACCGCGAGACCGGCCGCCGCCCGGGCACCGCGCGGACCCGGGCAGCCGCCGCCGACCCGGGGACCGCCGGATCCTGGAGCCCGGTCGTGAACACGCCCGTGGTGCCGGTCTTCACGGCCGTGCTGCCCAACGGCAAGGTGCTGATTTGGGACTCGGTCGGCGACAAGCCCACCGAGACCTATCCGGATCACGATTTCACCCGGGCCATGGTGTTCAACCCGGCCGACGACACGTTCAAACGCGTCGACCTGCAGGGCAGCAACATCTTCTGCGCCGGGTTCGCGCACCTGGCCAACGGCAACATCCTGGTCGCCGGCGGGAACGCCAACGCGCAGCTCGCCGGGACGGTGCGCACCTACGTGTTCAACTGGCAGACCGAGACGTGGACCCGCGGCAACGACATGGCCGCGGCCCGCTGGTATCCGTCGGTGGCCGAGACGGCGAACGGCGAGGAGGTCATCATCGGCGGCGGGCCGGCGACGGCCGAGGTCTATCAGACCAACGGCGCCATTCGTAAACTGACCAATTTCACCAAGTACAGCGCGCGGGTCTATCCGTTCATGGGGTCGCGGCCGGACACGCAACTCGCGTTCTTCGGGCCCAACACGACCGGATACACGATCACCACCTCCGGCGACGGAGTGATCACCGGAACCGCGACCCGGGACGCGATCAATCGTGATTACGGGAGCTTCTCGCCGTACGATATCGGTCTTTCTCTGATCGTCGGCGGCGGCAATGTCACCGAGGACGGCGTGGCCAAGGTGCCCACCCGCACCGCGGTCGTGCTGAACGCCAACAACGGCACGAATCCGACGGTCACCGCGACCGGTGCGATGGCGACCGGGCGACGTCAGCTCAACGCCACCGTCCTGGCCGACGGCTCGGTGCTGGCGACCGGCGGCATGACCAGCGCCGCCGTCAACGGCCTGGTCGACCTGGATCACGCCGTGACGACGGCCGAACGCTGGGACCCGGCGACCGGACAGTGGACGGTGCTGGCCGGTGCGAGCCGGATCCGCCAGTACCACTCGACGGCGGCACTGCTGCCCGACGGGCGGGTGCTGACCGGCGGCGGCGGGATCTGCGCGGTCTGCATGACGGTGGGCTACCTGGAGAAGAACATCGAGTACTTCACCCCGCCGTACCTTTACCGCAAGGACGGCAGCGGCCAGCTCGCCGACCGGCCGGTGATCAGCGCGGCGCCGGCCGGTGTCAACGTGAACGGCGTCTTCACGGTCACCAGCCCGCAGGCGGCCGGCATCCGCAAGGTCGCCCTGGTCGGCCTGGCCGACGTCACCCACGGCGTCGACCAGGGCCAGCGCTACGTGCCACTGAAATTCACCACCTCCGGTACGACGCTGACCGTCACCGGCCCACCGACCGGCGGCGTCGCCCCGCCCGGCTACTACATGCTCTTCGTCGTCGACGCCGACGGTGTCCCGTCGGTCGCGAAGATCGTCCAGGTGGCGAAGGGCCCGAACCCGCTGATGAGCCCGTTCAAGAACAGCACCGGCCGCTGCCTGGACGTGCCCAACTCGGCCATCGCGGCCCGCACCTACCTCCAGGCGTACACCTGCAACAACACCAAGGCGCAGGCCCTGACCAGGATCAGCGACTGGACATGGCGGATGCTCGGCAACTGCCTGGACGTGCCGTTCAGCAACTTCGCGTCCGGCCAGCGGATCTGGATGTTCACCTGCAACAACACGGACGCCCAGCGGTGGCGGTCCAACGCCGACGGCACGATCCGGCCGCTCAGCAACACCAGCCTGTGCCTGGCCGCCGCCTCCACCGCCAACAACGCCCAGATCACCATCACCACCTGTACGGGCGCCGCGCTCCAGAAATGGACCTGGTAAAAGGTGGGTGAGCGGATGCCGCGGCAGGACGCGGTGAGTGCTGTCCAGCGGCGGCTCCATGCGGCGGTGACCGGCCACGACCCGGCCGCGGTGGACCGGGCCATCGACGAGATGGCCGGTATGGCCACCACCATGCCGGCCCGCCATCCCGACCGTCCCATCCTGCTGACCACCCTCAGCGCCGGCCTCCTGATCCGATTCCAGCGCTCCGGTGACCCGGCCGACCTGGGCCGGGCCCGCGAGACGGCACGGCGTGCGGCGGCCACCGTCGCCGCCGGCCATCCCGGCCGCACCGCGTGCCTCGCCAACGTCGCGACGGTGCTGGAGTCGTGGCACGGGTGGACCGGCAGAGGGTCCGATCTGGACGAGGCGATCGCCGCCCGCCGGGCGGCGATCACGACCGCCCGTGACCTGTCGAATCTCTCCACGTCCCTCCAGGAACGCTACCGGCGTACCGGCGTCCTGGCCGACCTGGACGAAGCCGTCGAGGTGGTGCGGACGGCGGTCGCGGCCACGCCTCCGGCGGATCCCGACCGCGCGTTGTTCCTCACGAATCTGGGCGGAGCGCTCCTGCTCCGGCACCACCGCAGCGGCCGCGCCGCCGACCTCGCCGGGGCGGAGGCCTGCCTCGAGGAGGCGGTGGCACGATCGGCCGGGCAGCCCGGCCACCGGCGAAGCCTGGGCGCTCTCGGGGTCGTCCTGGCCGAACGGTTCAAGCGCACCGGCGCCGACGCGGATCTGGAGAGGGCCGTCGACATCACCCGAAGGGCGTCGGCGACGGTACCCGCCGGCGATCCCGACCGCGCCACGCTTCTGAGTGCGCTGAGCGCGGTCATGACGGCGCGATGCGATCGAACCGGGTCCGCCGCCGATCTCGCCGCGGCCATCGAGCCGGCCCGCGCGGCGGTCACGGCCACCACCGGTGGTCACCTGGACCACGCCGTCGCCCTCTATCACCTCGCCCTCCTGCTGTTCCGGCGGTTTCTGCGAACCGGCGACGGCACCGATCTGGAGGACGTCGTACGCGCCGTCGAGCGGGCGCTCACGATCCTGCCGGCCCGGCACACCGACCGGGCCGGCTGCTTCGTTCTGCTCGGCGCCGCGTTCGACGCCCGATTCGACCGGTCGCGTGCCGGCGATGATCTGCATCGGGCGGTGGACGCCGTCCGGGTCGCGATGACGATGAAACCCGCCGGCCACCCGGATGTCGCCGGCGACCTCACGGGCCTCGGACTGGCGCTCCTGAAGCGGTTCGAACACGCGGGCGCCGACGACGATCGGGACGAGGCCGTCCGGGTCTGCCGGCAGGCGGTGGACCTGTCTCCGGCCGGCCATCCGGACCTGCCCCTCCACCGGTCCAACCTCTGCCGGGCCCCGCGGGTCCGAGGTGGCGACGCCGATCGGGACGAGGCCGTCCGGCTGGGCCGTGAAGCGGTGGAGGGCACGCCCGCCGGCCACCCGCATCGCGCGCCCTTCGCGAACGTTCTCGCGGACGCCCTGATCGAGCGGTTCTCGTCGACGGGGTCGGACAGCGATCTGAACGAGGCGCTGGAGTGCTGGTCATCGGTGTGCTCGTCGACGGCCGCGCCGCTCGCGACCCGGCTGCGGGCGGCGCGAAGCTGTGCGGGGCTGAGTGCGGCACATCGGGGTTTCGAGGCGGCGGCCGGGGCGTACCGGGCGGCGCTCGACATCCTGCCGCTGCTCGCCTGGCACGGCATCGAGCAGCGGGATCAGCTGCACATGCTCGAGACCTTCGGCACGGAGCTGGGCCGGGAGGCCGCCGCCGGTGTCCTCGCCGCGGACGGGCCGCCGGGCGAGGCGGTGGAGCGCCTCGAACAGGGACGTGGCGTCTCCTGGAGCCACCGGCTCGACGCCCGTGCCGATCTGGGCGGGCTGCACGAGGTGGCGCCCGAGCTGGCCGCGCGGCTGGAGCGCTGCCGGGTCGGTAAGTGATCGGGCGACGCCATCGCCCGTACGAAATCGTGTTGTCAATGATTTATTGACAAAATCGCCATTGACCGCGCCAAATCGGACACCTAGCGTTGAGCCCCAACGACTCAACTAAGGGGAAGCGCGTGACGTGGAGCCGCAACGCGACGGCATATCTCGGAGCGGTTCTCGTCTCCAGCTTCGGCAGCAACGCGATGATGCTGGCCGCCGGCATCTGGGTCATGGCGCTCACCGGTGACAGCAGTCTGGCCGCCTGGGTCGGCTTCCTCGTCTGGGCGCCCACCCTGGCCGGCCCGGTGATCGGCGCGATCGTGGACCGGGTGCCCCGCCGGCGGCGGGTGATGATCGGCACCGACGTCGTGATGGGTCTGCTGCTCCTGCTTCTGCTGCTGGTCGAGACCGAGGCGCAGGTGTGGCTGATCTTCGCGGTCATGCTCTGTTACGGCATCGCTTTCGTGGTCTCCGACGCCGCCGAGAACGCGGTGCTGCCGGCCGCGGTCCCGGCGGATCAGCTCGGCGACCTCAACGGGCTGCGGATGTCCGCGTCCGAAGGTGTGAAACTGGCCGCCCCGTTGCTCGGCGCGGGCCTGTTCACCTGGCTGGGCGGCGCCGGCGTCGCCGTCCTGGACGCGGTCACGTTCTTCGTGGCGGCCGCGTTGTGCCTGCTCATCCGCCCCGGGACGATCGAGCACACACCGGCGGCGGAGCCCTGGCGGCAGCGGATCGCCGAGGGCGGCCGTCAGCTGTGGCGGCATCCGGTCCTGCGGCGCGTCGTCCTGTCGACGTCGTCACTGATGTTCCTCGTCGGGATGGCCGGCACCACGGTCTTCGCCGTGGTCGACGAGGGCCTGAACCGGGCGCCGGCCTTCGCCGGTGTGCTGATGACGGTGCAGGGCGCCGGATCGGTGGCCGCCGGCCTGCTGGCCGGGCCGTTGCAGCGGCGGATGCGGCCGCACGTGTTCGCCGGGCTGGGCATCGCCCTCTTCGCGGCCGGCGCGGCGTTGCGCTGCCTGCCGTCCCTCGCTCCGGTGCTCGGCGCCGCCCTGCTCGCGGGCCTGGCGGTGCCGTGGGTGCTGATCACCGGCGCCACCGTTCTCCAGCGGGACATCCCGGCGGCCTTTCTCGGCCGCGTCTCGGGCACCGTCACACTACTCAGCTTCGCGCCGGGCGCCATCGGCCAGGCGACCGGCGCGAGCCTGCTGGCGGTCGCCGACTACCGGCTGCTGCTCGGTGGCGCGGCCGTCGCCGGCCTGGTCACCGCGGCGCTGTGCCTGCGGCCGGTGCCGGAGGACACCCCGGCCCCGGGCCGGCTCAGCCCCACGCGGTGACGTCCGTGCCGCCGGATGCCGTGGCCGGGCGTCCGAGATCGTGCTGCCTTGCCGCTCCCTCGGTCAGATTCGAACTGACACCGGTACGCATTAACAGTGCGCTGCCCTGCCGATTGGGCGACGAGGGATGGAGTGAAGCCGACGGGATTCGAACCCGCACCTTCCGACGTGAAAGGACGGTGACCTGACCATTTAGTCGACGGCTCCACGTGTCCGGCGCCGGTGGCGAACCGGCCGGACGTGTGCTGGTGGGCGGAATCGAACCGCCGGCCTTCGAGTTATCGGCTCGATGCTCTGACCGACTGAGCTACACCAGCCTCGCACCGACGAACGGGATCGGGCTCCCCGCGTCGGCGTGTTCTCCTTTCGGGCCGAAGGGCGGACTCGAACCGCCTGCCTGCCGCTTACGAGGCGGCCGCTCTACCCGGTGAGCTACATCGGCGTGTTCCCTGCGCTCCGAGACGAGGATTCGAACCTCGAACCTCCCGGTCCAGAGCCGGGCGTGCTGCCTGTTGCACCATCTCGGAAAGTGGCCGGCGAATGCCGGCCGTGTCGTAGACCAGGCGGGATTCGAACCCGCGATCTCCGGATGGAGAGGCCGGTGAGCACTCCTGACTGCTCCGCTGGTCCTTGTCGTGCGCACCCACCCGCGGAATCGAACCGCGCACCTCCCGGGCTTCAACCGGGTGCTCCGCCGTCTGAGCTTGATGGGTCTGTGAAAGCCACTGTTCAGTTGTCAGTTCCGCGCATTTCTCGCAGGGAGAGCAGGGGCGACAGGATTCGAACCTGCAACCTTCGGATTTGGAGGCCGCTGCGCTACCGAATTGCGCCACACCCCTATGTGAAAACAGTGAAGCCGCCTTCCCCGGGTCCGGGAGGCGGCTTCGGCGCTGGGCGCTTCCGCGGGCGCTAGCAGCGCCTCCCGGGCTGGGATTCGAAGTTCTCGATGACGATGGCGACCGAGATCGTTTCGGTTTGCCAGCGATTCATCGGAAGCTCCTCGGCTCTGGTGCGGTGTCTGGTGAGGACGACGATAGTCAGCGGTCGCCGGACCGCGCAATTCTATTTTCCGAAAAGATCAGCGTGATTCGCGGAATGCCCCGTTGAGCAGCAGATCGATGAGTTGCCGGCGGTCCGGTTTCGCGGCGGGGCGGCCGGGCCCGGCGGTCCGGCCGAACAGCAGCCGCAGGTAGGCGTCGGCGAGCACGTCGGCGGGCAGCCGCAGCCGGTCGCCGTCGGGTTCGAACAGTGCCGCGACGGCCTCCCGGGTGGCGGCTTGCGCGTCGTCGCGCCGGGCGGCGCCGTCGGTGGGGACGGGTGGCCGCCGGTTCGGGGCGCCGGAGGCGTGCAGTCCGCCGAGGACGGTGCCCATCCGGTCGAGGTAGGCGTCGAGGGCGTCGGCGGCTTCGAGGAGCCGGTCGGCCAGCGGCCGGGTGAGGTCGATGGCGCCGAGGTCGTCCAGCGCCACGGTGGGGTCGAGGACGGTGGCGATGCAGGCCTGGAGGACGGCGTCCTTGTCGGCGAAGACCCGGAAGACGGTGGCCTCGCCGATGCCGGCGGCCCGGGCGATCTGGGCGGTGGTGACGGCGGCGCCGTGCTGGGCGATCAGCGGCAGGGCGGTCTGCACGATCATGTCGCGACGTCGGTCGGGGCTCATTCCCGGCGCGCGGCGCCGGCCGGTGGGTGTGTCTGTCATGACCTCGACGGTACGGAGTGAGTACTCACTCCGTCAAGGGTCAACGGCGCCAGCTCACCCGGAACCCCGGGTGGACGACGGCCGCCAGGTAGACGGCGGCGCACGCCCACAGGGCCGCGCCCAGGCCGGCCGTCAGCATGGCGGCGCCGGCCAGGCCGCCGAACGGGATCCCGGCCCACGCCCAGGCGACGATCAGGGTGCGGACCCGGCCGCGCATGTGGTCGGGGACCCGCTCGGCCTCGACCGCCTCGACGATCGGGCAGGCCGCGCCGCTGCCGAGCCCGGCCACCGCGAAGACCAGCAGCACCACCGTGGGCGGCGCGTCGGCGGCCAGCACCACGTACCGGGTCACCCCGGCCACGATGATCGCCACCAGGAAGACCGTCCGGCGCGGGAAACGGGCGCCGATCCAGGCGGCGATCGCGGCCGTGAACACCGCACACGCCCCGAAGACGCCACTGAGCAGGCCGACGAACGCGACCCCGTGGCCGTGCCCGTGCGCCCACACCGGCAGCAGCACCGTGAGGAACGCCTGGTCCAGGAAGTTCGTGACGACGTACATCAGCACGATGGCCCGCAGCGAGCGATCGCGGTGCAGAAAGCCCGCGCCGTCGCGCAGCTGCCGCAGGTAGCCGTCCGGCCGGGCCGGACGGGACCGTCCCGCGACCCGCTGCCCGGTGACGCCGATCAGGGCGGCGGCGGCGAAGAGCACGGCGACGGCCCAGAGGGTACGCGCGCCGAACGCCGCCACGAGCACCCCGGACGCCAGTGGCCCGGCACTGGTGGCGGCCCGCTCGATCACCGTGGCCATGCCGGTGCCGCGCTCGATCGGCTGGCCGGCGTCCTCGGTCGCCCCGGGCAGCAGGGTGTGCTTGGCGGCGACGGCCGGACCGTCGGCCGCGCCCACGCAGGCCATGCAGAGCATCACCATGAGCAGCGGCGGCCCCGGCGTCGCCGCGAGCAGGATCATGGCGACCGCACTGATCGCGTCACCGGCGACGCTGATCCGCCGCGCCCCGAGCCGGTCGATCAGCGGCCCGACGACGACCTGCACGATGACGTACGGCAGGGCCTGGCAGAGCGTCACGAGCCCGGCCTTGGCCGGGTCACCGGTGCTGGTCAGCAGCAGCCATGGGATGGCGATGAGCAGCATGCGGTTGGCCGACAGCGCGCAGGCCTGGGAGCCCAGGACGACCGCGAGTCCCCGCCACGCGCGACCGGTGACAGCGGGGGCCGGTACGGATTCCGGCGTGACCACGACACGCACCGCCTGATCGGTCACGACCCGGCTCCCGCGATCCACTTATCCCCGTCGATGCACATCCGCTTGATGTTAGTAGCGACGAGCACACTGTCAGTAGTGGACAGTGACATCGGTGGCCTCCTTCGCTCCCCTCGGCCGATCGGAACCGATTCGTGGGGCGACGCCGCCGCGGATGCCCCGGCTCGTGCGGCCGTCATACAGGGGACCGGCGGACAACCGGCCGGATACACCGGCCTCAGTCGCCGAGGCCGCTGCCGTCGCCAGTGACGGCGCGGGCGACCCGGTCCAGGTGGGCCCAGACGGCCGCCGTCAGGTCGAGGGTTCCGCCGCTGAGCACCCGTCCGCCCTACCCGATGGCCGCCGCGGCATGGCGTCACCATGGCGCAGCGCCCGGCCGACCGACCGGGCCGGTCACGTTTGCCCTGGTGACGGCCGGGTACCCGGCGCATATGGGGCAAACCGACACGGCAGCGGTCGCGCGCCGGACGCTCGTGGTCATCGGGATGGTGCTGGCCACCGCGGCGGTGCTGCTGCTGGCGTACCACACCCGCCAGGTCCTGACCTGGATCCTGATCGCCGCGTTGTTCGCGGTGGCACTGCACCCGGCGGTCGGCTGGGTGACCCGGCACGGCGCGTTCGGCCGGCGCTGGCTGGCCACCCTGCTGGTGTTCCTCACGGCGTTCGCTCTGCTCGGTGGCCTGATCACGCTGTTCGTGGTGCCGCTGGCCAGAGAGGGCGCCCAGCTGATCACGAACTTCCCGCAGATCGTCGACGACCTGCGGGCGGGCCGGGGCCCGGTCGGCAACATGGTCGAGCGGTTCCACCTGATGGAGTACGCCGAGAACAACGCCGACCGGATCCGCGACTACGCCGGCGGCCTGGGCGCGCCGACCATCGCGTTCCTCGGTTCGGTGGCCACCGGGGTGGCCGGCGTCGTCACCATCTTCGTGCTCTCCTACCTGATGGTGCTGGAGGCGCCGAAGGTCGTCGACGGGTTCCTGGCCCTCTTCCCGCCACGCCGGGCCGAACACATCCGCCGGGTCGGGCACGACTGCGCCAAGACGGTCACCGGCTACCTCACCGGCAACCTGCTGATCAGTTTCATCTGCGGCGCGCTCACCTTCGTCACCCTGCTGATCATGGACGTCCCGTACGCCGGCCTGATCGCCCTGTTCGTCGGCGTCGCCGACCTGATCCCGCTGGTCGGCGCCACCCTGGGAGCCGTCGTGGCGAGCCTCGCGGCGTTCACCCAGTCGACCACCGCGGGAATCGTCGTGGTGGTGTTCTTCGTGCTCTACCAGCAACTCGAGAACCACCTGCTGCAACCGGTCGTCTTCGCCCGGACGGTGCGGCTCAACCCGCTCACCGTCCTGGTGGCGATCCTCATCGCGGTCGAACTGGCCGGAATCCTCGGCGCGCTGCTGGCCATCCCGGTGGCCGGAATCCTGCAGATCCTGGTCCGGGACGTCTGGGACACCCGTCACGGGCGGCCCAAGCCGGAGCCGACAGTCGGTGAGGAACGCGCACCGGTGACCGGCGACGGGGCGGAGCTGGCCCACACGGCGGGCGCGGACGCCGTACACGCCGCCTACGCCTCGGCCGAGACGCCCGCGACCCGATCCAGCGCCTAGAAACCTCGTTGTGGTCGAGGTCAGCGGTCCGATTCCGGCATTTTTCCGGTACGCGCGACATCGCCCTGCTCCGTTCTGATCGTCCCGTCCGCGCGGCGCGCGCCGGCGGGGTGGTCCCGCCTGTGCCGCGCCCGCCGGGCGTAGATCGGCGGGCCATCCCACCCACCTGCCGTAAGTGGCGCTAAGTGGGTGGTCACCGTCTCGCTCGCCAGCCACCCGACCTGCCCACTCCCGCCCATGCCGCCGGTGGCGCTGAGCGCGTGGTCACCGTCCCGCTTACCAGGCACCCAAACTTCCCACTCCCGCCCATGCCGCCGGTGGCGCCAAGTGGGTGGTCACCGTCCCGCTCGCCAGGCACCCGGCCTGCCCACTCCCGCCCATACCGCCAGTGGCGCCAAGTGGGTGGTCGCGGTCTGCTCGCCAGCCACCCAAACTGCCCACTCCCGCCCATGCCGCCAGTGGCGCTAAGTGGGTGGTCGCGGTCTGCTCGCCAGGCACCCGGCCTGCCCACTCCCGGCCGTGCCGCCAGTCGCGGGCGCGTAGCGTCTCCCGCCCCCTCCACCCGTCGATCTTGGACGTTTTGCCACCGTTTTCGGTGGTGTGGCGTCCAAGATCGCCCGGTCCGGCGGGTTGCAGGCGGCGCGGGCAGCGGCGGGTGGGGGACCGAGGCTGTAAGGCGTCGCGCGGTCCGTTGGGGCAGGGGGCGGGCAGCGGTAGGTGGGACCGAGGCCGTAAGGGGTCGCGCGTCCGTTGGGGCGCGGGGCGCGGGTGGCGGCGGGTGGGTGACCGGAGCCACAGGCGAAGTTATTGATCTTTCAACATTCGGCGCGGATGCTTGTATGTGAAAGTTCAACAACTTCGGAGGCGGGCATGACGGTGACGACGAAGACCGCGGCGCGGATTCGTACGCGGGTGACGGTGCCTCTGCGCTTCCCGGACGGCTACGCCACCACGGCCGAGGTGTTCACCTTCCACGGGCTGTCCGACGGCCGCGAGCACCTGGCGCTGGGCCTGGGCGACTGGCGCACCGCAATCGCCGGTGACGGTGCGCCCCTGGTCCGCCCGCACAGCGAGTGCCTGACCGGCGACGTCTTCGGCTCCGAACGCTGCGACTGCGGCCCCCAGTTACGCGAGGCCGCCGAGCGGATCAGCGACGCCGGCGGCTTCCTGCTCTACCTGCGGCAGGAGGGCCGCGGCATCGGGCTGTACGCGAAGCTCGACGCCTACGCCCTCCAGGACACCGGCCTCGACACCTACCAGGCGAATCTGGCGCTGGGCCACGCCGAGGACGAGCGCGACTACACCCCGGCCGCACAGATGCTGACCGCGCTGGGCGCCGGCCGGATCCGGCTGCTGAGCAACAATCCGGACAAGGCCGCTCAACTGGACGCGCTCGGCGTGGAGGTGGCCGACCGGATCCCGACGGGGGTGCATCTCTCCGCGGCCAACGCCCGCTACCTGTCGGCCAAGGTCGCGCACACCCATCACACCATCGATCTGCCGCTGGCCGGCTGACCCGGATCGGCCGGAATCGTCGATTCGGGCGGCGGCGCGCCGATGAGATGTCGCCCCCCTCGCCGAAGGGACCTCTCGCATGGCCTTCACACACGACGTCGACCGGCACTGGCTGACCACCGCGATCGACCTCTCCCGGCTCTCTCCCCCGTCGCCGAGCCACTATGCGGTCGGCGCCGTCGTCGTCGACCGGCACGGCGCGGTGCTGGCCACCGGCTACACCGGCGAGGCGCACCCGGCCCACCACGCCGAGGAGGCGGCGCTGGCCAAGCTGGCCGGCCGCCGCGACTTCGAGCTGGCCGGCGCCACCATGTACAGCTCGCTGGAGCCGTGCACGACCCGCCGGTCCCGGCCGACCTCGTGCACGCGGCTGATCCTGGCCGCCGGGTTCGGCCGGGTCGTGCTGGCGTTGCGCGAGCCGTCGCTGTTCGCCGACTGCGAGGGTGTACGCATCCTGGAGGACGGCGGAGTGACCGTGGTCGAGCACCCGGGCCTGGGCGATCTGGTCCGGGACGTCAACGCCCACCTGCTCGCGCCGGCGGTTTAGGAGATCGAGGAGGATGAGCCGGTGACCGACGCTTCACCCGTACGGTGGCTGACCGGCGCCGAGCCGGAGGCCTGGATGAACCTGGCGCAGGTGCTGATGATGCTGCCCACCGCCCTGGATCAGCAGTTGCGCCAGGACGCCGGCATTCCGCACGCCTACTACCAGATTCTGGCCACGCTCAGCGCCGAGCCGGGCCGGGCCATGCGGATGACCCGGCTGGCCCGGTTGACCGGGACCACCACGACCCGGCTGTCGCACGCGGTCAGCAATCTCGAACAGCGCGGCTGGGTGGTCCGGCAGGCCTGCCCGAGCGACAAGCGCGGCCAGATCGCGGGGCTCACCGAGGCCGGGATGGCGGCGCTGCGGGCGGCCGCGCCGGGCCATGTGGCCGAGGTGCGCCGCCTGGTCTTCGACCATCTGACCGCCGAGGACGTCGCCCGTCTGCGCGACATCACCGCCAAGTTGGTGCCGCCGCTCACAAACAGTAAATAAACTTTACCCATCGGGGCCGATCACGCGAAGATCGGCGAATGTGGACCGCTGGATTCACCCGCTACTTCGTGGCCCGGGCCGTCTCCGTCTTCGGCGACGCGATGCTCACGGTGGCGGCCGCGCTGGCGGTCGGGCGGATCCACGGCGCCACCGGGGTCGGGCTGGTGCTCGCCGCCTGGATGCTGCCGATGCTCGGGTGCATCCTGTTCGGCGGGGTGTTCGCGGACCGGTTCGGCGCCCGGCCGCTGATGCTCGGCGCCGACCTGGTGCGGCTCGTCGCCCAGGGCGTCGTCGCGGCCGCCTTCTTCACCGGCACGCCGTCACTGGGCCTGCTGATCGTCTGCGCGGCGGTCAGCGGCGCGGCGGCCGCGATGTTCCAGCCCGGCGTCAACGGCATCGTGCCACTCGTCGCGAGCGATCCCCACAAGGCCAATGCCGTCATCCGTACGGCGGTCGCGATCGCCGAGATGCTCGGCCCGGCTGCCGCGGGCCTGATCTTCGCGTTCCTCGGGCCCGGTCCGGTGTACGCGGTGGACGCCGCGACGTTCGCGATCAGCGCTCTCTGCCTGGCCGGCCTGCGGCTGGGCGAGGTCCCGCGTACCTCGTCGTCGACGATCCGCGACCTGCGGGACGGCTGGCAGGAATTCCGCGCCCGACGGTGGATCTGGTCGGTGATCCTGGTCTGGATCCTCTACGGGATCTTCCTGTTCGGCCCGCTCATCCCGCTCGGCGCCACCCTGGTCAGCGAGGATCTGGGCGCCACCGCGTACGGCTGGATGCACTCCGCCCTCGGCGCTGGAACCGTCTGCGGGGGCATCGCCGCCCTCCGTCTGCGGCCCGCGCGCCCGCTCGCCGCCGGAGCCGCGGCGATGTTCGCCTTCGTGCTGCTGCCGCTGGCCATCGCCCTGCACGCCGATCTGCCGCTGCTGCTGGCCGCGGCCGCGGTCAACGGCCTGGTCTGGGCGTTCTGGTCGGTCCAGTGGCAGACCAGCGTGCAGACCCAGGTGCCGCCGGACATGCTGAACCGGATGACCTCGTACGAGGTGCTCGGCTCGACCGTCAGCCTTCCGATCGGTCAGGCGCTCGCCGGGCCGGTCGCCGCGGTCGTCGGCGCCGAGCTGGTGCTCGGCTCGTCGGTGCTGGTCGGCGTCCTCGGCTGCGCGGTCCTGCTGCTCGTCCCGGCGGTCCGTGGTCTGGGCCGCGCCCCCGCGCCGGACCAGGCGCCGGCCCGGACATAGCATGCGGAAATGGCGTTCCAGATCAAGCGGGTACAGGACGAACCCGATCCGGGCGACGGCTACCGGATCCTGGTGGACCGGCTCTGGCCGCGCGGCGTCTCCAAGGAGCGCGCGGCCCTCGGCGAGTGGGCCAAGGACGCCGCGCCGAGCACCGAACTGCGGCAGTGGTTCCACCAGCACACCGGCGAGTTCGCCGAGTTCGCCCGGCGCTACCGGGCCGAGCTCGACGCCAACCCGGAGGCCGTCGCCGCGCTGCGTGCCAGGGCCGCCGAGCACGGCACCGTCACCCTGCTCTACAGCGTCCGCGACACCACGAACAACCACGCCCGGGTCCTCGCCGACTACCTCGCCTGACCCCGGCCGTACCCTCTGCTCGTGTCGCTGCTCTGGGAACAACATTGCTGCCTGCCGCTGACGAGCGCCGCCGACCTCGGTGAGCTGGACCGCTACCGCCGTCCGGGTGGCAGCTACGTCTCGGTCAACGTGGGGTACGCCCCGCACGGCTACGACGAGGTCATCGCGCTGCTGGCGGACTGGCGGCCGCGGATCGAGGCGGACGAGCGGTTCGTGCTCGCCGCCGGGCTCGCCGACCTGGACACGGCCCGCGACACCGGACGGGTGGCGGTCGCCTTCGACCTGGAGGACTCCGGCCCGCTGGACGGGCGGCTGGACCGGGTGCGGGAGTTCTACGACCTGGGCGTCCGTACCATGCTGCCGTCCTACAACAACCGCAACGCGGCCGGCGGCGGGTGCCTGGACGAGACCGACGAGGGGCTGACCGCGTACGGCCGGGATCTGATCCGCGAGATGAACGCGGTCGGCATGGTGGCCGACGGCTCGCACTGCGGCGCCCGGACCGCCCTCGACATCAGCGACGTCACCACCAAGCCGATGATCTACAGCCACTCCTGCATGCGGGCGCTGTGGGACCACCCGCGCAACATCACCGACGAGCAGGCACGGGCGTGCGCGGCCACCGGCGGCGTCATCGGGATCACCGGCATCGGCATCTTCCTGGGCCCGAACGACGCGTCGGTGGACGCCTTCGTGCGGCACGTCGACTACGCGGTCGAACTGGTCGGCCCGGAGCATGTCGGACTGTCGACGGACTTCTCGTTCGACTTCGAGGACGCCAACGCGGCGATCCGCGACAACCCGGAGCTGTTCCCCGACTGGTTCACCCGCTGGGGACCGATCGACTTCACTCCGCCGGAGGGCCTGTTCGCGGTGGAGGCCGCACTGCGCGACCGCGGCTACCCGGCCGACGCGGTCGCGGCCATCCTGGGCGGCAACTTCCGCCGCGTGGCCGCCCAGTGCTGGACCTAGCCGGGGAAATTCTAGTAGCGGTATTCGGTCACGACGCGAAAGCCCATGTCCTGGTAGACGGAAAGTCCGGCGGGCGTGGCCTGCAGGACGGCGGTGGCCGCGTCCGGAACGGCCCGGACCGCCACCGCCGTGATCGTCCGGCCGTGCCCCCGGCGGCGGTGCTCCGGGCGTACCCCGACGAAGTAGACGCCGACCGTGTCGGCGTGCGCGACACTGACGCTGACCGCGACCACCCGCCCGTCCTGTCGCCCCAGATGGAACCGGAACGCCGGGTCGTCGAAGGCGCGCGGGCTCACCAGCGGCCCCAGCGTCGCCGGATCGATCCGGTAGGCGGCCCCGGCGCAGTCCATGAAGTCGCGCAGGTCGTCCAGGCTCGTCGCGGTGGACGTCGCCAGCTCGCCGTCGCCGTCGTCGAGCGGCCCGGCCGGGCGGTGCAGCACCGGGTACAGCGGCTGCGCCGGAACACCGTGCCGGGCAGCGAACGCCTCCGCCGCCGGTGACTCCTGCTCGGCGTAGAGCCGCCAGGGCAGTTTCCGTGCCCCGAAGTACTCCCGGGCCCGTTCCAAGGCCGGCTCATGGTCGGCGCCCGGGTCCAGGTGCAGGTTGTTCCACGAGGTGCCCGGAAGATCGACGCACAGCAGCAGGCCACCGGGGATCTCGAGACACTCCGCACCGCGGACCCGGGCCAGGTGACGCCAGAACCAGCGGTGGTTGGCATGCGACGCGTCGAGAGACATCGCCCGATTCTGCACGATCATCTTCCGGCGCGAGGGCCGCGACCGAGCCGGGCGCTAGCTGAGCAGGGCGAGAAGCCGCGGGTCGCTGGGCCAGGTGCAGCGGTCGACCTCCTCCTCGGTGCAGGTCAGCAGCGCGACGGTGACGTGGCTGTCGCTGCGCGCGAGAACCCGCCACGTCCCGCCGCCGTCCTGCCACCGGGTCAGCACCTGGACGGCCGATTCGGCGGGGATGGAGTTGAGCATGCCCCATCATGCCCCGGCGGGACAGTCAGCGTGGACCGCTATTGTCGGCGGATGACGCTTTCACCGGCACGGGGCCGCCCCCGGGCGGACCGCACCCGGGAGTCGCGGGCCCGGATCCTCGACGCCGCGGTCACCTGCCTGCTGCGCGACGGGTACGCGCGAACCAGCACCATCTCCATCCAGGCCGAGGCCGGAATGTCGCGGGGGCGGATGCTGCACCAGTTCCCGTCGAAGGAGGAGTTGCTGGTCGCGGCGGCGCACCACATCTTCGAGGCGCAACTGGCCGAGCCGGTGCCGGGGCCGTGGACCGAGCGGATCGCCGACGCGACCGGGCCGGGCGAGCGGATCGCCGTGGTGGTGGACTGCCTGTGGGCGACGTTCCAGGAGCCGAGCTTCTGGGCGGCCACCGAGCTGTGGGTGGCGTCGCGGACCGAGCCGGCGCTGGCCGGGGCGATCCGGCCGGCGGAGAAGCGCCTGGGCCGGGCCATCTGGGCGCGGATGGACCAGCTGTTCGGCCCGGATCTGGTGGGCCGCCCCCTCTACCTGCCGGTACGCCCGGTGCTGTTCACCAGCATGCGGGGCACGGCCCTCAGTTACGCCTTCGACGCCCGCGATCCGGCGTCCGAGCCGCTGCTGGAGCACTGGAAGGAGATCGCCCGGCACGCGCTGCTCGGTGGACGACCATAAACAGACAGCCTTGACTGTTTCTGTGCGATGGGGTGAGACTCTGACCGTCCAGTAGGACCGCCTAAGGAGTCTCCGTGAGACTGTCCCAGCACGACGTCGCCCTCGTCACCGGCGGCGCATCCGGTCTCGGCCTCGCCACCGTCCAGGCCCTCGTGGCCGAGGGCGCCAAGGTGGTGATCGTCGATCTGCCCTCCTCCGACGGCAAGGACGTGGCCGAGCGCCGCGGCGACACCGCCCGGGTCCGCCCCGGCCACGTCACCCCCGAGGAAA
>NZ_JAGFNS010000033.1:0-74876 GCF_017592555.1 Actinoplanes flavus | reverse complement strand
GCCGTTCGAGGCCCCCCCCCCCGCCGCCCGGCCCGGCGCCGCGCGCCGGGCCCCCACGGCCCGGTTCAGCCCCGGCGACGTCACCAGCGAGGAATCCGTGACGGCCGCCCTCGACGTCGCCGCGTCGCTCGGCGACCTGCGGGTGGTGGTGAACTGCGCCGGGATCGGCACGGCCGCCCGGGTCCTCGGCAAGAACGGTCCGTTTCCGCTGGACGTCTTCCGTCGTACCGTCGAAGTGAATTTGATCGGCAGTTTCAACGTGATCCGGTTGGCCGCCGAGCGCATCGCGGCCACCGAACCGGCCGACGGCGAGCGTGGCGTCATCGTGAACACCGCGTCGGTGGCGGCGTTCGAGGGGCAGATCGGCCAGGCGGCGTACTCGGCCTCCAAGGGCGGCGTCGCGGCGATGACCCTGCCGATCGCGCGGGAGCTGGCGACATCGCTGATCCGGGTGGTCACCATCGCGCCCGGCCTGTTCGAGACGCCGATGCTGGCCGGCCTGCCCGACGAGGCCCGCGCCTCGCTCGGCGCACAGGTGCCGCACCCGGCCCGGCTCGGCCGGCCGTCCGAGTTCGCCGACCTGGCCGTGGGCATCGTGCGCAACCCGATGCTGAACGGCGAGACGATCCGGCTCGATGGCGCGATCCGGATGGCGCCGCGATGACCGGCCCGCTGAGCACCCGGTTCACCGAGGTCTTCGGCGTCCGCCACCCGATCGTGCAGGGCGGCATGCAGTGGGTCGGCCGGGCCGAACTGGCCGCGGCGGTCTCCTCGGCCGGCGGCCTCGGCATGATCACCGCGCTGACCCAGCCCACCCCGAAGGACCTGGCCGCCGAGATCGAGCGCTGCCGGAAGCTCACCGATCAGCCGTTCGGCGTGAACCTGACGATCCTGCCGACGATCACCCCACCGCCGTACGACGAGTACCGTCGCGTGATCATCGACTCCGGCGTCACCATCGTGGAGACGGCCGGGTCCAATCCGGAGCCGCACATGGCGATGTTCCGCGAACACGGAGTGCGGATCATCCACAAGTGCACGAGCGTCCGGCACGCGCTCAAGGCCGAGAGAGTCGGCGTGGACGCGGTCAGCATCGACGGTTTCGAGTGCGCCGGCCACCCGGGCGAGGACGACATCCCCGGCCTGGTGCTGATTCCGGCGGCGACCGCCCGGCTGGCCATCCCGGTGCTCGCCTCCGGCGGGTTCGCCGACGGGCGCGGCCTGGTGGCGGCGCTGGCGCTGGGCGCCGACGGCGTCAACATGGGCACCCGGTTCATGTGCACCGCCGAGTCGCCCATCCACGACAGCGTCAAGAAGGCCATCGTGGCCGGTGACGAGCGCGGCACCGAACTGATCTTCCGGCAGCTGCGCAACACCGCCCGGGTCGCCGGCAACGCGGTCAGCCGGGAGGTCGTCGAGATCCTCCGCGCGGGTGGCACGTTCCCGGACATCGCCCCGCTGGTCGCCGGGTCCCGTGGCCGGAAGGTGTTCGAGGACGGCGATCTGGACGCCGGGATCTGGTCGGTCGGCATGGCCCAGGGGCTCATCGACGACGTGCCCACCTGCGCCGAACTGCTCGACCGGATCGTCACCGAGGCGGTCGACATCATCGAGAACCGGCTGCGCACCCGTACGGCGGTGGCGTGATGACGTTCATCGACTGCCATCGGGACGGCCCGGTCCTGCGCATCACCCTGAACCGGCCGCACGTGCTCAACGCCGTCACCGAGGCCGTCCTCGACGATCTGGCCGAGCTGATCACCGAGGCCGGCGACGATCCGGACGTACGCGTGCTGGTGCTCTCCGGCGCTGGCCGCGCCTTCAGCTCCGGGGCCGATCTGACCGTCGGCGACCTCTCCTCGCCGGCCGGCACGATCGAGGCCGCGAACCGGGTGATCCGCGCCATCCGCGCCGTGCCCCGGCCGGTGGTCGCCGCGGTGCACGGCCCGGCCGCCGGGGTGGGCTGCTCGATCGCCCTGGCCTGCGACCTGGTGCTGACCTCGACGTCGGCGTTCTTCCAGCTGGCGTTCGTCAACGTGGGCCTCATGCCGGACGGTGGCGCGACCCTGCTGGTGCCGGCGAACATCGGCCGCGCCCGCGCCATGAGCCTGGCCCTGCTCGGCGAACGGCTGCCCGCCACGACCGCCGCACAGTGGGGCCTGGTCTATCGGGTCGTCGAGCCCGAGCAGCTCGGGCCGGCGCTCGACGACCTGACCACCCGGCTGTCCCGGGCCGCGCCGCTGGCCCTCACCGAGACCAAACAGGCGGTCAACGCGGCCACGCTCGGCGACCTGGAGGACAGCCTGGACCGCGAGCTGGCCGGCCAGTCCGCGCTGCTGGAGAGCGCCGACTTCCACACCGCGGTCACCGCTTTCGCCCAGAAACGCACGCCCGACTTCGTCGGTCGCTAGTAGAGGCCGCGCACGCGGGCGGCGAGCCGGGTCGAACCCATCGGGGTCTTCGGCGGCGTGGGCCGGTGACGAGTTCCTCCGTCCTGACAGGCCAAGCGTTGATTACCGATTGGAGCCACATGACTACTTGGAGTGTGTACAGTCTGCTTCGGCGGAACGGCAGATCCGACCCTGACCTGAGAGGCACGTGTGCGTACTGCATGGGAATCCATCGTCGTGCCGGCCGGGCTTGCCCGCCGTTACCGCGAGCAGGGCTGGTGGCGCGACGCGACGTTCTCGGATGATCTGCGGGAATCCGCCGCGGAAGCGCCCGATGAGACCGCACTCCTGACCTGGCGAGAACGCGAAAACAGGCTGATCGCCCTGTCGTTCCGGGAGTTCGACGTTCGCGCGGACGCTGTGGCCGGCGCCTTGCAGCGGCTCGGGGTGGGCCGCGGAGACGTGGTCGCCTACCAGCTGCCCGCATGGTGGGAAACCGCCGTCCTGATGATCGCTTGCCAGCGGGTCGGGGCGATCGTGGCCCCCCTGCACACGCTGTTCGGCTCCTTCGAGACGGAGCGTGTGCTGGCGGCCACCGATGCGGTCGCCTGCGTGGTGGCGGACGAGTACAACGGCGTCGAGCAGGCGCGGCTGCTTCTGGAGCAGGCGCCCCGGCTGCCTTCCCTGCGGCACCGGATCGTCATCGGTGACGCCGCCGCCACGAACGCGGTCAGTCTCGACGACGCCTTCCACGGCCGTCATTCCACCGTCGAGCGGCCGTCCGACCTCGTTCCTTTCGAGGCTGACGAGGTGTGTGCACTCCTGATGACCTCCGGCACCACCGGCGAGACCCAACTGGTCGCCCACAGCCCCAACACGCTGTACGCCGTACCGCGGCAGGCTCCAGCCCCCGGGCAGCTCCGGGCCATCACCTCGGGAATGTCCTTCGCCTCGGGGTTCCGCAGGGCTCTCCACGCCACCTGGCGGGGCGTCCCCACGCTCTTCAGTGACAGTCGTGCCCCGGAAACCTGGCTGGACCTGATCGAGAAAGCGAAGGTCACGGAGCTGTGGACCTCGCCCCGGATGCTCCGGGACCTCGTCGAGGAACAGCGACGTCGGGCCCGCGACGTGTCGGGCCTGGAATCCATCGGCAGTTTCGGCGGGCCGCTTCCCCAGGTGACCCTGTCGGACGTGCGGGAGAGCCTGTGTCCCGTCGTACGGAACGTCTGGGGCATGACCGAGTGCGGCCCCCTGTTGTGCACCGCCGCGGAGGATCCGCCGGAGCACGCCGGCCGGAGCCTCGGTCGGCCGAGACACGGGGGAGAGGTCCGGCTGGAGCCGGCCGGCCAGGCACACCACCACAGTGACGTCTTCCATCTGCACGTGCGCGGCCCCGCGGTGTGCCTGGCGACCGTCGGCCGTGACAGCGGGCAGGTCAGGTGGTCCCCGGACGCTGACGGCGGCTGGCTGGATACGGGCGACCTGGTGGCGCCCGACGGGACGGGCGGACTGCGGTTCGTCGGCCGGGCGGCCGAACGTATCGGCGACGCCTGGCAGATCCCGGTGGCCGATGTTGAGAACGCGCTGTTGACCCACCCCGACATCGACGACGCGGTGCTGCTGCCCTGGCCGCACGCCGACGGCCGGGAAACCCCGTGCGTCGCTGTCATCTCCGCGACCCGGCTGGAACTGCGGGACGTACGCGACCACCTGGGCCGGCTGGGCTTCCGTGAGTTGTGCCTGCCCACCCGAATCGAGCACGTCACCGAGTTTCCCCGCGCCGGACTGGGCAAGGTGCGCCGCAAGATCCTGCTCGACCGGCTGAGGGAGCGAGCGGCGGTGCCCGCAGGTTGAGGGAGCCGTGTCCGAGTCCTGGCCGGACGAGGGCGACGACACTGCGACATCTGCGAGAACGGATCTGGAGACAGGTGAGCACAACAGGACTGGTGGGGTCGGTGCAGCATCGGGACACGGGGCGGGAGACCCGCGCGAGCATCGTCCTGGACGGACACGGCCTCACGGCGGAGGACGTCGTCCGCGTGTCCCTGCGGCAGAACACCTCGGTCGAACTGGCCGAAACGGCGGCCGCCCGGATGGTGCGGTCCAGGCAGCTCAAGCTGGAACTCCTCGACACCGGGCAGCCGGTCTACGGTGTGACGACCGGATTCGGTGCCAGTGCCGACCGGCAGATCTCGGTCGACAAAGCCGCTGAACTGCAGCGCAACATGATGCGGTTCCTGCGCAATGGCACCGGCCCTCCTGCCACACCCGAGATCTGCCGTGCGACCTTGCTGATCAGGGCGAACTGCCTGGCGCGAGGCAACTCCGGAGTCCGCCCGCTCATCGTGGAGCGCCTGCTGGACCTGTTGCGCCACGACGTGCTCCCCATGGTCCCGGAGCGGGGTTCTGTCGGCGCCAGTGGCGACCTGGTCCCCCTGGGACACCTGGCCGCACCCCTGATCGGCGAGGGGGAGATCTTGTACCGGGGCTCGGTGCGCCCCGCGTCCGAGGTGCTGGCCGAACTCGGGCTGGGCCCGATCGAGCTGGAGGCGAAGGACAGCCTCGCGCTCGTGAACGGCACATCGTTCTCCGCCGCGTTCGCGGCGCTGGCGGTCGTCCGGGCTGCGGAACTGGCCGCGTTCGCGGAGACGGCTACTGCCTTGGCGTGCGAGGCCCTCGAGGGCAACCGCGGCCACTTCGCGGCCTTCCTGCACGAGAGCAAGCCGCATCCCGGCCAGGTGGCGAGCGCGCGTCGCATCACCGAGTTGCTCTCCGGTTCACAACTGGCTCTGGAACACGGCCAAGTCGTGGGGCTCAGCACCGTCCTGGGCGAGCGGGGCTATCAGCGGCTGAACCGCAGCGTGCAGGACCGCTACTCGGTCCGCTGCGCACCGCACGTGATCGGCGTGCTGAGGGACACTGTCGACTGGGCACGCCACTGGATCGAAACCGAGATCAACTCATCGAACGACAACCCGCTCTTCGACACCGATACCGGTACGGTGCACAGCGGCGGCAACTTCTACGGCGGTCACCTCGCTTTGGCGATGGACGCGTTGAAGGTCGCGGTGGCGAACGTCGCCGATCTGCTGGACCGGCAACTGGCCCTGCTGGTCGATGACAAGTTCAACAACGGTCTGACGGCCGGCCTGGTCGCGCCGTTCGGTGAGGACGACTGGGCAGCGGGTCTGCACCATGGCTTCAAAGGCATGCAGCTGGCCTGCTCGGCCGTCACCGCCGAAGCCCTCAAGACCTCCACACCGGCCGGCGTCTTCTCCCGCTCCACCGGGGCGCACAACCAGGACAAGGTGAGCATGTCGCCGATCGCGGCGAGGGACGCCTGCACCGTGGTCGACCTGACCCGGGAGGTCACCGCGATCCACCTTCTGGCGGCCTGCCAGGCGGTCGATCTGCGCGGGACCGAACTGATGGGGCCACGCACCCGCCGGGTGCACGAGCTGGTCCGCACACTCGCCCCCTTCACCGCCATCGATCGGCCCATGGACGGCGACATCAAGGCTCTGCTCGGCGCGATGCGCGACGGCTCACTGCTGCGGGCAGGGGCGGCCGAGGGCGCGCGGAAGAACCGTCCGGCAGGCGCGACGAGCGCACGGCCTGCCACGGTTCACATGACCTCTGACCTCTGATTTCCAGCATCTGAGCGAAACGAAGGGAAGTCCGGCTGTGGCGGATGTGATGCCCACGCGGATGCGGGCGGTCGTCAAACGCGGCACCTCGGTGACCGTCAGCCAGGTCCCGGTTCCTCTGCCGGCTCATGGGGAGGTCCTGATCGGAGTCGAGATCGCCGGAGTGTGCCGCACCGACATCTACGCCGCCAGGGGGCTGCTGCCCTGCGCCGATCCGCTGATCCTCGGCCACGAGTTCGCCGGAGTCGTCGTCGCCCTCGGCCCGGAGGTACACCGGTTCTCCCCGGGGGACCGGGTCGCGGTCATGCCCGTGATCCCCTGCGGCCTGTGCCGACGGTGCGCGGTGGACGAACCGGAGTGCTGCCCGCACCACGACTTCCTGGGAATCGGGCGCCACGGCGCGTTCGCCGAGTACGTCGCCGTACCCGCGGACGTGGTGCACCATCTGCCGGATCACCTGTCCTTCCGGGAAGGCGCGTACGCCGAGCCGGTCTGCGCGGCGATGGCCGTCCGTAAAACCGCCGTCCACCCACAGGAACGCGGGCTGCTCTACGGAGACAACCGGATCGCCGAGCTGACCAAGCGCATCCTGCACTCAGCCGGTTTCGACATCGTGGACACCTACGCGGAGGACTCGGCGACGCCGTTGGAGACGGACGCGTACGACTACGTCATCGAGACTCGGCCGACCGGGCCGGCATTCGACGAGATGATCCGGGCGGTCCGCCCCGGCGGCCGGATCATTCTGAAGAGCCGCCCAGCCGCCGCCGTCCCGATCGACCTGAGGGCCGTCCTGCGCAAGGAACTCGTCCTCGAGTCGGCGTCCTACGCGCCCTTCACCGAAGCACTGGCCTTCCTGGCGAAGCACGACGTCACGGATCTGCTCGGCGACACCTATGCGCTGGAGGACTTCACCGACGCATTCACCGCCGACGGCGCCGGCGAGGAACGGAAGACCTTCCTGTCGTGCCGCGCACGGTGACCACCCTCCAGCCTGCTCGGCATCCCCGCTGGGCCAGGCCACGCCGTGCCCGGACCACAGCCTCGGGGACGGACCGCCGACCCGACGGTGCGGTCAACCCCGCCTGCCTTGGCGCGATCTGGCATCGATGCAACACCCCAGGTCGGAGTGCACTGCCGGTTCACCGCCGGTTCTCCTCTTCGCGGGCCGCGAACGGCGCCCTCAGATTACGGAAACCGGGACGGGAACTCGCAGCTTGACGACCTGGAAACAGCGGCTTAACGTTCCCGCCACCGCTCATTCGCATTGACCTCCGTCCCCCTGCGAGGAACGATGAAACGATTCACAGTCCTCACCGCTCTCATCGCGATACCGGCCATCGTGCTGGCCGCTCTCCCCGCCGCGGCCGCCGCACCGACCGTCACCCACTCGTCGACCACGGTGCTGACCACGAATGGCCGCACCGCGCTCACCTACACCGGCTACATGAACGGCGAGTCGTTCCAGCAGGACGGCATCGTCACCTATCAAGGCCGGCAGTACGCCGCCTTCTGGGACCAGAACGGCTATGTGAACCTGTCCCGCCGTCAGGTGCCGTCCGGGGCCTGGTCGCATCTGCGGCTCACCGACTACGTCACCACGTCGACCGATTCACACAACACCATCAGCATCGGGATCGCGCCGTCGGACGGGACGATCCACCTGGCGTTCGACACGCATTCGTCGCAGTTCCGCTATCGCAAGTCGGTGGCCGGGCTGGCCACCGCAGCCTCGTGGTCGACCGCGAGTTTCGGGGCCGTGCAGACGAAACTGACCGGCACCAGCATGGACGTGGTCACCTATCCGCAGTTCTTCGCCCATCCGGACGGTTCCCTGCAACTGGCGATCCGGACCGGGTACAGCGGCACCGGCGACGAGGTGCTCTACGAATACAAAGCCGGGGCCTGGAGCTACATCGGCGAGTTCATCGACGGGACGACCGCCGGGAACAACGCCTACCTGTTCGGCATCGAGTACGACAACTACGACCCGGCGGCGCCGCTGCTGCACGTCACGTGGACGGTGCGGGAGACGTCGAACGCCAGCACCAACCACGACCTGTACTACGCGTACAGCAAGGACAAGGGCCGCACCTGGCGCAACAACGCGGGCACCGTCATCGCCACCACCGGATCCACACCCCTGGCCTCGAACGCCGCCGGACTGAAAGTGTGGACCATCGACCAGAACCGCGGCCTGATCAACCAGGAGTCGCAGGTCGTCGACGCGGCCGGCATCGTGCACGTGCTCGCCTCGCACCTGCCCGCCTCGGCCGCGAGCAACACCGACTTCACGGCCGCGCGCGAATCCGCCGTTCTCGTGCACTATTGGCGGGACAAGGCCAGCAAGGTGTGGCACCAGACTTACACGCCGTTCCTGGAACGGTCCGCCCGCGGTGACATCGCGGTCGACGCCAAGGACAACCTCTATGTCGTCAGCGGTGACTCGTCGACCCGGAAACTGCACATCCAGACCGCGTCGAAAGCGTCCGGCTGGGCCGACTGGGTGATCCGCTACACGTCCTCGGCCGTCTACTACTCCGACCCGCTGATCGACCACCAGCGCCTCAAGACGCTCGGCACGCTCAGCTTCTTCGCCCCGCGTTACGGCGGCAGTCAGATCGACGTCCAGGATTGGAGTGTCAGCGGCTGAAAGACCTTTCGAAACCGGGTTCGGGTACGCGTACCCGAACCCGGTTCTGCCGTTGTCAGTGAGCCGGACGGAATCGCAGGCGAAGGTTCGACGGAGCTCTGGTGAACAGGCCCTGGAGCACCGGCGCCGCGGCGAGTTCGATGTCGTCCATGGCGTCGAGCAGATCGTTCGCGGCGATCTCGACCTCGGTCTTGGCGAGCATCGCGCCGACGCAGAAATGGCGGCCCAGCGCGAATCCGGTGTGATTCGCGGCGGCCGTGTAGGCCTTGGAGAAGTCGAGGTCGGTGCGGCAGACGTCGAACCGGTCGGGGTCGGAGTAGCGGCGCGGATCCCGGTTGGCGGCGGCGATCAGGCAGATCACGGTGGCGCCCTTCGGAACGGTTCCGCCGGACAGTTCGACGTCCTCGGACGGCTGCCGCATGATCATCTGGACCGGCGGCGAATGTCGCAGCGTCTCGGCGAGCGCGTTGCCGATGAGCGACCGGTCGGCGCGCACCTTCGCCATCTGTTCCGGCTCACGGATCAGGTTGAGCATCATGTTGGCGAGAGCCTTGTCGGTGGTCTCGCCGCCGGCCACCAGCAGCAGGCTGACGAACGCCTTCACCTCCAGGTCGGACATCCGCTCGCCGTCGATCTCCGCGGTGCCGAGCAGCGACAGCAGGTCGTCGCGGGGTTCGGCACGGCGTTCGGCGATGCGCGGCAGCATGTACTCCTGGAACTCGTCCCGGGTCCGCATCCCGTTCGCGGTGACCGTCTCGTCCTGGGTGAGGTTCGACAGGAACGCCATGATCGAGGTGTACCAGCGGCGGAACAGCTCGTGGTCGGCCCGCGGCAGGCCGAGCATGTCGACGATCACGTTGATCGGGAAGCGGGTGGTGAACGCGTCGACCAGCTCCACCTCGCCGTCGCCCCGGAAGGCGTCCAGCAGCTCGCGGCTGTTGCGCCGGATCACCGGGACGAACTTCGAGGTCAGCTCACTGCCCTTGAAGGCCGGGGTGACCAGGCGCCGGTGGATCGAGTGCTCCCGGCCGTCCATCTGCAGGATCGTGCGGCCGTGCACCGGCTCCAGCTGCCAGCCGTAGTTGTCGCTGGTGAACACCGGGTCCTTGAAGGCCCGCTCGACGTCGTCGTACCGGCTGATGACGTAGGCGTTCAAGCCCTCGTGGAAGCTGAGCGGGTCGGTCTCGCGCAACGCCTCCCAGACCGGAACCGGGTCGGCCAGGCATTCGGGGGACAGGATGTCGGTGACGGTCATCGGAGCCCTCTCGCCAGGTGCGAATTCTGATTAACTTTTCGTAGCCGACCGATCGAGGCCGGTCAACCCGATGTCACGCACGCGACGGCCGGCCCGGTACGCGCCCGCATCCGCCGGCCGGGCCGACATCGCGCCCGCGGCCGCCGTCCGGCGGCCGGCCGATCCGGCGCCGTGCACGCGGCGGCCCGCCGGGTGGCGGATCCGGCGCGGCTCGGCGACGTTCCCGTTGCGCCGCGTATAGCCTGGCTGCGGTAACCTGGCGCAACTATTCATGTCAATGCGGTCGAAACTTGCCCTGGGAGCGCTCCCGACCTGTCCAGAAAGGCTCTTCCCATTTCCGACGCCACCACGACCCGCGAAGACACGGCAGCAGACGCGGCCGCCCCGGCCGACCCCGCCGCCGACCGGCTCGCCCGGCTCCGCACCGCGGCCCGCCACGCGGCCCCGGCGATCTACCTCTACCTGCTGCTGCGCACGGTCAGCCTCTGGGTCATGCACATCCTGGCGTCCCACGCGGCGGTCCGGTCCCCGGGCCGGCAGGTCTTCCCGGACGGTTCGATCAACAACCAGTGGCGAAGCTTCACCTCGATCCTAGACGCGCTGCTGTCCTGGGACGGCCGCTGGTACGCGAAAATCGCAGGTGGCGGACTGGGCGGCCCGGTCGGTGCGGTCGACGCCGACGGCATCCCGTACGAGATGCGCCTGGTTTTCTTCCCGCTCTACCCGTGGCTGGCCCGCCCGCTGACCTTCCTGGGCATCTCCCCCGAGGTCGCGTGCCTGATCGTCTCGTTCGTCTCGGCGATCGCGGCCGCCTGGGGCCTGTACGCCATCGGCCGCCACGTCCGCGACCACCGCACCGGCGTCATGCTGGCCGCCGTCTGGGCCGTGGTGCCCGCCGCCCTGACCCAGAACGGCGCCTACACCGAGTCGCTGTTCACCGCGCTCGCCGCCTGGGCGCTCTACGCCGTACTCAAGGAGCGCTGGCTGATCGCCGGGGCGCTCGCCTGCGTGGCCGGGCTGAGCCGTCCCACCGCCGCCGTGCTGATCGGCACCGTCGGCCTGGCCGCGCTGGTCGCCGCCTTCTCCCGGCGCGGCGGCTGGCGACCGTACGCGGCCATGGCCCTGGCCCCGGCTGGGCTGCTCGCCTACATCGCCTACGCCTCGGCCAAGCTCGGCGGTTACGAACGTTACTTCGGCATTCACGAGAACACGTTCGGTGCACGGTGGGACTACTTCGAGAACACCTGGAACATGTCCACCGACATCCTCATCGGCGTGGACGACGACAATTCACAGAAGCCCATCCGGGTGCTGTCCCTGCTGTTCCTGGCCGGTTTCATCCTGCTGCTGGCCCTGCTGGTCAGCCGGGCCCCGTGGCAACTCACCGTCTTCGCGGCCGTCATGCTCATCATGGCCACCGGCTCCCGCACCCACATGTCGATGGTGGGCCGGCACCTGCTGCCCGCGTTCCCGGTCCTGCTGGTGCCGGCGCTGCTGCTGGCCCGCCTCAAGAACCGCGACCTGATCATCGTGCTCGGCGCCCTGGCCCTGCTGTCCGGCTGGTATGCGGGCTGGCTCCCGTTCATCTCCGGCCAGGCCATCTGACGACGCTCGCCATGATCCTGCCGAAGGTCCGCGATCCGCGTTTCATCACGCTGCGCCGTGGTGGAAGCCTCACCGACGAGAACCACCATCTGCTCGCACTGTGGGCGGCCACCTGCGCCGAGCATGTACTGCACCTGTTCGAGGCGGAACACCCGGACGACCCCCGGCCCCGCGAGGCGATCGCACACGCCCGCGCCTGGACCCGCGGCGAGGTACGGATGATGCAGGCACGAGCGGCCGGTGGGCACGCGATGGGCGCGGCCCGGGATCTGCGCGGCGCGGCCCGGCACGCGGCCTACGCGGCGGGCCAGGCCGCAGTCGTCGCCCACGTGGCCGCGCACGAGCTGGGCGCGGCCGCCTACGCCATCAAGGCCGTCCGCGCCGCCGCCCCGAAGGCCGGCGCCGCATCCGCCGGCCGCCGCGAATGCCGATGGCAACGTGACCAGCTCCCCGCCCCGATCCGGGAGCTGGTCCTCGACGACCAGCGCCTGCGCAACGACATCTGCTGGTCGGTCTTCGACTGCTGACGCGCGGTCCGCGTCTCCCTTCCGCCATTTCCGGTACGCCTACGTGCGCCCCCGCTGACGCGAGACCCGCGTCTCCCCTCCACCACTTTCCGGTACGCCCACGTGCACCGCCGTGGCGCGAGGTCCGCGTCTCCCCTCCACCGTTTCCGGTACGCCCACGTGCACCGCCGTGGCGGACGGAGCGGGCAGCAACCGCTCGCCGGCCGGGCGGAACGGCTCTACCGGAACGACGATGGCGTCCGGCGTACCGGAAGGTGGTTGTCAGCAGGCGACGCGGGTGCGGCCCGACTTGTTGCCCCACTTGCAGGTGTCGTGGGTCTTGCCGGCCTTGGTACGCAGCGTGGCGGTGTCGCCGGTGTTGTTCCAGACGTAGTTTCCGGAACCCCAGTACAGGTGGGTCTTCGTGTTCGTGCCCTTGCCGGTGTGCAGGTAGACCTTGCCGCCGTTCGCGGCGATGGTGACATTGCCGAAGGTGTACGTCTTAGACTTGTCAACAATTGACCAGCCGGACAGGTTGACGGCCTTGCTGCTCGTGTTGACGAGAGCGATCCACTCAGCATTGAGGGACGTGTTGGAGCGGGTGTCCTTGCCTGGGGAGTCGTACTGCGTGGAGTGGAACCGCAGAGCGGGTGCGGCGGCCTGGGCCGGGGTGGTGCTGACCAGGGTGGCGGCGACCGCGACGACGGCCCCCAGGATGGTACGGCGCATGAAAGGTGTATCTCCTCGTGTCCGAAACGGAATACCGCATTCTCGCGCGCTCAACGGTAAACCGGCGACGGACGCCGGGTCCGCCGATCGATCAGTCTTCGGCGCCGAAAGTCGGCAGACACCGAAAGTCGGCCGACGCCAAGAGTCAGCGGATACGGCAAGAGCCGACGGATACGGAAAGCCGGCGAACGGCTCGGGCCTTTCGCGGCCCGGGCGGCATGCTGCGCGACCCACACCACCAGACCACCCGGCCTTGAACGCCATACCACCGAAAACGGTGGCAAATCGTCCAAGATCGGCGTGTGAGAGGTGCGGGCGGCGCGACGCCGTGCCCCCGAGAGTCAGCGGCGGGCGAGGGCAGGCGACGGAAGGCGACGGGTGGGCGGCAGGCAGTCCAGTAGGCGGCAAGTGGCCAGCAGGCGGCGACGGCGGACGGCGGCGGGTGACAGGCAACGAGCGGGCAGGCAACGAGCGGGCACGCAAGCGGCGAGCGAGCGGCGACGGACGGCGAGCGCCGGGCGGCAACGAGCGACGAGGGGCGGGCGGTGGGGTTAGAGGATTTCGACGTAGCCGTGTGTTCCGTGGACGCGGATGCGCTGACCGTCTTTGATCATGGTGGTGGCGTTTTCCACGCCGACTACCGCGGGCAGGCCGTATTCCCGGGCGATCACCGCGCCGTGGGTCATCAGGCCGCCGACCTCGGTGACCAGGCCGCCCACCGTGACGAAAGCCGGTGTCCAGCTCGGGTCGGTGAACGGGGTGACCAGGATGTCGCCGGGCGCCAGGTCGGCGTCGGCCAGGTCGTGCAGGACGCGGGCCCGGCCCTCGACGGTTCCGGCCGAGACCGCCAGCCCGGCCAGCGCCCCGGGCGGCAGGTCGTCACGCCGGTAGACGCCGGTGACGATCTCGCCGTCCGAGGTGAGGACCCGCGGCGGGGTGAGCGCCTGATACGACCGGAACGCGTCCCGGCGGTCACGGATGAGACGGGCGTCGGCGTGCTTCGTTCGTACGATGTCGTGAAGTTCGTCAAGGTTGAGGTAATAGATGTCGTCAACATTGACGAGCACCCCGGCATCGACCAGGCGACGGGCCTCCTCCAGCAGCGCCAACTTGTAGATCAGATAGCGGCTGACCAGGTGATACTTCGGATATTCGCGGTAGCCGATGAAGGTACGGACCCGGTCGATCATCCGTTTCGTCTCGACGGCCTTGGCCTCGCCGTCCGGCAGTTCCCGCAGGCGGGCGAGCACCTCCCGCTCCTTGCGAGCGGCCTCCCGCAGGCCGTGCTCGACGCGGCGGGCACGGGCGCCGGGTTCGGCGTTGCGGATGTTGCTGAGAATCATCGGCACGATCGCGAGCGGGTGTTCGCTCCACCGCGGCCGCGTGATGTCGATCTCGCCGACGCAGCGCATGCCGTACTCGTCGAGAAAACCCTGGATCGCGGCGCGCGCAGGCTCCGGGAGCCGGTCCAGGAAGCCGTCGTCCGCGGCTTGCGACAGAAGATCAACAGCTTCGGGGTACGGACGGAGCGCATCCGCGACGTCCAGGAGCGCCAGCCCCATCTCCGAGGTGACATTGCCCGGGGCGGACAGGCTGAGCGTGTCGGCGGCGCTCTTCTCCCCCAGCCAGGCTTCCAGGTTCTCGTTGAGCCACCAGGTGGCGTCCATCCCGGCCATGATCGCCTGCATGTTCCGGGGTTCGAACAGGGTTCGCCGGATGCCCTGGATGTCGGCGATGACGAAGTCGATCAGCTCCGGCCCGGACCTGCCCGCGATGTCCTGTTCGAGCGTGGCGAGTTCGGCCTGCCGCAACCGGATCAGGTCAGCGACGACGGCCGGGTCGGTCGCGATGGGTTCCGGACGGTCCAGGCCCGGCGTGGGCGGGGTCTCCGCCGGCGGCGGCGGGAGAAAGCCCTCGCGGTCGAGGACGGCCCGCAGCGCGTCGCCGATCAGCGGATCCGACCTGGTCAGGGCCTCAGCCAGGGCCGCGCCGACGGCCGGTGACGCGAGCCGGCTGGTCACGTCGACGAACAACCGGCCGCCCGCGTCGACCATGTGGCCGGGCGAGGTCAGCTTCCACACCGACAGGCCGAGCGGGGCGATCGCCTCGGTCATCATCTGCTGGTGGCCGACCGAGACGTATACGTGATTGTCGTCGTCGGTGGTCTCCGGAACGGGGAAGAGCGTGGTGATCGGCCGGCTCTGCACGATCGCGAACCCGTCGGCGTCCAGGCACCATTCGATGTCCTGCGGGCCGCCGAAGTGGGCCTCGATGCGCCGACCGATGTCGGCCAGGAGCAGCGCCTCGTCGTCGGTGAGGACAGGCGGCTCCCCCAGCGGCGACCCGGCCTCACGATGGCCGGCGCGATCGGGACCATCAACACGACCGACACCGTCAACACGACCGGAACCATCAACACGACCGGAACCATCAACACGACCGGAACCATCAACACGACCGGAACCATCAACACGACCGGAACCATCAACACGACCGGAACCATCAACACGACCGGAACCATCAACACGACCGGGACCGTCGACGCGACCGGGGCGGGCGAGGCTGGCGGGGCCGGCAGCGCGCGCCCGGACCGTGACCGCGCCGTCGCGCACCCGGTAGACGTCCGCGTTCACCTGCCCGGAGACCAGCGCCTCACCGAGCCCGGGGGCCGCGTCGATGGAGGTGACCTTCCGGTCGCCGCTGACCGGGTCGGCGGTGAACATGATCCCGGCGGCCCGTGGGTTGACCATCTCCTGGACGACGACGGCCATCCGCACCGTACGGTGGTCGATGCCGTTGCGCAGCCGATAGGCGACGGCCCGCTCGGCGAAGAGCGAGGCCCAGCAGCGGCGTACGTGTTCCGGCACCGCCCCGGCCGCGACGTTCAGGTAGGTGTCGTGCTGCCCGGCGAAGGAGGCGGCCGCCGAGTCCTCGCCGGTCGCGCTGGACCGGACGGCGTAGGTGGTGTCCGCGCGCAGCGGCAGGCTGATCTCCGGTGGCAGCGGGATCGACTCGACGGTGTGGCGCAGTTCCGCGCTGAGCGCGCGGATCGTCTCCCGGTCCTCCGGGCCGGCCGTGGCCAGTTCGTCCAGCAGGTCCCGGATCGCGGGGACGATCAGGTCGTACGCCTCGGTGGTCACGACGAACCCGGACGGCACTCGGAGCCCGCCGATCCGGCCCAGTTCGCCGAGGTTCGCGCCCTTCCCCCCGGCGAGGGCGGTCGCCGCCCCACCGATCCGGCCCAATTCGCCGAGGTTCGCGCCCTCGCCCCCGGCGAGGGCAGTCGCCGCCCCACCGATCCGGCCCAGTTCGCCGAGGTTCGCGCCCTTGCCCCCGGCGAGGGTGGTCGCCGTCCGGTCGATCTCCGTCAACGTCACGATATAGCG
Source organism: Actinoplanes flavus (assembly GCF_017592555.1). GTDB lineage: Bacteria > Actinomycetota > Actinomycetes > Mycobacteriales > Micromonosporaceae > Actinoplanes > Actinoplanes flavus. Next base: position 58,705 of record NZ_JAGFNS010000033.1, on the reverse strand, counting down.
GCTCACCAGGCGATTCTGGCCGATGTACCGGGCCTTGCGGCAAGCCCCCGTCGCGGAGATACGGTAGAGATGGAGGGGAACGGCCAGCCTGATGGTGTGCGGGCGGAGAAGCTCCTAGGCGACCCCCTCGGAGCCGTCCTCGGCGGTCTCGGGGGTCCAGGCGAAGGCGAGCGCACCGCCGATCAGGGTGAGCAGCAGCCCGATGATGAAGCCGCCCATGTTGGACGTGATCCACGAGGCGAGCGCGCCGACGACGCAGATCAGTGAGTAGAAGAGGCGCTGGGCCGGGTTGAACCAGAGCAGCAGGCCGCACAGCACGATCACGACCGGGATCAGGTAGCCGATGAAGCCCTGCATCCCGACGTGCAGGACGACGCCGAGCGGGGCCCACACGGTGAACAGGATCTCCGCGCCGCCGAGCAGGACGAACAGGCCGGCCCAGAACGGGCGGGCGTGCCGCCACGCGCCCCAGGCCCGCCAGGCTCGGGTGCCTGGCGAGACCCGGGCGCCGTCGAGGTCCGGCATGGTCAGCAGCCGTCCGAGGTGAAGGCCATCCGCAGGTTGGGCAGGTAGAACGTGGCCGCGGTGGTGGCGTAGTTGTTCTGCCGCAGGTTGGTGAGGGTGACCTCTTCGGCCTGCTGGCCGAAGACCCCGATCGCGCCCTTCTTGCCGGGCACCCGGTCGAGGGTGCTGGCGTCCTGGCCGATGTCGATGGTCTTGAAGGTGGCGTTCGCGGTGATCACGTCGGAGTCGACGACGAGGGTGTCGGCGGTGACCTTGTTGGTCGGGCTCCCGGCAGTGATCTTGAGGTTGATGCCGCCGAGGGCGATGCTCTGGCACAGGCCGTCGAGCTCGGCGTCGCGGATGGCGGAGACGATGACGAGCACCTGGCCGCCGGTGTCGCCCTCGTTGGGGCTGCCCGGCGCCATGTTGTCGATCTCGGCGTACTGGGCGAAGCCGTACCCGTGCAATTTGGGCGAGGTGACGGTGAACGGCATGCCGGAGATGGAGAACGAGGCCGCGAGCACCCCCTTGCCGGTGAGCAGGATCAGGCCGGCGGTCGCCGCGAGGCCGCCGAGCAGCATCGCGGTGAACCGGCGCCAGCGGGTCCGGCCGTATGTGGAGGACATGCACTCTCCCCTGCGAAAAGACGCTGTGCGAGCACTGCGGATGCCGCACATTGGCGCTACTCGATGGATTTCGGCGAAGTTACGCCCCAGTAACGAGAGCCGTCAAGACGCGTTCGGTCAGTGAAAAACCTCGTCGGTATCTGACGTGGCGCACGGGGCCACCACCCGATCGCCGGACGGCTTCGCGGCCAGCTCGGCGGCGGCACCGTCCCGGCCCAGGAACGGGGCCATCATGAAGTAGCCGAGCATCGGCAGCAGGTCCGGCAGCTGCGCGACCCGGCCGCCGGCGACGTGCCGGTAGATGGTCGCGTAGACGCCGCCGACCACGGTGTCGACCAGACCGTCCGGGACCGGTGGGGCATCGGCGAAGAAGCGCGCGAACCGGCCCAGCAGCTCGGCCCTCTCCCGGCGCGCCAGGGGACCCGCCGCGTCGATCTCCACGATCGCCATGGTGGCGAACGCCGGAACGCTGGCCAGCACGTCGAGCAGCACTTTCAGGGCGGCGCGGGCACCGGTGCGCCAGTCGCCGGCCGCCGCGTACGACGAGTCCATCAGCGACAGCAGCACCCCGGTGCCGTGCCGGTACGTGTCGAGGAACGCGTCCTCCTTGCCGGCGAACAGCGCGTAGAACGCCGGCCTGGTCACCCCGGCCGCCGCGCAGATGTCGCTGACCCGCGCGTTCGCGTAGCCCTTCTCGGCGACCGTGTGCACGAGCGCGTCGTAGAGCCGCTCGCGCTGCCGGGCGGCCACCGCCTCGGGCGTCATGGACCGTGGACCACGCTTGATGGCCCGGGCCGGGTCACGTCCGGCCCGGGCGCCGGGAAGCGGGCCGACCACCGCATCGGTCATCGACATCCCCCAATGTCTTGACATCGGATACCGCGCAGGTTTCTCATACCGAAAGGTACGGACCTCGATGGTTGCCTTCAATCCCCGGAACGCTGCGGAAACGGCCGGGCCACCTCCTTCGACGACAAGAAGGGTGGCGCCCATGCCCGCGTCACGGCTCACCTCCGTCCTCGCCTCGATCGCCGCCACGGTCCTCGTCCTCGGTGCCGCGTCCCCGGCACACGCCGACCCGGGCGGCGCCTACACCGGCCTCGGCGACTGCCCGCTCACCGCCGCGACCATGAAGGATCCGGCGAACCTCCAGGTCGGCTGCGTCCACTCGGTCACCGGCGGCGGCAGCATCACGATCGGCACCACCACGGTGACCTTCGAGGACCCGATCATCGTCCAGTTCGGCATCTACTGGCCGGCGAGCGCGCCGGTCCGCGAGTTCCCGGACGGCAGCGCCGCCAACGTCTACTCGACCGTCCCCGCGGCTGGCGGCAAGACCCTGATCGCGAAGCCGCTCGAGGTCACCCTGCCCGGCATCGGCAACCTGATCCCCGGCGTGACGAGCGTCTTCGCCCAGGTGGAACTGGCCGGACCGATCACCGAGTTCGTCCCGCTGGCCACCGGCTCCAACACCCCGGTCTTCACGCTGCCGGTCAAGCTGCGCCTGCGCAACGCGCTCTTCGGCGGCCGCTGCTACATCGGCTCGGACGCCGCCCCGATCCGGTTCCAGCCGACCACCGGCACCACCAGCCCGCCGCCGCCCAACCGGCCGGCCACCGGCGACCCGGGCACGCTGAACATCGTCCCCGACCCCAACGGTTTCCAGACCCTCGGCGCCGGCTTCACCGGCGCGACCCTGGTCGACAACGCGTACGCCGTACCGAAGGCGCACGGCTGCGGCCTCATCCCGGGCAGCCTCGACGCCATCATCAACCTGGCCTTCGGCCTGCCGTCGGCGGCCGGGAAGAACGCGGTGGTGTTCAGCGCCAACGACACGGCGCTCGCCATCTCCCCCAGCTGGGACGACCTGACCCAGGCACTAGCCGCCTCCTGATAGAGAAGGGTGCACCCCCATGCACAGCAAGCGCATCATCGTCGCCGTCCTGACCGGCGCGCTCGTTCCCCTGTTGATCGGCGCCGCACCGGCGCTGGCCGACGACGACACCGTGCTCACCGCCGGCGCACCGGCCGGCACCGCGGTCGCCGCCGGTGACACCATCGCGTCCGGCCTGGCCCCCGGCACCCAGGCGGTCTTCGCCACCGCCGCGGCCGGCGCGAACGGCATGAAGTGCAAGACCTCCAGCCTCAGCGCGGTGGTCGACGACAACCCCACCGCGCCCGGGGCGGCCGCCCTCAGCGCCACCCTCGGACTCGCCGACTGCACCGTCACCGGGGTGATCGGGGTCCTCGGCGTCAACAGCGTGGCGATCAACAACCAGCCCTACACCACCACGGTCGCCAGCGACGGCACGGTCACGGTGAGCGGCACGGACACCGCGCCGATCTCCGCCACCCTCGTGCTGCGCACCCTGCTCGGCACGGTGACCTGCGTCTTCACGGCAGACAAGAACACCATCACCGGTACGGCGGACAACGCCGACAACTCGATCAGCTTCACCGACCAGCAGTTCAACAAGTTCAGCGGACCGGCCGCCTGCGTGACGAACGGCTACTTCACCGCGAAGTACACCCCGGTCGTCGACTCGGCGGGGTCGCCGGTATTCGTCAACTGACGGCCGGAACAACCCGAAGTCAGCTGACGGCCGGGACACCCGCCGGCAGTCGGCCCGGCGCCCGCTGGACGGTCGCGATCGCGCTCGCGATGCGGTCGTCCAGCGCGGCGCCCTGCTCCGTGGAACCGGTCAGCCCACCGAGGATCTCCCGGGCGAACCGGCTCGCGATCTCCTCCACCGACTGGGTGCCGTCCGGCTGATACCACGTCCACGCGTAGTTGCACATGCCGAAGACGTGGAACGCCGTCATCCGCGGGTCGCTGGTGTGCAGCACTCCCCGCCGGGCCCCGTCGGCCAGGATGTCCACCACGATCTGGGTGTAGCCGACCCGCTGCTGGCGGACGAAATCGTTGAGCTCGCCCTCGAAGTAGCGGATCAGCTCCCGCAGGCAGGCCAGGCTCGCCGCCCGGTCGTCGCGGTGCGCCGCCAGCAGCGCGTAGATCATCGCCACGAGCCGGCCCACCGGGTCGTCCAGCTCGGCGAGAATGAACTCCGCCTCGGCGAACCGCCGGCCGAAATAGGCCTCGTGCAGCTCCCCGAGCAGCGCCTCTTTGCTGCGGAAGTGATGAACGATGGTGCCCTTGCTCAGACCCAACTCGGCGGCGATGTCCCCGAGGCTGGTGTCGGCGTAACCGCGGCGCGCCACGTGCTCGGCGAACACCCGCAGGATGGCGTCTCGGGAGCTGGCGCGTGCGGGCCGGACGGTCACCCGCCCACTATACGAAGATCCCTCCGGCTGCCGCCAGTGCTTGTTGACCGTACGTGCGGTCAGTTAAGGTCCGAACGAGCAACCCCAGGAGGTATCGCCGTGACCGCATACGGCGTCACACCGTTGTCCGGGCTACCGGCCCGCGTCACGATCTGCGAGGTCGGGCCCCGCGACGGACTGCAGAACGAGGCCCGGCCGCTGCCGGCCGAGGTCAAGGCCGAATTCATCGAACGGCTCGTCGACGCCGGTCACACCGTGGTCGAGGCGACCAGCTTCGTGCACCCGAAATGGGTTCCCCAGCTCGCCGACGCCGAGGAACTGCTCGGCCGGCTGACGTTCGCCGACGGCGTCCGCTATCCGGTGCTGGTGCCCAACGAGCGCGGCCTGGACCGGGCGCTCGCCCTCGGGGTCCGCGACATCGCGGTGTTCGCCAGTGCCACCGAGACGTTCGCCCGGCGCAACCTGAACCGCACCGTCGACGAGTCGCTGACCATGTTCGGGCCGGTCGTCGAGCGTGCCCGTCGTGAAGACGTGCGCGTTCGCGCGTACCTCTCGATGTGTTTCGGTGATCCCTGGGAGGGTGAGGTGCCCGCCCAGCGGGTGGTCGACGTGGCGAAACGCCTGATGGCGATGGGGTGCACCGAACTCAGCCTGGGCGACACGATCGGCGTGGCCACCCCCGGCCGGGTCGCGGCGCTGCTCGGCGCGCTGACCGCCGAGGGCATCGGCATCGGCGACATCGCCGTGCACTTCCACGACACGTACGGGCAGGCGCTCGCCAACACCCTGACCGCCCTCCAGCACGGCGTCACGACCGTGGACGCGTCGGCGGGCGGGCTCGGCGGCTGCCCGTACGCGAAGAGCGCCACCGGCAACCTGGCCACCGAGGACCTGCTGTGGCAGCTCGCCGGGCTCGGCATCGAAACCGGCGTCGACCTGCGCAAACTGATCGACACGAGCGTCTGGATGGCGGAACACCTGGGCCGCCCCAGCCCTTCACGAACCGTGACCGCCCTTGCTGAGGAGAACCGATGACCGCACATCCGGTGCTGGGCACACGCGTGGACCCGGGCGGTGACCAGTTCACCCGCAACGCCGAGGCGCACCGCGCGCTGGTCGCCTACCTGAACGCGACACTGGCCACCGCCCGGCTCGGCGGACCGGAGAAGTCCCGCGCCCGGCACGTCGAACGCGGCAAGCTGCTCCCCCGCGACCGCGTCGACACCCTGGTCGACCCGTCGTCGCCGTTCCTGGAGCTCTCCCCGCTGGCCGCGCACGGCCTGTACGACGGGCAGGCGCCGGCCGCCGGGATGGTCACCGGGATCGGGCGGGTCGCCGGGCGCGAGTGCGTGATCGTCGCCAACGACGCCACGGTCAAGGGCGGCACCTACTACCCGATGACCGTGAAGAAGCACCTGCGCGCCCAGGAGGTGGCGCTGCACAACCGGCTGCCCTGCATCTACCTGGTCGACTCCGGCGGCGCGTTCCTGCCCAAGCAGGACGAGGTGTTCCCGGACCGCGACCACTTCGGGCGGATCTTCTACAACCAGGCGCAACTGTCGGCGCGGCGGATCCCGCAGATCGCGGCCGTGCTGGGCTCGTGCACGGCCGGTGGGGCGTACGTGCCGGCCATGTCCGACGAGGCGGTCATCGTCCGCGACCAGGGCACCATCTTCCTGGGCGGGCCGCCGCTGGTGAAGGCGGCCACCGGCGAGGTCGTCACGGCCGAGGAACTGGGTGGCGGGGACGTGCACGCCCGTACCTCCGGGGTGGTCGACCACCTGGCCGACGACGACGCCGACGCGCTGCGGATCGTCCGGTCCATCGTGTCCACGTTCGGGCCGCGGACGCCCGCGCCGTGGCAGCGGATCGCCGTCGAGGAGCCGGCCGTCGACCCGGCCGACCTGTACGGCGCGGTGCCCACCGACCCGCGGATCCCCTACGACGTACGGGAGGTCATCGCCCGGATCGTCGACGGCTCCCGGTTCGGCGAGTTCAAGCCGGACTACGGGACCACGCTGGTCACCGGGTTCGCGCACATCCACGGCCACCCGGTCGGGATCGTCGCCAACAACGGGGTGCTGTTCTCCGAGTCGGCCATGAAGGGCGCGCACTTCATCGAACTGTGCGACCAGCGCGGCATCCCGCTGGTGTTCCTGCAGAACATCACCGGGTTCATGGTGGGCCGCGAGTACGAGGCGGGCGGCATCGCCAAACACGGGGCGAAGCTGGTCACCGCGGTCGCCACCACCCGGGTCCCGAAGCTGACCGTGGTGATCGGCGGCTCGTTCGGGGCCGGTAACTACGCCATGTGCGGCCGCGCCTACTCGCCCCGGTTCCTGTTCATGTGGCCCAACGCGCGGATCTCGGTGATGGGTGGTGAACAGGCCGCCCTCGTGCTGGGGACGGTCGGGTCCGGCAACGACCCGGACGCCATCCGGGCCCAGTACGAGACGCAGGGCCACCCCTACTACTCGACCGCGCGGCTCTGGGACGACGGGGTCATCGACCCGGCCGACACCCGTACCGTCCTCGGTCTGTCCCTGTCCGTCGCCGCCAACGCGCCCCTCGCCGACCCGGCGTTCGGCGTCTTCCGGATGTGAGCGCCATGTTCTCGACAGTCCTCGTCGCCAACCGCGGTGAGATCGCCGTCCGTGTCATCCGCACGCTGCGGCGCCTCGGGATCCGCTCGGTCGCCGTCCACTCCGACGCGGACGCCGGCGCGCCGCACGTCACGGCCGCCGACCTGGCGGTCCGCATCGGCCCGGCCGCGGCCGCCTCGTCGTACCTCTCGATCGAGGCCATCGTCGCGGCGGCGCGCAGCACGGGCGCCGAGGCCGTCCACCCGGGCTACGGCTTCCTGTCCGAGAACACCGCCTTCGCGGCCGCGTGCGAGGCCGCCGGGCTGGTCTTCATCGGGCCGCCGGCCACGGCGATCGACGCGATGGGCGACAAGATTCGCGCCAAGCAGACCGTGGCGAAGGCCGGCGTTCCGGTCGTCCCCGGCTCCGAGGGCGTCGGGCTCTCCGACGCGGAACTGACCGCGGCGATCACCGGGATCGGCTATCCGGTGCTGCTCAAACCGTCGGCCGGCGGCGGCGGCAAGGGCATGCGCGAGGTGCACCGGGCCGAGGACCTGGCGGCCGCGCTGGCGAGCGCCCGGCGGGAGGCGCGTGGCTCGTTCGGCGACGACACGCTGCTCGCCGAACGGCTCGTCACCACGCCACGGCACATCGAGATCCAGGTGCTCGCCGACTGGCACGGCAACGTCACCCACCTCGGCGAGCGCGAGTGCTCCCTGCAACGCCGCCACCAGAAGATCGTCGAGGAGGCGCCGTCGCCGCTGCTCAGCGACGAGCAGCGGCAGGCCATGGGCGCGGCCGCCTGCGACGCGGCCCGCGCCTGCGGGTACGTGGGCGCCGGCACCGTGGAGTTCATCGTCGCCGGTGACCGGCCCGACCACTGGTACTTCATGGAGATGAACACCCGGCTCCAGGTCGAGCATCCGGTCACCGAGGAGGTGTACGGGGTCGATCTGGTCGAGGCGCAACTGCGCATCGCGGCCGGCGAGGTGGCGCCGTGGCCGGTCTCGCCGCGGCCGCGCGGGCACGCGATCGAGGTGCGGGTGTACGCCGAGGACCCGGCCGCCGGATTCCTGCCGACCGGGGGCCGGATCCTGGCCCTGCGCGAGCCCACCGGTGTCCGGGTCGACTCCGGGGTGGCCGAGGGCGGCGTGGTCGGCTCCGACTACGACCCGATGCTTTCCAAGATCATTTCGTACGGGGCGGACCGGGCCGAGGCGCTGCACCGGCTCGACGCCGCCCTGGCCGGGACGGTGCTGCTCGGGCTCGGCACCAACATCGGTTTCCTGCGGGCGCTGCTCGCCGACCCCGACGTCCGGGCCGGGAACCTCGACACCGGCCTGGTCGGCCGCCGCCTCGACACGCTCACCGGCCAGGACCTGCCGTCCGACGTGCTCGGCGCCGCTGTCGGGCTGGCCCTGCTCGACCTGGAACCGGCCACGCCCGCTCTGGCCGACCCGTTCGACGTCCCCGGCGGGTGGCGGCTCGGCGACCGGGCCTGGACCACCCGGCGGATCAGTGCGGCCGGGCACGAGCCGGTCGTCATCCGGTACCGGGGGCGGGCCGCCGACGCCGAGATCAGCATCGACGGCGGGCCGCCGGTACGGATCGCCACCCGGGCCGACGGACGGCACACGCAGGACGGGGTAACCCGCACCTACGCGTACGCCCGGGACGCGGCCGGGGTGCTGTGGATCGGGCGCGACGGGCGGGCCTGGGCGCTGCACGACCACGAGGCGCTGGACGCCGGAGCCGACGGGACCGCCGGAGCGGGTGGCCCGATCCTGTCACCCATGCCCGGAACCGTCACCGTCGTCGCCGTCAGCGAGGGCGACCGGGTCACCGCCGGGCAGACCGTCGCCGTCGTCGAGGCCATGAAGATGGAACACGCCCTCACCGCCCCGGTCGACGGCACGGTCACCGAACTGCGTGCCCGGGCCGGCGCGACGGTCGCCAAGGACGCGATCCTCCTGGTGATCGAGGCGGATTAGCCGTGCACGGCGCCGAGCGCGATCCAGCCGGTCGCACTCGGCGCCTAGCATGTGCGGCGTGCCGGAGATCGAGAAGATGTCGCCGAAGGAACGGATCGAGGCCGCACGCGCGGCGCGGTCACCCACCCTGGACCTGTCCCGGTGTGGTCTCGATGAGCTGCCGAAGGCCGTTCGCAAGCTGACCCATCTGCGGTCGCTGACGCTGCGGTTCAACAACATCGAGGACCTGCCGCACTGGCTGACCGAACTCGATCAGCTGGTCGAGCTCGACGTCCAGGCGAACGACCTGGCCGGGGTGCCCGCGGTCCTCGCCGACCTGACCGGCCTGCGCGTGCTCGTTCTGGACGAGAACAACCTGGAGGACGAGCCGCTCGACGTCCTCGGCGGGCTGACCGACCTCACCCACCTCTCGCTGGTCGACACGCGCGCGGGCCGGCTTCCGGAGAGCATCGGCGACCTGACCCGGCTGACCGACCTCGACCTGTACCTGAACTGGTTCAACTGCACCCCGGAGAGCCTGCCGGACACGCTCGGGCAGCTCACCAACCTGACCCGGCTGGAGCTGGCCGGCAACGGCCTGTCGACGGTGCCGGAGTGGATCCGCCGCCTGACGAATTTGCGGGTCCTCGGGCTGTGGAGGAACGAGATCGACGAGTACCCGCAATGGCTCGGTGAGCTGACCGCGCTCACCGAGCTGACGCTGCCCGACGACCCCGACGACGAGCTGCTCGCCGTTCTTCGCCGGCTGCCTCACCTGCGGAAGATCAACGACGAGGACGTGGATCCGCGATGACCGCCGGCGCCTTCACCTACGTGACGTACGGGACCGAGTGCGACCCCGGCGAGCTCGTGCAGTTCCTCGACCACGCGATGACCGTCAACGACCGGCTGGCCACCGAGGGCCGGCACCAGACCCCGGTGTGCGTGTGGGGCCGGCACGGGATTGGGAAGACCGAGATCGTCGAGTCCGTGGCCGCCGCCCGCCGCGTGCCGCTGGTGTCGATCGCGCCGGCGCAGTTCGAGGAGATGGGCGACCTGCTCGGCATGCCGGTGGTGGTCGACGGCGGCACCGCGACCCGCATGGCGCCGCCGGAATGGGTGCCCCGGCAGGACGGGCCGGGCATCCTGCTGATCGACGACGTCAACCGCGCCGACGACCGGATCCTGCGCGGCATGATGCAGTTGCTGCAACGGTCCGCCCTGACCTCGTGGCGGCTGCCGGCACGGTGGCAGATCGTGCTCACCGCCAATCCGGACGGCGGTGACTACTCGGTGACGCCGATGGACGACGCGATGCTCACCCGGATGCTGCACGTGACGTTGCGCTTCGACGTGAAACGGTGGGCGGGCTGGGCCGAGGCGCACGACGTCGACCCGCGCGGCATCGCGTTCGTGCTGGCGTACCCCGAGACGGTGACCGGATCACGCACCACGCCGCGTACGCTCGTCCAGTTCTTCGACCGGATCCGCGACATCACCGACCTGCGGGCGAATCTCGGCCTGGTCACCATGCTCGGCGAGGCCTGTCTGGACAGTGCCACCGTGTCGGCCTTCGTGGCCTTCGTCAACCGAGGTCTGGACGTGCTGGTGACCCCCGAGGAGATCCTCGGGGCCAAGCAGTTCGGCCCCGTCGCCGCACGGCTGACCGAACTGGCCGACCAGGGCGCCGAACGCCGGGTCGACATCCTCGCCGCGGTCTGTACCCGGCTGGTCAACGTCCTGGCGGCGCGCCGGGCGAAGCTGACCGCGACCGAGGTGGACAACCTTCGGTCGATGCTGCGGCTCGATGCGCTGCCCGAGGACATGCGGCTGGCGCTGGCCCAGGACCTGGCCATGCTGGACGGTACGGTCGGCGCGTCGCGGGTGCTCAGCGACCCGGCCACGGCACGGATGCTGCTGATGGCGGGACCGATGCGGTGAACGAGCCGCCCGGCGCGCGGTCGGTCCGTGCCGGCGTCGACGCGGTCGCCCGGGATCTCCTGATCCGCGAGCCGTTCTTCGGGCACCTGCTGGTCGGCACGATCCGGTCGGTCGGTGCCGGCGGCGCGGCGGTCCGGCTGGTACCGAACCCGGTGGCGCCCGGCCTGGAGATCGGGACGGGCGAGTGGTCGGCGCTGACCCCCGCGGCCCGGACCGCCGCGCTCAAGCACGAACTGCTGCACCTGGCGCTCAAGCATCCCCTGCGCGGCCGGGCGTACGCGTCACGGCAGCTCTGGGACCTGGCCTGTGATCTGGTGGTCAACCAGCTGATGGACGTTTCCGACCTCCCCGGCGCGATCACCGCCGGGCAGCTTCGGCTGTCACCGGACCGTTCCGCGGACGAGTACTACGAGCTGCTGCGGGAGCCGTTCCGGGCGGCCTGCCACGCCGGCGCCGACGGGAGCTGCGACAGCGGCGCGGACGGCGCCGTGGAGGCCATCCGGCGCTGGCTGGCGGGTCCCGGGGCGGCCCGGCATCACGGGTGGCCGGAGTTCACCGCGCTGCCGTCGGCGACGCTGTCGACGTACACGCACAGCGTCGACGACCTGGTCGCCTCGACCGTACGCCGGGCCCGGCGCCGGGGCTGGGGTTCCCTGCCCGCCGCATTGGTCGCCCGGCTGGAGCTTGTCGACAGGCCTCCGGAGATCCCGTGGCAGCGGGTGTTACGGCTGTTCGGGGCGACCAGCGAACGGACCCTCGTACGTAACGTGATGTCCCGGCCGTCGAAGCGGTACGGCACCGCGCCGGGCACCCGGGTTCGCCGGCGAACCCGGCTGGTGGTCGCGGTCGACACCTCGGGCAGCGTCTCCACCGCCGACATCGCCGCGTTCTTCGCCGAGATCCACGGGATGTGGCGGCGCGGGGCGGACATCACCGTGCTGGAAGCCGACGCCGAGGTGCACCGCGAGTACCGGTACCGGGGGCGGGCGCCGGCGGCGGTGACCGGCCGGGGTGGCACCTGCCTACGGCCGGTACTGGTGCGGGCCAACGAGCTCGCCGCCGACGGGCTGGTCTATCTCACCGACGGTCACGCGCCGAGCCCGTGCGAGCTGTGCGTCCGGCCCCGCATGCCGGTGCTGTGGGTGCTGACGGCCGACGGCGTGGCGCCGGAAGCCTCCCGCCTGCCCGGGCGCAAGATCCGCCTGACATCGCACGCGCGGTAGGTGGGAAGACCCGGTGCGACGGCGGTCAGGCGTCCGCCAGATCGGTCCGGACGGTGACGCCACGCCCCCGCAGGCGGGCGATCAGGTCCCGGTTGGTCGCGTCGTCGTCGAGCGACGCACCCTCCAGCAGCAGCTGGCGCAGCTTCGGAAGGCCGGTCAGCCAGTCGGGGAGCCGGCGCAGCCGGGTCCCCCGCAGGTTCAGCCCCACCAGGTTCGGCATCGCGCCCATGGAGTCCGGCAGCGCGGCGACGTGCTGGTGGCTGATATCCAGATGGGCCAGCCCGGTGAGCCCGTCGAACCGATCCGGCAGCGTGGTCAGGTGGACGGGCCAGGGCGGCTTCCAGTTGGACAGGCCCAGGCTGAGCCGCACCAGACCGCCCATCGCGAACAGGACCTCCGGGACCTGGGCGAGGTGATTGTTGGACAGGTCCAGATGACGCAGGTCGCGCAGTTCCGCGATCCCGGCCGGCAGCGAGGTGAGCCGGTTGCGTCCCAGGTCGAGGGTGTGCAGCCCGGTGAGGCGTCCGATGTCGTCGGGCAGTTCCACCAGGCCGGCCTGCTCGATGCGAAGGTGGCCCAGGTCGGTCAGGTCCAGGACGTACGGCGGCAGGTGCGTGAACGTCATCCAGCCACCGCTGACGTCCAGCCTCCGCCCGAACCGGTCGGGATCCCGCCGGGCGATGAGCAGGGTGAGCAGCCGGACCCCGTCGATCGTGCCGGGGCACAGCTCGGCCAGATCGTGTACGGCGGACATCACGTCCCATGAGGTGGCCGAGTCACGGAACACGTTCGTCCGGGCGAACGCGCCGGCCAGCGCGTCCCGCAACGCCGCCGGGGCGTGTTCGGCGAGCAGTTTCTGGGCACCGCTGCGGACCGGCCGGCCCAGCCGGGTGTCCTTCCCGACGACGATCAGCTCCTCCAGCAGCCCCGGCGGCAGGCCACCCTGCCGGGCCAGGTCCACCGCCAGCTTGATGGTGGCCTCGTCCGGTGACGTCAGCAGCGCCCGGAGCCGGGCGGCCAGTTCCTCCCCCTCGCCGGCGACCCCGGACAGCGGCTGCGGTGCGACCCGGTCGAGCAGGTCACGCAGCTGGGACTCCAGAATCAGCGGGACGCCGGCATCCAGGTGTGCCAGCGCCCGGCCCTTGTGCTGCTCACCGACGACGACCAGCCGGGTCGCCGGGCCGGGCCGGCGTTGCAGGGTGGCACCCAGCTCCGCGAGCCGGTCGGCCAGCACCGCCAGATCGGAATTGATCTTCCCTGCCGGCAACACCCCGTCACCCGGGCGCAGGCCACCCTCCGGAACGGTGAGCCGGTCGGCCAGCAGCCGTTGCGCGGCCTGCCGGACCGCCGGCACGCCCGAGTCCATCGCCGCCACCAGGTCGCGTACGCCGGACTGTTCCGCCGTGCCGTCGCCGGTGCCGAACAACAGCGCCACGTGCAACAGGCGCTCCGGCGCCGGCAGGTCCCGGCGCGCGAAGTCGGTCCGCAACGCCCGGATCTGACCGGGCCGGACGGCCTCGCCGCCGCGCTCGAAGGTGAACTCCTCCAGGGACGGCACCTGGACCAGCCGAGTCAAGGTGCCGGTGGGCAACGGCCCGCGGGCGTGGGCACTCACCTCCAGCCGGGCCAGCCTCGGCAGGTCCGCGAGCGCCGCCAGCGTCTCCTCGTCGTCGCCCCAGACGTCCACCCACTCCAGGTTGACGAACTCCCGCAGCCGGGCGCCGGGTCTCCCGCCGGCCCGGAGACGGCGCACCGCCGCGGGGCCGGCCGCGCGTGCGGCCTCCATGCCGCGGAACAGTGGCGGATCCAGGTGGGCGAACAACTCCGCGTACCCCGGATGGGACCACATGGGGGCCAGCGCCATGTCGTCGCGGATCAACCAGAGGGAACCGTCGTGACGCTTTCCGGCGGCCACCATCCGCACCACCCGGTCCCGGTCACCCAGTGCGAAGTAGACCCGGGCCGCGCAATGGAAGATCTTCGGGTACGCCGGTCCGTGCGGCAGCGCCGCGGCCAGGTAGACGCGCGCCCGTTCCGGGTCGATCGGGTCGGCATACTCGTGGTACAGCGTCTCCAGCGCCGCGCAGTAGGTCTTCGCCCGCAGATCCGGCAGGGTCACCAGGTCGTCGAAGAGAACAGGCGCCTCGGCCACCCGGCCGGCGGACGCGAACCCGGCGACCTCCTCGCGCTTGCTCGCCGAGCCGGCTGCCAGGATCTGCCGCCGCTCCACCGGCTCCAGCGCCCGCCACGTCGCCGCATTCTCCCGCTTCAGCGACCTCGCGAGCGCGGCCGCCTGACCCGTACGCAGGCATTCCCGCACCGCCGCCACGTCCTGCCACATCCGTCGTACGCTCCCTGTCCGGCCGTCCGGCCGCCGAGTGTGGCACCCGGGAACAACTTTTCGAAACCGTGGTCGAGCGTTCCGGTACCCATCGTCGAGGTCAGCGGAGCAGTCGTGGCGCCGCAGCGGCATGACCACGACCGAGGTCGCGGCGACGGCGATCCCCACGGGTGACGTGCCGGCCTGCTCCGCGCCGAGCAGTGAGCGGGCGGCGTCGACGGTGACCCAGGCGGCCAGGGCGAAGAACGACACGGCGATCAGGCGCAGCGCGAGCCGTTCGCGGGCTTCGGGGACCCGGGATCGGAACTGCCAGACCACCACCAGTGCGGAGGACACCTCGACGAAGGAGTCCAGGCCGAAACCGAGCAGGGCGGTGGAGGATGCCGCAGTCCCCGCGGTGACCGCGACGACACCTTCGGCGAGGTTGTATCCGGCGGTCGCGTAGGCCAGATTCAGGCTGCGCCGGTTGAGTTGCGCGCGGCGTCGCGGCGACACGGTCAGGTTGATCGGACTGTTCACCTGGTCACCGTCTCGGCGGTGGCGGCGTTCTCGCCGGGCCCGTGGCCCGGGAAGAGCGCCACGGCCGCGCCGGTCGCCGCGAGCACGCCCTCGGCGGCGGCCAGCAGATCCAGCAGTTCGGGCCGGGTCAGGGCATAGAACGACTGCCGGCCTTCGACGCGGTAGTCGACCAGCCCGCAGTCGCGCGGGCAGGCCAGATGTTTGGACACCGTGGACTGAGCGAGACCGAGCTCGCCGGTCAGGT
This sequence comes from Actinoplanes flavus, assembly GCF_017592555.1. GTDB lineage: Bacteria > Actinomycetota > Actinomycetes > Mycobacteriales > Micromonosporaceae > Actinoplanes > Actinoplanes flavus. Next base: position 43,473 of record NZ_JAGFNS010000033.1, on the reverse strand, counting down.
CGACGACGCGGGCCTCGCCGGCCGCGAGGCGTTGCACGCCTGAGAGCATGGGAGCATGCGGCCGCACATGGACGTACGTCGACTCGCAGCCATCGACATGTGGGGCTCGACCGGTGCTCCTTGGCGGCGGTGGGTCATCCTGGTCGAATTTCTGCTCGGTGTTGTCGGAGTCGCCCTCCTCGGCATACTTCTGGCGTCGTCGGGTGGCGCATTCCGTGCGGTCGTGGGCTGGTGGATGATCGGTGTGGCCGCGAATTACCTGCCACTGTCAGCACACGGGCTCACCTTGATTCGTCCCGGCGCGCTGGAGAAGGAGATCCAGGGCGTCGACGTGCCCGCAGACCTGCGGCACTACACGGGCGCGCAGTTGTGGGTCATGGTGCCGCTGCTTCTGCTGCTGCTCGGTCTGCTGCAGTGGCGCGGCGACCGTCGGCACCGAGCCTGACCGGCCAGCCGCTGCCGGGCCACCGCCTTCAACGCTGCCAGCTTGGGCGTCTCGTCGTACGCGGAACCGACGTGCACGATATCGCGCGACCCCGCCGCGAAAAGTGCACGATCCGCACCGCCCTGGCTCCCGACGCCGTCTTCACCGCCGGCTGGTGCGGTTGAGGTAGGCGGCCAGGCCGCCGAGTTCTTCGCTGGCGATGAACACCGACCGGACGTTGAGGATCGCTTCCTCGACGTGGTCGTGGCAGCCCCAGGCCGAGTCTCCCCACGAGTCGGCGATTTTGATCTCGGCTGGTTCGGTGCAGCCGGCGGTGCCGCCGAGTTGGCAGTGTTCCGGGTGGGGCCGGTCGGCTTGGGTGGCGGCGGCGGCGCGCATCCGGGCGTTGAGCTCCGCGGCGGCTTCGGCGCGTTGTTCGGCCTCGCCCCGTAGCCGCCGTTCGGCGCGGACGGTTTTGGCCAGTTCCTCCATCGCTGACTTGGCGCTGGCCTCGGCGGTGAGTTTCGCCTGCTCGATGTGGTGGCGTTCGATCGCCAGGGCGGCGGTGCCGGCGAAGAGCCGGGCCAGAGCGAGGTCGATGTCCTCGGGAGTGCGTGGGGTGTGGTGGTACATGGCGAAGGTGCCCAGCAGGTGGCCGTCGCGGGCCAGGATCGGCATCGACCAGCAGGAGGCGAGCCCGGCGGCTTCGGCCAGGTCCCGGAAGTCGGTCCAGGCCGGGTCGGCGGTGATGTCGCTGGTGATGACCGGCTCGCGGCGGTGGGCGGCGGTGCCGCAGGACCCGATTCCGTCGCCGGTGGCGATGCCGTCGATGGCCTGGTTGTAGAAGTCGGGCAGGCTCGGCGCGGCGCCGTGGTACAGGTGCCGGCCGTCGGGGTCGGCGAGCAGGATGGAGACGATCACCCCGTGTGGGGCGAGCGCCTCGATGCTGCGGGCCATGCCGCCGAGCACCTCGGTCAACGGTGCCTGCCGGGCGATCTGCTCCAGCAGGGCCCGGTGTTTGGTCACGAGTCGCTGAGCGTGTTTGACCTGGGTGGTCTCGACACCGATCACCCGGACGCCGGTCACCGTGCCGGTGCTGTCACGGCGTGGCTCGTAGGTGAAGTCGAAGAACATCTCCCGTGCCTGTGACCCGCTGCCCAGCACCACGCGCGCGTCGCGGCCGGTGCGGGGCTCACCGGTGCGGTAGACCTGGTCCAGCAGATCGAGGAAGCCCCGGCCGGCCAGCTGGGGCAGCAGCTCGCCGACCGGGACGCCGGTACGGGCCCGGCCTTCGCCGAAGGTCGCGACGAACGCCGGGTTCGCCGTCTCCAGCACGTGCGCCGGCCCGGTGAACAGCGCGTACACGGCCGTCGACTGCCCGAACAGTGCCCGCAGGTCCTCGTCGGCCGGGTGCCCGGTGTCCGCCGGTGCCGTACCAGCCGGCCGCTGGTCGGATACAGCGCTCATGGATGTGGTGCCTCTCGTGTGGACGCGGGGGTGAAGTCAGGGCCGGGAGGCCCGGAGCGGTCAGACCTGCGAGGTCGCGCTACGCCCAGTCGAGGTGAAGCTGATCAGCCGGTACGCCGAGGTCGAGCAGGATCCGCCGGTGGGCTTCGAGGTCCTGCTTGTCGGTGGAGCAGCGGGCATAGCCGATCAGCACGGCGGTCATGCCGATGATCGTAGTGGTAACGGATAACCCCCGCTCATCGGCCAGATCACCGGACACCCTTGTGCCCTTGGCCCGCGCAATCCAGTGAACGGCGAGCACCGAGGCGATGCGGCCTCTCTGGCGTACGGGTTGCTCATGTACGGCATCGGTGTTGCGGTTCCGGTCACGACCGCCGCCGACGTGTGCAGGTCCGCGGCGATCGGGTGCAGCAGGACGGCGAAGGTCGCCACTATCCACCAGCCGTGGAACACCCGCCGGCCACCACGGGTGGCCGGCGGGTTCGACGCGTCCATCGGTGTCAGCAGCAGCTGCCGGCCTGACCGTCGGCGGGCTTGTCGCCGAGGGTGATCAGGTTCAGCGGTGCGGTGAGCAGTCCGCCGGCGATGCCGGTGGCCAGACCACGGCCGGGTGCCCGCGCCGCGGCCGGTGCCGGGGTGCCGCAGCAGCCGCCGCCGTCGGCGATGGTGTCGTCGCCGGCGATCGGGTTGCTGTTGCAGACGCCGGTCTCGGGCAGGTCGAGCTGTACGTCGCGGGCCGCGTCCCAGTCGCCGGCGAGGGCGGCGACCACGGAGCGGGCCTGTTCGTAGCCGGTGGCGAGCAGGAACGTCGGGGCGCGGCCGTAGCTCTTGACGCCGATGGCGTAGTAGCCGGGTTCGGGGTGGGTGAGTTCGTCGGCGCCGTGCGGCGGGACGGTGCCGCAGGAGTGCTCGTTGGGGTCGATCAGCGGTGCCAGCGCCCGGGTCGAGCCGAGGACCGGGTCCAGGTCGAGGCGCAGTTCGCCGGCGATCGTGTGGTCGGGCCGGAATCCGGTGGCGGACACGATCCGGTCGGCGATGACGGTCCGGTCGCCGTCGGACACCGCGACGGTGTCGCCGTCGACGGTGACGCTCTGCACGGAGAAGCCGGGGTACAGGGTGATCGTGCCGTTCTCGACGTGCTCGCGCAGCCGGGCGCCGAGCGCGCCGCGGGCGGGCAGGGCGTCGGCGGCCTCGCCGCCGTAGGTGCGGGCCGGGCTGGTGGCGCGGATCGCCCAGCCGACCGTGGTGCCCGGCGCCTGCGCGGCGAGTTCGGCGAGGGCGAGCAGGGTGTTGGCCGCGGAGTGGCCGGCGCCGACGACGAGGGTGCGGGAGCCGGCGAACCGGTCGCGGTCACGGCCGAGGACGTCGGGCAGGGCGGAGTCGACGAACGCGGCGGCCGCGGTTTCGCCGTGCGCGGGGATGCCGGAGGCGCCGAGCACGTTCGGCGTCCGCCACGTGCCGGAGGCGTCGATGATCGCGCCGGCCAGAATGTCCTCGCCGTCGGCGAGCCGGACCAGGTAGGGGGTCTGCTCGCGGCCGAGGCTGCGGACCCGGTCGAGGCCGAGCCGGGTGACGGCGGCGACGCGCGCCCCGTACCGGATATGGGGTTTGATCGTGGGCAGGTCGGCCAGCGGCTGAAGATAGTCGGCGGCGAGCTGGGCGCCGGTCGGCAGCTTGCCGTCGTCGGGCCGGACCCAGCCCGCGCCGGACAGCAGGCGTGCCGCGGCGGGGTCGATGTCGAACCGCCACGGCGAGAACAGGCGGACGTGCCCCCATTCCCGGACGGCGGCCGCGGGGCCGTCTCCTGCTTCCAGGACCAGGAACGGCAGACCACGCTCGGTGAGGTGCGCGGCGGCGGCCAGCCCGACCGGGCCGGCGCCGATGACCACGACGGGCAGTTCGGGGAGGTTGCTGGTCACGAGAGATGACTCCTGTCTAGAGAACAATCGAGATACGAGCGTGTGGTACGGCCACGGAGCAGCCGGACGGATCAGTTGGCGTGCGGCCTGTGGTGTTCGAGGAAAACGACGTCACGCCCACCGCACGGCCCGGGAACGCGGAAACCTGGGGCTGGTCATCCGCAGCAGCCTTGTCCCGCCGCGACCGCCTCCTGCTTGGCGGCCGCGCCGCAGCAGGATCCCGACTGGCGGGTGAAACGGAACATGACCTCTCCAGCCTGCTGTCTCGACTTCCGTCGAGTTAGACGTTTGTCGAAACAGACAGTTGCACACTGTTTCGACAACTGTCAACCTAGACGGATGACGAAACAAGCCGGGGCGCTCACGCTGACCGACCTCACCGCCGGGACGCCCTGCTGCCCGCCGCTGGCGCGGCAGCGCGTCCCCGCCGAGACCGCGGCCCTGCTCGCCCCGGCGTTCAAGGCGCTCGGCGACCCGGTGCGGCTCCAGTTGATGTCGATGATCGCGTCGGCGCCGGGTGGCGAGGCGTGCGTCTGTGACCTGACGCCGGCGTTCGAGCTGTCCGGCCCGACGATCTCGCACCACCTCAAGACACTGCGCGAGGCCGGCCTGGTCGACGCCGAACGCCGCGGCACCTGGGTCTACTACCGCGCCCGCCCCGGCCTGCTGCGTCAGCTCGCGACCCTGCTGACCATGGACACGCCAGCCGAGACGTGATCGCCGCGAGGTGTGCGGACTCAGCAGATCTGATCCCGCCAGAACGGCCCTGAGCTGCGCGGATCAGTGCCGGCTTCGCCTTCACCGACGCTGAACGATGAAGTCACGCAGCAGGGCGGCGGTGCGGTCCGGGCGGTCGATCATGAGCCACGTCCGGCTGCCGGCGACGAGTTCGACCCGGGCGTCGGGAAACAGGCGAGCCAGCCGGTGTGCGTGCTGTGGCGGGAACAGCCGGTCGTCGGCGCCCCAGACGACGAGCACCAGCCGGTCGAAGCGGCGCAGCTGTGCCTCGCGATCGGTGAGCAGCCGCCGGTGGAGTGACCCGAGGAAACGGGCGGCGTCGCGGCGTACCCCGCGGTCGGTGAAATAGGCGACCATCCACGAAGAGACGAGGTCGTCGGGGAGTGGACCCCTGGTCAGCGCACCGAAACCGACCGGCAGGCGGCGTACCGCGCGCAGCCGCAGCGGGACCAGCAGCGCCGACAGCACCCCCAGCCGGGCGGCCGGTGGCATGGCCCGGAAAATGGGCGGCGGTACGTTGTCGAAAGCCTCGCAGCTGGTGAGGACCAGTCGCGCGACCCGATCAGGGTGGCGCGCCACGAGCAGCTGCGCGATGGCGCCGCCGGTGTCATTGCCGATCAGCGTCACCGGTCCCGTCCCGAGATGATCGACGAAGGCCGCCACGAGATCGGCGACGCCTTCCGCGGACCGGTCGGCGTCCGCCGGCATCGGCAGCGTATGCCCGCCGAGCGGAAGGTCAGGCACCAGGCACCGCAGGCCAGGGCCCAGGGCTCGCAGCAGCGGCGCCCACACCCGGCCGTCCTGCAACGCACCGTGAAGAAACACCACGGGAAGACCGGTTCCGCTGTCCTGGTAGCGGAGCCGGCCGGCGGGAAGGTCGGCCACGGGCATGGGACACCTCGTTCGGTACGGGGACGGGACACTGGTGACCATGCATCCTCAGGTCGATATGAGGTCAACCCCGCAGCCCTCCCTCAGCATCGGCGAGGTGGCCGGGCGGTTCGGGCTCGGCCCGCACGTGCTGCGGCACTGGGAAGAACAGGGCCTGCTCAGCCCCGACCGCCTGCCCAACGGTCGCCGCCGCTACACCTCCCGCGACGTTCTCGCGGTCCGGCTCATCCTGCTCGCCAGGTCACTCGGGTTCAGCCACGCCCAGATGCGCACGCTCGTGTGCGGCAGCTCCGATCGCGCTACGCAACGCGCGGTGGTCGCCGGCCACCGCGCCGCGCTGAAACGGCGGATCGCCGAACTCTCCACCCTGCTGCCTGTGCTCACGCACGGCATGGAGTGCACCGCGGACGCCATCCCCGACTGCCCCCATGTAGCCGCGCTCTTACCACCCGACGAGCGGTCTCACCCGTCTGATCACCGCACGAGCAGTGCCAGCGCCACCATAGATGATCTTGCTCAACGGGACTTCTCGATCACATTCACTGAGACGTGGATCAGTTCCACCGAGTCCCCACACGAGGGTCGTTGACCGCATGGTCGCTTGCGCCGGGCAGTAAAACTCAGCAATCATTGAGTCAATGAACGCTTTGAGTCAATGAACGCTGAGACTTCGTCGTTGGCGGCGCGGGCCCGGGTGCACGCCGCCCTCGGCGACCCCGCCCGCCTCGCCATCGTCGACGCGCTCATCCTGGGTGATGCCTCCCCCGGCGAGATCGCCGCCGACCTCGGCATGCCCAGCAACCTCGTCGCCCACCACGTGAAAGTCCTGCACGAGGCCGGTTTGCTCGTGCGGGCCCGCTCCGAGGGCGACCGCCGCCGCACCTACCTGCGCCTGATTCCCGGCGTGCTGTCCTCACTCACCGCACCCCGGCTGGCCGGCGCGGAACGGGTGGTCTTCGTCTGCACCCACAACTCCGCCCGCTCACAACTGGCCGCGGCCCTCTGGCGCGACCGGGTCGGCGGAGAGGTCGCCTCGGCCGGCACCGCTCCCGCCACCCGCGTGCATCCCCGCGCGGTCCGGGTCGCCCACGAACACGGCCTCGCCCTGGACCCGACCGGCACCCATCACGTCGACGACGTGCTGCACGACGGCGACCTGATCATCGCCGTCTGCGACAACGCCCACGAGGACCTCACCGGCCCGGCCCGGCCACGCCTGCACTGGTCGGTTCCCGACCCCGCCCGCGCCGACACCGACGAGGCGTTCGAAGCCGCCTACACCGACCTGGCCGACCGCATCGACCGGATCGCCCCCGTCCTCCACCCGGGAGCCGACCATGGCTGACCTCACCACCCCATGAACCAGACAACCCTGTGGCGGCGGCTGTTCGCCGAGTTCCTCGGCACCGCACTGCTGGTCACCGCCGTCGTCGGCTCCGGCATCATGGCCGCCACCCTCTCCCCTGACGACGTCGGGCTGCAGCTGCTGGAGAACTCGGTCGCCACCGCGTTCGCCCTCGGCGCGCTCATCCTCACCTTCGGGCCGATCTCCGGCGCCCACTTCAACCCGGTCGTGTCGGCCGCCGACTGGTTCCTCGGCCGCCGATCGGGCACCGGCCTGACGATCAAAGACCTTCTCGGGTACGCCGGAGCGCAGACCCTGGGAGCCATCGCCGGCTCGATCCTGGCGAACCTCATGTTCGACCTGGCCCCGGTCACCATGTCGACCAAGGAACGGGCCGCGGGGAACCCCTGGCTGGGCGAGGTCGTCGCCGTCGCCGGCCTGCTGCTGCTGATCTTCGCGCTGGGCCGCTCCGGCCGAGCGTCGGTCGCACCGGCCGCGGTCGGCGCGTACATCGGCGCCGCCTACTGGTTCACCAGCAGCACCAGCTTCGCCAACCCGGCTGTCACCGTCGGCCGGGCCTTCACCGACACGTTCGCCGGCATCGCTCCCGCCTCGGTTCCCGGCTTCGTCATCGCCCAGATCGCCGGCCTGATCATCGGCGTCGGCGTCCTGCTCGCCCTCTACCCGACAGCCGGCGACGCCGCGGACGACATCGTCGTCGAGCGCAACGTCTGACCCTGTTCCCCGATCACCAACCCTCGAAGGAAGCCCGAGCTCATGAGCGACACCAAGCCCACCGTCCTGTTCGTCTGCGTCCACAACGCCGGCCGTTCCCAGATGGCCGCCGGCTGGCTGCGCCACCTCGCCGGCGACCGCGTCGAGGTCCGCTCCGCCGGCTCCGCACCCGCCGACACGATCAACCCGTCCGCGGTCGAGGCGATGGCAGAGGCCGGCATCGACATCACCGACCAGACCCCCACCAAACTCACCTGGGACACCGCCCGGGAATCCGACGTCATCATCACCATGGGCTGCGGCGACGCCTGCCCCGTCTTCCCCGGCAAACGCTACGAGGACTGGAAACTCGAAGACCCGGCCGGCAAGGGTGTCGACGCCGTCCGGCCGATCCGCGACGAGATCAAGATCCGCGTCGAAGCCCTGCTCGCCGACCTGCTCCCGGCCGCCTGACCAGGAACGCCATCCGCAGTCTGATCATCGGTTCCGGACCGTCGGGCCACACCGCGGCGGTGTTCGCCGGTTCGCCCGAACCGTCAGTCGAGGCAGAATTCGTTGCCCTCGACGTCCTGCATAACGAGACACGACTCGTTGGAGCCGTCAGCGGTCAGCAGACGCACGCGTACCGCGCCGAGCGCGAGCAGCCGGGCGCATTCCGCCTCGAGGGCCGCCAGGCGCTCCTCACCCACGAGCCCGGTACCGACCCGTACGTCGAGGTGCAGCCGATTCTTCACCACCTTGCCTTCCGGGACGCGCTGAAAGTACAGGCGCGGGCCCACCCCGGTGGGATCGGCGCACGCGAACCAGGCGCCGCGCTCCTCCTCCGGGCATGACTGCCAGTAGGCGTCCCAGGTGCCGAAACCGGCGGGTGGGGATGGTGGCTCATACCCGAGCACCGCACACCAGAAGCGGGCGACCCGCTCGGGGTCCGCGCAGTCGAACGTGACCTGGAACTGCCTCACCGATGCCATTCGATCACCATAAGGGCCCGGTCCCCGGGCGCCTTTGTGGGTTCCGGTCGCTAGCCTCGGGCGTTGCCGGCTACCGGCATCTTCCAGCCGGCGGCCAGCCGGGACGGGTGCACGTTCGTGCCGCCGCCGAAGAAGTCGCAGAACTTCATGACCAGCGGGTCCCAGCGGTACGGGTCGACGTGGGCGGTGCCGGGGATCAGCAGATCCTGCTCGACGTGGGTGCGCAGGACGTCCACGTGGAAGGCGGTCCCCCACGGATCAGGTACGCCGATCGGATGGGCGGCCGTCACCCGGCACTCCAGCTGGATCGGGCACTCCGTCACGCGCGGCGGCCGGACCAGGTCGGACATCTGCGGGGTCAGGCCCGCCTCGGCGAACTTGTCGGCCACGTGCCGGTATCCCTGGGCCCGTTTGCGGGGCGGCACCTGTGGGGCGCCGGTGGTGAGGGCGATCCGGTCCACCTCGGCGACCAGGGCGGACGGCACGAGGTTCAGCACGCATTCGCCGTACCGTCGAAGGTTTTCGGTGGTCTGGGCGGTGTTGCCGAGGCCGAGCACGGCGGTCTGGCCCAGCCACCAGGCGGACGACATCGGGGCCAGGTTCGCCGAGCCGTCCGGGTTGCGCGAGCTGATCAGCACGACCGGTGTGCCGAAGTAGAGGACCTTGAGTCCCGGAGCCACATGCATGCGCTCCACCCTGTCCTCCGGCGGGCGGGGACGCTGGCGGGGATCGGACCTGGCGTTGGCGGTGGACGAGAATCGGGGTATGCGCGCCGCCCGGCTGATCAATCTCGTCCTGCTGCTCCAGTCGCGAGGCACGATGACCGCCACCGAACTGGCCGCCGAGCTGGAGGTGTCCGAGCGGACCGTCTACCGGGACGTGCTGGCGCTGTCGGCGGCCGGGGTGCCGGTCTACGCCGAGCAGGGACGAGCCGGTGGGTACCGGCTGGTCGGCGGCTACCGGACCCGGCTCACCGGGCTGAACCGGGACGAGGCCGAAGCGCTGTTCCTGGCCGGGCTGCCCGGTCCGGCCCGGGACATGGGACTCGGCGAGCCGGTGCGGTCGGTGCGCCGCAAGATGCTGGCCGCCCTGCCGGCCGGACTGCGGGAGGCCTCCGAACGGGCCGGGCAGCGGTTCCACCTCGACGCCCCGGGATGGTTCGACGACACCGAACCGCCCGAGCATCTCGCCGCGCTGGCCCGGGCCGTGTGGCAGGACCGGATGCTGACCATGCGCTACCGGCGGGACGGGGAGGTGACCCGGACGGTCGCGCCGTACGGGCTCGTGCTGAAGAACGGGGTCTGGTATCTGGTCGGCAGGGTGGGGGACGATCTGCGGTCGTACCGGGTGGACCGGATCGCCGGGGTGGAGGAGGACGGCGCTTCGTTCGTACGCGAAACGGATTTTGATCTGCCGTCCTTCTGGGCCGAACGGGCGGCCGGGTTCGTGCGGCGGATGCTGCGGGAGACGATCACGATCCGGCTCAGCCCGCACGGGCAGCGGATCCTGCGGCACGTCGTCGAGCCGCCCGCCGCGCAGGAGGCCCTCGACGCCGCCGGGGAGCCGGATCCGGACGGGTGGGTGCGGACCCGGCTGCCGGTCGAGTCGATCGACGTCGCCTACACGTATCTGCTGCGGTTCGGCCCGGAGGCCGAGGTGCTGGAGCCGCCCGCCCTGCGTGCCCGGCTCGCTGAGGCCGCCCGGCGCCTCGGTGACCTCTACCGGTAGCCGGTGACGTCGGCGGGCTTGCCGGGATCCTGCACCTCGACGAGATAGCGCCAGGCGTCCGGCTGACTGCCGTCGACGTCGGTGAACCCGTAGACCTTGGCGAGTTCGCCGCTGGACACCGACTTCCCGCTCCAGCGGGCGCGATTCGGGTCGGCGGCCAGGGCGGCGACGGCGCGGCCCACGTACGCCGGCGTCTCGGAGATCGCGAAGTGCGGCTCCCTGGCGCAGGCGTCCCGCCAGTTCTCCTCGGTGACGCCGTAGATCTCCAGCATCATCTCCGAGCGCAGCCAGCCCGGGGTGAGGGCCACCGCGGTCGCCTGATGGCCGGCGAGCTCCCGGGACCAGGAGAAGGCGAGCCGGTTCACCGACCATTTCGCCAGGTCGTAGAAGACCGACAGCCGGTAGTTGACGGCGTTGTAGTCGGTGGTGCCGTCGCCGACCTCGACCACCAGGCCGCCCGGGTTGCGGATCAGCAGCGGCAGCGCGTAATGGCTGGTGACGATGTGTGAGTCGACGGCCTGGCGGAGCAGCCGGAACCCCTGGTCGAGGTCCTGCTCCCAGACCGGCTCGTTCCAGGTGGTCAACGGATCCCCGCCCCAGACGTCGTTGACCAGCACGTCGAGGCGGCCCTGCTCGTCGTCGATCCGTTCCACCAGCGCGGCGACCCGGCCCTGGTCGAGATGGTCGACGGCCACCGCGATACCGATGCCGCCCGCCGCCGTGACCAGCTCGGCGGTCTCCTCGATCGTCTCCGGCCGGTTCATCGCCGACCGGGCCTCACGGGTGGTGCGGCCGGTGGCGTAGACGGTCGCCCCGGCCGCGCCGAGCTGCACCGCGATCTGCCGCCCGGCGCCGCGTGTCGCCCCGGCCACGAGGGCCACCTTTCCGGCCAATGCTTTCTGCGTCATACCGCTCAGGCTTCCGCCGAAACCTGACAACCGGCGTCCGATTTAAATCCCGTCATTGGTAGGGCGACGCGTCGGCGGCGATGTAGATTGCGTCTACCTAGATGCCATCTACCTACTCCGAGGCACCGTGTTCGTAGGTCGGCAAACCGAACTCTCGCTCCTGAGCCGGCGGACCGATCATCTGACCCGAAACGGCACAGGGATCGCGCTGGCGGTCCGGGGCCGGCAACAGGTCGGTAAGTCCCGCCTTGTTCAGGAATTCTGTGACCGCTCAGGTCTGCCGTACCTCTACTTCGCCGCGGTCAAAGGCGCGTCGGTCACCGTATCGACGGCTCAGTTCCTCGCGGCGCTGGCGGAATCGGACCTACCGAAAGACCACGCTCTTCTACCCACTACCCCGCCCGCTGGCGGGTGGGGTGACATGCTGCGCGTCCTCGCCGGCGCCTTGCCAGATCGTCCGTGCATCGTGGTGCTCGACGAACTGCCGTGGCTCGCCGAACAGGACGAGACCTTCGACGGCCATCTCCAGGTCGTCTGGGATCGGCTACTGTCCCGCCGCCCGGTCCTGATGCTGCTGCTCGGCAGCGACCTGCACATGATGCAGCGTCTCACCGCCTACGACCGGCCCTTCTACGGCCGGGCCGACAACCTGGTGCTCGGTCCGCTGAATCTCGCCGAAACGGCCACGGCGAGCGGTCTGGCCGGATCTGACGCCATCGACGCCCATCTCATCACCGGTGGGCTGCCCGGAGTCCTCCTGCGCTGGCCGACCGGAACTCCCGCCGAGGACCACCTGCGCGAAGAATGCGCCGATCAGACCTCACCGCTGTTCACGGTGCCCGAGCAGTCGCTGTCGGCAGAGTTTCCCCATCCGGACGTCTCCCGGCGAGTTCTCGAAGCGATCGGCGGCGATGTCCGGGCCTTCGCGAACATCGCCAGTACGGCAGGCGGCCGCGGCGGACCGGTCAGCTCGGGAACGTTGTCGCCCCTGTTGCGACAGCTCACGGAGGACAAACAGATCCTGGCCCTCGACCTGCCGCTGTCGGTCAACGGCGGCAAACCGGCCCTGTACCGGGTCGCCGACACCAATCTCCGCCTCTACCTCGCCATCCTGCGCAACGTCCAGAATCTGGCTCAGCGCGGCCGTCCGGAAGCCGGATACGCCCTGTTCAAGAGCCGGTGGAGCAGTTGGCGCGGCAGGGCCGTGGAGCCTCTGATCCGTACCTCGCTGGAGGAGGCGGCGATCACGGGGACGCTGCCATGGACGGAGGCTCAGGTGGTCGGCGGCTGGTGGAACCGGCAGTTCGACCCGGAAGTCGACCTGGTCGGCGCCGACCGGGGGCCGATCGCCTCGCGGGTCCACTTCTGCGGATCCTTGAAGTGGCTCGGGAAGCCCTTCGACACCCACGACCTTCGTGAGCTCCGGGACGGCGCGGCTCAGGTGCCCGGTTTCGACCCGGAGCGAACCGGCCTGATCGCCGTGAGCAGGTCCGGCAGCGAACTGCCGGACGGCGCGGTGGACGTCGTCTGGGGGCCGAATGAGGTGGTGGCCGCCTGGCAGCGCTGATTCCGGCGGGAATCTCGGTCGTTCCCTCAGGGGTGCCGGTCAGCGGTTCGCCGACGTCATCCGGCTCAGCGACAACATCCTCCGGATCATGCGTACGACAGGGGCGGTAAGCCATACCGATTCGAACGACCGCGCCGTCCCCGTCGGGGACGGTCAGAGAGGTGACCGGCGGTCGACGCCGGTTCCAGGAGGATCGCGGCGCCCTGGCCGCCTCCTCCGCAGATGGCGGCCGCGCCGAGGCCGGTGGCGTCCGGCTCGTCGAGCTGGCGGGCCAGGGTGCCCACGATGCGGGCGCCGGAGGCGCCGATCGGGTGGCCCAGGGCGATGGCTCCGCCGTGGACGTTGACGATGTCCGGGTCGATGCCGAGGGCGCCGACCGAGGCCAGCGCCACTGAGGCGAACGCTTCGTTGATCTCCACCCGGTGGAGGGCGGACGGGTCGGCGCCCACCTCCGTCAAGGCCGCGTGGATGGCGGCGGCGGGTTGCAGGTGCAGGCGTACGTCCGGGCCGGCGACCATCGACGACGCCAGCACCCGGGCCAGTGGGCGGACATCGTGGGCGGCCGCCGCGGTCGCGCTCATCAGGATCAGGGCGGCGGCGCCGTCGGTGAGCGGGGAGGCGTTGCCCGCGGTGATGGTGCCGTCGGCCGCGAACGCGGGGCGCAGCTTCGCGAGGGTCTCGACGGTGGTGCCGGGCCGGATGCCGTCGTCGGAGTCGAGGAGGCGGTCACCGGGCAGGCGGTCACCGGGCAGGCTGCCGGGGGCCGGGAACGGCTCGATCTCGGCGGCCAGGAAGGCGTGCGACGCCTCGGCCCGCTGGTGGGAGCGGGCGGCCCAGGCGTCCTGTGCGGGGCGGTCGAGGCCCAGGTCGCTGTTGCCGGCCTCGGTGGACGCGCCCATCGAACGCCGCTCGAACGCGTCGGTGAGGCCGTCGTGTTGGAGCGTGTCGAGCATTTCGACGGCACCGTAGCGGGTGCCGGTCCGGCCTCCGCGCCAGGCGTGCGGGGCCAGCGACATCGACTCCATGCCGACGGCGACGACCACGTCGGCACGGCCGGACTCGATGGCGGCGGCTCCGGCCGCGACGGCCTCCAGGCCGGACAGGCAGACGGCGTTGAGGGTGGTGGCGGGCGCGGCGAGCGGGATGCCGGCGGCCACCGCGGCCTGGCGGGCCGGGTTCTGCCCGGCCAGGCCCTGCAACACCTGGCCGGCGAAGACGCGCTGCACCGCGGTGGGCGGCACACCGGCTCGGGCCAGCGCCGCCCGGATGGCGTGGGCGCCGAGTTCGGCCGCCGGCACGGCGGCGAGAGCTCCGGAGAAACGAACGAACGGGGTACGGGCATAGCCCGCGATCACGACGCTCATGTCAACTCCACAGTGATTGATTGACGGGAGGGGTCAAGTGACGTCACGTCAACAGGTCAACGCGACGGTGAAGTCGGCGCCGGTCACGTCGCGTAGGTCGTCGATGGTCTGGTCGTCGGCGAGGCGGCGCAGGATCAACATGTCGCCGGTCACGTCGAAGACGGCGCGGTCGGAGATGATGCGGTCGACGACACCGGCGCCGGTCAGCGGCAACGTGCACCTCTCGACGATCTTCGGGCTGCCGTCCTTCGCCACGTGCTCGGTGACGACGATGACGCGCGGGGTGCCGGCGACCAGGTCCATGGCGCCGCCCATGCCCTTGACGAGCTTGCCGGGGATGGTCCAGTTGGCCAGGTCGCCGTTGGCCGCGACCTGGAGCGCGCCGAGGATGGCGGTCTGCACATGGCCGCCGCGGATCATGCCGAACGAGGTGGCCGAGTCGAACACCGACGCCCCGGCCAGCAGGGTGACGGTCTGCTTGCCGGCGTTGATCAGGTCCGGGTCCTCGTCACCCTCGTACGGGAACGGCCCCATGCCGAGGATGCCGTTCTCACTCTGCAACGTCACCCGTACCCCGGCGGGCAGATGGTTGGCGACCAGGGTGGGAATGCCGATGCCGAGGTTGACGTACTGGCCGTCGGTCAGCTCGGACGCGGCGATCGCCGCCATCTCGTCACGCGTCCACACGGGGCCGCACCGTCCTCTGCTCGATGTCCTTGTCACGGATCTCGGACGCCACCAGGTGCCGTACGAAGATGCCGGGGGTGTGCACGTCGTCCGGGTGCAGGTGGACGTCCTCGACGATCTCGGCCTCGGCGATGGTGATCCGGCCGGCGGTGGCGACCAGCGGGTTGAAGTTGCGGGCGGTGAGCCGGAACCGCAGGTTGCCCTCGAGGTCGGCACGATGGGCGCGCACCAGGGCCAGATCCGCCACGATCGCGCGCTCGAGGACCGTACGCATGCCGTCGAAGTCCTTGTGGGGTTTGCCGTCGCCGACCGGGGTGCCGGCGCCGGTCGGGGTGTAGAAGGCGGGGATGCCGGCGCCGCCGGCGCGGAGGCGTTCGGCGAGGGTGCCCTGTGGGACGAACTCGACGTCCAGGTCGCCGTCCAGGTACTGCTGGGCGAAGAGCCGGTTCTCGCCGACGTAGGAGGCGAGGACCTTGCGGACCTGGCGGTTCTCCAGCAGCAGGCCGAGGCCTTTGCCGTCGACACCCATGTTGTTGCTGACGATGGTGAGGTCCCGGGCGCCGCTGTCGCGCAGCGCGATGATCAGCGAGGTGGGGATGCCGGACAGGCCGAAGCCGCCGACCGCCACGGTCATGCCGTCCCGGGCGACGGCGGCGACGGCTTCCGCCGCGCTGTCGACGAGTTTGCTCATGGCCGGGCACGCTAGGCACACCGGCCGCGGGGACCGTCACCCTGATCGCTGGGTGATCGCCGTGAGCGGAGGGTGCTCATAATGTGAGCATGCAGGGGTCGCAGTTGGTGGCGCGGGTGGCGGCGGTGCTGCGCCGGGTGGGTTCCGGCGCGGCGCAGGGGGTGACCACCGCGGAGGTGGCGTCGGCGACCGGGCTGCCGCGGTCGACGGCGCAGCGGGTGCTCGCGGCGCTGGCCGAGGAGGGTTTCGTCGACCGGGACGCCCGGCGCGGCCGCTGGTATCCGGGGCCCGAGTTGTTCCTGCTCGGGTCGGTGGCGGCGGAGCGGTACGACGTGACGTCCACGGCCCGGGAGGTGCTGCGCTCACTGGCCGAACGGACCGGGGAGAGCGCCTTCTTCTCGGCCCGGCGCGGCGGGGAGACGGTGTGCCTGGCCGAGGTGGAGGGCAGTTTCCCGCTGCGGTCGCATGTGCTGTACGAGGGCTTGCGGCTTCCGCTGGGGGTGGCGTCGGCCGGTCTGGCGATCCTGGCGTACCTGCCGTTGGAGGAGGCCGGGCCCTACATCGACACGCCGGAGCTGGCGAAACGGGTGGCGGCCACCCGGCGGCGCGGGTACGCGGTGAACCCCGGCCTGATCGTCCCGGGCAGCTGGGGCGTGGGGGCGGTGGTGTTCGACCGGACCGGCGCACCGGCCTGGGCGCTGAGCCTGACCGGCGTGGAGTCCCGGTTCAACGGCGACCGGACCGCCCAGCTCGGCGCCCTGCTGCTGGAGGCGGCGCACACGCTGACTCGGCGGATCGCCCACCGGCCCTGATCCCCTATCGTTTCGCACCGATGAGGCAGCCCAGCAGAGCCGGAGCTGCCGGCGCCTACCGGGGCACCGCCCGGAACCACTCCCGCCGGTCGGCCGGATCGGGGCCGCGGCGGGGCAGGACCGGCGGGTCCTCCCCGGTGACCGGCGCGTAGTGGTCGAAGTGCGCGGTCAGCACCGCCTCGCCGCCGGTCAGGTCGGGCAGCGCCGCCACGATCCGCGGCACCCGTGACGACGGCAGGGTGCCGCTGACCTCCAGGTAGCCGCCGGCGTCCGCGGTGTCGTCGATGGCCGCCCCCAGCCGGCCGAGCAGGGCGGTCACCGCGTCGGCCTGCTCGTGCGGCAGGTTGACGTCGAACCGTTCGACCGGCTGGCAGACCCGGGTCCCGGCTTCGCGCAGCGCGGCGGTCACCACGACCGGGGCGAGGTTGCGGAAGTCCGCCGCCACCGAGGAGACCGACTTGTCGAACTTCTGGTGCGGCTTGCTCTGCCGGGGACAGTACTGCGACGACGTCATGGTGATCACGCAGTCGGTGACCGGCCAGCCGAACCGGCCGTACCGCAGCGCGGCCCGCACCCCCTCCTCGGTGGCCGCGATGAACGCCGGTGGCAGCCGGCCCGGCTCGATGCCCGGACGGAACTCGATGCCGTGCCCCACCGGCGCGGCCTCGACCCGCAACCCCACCCCGGCCAGGTACGGGTTGCCGCGTTCCCGGATCCGGTCCGCGGCGTGGCCGTCGCCCACCACCCGTTCGATGCAGGCGGTCAGCGTGCCGGAGAAGCGCACGCGTACGCCGTACCGTTCCTCGAGAAGCGCCGCGATCACCTCCTTCTGCACCTCGCCGTGCAGCCGGATCATCGCCTCCGACCGGTGCTCGTCGAGCCGCAGATCGACCAGCGGATCCTCGTCGGCCAGGTCGGCGAGCCCGGCGAACAGCGCCAGCCGCTGCGCCGGATCGACCGGTTCGACCAGGGCCTGCCGGGTCGGCGGCGGGAACCGGTAGAGGTGGCGGCGCGGCGGATCGCCGACGTGCTGGCCGATCCGCGCCGACAGCCCGCGCACCGCCGCGATCTGGCCGGCCGACGCCGACGCGCGGACCAGCACGCCGTCCGGCTCACTCACCGCGATCTCGGTCACCGTCTGCGGCCGGTCGCCGTTCAGGCAGACCCGATCGCGTACGCGCAGACGACCCGACCACAACCGCAGCCAGGTCCGCCGCCCGTGGCCGTCGCGGTCGACGGCGAACACGGTGCCCGCCACCGGGCCGTCCCGCTCGTCGCAGCGGGGCAGCAGGCCGGCCAGGATGTGGCGCAGTTGCGGCACGCCGGCGCCGGTGATCGCCGAGCCGCACGCCACCGGCGCCAGTTCGGTGCGGCGGACCGCCCGGCGGATGGCGCGGCGCACGTCGCGGGCCCGGACCGGCTCGCCGGACAACCACCGCCCGGCGATCGTGTCGTCGGCCTCGGCGACCGCCGCCACGACCGGTTCGGCGTCGAGGCGCAGCGCCCGCACCCGGGCGTCGCGGCCGCCCTGCCCGGTGACGGTGGTGAGCATGACCGGGCAGATGGCGAGCCGTCGCCGGATCTGGCCGAGCACCCGGTTCACGTCGGAGCCGCGCCGGTCGACCTTGTTGACGAAGAACAGGGTGGGCACGCCGACGCGGCGCAGCGCCCGCCAGATGGCGACGGTCTGCGGCTGCACACCCTCCACGCCGGACACCACGAGCACGGCGGCGTCGAGCACCGCGAGCGAGCGCTCGACCTCGGCGATGAAGTCGGGGTGGCCCGGGGTGTCGAGCAGGTTGACGGTCAGGTCGCCGAGGTCGATCGAGGTGACGGCCGCACGGATGGTGATGCCGCGGCGCCGCTCCAGCTCCATCGAGTCGGTGCGGGTGGTGCCGTCGTCGACGCTGCCCGGCCGGGACACCGCCCCGGCCTCGAACAGCAGCCGCTCGGTCAGGCTGGTCTTGCCGGCGTCAACATGGGCGACGATCCCGAGGTTCGACAATGACAAAGCAGATCTCCACGGTAGGACGGGTCGGGGTCCGGAGCGTGGAAGCTGCTCGCATCGGTGTACTCCTCGTCGGGATCGGGCGGTTACGGTTCTCACCCTGGCACGGGGCCTGCGGCTCCACCACCGATTTAGCCCGCCGACCGGCTCCGGCGCGCTTAGCCTGGGAGGCATGTCGTACGTCGCCGCCCGGGACGGACGCAAGAACCGCAGCGTCACGAGCCGGGCTCCCGCTGTCCCTGACCGCATCGACGACCTGCACGGCAGCAGCCTCGGGGTGCTGGAGGTGCCGCACCACATGGCCTGCGGGCACGCCAGCCGTCGCCGCTACGACCTGGACGACCCGGTCCAGTTGCGGCACGCCTACGAGAAGGTGCTGTGCGAGGCCTCCGAGTGCACCGAGGTCCAGGATCTGATCAATCCGATGATGCTGCGCCGCGTGTGGCGCGACCTGCATCTGCCGTCGCGGGTGCGGGAGGCGTGGGAGTCCCGGCATCCGGGCCTGCGCCGGACCGTCAACCGCCGTATCGCCGCCGACGAGGTGGTCGCCACCCGCGGCGGATCCACCCGGCCGCCCAACGCCGGGTTCGCCCGCCGGGGCCGGACGCCGGTCAACCGGACCGTCATCGCCCGCTGACGATCGCCGGCTCAGGGTCGATCCGGCCCTGAGCCGGCGGTCGTTCAGTGCTGGTAGACGTCCGGGATGTCGTCGCCGTCGGAGTCGACGCGCTCTTCCTCCTGGAGGCGGCGGTAGGTGTGGTTGCGCACCCGCAGCAGCAGCCCGGCCACCAGGGCCGCCGCCAGCGACCCCACCAGCACGGCGATCTTGGCGTAGCCGTCGCGGACGCTGCCGGCGCCGAACGCCAGCTCCGCGATCAGCAGCGAGACGGTGAAGCCGATGCCGGCGAGCACGGCCAGGCCGACCATGTCGATCACGGCCAGGCCGGCGCCGATCCGGGCCCGGGTGAACCGGGCGGTCAGCCAGGTGGCGCCGAGGATGCCGATCGGCTTGCCGGCGAGCAGGCCCACCATGATGCCGATCGCGGCCGGATCGGACAGCGCCGAGCGCAGCCCGCCCAGCCCGCCGACGGTCACCCCGGCCGACATGAGCGCGAAGATCGGCACCGCGACACCGGCCGAGATGGGCCGGAACCGGTGCTCGAAACTCTCGGCCAGGCCGTGCCCGTCACCGCTGGTGGGGAGCACCGGGACGGCGAAGCCGAGCAGCACACCGGCGACGGTGGCGTGCACCCCGGAGGCGTGCACCAGCGCCCAGACGGCGAACGCCAGCGGCAGCAGCAGCCACCACACCCGGACGCGGCGCTGCACCAGCCAGGTGAACAGCGCGAGCGGCACCAGCGCGCCGAGCAGCGGGAGAACCGCCAGGTCGCTGGTGTAGAACACCGCGATGATCACGATGGCGAGCAGGTCGTCGACCACCGCGAGGGTGAGCAGGAAGGTGCGCATCGCGGTGGGCAGGCTGCGGCCGACGACGGCGAGCACGGCGAGCGCGAAGGCGATGTCGGTGGCGGTCGGGACGGCCCAGCCCTCGGTCGCGCCGCCCTGGTTGACGGCCAGGTAGAGGATCGCGGGCACGATCACCCCGCCGACGGCCGCGGCGACCGGCACCGCCGCCCGGCGCGGATCCCGCAGATCGCCGGCGACGAACTCGCGTTTGAGCTCCAGACCGGCGACGAAGAAGAAGATCGCCAGGAGGCCGTCGGCCGCCCAGGTCGCCAGGGTGAGGTCGAGGTGCAGGGCGTGCGGGCCGACGGTGAACCCGGTCAGCGTCTCGTACGAGGCGGACCACGGGGAGTTCGCCCAGATCAGGGCGAGCAGCGCGCCGATCAGCAGCAGCACGCCGCCGACCGTCTCCTTGCGGAGCACGTCGGCGATGCGGCGGGTCTCGGCCCAGGATCCGCGGCCCAGCACGGACGGGGACGGACGGGAATCGTCGGGCACGGGGCCTCCCAATCGAGGGTCGGTGAATCTCCCCGCCGACCAGACTTCCCGGCACACCTCCGGACAGCCTAGCCGATCAGGCCGGCCGGCTCAGTCGGCGTCGGCCTGCCACAGGTCGGGGCCGAACACCTCGTATTGGATGTCGCGGGGCGGGACGCCGCGGTCGATCAGCGCGCTGCGGATCGACTGGAGGAACGGCAGCGGCCCGCACAGGTAGTGGACGGCGCCCTCGGGCAGTTCGGCCTGGTCCAGGTCCATGGCGCCGGAGAAGGCGCCGGCCACCGGCAGGTCGGTGTGCCGGTCCTGCTCGTACCAGACGTAGAGGGACGACTTGGGCAGCCGGGCCAGGTCCTCGGTGATCTGCCGGCGCAGCGCGAAGCTGGACTCGGCGGCGTCGGCGTGCAGCATCGTGACGTGCAGGTGCGAGCCGGCGGCGACCAGGTGGGACAGCATCCCGGCCATCGGCGTGACCCCGATGCCGGCGCTGGCGAACACGACCGGCCGTCCGGAGTCGTCCAGCACCACGTCGCCGTACGGAACGCTCATGGTCAGTTCGTCGCCGACCTGGATCGTGTCGTGCAGCAGGTTGGAGACCTCACCGTCGGGTTTGCCGCCGCCGTGCACCCGCTTCACCGCGAAGTAGCGGTGCTCGCCGTCGTCGGCGCGGGTGAGGCTGAACTGCCGGGGCTGGCGTACGCCGTCCGGCATCGGCGCGAGGAGGGTGATGTACTGGCCCGGCAGGGACGTCTTGACCGGCCGGTCGTCGACGCGCCGCATCACGAACGAGACGACGTCGTCGGTCTCCGGCTCCTTGGCGGCGACCCGCCACTGCCGCCACACCCGTTCCGGGGTGACGCCGCGAGCGCTGTAGAGGCCGCGTTCCTGGTGGATCAGCGCGTACGCCATCAGCCAGTACACCTCGTCCCAGGCGGCCGCGACGTCCGGCGTGACGGCGTCGCCGAGCACGTCGCCGATGGCCCACAGGAGGTGCTCGCGGACGACGTCGTACTGGTCGGGCCGGATGCCGAGCGAGGCGTGCTTGTGCGCGATCCGGGTGAGCAGCCGTTCCGGGATCCGCGGCGGCACGGACAGCAGCCTGGTGGCGAAGACGGCGACCGATCCGGCCAGCGCCTTGGACTGCGAGCCCTCGGCCTGGTTGCCGCGGTTGAACATCCCGTCCTGGAACTCCGGGTGCGCGGCGAACATGTGCGCGTAGAACCGCCTGGCGATCTCCCCGATGTGGTCGGCGACGACCGGCAGCGTGGCCTGGATGATCGGCCGCGACCTGTCCGACAACACGATGTCACCCCCTTTCGTCGTTGATCCGAGCCTAATCACGGGCCGTCGCGCCGGTGGGCGAAACGGTCGCGGCCCGGCTGGCGTGGTCCGGCATCTTCTCCCAGTGCGCTGCCACCGACCCGGGTTTCCGACATCCCGCCTGGAGCGCGCGACTCGTCGGGCAGGATCTCCGCTGAGGCCGGGTCGAACCGCGACGACAGGCGCGCTATTCCCACATCGCACAGACGGCCACCGGCGCCTCGCCGCGCCTGATCAAGTCTGACCATTTCGGCCTTCACCTGCGCAAACGCCTGTTCGAACGGTCGACGCGCACACCAATCCGCAGCTTTGTACCACTGGTAAGGAGATCTGTTCATGAGGAGATCCCGAATTCGTGGCGGCCTGGCCGCTGCCGCAGTCGCCGTCCTGACGGCCACGATGCTGATCCCGACGAGCGGCGCGTCGGCGGCGGACGGTCTCGCCGCAACGTGGAAGTCGACGGGCGACTGGGGGTCCGGTCACCAGGCGGAGGTCACGGTCACCAATGGGACGTCCACGGCGGTGCCCACCTGGAAGATCGAGTTCGATCTGCCGGCGACCACCTCCATCAGTTCGTTCTGGGACGCCGACGTCACCCACACCGGGTCGCACTACACGGCCGTCAAGAAGGAGTGGGCGGGCCCGCTGGAACCCGGACAGTCGTTCGTCTGGGGTTACGTCGGCACGGGTGCCTACACCGCACCGGAGAACTGCATGATCAACGGCGTGACGTGTGCCGGCGGACCGCCGACGACCGTGCCACCGACGACCGTGCCACCGACAACGGCGCCTCCCACCACCGCACCGCCCACCACGGCGCCACCGACAACCACCGCACCACCGACAACCACCGCGCCACCGACAACCACGGCACCGCCCGCCACGACGGCGCCACCGACCGGTGACATGATCCTGTTGGGCTACTTCCCCAGTTGGGGCGTGTACGCCCGGAATTACCACGTCAAGAACGTCCACAGCAGCGGTTCGGCCGACAAGCTGACGCACATCAACTACGCCTTCGGAAACGTCCAGAACGGACAGTGCGTCCTCGGGGACCCGTACGCCGACAACGACAAGTTCTACGACGCGAACGCGAGCGTGGACGGCGTCGCGGACAGCTGGGACACCGGCGCCCTGCGCGGCAACTTCGGTCAGCTGCGCCGTCTCAAGAAGATGCACCCGGACCTGAAGATCCTCTTCTCGTTCGGCGGCTGGACCTGGTCGGGCGGCTTCGGTGAGGCGGCCAAGGACGCGGAGAAGTTCGCCGACTCCTGCTACAAGGTGGTCGAGGATCCCCGGTGGGCGGACGTGTTCGACGGGATCGACATCGACTGGGAGTACCCGAACGCGTGCGGCCTCGACTGTGACACCAGCGGGCCCGAAGCTCTGACCACCCTGCTGACGGCGGTGCGCAACCGGTTCGGCACGGACAACCTCGTCACCGCGGCCGTCACCGCGGACGCGTCGAGCGACGGCAAGCTCGAGAAGAGCGACTACGTGAGCGCCGCGAAGAAGGTCGACTGGTTCAACGTCATGTCGTACGACTACTTCGGCGCCTGGGACCCGGACGGCCCGACCGCGCCGAACGCCCCGCTGTACCCGTACGACGGGATCCCGATCACCGGCTTCAACGCCGACGAGGCCATCCAGAAGTATCTCGACAAGGGGGTCCCCGCCGACAAACTGCTGCTCGGCATCGGCTTCTACGGCCGCGGCTGGCAGGGCGTCACCCAGGCGACGCCGGGCGGAACGGCCACGGCGGCCGCTCCGGGCACCTACGAGCAGGGCGTCGAAGACTACAAGGTGCTCAAGACGCGCTGCCCGGTCACCGACACCATCGCCGGAACCGCGTACGCCCACTGCGGCAACCAGTGGTGGAGCTACGACACCCCGGACACCGTGCGGGGGAAGATGTCGTACGCCAACGATAAGAACCTGGGGGGAAGCTTCTTCTGGGAGCTGACCGGTGACACGCCCGACGGCGAGCTGATCAACGCCATGTCGTCCGGCCTCGGCGGGTGACACGATCGCGGCGGCCCGTGGCGAACCGCGGGGCGACGGGCCGCCGCGCCTACCGCATGTGCTCCTCAGAAAGGCTGTAAGGATTCGGCTCCCCGGCGCATTACCAGGTGACAGGACCCCTTCCCTAAGGACGGCCCATCAGTGGCAGACCCTGAGAATGCGCAGGAGTTCACCGCGCTGTATGCCGAGCACCACCCCCGCGTGTACGCGTACGCGGTCGCCCGCGCCGGGCGGCCGCTCGCCGACGAGATCGTGGCCGACACGTTCCTCGTGGCGTGGCGGCGGTTCGACCGGATGCCGGACGGCGCGGCGCTGCCGTGGCTGCTCGGCGTGGCGCGCAACGTGATCCGCGAGCGCTACCGCGACGAGGAACGGCAGCGCGCCGTCGCCGCCGAGATGCTGGCGTGGGCGGACGACACCCCCGACGTCGCCGACGGCGTCGCCGAACGCTCGGCGATCCTGGCGGCGCTCGCCCGGCTCTCCGAGAACGACCGGGAGGTGCTGACCCTCACCGCCTGGGACGGGCTGTCCGCCCGTGCGGCGGCCCGGGTCGTGAACTGCTCGACCGCGACGTTCCTCGTACGCCTGCACCGTGCCCGCACCCGCCTCGAGCGTGCCGTCGCGGCCGCGGGCGAACCGACCACCCCCCAGCCGGCGCTCGTCAAGCCGGTCGTCATCAAGGAGCCGAGCCGATGAGCAAGCAGACCGACGTCATGAAGACCCTCGCCGACGCCCGGCCGGCCCGGCTGGACCCGTCCGGAACGCCGCCGCTGTCCTTCGCCCCGCACGCCGTGCCGGTGGCCGCGGCCCGTCCCCGCCAGTTCCGGGCCGCCGCGCTGATCCCGGCCGGGGCGCTGGCCGCCGCCGCGGTCGCCGCCGTGGCCGTCGTCGTGGTGAACGGCGACGCGGCGCCCGTACCCCCGGAATCCGGGTCCTCGGTCCAGGCGACCGGCCGGCTGACCGGGTCGCAGATCCTGCTGGCCGCCGCCGAGCGCAGCGGCAAGGAGGCCCCCGGCTCCGGGAGGTACCTGCTGTTCCGGCACGAGAACGGGTCGGTGCTCACGGTCGGCTCCGGCGCCGCGACCTTCCGGATGACGGCGAAGTCGTCGTCCGAGACCTGGCTGGCCCGCGCGGGTGACGAGCCCACCCGGGTGGTCTCCCAGCCGCTCGGCCTGACCCCGCTGACACCCGCCGACGAGGCCGCCTGGCGGGCCGCCGGCTCCCCCGCGACGGTGTCGGTCGGCAAGCCGCTGCCGAACGGCGAGGTGGGGCCGGGGTCACCGGTCGCCACCGGCGCCGGCCCGCGGACGGTGTCGACGAGCGACGCGGACGTGTACGCCTTCCTGCCCGTCCGCGATCTGGAGAAGCTGCCGACCGAGCCGGCCGCGCTGCGGGCCGCGCTGCTGAAGCAGTTTGACGGCGGTGGTGGCGACATGCCGACCGACCGCGACCAGTGGCTGCTGAACGTCGCCTCCGGCCTGATCACCGAGGTCCCGGTCAGCGGGCCGGTCCGGGCGGCGGCCTTCCGCCTGATCGCCGACCTGCCCGGCACCCGCTCGCTGGGGGTGGTGGCCGACCAGCACGGCCGTACCGGTGAGGGCTTCGCGTTCACCGCGCAGAGCGCGTTCACCGGCGCGATCGAGCGCCGCTTCATCATCGACACCGCCACCGGGCGCGCCCTCGGCCAGGAGTCCCGGGTGGAGAAGCCGGGCGGCACGACCTCGCGGCTGCGGCCCGGCGACCTCGTCGGCTACAGCGTCGTGCTGGAGCAGACCACCACCGACGCGGCGCCGCCGAAGAAGTAGATCACCAGGTCCGCAGGCCCGGCAGCGCCGTGTTCAGCAGGTGCCGCAGCTCGGCGAGACGCATCAGCCGTCCGGCGAGCAGGTAGCCGGCGCCGCCGGCGGCCGCCGCACCCAGCAGGGTGACCAGGGCGCCCGTCCAGGAGGCCGGGCCGGTGAACCAGACGACCAGGCCGGCGCATCCCGCGCCGGCCGCGGTCGCCACGAAGACCCGCAGATGGGTACGGACGAGGCGCCGCCCGTCGATGTGGCCGAGCCGCCGGCGCAGCACGAGGGCGGTCACGGTGAGGCCGGACAGGTAGGCGACCGCGTACGCCACCGGGATGCCGACGACGATGTCCCGCTTCGGCAGCAGCGCCCCGGCGGCGGCGCATCCGGCCACCCCGACCGCGGCGACCAGCACCGTGATCAGCGCCGACGTGCGGGTGTCCTGGAGGGCGTACAGGCCCCGCTGGAGGATCATGTAGCTGGTGAACGGCACCAGGGTGAGCCCGAACGCGGTCAGCACCAGGCCGAGCACCCGGACCGTCGCCGGATCGCTGTTGCCGTGGTCGAACAGCACCACCGCGATGGTCGGGCCGAGCAGCACGAAGGCGGCCGCGATCGGCGCCATCACCACCAGGGCGGTACGCACCGCCCGGGACAGGCCGACGGTGACCCGCTGGTGTTCGCCGCGGGCCGCGTACTCGCTGAGCCGGGGCAGCATGGCGGTCATCACCGACACCGCGACGACCGCGAACGGAACCAGGTAGACGGCGCTCGCGTTCTGGAAGGCGGTGATGCCGCCCGCGCCGCCCCAGGACGCGGCCCGGGTCGCCGCCGCGGTGAGCGTCTGCGAGGCGACGACCGCCACCAGCACCCACACGCCGAGCCGGCCGATCCGCCGGATGGCGATGCCGCGCGGGTCCAGGTGCAGCCGGATCGGGAAGCCGCTGCGGCGCAGCGCCCACACCACCAGCAGCGCCTGCGCGAACACCCCGGCCGTCGTGCCGACCGCGAGCAGCAGCAGTTCCCCGGTGCTCGGATCGGTGCCGGTGGTGCCGCCGATCGCCAGGTAGACCAGCCCCACCGCGATGACGATGACGCTGTTCACCAGGGGCGCCCACGCTCCGGCGGCGAACCGGCCGCGGATGTTGAGGATGGCGCCGGTGGTCGCGCTGACGCCGTAGAAGAGGATCTGCGGCAGGAAGAACCGGCTGAACACGACGGCCAGGTCCCGCTGGTCGCTGGTGAAACCGGGGGCGTACAGGTCGATCAGCAGCGGCGCGGCGACCACGGCCAGGACGGTGACCGCGCCGAGCAGGTAGACGATCAGCGACAGCAGCCGCTGGGCGTACAGCACCCCGCCGTCGGGTTCGCGCAGCGCCGCCCGGGTGAGCAGCGGCACCACGATGCTGGCCATGGTGCCGCCGACGATCAGCTCGTAGACGGCGTTCGGCACCGTGTTGGCCAGGTTGTACGTGTCGAGCAACCGGCCGCCCAGCCCCAGCGCGGCGGCGAGCACCAGGATCCGCAGGAACCCGGCGACCCGCGAGGCGAGGGTGGCGACGGCCATCCGCTGCCCGGCGCGCCCGATCGAAGATCCGTCTGTCACGTGACGTGCATACCGGTTTCCCTGCCCTCGGAGCGAATCGGGCCGCCGCGCAGGGTGCGCAGCAGATCGGCGATGGCGAACGGCTTCTCCAGCAGCGGGCTGGCCGCGGAGCCGACGGGCACGACGTCGAGCAGCGGTTCGGCATATCCGGACATGTAGATCACCCGGATGTCCGGGATCAGGTCGGCCACCCGCTGGGCCAGCTCACCGCCGTGCATCCTCGGCATGATCACGTCGGTGAGCAGCACGTCGATCTCGTCGCGGTGCCGGTGCGCCAGGGTCAGGGCGGCCGGGCCGTCGGGGGCGGTCAGGACGCGGTAGCCGTGGCGGGTCAGCGCCCGGGCGGTGGACTCCCGGATGCCCTCCTCGTCGTCGGCGAGCAGGACGACGTGGCGCCGCCCCGGCTCGCCGTCGTCCGGGCCGCCGTCGTCCGGGATGAGCTCGTCCACCGTGTCGGTGAGCGCCTCGTCGGTGGCCGGCAGCAGGACCGTCATGGTGGTGCCGACGCCGGGACGTGACGTCACGGCCAGGCTGCCGCCGGCCTGGCCCACGATGCCGTGGACGGCGGCCAGCCCGAGTCCCGTACCGGGGCTCTTGTTCTTGGTGGTGAAGAACGGCTCGAAGACGCGCGCCGCCACCTCGGCGGACATGCCGACGCCGGTGTCGGTGACCCGCAGGCGCAGGTAGCGGCGCCCGGTCTCGGGTGGCGGCTGATAGCCGGGGTCGTCACCGTCGAAGCGGAGGTTGTCGGCCTCGATGACCACCGGGCCGCCGCCGGGCATCGCGTCCCGGGCGTTGACCGCCAGGTTGACCAGCAACTGGTCGAGCTGCCCGGGATCGAGCAGGACCGGCCACAACCCCGGTACGGCGGTCAGCCGCAGTTCGTGGTCCTCACCGACCGCGGTCCGCAGCGACGGCAGCAGCCGGTCCAGGACGGCACCGGGTTCCAGCACCTGGGGCCGGCTGAGATCCCGCCGGCTGAAGGTGAGCAGCCGCTGGGTGAGCGCCGCGCCGCGCTGGGCGGCCTGCCGGATCCGGTCGAGGTCGTCGGCGAACGGCTGCCACTGCCCCGGGTCGGTCCGGGCCAGGTCGCTGATCTCGTCCCCGAGCAGCTCGGTGTAGTTGGAGATGACGGCGAGCAGGTTGTTGAAGTCGTGGGCGACACCGCCGGCCAGCTGTCCGAGGGCCTCCAGCCGCTGGGTCCGCTGGATCACCTGCTCGGCCCGCTGCCGCTGCACCTGTTCGACGAGGTGGGCCCGCTCCTGTTCGGCGGCCACCCGCTCGGTGATGTCACGGCCGGCGACCAGCAGCATGTGCTCGCCGGCGCTGTCGAACCGGCTCACCGTGCTCTCGGTGGGCACCAGGGTCCCGTCGGCGCGGACGATGTCGACGTAGACCACGGTCGACGGCACCGCCGACTCGAACAGCCCGGTCACCATCCGGGCGACGCGCTCCCGCTCGTAGCCGGGCAGGAGCCGGTCGTAGGGCTCGTTCAGCAGCTCCTCGCGGGAGTAGCCGAGCAGCCGCTCGGTGCCCCGGTTGGCCATCACGATCCGGCCGTCGAGCGAGACCCCGGTGATCGCCTCCGGCACCGCCTCGAGCAGCGCCCGCAGCTTGTCCTCGGCCCGGTGCTGCTCGGTCAGATCACGGGTCGCCGCGATCAGCAGCGGCCCGCCGGGTTCCTCCCGCCAGCTCAGCGTCGTCTCGCCGGGCAGCACGGTGCCGTCCCGGCGCCGCAGCCGGGTCGTCAGCGTCCGGGTGCGGTCGCGCAGTCCGGGATCGTCGAACAGGCGCTCACACAGCTCGACCATGCCGGCGCGGACCTCCTCGGCGAACAGCGTCTCGGCCGGCCGGCCGGTCAGCTCCTCCGGCGGGTAGCCCAGCAGCCGTTCGCAGGACCGGTTGGCGAACATGATGCGCCCGCCGCGGTCGACGCCGACGATCGCGTCCGGCGTGGCCTCCAGCAGCGCCGTCATCCGGGCTTCCGACCGGATCTCGTCGGTCAGCTCGTGGGCGACGCTGACCACGCCGCGGACCGATCCGTCGGTGCCCTCGATCGGCGCGAACGACATCCGGACCGGTACGCGGGTGCCGTCCTTGCGCAGCCGCACGGTCCGCAGTTGCGCCGTGGGGATGCCCCGGAGCGCCTTCTGGAAGACCTGCCAGTCACGCTCGGCGACGTCGGCCGGGTACATCATCGTCACCGGCCGGCGTCGCGCCTCGTCGCAGCGGTAGCCGTAGATCCGTTCGGCCGCCGGATTCCAGGCGGTGATCCGCCCCTGCGTGTCGCAGCCGATGATGGCGTCCGCGGTGGAGCTCACCACTGACGACAGGAAGCCCTCGTCATGCCTCTTCCCAGTTCGTTTCCTGCCCTGCATGACCATGAGGATCACCGTCCGTAGCGCGATCTCCGCTGGATCACGGACGCCCGCCCGGTCGCGCCGCGACGGGTGGCGTTCCCAGTCTCCATCAGCCCAATCCCACCGGCGGTCGTTTCGCGGGAAACGTCCGTGCCGTGGCCGGCCGTCGCCCGGCTCGGCCTCACCCCGGCGGAACGAGAGCCTCGCTGAACGGTCCGGGCACCACCGGGATCTCGAGGGTGGTGGCGCCGGACCGCACCGCGATGACGTGCACGTGCTGGTAGCGCTCGTGCGGGCGGGCCCAGAGGTGGTCGATCCGGGCCCGCGGCAGGATGGTGCGGGCCAGGGAGAGATCGTCGCGGGACTGGGTGAACCAGTCCCGGCGGTGGAGGATCTGCCACTCGTGGTCGTCGCCGACGACGATCGAGGCGGGCATGACCACCAGCCGCATCCGGTGGCGCAGGTGCTGGCGGTAGGAGACGTTGAGCAGCCGCATCCCCGGTTCCCGGTCGATCAGCCGCCGGTAGGCGGTGAGCAGCCCGATGTCCTCGGGGCCGACGTGCGGATCGGCACGGTACGGGTCGGCCGCCCCGGACCGGCCGGCCGGCAGGTACGCCTCGCGGAGCACCCGGATCAGGTCGCGGACCGCGCCGCCGGCCGAGCCGTTGTACGGGATGGTCAGCGCCGGCCCGTCCAGCGTGTGGATCGTCAGCCGGCCGTCGAGCAGGCGCACACTGTCCCGGACGGCGGCGATCCGGTCCAGCGGGATGACGGCGGTGCCGTAGCTGTCCTCGCGCCGGATGAGAACGGTGAGGACCTCGTCGCCGACCGCGATCACGTAGTCGTACAGATGCATGTGGGGGTCGGCGTTGCGGCGCTCGATGTCGCGCGGCACTTTCAGGACCAGCCGGTGGGCTCGCGGATCGAGGCCGGAGTCCCGGTAGAGGCGGGGCAGGCCGTCGACGTCGGTGACCTCGTCGATCCAGGGGCCGAAGGCGTCGAACTCCGCGGTGCTGCGCATGGTGATCAGCAAATCAGACGCCTCTTGTACGGCGGCATCGGGCGGCCCTAACGTTCGGATCATGACCAATGTCGATGGGCGGGACGTCAAGGACATCGGATCCGGGTACGACGTCGATCCGGGACTGTCGATGTCACTGCGGGCCGCGGCGTACTGGGAACCGCGGTGGCTGGATCTGGAGCAACGAGCCGTCTTCGGCCGCACCTGGCAGTGGGTCTGCCACGTGGAGCGGCTGCGGGCGCCGGGCAGTTACGTGGCGGCCACGGTGGCCGGAATGCCGGTGGCCGTGGTCCGGGACTCCGGCGGCGCCCTGCGCGCCTTCTACAACGTGTGCAAGCACCGGGCCCACGAGCTGCTGTCCGGCTCGGGCGTCACGAAGAGCATCGTCTGCCCGTACCATGCCTGGGTCTATGACCTGGACGGGAGCCTGCGCCGGGCCCGCAAGACCGACCGGATGCGGGATTTCGATCCCGGCGATATCCGCCTGGACCGGATCCGGGCCGAGGAGTTCGGCGGTTTCGTCTACGTCAACCTGGATCCGGACGCCGTGCCGCTGGCCGAGCAGGCGCCGGATCTGGCCGCCGAGATCGCCCGGTGGGCGCCGGACGTCGCGTCGCTGACGTTCGCGAAGCGGCTCACCTACGACATCCGGTCGAACTGGAAGAACGTCATCGACAACTTCCTGGAGTGCTACCACTGTCATGTCGCGCACCGCGAGTTCGTGGCGCTGGTCGACATGGACACCTACGAGGTGCGCACGCACGGCATCTGGTCCAGCCATTTCGCCGAGGCGGGCCGGGCCGGCAATCCGGCGTACGACGTGTCCGGCGCCTCGGTGACCCAGCACGCGGTGTGGTGGTTGTGGCCGAACACCTGCCTGCTGCGGTATCCGGGGCGTGGCAATTTCATGGTGTTGCAGGTGATTCCGGCCGGGCCGGACCGGACGCTCGAGACGTGGGACTTCTTCTTCGAGACGCCCGAACTGGACGGAGCCGAGGTCGAGGCGGTCCGCTACATCGACGAGGTGCTCCAGCAGCAGGACATCGCGATCGTGGAGAGCGTCCAGCGCGGCATGGCGACGCCCGCTTTCGATCAGGGACGGATCGTGTCCGACCCGGCGGCGCCCGGCCTCTCCGAGCACGGCGTGCACCACTTCCACGGGCTGCTTCTCCAGGCGTACGAGGATCACGTGCACCGGCGGTGAGGGCCACGATCGTCTTCGATACCCTTCCCCGTCGTGCGCATGTTGTTCGTGACCGCGGTCGCCGTGATCGCCGCCTTTCTGATCAGCCCCCTGGTACGCGCCGACGAGAATTGCGTCCCCTCCCCCACACCGTCGGCGATCGGCCGGTGGACCGACGAGCAACTCGCCAACGCGCGCCTCATCGTCGCCATCGGCAGCGAGCGGCGGATGCCGGAGAAAGCGCTGGTCATCGCGGTGGCGACCGCGTTGCAGGAGTCCCGGCTGCGCAACCTGCCGGGCGGCGACCGTGACTCGATCGGCCTGTTCCAGCAGCGACCCAGCCAGGGGTGGGGCACGCCCCGGCAGCTCACCGACCCGGCGTACCAGACCGGGAAGTTCTACGACCGCCTGCTCACCGTCGACGGCTGGCAGAAGATGCGGCTCACCGAGGCGGCCCAGGCGGTGCAGGTGTCGGCGTTCCCGGAGGCCTACGCGAAACACACGAAGACCGCGACCCAGCTGGTGGGCGCGCTGGGCGGTCCGGCGTCCTGTCACTGAGGTTCCTTCCGGTACGCGCGACGCCGTCCCGTTCCTTTCCGGGCGGTTCCGCCGTGCCGCGCGAGCTCGCTGCCTGCTCCGGCCTCTGCCGCGCCCGCCGGGCTGAGCTCGGTGGCCGGCCTCGTCACAGCGGCCGCACCGTTTCCGGTCCGCTGGAACAGCTCCGGCCGGCGGCTTCCCGGGCGGGCCCTCCCGCCGCTCCCGGGATCGGTGCGGGCCGCGCGGCCGATAGCATCGCCACCGAGGACGTACGAGGCGAAAATCGGAGATCACGTGGCATCGGATGACATCTCACGCCGTGAGGCGGAGCGCCTGCGCGGGCTGGACGAGACGGACCGGGTGGCCCGGACGTTCGAGGCCATCGCCGACCGCGGCGCCCTGTGGGTGTGGGGCGACGAGGGTGACGTCCTGTTCACCGAGGACGCCCGGCGGCGCAACCTGCTGCCGATCTGGCCGTACGCGACGGTCGCCCGGCTGGAGAACGAGGGCGAGGTCGACGGCGAGCACGCCATCCGCATCCCGGCCGACGTGTTCCTACGCGAGTGGCTGCCGCAGCTGGAGGAGGACGACGCCGACATCGCGGTCTTCCCGGTAGAGGAGCGGAACGCGGCGGTGCTGACGCTCGCCGAGTTCCGCTCCCGGTTGCGCTGACCTACAGCGTCACCTGCGCCGGGCTGGTCCGCGGCGTGGTGGTGCCGTCGCCGAGCTGACCGGAGCCGTTGCCGCCCCAGCACCACAGGCTGTCGTCGGTACGCACCCCGCACCCGTGGTAGTTGACGGCGACGTCGCTGCTCCAGGTGACGGCGGTGCCGACCCGCACGGGCGCGGACCGGTGCGTGGTGGTGCCGTCGCCCAGCTGGCCGTTCGCGTTGTTGCCCCAGCACCACAGGCTGCCGTCGGTGCGGGTGGCGCAGGCGGAACTGTCACCGGCGGCGACCCGTGCCCAGGTGGTGCCGGTGCCGACCCGCGCCGGGGTGGTCTGGTAGCTGCCGGTGTTGCCGAGCTGGCCGTACCCGTTCTCGCCCCAGCACCACAGCGTCCCGCCGGTACGGGTCCCGCAGGTGAAGCCGAACCCGGCGGTCACCCCGTTCCAGCTGGTCTCGGTGCCGACCCGCTCCGGGGTGGTGCGGTAGCTGAGGACGCCGATGCCGAGCTGGCCGGTGGTGCCGTCGCCCCAGCACCACAGGCTGCCGTCGGTGCGGGTGGCGCAGCTGTGGCCGTACCCGGCGGTGACGGTCGCCCAGGTGGTGGCGGTGCCGACCTGCACCGGGGCGGTCTCGTAGTAGTTGCTTCCGGTGCCGAGCTGGCCGAGCCGGTTGAAGCCCCAGCACCAGAGGGTGCCGTCGGTCCGGACGCCGCACGTGTGGCTGTCGCCGGCGCTGACCGTGCTCCAGGCGGCGGCGCCGACCCGTACCGGGGTGGCGCGGCTGGTGGTCGTCCCGTCGCCGAGCTGGCCGCGCAGGTTGTTGCCCCAGCACCAGAGGCCGCCGTCGGCGCGAAGGCCGCAGTTGAACGAGGGTCCGGCGTCGATCGCCGTCCAGTCGGTGGCGGTGCCGACGCGTACCGGGGTGGTGCGGGCCGTGGTGGTGCCGTCGCCGAGCTGGCCGCGCCCGTTGCCGCCCCAGCACCACAGGCTGCCGTCGGCCGGGACGGCGCAGGTGTGCGAGTAACCGGTGGCGACTGCTGCGTTCCCGGCGGCGTCCGCCGCGGCGGGTCCGGCCGTCGCACCGAGTGCCGTCATGACGGCCAGGGCGGCGGTCAGGATGCCGGTTCTCCAGGGGCGCCGATGTTCACGCATGTGACGTCTCCTCACTCTGGGAGCGCTCCCACAGCGCCCCATGAGTTCATATCATCGACACACGACGATGACTAGACCGTTACACCCACAACCGTTGCGCGCGCCGGATCGCGCTCTCCCCACGACCCCTCACGCCGAGCCGCCGGAGTCCTCGCACTCGGGCCCCTCCGGGACCCCTCACGCCGAGCCGCCGGGATCTTCGCTTTCAAGCTCCTCCGGGACGGCTCAGGCCGAGCCGCCGGGATCTTCGCTTTCAAGCCCCTCCGGGACGCCTCAGGCCGAGCCGCCGGGATCTTCGCTTTCAAGCCCCTCCGGGACGCCTCAGGCCGAGCCGCCGGGATCTTCGCATTCGGTCCCCTCCGGGACCTCTCACGCCGAGCCGCCGGAGCCTTCGCTTTCAGGCCTGTCCGGGACGCCTCAGGCCGAGCCGCGGATCAGCAGCCGGGTCGGGGCCACCACGGTGGGCGGGGTGTCGCCGGCCAGCAGCCGTTCGGCCTGGGCCACGGCCAGCTCGCCCATCCCCCGCTTGTCGATGCCGACCGTGGTCAGCGGCGGGTCGAGCAGCTCGCCGAAACTGAGGCCGTCGAAGCCGATCAGCGCGATGTCGCCGGGCATGGCCAGGCCGAGGCGGCGCGCGGTGCGGTGCGCGCCCATCGCGACCATGTCGTTGAAGGCCATCACCGCGGTGATGTCGGGGCGGATCTCGCGCAGCCGGGCGAGACCGGCCTCCCCGCCGGCCTGGGACTGCTCGACCTGGACGATCGCGTCCGCGGCGAGGCGAGCGCCGTGCGCGGCGGCCGCGGCCAGGAGAACGTCCCGCCGGTCCGGGTCACTCGCGGCCGGGCAGTCGATCATGCCGATCCGGCGGTGCCCCCGGGCGATCAGGTGGTCCACGGCCGCCTCCACTCCGGCGCGCACGTCCACCTCGACCGCGCTGAACGCCGGATGCCGGGCGGGCCGGTTGATGACCACCAGCGGCAGGCCCTCCACCGCTTCGGCGATCACGTCTTCCTCCTGGAACAGGTAGCCGATCAGGGCGTCGACCTGCCCGGCGAGCGAGCGCAACAGCTCCGGCTCGCGACCCGGGTCGTCCTGCGTCGTGCTGATCAGCACCTTCCAGCCGCGCTGCTCGGCGGCGCTGATCACCCCGGCGATCAGCTCGGGGAAGAACGGGTTCACCACATCGGCGACGATCAGCCCGATGGTGGTCGTGTCCGGCCGGACCAGCCCGCGGGCGTGACGCGACGGCCGGTACCGCAGCCGCTGGACCACGTCGAGCACCCGGCGGCGGGTCTCGGGGTCGATCTCACCCTTGCCGTTGATCGCCCGGGACACGGTCTGGTGCGACACCCCGGCGATCCGGGCCACGTCACGCAGGGTGACTCGGCGGCTGGTCTGAGGCGAAACGCCCCGGCTGTCGTCTTTCACGGTGACCGCATCGTATCCCGCATCCACGGTCCAGGGAATGTGCGTGCCGATGTGGCCCGTTACCGTTAACGTGAACGGTAACGGGATCGATGAGGGAGGATCAATGGACATGTCCGCGGTAGTGATGAGCATCCAGATCGCACGGCGCGACGTCGGTTCGGCGCTGCCCGACGCCCCGGTGCTGCCACATCGGCCCCGCCGCGCCCCGTTCCGGTCGGCGGCCCGCCACCTCAGGCGCCTGCTGCGCGGAACCGGATGACGCGACCCGTTCCGGCCGCCGGCCCACCGCCACAAGCGCTACCGCGCGGAACCGGATGACGCGACCCGTTCCGGCCGCCGGCCCACCGCCACAAGCGCTACCGCGCGGAACCGGAATGACGCGACCCGTTCCGGCCGAGGGCCGCCACCGGCCGCGGCTCCGCTTCGAGGGATCGGTCAGCCGAGAAGGGCTTGGGCCACGGCGCGGCCGGAGAGCCAGGCGGTCTGGACCCGCGGGCGGCCGAAGGCATCGCCGCAGAGCCAGACACGGCCGTCGACCGCGTACCGTGCGTCGACGGCCTCCGGCTGGGCGTAGGCCCACCGGTGGGTGTGCACCGACGGCCGGGCGGAGAGGCCGAGCAGCTCGGCGACCGCGGCGGCGAGGATCGGGCCCGCGCTGTCCGGATGGTCCCGGTACCGGTTGGCCAGCGCGGCCGTCGAGTGCGCCACCAGGACCGGCGCGCCGTCGCCACGCCGGTCCCCGTCGTCACATACGGTGGCAAGCAGTGGGTGGTCGTTCACGAAAGCGCCACGCAGGTCGCCCCACTCCCGGGCCGGGTAGGTGAGGACGGCCGCGATCACCGGCTTCCAGATCTGTGCCCGCGCCGCATCGGCGATCGCCGCCGGCGGTGACAGGCGCAGCGCCTGCGGACCGGGCATGGCCAGCACAACCGTGTCCGCGTCCGCCGGAACCGTGTCCAGATCGGTCGACAACCGCAGGTCGAGGCCGGTGGCCAGATCGGTGGCGAGCGAGCGCAGTCCGCCGGGCGCCGCCCACCGTACCGGCCCGGTGGCCCACTCCCCGCCGGGGTGGACGCGGAGGGCGTCGGTCCACGGACGGGCGAGGCCGCGGGTCCGCCACGCGTCGACCTGGGCGGCGAAGTCCGGGTCGTCGGCGACCAGATAGGCGGCGCCGATGTCCACGAACCGGTCGTCGTAGCGCCGGCTGGCCAACCGGCCGCCGGGCACCGGGCTCCGCTCGACGACGCGGACCCGGGCGCCGCCGTCGGTCAGCGCCCGCGCGCAGGACAGCCCGGCGATGCCGGCGCCCACGACGACGACGTCCACGGCCGCGTCACTGCTCCGCGAGCAGGCGATAGCGGGCCTGGCGGGCGCTCTTCACGATGGCGACGGCCTGATCGACGGCTTCCGGGGAGGCGATGGCGGACACCTGCTGGGCGGCGGCCCGCAGCTGATGCATCTCGGTCCGCAGCTGGGAGTGCTCCGGGGGATCGGCCGGGAAACCGGCCCCGAACGCGTCGACCCGTCGTTGCGCCGCCCGTTCCCGGCCGTCGGTCTCGCTGCTGCTGACGAGACCGGTGTCCTGGAACATTTGCAACAGCGGGCAGATCGAGCCGGGGCTGGGCCGCCAACTGCCGCCACTGAACCGCTCCAGCCGGTCCATCAGCTCGTAACCATGGGCTGGACCGTCGAGCAGCGCGGTGAGCACCAGATCGGGCACCATGCCCCGGCGCATCCGGCCGCCCTCGCCGCCGAATCCGCGCAGGCGTCCGTGCAGTCCCATGGTCGTCGCGCCGCCTCACCCGCCGATGTATCGCGACATTATCCCAACTCCCGCCTCGTCGTGGCACCTGGCCGGAACAGCGGGCCGACACCCGCCCGCCTCACTATGCACCCGGTTTATACATCGCGTGTATAGTGGCCCGCATGTCAGTCGGTTTCGCCCTGCTGGGGCTCCTGGAGAACGGCCCACGCCACGGATACGACCTGAAACGCTCCTATGACGAGGCGTTCGGCCGGGACCGTGCACTGCACTTCGGCCAGGTCTATTCGACGATGGCGCGCCTGCTGAAGAACGGCCTCGTCGAAGTGGAGTCCGAGCCGGGCGACGGGCCGGAGCGCAAGAAGTATGCGATCACCGACGCCGGGATCACCGACGTCGCCGACTGGCTCTCCCGGCCTGAGAAGCCCGAGCCGTATCTGCAGAGCACCCTCTACACGAAGGTCGTGCTGGCCCTGATGACCGGCCGCGACGCCACCGAGGTGCTGGACGCCCAGCGCGCCGAGCACCTCCGGCTGATGCGGGTGCTCACCCGGCGCAAGAACGAGGGCGACCTGGCCGACGAGCTGATCTGCGACCACGCCCTGTTCCACCTGGAGGCCGATCTCCGCTGGCTGGAGCTGACCGCCGCCCGCCTGGACCGTCTCGCCGCCCGGGTCCGCCCGTGACCGCCACTGTGGAGAGAGGCATGCCCCTGCTCACCGCCGACGACGTCCACCTGAGCTTCGGTGAGACCACCGCGCTGCGCGGCGCTTCCCTGCATGTGTATGCCGGTGAGGTCCTCGCCCTGATGGGCCCGTCCGGCTCCGGCAAGTCGACGCTGCTGCACTGCCTCGCCGGCATCCTGACGCCCGGCGCGGGCAGCATCCGCTACGGCGACCGCGACCTGGCGCGGATGTCCGACGCGGAGCGCAGCACACTGCGGCGCGGCGAGTTCGGGTTCGTGTTCCAGTTCGGGCAGCTGGTGCCGGAGCTGACCTGCCTGGAGAACGTGGCTCTTCCCCTGCGGCTGGCCGGCGCCGGCCGGCGGGACGCACAGCGGAGCGCCGCCACGTGGCTGGAGCGGCTGGAGGTCGCCGACCTGGCCGGGAAACGCCCCGGGCAGGTGTCCGGTGGTCAGGGTCAGCGGGTCGCGGTGGCCCGGGCACTGGTCACCGAGCCCGCGGTGATCTTCGCGGACGAGCCGACCGGCGCACTGGACTCGCTCAACGGCGAGCTGGTGATGAAGCTGTTCATCGCGGCGGCCCGGGACACCGGGGCCGCCGTCGTGCTGGTCACGCACGAGCCGCGGGTGGCCGCCTACTCCGACCGTGAGGCCGTCGTGCGTGACGGCCGGGTTCGTGAGCAGGAGCCGGCCCGGTGAGGGCCCGCAACTGGTTCTTCGAGCTCGCTCTCGGCGTCCGCATGAGTGTCGCCGGAGGCCGGGCCGGGTGGTTCCGTCTCGGCCTGATCGCGATCGGGGTCGGCCTGGGAGTGGCGGTGCTGCTCGGCGCGGCCACCGTGCCGGCTGCCATGGCCGCGAGCAACGCACGCACCGACGCCCGCGCCATCGACGGCTACCAAGACCTGCCGCGCGCCGACGACACCATGCTCACCAGCCATTTCGGCACCCGATTCGAGGGTTGGTCGATCAGCGGCGAGTTGTTGCAGCCGGAGGGCTCGCACCCGCCCGTGCCGCCCGGGGTGTCGTCGATCCCCGGTCCGGGCCGGATGGTGGTCTCCCCCGCGCTCGCCCGGCTGCTGGACGATCCGGCGAACGCTCTGCTGCGTGACCGCTGGGACGCCGAGGTGGTCGGGGTGATCGGTGCGGAGGGCCTGTCCGGTCCGGCCGAGCTCTTCTTCTACCTGGGCACCGACACGCTGTCCGCAGAGCACGACGGCCGGATCCGCGAGTTCGGCACCCCCGGCGCGATCGTGCGCGACCCGGTTCCGATCTTCGTGCTGTTGACCCTGGTCGGCATGGTGGTGCTGCTGATCCCGGTGATGGTGTTCATGGCCGCCGCCGTCCGTTTCGGCGACGAGGCCCGGGACCGCCGGCTGGCCGCGCTGCGGCTGGTCGGCGCCGACGCCGCGACCACCCGCCGGATCGCCGCCGGGGAGACCCTGGCCGGTGCCGTGCTGGGCCTGCTGATCGGCGCCGCCCTGTGGGTGGGCGAGATCCTGCTGGCCCACCGGTTCGGCACCGGCGCCCTCTCCTTCTACCTGTCCGACCTGCGCCCGGTGCCGTCGCTGGCGATCACGATCGTGATCGCGGTGCCGGTCGTGGCCGTCGCGGTGACGCTGTCGGCGATGCGCCGGGTCGTCGTGGAGCCGCTCGGCGTGACCCGGATGAGCACCCCGGTCCGTCGCCGCCTGTGGTGGCGGCTCCTCCTGCCGACCATCGGGTCGATCCTGCTGTGGCCGCTCTACGGGGGCATCGACGAGGGCTCGTCCGGCTACGAGATCCAGGTCGTCGCCGGGATGGCCGCGCTGCTGACCGGCATCGCGCTGCTGCTGCCGTGGCAGGTGGAGGCGGTCGTGGGGCGGCTCGGGGCCGGCGGGCCCCCGGCGTGGCAGCTGGCCGTGCGCCGCCTCCAGTTCGACAGCGGCACCGCGATCCGCGCCGTCTCCGGCATCGCCGTCTCGGTGGCCGGGGTGATCGCCATGCAGGGCATCGTGACCGGGATCGAATCGCTCTACACCCGAAGTTCGGCAAGCGCACCGATTCGGTACGGCGTCGCCATCCTGCCCGGCACCACCCTGCCCGACCGCACCTGGACGGCGGCGCTCGACGCCACCCCGGGCGTCCGCGAGTACCGGCCACTGCGGATCGTCCGCCTCGACGGGGCCACGCTGCGGATCGGCGACTGTGCCCTGCTGAGCCAGCTGGCCAAGGTGGGCGAGTGCCGCGACGGCGACGTGTTCGCGCTGGACGGGGCCGTCGCCGGGACGACCTACCGGCTGGGTGACACGTCCTGGACGTCGCCGGCCACCACCCGGGCGGTGTCGCGGGCCGAGCCGGAGCCCACCTCCGGCGAGACGCTGCTGATCACCCCGGGCGCGATGGCCGGCGTCGCCGTCCAGCCGGACGACACCAACTTCTACGTGGCCCTCGATCCCGGTGTGCCGCGGGCCATGGAGCATCTGCGCAACAGCACCGCGCGGCTGGACCTTCAGGCGTACCTGTACTCGTACGGCAACGACACGGTTCGCGACGCGCTGGCCGGGATGCGGGACGCCCTGCTCGCCGGTGCGATCGTCCTGCTCGTCCTGATCGGCGCCAGCATGGTCGTGAACGTGGTCGAGCAGCTGCGCGACCGACGCCGGGTGCTGGCGGTCCTGGTCGCCTTCGGCACCCGCCGACGCACGCTCGGCGGTTCGGTGCTCTTGCAGGTGGCCGTCCCCGTCGTACTGGGCATGGTGTTGGCCGTGGCCGTCGGCAGCGCGCTGGCCGGCATCCTGATGGTCGCCGTCGGCGCGCCGCTGACCGTCGACTGGTTCGGCATCGGCGCCACCTCCGGCATCGCCGCCCTGGTGGTCCTGGGCACGACGGCCGCCGGACTGCCGATCCTGTGGCGGCTCACCCGCCCAGGAAACCTGCGCAGCGAATAGGGGGCTACCATCGCGGCATGACCTCGACGCCGCCGTAGGAACGGGCCACTCCCCCGGTTCCGTCGCTTCGTTCGAGGAGTCTCCCTCATGCCCCGCGCCGTCGGCGTGGGAGGTTACCGTGCCGTCCTCGGCCTGCCGTTCGCGCTGCGCACCTTCGTGCCCGCGATCGGCGGGCGGCTGGCCTACGGCGTCCTCCCGCTCGCCATCCTGTTCACCGTCCAGCAGGCCACCAGCTCGTATGCCGTCGCCGGTCTCGCGGCCGCCGGCTTCGGCATCGCCGCCGTCACCCTGCCCGTCAAGACCCGCCTCGCCGAACGGCACGGCCAGCACGCCGTCCTGCCGCCGCTCGCGCTGGTGTGCGCCGTCGCCCTGGCCGTCGCCTCCGTGGTGCGCGACCCGGCCGTACTCGTCGTGGTGATCACGTTGGCCGGCTTCGCCGCGCCGCCGCTCGGTCCGTCGATGCGGGCGAGCTGGCGCCGGCTCACCGCGGGGACCTCTCTCAAACCGCGGGCGTACGGGCTGGACGCCGTCGTCGAGGAGACGCTGTACCTGGTCGGGCCGCTTGTCGCCGGCCTGCTCGTGGCGGCCGGCCCGGCCCACCGGGCACTGCTGCTCAGCGCGTTCCTGCTGCTCGCCGGCACTCTCGGCATGGCCACCGCGCCACCGGCCCGGCATCGGGAGCCAGCGGCCCCGGGCAGGCTGTTCGACCCCGGCCCGCTGCGGTCACCGGGGGTGCGCGGGTTGCTCGCCGCGATCCTGGGGGTGGGCGCCGGAACGAGTGTGGCGTACACCTGCATCGCCGCCACCGCCCAGAATCACGGCCGTCCCGGCGCCGCCGGCCTGCTGGAGGCGGCCCTCGCCGTGGGCAGCGTGATCGGGGGTCTGCTGTGGGCCCGCCGGGAACCCGGCCGTCACCCCCTGCGGCAGCTGGCGGCCCTGGCCGGAGTCCTGGCGGCCGGTCTGACCGCCGCCTCGGCGGCGCCCGGCCTGATCACGCTCGGTCTGGTGCTGTGCGCGACCGGGACGGCGCTGGCCCCGGTCTACGTGGTCGCCTATCTGGCCGCCGACGACCTGGCCGGTGAGGGCTCGGCCGCCGAGGCGGGCACCTGGGTGAACGTCGCCACCAACGCGGGCAGTTCGGCCGGCGCCGCGCTCGCCGGCATCATCGCCGAGTCCCACGGCCCGGGCCCCGGCTTCCTGACCGGCGCGACACTGCTGGCGGTGACCGCCACAGCGGTCACACTCGCCACCCAGCCCAAACGAGACCGGCGGGCCGTTGCCGACGGTAACCACCACAGCAGTCACACTCACCACCCCGCCCCACCGAAACCGGCGCGCCACTGCGGACGGTGACCACCGCAGCGGTCACCCTCACCACCAAGCCGCACCCAAGACCGGCACGCCACAGCCAGCGGCAACCACAACAGCGGTCACCCTCACCACCAAGCCGCACCCAAGACCGGCGCGACACTGCCAGCGATGACCACCATCGCGGTCCCGCTCATTGCCAGCGCGGAGGCTGCCCGGCGACGGCGGTCGCGCTCACCGCCCGGAACGGCCGAAGTCGGCGGGGACCCGTTCGGCCTTCGCTCTGAAGGCCCGGTCCAGGTAGTCGCCGTCGAGAAGGGCGGTGAGCTCGTCGTCCGGCCGGGTGTCGGCGGGCTCGCCGTCGAGGTCGCGACGCAGGACGTCGTCGAGGAGGGCGGCGGCCTCGGGCAGTTCGAAGTAGCGCAGCGCATCGATCGCCCGCCGGACCCGGAACGGCTCGTTGACCTCCAGGGCGAACCCGACGCCACCGCCCATCACCGAGTTGTGCACGCGCAGCAACGACGCGAGGTGTTCGATCCCCGGCGGTGTGCCGTCCGGGGCCTCGCCGTCTGCCCCGTAGTCTGCGGCGTCGTTCCAGATGTCGTCGAGTTCGTCGGTCACGTTGCCGCAGAGGGTGAGCACCTGCGTCAGCGCGGCGACCGTGTCGCGCCGATCCGGGTCCCGCGCCCACGGGCTGCCCGGTCCGGTGGCCGGGACGAGCGCGCCGAGCGCCGCATGGCCGAGCCCGGGCACGGCGGCGGGCAGCCGGGCGCCGCTCGCGGCCGGCTGGTCGAACTGCCTTCCACCGATCAGGGTGGCCGCGACGATCGCGGCGGCGGCCACGATCCGGTCCGGCTCGGTCGCCTCCCGGAACACCTGCTCCAGGGCCGCGGCCCGCTGCTCGGGCGGATGAGCGGCGATCTCCTCCAGGAGGGTGACGGCTTGCTCGTTGTCGAACGCGGCGGTCCCGATCGTGCCCATCCGCCGAAGCTACAAGATCAGGTCACCGGAAGCCGCGGCGGGCGGGCGGCGCACACCACCGGACTGCCCGGACAGCTGCTGATCTTGCTCAGCTGGCCACCAGAGCAGTCCCAGCACCGTTGAAGCAGCCCCCACAACCAGCCGAGTCGCGCCGGCTGGCCACCAGAGCAGTCCCAGCACCGTTGAAGCAGCCCCCACAACCAGCCGAGTCGTTCCGGCTGGCTACCGATCCGTCCCAGCACCGTTGGAACAGCCCCCACGACCAGCCGCGTGGTTCCGGCTGGCTGTGAGGGCTGTCCCGGACGCTTCGAGACAGCGCCCAGGACCAGCTCGGCCACCGGACGCCGGGACGCTGTCATCGGTTCAGCAGTTCATAAGGCGGGAACCCCGGCCGTTCACGGCCGGGAGGAACGCCGTCACCCACCTGGACGTTTCTGGTTTTCGATGTATTCGCGGACGACCGCGAGTGGTGCGCCGCCGCACGATCCGGCGAAGTATGACGGCGACCAGAGG
>NZ_JAGFNS010000032.1 GCF_017592555.1 Actinoplanes flavus | reverse complement strand
GGCAGCGGGCCGGGGTGTGGGCGCAGATCCTCACCGGGCTGCAAGCTCTCGCCGATGCGGCCGGGCTGATCACCTGGGATGTCAGCGTCGACTCGACCACCGCCCGGGCGCATCAGCACGCCGCCGGCGCCCGGCGTGACAGCGGATCGCAGGTGCAGCCGCCGGGTGGTGTCGGACCGGCCGAGCCGGACGATCACGCGTTGGGCCGGTCGCGGGGCGGGTTCACCACGAAGTTGCATCTGTCCTGTGAGCAGGGCTGCCGGCCGATGTCGTTGCTGGTAACGGCCGGCCAGTGGGGCGACAGCCCGCAGTTCGTGGCGGTGTTGGAAGGCATCCGGGTGCCCCGGCTCGGGTCCGGGCGGCCCCGGACCAGGCCGCGAACCGGCGTAAGAAGGGCTCGGCCGGTGGTCGCCCACCGGCCTTCGACCCCGCCGACTACCGGTTGCGTAACGCTGTCGAACGGGGCATCAGCCTGCTCAAACAGCATCGGGCCGTAGCCACCCGGTTCGACAAGCTAGCCGTGCGCTACCTGGCCACCGTGCAGATCGCCGCGATCAACAGGTGGTTATGAACCCATCTTCTACTGAGCTTTTGAGGTCAGGGTCAGGGTGGTGCCAGTCCGCTGGTGGTGAGGAATCCGAAGGCGAGGGTGGGCCGGTACTGCATGCGTTTGAGACGGTTCTTGGTGATGCGGAGTAGGTCGTCGATGCCGCCGGGGGCGAGGTTGGTCATGCCGCGTTTGAGGCTGGACCACATGTTCTCGACCGGGTTGAGTTCGGGGGCGTAGCCGGGCAGCCGGTAGACGCGCAGTCAGGGTCGGGCGGCGATGAGGGCGCGCATCTTGGCGGACTTATGGGCG
This sequence comes from Actinoplanes flavus, assembly GCF_017592555.1. Classification (GTDB taxonomy): domain Bacteria; phylum Actinomycetota; class Actinomycetes; order Mycobacteriales; family Micromonosporaceae; genus Actinoplanes; species Actinoplanes flavus. The sequence continues at coordinate 110,907 of NZ_JAGFNS010000032.1, read as the reverse complement.
GGCAGTCCGTCCCAGAGCAGCACGATCGGGCCGCGTAGTTGCTGGTGGGCGGTGTCGAACAGGTCGGCGAAGTGGTCTTCGCCGAAGCCTTTCGGTTCGCCTTTACGTCCTCGGTGGACCATGGCGCGGTAGATGATGCGCGGCCGTTGTCCGGTGCGATAGGCGACGATTCCGGCGAAGGAGAGTTTGCGGCCGCCGCGGCCGGCGACCTTGACGATCGGGGTGGTGCCTCGCCGGGCCCAGGTGCGGGCCCAGGCTGGTCTCAGCGTCATGCCGGACTCGTCGGCGAAGGGCTGGTCCAGTGCCTGGATGCCGGCGCGGTTCTCGGTCACGGATGCGGCCACGACGATGACTACCAGCAGGAAGCCCAGCGTGTCTGTGACTACGCTGCGCTTACGGCCGACGATCTTTTTGGTGGCGTCGGTTCCTTGCGTCGCAGTCGGCGGGTTGGTGAATGTCTTCACGCTCTGCGTATCGATTACGGCAGCGGTGGGCTGCGGATCGCGGCCGGCTTTGACCCTGGCGAGGGCGGTCAGATCGACATTGAGATGGGCGAATATCAGCCGCCGAATAGCGGACGAAACAACACTTACCCAGAGAGGTACGTACTAGTAGATCAAGTACAAATTGAATGCCCTCTGATGTTGTATCCACAACGCGCAGACGATCATGCGGTGGCCGCACCTATTCCGGCGGATCCGAAGCTACATCACGAACGGCGGCTGCCGCAGTTAGTCACAATGAGAACCGGCCCCGTTCAGCGCTTCCGCTAGCACCGGGGCCGTTTCCCTAGCCTGTGACGCATTTAAACTTCTGCAACTTCCCGACGGGATTATGGTCGAGTCATCTCATTTTCTAAGCTTTGCGGATCCTTATAGCCTCTGATAAGCCCATAGTCGCATCACGAAGAGCATCGGCGCTGGACACCGTAGATGCAGCTCGCGAGCCTCGCGACCTCTGCCCTATCGCTGAGATTAGCACTAGCTGCATGCTGCCAGATCAAACACTCGCATCAGGGTAGTCAAAAAATGAGCCTTACTGGAGCCATTTCGAACCGTACCCTACTTGAATAAACGACCGCGGCTTACCTGAAGGAGTTAGGCGCTTCTTCTTGCGTAGCAGGTTCGCCCGGTAGAACATACCTGGAATTCCACAATCGGGTTAGCGGCGCTTCCTACCCGCTGGATGCCACAACCGGCCGATGCACCATTGGAGTCTCCAACCCGCCCCGAGGCTCCCGAGCGAAGCCAATAGTTGACGCTATAGCCATAACCGTCAGCAACGGTATCGCATGCATCAATGATTTGATGACTGTCTCGAACCTGCCCGTAGCCGCAGTCGGTCAAACCGGCCGCCCCGCAGAACTTTGGGCCGTACTCTCTGACGTCGTGGGCGTATGCGGGTGTGCCCCAGGCTAGCGTCAAAGCGCTCAAAGCAAGGCCAGTTGCAGCCGTAACGGCGCCCATTGCGGTCTTCCTCACATCTCTCCTTTAGGTCGAGATATCCATTCTGCACGCTTTAACGCGCGAACGCAGCCTAGCGGAAGACCAAATAGCCGTCAATGTATCTATTTGTGAGCTTCGTGGCACTCGGTTATGTAGCAGCTTGGCGTTGGCGGGTCCGCCGCAGCTGAGGCACTCGAGCATTCCAGCAACCGCGGTCCAGTGGATCATGTGCTCGGCCACTGCGTCGACGACCAGGACGCCGTCGGGGCCGCCGCGCCGGTCGACGACCCGCCGTACGCTCAGCCGCACGCCGTGCCGCTTGGCGAGGCGGGCTCGCTGGGCGCTGGTGTATTGCTCAGATTCAACTGGTCGTCGCAACATCGGCCTGTTAAGAGATCGTAGATGTTCGTCGAGGGCTTCGGCGGGAGTCGTCCAGCACCATCGTGTTCGACGCACCTCGGCACGGCCGCGGCTTCTTCGAAGCCCTCATCGTCGACAACCTCGACCTCGGCCGCCCGCACAACGTCGAAATCATCTTCGGCCGCAAGGTCCGCCGCGACACCCGCGGCACCTTCCGCACCGCCATCGACCGCCGCGACAACGGCGGCGTGCTGCTCAACGTCTTCTACAAACACTCCCGGATCAAGCAATACCTCAAAGACGGCCGCGCCCTGCGCATCGAGACCGTCGTCAACACACCCCGCGACCTGGGCTGCCACGCCCGGCTACCCAAGCTGGACGACCTGCAGGCCAAGGCCCGTGCCGACAACAACCGCTACACCCTCACCCCGGACGGCATCCGCATCGCGATCTTCTACACCAAGGTCTACAACCGGCTCCTGGTCCCACTCACCAGCGCCGACCAATTCCAAGCCCCACCGGACCTACGCGCCGCACTGGTCACCATCACCCGCAACGTCGACGACTGCGACCACGCCCGCCTGCCCCGCGCCGCCTGAAACTTGCCTCCATTATGAAGAAACTAGAGACCAGAGAGCGCTGGGCGCCCGGGCGTGACCTTGACCGCACCCCGCGCTGGACTGTACCTATACGGGTCGCGCGATCACATAGGGTTTCCGATGCGTCGATCCATGGGGGAACTAAATGTCGCCATCTCGCCCTGCCCTGCTCGCTCTCGCCACCGTCGCGCTGGCCGCCGGGTGCACCACGCCGGCCACCTCGCGGTCGGCCGCGCCCGCGTCCACGCCGGGCACCGAGTCCACCTCGGCGGCCGCCGCGCCGAGCCCGTCCGGCGCCCCGGCCCGGGACCAGTTGCTCGCCGCGCTGGAGAAGTCACGCGCGAGCACCTACCGGTTCAGCGTGACCGGTGACGTGCCGGACAAGCAGAAGGTCGCCGGCTCCGGCACCTTCGACCCGAAGGCGAAACGCCTCAGCGTCAAGTACAAGATCACCGGTAAGGAGACCGAGCAGAGCCAGCGGATCGTGGTCGGCACCGACCTGTACTCGCGGGAGAAGAGCAACGAGACCTGGGTGCACCTGGACCTGAAGCGGATCAAGAAGGACTCACTGTACTGGTTCGACATGACCGACCCGACCGGCCTGTCCCGGTTCACCTCGTCGGTCGACCAGGTCCGCAGCACCGGGCCGAACGCGTACGCCGGCACCCTCGACATCGAGGGCGACAAGTTCAACGACGGCTTCCTGCCGGTCGGCACCCCGGCCATCTCGGTCTGGTTCGGCGGCAACGCCCAGTTCACCGCGACCACCGACGCGGCCGGCTGGGTCACCTCCATCGGTGTGACGCTGCGCGACAGCGACGGCGCGCTGAAGATGACCACCCGGCTCAGCGGCCACGGCAAGCCCTCCGGGGTGAAGAAGCCGTCCAACTACGGCGAGGCCTGGGACTTCTACTACGACAAGAAGTAACGGCCGGGGTCACATGTCGAAGAGGTCGGCGGCCCGGGTGGCGCGCAACAGCCACCGCAGGTGCGGCTGCGGATCGTGCAGGTGGCAGGTCGCCTGCCGGGCCTCCGCCACCCGGCGGGCCGCCACCAGCATCCGCAACCCGGCCGCGTCGCAGAAGTCCACGCCGGCCACGTCGATGTGGATCTGCCGGACCGGGTCGCCGAGACCGATCAGGTCGTGCACCTGGGTCAGGTCGTAGAGCTGGGTCTGCAACGCCTCCACCGACATGGCGTCCAGGCTGCCCTGGAGGGTGATCAGCAGACGGTCGCCCTCCCGGCTGCCGGCGATCCGTGTGCCGGTCACGACGGCGCCTCCGGACGGGCCCGGATGATCGCCCAGACCAGCTTGCCGCCGCGGGCCGGCAGGGCGCCCCACGCCGACGCCGCCGACCCGACGATCCGCAGCCCCAGGCCCCGGTCGACCAGCGACGGGCCGAGCGGGCCGGGCACCGGATCACAGACCCGGGGCAGCACCAGGTCACCGTCGTAGACGGCCAGGTGCAGCGCGGCCGCCGGCCCGGAGCCGCGCGACGACACCACCACCTCGATGTCGGTGCCGGCGTGCTCGGCCGCGTTCACCACCAGCTCGGAGATCACCAGGCGGGCCCGTTCGCACAGGTGGCCCAGGCCCCAGCCGGCGCAGGCGTCGGAGACCAGTGACCGGGCCTGCATCGCGGCCGCCGGGTCCGGGGGCAGCGCCAGGTGCAGCCGGTCCGGCAGCGCGTTGCGGCCGGCCAGCGCGGCCCGGGCCTGCGACACGGTCGCGTACAGCACCAGCCAGTCCCGGGCGCCGAGACGCCGCAGCCGCCGGGCCACCGGCGCGTTCGCCGGCACGCAGACGGCGACCGCGACCGGCGGTTGCAGGGCGGCCCCCTGGGCGCACGCGGTCAGCCACAGCGGCGCGCTCACCGCGTGCGGGTCACGCAGCCGGTGCAGGTCCACGATCACCCCGGTCGGGTGCTCGGCCAGGCATTTGTCCAGCACCGTACGGGCTTGCACCGACCGTCGCCGGTCCCAGCCGCCCCACACGGACAGCTCGATGACCGCGGTGTCCGCGTCGATGACGGCCAGCACCGAATCCGCCACCGCATCGCCGGACCACCCGATCAGGTGCGGTGAACCCGCGCTCATACCCTCTTCTCCCGGAAATCAGCGACATCGATGCCGCCGCCGCAATTCTTGGATTATCCGGGAGATAGCGTCAACGGTGATTCACCATCCGCCACGATCTACAGGGCGCTCTGCAGAGCCAGCACCCCCCGGTTGACCGCCTTGATCGCCTTGCGGGCCGTCTCCTTCACGCTCGGCGTGGCGGCGGACGCGTCCTTCAGCTGGCCGAGCAGGTCGAGCACCTGGCGGGCCCACCGGACGAAATCGCCGGCCGGCATGTCGGCGTCGTAGTGGCCGCTGGCCAGCACCCGGGCCAGCGGCTCGCCACGGGCCCAGCGGTACATCGGCCAGACGAAGCCGGCGTCGGGCTCGCGGGTCAGCGACAGGCCGTGCTCCGACTCGTCGGCCGCGATCTCGCCCCACAGCTTGGCGCAGGCGTCGACGGCGCCGCTGACCGGGCCCTTCGGCACCGAGGCGCGGTCCTCGCCCTCCCGGCGCGACTCGTAGAGCACCATCGACACGGCGGCGGCCAGCTCCTCGGGGGCCAGACCCTCCCACACGTCCTGGCGCAGGCACTCGGCGACCAGCAGGTCGGCCTCCGACCAGATCCGGCCGAGCATCCGGCCGGCCTCGGTCACCTCGCCGTCGGACGAGAGGTAGCCGCGGGCGGTCAGGACCGCGCACACCTGGTCGAACGTCCGGGCGAGCGAGCCGGTGCGCCCGGCCACCTTGGCCCGCAACGTCTCGGTGTCACGGTGCAGACGGTGCCGCCGCTCGGCCCAGCGGGCGTGCTCCTCCCGCTCCGGGCAGGAGTGGCAGGGGTGCTGCCGCATCCTCGTCTTGAGCAGCGCGATCTCGGCGTCCTCCCCCGGGTTGGCGCGGCTGCGGCCGCTCCGGCGACGGTCCGGATGCCGGTCCAGGCCGGTGGCGCTGACCTGGGCGGCCAGATCCCGGCGGGCGCCCGGCGAGCGGTGGTTGAAGTTCTTCGGCACCCGCACCCGGGCCAGCACCTCGACCTGCCCGCCGAAGTCGCCGGGGCTGACCCGGCCGGCCCACCGGTCCTGGGTGAGCACCAGCGGCCGCGGCTCCCCGAACCCACCGGTCGCCGGCTCGACGACCACGGCCAGCCCGGCCCGGCGGCCCTGCGGCACCCGGATCACGTCGCCGGTCCGCAGCCGCTCCAGTGAGTCGACGGCCGCCGACCGGCGCTGCTGGACGCCCTGGCGCGACAGCGACTTCTCCCGGTCGGCGATGGCCACCCGGATCCCGAAATACTCGTCGAAGTCGCCGTGGTGGCAGGCGGCGTCCTCGGCATACGTCTCCATCGTCTCGACGTTGCGCTGCACCTGCCGGGCCAGGCCGACCACCGACCGGTCCGCCTGGAACTGGGCGAACGACGACTCCAGCAGCTCCCGGGACTTCTCCGCGCCGACCGAGCCGACCAGGTTGACCGCCATGTTGTACGACGGCCGGAACGACGACCGCAACGGATAGGTCCGCGTGGAGGCGAGCCCGGCCACGTGACGCGGGTCCACGTCGGGGCTCCACAGCACCACGGCGTGGCCCTCGACGTCGATGCCGCGGCGCCCGGCCCGGCCGGTCAACTGCGTGTACTCACCGGGGGTGAGGTCGACGTGCGCCTCGCCGTTGAACTTGACCAGGCGCTCCAGCACCACGCAGCGGGCCGGCATGTTGATGCCCAGCGCCAGCGTCTCGGTGGCGAACACCGCCTTGACCAGGCCCTTGACGAAGCACTCCTCGACCGCCTCCTTGAAGGCGGGAAGCATGCCGGCGTGGTGGGCGGCGACGCCGCGCTCCAGGCCGTCGAGCCACTCCCAGTAGCCCAGGACCGACAGGTCCTCGGACGGGATGGCGGCCACCTTGGCCGACACGATCCGGCGGATCTCGGCCCGCTCCTCCGGGTCGGTGAGCCGCAGCCCGGCGTCGAGGCACTGCTTGACCGCCGCGTCACAGCCGGCCCGGCTGAAGATGAACAGGATCGCCGGCAGCAGCCCGGCCCGCTCCAGGCGGTCGACCACCTCGGGCCGCGGCGGGGGCTGCCAGCGGCGGGCCCGGCCGCCCCGCCCGGCCCACCCGCCGGCGCGGTCGGTCAGCTCCATGCGCCGGTCCATCTCCCGGGTGTAGCGCAGCAGCTCGGGATGGACGTCGTGCTTGCGGGCCGCGTCGGCGTCGTGGAACAGGTCGAACATCCGCCGGCCGACCAGCATGTGCTGCCAGAGCGGCACCGGCCGGTGCTCGCTGACCACCACCTCGGTCTGCCCGCGGACGGTGACCAGCCAGTCGGCGAACTCCTCGTAGTTGCTGACCGTCGCGGACAGCGAGACCAGGGTGACCGACGCCGGGAGGTGGATGATCACCTCTTCCCAGACCGCGCCCCGGAACCGGTCGGCGAGGTAGTGCACCTCGTCCATCACCACATAGGCCAGATTGCGCAGCTGGTCGGAGCCGGCGTAGAGCATGTTGCGCAGCACCTCGGTGGTCATCACCACCACCGGGGCGTCCCCGTTGATCGCGTTGTCGCCGGTCAGCAGGCCGACCTTGTCGGCGCCGTAGCGGGCCACGAGATCGTGGTATTTCTGATTGGACAGCGCCTTGATCGGCGTGGTGTAGAAGCACTTGCGCTCCCCCGAGCGCAGCGCCAGGTGCACCGCGAACTCGCCGACCACGGTCTTGCCGGCGCCGGTCGGAGCGCAGACCAGGACCCCGCTGCCACGCTCCAGCACCTGGCAGGCCTCGCGCTGGAAATCGTCCAGGTCGAAGCCGACGTCGAGCATGAAATCCTCGAGGGCCGGATAGGTGGCGACCCGCGCCGCCCGCCGTCTGGATGCCGCGTACTTCTCGGCGGGACTAGTCATGACCCAAGGCTAGTTCGTGCGTACGACAATTCGCAGCACGGTATAGGGCCGCGAGGGCCACCGGGACCGGTCGGTAAGGTGCACGGCGTGCCGCTTGCCTCGAATCCTCCAAACCGTCCGGTGCGGCCCGTCGAGGCCGTGCTCTTCGACTTCCACGGCACACTCGCCCAGGTGGAGGACCCGCTGACCTGGGTGATCGCCGCGGCCGCCGCGTGCGGGACCGAACTGGACCGGGGTAGGGCGACGGTCCTGGCCGACCGTCTGACGACCGCCGGGCGGGCCGGCGGACCGCTGCCGCACCGGGTGCCGCCGCACCTGGCCGAGCACTGGGCCGACCGGGACCTGTACCCGCACAGTCACCGCGCCGCCTACACCGGCCTGGCCGCGACCGTCCACACCGACGTGGCGGGGCTCGCGGACGCCCTCTACGAGCGGCTGCTGCTGCCGGAGGGCTGGCTGCCGTACCCGGAGACCGAACCGACGCTGCGCAAACTCCACGAGGCCGGGGTGAAGGTGGCGGTGGTCAGCAACATCGCCTTCGACATCCGGCCGCTGTTCGCCGCCTGGGGGCTGGACGGGTTCGTCGACGGTTACGCGCTCAGTTACGAGATCGGGCGGATCAAGCCCGACCCGATGATCTTCTACCGGGCGTGCGGCCTGCTCGGCGTCGACCCGGAGCGGGCGCTCATGGTCGGCGACACCCCGGCCGACGCGGGCGCCGTCGACGCGGGACTGGCCGCGCTGGTGCTGCCCGCCGCCGACCCGGGCCGGCCGAACGGCCTGTCCGCGGTGCTGTCACTGGCGCTGGCCGGTCAGGCGTAACAGTCCAGGACGGTCCCCTGACGGCCCTTCTTCACCGCGTCCGCGGCCGGCGTCTCGTCCGGCGACGGGACCGCCGCCTCGGCGATCGCCTTGAGCGTCTCCCTGGCGCCGCCGAACAGCGAGGCCGCGCGGGTGGCCACCGACGGGACGCTGCTGCCGATCGAGTTCGTCATGCCCTACGGTTCGGCGCGCCCGGCGAGATCTGACCCCCGGGTCAACGGAGCAACCGGACCGCACCCGGCACACAGCTCACCTCGACCGGCAGGGGGCCGAGACGCTCGCCGTCGGCGTACCCGATGATGCCCTCCGCCTCGATCCGCACCTCGCGCGCCCGCAGCACGGTGATCCGCGGATCGGTGACGTGGGTGCCGTTGCGCAGGCGCGGCTTCAGCCGCGTGATCGCCGCGCGGCCGAGCGTGGTCGCGAAGATGACGTCGAGCAGGCCGTCCGCCGGGTCGGCGTCCGGCACGATCCGCAGCCCGCCGCCGTAGCTGGGACAGTTGCCCACCGCCACGATCTCGCCCCGCAGATGATGGACGGCGCCGTCGATGGTCACCGTGTAGTCACGGGCCCGCAGCCGGGCCAGCTCCAGCACGATCGCCAGGTCGTAGCGGCGCGGTCCGGACGGCCGGCGCATCCGGTTGGCGCGCTCGTTGACCAGCGCGTCGAACCCGCCGGCCAGGACCGCGCAGAACCATCGCCGCTCACCCCGGGCGTCGCGGGTCCGGGCCAGATCGAACCGGTGGTCCCGCTGATCACGGAGAGCCTCGGCGATCGCCTCCGCGGCCTTCAGCGGATCATGGGGTACGCCCACCGCGCCCGCGAAATCGTTGCCCGTCCCGGCCGGCACCACCCCGAAGCCCACCGGCTGCCCGGCGACCGCCTGCAGGGCCCGGTGCACCGTGCCGTCGCCACCGACCGCCACCACGGCCGCGGCCCCGTCCTCGACCGCCCGGTGGCAGGCCAGCTCGGCCTCGGCACTGCTGCCGGCGTCCAGGAGCCGGACCGTGTGCCCGGCCGCCCCGAGGGCCTGCAACACCCCCGGAAGCAGACCGCGGTGCCGGCCCCGCCCCGCCGAGGGGTTGGCCAGCACCGCGATGAAGTCGCTCGTCACAGCCGCGAAGGTACCCCCGATCGCGATCACCGCCGGTGCGGGGGTGGGTGATTCCCCGGCGCCCGCGATCCTGGTCGTCGCGGGCGGCGGGAGATCACCGCGGAGTGATCCGGCTCAGGTCATGTCGTCGAAGCGGCGTTCGATCGGCATCGGCTTCTCCACCGGCGCCGGCGCGTCGATGGCGGTGGGTGCCTCGACCGGGTCGGACGCGCCGACCGGCACCCGCTCCTCGGCGAGCGGGGAGATCGTGTCGTCGTCGAGCCCGGCGTAGATCTCCTTGCCGCGGCCCTTTCGCTTGTCGTTCAGGAACGCAACCCCGACGGCGATGAAGTACAGCACCGAGATGCAGGCCGCGAGGAGGGTCATGCCGAACGGGCCCGGGTCAGGGGTGGCGATTGCCGCGAACACGAACGCCAGGAAGACCACCGTCCGCCACCAGCTCAGCAGCCGCCGTGCGCTGACCACGCCGGTGAAGTTCAGCATAAGCAGCAGGAGCGGAAACTCGAACGCCGCGCCGAACAGCAGCAGCATGTTCATCACGAAGCCGACGTAGGAGGTGACCTCCAGTTTCGTCGGCTCGCCGATCACACCGGCCTCCATGATGAAGGAGAGGCTGTGACCGATCACGAAGTAGGCGAGCGTCGCACCGGCGAGGAACAGCGGCGTGGCCAGCGCAACGAACACATACGCCCACCTGCGCTCATGACGGTGCAAACCGGGCGCGACGAATGCCCAGAGTTGATAGAGCCAGACCGGCGCACCAACGATCAGACCCACCCACAGTGCGATCTTCAGGCGCAACATCAGCTGGTCGGTCACCGCGAGGCTGATGAACTCGCAGCTACCGGTCGCGTCCGCCGAGCTCGGCAGATCACAGTACGGTGCCTTGAGGATCGCAAAGACGTCCTGCGAGATGACAAAGCCGACGATCAGGCCGGCGACGATCCCCAATGACGCGATGAAGAGCCTGTTACGCAGCTCGCGGACGTGCTCGATGAGCGTCATGGAGCCGTCGGCGGCCTGCTGGAACTTGCTGGGTCCCTTGTTCTTCCGAAGGCTCAGTGCCATCGGCCCGGGTCAGCGGTCATTGGTGCGCTGCACCGGGTCCACGTACGGCTGGGCGGGCGGCTGCTGCGGCTGCTGGTAACCCTGCTGCTGGTACGGCTGCTGCACCTCGCCCTGGAGCGGGGTGCGGCTATGCTGCGGCTCAGCCTTCTCCGCGACGTTGTTGTCGTCGTCGACGAGGCCCTTGGTTTCCGCCTTGATGATCCGCAGCGAACGGCCGAGGGACCGCGCCGCATCCGGCAGTCGCTTCGCGCCGAAGAGCAGGATCAGCACAACAACGAGAACAATGATGTGCCATGGCTTGAGGGCGCCCATGGGAGACTCCAGTCGGTCGGATCAGGTTGCGGGGTCCATCGTACGTGTGGATCCCCGGGATGTTGCCCTCCGCATCCTTCCGGTTTCTTATGATCTTCGGAAGGTCCGGACAACGGGCCGGGAACTGCCTACCGGCGGCCGAGACCGGCTTTGATCTGCTCCACCGTCTCCTGCGCCCGCTCGGCCCGCCCCTGCACGGCGAGCATCGTCTCCTGCATCACCTCGGCCTTGGCCTGCAGGGCGAGCGCCTGCTCCTGGCGGTGCTGCAGCCGCCGGGCCGCGCGCTCCAGGACCCTCAGCCGCCCGAGCAGTCTCGTCCCGGCGACGATCATGACGATCAGCGCGACCGCCACCACGGCGATCCAGACCCACATCAGCACGCGGCCACCCTATCCGGCCGCCGGCCGGTCCGCCGCGAGGCCGTGCGGCGCGGCGTACTGGTCGAGGGCGGTCGCGGCCTGGGCACGGATCCGTTCCAGCAGCTCGGGCGGGCCCACCACGGTGACGTCACGGCCCTGCCCGGCCAGGAACCGCTGCGCCCAGCCGAGGTCGGTGACCCGCATCGTGACCAGCCACTCCGGGCCCTCCCGGACGACCTGCTCGACCGGGTAGTACTCGGTGATCCAGCGCCCGCCGCGGCCCACCCGCAGGGTGACCAGCGGCAGCTCCGGGCCGGGGTGGAAGACGCCGCCGGTGACGTCGTGCGGCACCGCGCCGACCGGCGGCGCGGACGGCTCGTCCAGCTCGGTGAACGCGTCGATCCGGTCGATCCGGAACAGCCGGGTCGCCTCGGCCCGGCGGCACCACGCCTCCAGGTAGTTGAAGCCGCCGACCATCAGCATCCGCATCGGGTCGACCACCCGATCGGTGGTCTCGTCCCGCGACGGGGTGTAGTAGGTGAGCCGCAGCGCGTTGCCGGAGGCGACCGCGGCCCGGACCTTGGCGAGCCGCTCCTGGTTCGCCGGCAGCTTGACGGCCACCGGGGCGTCCGCCAGGTCACCGGCCGCGTTCTCGATCTTGGCGAGGGCCCGCTCGATCGCGTCCCGGGTGCCGATGCCGGGCGTCTCGGCGAGCATCCGCAACGCCACCACCAGGGCGAGGGCCTCGTCCGGGTTGAGCCGCAGCGGCTTGTCCATGCCGGCGTCGTGGCTGATCGTCACGTGGTCGCCGTCGATCGCCATGTCGATCAGGTCGCCGGGGCCGTAGCCGGGCAGCCCGCACACCCAGAGCAGCTCCAGGTCCTCGCGCAGCTGCTTGTCGGTGACGGCCAGGTCGGCGGCCGCCTCGGAGATCAGGATCCCGGGCCGGGCCAGCAGGTACGGCACCAGGTTCAGCAGCCGCCCGAGCCGGTCCGCGGAGGGCGTCCGCGCGCTCATGCCGGCACCGCCGGGGTCTCGTGCCGGGTGATCATCTCTTTGAGGTGCTGGATGACGGCGTCGCGCAGCTCGGGCGGGCCGTCGGCGCGGGCGTCCGGACCGTACCCGGCGATCCGCGAGGCCAGCCAGTCCACGTCGCCGTAGCTGATGGTCAGCCGGTCGCCGTCCGGTCCCGGGGTCACCTCGGCGGCCATCCGGCGCAGCCCGGCGGCCCGGCCGGGGCGGACCGTCACGGTGGCCCGGCCGTTGCGCGCGATCGGCCCGGACGAGCGGGCCACGTGGCTGATCAGGTCCGCGCCGACGGGCGGCTCGAAGGCGCCCGGGCGGCCGGTGGCCTTGACCTCGCCGACGATGCGGGACAGGCGAAAACAGCGGGTGGCGGCCCGGTCGCGGTCGTGGCCCACCACGTACCACCGGCCGCGCCAGCAGACCACGCCCCACGGCTCCAGGCGGCGGGTGCTGGGATCGTCGACCTCGGGCACCCGGTACTTGAAGGTGACCGCGCGGCGCTCCCGGGCGGCCGAGGTGAGCGGCCCGAACGACGGGTCGACGGTCACCACCGGCTCCACGCCGAGGGTCGCCTGCGGGTCCACCTCGACGCCGGCGGCCCGCAGCTTGGCCAGCCCGGACGAGGCGGCGGCGGCCAGTCCGGCGTGCTGCCACAGGCGGGCCGCGATGCCGACGGCGGCCGCCTCGTCCGGTTCGAGAAGGATGTCGGGCAGCGCGTACTCCCGCTGGGCGATCCGGTAGCCGGGCTCCTGGTCGAAGATGCTCGCCGTACCGGTCTCCAGGGGCACGCCCAGCTCACGCAGCTCGGCCTTGTCCCGTTCGAACTTGCGCTGGAACGCCTCGTGGTCGCGTGGGTCCGACGGGTCGTGCTCGTAACCGGGCACGGTCAGGGCGATCTGCGCGGCGGTCAGGAACCGCCGCGTCGACAGGAGGCAGATGACCAGATTCACCAGGCGCTCGGTACGAGTGCGCGACACGAGTGGCAACGCTAGCAGCACCCGGTCGCGGGACTGTCAGGCGTCACTGCCCGGCGCACCTTGTAGGGTTCGCCGCATGGTGCGATGGCGGTCCGGGACGGTCCAGGCGGTGCGGCGCAGCTGGCACGGGGCCGTCGAGCTGGAGGTGAGCACCGGCGACGGCCCGCTGCGTGCCCTCGCCTACCCCGACCTGGTCGGCAGCCCGGAGCCCGGCGACCGGGTGCTGCTCAACGTCGGCGCGCTGGTGATGGGCCTCGGCACCGGAGGGTACGCGCTGGTCGTCGCCCTTCCCGACCGGCTGCCCGCGGATCCGGCCGGCGACGGCGCCACCCGCGACAACGGACACCTCGTAAAGGCCCGCTACACCCCGTTGCAGGCGATCCGGCTGGGCGTGGACGAGGAGGCGTCGCCGTACCGGGAGGTGCTGGCCGCCGCCGAGTCGATCGACGGGATGCCGGTGGTCACCGCCGACCTGCACTCGGCGCTGCCGGCGATCCTGGCCGGGGTCCACGCCGACCGGCCGGACGCCCGGGTGGCCTACCTGATGACCGACGGCGGGGCGCTGCCGGCCTGGTTCTCCCGCACTCTCGACGGGCTGCGCGGCCATCTGGCCGGGACGGTCACCACGGGGCAGGCGTTCGGCGGCGACCTGGAGGCGAGCACCGTGCACACCGGGCTGCTCGCCGCCCGGCACGTGCTGCACGCCGACGTGACCATCGTCGCCCAGGGGCCGGGCAACCTGGGCACCGGCACCACCTGGGGCTTCTCCGGGGTGGCCCTGGGCGAGGCGGTCAACGCGGTCGCGGTGCTGGGCGGGCGGCCGGTCGGCTCCCTGCGGATCTCCGACGGCGACGGTCGCGAGCGGCACCGTGGCGTGTCGCATCACAGCCTCACGGCGTACGGGAAGGTCGCCCTCGTCCCCGCCGACCTGCCGGTGCCGGACGGCCTGGAGCCCGAGCTGGCCGCCCTGGTCGATGCCGCGCTCGCCCCGCTGAGCGGGCGGCACCGCCTGGTCCGCGTCGCCACCGGCGGCCTGGACGCGGCGCTGCGGGCCGCCCCGGTCCCGCTCTCCACGATGGGCCGCAAGCTGGACCAGGACCACGGCTACTTCCTCGCGGCCGCGGCCGCGGGCCGGCACGCGGCGGCGCTGCTGGCCTGACCGGCCGCCACCTCGACCCGGTCGCCGCCCCTGCGGTCAGTCCCGTTTGCGGATCAGGGTCACCCCGTCGCGGACCGGCAGCATCACCGACTCGACCCGGTCATCGGCGACGATCAGATCGTTGAGGGCGGCCACCACCCGGTCCGCGTCGTTCGCCGGGTTCAGCACCCCGCCGCCGCGGAGCACGTTGTCGAAGACCAGCAGACCGCCGGGCCGCAGCCGGGGCACCAGCTCGGCGTAGTAGTCCGGGTAGCCGGTCTTGTCGGCGTCCACGAACCCGAAGTCGATCACCGGGTCCGGGGCGAGAGCGCGCAGCGTCTCGATCGCCGGGGCGATCCGCAGCTCGATCCGGTCGGTCAGCCCGGCACGCTCCCAGTAGTCGCGCGCCACCGACGTCCACTCCTCGGAGACGTCGCACGCCAGCAACCGGCCGCCCGGCCGCAGCCCCCGGGCGATACAGATCGACGAGTAGCCGGTGAAGGTGCCGACCTCGACCGCGTAGTCCACCCCGGTGAGCCGGACCAGCATGGTGAGCAGGGCGCCCTCGTCATGCGAGATCTGCATCCCGGCCGCCTCCGGTTCGAGCTTCGACCAGGTCTCGGCGGCCAGGTCACGCAGCACCGCGTCGGCGGGCGTGCAGTGGGTGAGAAGGTAGTCGTTGACGGCGGGATCGACGATGTCACTCATACCGCCCAGCCTGCCGCACCACCGCACGGCTCCGCTGCCCCGTCCGGCAAAGGATTCCTTCGATGCCACGACAGCCCGATTTTGATCTTCGGGGTCTCAGGACGTGATGATCAGGTAGGCCCAGCCGGCCAGAATGAGGCCGAGGACGGCGGCCAGCACCCACGTGGGGATGCGATGGTTGCCGGCACGGGCGCGCTGGATGTCGCGGTAGATCTTCTCGCGGCGGCGTTCGTGCCGGCGGGAGCGCACCTCGTGCTCGGAGCGCTCGGGTGGTTCGGGCTGGCCGGGCATCGTCATGACCCGGCCAGCCTAGCCCGCCGTGATCACATGCTGGCGATCAGCCGCTCCACCCGCTCGTCGTAGGCGCGGAACGGGTCCTTGCAGAGGACCGTGCGCTGCGCCTGGTCGTTGAGCTTGAGGTGCACCCAGTCGACGGTGAAGTCGCGCCGCTTCTCCTGGGCGTGCTTGATGAACTCGCCGCGCAGGCGCGCCCGCGTGGTCTGCGGGGGCGTCTCCTTGGCCTCGAAGATCTGCAGGTCGTTGGCGATCCGGTCGACCTGTTTGCGCTTCTCCATGAGCGCGTAGAGGCCGCGGCCCCGGCGCACGTCGTGGTAGGCCAGGTCGAGCTGGGCGATCCGCGGGTGTGACATCGGGATCTCGTGCTTGGCCTGGTAGCGCTCGATCAGCTTGTACTTGGAGACCCAGTCGATCTCGCGGGAGACCGGGTCGAGGTCGCCGCTCTCGATCGCGGCGAGGACGCGGCCCCACAGCTCGACGACCCGCTTGGCGACCGGGTCGCCGCCGCGGCGCTCGACGAACTCGGTGGCCTTCGCCAGATACTCCTGCTGGATCTCCAGCGCGGAGACCTCCTTGTTGTTCGCCAGGCGGATCTTGCGGCGGCCGGTGATGTCGTGGCTGACCTCGCGGATGGCCCGGATCGGGTTCTCCAGGGTCAGGTCGCGCATCACCACGCCGGCCTCGATCATGCGCAGCACGATGTCGGCGCTGCCCACCTTGAGCAGCGTGGTGACCTCGTTCATGTTCGAGTCGCCGACGATCACGTGCAGGCGGCGGTAGCGTTCGGCGTCCGCGTGCGGCTCGTCGCGGGTGTTGATGATCGGCCGGGAGCGGGTGGTGGCGCTGGAGACGCCCTCCCAGATGTGCTCGGCGCGCTGGGAGAGGCAGAACACCGCGCCGCGCGGGGTCTGGAGCACCTTGCCGGCGCCGCAGATGAGCTGGCGGGTCACCAGGAACGGGATGAGCACGTCGGCCAGCCGGCCGAACTCGCCGTGCCGGCTGACCAGGTAGTTCTCGTGGCAGCCGTACGAGTTGCCGGCGGAGTCGGTGTTGTTCTTGAAGAGGTAGATCTCCCCCGCGATGCCCTCGTCGTGCAGACGCTTCTCCGCGTCGACGAGCAGGCCTTCGAGGATCCGCTCGCCGGCCCGGTCGTGGGCGACCAGGTCGGTGACGGAGTCGCATTCGGGGGTCGCGTACTCAGGGTGGGAACCGACATCGAGGTAGAGGCGTGCGCCGTTACGGAGGAACACGTTGCTGCTGCGTCCCCAGGACACCACTCGGCGGAACAGGTAGCGGGCCACCTCGTCCGGAGACAGCCGCCGCTGCCCCCGGTAGGTGCACGTGACTCCGTACTCGGTCTCGAGGCCGAAAATTCGCCGTTCCATGACGAAACACTACCGGTAAGGACCGGTTCAGCGGCACCCACAACGGGCCCTTTCATGACAGCGGGGCGTGGTCCAGGCGACCACGCCCCGCGATCGTGCGAACCGACCGCTACTTCTCGGTGTCCTCCGACGCGGCCGACTCGGTCGGCTTGCCTTCGGCCGGCGCGGGCGGCGCCGCGTCGACGTCGCCCAGCTCCGCCTCCGGAACCGGCTCGTGCTCGAGCAGGGTGGTCAGCGCCGCCCCGGTGATCCGCCGGAACGCCCGGCCCGGCCGCCGCCGGTCCAGGACCGCGACCTCGAGCTGCTTCGGCGTCAGGGTGCGGGCCTGGCCGTTCTCCCCGCCGACGCTGCCGAGCGCCTCGGCGGCCAGGGCCAGGGCCACGGTCAGCTCGGCCGTCGCGTCGTGCCGCTCGCGCAGCACGTTGCCGATCGCCTCGGCCTGGCCGCCCATCGCCATGAAGCCGGGCTCGTCCATGACCGAGCCGTCGTAGGTGATCCGGTACAGCTCGTCGGACTCCGGTGAGGCGCCGACCTGCGCCACGCAGATCTCCACCTCGTACGGCTTCTGCGTCTCCGAGAAGATCGCGCCGAGGGTCTGCGTGTACGTGTTGGCGAGCGCCCGCGCCGTCACGTCACGCCGGTCGTAGCTCAGACCGACCATGTCGGCCATCCGGACGCCGCCCCGCCGGAGCGCCTCGAACTCGTTGTACCGCCCCACCGCGGCGAACGCGATCTTGTCGTAGATCTCGCTGATCTTGCGGAGGGTGGTGATGTTCTCGGCGACCAGCAGGATGCCGCCCTCGTAGGTGAGCACCACGGCCGACCGGCCGCGGGCGATGCCCTTGCGGGCGTACTCCGAGCGGTCCCGCTGGACCTGCTCGGGCGACGCGTAGAACTGCATTGCCACGGGTGGCTACCTCCTCTTTCTCGAAAAGCGCGGGTCAGCCGCCCGGGTTCTCCATACGGCCCGCGACGACCCGCTCGGCCACCGTGGTGATCTCTTCGTCGCTGAGGCGGTGGGTGCCGGACGCCGTCGCGGTCATCACCACCGGGTAGATCTTGCGGGTCACGTCCGGCCCGCCGGTCGCGGTGTCGTCGTCGGCCGCGTCGTACAGCGCCTCGACCGCCAGGTTGATCGCGTCGTCGGTGCTCAGCCCGGCCCGGTAGCGCTTCTTCAGCGCCGACTTCGCGAACAGCGAGCCGGAGCCGATCGCCTCGTAGCCGGTCTCCTCGTAGAGGCCGCCGGCCACGTCGAAGCTGAAGATCCGCCCGGCCCGCGCCGGGTCGGACGGGGACAGGTCGAAGCCCGCGAAGAGCGGCACCACGGCCAGGCCCTGCATCGCCGCGCCGAGGTTGCCGCGCACCATGGCCGCCAGACGGTTCGCCTTACCGTCGAGCGAGAGCATGGCGCCCTCGATCTTCTCGTAGTGCTCGAGCTCCACCTGGAACAGGCGGATCAGCTCGATGCCGATCCCGGCCGTCCCGGCGATGCCGATCAGCGAGTAGGCGTCGGCCGGGTGCACCTTCTTGATGTCCCGGCTGGCGATGAGGTTGCCCATGGTGGCCCGGCGGTCACCGGCCATCACCACACCGTCGGCCGTCGCGATCGCGACGATCGTGGTGCCGTGCGGCGCGATGTCCGCGGACAGGCCCGGGGGAAGCGGCCGCCGGCCCGGTAGCAGCTCCGGGGCGGCCTGGCTCAGGAACTGCGTGAAGGAGGACGTCGAAGTGCTGGTGAAGAAATCCGGTAGACGCCCGGATGGATCAAAGCCCGTCGCCACGTGGTTCCTTTCAGGTACGTGCAGTTGAAGCACAATATCCCGCCGAAGCGAGCGGTTGCGATCAACGCCATCGACATGTCTTGAGGAAATGCCGGACGCCGCCGAAACGGCGACGTCCGGTCACTTACAAGCGGACAAAACGGTCACTGACCGCCCTTTTGGACGTATCCCCTCACGAACTCCTCGGCGTTCTCCTCCAGGACGGAGTCGATCTCGTCCAGCAGGTCGTCGACGTCCTCGGTGATCTCCGCGTGCCGCTCGGCGACCTCGGGATTGGCCTCGACGGTGACGTCCTCGATCTCCTGGTCGCTGCGGCCCTTCCCGCTCTGCGACTGACCACCTGTGTCTCGGGTTGCCATGGATGCCCCCTTCTGAAGCCACCCGAAGTCCTGCACCATCGGGTTGGGAAAAACCTACCTCGCGCCTATGACGAAAAGTCCCGCCGGAACGGGTGTTTTATTACCGGCTCGTGATCACCTCGAGCAGATCCTTGGCGCTCTCACACGTGTCGAAGAGCTGGCCGACGTGCTTCTTGGTGCCCCGCTCCGGCTCCATCATGGGCACCCGGACCAGCGATTCCCGGCCCACATCGAAGATGACCGAGTCCCAGCTGGCGGCGACCACCTCGGAGGCGTACTGCGCCAGGCAGCGGCCCCGGAAGTAGGCCCGGGTGTCCTCCGGCGGCTCGTACATGGCGCGCTGCGTGTCGTCGGGGTCCAACAGGGTCTTCATCGACCCGCGGGCCACCAGGCGGTGGTAGAGGCCCTTCTCCGGGCGCACGTCCGAATACTGCAGGTCGACGAGCTGGAGCTTCGGCGAGGACCAGCCGAGGTTCTCCCGCTCCCGGTAGCCCTCCAGCAGCCGCAGCTTGGCCACCCAGTCGAGGGTGTCGGACAGCAGCATCGGGTCGCGGCCGAGCTTGTCCAGCACGTCCTCCCAGCGGTCCAGGACGTCGAGGGTCTGCTCGTCGGCGTCCTGGCCGTACCGGTCGTCGACGAACTGGCGGGCGCGCTCGTAGTAGGCCCACTGGAGGTCCAGTGCGGTGAGCCGGCGGCCGTCGCGCAGCCGCATCAGATGCCCCAGCGCCGGGTCGTGGCTGACCGCCTTGAGCTCGGAGACCGGGTCGGCGATGCCCAGCTCGCCGGTGAACACCTTCTCCTCGATCATGTTCAGCACCAGGGCGGTGGTGCCGACCTTGAGGTAGGTGGCGATCTCGGAGAGGTTGGCGTCGCCGATGATCACGTGCAGCCGGCGGTACTTGTCGGCGTCGGCGTGCGGCTCGTCCCGGGTGTTGATGATGGGCCGCTTCAAGGTCGTCTCCAGACCCACCTCGACCTCGAAGAAGTCGGCGCGGGAGGAGATCTGGAAGCCGGAGCCGCTGCCGTCCTGCCCGATGCCGACGCGCCCGGCGCCACAGTAGATCTGCCGGGTCACGAAGAACGGGGTGAGGTGGGCGACGATGTCGGCGAACGCGGTCTGCCGGCGCATCAGGTAGTTCTCGTGGGCGCCGTACGACGCGCCCTTGTTGTCGGTGTTGTTCTTGTAGAGCTGGATCCGGTGGGCGCCCGGGATGGTGGCGGCCCGCCGCGACGCCTCGGCCATCACCCGCTCGCCCGCCTTGTCCCACTTCACGATGTCGAGCGGGTTGGTCACCTCGGGCGTGCTGTACTCCGGGTGGGCGTGGTCGACGTAGAGCCGCGCGCCGTTGGTCAGTATCACGTTGGCCAGGCCGAGGTCCTCGTCGGCGAGTGCCTCCGCCGGGTCGTAGGCGGCGCCGGAGTAGGTGAAGCCCCGCGCGTCACGCAGCGGGGACTCCTCCTCGTAGTCCCAGCGCGCGCGGCCGTTGCGGTTGAGCTCGGGGCGGGCGCCGTAGGCGTTGACCACCTGGGACGACGTGACCATCGGATTGGCGCCGGGCTGACCGGGCACCGAGATCCCGTACTCCACCTCGGTGCCCATAATCCGTCGAACGCTCATGCGACCACCCTGTTCTTTAGGACCGCGCTGTCCGCCACGAGGCCAAGCCTGCTCATGCATCGAGCCTAGACGCTCTCATGGCGCTTTCCGAAGCTGCCCGTGCGCGCGTCGGCACCTTGCGTGGCGATGTTGATCATCGGGAGCCGGCGGGCGGGCGATCGGGCCGGACGCTCCACGTACCGGTGACCTGCCCAGGCCGTGCCGAGGGCACCCGCCGTGAGCAGCGGCGCGCCGATCAGCGGCCGGCCGGCGGCGTGGACGGCCGCCGCGAGGACCGGGACATAAAGCAGATAGCGCAAATAACCGACCGGGCCGGGCCACGCCGGCGGGCGCTGTTCGCTCAGCGCGTAGCCGGGCCGGGCGACTGTCGAACGAGGACGGGGCCGGAGGGAGAACCCTCCGGCCCCGTCCACCGCACGTGCTGGTTACAGGTACTGACCGGTGTTGGTGGCGGTCTCGATGGACCGGCCGGCCTCGGCGCCCTTGCCGCCGGAGACGAGGGTACGGATGTAGACGATCCGCTCGCCCTTCTTGCCGGAGATCCGGGCCCAGTCGTCGGGGTTGGTGGTGTTCGGCAGGTCCTCGTTCTCCCGGAACTCGTCGACGCAGCTGTCGAGCAGGTGCTGCAGCCGGAGCCCCTTCTTGCCGGAGGTGAGGAACTCCTTGATCGCCATCTTCTTGCCACGGTCGACGATGTTCTGGATCATCGCGCCGGAGTTGAAGTCCTTGAAGTACAGGACCTCCTTGTCACCGTTGGCGTAGGTGACCTCCAGGAAGCGGTTCTCCTCCGTCTCCGTGTACATCCGCAGGACGACGGCCTCGATCATCGCGGCCACCGTGGCGTCCCGGTTGCCACCGTGCTCGGTCAGGTCGTCCGAGCTGAGCGGCAGGTCGGCCAGGATGTACTTGGCGAAGATGTCCTTCGCCGCCTCCGCGTCCGGGCGCTCGATCTTGATCTTCACGTCGAGACGGCCGGGCCGCAGGATCGCCGGGTCGATCATGTCTTCCCGGTTGGAGGCACCGATGACGATCACGTTCTCCAGGCCCTCGACACCGTCGATCTCGCTGAGCAGCTGGGGAACGATCGTGTTCTCCACGTCGCTGGAGACACCCGAGCCACGGGTCCGGAAGATCGAGTCCATCTCGTCGAAGAACACGATCACCGGGGTGCCCTCGCCGGCCTTCTCCCGGGCACGCTGGAAGACCAGGCGGATGTGCCGCTCGGTCTCGCCCACGTACTTGTTCAGCAGCTCCGGGCCCTTGATGTTGAGGAAGTAGCTGGTGTGCTTCTCCTCGCCACGCCGCTCGGCGATCTTCTTGGCCAGCGAGTTGGCCACCGCCTTGGCGATCAGGGTCTTGCCGCAGCCGGGCGGGCCGTAGAGCAGGATCCCCTTGGGCGGGCGCAGCTGGTGCTCCCGGAACAGGTCGGCGTGCAGGAACGGCAGCTCCACCGCGTCGCGGATCTGCTCGATCTGCGAGTGCAGGCCACCGATGTCGCTGTAGTCGACGTCGGGGACCTCCTCCAGGACGAGCTCCTCGACCTCGCTCTTCGGGATCCGCTCATAGGCGTACGCCGAGCGCGGCTCGATCATCAGCGAGTCGCCGGCGCGCAACTTGGTGATCTCGAGCGAGTCGGCGAGGAACACGATGCGCTCCTCGTCGGCGTGCGACACCACCAGCGCCCGGTCGGCCGGACCACCCGACGGGTTGTCCAGGACCTCCTTGAGCAGCACCACCTCGCCGGTGCGCTCGAAGCCGAACGCGTCGACGACGTTGAGAGCGTCGTTCAGCAGGACCTCCTGGCCCCGCTGGAGCTCGTCGGTGGCGAGCGACGGCGAGACCGCCACCCGCAGTTTGCGGCCACCGGTGAACACGTCCACCGTGCCGTCCTCGTGGGCCGTCAGGAACACGCCGTAGCCGCTGGGCGGCTGGGCTAGCCGGTCAATCTCTTCCTTGAGAGTGACGATCTGGGCCCGGGCTTCCTTGAGGGTCGCCACGAGCCGCTCGTTGTTCTCGGTCACTCGGGCCAGCTGCGCCTGCGTTGCCGCGAGCCGTTCCTCGAGCTGCCGGAGGTGTCGGGGGCTCTCCGTCAACTTCCGCCGGACCAGAGCGAGTTCCTCTTGCAGAAACGCGACCTGACTCGAGAGATCGTTGACTTCCTTCTCCGCTCGCGCGGCGCGGGAGTCCGCTTCGTCGCTACGTGCCACGTCCCACCTCCCCGGGGGGCTCGAACGTCTTGGGTCAACACTAGCCGTTCGGAAACCGATTTTGACCCATGCAACACCCTCGTCACCGACTCTTGATCGATTGGTCCGACCGCACCTGAGCCGGTCGGACAGACTTCGGGTACCGTCAGCCGTCACCGGTTGTGGGAGGTAGAAGTGTCGGCTGACACTGATGAGCTGCGTGTCTGGATCGATCAGGACCTGTGCACCGGTGACGGACTCTGCGTGCAGTACGCCCCGGAGGTGTTCGAACTGGACATCGACGGACTCGCCTATGTGAAAGACCACTCCGGCGAGTTGCGGCAGGAACCGGGGGCCCGGGTAGGGGTGCCCAGGGGCCTGCTCCTGGAGGTCGTCGACTCGGCCAAGGAGTGCCCCGGCGACTGCATCCACGTGGTCCGGGCGTCCGACGGCACGGCGGTCGCCGGCCCCGGCGCCGACTGACCGCCGCCGCGCGAGTGAAGGTGAGTGACGGTCAGAGGGTGGGACGCCCGACCAGGGACGCCACCACCCGGGAGAACTCCTCGAGCCGGGCGATCTGACCAGGCCCGCCGTCGTCCAGCGTCTTGCCGAAGCGCAGCGCGTCGTGCCGCAGCGGGGCACGGCCCTCCTCCTCGCCCACGCCGGGCGGCGGCACCGCGTCGTCGACCGAGCTGAGCAGCAGGTAGACGTCGATGCTGTCGACCCGCGCCTGCCCGTTCGGAGTGCGGGTCAGCCGCCGCCGGCAGCCCACCTCGGTGACCGTGGACAGCGGCACCACCCGCAGCGACGAGGTCATCGCGCCGGCCGGGCCGTCGCCGGGCGCCACGTCCTCCCCGTGCCACAGCACCAGCCGGCTGCCGTCGCAGACGACGACCTCCTGCCACACCCCGTTCACCTCGTTGACGAAGCGCTCCAGGGTGAAGCACAGCACCTGGGCGCCGCGCAGCACCCCGAACAGCGCCTCCAGCGCCACCTCGGGATCACGCAGGTAGGCGCGGGCCGCCGAATCCAGGTCCGGGTAGGGCGACCAGTCCGGGAAGACCGCGGGCATCTCGTTGCTGCCGCCGAAGGGCGGAGAACTCATGGCTGGCGCTCCTCCGTGTCGTCCCGATCGCTAGGAACCTACCGGACCGCGATGGAGACGGTCACTCCCCCGTCGACTCCTCCCGCTGCGCGGCGAGAGCGGCCTGGGTGGCCTTGCGGATCGCGTACGCCTCCGCGCCCTTGCTGGGCTTGCGGCGCCGCGGCGGCGCGGTGACGCCGGGCGCGAGCTTGCGCGCCGACACCAGGAAGGCGGTGTGCGCGATCATCCGGTGGTCCGGCCGCACCGCGAGCCCGTCGGCGTGCCAGTCGCGGACCAGCGACTCCCACGCCCGCGGCTCGGTCCAGCCGCCCCGCTCGCGCAGCGCCTCGACCAGTTCGGACAGCTGCGGGGTGGTGGCCACGTAGCCGATGAACACGCCACCCGGGACGAGCGACTTCTCGACCATGTCGAGCGCCTCCCACGGGGTCAGCATGTCCAGGATGATCCGGTCGAAACCGGTGATGTCGTTGCCGGCCACGTCACCGTGGTGCAGATGCCACGCCGGGTGCGGGCCGCCGAAGAACGCCTCCACGTTCTTCCGGGCCACCGCCGCGAAGTCGTCGCGCAGCTCATAGCTGTGCACCTCGCCGGAACTGCCCACGGCCCGCAGCAGCGAGCAGGTCAGCGCGCCCGAGCCGGCGCCCGCCTCGAGCACCTTGGCGCCCGGGAAGACGTCGCCCATCGCGACGATCTGCGCCGCGTCCTTCGGGTAGATCACCTGCGCGCCGCGCGGCATCGACAGCACGTAGTCGGACAGCAGCGGCCGCAGCGCCAGGTAGGCGGTGCCGCTGGACGCGGTGATCACGCTGCCGTCGGGCAGGCCGATCAGGTCGTCGTGCTCCAGGGCGCCGCGGTGGGTGTGGAACGCCTTCCCGGGCTCCAGCACGATGGTGTGCATCCGGCCCTTCGGGTCGGTCAGCTGAACGCGGTCACCCGCCCGGAACGGTCCGCGGTGCGCGGGCACCGAGTCGTCGACGGCGGTGGTCGGGGTTGTGGTCACTGCTCTTCTTTCCCAAAGGTCCGTCAGGTACGGCTCGCGCGCCTCGGTTCCAGCACGGCGGCCACGTCGGCGACCCGCAGGACGCCCACGACATCCTCGCCTGCGGTCACCAGGTACTGCGCACCCGGGTGGGCCTGCAGCGCGCGGACCACCTGCTCGCCGGTCAATCCCAGCGGCAGGGCGGTCAGCGCGTCCCGCGAACGGGAGACGCTCTCCACGCTCACCCACGGCCGCCGGTCCACCGGCACCCGCTCGGCCTGCACCGGATCCACCACCGCGGTCAGGCTGCCCGCCGAGTCCGCCACCGCCAGCACCACGTCCGGCCGCGGATCCTCGGCCCGGCGCCGCTGCGCCTCACCCAGCGGCGTGCCCGCCGGGACCGCCAGCACCGGCCGGACCAGCGCGCCCAGATCGACCAGCGGGAACCGGCCGGTCATCCGGCCCAGCCGGATCGACTGCCCCGCCCCCTGCCACAGGGTGAGCACCACCAGCAGCACGAAGATCAGCCCGAGCAGGGTCAACAGGCCGGTCAGATGCAGCGTCACCACGACCGCCGCGGTGATCAGGGCCAGCACCCGGCCCGCCCAGCCGGCCGCCACGGTCGCCCGGTTGCGGTCCTTCAGGATCGCCCACAGCGCCGCCCGCAACGCCCGGCCACCGTCCAGCGGCAGGCCCGGCAGCACGTTGAAGACCGCCACCAGCACGTTGCTCACCGCCAGCTGGAAGGCGATCTGCCCGGGCACGGTCCGCTCCGGCAGCACCAGCGCGGCCGCCGTCGCCACCCCGCCCAGCAGCAGCGACACGGCCGGCCCGGCCAGCGAGACGAGCGCGTCCACCCGGGGCGCCGGCGCGTCCCGGTCCATCTCGGTCCAGCCGCTGAGCAGCTCCAGCGTGATCCGGCGCACGCCGATCCCGAACCGGCGGGCGGTCAGCGCGTGGCCCAGCTCGTGCAACAGCACCGAGCCGAGCAGACAGACCACGAAACCCAGACCCACGAGGTACGCCCAGGGCTGCGCCAACCCCAGCTCGGCCTGCGCGTAGTTCCCATACACCACGGTGACCAGCACCCCGAGCAGCAGCATCGACGCGTTCGCATGCACCGGGATGCCGGCGACGTGCCCCACCGGCCGCCCGTCGGCCGGCGGCGGGACCTGCGGTGTCCGGCTCTGCTCCACGCGATCGATGCTACGGACACGCCCGCGCGGTACCCACCCCGCGTTTTTCGTCGTACCCCTGGCCTAGCCTCTTGAGACATGACGGCGCTCTCTCCCATGGCTGCCCAGCCGGTCTCCCCACCCCCGCAGCCCGGTGACCCGGCCCCCGCCTCCGTTCCCGGCCAGGTCACGGCCGCCGACGGCCCGGCGCCGGGCGGGCGCGGCCGCCGGATGGCGGCGCCGTCCGGGCCGTCGTTGTCGCCGTCGCGGGCCGCCGACTTCAAGACGTGCCCGCTGCTGTTCCGCTTCCGCACGGTGGACAAGCTGCCCGAGACGCCCTCCGCCGACCAGGTCCGCGGCACCCTGATCCACGCCGTCCTGGAACGCCTGTTCGACCTGCCCGCCGCCGACCGCACCCCGGAGGCCGCGGCCGCGCTCGTCGCCCCCGAGTGGGAGAAGCTGGTCGCCCAGGAGCCCGAGCTGGCGTCATTGTTCGCCGCCGAGCCACCCGTGGCCGCCGGGCCGTCCGGTTCCCCCGCCGCCCGGTCGGCCGGCACACAGACCGACCCCGCGACGGACGGCGGCGTGAGCGACCCTGCGACGGACGGCGAGCTGAGCAACCCGGCGGCCGGCGGCCGGCTGAGCGATCCTGCGGCCGGCGGGCAGAGCGGCCCCGCGGCCGGCGGCCAGCTGAGTGACCCTGCGGCCGGCGGACAGAGCGGCCCCGCAGCCGGCGGCCAGCTGAGTGACCCTGCGGCCGGCGGACAGAGCGGCCCCGCAGCCGGCGGCCAGCAGAGCCCAGCAGCTGGCGGTGGGCTGATGCGTGACCCGGCGGCGGTGGCGGCCGAGGCCGACGCGACCGGCCAGGCCGCGCTCGTCGACGTTCCGTCCGGTGCCGCCGAAGCCGCGCGGATCGCGGCCTTCCTCTCCGGCGCCCGCGACCTGCTGGCCGGCTACTTCGCGGTGGAGGATCCACGTCGCCTGGAGCCCGCCGAGCGGGAGAGCCTGATCTCCACGATGATCGGCGACGAGTTGCTGCTGCGCGGCTACATCGACCGCCTCGACGTCTCCCCGGCCGGTGACCTCCGGGTCGTCGACTACAAGACCGGCGGTGCACCCCGCCAGGCGTTCGAGGGCCGGGCCCTGTTCCAGCTGAAGTTCTACGCCCTGGTTCTGTGGCGCACCCGCGGCGTGGTTCCCCGGGCGCTGCGGCTGCTCTACCTGAAGGACGCCGAGGCCCTCGACTACAGCCCCGAGGCCGGTGAGCTGGAGCGTTTCGAACGCACCCTGCTCGCCCTCTCCCAGGCGATCGAGCGCGCCAAACGCGACCGCGACTTCCGTCCCAAGCCCAGCCGCCTCTGCGGCTGGTGCAGCCACCAGAGCCTGTGCCCGGAGTTCGGCGGCACCCCACCGCCCTATCCGGAGACCGCCGCGATCACCGACCTCACTTCCGGCGCCGAGCCGGACCGGGTCGCCACCCTGCTCCGGGACGACCCTCTTGGCTGACTCCGCCCACCTCCGCCATCCGCACCCCACCGGCCGATGAAACCGCTCCGGGTGCTTCTCGCCGACGCCGCCCCACTCCAGCGGGCGGGTCTGCGAGCCGTTCTCACCGGGCCGCACGGCGGCGTGGGCACACCGGCATCGCACGGCGAGCCGGTAGGCGTCCCCACACCGGCGTCGCACGGCAGGCCGGCGGGCACGCCCACATCGGCACCGCAAGGCGAGCCGATAGGCGCATCCACACCGGCACCACAGGGCAAGCCGACAAGCGCACCCACACCGGCACAACACGGCAAGCCGACAAGCGCACCCACACCGGCACCACACGGCAAGCCGACAAGCGCACCCACACCGGCACAACACGGCAAGCCGACAAGCGCACCCACACCGGCACAACACGGCAAGCCGACAAGCGCACCCACATCGGCACCACACGGCAAGCCGGTGGACGTGCCCTCACCGGCATCACCCGGCGAGCTGGTGGGCGTCCCCGGGCTGGCGGAGATCGTCGTCGCCGGGGAGACGGGTGACGGGGCCGAGGCGGTCGATCTGGCCCGGCGGTTGCTCCCCGACGTACTGATCGTCGATGTAGCTCTTCCGCGCCTCGACGGGCTGGCCGTGACCAGGGCGGTCACCGAGGCACGGCTGGCGGTCCGGGTTCTGGTCCTGACCGAGCGCGACACCGACGACGAGGTGGTGGCGGCCGTCGCCGCCGGGGCGAGCGGCTATCTCTGCAAGGACACCCCACACGACGAACTGATCGCCGCGGTCCGGGCGGTGGCCGCCGGTGGCGCGGTGATCGCCCCACCGATCCTGGCCCGGGTCCTGACCCGGCTGGCCGGGGCGTTGCCGACGGCCGCGGACGGTTCGGCCGCCGCCCGGCTCGGCCCGCTGACCGGCCGGGAACGCGAGGTGCTGGTGCACGTGGCCCGCGGCCGGTCCAACGCCGAGATCGCGACGATCCTCGGCGTGGGCGAGACGACGGTGAAGACCCACGTCGGCCACGTCCTCACCAAGTTGCGTCTGCGCGACCGCACCCAGGCCGTGGTCCTCGCCTACGAGACGGGCCTGGTCCGCCCCGGCATCTGACCCCCGGCCCGGCCCCGCCCGGCACAGACCGACCCGTCCGGCCCGGCACAAACCGCCCCACCCGGCCCCTGACAGAGCGGCGCGTCGACCCGGCAGCTGACCGGCGCCCGGCCCGGCACAGACCGGCGCGGTTCGACCCGGCACAGACCGACCCACCCGGCCCGGCACACACCGCGCCGCCCGGCCGGCACAGACCGACCCGTCCGGCCCTGGCACAGAGCGGCGCGTCCGGCCTGGCGCAGACCGGGCCGTAGGGTGGGCCGCGGCGTGGAGAGTGGGGTGGCGACGGCTCGGATCAGGTGAGAAGGCCGGCCAGGAAGAGCGGGTCCACGCCGGTCAGTGACGTGCGCAGATGTACGCCGTCGACCGGTTCGAGTTCCAGTTCGGCCGGGACCGCCAGCACCGCCGCCCCGGCCGCCGTGGCGCTGGCCACCCCGCTGGGCGAGTCCTCGATGGCGACGCACGACCCGATCGGCACGCCGAGCAGTTCGGCGGCGGTCCGGTAGGGCTCCGGGTCGGGTTTCGGCCGTTCCACCTCGTCGCCGCAGACGATGACGTCGAAATTCTCGGCACCGAGGGTCTTGAGGGCCACCTCGACGAGCCGCCGCCCGGTGGACGTGACGAGCGCTGTCGGGATGCCGGCGGCCCGCACCGCGAGCAGCAGTTCCATGGCGCCGGGCCGCCACACCAGGCCGTCCGCGAACAGGTCCCGCACCCGCGCGCTGAGCCACGCCACGTCGGGCGCCTCGGGGCGGTCCGGCTGGCCGAGGTCCTCCCGGAAGATCCGCATGCTGTGCGCCATGCTGGTGCCGACCATGGCGAGGCGGGCGGTCTCGGAGAGCCTCCCCCCGGCGTGCACGGCGAGCTCGGCCAGGGCGATGCCCCAGATCCGCTCGCTGTCGACCAGCGTCCCGTCCATGTCGAAGAGCACCGCGGCAGGTTTCACCGGACCATTCTGGGTGGGCCGGGCGCCCGGCGCCGACCGGATGTGACGGAGCCGACCGTCACAGCCCGCAGGCGTTCAGCGAGTTGTTGTAGCCGTTCGCGAACGACTGGAACCGCTGGGCCGGCGACCCGTGCGACCCGGGCGCGAACCACGGCTGATCAGGGTCGTCGCCGACCGCCGCGAGCCCGTCGGACAGTTCCTTGGCGTCGTTCTCCTGCATGCTCAGCGCCTTCTGCCGGACCATGTCGCCGATGAACGCGCCGGACATGCAGTCGGCCTGCAGCTCCTGTTCGATGGTGAACTGTTTGCGGATGCCGAGGCGGTCCTGGATGCCGTGGGCGTACTCGTGGCCGAGCAGGTAGAACACGAACGCGTCACCGATCTGCTGGAACGCGTCGAAGGCCCAGTTCACGTCGTACGCGATGAAGTCGCCGGCCGGGCAGTAGACGGCGTTGTTGAGCGGCAGCGGCTCCCCGCCGCACGCCACCTCGCCCTCCTGCTGGTACGGCACCACCTGGCGCACCGGCTGGAAGGAGCCGCCGAGCCGCTGCGCCCAGTAGCGTTCGGCGACGACCTGGGAGGCCTGCATGTCCTTGGCGAACTCCTCGGGGGTGTCGGTGCCGTCGGGGTCGACCGAGCCGGTGACGTCGACGGTGGGCGCCGGGCCGGTCGGTTCGGGCCCGGGGGTGGGCGTGGTGGTCGGCAGGCAGGCCGCCAGCAGCAGGGCCGCCGAGATCGCGGCGAGAAGGGACATGAGCGGTACCGGTCGAACGCGCATGTGTTCCTCCAGAGCGGGGCGGTGTTTCCACGTTAGACCCGGTCCGCCTCAGGGGCTTCCCTGAGAGTTCCCTGGGTGCCTCCCCGAGGCAAATCTCCCCCTCCTCTACCCCCGCAGGGGGACGCCCGGGAGGTTTTCCGCCGCAACACTGGGCCGGACACGAACGAAACCCACAGGGGGAGACACGGTGGTGGCACCGACGAATGCCGGCGGGCCGGTGGCGGCGCGAGCGGACGCGATCTGGAAGGTGTACGGCTCGGGCGAGGCCCGGGTGGCGGCGCTGCGGGGGGTCAGCGTGGAGTTCGGCAAGGGCCGTTTCACCGCGATCATGGGCCCGTCCGGCAGCGGCAAGTCCACGCTCATGCACTGCCTCGCCGGGCTCGACACGGTGGACGAGGGCACCGTGCACGTCGGCGGCACCGAGATCAGCCGGCTGAACGACAAGGCGCTGACCCGCCTGCGCCGGGACCGGATCGGCTTCATCTTCCAGCAGTTCAATCTGCTGCCGACGTTGAGCGCCGCGGAGAACATCCGGCTGCCGCTGGACATCGCCGGGCGCAAGGCCGATCCGCAGTGGTGGGACACGGTGATCAACACGGTGGGGCTGAGCGACCGGCTCGGTCACCGGCCCAGCCAGCTCTCCGGCGGCCAGCAGCAGCGGGTGGCGTGCGCGCGGGCCCTGATGGGTCGCCCCGACGTGATCTTCGCGGACGAGCCGACCGGCAACCTGGACTCCCGTTCCGGCGCCGAGGTGCTGTCGTTCCTGCGGTCCAGCGTGCGCGAGCACGGCCAGACCATCGTGATGGTCACCCACGACCCGGTGGCGGCGAGCTACGCCGACCGGGTGGTGTTCCTCGCCGACGGCGCGATCGTCGACGAGCTGGCCGGCCCGACCGCGGAGACGGTGCTGGACACCATGAAGAAGCTGGACGGCAAGAGCGACCCGGTGATGCTCTGATGCTGCGCGCCACGCTGAAGAGCCTGCTCGCCCGCAAGTTGCGG
This sequence comes from Actinoplanes flavus, assembly GCF_017592555.1. Lineage (GTDB taxonomy): Bacteria > Actinomycetota > Actinomycetes > Mycobacteriales > Micromonosporaceae > Actinoplanes > Actinoplanes flavus. The sequence continues at coordinate 79,824 of NZ_JAGFNS010000032.1, read as the reverse complement.
CTGGTCCTGTCCGGTCTGGCCGTGCTGCTCGGCGTGATGTTCGTGTCGGGCGCCCTGGTGCTCACCGACACCCTCAACCGCACCTTCGACTCGATCTTCTCCGAGGCCTTCGCCTCGACCGACGTCTCGGTCACCGCGAAACCGCGGGTCGAGGTCTCCGAGATGGAGGGCGAGGAGGTCGCCGCGCCGCTTCCGGCCTCGGTGGTGGAGACCATCAAGACCCAGGAGGGGGTACGGTCGGCGACCGGCCGTGTCGACGCGGACGGGGCACGGGTGATCGCGTCGGACGGCAAGGTGCTCACGTCGTTCGGGCCGCCGCGGATCGGCTCGAACTGGACCGGCACCGACGAGATCATGGAGATGCGCGCCGGCCGCGGCCCGGAGGCCCCCGGCGAGATCGCCATGAACGCGACCACCGCCGAGCTGGCCGGCTTCACCGTCGGTGACCGTGTCTCGGTGCTCACCCAGCAGCCGAAACGGGAGTTCACCCTGGTCGGCGTCTGGGGCTACACCGGCGGACGGGACAGCATCAGCGGTGTCCAGGAGGTCGCCTTCACCACGCCGGTGGCGCAGGAGCTGATGCTCGGCGAGAAGGACGTGTTCACCTCGGTGACCGTCCGCACCGCCGACGGCGTCACGCCGGAGCAGCTGCGCGACCGGATCGCCCCGGTGCTCGGCGCCGGCTACGAGGTGAAGACCGGTGAGCAGCTCGCCGAGGACAACTCCTCGAGCCTCAAGGAGGGCATGGGTTTCTTCAACCAGATCCTGCTGGGCTTCGCCGGCATCGCGCTGTTCGTCGGCATCTTCCTGATCCTCAACACGTTCTCGATCGTGGTGGCCCAGCGGACCCGGGAGCTGGCCCTGCTCCGGGCGATCGGCGCCAGCCGCCGCCAGGTGATCAACTCGGTGCTGGTGGAGGCCGTGGTGGTCGGCGTGATCGCCTCGGTCCTCGGTCTGGCCGCCGGGGTCGGGGCGGGCGCCGGGCTGGGCGCGCTGTTCAGCGGCATGAGCGGCGGCATGGACCTGGCCCCGATCGGGGTGCCGCTGTCCGCGGTGATCAGCTCGTTCACGGTCGGCATCCTGGTGACCGTGGTGGCCGCGGTGCTGCCCGCGCTGCGCGCCTCACGGATCTCGCCGGTCGCCGCGATGCAGGACGTCGCCACCCCGGACCGGCCGCTCACCAAGCTGACCGTGGCCGGCACCGTGGTGACCGCGGCCGGGGCGGCGGCTCTGGGCACCGGGTTGTTCGCCGACTCCGGCGACGCCACGCTGTACCTGATCCTCGGCGGTGTGCTGGTCACCTTCATCGGTGTCGCCCTGCTCACCCCGCTGATCGCGCGGCCGGTGGTGTCCCTGCTGGGCCGGCTGTTCTCCTGGTCGGTGCCGGGGCGGCTGGGCCGGCTCAACTCGGGCCGCAACCCGCGCCGCACCGCGATCACGGCGGCCGCCCTGATGGTCGGCATCGCCCTGGTCACCGGTGTGACCGTGGTGATGGACTCGGCGAAGAGCAGTCTCAAGGCCGAGGCGGCACGGATCCTCAAGGCCCAGATCATGATCAGTGGCGATCAGGGCGGGCCGCGTCCGCCGACGTACGATCCGGCCGTCCTGGACAAGGCCGAGCGGATCCCCGGGGTGCGGGCGGCCGCCGGCCTCTACAACGACCTGGTGGCGGTCGGCGACGACCGGACGTACGTGGCCGCCACCGAGGACCTCTCCCGGATGGCGGAGGCCTACGGCACCACGGCCGCGAAGCTGGGTCCCGGCGAGATCGCGGTGAGCGCGCCGGAGGCCACCGAGCGCGGCTGGCGGACCGGCTCGACCACGACGATCCAGACGGCGAGGGGTGAACCGCGGACGTACACGGTGGTGAACGTCTTCCCCGAGAACGCGCTGCCCGGCAGCATCATCCTGCCCGCCGAGGCGATCAAGGGCTTCGGCATCACCCAGCCGGTCCTCGGGTTCATCCGCCTGGACGACGGTGTCGCGGTGTCGTCGGTGCTGCCGCAGGTGAAGGCCCTGGTCGCGGACAGTCCCGAGGTGACCGCCACCGACCAGCAGACCTTCGTCGACGATCAGGCCGCGGTCTTCGACCAGATCATCACGATGATCCAGATCCTGCTGGGCCTGGCCATCCTGATCGCGGTCCTGGGCGTGGTCAACACCCTGGCCCTGTCCGTCCTGGAACGCACCCGGGAACTGGGCCTGCTCCGCGCCGTCGGCCTGGGCCGTGCCCAGACCATGCGCATGATCACCGTCGAGGCCGTGGTGATCGCCGTCTTCGGCGCCCTCCTCGGCGTGGCGGTCGGCGCCGGCATGGGCAGCGCGGTCGCCCGTGCCCTGGAGAACGACGGCATCACCGAGATCGTCCTCCCCTGGGCCCGCATGGGCACCTACCTGGTCCTGGCCGCCCTGGTCGGCGTCTTCGCCGCCGTCCTCCCGGCGATCCGGGCCGCCCGCCTCAACGTCCTGGGCGCCATCGCCCACGACTGACCCGTCGGTGAACGTCCCGCGCCCACCCGGGCGCACGATCCGGCCCCGGCCCCGTGCCGGGGCCGGCCCGTTCCCGGAACACGGCCGCCCGCCACCCGGACACATCAGCACCCGGGCCCGGCCGGTCACACCCCCGGCCGGCTCCCGGAGTCGTCTCGGACCGGCTGGACCACCGATCTCCGCCCGGCGGCGCCTCGCGGGCGGGACCACGCACGGGGATCGCGGTGCGCTGCGGGACGGGGAGGATGCGGTCGGGGACGGCTTGTTCCGTACCGGGAAGGGTTGGAGGCGGAGGCGTCGCTCGGGGAACGACCCCGTCAGACCTTGCTGGGCAGGCGCCGGTGCAGTTCGGCGAGCAGGACCTCCGGTCCGGGGGACATCAGGCCCACGTCGATGACGTAGGCGAAGTCGCCGCCCCGGCGCCGCACCCGCGGAGGGCCGCCCTTGCCGGGCAGCCGGGTGGCGTAGTCCTCGGCGATCGGCGTGATCACCAGGTCGGTGAACGGGCCACGGCCGTGCAGGGCCACCGCGGCGATCCCGGACCAGGGCAGATGGACCGGCTGCCGCCCGGTGCCGGCGAAGTCGATCCCGTGTACCGAGGTGTGCAGCCAGCCCAGCCGCCGCCAGACGACCAGCATGAGCACAGCCGCCACGGTCGCCGGGACGACGAGGCTGGCCTCGAAGAAGACCACGAGGTCGGACGCCCTCGGGCGATATCCGGTGGCCATCCGGACACCGATCGTGATCAGCAGCAACGGTAGCCAGGCGGCGGCCAGCACCCACAGCGCGGTCACGTAGAACATGCCGCGGGCCTGGATGAAGCTGACGGTGTCGTCGGTCGGCCCGAGCACTTGATCCAGATGATCAGCCATATGCCGATTATGTTCTGATAAATGCTTCGTTTTCGGCGGAATAGGTCCGGGTGGTCAGCCACAGCTTGTAGATGAGCAGCAGCTCGAACGCGGTCAACAGAACCGCCGCGACCACGGTGAACGGCACGACCAGGCCGGTCAGCGGGCCGAGCACGAAGACGAACATCATGAACTCGATGCCGCTGAACACGTGCGCCCGGATCCGGTGCGCCAGCAGGAACCCGCGCACCCGGCCGAACAGCCCGAACCGGGCGCGGAAGTCGCCGTGCACGTCGGCCGGCTCCGGGCCGTCGCCGCGCATCAGCTCCCGGATCTTGCCCATCTGGAGCGCGTTGAGGTAGCGGAACAGATCGAGGAAGATCACCAGCCCGGCCAGCCCGATCCAGAACGGGTCACCGGTGCGCTGCCACTGCCCGCCGAACAGCCCGAGCGCGCAGATCACCACGCGCAGCCGGTCGAAGACGTAGTCCAGCCAGACGCCGAACACCGAGCCGGTCCCGTTCAACCGGGCGATCTTGCCGTCCAGGCAGTCGACCAGGAACGCCACGTGGAACAGCAGCGCCCCGGCGATCAGCCAGCCGGCCCGGAAGCACGCGGCGGCGCCCACCCCGACGCCGAACGCCAGGAGGCTGAGCCGGTTCGGCGTCACCCACCGCCACGGCGCGATCAACCGCACCAGGTGCACCGCCACCGGATCGACGAGCCACACCGTCCACCAGGAGTCCCGCCGCTTGTAGGTGCGCTCCCGGATCTCGTCGACCGTCAATCGGGGGGTCATGCGGGCGACATTACCGCTAGTGAGCAAGGTCGATACAGATCGTCACTCCTGAGGTGCCCGGCGCGGCCATCGGGTACGCACCGCCGCGCGCACGTAGGCTGTTCCCCATGAGTGAGTTCGACGGCCTCCCCATCCTCCGTTCTCCCGTGGCCATCGCCGCCTTCGAGGGCTGGAACGACGCCGCGGACGCTTCCACCGCGGCCGTCGAACACCTCGAGCAGGTGTGGGAGGCGCGCGAGGTCACCAGCATCGACCCGGAGGACTTCTACGACTTCCAGGTGAGCCGCCCGACGATCACGATGGCCGAGGGCGAGACCCGGAAGATCGAGTGGCCGACCACCCGGTTCACGGTGGCCAGCCCGCCCGGCGCGGACCGGGACGTGGTGCTCATCCGGGGCATCGAGCCGAGCATGCGGTGGCGGACGTTCTGCGAGTCGGTGCTGGAGATCTGCCACAGCCTCGAGGTGAACCGGATCGTCCTGCTCGGGGCGCTGCTGGCCGATGTGCCGTACACCCGGCCCCTGCCGATCAGCGGCACCGCCAGCGACCGCGAGACAGCCGAGAAGTACAAGGTCGTCCCCACCCGGTACGACGGCCCGACCGGCATCGTCGGCGTGCTGCAGGAGGCGGCCACCCGCGCCGAGCTGGACGCCCTGTCGTTCTGGGTGCACGTCCCGCACTACGCGAACAACCCGCCCTGCCCGAAGGCCACGCTGTCGCTGCTCAGCCGGATCGAGGACGTCCTCGACCTGCCGGTGCCGATGGCCGACCTGGCCGAGCAGGCCGACGACTGGGAGAAGAAGGTCCGCGCCGCCGCCGAGCAGGACTCCGAACTCGGGGAGTACGTGCGGGAGCTGGAGGAGCGGGTCGGTGACGCCGGGATCCAGCCGCTCACCGGCGACGAGATCGCCAGCGAGTTCGAGAAGTACCTGCGCCGGCGCGGAGGTTCGGCCGGCCCCACCGCCGGATCCTGGTGAGACGCCGACGGCGGGTGACCCCAGCCGGAGTCACCCGCCGTCACGGAAGACCAAAATCAGGACGACTTCTCGTAGGAGAGAACGAGGTCCTGGAAACCACTCCACTCCGCCTGGGTGAAGACCAGCGGCGGTTGCTCGGGATTCTTGCTGTCCCTCAATCTGATGGTGCCATCAATCTGGGCAACCTCGATGCACCCGGAAGTCGCACAGAACGAACTGCGCTGCCACGCCATTGTGGTGTCTTTCATCTCGCACCTTTCTGGACATGTCAGGACCCGTTGTCCTGATCCCTGCCGGGCGCTCGGGCGATACGCGCGCGCAGGTCATAGGCCCGCGCTAGGATGAGTGCCCGGCTCGCATTCTCGTCGAGCGACTGTTTCCAGAAACGCTCGAAGACATCCATGTGGAAATTTACCTCCGGCGCGTCCTCTACCATTTCGTCCCGCGTGTAGGACTCTCTATAGAGAACCGCGTCGTCGGGCGGGTCGCCACCGAGATGGATGACCGCGAATGCACCGAACATGCCCATCACCGCGCCGTCGTCCATGGGCAGCACGCGGACATGCACGTTGGGCCGGGATGCGGAGGCGGCGAGATCATCGAACTGGTCGGCGGTCGTCGACATCCCGCCCACCATCCGCCACAGCGCTGATTCATCGAAGAGCAGGCGGTACTCCGGCGCACCGTCCTGCTCGATCACCCGCCGGCGGCGGTCCAGCCGCACCTCCCGGCGGACCCGGCGCTGATCGGCGCTGAGATTGGCGCCGTACCACGCCAGGGTCGCCTCGGCGGTGGCCGGCGTCTGCAGATGCCCCGGCACCATGGTCGGCTGATACTCCCGGATGGAGGTCGCCGCCATCTCGAACTGCATCAGCTGGAGCAGACCGGACGGGAGGTGGTCGCGGTGCTCGGGGGCGGTCCAGTACCGCTCGCGGCGGGCCGTCCGCGCCTCCTCGACGAGCTCGGCGATCCGGGTCTCGTCGGTCACCTGGTACATGGTGAGAGCGGCGCGCAGATCGGTCGGCGAGACGGTCACCTCGCCCAGCTCGATCCGCTGCACCTTGGACAGCGACCAGCCGAGCTTCTTGGCGACCTCGCTCTGGCTGAGCCCGGTGCGCTCACGGGCCGCGCGCAATGCCAGACGCACCCGCCGCCTGGAGACGGCGGGCAGGTCGTCGCGCGCAGCCGACATTCAGCCTCACCAAACGCTTAAATCGTCGCGAATCGACCGTGACTGCGACCTGGCATTCTGCCGTGTCGCTTACGGCTTGCCGAAGGATACCCCAGCCCTCACCGGGCGACGGAACCACTCAGGGGCGACGAAACTCCAGGCAGCGGACCAGTCCACGGCAGAAGCCGGTGAACTCGCGCTCGTCACGGGAGGAGAAGACCTCGACCACCCGGCCGTGGTAGGTGGCCCGCAGCTGCCACCACCGGCCGGCCCGGGGACGCAGCCAGTACAGCGCGTTGACGGCCAGGACACCCGACACCAGGACCGCCAGCAGCCCGGACGCCGGCCCCACCAGGGGCACCGCGACAACCGCCGCGACCAGCGCGGACACGCCGAGGAACTGCCGGCCGGCACCCTCCGGGCCGGGATCGAAACGCACGATGTGGAGCTCCGTCATCTCGGCCACCAGGAACCGCCGGTGGCTCTCCCTGGAGACCTCGACGATCTGCTCCGTGATGACGGCTCGCGGACCCTTGTAGAAGACCGGCACCTCCCACCCTCCCCTCGGGTTCTCCCCCCGGAGAAGGACCCTCTCCGGGGAGAGAAGGCCGGGGCGGCACTCAGTTGCCGCTGAGTGCCGCCCATCCACCGACCCGTCCTTAACGTGCACTCAGTATGGGGTCCAACCGCCCGTGTCCGCCAGACTCCTGAGAGCCATATAGCTGATAGCCGAATTCACTCATGGTTTCATTCGGCGCGTCGCGTGACGACACCACCACCGCTGCCGCATCCTAGGAACCTAGCTGGAAAGGGGACGGTCATGACCATCAATCCGGGCGCCGCCGAGTTCCCGCATCGGCAGATCGCGGCTCAGCTGCGCGAACGCATCCGTCGCGGTGACTGGCAGCCGGGCGAGCGCCTGCCCTCCATCCCGGCCATGGCGGAGATGTTCGGCGTCGCGAAGCAGACCGTGCAGCGTACCGTCGACCAGCTACGGGTCGAGGGCATCCTGATCACCAAACCCGGCTCCGGCACGTACGTCCGGGGCACCCGCCGCCGCCTGAACCGGCTCTCCCGCGGCCGGTACGGCGCCCACCGCGGCTACCACGCCGACCTGGCCGCCCGCTACCGCCAGCAGCTCACCGCCGTCGGCCGGGAACCCGCCCCGCCCGAGGTGGCCGACGCCTTCGGGGTCCGCGACGGCACCGAGATGCTGGTCCGGCGGCACGTCGTACGCACCGACGACGCGACCGTGGAGGTGGGCGCCTCCTGGTTCCGGGTGACCGACGCCAGCGGCACCACCCTGGAGCGTCCCGAGGCGTTCGGCCGGCCCCTCTACCAGGAGGCCGAGGAGGTGCTGGATCGCAGGTACACGACGGCCACCGACACGATCAGCGCCCGCCAGCCGAGCCGGGAGGAGGCCGAGATCCTCCAGATCCGGCCGGACACCCCGGTGCTCCATCTGCTACATGTCGCCTTCGACGAGACCCGTAAGCCGATCGAGGTGGCGCAGGCGACCTGGCCGGGACCGATGACCACGCTGACCGAGGAGTACCGGATCCCCTCGCCGGCCGCCGACCCCGGCCCCGACCCGGGCCTAGCGCTGGCCTGACAGCAGCTCCGTCACGGTGGCGGCGAACCGGTCCGGCTCCTCCGACATCGGATGGTGGCCGGACTCCGGGAAGACCACGAGGCGCTTGTCCGGCGATCGCAGGGCGGCGTACCAGGTGGCGAACGGCTCCGCCAGACTGCGCATCTCCCGGCCGCCCTGCACGAACCAGGCCGGGATCGCCAGCTCCGGCACGTCCCGGCGCAGGTCGACGTCCTGCAGGTTCGGGTAGAGGGCGTCCCAGGCGTCCAGCATCGTCGTCATCACGTGCGCCTTTCCCAGCGGGGTGTACTCGGGGACGCCCAGGTCCAACGGCGGGCCGGCGATCCCGTACACCTCCGGGGCGTGCAGCTGGAACGGCTCGTGGTCGAAAACGTCCGGCCACGGCGGCGGGCCCTGGGCGGTCAGCCGCTCCACCAGGTCGTCGCGGCCGCCGGACCGGGCCCACGCGAGCATGTCCGCGTACAGGATCCGGTCGCTGTCGCGCAGGCTCACGGCCTGGCCGATACCCAGATAGGCCTGGTAGAGACCGGGCCGCCGGTGCGCGGCCGTGACCGCCGGGATCGAGCCACCCGAATGGGCGGCCAGCACGATCCGGTCCCGGCCGAACCGTCCGCGCAGGTGCTCGGTGACCGCGACGATGTCGGCCACCTCGCTGTCCAGGGTGAGCGGCGCCCCGCTACGGCGTTCCAGGGTGGCCACCACGAAACGCTCCTCCAGAGCGGGCAGGCGCCGCCGCAGCGTGCCGATCATCGACCCGCCCGGCGGGCCGGGCACGAACAGCAGCACCGGCGCCGCCGGGACCCGGCCGCGGATCATCACCCGCAGACCGTCGACCTCGGCCAGTTCGGCGACGCCACCGGGAATCCGCTCGGTCCGCGCCGGCACGGCCACCGCCACGGTGACCAGCGCCAGCCCGGCCGCGGCCAGGCCGAGCGGGATCCGGCGCCGGACGCCGCCGCCCCACGCCGCGCCGGCCGCCATCGGGAACAGCGCCAGCAGCCCGTGCACGCCACGCCCGGTGATCAACACCAGAGAACCCAGCACGCTCGGGTGCGGCGCGTCCACCGAGGGGCCGGTCACGCCGATCCGCGTCAGTTCGAAGGCGATGGCGTACGCGAGAGGCGCGCCCACGATCATCCAGCGGGTCCCGGCCACGCGCCCGGCCAGGACGCCCACCACCAGGCTGATCACGATCGACCAGAGGGCCTGGCCGCCGGTGAGCGGGCCGCGTGGCGTCCACAGGGCGGCGGCCACTCCCCAGGCCACGGGAACGAGGACGGCGAGAGATCTCTTCATGCCCGGCAGCATGGGACCCCGCCGTGTCCACACACACCGGACGGCGGACGGGGTCCGGGCCCTACTTTGGTAGGTGCCGGCGGCCACGCCCGTACCCCTAGGGTTTGCGGCATGCTCCTCGCCCTGCTGGTGCCGGACCCGGCAGCGCCCCGCGCGGCGTCCCGCAACCGCCTCGCCGACGCCGTCGCGATCGTGGCGGCGCTGACCTACGGCCTGGGCATGATGCTGCTCGGTGACGCCACCCGGCCCGGCGCGGCGCTGCCCTGGCCGGCCGACGTGGCGGTGGGGCTGGCCGGCGCGGCCGCGCTCACCCTGCGGCGACGGCATCCGCTCGCGGTGACGGCGGCGCTGCTGCCGTTCGGCGCGGTGTCGGTGACCGCCACCGGGCCGATCACGGTGGCGCTGTTCACCGCCGCGATCCGGCTCCGGCTTCCGGTCCTGGTCGTGCTCGGGGCGGTCAACGTCGGCACCGCCGGGGTCTACTTCGCGCTCCACGACGGCCCGGAGTTCGGCATCTGGGTCGACCTCGTGGTCCGTGGTGTGGTCACCGTGGCGGCGCTCGGCTGGGGGCTGTTCGTGCAGGCGTACCGGCGTCTCACCACCTCCCTGCGCGACCACGCCGCCCGCCTGGAGTCCGAGCAGCGGCTGCGCGAGGACCGGGCCAGACTGACCGAACGCGCCCGGATCGCCCGCGAGATGCACGACGTCCTGGCCCACCGGATGTCGCTGATCAGCCTGCACGCCGGCGCTCTCGAGGTGCGCGGCACGGTGTCGCCGGAGGAGCTCACGCTCGCGGCCGGGGCGATCCGCGGCAGCGCGCACGAGGCCCTCGAGGAGCTGCGGGCCGTGATCGGTGTGCCGAGCGGGCGTCCCGAGCCGCCGCAGCCCGGCCTCGGCGACATGGACGAGCTGGTCGGCGGCGCGCGGGCCGCCGGGATGACCGTCGACTACCGCAACGAGCTGCCCGCGGACATCCCACCGGAGGTCCTCGGCCGCGCCGTCTACCGCATCGTCCAGGAGGGACTGACGAACGCCCGCAAACACGGCACGGAGCCGGCCGCCACGGTGCGCCTGGCGGGTGCCGCCGGTCACGCTCTGCGCGTCACGATCACCAACCCCTTCACCGGTACGCCGTCCGCGCGGCCGCCGGGCGCCGGGCTGGGCCTGGCCGGCATCGCCGAACGCGTGGCCCTGGCCGGCGGCCGCGTCACCCACGGCCCGGTGAACGGCAGCTTCCGCCTGGACGCCTCCCTGCCGTGGCCGGCATGACCCCCGGGCGGCCCATCCGGCTGGTGATCGTCGATGACGACGCGCTGGTCCGGGCCGGGTTGCGGATCCTGGTCGGTGGGTCGCCGGACATCGAGGTGGTGGCCGAGGCCGGCGACGGCGCGGAGGCGGTGACCGCGGCCGGGGCACACTGGCCGGACGTCATCCTGATGGACATCCGGATGCCCCGGGTCGACGGTCTGGTCGCGACCCGCCGGATCCGCGGCCGGCCGAACGCGCCGGAGGTGATCGTGCTGACCACCTTCGACGCCGACGAGTACGTGCTGGAGGCGCTGCGCGGCGGGGCCGCCGGGTTCCTGCTGAAGGACACGCCGCCCCGGGAGATCCTGGCGGCGGTCCGGTCGGTCGCGGCCGGCAGCGCCTCCCTCTCCCCCACGGTGATCCGCCGGCTGATCGACCACGTCGCCGACCCGGAGGCCGGGACCCGCCGGGCCCGCGCCCGGACCCGGCTGGCCGCCCTCACCGACCGGGAACGCGAGGTGGCCGTCCTGGTCGGCCACGGCCGGTCCAACGCCGAGATCGCCACCGAACTGCGGATGAGCGTCCCCACCGTGAAGGGCCACGTGTCCCGCCTCCTGAGCAAGCTGACCCTGAACAACCGCGTCCAGATCGCCCTGCTGGTCCACGACGCCGAACTCCTCTGAAACCCGGCCGGGCGCGCCGCCCCCCGGCGCGCCCGGCCGGGTGGTCAGGCCGGCGTGGGGACGGGCGCCGGATCCGGGCTTGGGGAACGGCCCAGGTCGCGGGCCATCAGGCCGAAGCCGGCCAGGAGCAGCAGGGGCCCGGTGACGCCGATCGGGCCGAGGCCCAGGCCGAGGAAGGCGACGATGCCGGCCACCACCAGGGCGGCCGTCCACCAGCGGGTGGCCCGGCTCACCGCGGCGCCGACCGCCACCGCGATCAGGCCGAGCATGCTGAACACCATGGACGGCAGGGCCCAGCCGAAGGTGAAGGCGGCGAACCCTCCGAGGGTCTCGGCCACCCGGTCGGCGGTCGCGGCGTCCAGCACCTGGCGGGCGGCCAGGTCGGCGCTGTCGCCCAGCATCAGGCCACTGAAGTGGATCAGGGCGAGGACGGTGATCCCGGCCGCCACCCGTGTGAACCGGTTGGCGCGGGACGCCACGGCGAGCACGGCGGGCACGAAGAACACCCACCCGAGGTGCAGGAACAGGGCGCTGATCTGGGTCTGCACCGGCTTGGCCACACTGTCGGCGAGGTCGCCGCTCCCGTCCGGCACCGTGGCCATTCCCAGCGCGAACAGCGCCGGTGCGGCGTACAGGGAGAAGAGGCCGAACCGGCGCCGGAAGGTCCCGAAGCCGTCCCGCTCGGCGGTCGCGGCGGCAGTGGGCCGGACCAGACGCCGGGCCGCCGCGCCGTAGGCGCCGATCAGCACGACCGGGCCGAGCAGGCAGAGCGGCACCGGCGAGATGGCGAACGCCAGGTAGAGGGCGGTGCCGAGCAGGGCGGCGCCGGCCGTCCACCAGTCGATGACCCGGCCGCGGGCGGCGGCGATCGGGGTCAGCACGAGCGACAGTCCCCAGCCGATCAGGCCCGGCCACTGCCAGCCGGCCACCGTGACGCTCAGCGCGAGGAAGCGCTCGTCGACCGCCCGCACCTGCGCGTCCGGGAGGTTCTGCTCCAGGGCGAGCAGGACGAAGTCGTTGGCCATCAGCGCCGAGAACGTGGTCAGGCCGACGATCACGCAGACCCACGCGACGCGGGCCGGCACCGCGCCCCGCTCCCGGATCGGCGTGAGCAGGCCGAGCAGACCGGGTACGAAGAGCACCCACGCCCAGTGCAGCAGGATCGAGTGCGCCTGCACGGCGCCGGGATGCTGCCGGTAGATCCCGTATCCCTGGTCGTCGCCGAGCGCCGGGTCCAACCCGGTCGCCACGGTCAGGGCGATCGGCGCGGCCACCAGGCACGCCGCCGCGGCTTTCCGCCACATGATCGATTCCTCCCCCTCGTCGGTGGTACGGGCGGCAACGTTAGGGACGGCCGGACGCGGGCGTCGCCCCTATTCGGGGTGATCCGAGGTCCCCCTCGAGGGGGACGGCGGCGTCCTCCCGGGGGTGGGTTCGGCGCGGTGGCGCGGCACCGTACCTTCGACGCGTGTTGCGGGACGTGGTGCGGCGGATCAGCTGGAGTGACGTGGCCCTGGCGGCCGCGTTCGTGGTGTTCGCGCTGCTGGAGGAGTTGCTCATCCGGATGCCGGGCGGCTGGTGGCCGTTCCTGCTGGCGGTCTACGCGGTGCTGATCCTGGTGCGCCGGCAGTTCCCGCTGACGGCGATGGCCCCGCACGGCATCGTCGTGATCAACACGTTCTACGTGGAGTTCTCCTTCGACGGGGAGAAGACGGTCAACTTCCGGCTGTGGCAGGTGGTCGCGATGGTCATCTGCTCGTACGCGGTGGGCCGCTGGGTGCCACCGTCCGGCCCGGACCGGCGGGTGACCCGGCGCGGGCTGACCGGCGCGCTGCTGATCGCCTACACGGTGGTGAGCTACTACCTCAACAATCCGGGCGACCCGATGGCCGACATCTTCTTCCCGGGGACTCCGTACGTCCTGGGCATCGTGGTGGCGGCCCAGGCGCGGAAGCTGGCCGAGGCGGCGGCGGTGCGGGCCGAGTTCCGGGAGCGGCAGGCCCGTGAGGCGATCATGGAGGAGCGGGTGCGGATCGCCCGCGAGCTGCACGACATGGTGGCGCACAGTGTCACGGTCATGGTGATCCAGGCCGGGGTGGTGCGGCGGCGGATGGACGCGGAGCTGCCGGTCGACCCACAGCTGCTCCGCGGCATCGAGGAGGCGGGCCGGGACGCGGTGGTCGAGTTACGCCGTACTCTGGGGCTGCTGCGCGGCGAGGGCGGGGACGGCACGGCCCAGGCGCCGGCCGGTCTGGAGCGGCTGGAGGATCTGGTCGGGCAGGTTCGCGAGGCGGGGCTGCGGGTGACCGTCCAGCGCGAGGGCGACCCGGTGCCGCTGCTGCCGGCCGTGGACCTGTCGGCCTATCGGATCCTCCAGGAGGCACTGACCAACGTGCTGAGACACGCGCACGCGAGCCACGCCGAGCTGACCGTCGACTACCGGGCCGACGGTCTGCATCTGGGGGTGGTCAACGACGGGCCGCCGGCCGCCCCGGCGACCGGCGGCGGGCAGGGGCTGATCGGGATGCGGGAGCGGGTGACGCTGTTCGGCGGCGATCTGACCGCCGGGCCCCGGCCGGGTGGCGGGTTCTCGGTCACGGCCCGCCTGCCGGTCACCGCCCGGGAGGCCCGCCCGTGACGATCAGTGTGGTGATCGCCGACGACCAGCGGATGCTGCGGGCCGGGTTGCGCATGGTGATCGAGACCGAGCCCGACATGAACGTGGTCGGCGAGGCGAGCGACGGCGTGGAGGCGGTCGCGGTGGCGCGGCGGCTACGGCCGGACGTGGTGCTCATGGACATCGCCATGCCGCGCCAGGACGGGTTGTCCGCGACCCGGGCGCTGCTGGCCACCCCGCATCCGCCGCGGGTGATCGTGCTGACCACCTTCGACACCGACGAGAACCTGTTCCGGGCGTTGCAGGCGGGGGCCAGTGGTTTCCTGCTGAAGGTGTCCTCACCGGAGCACCTGATCACCGCGATCCGGGTGGTGGCGGGCGGGGAGGCGCTGCTCGACCCGGCGGTGACGACCCGGGTGATCTCGGCGTTCGCCGGGCGGCCGGGGCCGGAGCCGCCGCCCGAGGTGGGTGAGCTGACGCCGCGGGAGCTGGACGTGCTGCGGCTGATGGCCCGGGGGATGTCGAATTCCGAGATCGCGGCGGCGCTGACCGTGGGCGAGGCGACGGTGAAGACGCATGTGGCGCGGGTGCTGATGAAACTCGGGCTGCGGGACCGGGTGCAGGCGGTCGTCTACGCGTACGAGTCGGGGCTGGTCCGGGCCGGCGGCGGATGACGCCCCCAGAAGTTTTCGACGCCCGAGGCGCCGGTGCGGGCCTCGGGCGTTTGTCCCTGACGGTGGTGCCGGGGGTTGGTGCGGCGATCAGTTGAAGATCGGCCCAGGCGTCCGGCGCTGGCCGCCGAAGGCGTTCTGGGTCTGGTCGATCAGGCTGATGTTGATCAGGCCGTGCTGCTCGACGTAGGCGCTCTGGTCCGCCACGTTCATGGTCGCGCCGCGCTGCGGTGCGGCGTAACCAGCGGGACCGTAGGCGGCGGGACCGTAGCCGTAGGGACCGTAGGCCGGCGCGATCGGGCCGCAGCCGCAGGAGACAGGCGCCGCCTGAGCCGGGGCGGACACTGCCAGAGCCGCGCCGGTCGCCATGAGGAAGCCGCCGAGAGTCAAAGCCGTCTTACGCATGTTTCTGCCTTTCCAGTACTAGTTTTGGACAGGTTGCCGGAGACCGGCCGAACTGACGCCCGAAGCGCCATTGGCGCTTCGGGCGTCAGTCGAACAACGAATCCACTACGCGAGTGGAAACGGCATTGTCACCAGGGGAAGACGTTGACGTCGTCGCCGGCCTGGGTCTGGTTCTGGTCGGTGATGCTGAAGTTGTACTTGCCGATCTGGTTGGTGTACGCCTTCTGCGAGGCGACGTTGGAGACGTACGGCTGCTGGTAGTAGTACGGCTTGTTGTAGCCGCAGTAGGTGCTCTGGATGTAACCGCACGTCGGGGTGCTCGGGGCAGCCTGGGCGGGGGCGGACACTGCCAGGGCGGCGCCGGTCGCGAGGAAGAGCCCACCCAGGTACAGAGCCGTCTTACGCATGTCGTTTCCTTTCGGATTCGGGGTTTGGCTTGTTGTGCCAAGGAGAATCTTGGACGGAAGGACCCGCGATCGCTGGGATTTGGACGAACAACTTCTGCCATTTCACCTATTAGAGGAAAACCCCGAAACCCGGCGCGGATCTGGCTAGGGTCACGCGGGGCGTTCCTCTTCCTGAACGGCTCCCGGGTACGCGAAAGGCCCCCGTCCCAGCGTGGACGGGGGCCTTTTCTGAATGGCCTTACAAGCGCACGCCGAGAAGGGCGTCCACCGTTCGTGTCATCAACTGCGGCGCGCCGGAGTCGTCGCCGACACCGGTCAGCGCCGCCTCCGCCCAGGCGTCCACGAGAGACAGCGCGGCGGGCGCGTCCAGGTCGTCGGCGAGCGCCTCGCGGACGGCCGCCAGGAGGCCGGCTCCGGACGGCCCGGACGGCGCCGCGGCCGCCTCCCGCCACCGGGCCAGCCGCGACTGGCCCTGCTTGAGCACCTCGTCGGTCCAGTCCCGGTCGGCGCGGTAGTGCTCGGAGAGCAGACCGAGCCGGACCGCCATCGGGTCCACCCCGTCGCCGCGCAGCCGGGACACGAAGACCAGGTTGCCGCGCGACTTCGACATCTTCTCGCCGTCCAGGCCGATCATCCCGGCGTGCACGTAGTGCGTGGCGAACGGCTCCGCCCCGGTCAGCACCTCGGCGTGCGCCGCCGAGCACTCGTGGTGGGGGTAGAGCAGGTCACTGCCGCCGCCCTGCACGTCGATGGTGTCGCCGAGCAGCCGGAGCGCGATGGTGGCGCACTCGATGTGCCAGCCCGGGCGGCCGGGGCCGAGTTCGCCGCCGTCCCACACCGGCTCGCCGTCCCGGGCGCCGCGCCACAGCAGCGGGTCGAGCGGGTCCCGCTTGCCGGCCCGGTCCGGGTCGCCGCCGCGCTCCGCGGACAGCAGCGTCATCTCGTCGCGCGACAGGTGCGACTCGTAGCCGAACCGGGGCGCGGCGGAGATGTCGAAGTAGACGTCGCCGGTGCCGTCGCCGAGCTGGTACGCGGCCCCTTTCCCGATCAGTTCGACGACGTGCTCGACGATTCCCGGAATGGACTCGACAGCGCCGACGTAGTGCGCGGGCGGAATGATCCGCAGCGCCTCCATGTCCTCCCGGAACAGGGCCGTCTCCCGCATCGCCAGAACGATCCAGTCCTCGCCGTCGCGCGCGGCGCGCTCCAGCAACGGGTCGTCGATGTCCGTCACATTCTGCACATATCGGACATCGTTTCCGAGGTCCCGCCACATGCGATTCACCAGATCGAAGGTGATCATCGTGGCGGCATGGCCGAGGTGGGTGGCGTCGTACGGCGTGATGCCGCAGACGTACATCGTCGCGCTGCCGGCCGGCGTGCTGGGCTGCGCCGACGCCCGCGCCGTGTCGTACAGCCGCAGCGGGGACCGCGCGGGCGAATCCGGCAGGGTGGGTACGTCGTGGCCGGTCCATGCATCCATGAAAGGAGCCTAACCAGCGGCCCCGGACGGCACCCCGGGGCGTGAGCTAAACCTCTAGATCGGCGGCCAGGGAATAGCCGGCCAGTCGGACGGCGGCTGGGGGAACCGGGCCGCCCGCAGCAGCCGCTTCACCCGCAGCCCGGCATGCTGCACCTCGGCGACGGTCAGATGCTCCTCGAGCGCCGCGCCGAGCGGCCCCGCCAGCCGCTCGCCGAGCCGGGTGAGCACCGCCGTGCCCTCATCCGGCAGCGGCCGGCCGGTCCAGCCCCAGAGAACCGTGCGCAACTTGTTCTCCACGTGGAAGCTGACCCCGTGGTCCACCCCGTGCAGGCCGCCGGTGGCCGGATAGAGCACGTGCCCGCCCTTGCGGTCGGCGTTGTTGATCACCGCGTCGAAGAGGGCCAGCCGGGCCAGGCGCGGGTCGTCGGCATGGGCCAGCGCGAAGGCGTCGCCGTCGTCGTCGCGCGCCGCGGCCACCGGGATCCAGCCGGGCGGCACGTCGTACGCCGGGACGAACCCGATCAGCGCGGGCGCCTCCTCCGGCTCGTCGATCCAGAGTTGCAGCGCCCCGGGGCCGAGCGGCCCGTCCCGCAGGATGGTGGGCGGCACCAGATCCCACCCGGTGGCCCGGGAGACCAGGTAGGCCGCCACCTCACGGCCGGCCAGCGTGCCGTCCGGGAAGTCCCACAGCGGGCGCTCGCCGCGCACCGGCTTGTAGACGCAGCGCCGGGTCAGCCCGTCCAGGCTGATCTCGGCGCGCAGAGTGGTGTTGGAGGCGTCGACGAGACGCCCCTCGATCTCGATCCGCCCGCGCCCGAGCAACTCGAGCGCGTCGGCCTCGGCCAGCACCGACGTCGGCTCCGCCGTCACCGGTGGTAGCCGTTGTGCCGGGGACAGAGGTGACCGGCCGGGTCGAGCGGCTGGCCGCAGAGCGGGCACGGCGGCCGCCCGGCGGCCACGACCCGGCGGGCCCGGTCGATGAACGCGCGGGTCGCCTCGGGCGTGAGCCGCACCCGGAGCCGGTCCAGATCGTCGTCCGGCTCGTCGTCGTCGCTCTCCTCGTCGTCCTCGTCGTCGAGCGGGCTCCCGGAGAGGTCGGCATCCGGTTCGCCGGCCTCGATCGCCTCGATCACGACGGTGCTGGTGTCCACGTCGAAGGCCAGACCCAGCGTGCCGACGCGGAACTCCTCGTCGACCGGGGTGTCGAGCGGCTCGTTGTCGTGCGCGACCGTCACCGCGGTCTCCGGCAGCGTGACGCCGAACCGCTTGTTCGCCTCGAGGAGCAGCTCCTCCAGCTTCTCGGCGAGCAGCGACACCTGGACCTTCTCCAGCGCGACGCTGATCACCCGGCCGCCACCGCGGGCCTGGAGATAGAAAGTGCGGTCCCCCGGCTCGCCCACCGTCCCGGCGACGAACCGCTCCGGCGGCTCGAAGGCATGCACTTGGTGGGTCATGCCGACAACCCTAGCCATCCGCGGCGGTGACCGCGCGGGCCAAGGTCCCCGGTTCGCCGAGGGCGCAAACCGGCCCACGCTGCGACTATGCGGCGATCACGGAGCGTCGTCAGACACCGCCTCCGGCGCCACCACCCACGGCCGCGTCACTCTCCGCGGCCCGCTCCCGGCCATCGATCTTCGGGGGTACGAGGGAGCCCAGCTCACCGGTCTCGTTGAGGCGCACCACGAACGGCCGCCCCGCGGTGTACCGGAT
Organism: Actinoplanes flavus; assembly: GCF_017592555.1. Classification (GTDB taxonomy): domain Bacteria; phylum Actinomycetota; class Actinomycetes; order Mycobacteriales; family Micromonosporaceae; genus Actinoplanes; species Actinoplanes flavus. The sequence continues at coordinate 61,404 of NZ_JAGFNS010000032.1, read as the reverse complement.
CGCGGTGATCGACGCCGGGTCGGCCACGATCCGCTGGAACTGGTCGAGGTGCAGGCCCAGCGCGTCGGCCACGATGGCCTTGATCACATCGCCGTGGCTGCACGCCAGCCAGACCGCGTCCGCGCCGTGCTCGGCGGTGATCTTCGCGTCCCAGGAGCGGATCGCCTCGACCGCCCGTGCCGACATCGCGGCCATCGACTCGCCGTTCGGGAAGACGACCGCGCTGGGGTGGTGCTGGACGACCTGCCAGAGCGGCTCCCCGGCCAGCTCCTTGAGCTGCCGGCCCTCCCAGTCGCCGTACCCGCACTCGGTCAGTCCCTCGTCCAGGGCCGGCTCGGCACCCGGCACCGCCAGCCCGACCGTCTGCCGGCAGCGGACGAGCGGGCTGGAGACCACCGCGGCCAGCGGCAGCCCGTCCAGGCGGGCGGCCACCCGGGACGCCTGGGCACGGCCGGTGTCGTCCAGCTCGACCGGCCGGCGCCCGGCGAGTTCCCCGGAGGCGTTCGCGGTGGTCCGGCCGTGCCGCAGCAGGAGTACGGTGGCCACTAGCGGCCCACGCCGGAGGAGTCGAAGGCCTCGGCCACGATCCGCAGCGTCCGCAGGCCGCTCTCCAGATCACCCACGTAGGGGCTGATCGACAGCGTGCCGACCCCGGCCGCCGCGTACTCCTCGATCCGTTTCCGGACCTGCTCACGGGTGCCGATGATCGAGGTGCGCTCGATGAACTCCCGGGGCATCGCGGCCGCCGCCTCGGCCGGCTTGCGGCTCAGGTAGAGGTCCTGCACCGCCTTCGCCTCGTCGGCGTAGCCCAGCCGGACCGCGAGCGCGTTGTAGAAGTTCTGTTCCCGGCTGCCCATCCCGCCGACGTAGAGCGCCGCGTACGGCCGGATCACGTCGGCGCAGGCGTCCAGGTCGTCGCCGATCGCCACCGGCACGCTGGCCACCACGTCGAAACCGGACAGCCCCAGCCCGCGCCGGGCCCGGCCGGCCGCGATGTGCCGCAGCTGGTCGCCGCACGCGTCCGGGGCCAGGAAGATCCCCAGCCAGCCGTCGGCGATCTCACCGGCCAGCTCCAGGTTCTTCGGGCCGACCGCGGCCAGATAGACCGGGATCTCGGTACGCGCCGGGTGGAAACCCAGCCGCAGCGGCTTGCCGGCGCCGCCGGGCAGCGGCAGCGTGTAGTGCTCGCCCTGGTAGGACACCGCCTGCCGGGACAGCGCCTGCCGGACGATGTCCACATACTCCCGGGTACGGGCGAGCGGCTTGGCGAACCGCACACCGTGCCAGCCCTCGGACACCTGCGGGCCGGAGACGCCCAGACCGAGCCGGAACCGCTTGCCGGACAGGGTGTCCAGGGTGGCGGCCGTCATCGCGGTCATCGCCGGGGTCCGCGCCGGGATCTGCATGACGGCCGCGCCCAGGTCGATCCGCTCGGTCTGGCCGGCGATCCAGGCCAGCATGCTCACCGTGTCCGAGCCGTACGCCTCGGCGGCCCAGACCACCGAGTAGCCGAGCCGGTCCGCCTCCCGCGCCATGGCGAGATGATCGGCGGGAGTGCTCCACGCCGTCTGGTAGCCGAGGCTGAGTCCGAGCCGCACGAGCTGCCCTCCCGAGATCTTGACGGTTCCCGGGCAAGCCTACTGACCGAAGCCCGACCCGTTTCGGTCCGGTAACCGACCCACCCGGCCGATGCTCGAGCATTTCGCGAAAGGGCTGGTCTGAATAAGGTTCACTCATGCATCAGCGACCGCTCGGCCGAAGCGGGCTAGCGGTTTCGCGGCTCGCGCTCGGCACCATGACCTGGGGCCGGGACACCGACCCCGACGACGCGGCGGATCAGCTGAAGATCTTCCTGGAGGCGGGCGGCACGCTTCTGGACACCGCCGACGTGTACGGCGACGGCGACGCCGAGTCGGTGATCGGCTCGCTGCTCGACCACCTGGTCCCCCGCGACGAGGTGGTGATCGCCACCAAGGCGGGCCTCACCCCGCACCGCTACCGCCCGCGCGACGGCTCCCGCGGCAACCTGCTGCGGTCGCTGGACGCGTCGCTGCGCCGGCTCGGCACCGACTACGTCGACCTGTGGCAGGTGCACGGGTACGACGCCCAGACCCCGTTCGAGGAGACCCTGGCCGCGCTCGACCACGCGGTGGCCAGCGGCCGGGTCCGCTACGTCGGCGTGTCCAACTTCGCCGCCTGGCAGACCGCCCGGGCCGCCACCTGGCAGGCGGCCTACCCCGGCCGCGCCCCGATCGTGGCCGCCCAGATGGAGTACTCCCTACTGGAACGCGGCATCGAACGGGAGATCCTGCCGGCCGCCGCCGCCCTCGGGTTCGGCGTGCTGGCCTGGTCGCCACTGGGCCGCGGGGTGCTCACCGGCAAGTACCGCAACGGCCGCCCGCTCGACTCCCGGGCCGCCTCCGAGCACATGGCCCCGTTCGTCCAGACCTACCTGGAGCCGCGCAGCTCCAGCATCGTCGAGGCGGTGGTCACCGCGGCGAGCGGCCTGGGCGTGTCCCCGCTGGAGGTGGCCCTGGCCTGGATCCGCGACCGCCCAGGTGTGGCCGCCCCGGTCCTCGGCGCCCGCACCGCCGGCCAACTGGAGGGCGCCCTGCGCAGCGAGCACCTCACCCTCCCGGCCGAGATCGCCTTCGCCCTCGACGACGTCTCCGCGATCGAGGTCGGCTACCCCGAACGCGAGGGCGCCGGCCACCCCCACAGCTACCACGGCTGACCGCGCGTTCGATCCGGGCCGGCCGGAGGCTCACGGCCGTGCCCCGAGCGGCCCCGCCGATGACCAGGGCGATCGCCGGGTGGGTGAATAAGCGCTGGTCAGCGCTTGTCGTCGGTCGGGGTGGGGAGCATATTAGACGCCATGGACTACGAATACGCGCCGCTACGGTTGCCTTCGAATGTCGATCGACTGACCGCGGCGGCGCAGCTCGCCATCCAGGCCGAGTTCTCCGGCTGGGAGCTGGCCAGGGTGCAGCTCTTCGCCGACGGGAGCCGCAAGGTGATGCTCCGCCGTCGCCTCCAGCCCACCCCGCAGCCCGGCCTCAGTTACTGACAGGGCCCGCCCGCCCGACGCGGACGGGCCCTGGTCCGTCAGTGGTGGTGGTGACCGGCGTGGTCGTGATCGTGGTCGTCCTCGTCGGGCAGGAACGGGTGCTCGTCGAGACGGCCGACCAGCAGGTCGCCCTCGACCGGAGCGAACGGGCCGCTGCCGTCCGCGTCGTCGAAGGCCTCCAGGTCCAGCGGCTCGGTCACCTCGGTGACGGTGAGCAGGCCGTCGAGCGGCTCCAGTTCGGGCACGTCGAGCGAGGCGAGCGACCCGTCGCCGGCCTGCAGCAGCTCGAGCACGGCCTCGCCGACCGACTCGACGGGGCCGGAGTCCTCGTCCTCGGGGACGGAGCTGCGCCGGGCCGCCTCGGCGACCCGCAGCAGGGCGGCGACGCTGGGCACCCGGTAGTCGCGGCGCTGCCGGACCGAGACGACCTGCGGGTACGGGTCGGCGCCCGGCTTGCCCGCGGACTCGCCCAGCTGACCGAACCGGCGGTCCGCCTCGTCCGGGTCGATGGCCTCGACGTCCCACGGCGTGACTTCGCCGAAGGCGTCCAGCAGCTTCTCGTCGTACGCGAAGGAGGCGTTGTTGAGATCGACATACGCCTGCCAGACGTCGTCGTCGTCGATGCGGCCGGCGGCCGTCTTGACGGCGGCGAGATGCGCTCGCGCCGCCTCGACCACCCGCTCGAGAGCCTCGTCGAGCTCGGCGTTCTGGTCAGTCATGGAATTGGGGGTCCTTCCGATTTCAGCTGTTTCGGAGCAAACGGTCGAGCACACGCACGCCGAACTTTAGTCCTTCCACCGGAACTCGCTCGTCGATGCCGTGGAAGAGGGCACTGAAGTTGAGATCCGGAGGCAGCCGCAGGGGCGCGAAGCCGAAGCAGCGGATGCCGAGCGTGGCGAAGGCCTTGGCGTCGGTGCCGCCGGACATCAGGTACGGCACGGTACGCGCTCCCGGGTCCTCGGCGCGCAGCGCGGCCCCCATGGCGTCGACCAGGGCGCCGTCGAAGGAGGTCTCCACGGCCGGCTGCTGGTGCACGTGCTCGATCTCCAGGTCCGGCCCGATCACGTCGCGCAGTTCGCGCAGGAACGCGTCGGCGTGGCCCGGCAGGGTCCGGCAGTCGATGGTGGCCGACGCCCGGCCCGGGATGACGTTGTCCTTGTAGCCGGCTTCCAGGCGGGTCGGGTTGGCGGTGTTGCGCAGGGTGGCGCCGATCAGGTTGGCGATCGGGCCGAGCTTGGCCACCGCCAGCTCCGGCTCGTCCGGGTCGAGCTCGATCTCCAGCGCGTCGCTGACCTGCTCGAGGAAGGCCCGTACGGTCGGGGTGACGACGGTCGGGAACCGGTGCCGGCCGACCCGCGCGACGGCTTCGGCGAGCGCGGTGACCGCGTTGTCGTCGTGGATGAAGGAGCCGTGGCCGGGCCGCCCGGTGGCGTGCAGCCGCAGCCAGTCGAGTCCCTTCTCGGCGGTCTGCACGAGATAGAGGCGAAGGTCGTCGTTGACGGTGTACGAGTATCCGCCGACCTCGCCGATCGCCTCGGTGCAGCCCTCGAACGCGTCGGCGTGGTCGCGGGCCAGCCACTGGGAGCCGTACTCCATGCCGGCCTCCTCGTCGGCGGTGTACGCCAGGACGATGTCGCGCGGCGGGACGTAGCCGGTGCGTTTCCAGTCGCGGACGACGGCCAGCACCATGGCGTCGAAGTCCTTCATGTCGACCGCACCGCGGCCCCACAGGTAGCCGTCCTTCTCCTCGCCGGAGAACGGCGGAACCGACCACTCGCTCGCGTCGGCCGGCACCACGTCGAGGTGGCCGTGGACGAGCAGCGCGCCCCGGGACGGGTCGGCGCCGGGTATCCGGGCGATCAGGTTGGCCCGTTTCGGCGCCGACTCCAGCAGCCGCGACTCGATCCCGACCTCATCCAGTTTCCCGGCGACGTATTCCGCGGCGGCCCGCTCGCCCACGGTGGTCCGCTGGTCGCCGGTGTTGGTGGTGTCGATGCGCAGCAGGTCACGGCAGAGGCCGGTGACCTCGCTCTCGGCGGTGGTGTCCATCCGCCCTTCTTACCAGCCGAGTGTAAAGAGCCTTCAGTCCGATCTACCGGTGGCGGGCGGGGCGGTCGGACGGGGGTTTGGGCGGAGAGCCGGGACGGGTATCGGGACGGCCGTGTCCGACGTGAATCTTCCCCCGCTGCCGCCGACCGGCGGCGAGACCTCCGGCCGCAGCATCGTCGACGTGGTCGGCGAGCAGCACCGGCAGATCCTCGCCCTGGCCCGGCGGCTCCGGAGCGACCCCGCCGACGAGCGGGTCGCCTCCGTGCTGGTCGCCGTGGTGTCCCGGCACCTGTGCGCCGAGGAGCAGTACCTCTATCCGGCGGTCCGGTCCGCGGTGCCCGGCGGTGACCAGATCGCCGACCGGGAGCTGGCCGAGGACGCGCGGCTGCTGCGGTTGCTGAGCGACGGCGACGTGGCCGAGTTCGGCGCCGCGATCGAGCGGCACGTGGCGGCCGACGCCGCGGAACTGCTGCCGCTGCTGGAGCAGATGGTCTCGGCCGAGGATCTGATCCGGCTCGGCAACCGGTTCGAGACGGCCGAGGAGGCGGCGCCGACGCGCCCGCACCCGGCCACGCCGTCGTCGCCGCCGTGGAACAAGGTGGTCGATCCGATCGTGGGCGTGGTGGACAAGCTGCGGGACGCGGTCACCGCGCGTACGACGTACATGAGCGATCTGTGACGATAAATGAACTACAGGCGGTAAGCACGGGTTGTCCTGTTCGTTCATACGTTTGTCACAGGTCGCCGATCATTCCACGCTTCCCGGACTAGCATTCCCTCCCGTTCTAGTCCTAACGTCACGCTATGAACCTCGAGCTGCGGCATCTGAAGGTGGTCTGCGCCATCGCGGAGACCGGCAGCGTGACCAAGGCCGCGTCACAACTCGGCCTTGCCCAGCCTGCACTCACCGCCCAACTCCAGCGGATCGAGCGCACTCTGGGTGGCCCGCTGTTCGATCGTGACCGCCGGGGCGCGCGCCCCACGGCCCTGGGAGAGCTGGTGCTGTCCCGCGCCAGGGTGTTGCTGCCGGCGATGAAGGGCCTGCAGGACGAGGCGGCCCGGCTGGCCGCCGGCGGCGGGCACGACACGATGAGCAGGTACCGGATCGGCGCCATCAGCGGCCCGGTCGTGGCACACCTGGTGCACCGCCTGTCGGCCACCCAGCCGGAGGCGCAGATCTCCACCCACGCGTCGTACTACATCTCCGAGCTGTCGAACATGGTGCTCGCCGGCAAGCTGGACTACGCACAGGTGGGCGTCTGCGGCGACGCCATCCCCTCGGCGGAGTACGGACTGGTCTGGGAGACGATCGGCATCGACGCGGTGTGCGTGCTGATGCCGGAGGACCACCCACAGGCCAAGAACATGGAGGTCGACCTGGCCGACCTGGCCGAGGAGCACTGGGTGGCCAGCGCCGGGGACGGCTGCTTCGCCGATTGTTTCGCCGCGGCCTGCGCGCGGGCCGGCTTCGCACCGCGCCGGGTGCTGGAGTCGGACGTCCGCAACTGCGTCGACATGGTGGAGCTGGGCTCCGCGATCGGGCTCTGCCAGCCCACCTTCCGCGCGCCGGCCGGGCTGGTCAGCCGGCCGCTGATGGGTGCGCCGCTGCGCTGGCGGATGATCCTCGGCTGGCACCCGGACTCGCAGGCCGCCCGCAGCGCGCCCAACCTGATGGGCCACGCGCAGGAGGCGTACCAGGAGATCCTGGCGCGCAACGAGAACTACATGGAGTGGATCCGCACCCAGACCCACCTGGGCGGCGGCAGCAGCCAGCTGGCCGCGGCGTGACGCGGACGGGCGCCCTGGCGTGAGGGCGCCCGTCGCTGCCGGGATCAGACCGCGGCGGTCAGCGCCACATCGAAGGTGAGCGAACCGTCGCGGGCGTCCACCCGGACCGTCCGGCCCGGGGCGAGATCCGCCGCGAGCAGCATCTTCGACAGGCGGTTGTCCAGCTCCCGCTGGATGGTCCGGCGCAGTGGCCGGGCGCCGAACTCGGGCTGGAAGCCCCGCTCGGCCAGCCAGTCCACCGCCGCCGGCGTGATGTCCATGGCGACGTCCTGGGCGTGCAGGCGGCGCCGGGTCTCCTCGAGCAGCATCTCGGTGATCCGGTGCAGCTGGTCGTCGTCCAGCTGCCGGAAGATGATGATCTCGTCGATCCGGTTGATGAACTCGGGCCGCAGCTGCTCCTTGAGCCGCCGGTCGAGCCGGTCACGCAGCTCGTCGGCGGCGGACCGGCCGGTCTCCGCGCCGCCGAAGCCGACGCTGCGGGTGCTGCCGCTGATCAGGTCGGCGCCCAGGTTGCTGGTCATGATCAGGACGGTGTTCTTGAAGCTGACCGTCCGCCCCTGGCTGTCGGTGAGCCGCCCGTCGTCGAGCACCTGGAGCAGCATGTTGAAGACGTCCGGGTGCGCCTTCTCGATCTCGTCCAGCAGCACCACGCTGTACGGCCGCCGCCGGACCGCCTCGGTGAGCTGTCCCGCCTCGTCGTAGCCGACGTACCCGGGCGGTGCCCCGACCAGCCGCGACACCGTGTGCCGCTCCTGGAACTCGCTCATGTCCAGCCGGATCATCCGGTCCGGCTCGCCGAACAGCGCCTCGGCCAGCGACCGGGCCAGCTCGGTCTTGCCGACGCCGGTCGGGCCGAGGAACAGGAAGCTGCCGACCGGACGGCCCGGGTCGCCCAGCCCGGCCCGCGACCGGCGGACCGCCTCGGCGACCGCGCTGACCGCCTCCTCCTGGCCGATGACGTGCCCGTGCAGGTGCTGCTCGAGGCGCAGCAGGCGGTCCCGCTCGGCCTCGGTGAGCTGGGCCACCGGGATGCCGGTGGACCGCGACACCACCTCGGCGATCTCGTCCGGCGTCACCTGCGGCACCCCGGCGGCGCCCGCGCCGCCGCCGGCCAGCTTCGCCTTCAGCGAGTTGATCTGGTCGCGCAGCTCGGAGGCCTGCTCGTAGTGCTCGGCGGCGACCGCCTGGTCCCGGTCCCGGGACAGCTGCTCCAGCCGGCGCTCCAGCTCGCGGCGGTCGGCGTCCGGCGTCTTGGTGCGCAGCCGGACCCGCGCGCCGGCCTGGTCGATCAGGTCGATCGCCTTGTCCGGCAGGAACCGGTCGGTGATGTACCGGTCGGAGAGCACGGCCGCGGCGTCCAGCGCCTCGTCGGTGATCCGGACCTGGTGGTGGGCCTCGTAGTTGTCCCGCAGGCCGCGCAGGATCGCCACGGTGTCCTCGACGCTGGGCTCGCCCACCAGCACCGGCTGGAAGCGGCGGGCCAGGGCCGCGTCCTTCTCGATGTTCTTGCGGTACTCGTCGAGCGTGGTCGCGCCGATCACCCGCAGCCGCCCGCGGGCCAGCGCCGGCTTGAGCATGTTGCTGGCGTCCATGCCGCCGCCCTCGCCGCCACCGCCCACCCCGACCAGGGTGTGGATCTCGTCCAGGAAGACGATCAGGGTGTCGCCGGAGGCCTGGATCTCGTCGATGACCTTCTTCAGGCGCTCCTCGAAGTCGCCGCGGTATTTGGTGCCGGCCACCAGTCCGGCCAGGTCGAGCTGGACGACCCGCTTGTCCTGGAGGGTGAGCGGCACGTCGCCGTCGACGATCCGCTGGGCCAGGCCCTCGACGATCGCGGTCTTGCCGACACCGGCCTCACCGATCAGCACCGGGTTGTTCTTGGTACGCCGGGACAGGATCTCGACGGCCTGCTCGATCTCCTCGGCCCGCCCGATCACCGGGTCGATCTCACCGCGCCGCGCCAACTCGGTCAGGTCCACACCGAACTGCTCCAGCGTGGGCGTGGGCGCGGCCGGGGTGTGGGTGACGCCGGACGGCTTCGGCAGCTCGCTGTGGTGCGGGATGGTGCGCGGGTCGACGATCCGCCCGGCCAGCAGCCGGCCGGCCGCGGAGTCGGTGTTCAGCCCGAGCGCCATCAGGATGTGCTCCGGGCCGATGTAGGAGGCGCCGACCGCCCGGGAGATCTGGAGGCTGTCCAGCAGCGCCCGTTTGGCGGCCGGGGTCAGCGCGATGCTGTCCGGCAGGTCGCCGGTCGTCTCCGCCGGGCGGCCCATCTCGGCGAGGAGCCGGTCCGGGTCGGCGCCGGCCCGGCGTACCGTCTGCTTCATCGGCTCCTGCTGGAGCACCGCCCAGAGCAGGTGGTCGGTGTCCAGGTCGGCCGGACGGCCGCCACCGGCCAGCTCGGCGGCCCGGCGGGCCGCGTCGGCGAGCACCTGCCGGGCGTCGTTGCTCATGTAACGCGCGATGTCGAAACGCTGCGCCGACCGGCGCGGCTCGGCCGCGCCGAAGAAGCGCGCGAACAGGTCGTCCCACTGGCCGGGCCCAGCCGGCCCGAACGGTCCGATGCTCATCTGTCTCTCTTCTCCTGGTACCTCGGGCCCTGGTCCCCCGCAGGGGCTACCCGGCCGCCCGGGCGGCAAACTCGTGCCGTCCGGGGGTTGGAACCGCGTGAACCGCCCCGGCGATTCCCGGATCATGCCAAAACTTGACTCCAGTAGGCTCAACTTCATGGCTGTGCCCTCCGATCCACCCTCCCTGACCCCGGAGTTCTTGGCGCCCGATTCCGGCGACCCCGATGTCCCGCTGGTGGTCGTCGACGGCGCGAACGTCGTCGGCTCGGTTCCGGACGGCTGGTGGCGCGACCGGGCGGGCGCGGCCGAGCGGCTGCGTGACCGCCTGGCCGCGGTGCCCGCCGCCGGCCTGCCGGACGTCCCGGCCCCGGTCGAGGTGGTCCTGGTGGTCGAGGGCCGGGCCAGGGACATCGCGCGAGCTCCGGGCGGCGTGCGCGTCGAGCGCGCCACCGGCTCCGGCGACGACAAGATCGTTGATCTGGTACGGGTGAGCGCCGCCACCAGGCGCACCATCGTCGTGACCGCCGACCGTGGGCTCCGTGCCCGGGTCACCGCCCTGGGCGCCGAGGTCCGCGGGCCCTCCTCGGTCCCCCGCTGACGCTCCCGCGGCTCTCCGGCCGCCCACGGTCGAGGGCGTGTCGGTCACCCGGGGGACGGGTGTCGGGCCGCCGCCGATCATCGGCGCCGGGCCCCCGCTCTCCACTGTGGATCTTCGTTCGATACGATCCCACCTGCACGATCTTCGGCCGTACCGGGGTAACCCGGCGCCGTGCCGCGCCTGGCACGGTCTGCCAAATCCGGGCGACCGAGGACAGCCGGGCCGGAACCGGGCGGTAGGCTGGGACCGCAAGTCGTGAAACCCGCACAGGAGGCTGCCCGGGTGGCCAGTGTCGCCGAACTCAGAGCTGCCGTGGAGGCCGCGCTTCAGCAGGTCACCGAGGGGCAACAGGCGATCCAGGCGGCGAAGGAGAAGATCGGCGAGGCCCAGCAGAGCCTGGCCGCCGCCCTCGACGGCAGCGCCAACGACGCGGTCGGCGCCGCCCACGCCTCGCTCTCGCACGCCGAGCAGCAGCTGGAGGACGGGTTCAACGCCACCGTCGCGGCGGTCGAGCAGGCGCACACCTACACGGCGAGCCTCTGACGCGATGTCGCTGCTCCAGGAACTCGGCGCCCAGCTCCGGGCGACCTCCGACGACCTGCCGACGGGGCTGGTGACCGCGGCGCTGGAGAAGCTGCGCGCCGCCACCGAGCTGATCCGCTGGGTCCAGGAGGAGTCCAGCCAGGACATCGGCGTGGCCCGGCTCGGCCACGCGGGCGAGCACGTGGAGAACGCGGTGGCCGCCCTGCGGGGCACCCAGGAGGCCCTGGACCGCTATCTCGCGGTCCTCGGCCTGACCGGTGTGCCCGGCGCCCCGGCCGGCCAGGAGTGGCGCGAGGGCCTGCGCCGGGAGGAGGAGCGTCCCCGCCCGGAGCGGACCGGGGCCGCGCCGGTGGAGTCGCTGGGCCCGTGGTGGCAGCGGCGGGTCGCCGAGCTGACCGGCGAGCAGCCGCCCGGTGAGCGCTCCGGGTCCGGCGAGTCGCCGGACTCCGCCGAGCTGCTGCGCCGGATCGCCGCCGGGGTGCGTTCCGGCGACCGGGCCCGGCTCGGGCGCGAGCTGCACGCGGTGAACGCGTCGACCGGGCTGGGCCTGTCCGCGGTCACTCCCCCGGTGCTGCACCGGCTGGCCGGCGACCTGCTCGGCCACGATCCCCGCCCGGAGGACGTGCCCCGCCTGCGGACCGCGGCGGAGGGCCGGGTCCGGGCGCTGCTGCCGGGCACCGAGCCGGGTGTGCTGGAGACCCTGCTGGACCGCATCTGCCGGGTGCCGGTCCAGGAGCAGCAGGAGAAACGCGGCGACCGGCCGCCGGGCCACCCGGCCGACACCGCGGTGACCGCGAGCGTCCTGACCGGGATCCTGCTGGCCCGGCTGGGCCGGGACGCGGACGCCCTGTCCCCGGACGCGCCGGAGCCGGCCCGGTCCCGCCCCGGGGCCCCGGAGGACGAGCGGTGAGCCGCGCCCGGATTTCCGTAACTGCGACGATGCCGGCGGGTCATGGCTGAATCCACCAAGCACCGGGTGATGGAGATCCGCGCCGGGCTGTCCCACGCGCTCGGCGCCGCGCAGGTGGCGCTGGAGCGGGCGCAGGCGGCCCTGGAGCAGGCCGAGGCACGGCACCGCAAGGTCGGCGCGGCCGCGACGGCCCGCAAGCGGAAGCTGGCCGCGACCCGGGACGAGCGGATCCGTGAGATCGACGCGTGGCACGACACCGAGCTGGCGGCGCTGGCCGGAGCGGCGGCCGGCGCGGCCGACCGGGCGGCGCCGGGCGCGGCCGGCGAGCCCTGGCACAGCTGGGAGGCGACGCCGCTGGACGCCGCCGCCGAGCTGCGGGTGGGCCGCCTCATGCTGCCCGAGGCCCCGGTGCCGTCACCGGTGCGCACCGAGCGGCCCGGGCCCGCCGGGCCGGGCGACGGCGACGTCTGGGCCGGTGGCGCGTGGGCCGGCGCGCCGGGCGAGACCGCCGAGCCGCCGGCCGGGCCGGAGAGCGAGCCGCCGCCGGTGACCGGGCCGGTCGGCGAGGAGGGGCCGCCCGAGGTGCCGGCCCTGGTGCGGCTGCTCGACCACGGCCACATCGTGATCGAGGGCGACCGGCGGGCCGGTGACGACGTGGCGGCCGGGTTGCTGCTGCGGGCACTCGGCAGCAGCCCGCCCGGGCACGTCCAGATCATCGGGTACGACCCGGAGAGCCTGGGCGGTGGCCTGGCCGGGTTCGCGCCGCTGGCCGCCGCCGGGGTGCTCACCTTCGTCGGGCCGGGCGGGCTGGAGAAGCTGCTCGACGAGCTGGTCGGGCACGTCCGGCGGATCAACGAGACGGTGCTGGCCGGGGAGTATTCCTCGTTGCGCGAGTTGCACCGGGCCACCAGGCGCCGGCCGGAGCCGTGGCGGGTGGCGGTGCTGCTCGGCGGTGGGGAGCTGTCCCGGCACGAGCGGTCCCAGCTGGACCGGCTGTTGCGCACCGGGGCGGCCTGCGGGGTGCACCTGGTGATCCGGGGGCTGTCCGTGGAGCCGGGCCCGGACATCGAGTCGGTGGCGGCCGCACCCGGTGACGGCGCCCGGATCGGGAGCGCCGGAGACCTGCCGGTCCGCCTGGACCCGGGCCCGCCGCCGGCCCTGGTGACCGTGACCTGCCGGCAGATCGCCGAGGCGGTGGCCGCCGGCCCGGCCCCGGTGGCGCTGGACAGCCTGCTGCCGGCCGCCGGCGACGAGTGGCGGGAGGAGTCGGCCACCGGGCTGACCGCGCCGCTCGGCGACAGCCCGCAGGGTCCCCGGGTGCTGGTGACGTTGAGCGACTATCCGCCGCACGCCCTGATCGCCGGGCCGTCCGGCACCGGCAAGACCAACTTCATCTACGCCTGGATGGGCGCGCTGGCGGCCCGCTACTCCCCCCGTGAACTGGCCTTCTACCTGCTCGACTTCAAGGAGGGGGTGTCGTTCGCCCGGTTCGCGCCGGGCCGGCGGGACCCGACGTGGCTGCCGCACGTGCGCCTGGTGGGGGTGAACGTCAACACCGACCGGGAGTTCGGGCTGGCCCTGCTCCGGTTCCTCAGCGGCGAGCTGCGGCGCCGGGCCGACGCCGCCAAGCAGCACGAGGTCACCAACCTGGCCGAGCTGCGCGCCGAGGATCCGGAGGGGTCGTGGCCGCGGATCGTGGCGGTGGTCGACGAGTTCCAGGTGCTGCTGGCCGGCCGGGACGCGGTCGCCGCCGAGGCGGTCGACCTGCTCGAGGACCTGGCCCGGCGGGGCCGTTCGCAGGGCATCCACCTGATCCTGGCCAGCCAGGACGTGTCCGGGATCGAGGCGCTGTGGGGCCGGCCGGCGCTGGTGGCCCAGTTCAGTCTGCGGGTCGCGCTGCCCCGGGCCCGCCGGGTGCTGGCCGAGACGAACGCGGCGGCCGACTCGCTGCCGCGCTACCACGCCGTGGTGAACGCTGACTCCGGCGCGACCGAGGCGAACCGCGTGGTCCGGGTGCCGGCGGCCGGCGACCGGGAGCAGTGGTCCGCGCTCCAGCACCGGCTGTGGCGGCGGCGCCCGCCCGAGATGGGGCCGCCCCGGCTCTTCGACGGTGACGTGGTCCCGAAACTCGCCGACAGCCCGGACTTCCGCGCGCTGCGGGCCGCCGCGTCGCCGGCCGCGCCGATCGCCCTGCTCGGCGAGACCATCGACGTGGCGGCACGCTCCGCCCGTACCGTGCTGCGCCGTGCCCCCGGCCGGAACCTGGCCGTTCTCGGCACCCGGGTGGACGAGGCCTGCGCCGTGCTGGCCACCGCGGGCCGCTCGCTGGCCGCGCAGTTCACCCCGGAAGGCGCCCGGTTCTCGGTGGTCTGCCTGGACGCCGACGCCCGGACGGCCGCCGAGGCGCTGCACGCGCGGATCCCGGACTGCGGGTGGTACGACGCGGAGAACGTGGACTGGCTGCTCGAGGACGCCGCCGCCGAGGCGACCGCCGCGTGGCCGGCCGACCGGCCGCACTTCATCCTGATCTACGCGGCCGACGCGCTGCCCGGTGGCAAGGTGGCCGGTGACCAGCTGCGCACGGTGCTGCGGCAGGGTCCGGAGCGGCGGCTGCACGTGCTGGGCTGGTGGCGCGGGGCCGGGTTGCTGCGGGACAGTCTCGGTGGGCACGCCGCCCGCACCGACGCGATCGGCTCCTGGGTGGCCCTGGACGTGCACGGCAGCGAGCTGGCGCCCTACTACCCGGGGAGCGGGGCGCCGAACTGGTACCCGCGCCCGTGGCGCGCCCTGCACTTCGACCGCTCGGTGCATCGCGGCGCCGAGGTGCTCATCCCCTACGGAAACTCATGACCGGCGGCGGAGGTGGCGGCATGAGCGAGCTGGAGCCCGCGGACTTCGAGCGGGCCGACTACCGGACGGTGCTGCGCCGCCTCACCACCCTGGACGAGCGGGCGGCCACCCTGCGGGAGGAGGCGCACCGCTGGCACGCCGAGCGCCGGGTCGCCGCCGACACCGCGGTCCGGGAGGCCGCCGCCCGGCTGGAGGACGCCGAACTCGCGGTCCGCCGGGCCCGGCGCGACCTGGAGCACGTGGACGCCCGGGCGGCCGGGCTGTGGTCGGAGTTCGTGCACCGGATCGGGCCGGCCGCCGAGCGGTTCGGGCGCACCCTGCCGCCGGCCAGCATCCCCCGGCAGCGCGGTGACCGGGACGCGGCGGACTATCTGGACGAGGTGGAGAGCCGGGTCAAGTACACGCCTCCGGCCCGGCCGATCACCTTCGGCACCAAGCTGGTCTTCGTGCTTCTCGGGCTGGCCGGCGGCCTGCTCGGGGTGACCGGCAACCTGCTGGTCACCCGCACCGGCGAGGCGGCCGGCGGCGAGTGGCAGCAGGCCGCCCCGGTGGTGGCGCTGCTGGTGCTGCTCTGTTGCCCGGTCCTGGCCGTGGTGACGGCGAAGCTCATCGCCGACCGCCGTGGAACCAGCCTGGACACGGCCGCCGTCGTGACGGTCCTCGGCACCGGCCTGCTGACGGCCGGGCTGCTGTTCAGCGCGGTGCGGTTCGCCCAGCCAGGCTGACCCGCCGCTGCGCCTCCTCGCGGAGCGCGGCCGGCACGTCGGGCCCGCTGTCGCCGCCGCCGTGCGCCTCGTCGTACTCGTAGTCGCCGGACTGCTCCTCCGGCTCGTCGGTCCGCTGTTCGTCGGGTGCGTCCGTCATGAGACGGAAGGTACCCGGGTATGAGGGCGGCATGCTGTGGATCGGGACCTCGGGATGGCAGTACCGCGACTGGCGGCCGGAGAAGGGGGCCGACGGCGCCGGGTTCCTGTATCCCGCCGGGCTGCCGCAGCGGGCGTGGCTGGAGCACTACGCGGAGGCGTTCGCGACGGTCGAGGTGAACAACGCGTTCTACCGGCTGCCGGAGCGCGGGACGTTCGAGCAGTGGCGGGAGCGGACGCCGGACGGGTTCCGGGTCGCGGTCAAGATGAGCCGTTTCCTGACGCACGTGAAGCGGCTGCGCGAGCCGGCCGAGCCGGTGGCCCGCTTCCTGGACCGGGCGTCGGGGCTCGGCGACAAGCTGGGCCCGGTGCTGCTGCAACTACCGCCGACCCTGCGGGCCGATCTCGGCGCCCTGGACGAGACGCTGGCCCGCTTCCCGGGTGACGTCCGGGTGGCGGTGGAGCCGCGGCACGACAGCTGGTTCACGCCCGACTGTGAGCGCCTGCTGCGACGGCACGGCGCGGCGCTCTGCTGGGCGGACCGTCGCGGGCGGCCGGTCACCCCGCTCTGGCGCACCGCGGATTTCGGATATCTACGGCTTCACGAAGGAGCCGCGAAACCCTGGCCGCGTTACGGCCGGGCGGCGCTGAGGTCGTGGCTGGACCGCTGCGACCTACCGGAATTCTTTGTGTTCTTCAACAACGATCCGGGCGGCGCCGCCGTGATCGACGCCGGTGTGATGGCGACCGAGGCGGAGCGCCGGGATCGGCGGATCAGCCGGGTTCCGCGGGTCCGGCCGCGGCGGTAATCGATGCGGAATTGCGCGGGTGTGGCGGCCGCCACCAATTCCGGAAAATGACGCCGCCGGATTCGTTGAATCCCCGGGCCCGCCGCACGGACGGGCCCGGACGACCGGTCAGCTGGCCCGGCGCTCGCGCACCTGCTTGCAGTTGACGCACGTGGTGGCCGAGGGGAACACCTCCAGGCGCTCGACCGGAATCGGGTTCGAGCAGCCCTCGCAGTTCCCGTACGTCCCCTCGTCCAGCCGGTGCAGCGCGTGCTCCGCCTGGGTCCGCCGGTCCAGCAGCGTCCGCAACAGCGACGTCGCGGCATCGCGCTCCGCCGTCTTCGAACCGCTGTCGGCCTGGTCGTCGCCGGCCGCGTCGCCGATCTCGACCAGCCGAAGCCGGGTGTTCTGGGCGACGGCCTCTTCGTACTCGGTGTTGAGCTCCTCGAATCGGCTCTGCAGGATCACCCGGATCTGCTCGATCTCCTCGACCGAGCGTAAGCCCTTCGCCGTGCCCGCGCCCTTACCCGCAACAACCGCTCCGTTGACGAGCATGCAGTCCCCCTGCCCTTCACTCAGCCCCAGCCGGTGGCCATCCGCCGGGTCACCCTCGTCCCGGCCGGCTCCACATGTGGAGCCGGTCGATACCCACCGCCGGAGATCCCAAACGGGACCCCCGCGAAAAAGTAACCGGAGCATAACTGTCAGTGGTCGGATCCGCCACGGACTCGGCACGCGGGTCTTGTGCCGAGCGTCACCAGTCGCTCACCACCAGCGCCGGGCGCTTCGGGTCATCGAGACGAACGACCACGTCAGCGAAGGTTTCCGGGGCCACCTCGGCGGTGTAGCGGTGGAACGCGGGAAGCGTCCAGGCGGCCTCCGGCGGGGTCCGCCGGGCCAGCGCGGCCCGGGTCAGCTCGAGATGAACGGAGTAGTCGAACGGCAGCCCCGAACCGAGCAGCAGCGGGCCGCTGACCAGCACGATCGCCCCGGCCGGCAGCTGCCGGTAGGGCTGGCGGGCGGCCCGGTCGGCGGTCGCGTCCCAGAGACGCTCGACGATCCGCCCGGAGCCGCCCGGGCCCGCCGGGGCCAACACCTCGCGGATCAGCCCCGCCTCGTCGAACCAGCCGCTGTAGAACGAGTCCGGATTGGTCCGCCCGAACTCCAGGCGCACCGAGGCGGGGCGCAGGAAATCCCTGGTCTCGACCCGTACCGTGGGGCGGCCGCGGACCCGCAGCGGGTCGACGAGAGCGTCGGCCAGACGGGCCGGATCGGCGGCGTCGGCCCCGTCGACGGCCACCCGGAGCACATTGTCGGATTCCCGACTGGCGAGACGGTCGGCGAGATCCTCGACCAGGACCCCGAAGGAGAGCGGGCGGACGTGCATCCGTCAATGACTCTTGCTCGCGACGGTGGAGATCATGTGGGAAACCTACTCGCCGGACCGGACGTCAATCGTGCGGCAGGACCACGATGCGGGCGTCGTCGGCCAGCCGGTAGCCCACGCCGTACACCGTGGTGATGAGCGGGAGCTGCCCGCCCAGCTTGAGCCGCAGCCGGCGGACGTGCACGTCCACGGTCCGCTCGCCGGCCCGCTCGTAGCCCCACACGGCGGCCAGCAGCTGCGCCCGGGTGAACACCCGGCGGGGCCGCTCGGCGAGGTATTGCAGGAGGTCGAACTCGAGCCGGGTGAGCGGCAGCGCCTCGCCGTCCAGCAGCGCCTGACGCGACGCGGTGAGCAGACGCACCTCCGGGCCCCCGGGAACGCTCTCCGGCTCGTCAGCGACCGGCTCGGCGGCGTCGACGGAGGGCGCCTGCTCGACGGTCACCGTGCCCCGGCTCAGCTCGACGAGCTCGCGGACCGCCGCGAGCAGCCGGTGCGCCTGTGGTGATATCGCCTCACCGGTGAGCGGAATGGCGAGCGTCACGGTCAGCGCGGGCTCGGCGGAACGACGACCGGCGCCCCGGCCCGGTCCGGCGGATCGACGATCGGCTCGCGGCGACAATGCGCTGACCGGCATTGGTGTATCCCCCAGAATTTGCTGCGGCAAGCGAATATGACTGATCACTGTGCGTAAAGCGGGGACGATATTTCCCGCTTGCCCGATCGCGGGTCAAGTCGCCAACCACAGTGTGGGAAAGACGTTCCATATTGTCGCGCGTCACACAAATGCATTCCGGGAACATTTTCTGTCAGCGTCATTAAACGCCGGCGAACGCCGGTGGCGATGAAACGTGACAACCCTCGACGTGGGGACCCGTCGCCAGGGGCGAACCGGGTGGCCACGGAGCCGGGCGGCGAAGGATCTCGAACCGCCGGGATGGTGGAACCGGTGGGGGCGCCGCACGTGCGGCGCCCCCGGGGAGAGCAATCTCTCAGCCGCCCGACGTGAGGCGGCGGCCGACGGCCGCGATCAGCCGGTCCAGTTCGGAGCCGAACGGGTTGTCGTGCACCAGGTACGTCCAGGTGGCGCTGGGCCGGACGATCTCCGCCCGGTCCGGCTGCCAGCCGTCGGTGAGGTCGACCTCCTCGAAGGTCTCGATGGTCCGCGCCTCGACCTGGGTGAGCAGCTCCTGGAAGGCGGGCACCGCGGCCCGGTGGAACTCGTCCAGCGGGTCCAGCTTGCCCAGGGCCCGCAGGTGCACGCCCTCGCGCACCTCGGACAGGTACGCCAGATGCTCGGCCCACAGCCGGTCCAGGTGGTAGAGCGCGATGGCGCGGGCCGCGTCGGACAGCACGTCCTCGTCGGTCTCCTCGGCCTTCTCCTTCGCCTTCTCCAGCAGCATGATCGCCGCCACCTCGGAGGTCAGCAGGCGCTCCCGGCGCTCGGCCAGCAGCAGGCGCTGCTGCTCGATCACCACGCTGTACCGCCAGGTGTTCTTGTGGATCTCGTGGTTCACGCCCTCGGCGACCCGCTGGGCGTGCTCCACCGCGTACTCCACCTGGGAGTCGTGCACGACGCCGTCGATGTCCATCCGCGGGGAGGCCGGCAGGACGTCGGCGGCGTGCCGGAAGACCAGCTCGTCCTCGAGGCTCACGAAGAACACCGAGCGGCCCGGGTCGCCCTGCCGGCCGGCCCGGCCACGGAGCTGGTCGTCGACGCGGCGGCTGTCGTGGCGGCCGGAGCCGATCACGTACAGCCCGCCGAGCTCGACCACCCGGTCGCGGTCCTTCTCGTCGCTGCCGCCGAGGCGGATGTCGACGCCACGGCCGGCCATCTGGGTGGAGACGGTCACCGCACCGAGCGCGCCGGCCTCCGCGATGATCTCGGCCTCCTCGGCGTCGTTCTTCGCGTTCAGCACGTTGGACGGGACACCGGCGTCGGCGAGCTGGCGGGCCAGCCGCTCGGAGGCCTTCACGTCCAGGGTGCCGATCAGCACCGGCCGCCCCGACTCGTGGGCGATCTTGATCTCCTCGACCAGGGCCTCGTCACGCATGTCGTGCGCCGAGTAGATCCGGTCGACGTCGTCCTCACGGATGTTCGGGGTGTTCGACGGGATGACCGCGACCTCGAGCTTGAAGTACTCGCGCAGCTGCTCGCCGACGTGCACGGCGGTCGCCGTCATGCCGCAGACCGTCCGGTAGAGCGCGATGAACGCCTGCACCGTGATGGTGTCCAGCACCTCGCCCTCGGCGGTGGCGGACAGGCCCTCCTTCGCCTCGACGGCCGCCTGGAGCCCGTCCGGCCAGCGGCGGCGCTGCGCCACCCGGCCGCGCATCTCGTCGATCAGCTCGACGCCGCCGTTGCGGACGATGTAGTCGACGTCGCGGCGCAGCAGGGCGTGCGCGTGCAGCGCGACGTTCACCGCGGAGAGGACCTCGACCTGGTCGTCGGCGTACAGGTCGATGCCGCCGAGCCGCTCCTCGACGTGCTTGAGCCCGTCGTCGGTGAAGGCCACGCTGCGGCCGTCCTCGGCCACCTCGTAGTGCTTGCCCCTGCGCAGCTCCTTCATCAGGGCGGCGGCCTCGTGCACCGGGTCGCTCTCCACCGCGGTGCTGCCGGCCAGCACCATCGGCACCCGGGCCTCGTCGATCAGGATCGAGTCGGCCTCGTCCACGATGCAGGTGGCCAGGTCGCGCTGGACCCGGTCGGCCACGTCGGTCACCAGCTGGTCGCGCAGGTAGTCGAAGCCGGCCTCGCTCACCGAGACGTAGGTGACGTCCGCGGCGTACGCCTCCCGGCGCTCCTCCGGCGTCATCAGCTCGGTCACCGAGGCGACGGTGAGGCCGAGCAGTGTGTAGATCGGCTCCATCCACTCGGCGTCGCGCTTGGCCAGGTAGTCGTTGACGGTGAGCACGTGCACCGGGCCGTTGCCGAGGCGGGTGTGGCCGTACGCCGCGATCGTGGCGGTGAGCGTCTTGCCCTCACCGGTGGCCATCTCGGCGACCCGCTTGTCGAGCAGGGCCATGGCGCCGAGCAGCTGGACGTCGTACGGTCGCTGGCTGATCGCCCGGCGGGCCGCCTCGCGGCCGATGGCGCAGATCTCGGCGTAGTCGGTCGCCTCACGGGCGGCCTCGGTCAGTGCCGCGTCGTCGAGCTGCTCGAGCGCGTCCTCCCGCGCCTCGATCGCACCGAGCCGCTTCGACAACGGCCCCAGGTCCACCGTCGTGCCCGGACGCTGGAGAAACTTGCGGAACCGGCTCTTCAGCCGCTGCGACACACCCATGGCGCGCAACGGTACTTCATTTTGCCCCGTCTCAGGCGCTTGACTCCCGCCCGCCCATCAGAAGGTGATCGTGCGGTCCGGTGACCAGGAGTTTCGATCCGGCGGCCGGCCGGGTCGCGGCCCACCGGCACGAACCACATGTCCGACGTTTGCGCCGGCCGGGCGCCGGGCACCTCAGGTGGTCGGCATCCGCCGGCCGAGGGGGGAGGGGAATGCCCAGCCAGCTCGTCTGCCGTCCGGAGCAGGACCTTCCGGTCGCGGTCCTGTCGGTCCGCGGCACCCTGGACCGGATCACCGGCGGCGCGCTGGGCACGGCGATCCGCCGCAGCCTCGCGGTGCAGCCGTCCCGGATGGTCCTGGACGTCACCCGGCTGCGCGTCGGCGACCCGCTGGCGCTGTCCGCCCTGGGCAAGGTCGTCTGCCAGGCCGAGGAGTTCCCGGCGGTGCCGATCGTGGTGTGCGGCGCCGACCCGGCGACCCGGGCCGCGCTCGCCGCCGAACCGGGGTGCGCGACCCTGGAGATGGCCGACGGGCCCCCGGAGTCGGTGGCCGGGGCACGGGCCGAGCCGGATCCGCCGGCCGTCCGGGCCCGCCTGCGCCCGGTGCCCGAGGCCTGCCGCCAGGTCCGCCACCTGGTCACCCAGGCATGCGCCGGCTGGCAGCGTTCGGAGGTCACGGCGACGGCCGCGCTGGTCGCCACCGAACTCGTCGCCAACGTGGTCCGGCACGCCCACACCAGCATGGACTTCACGCTGCGGCTGCGCGGCGGGCGGCTCATCGTGGCGGTCCGCGACCGCAGCCGCCGCATGCCGCGCACCCTCGACCCCGCGGTCACCGACTCCGGCGGCCGCGGCCTGCGCCTGATCCGCGACCTCACCGAGACGTGGGGTGTCCTGCCGGTCGTCGACGGCAAGGTCGTCTGGAGCCGGCTCGCCGCCGGAGCCGCCGTATGAGACCGCCGCCCGAGCACCGTGACCTGGTCGCGATCGGCGCCTCGGCCGGCGGGGTCGAGGCGCTGCGGGCGGTCGTGGCCGGGCTCCCGCCGGACTATCCCGGCGCGATCCTGGTGGTGCTGCACGTCCCCCGGGAGGCGCCGAGCGCCCTGCCCCGCATCCTGGCGCGCAGCGGGCCGCTGCCGGCGAGCGCCGCCCGCGACGGGGACCAGGTGCGGTCCGGGCACATCTACGTCGCGCCCGGCGACCATCATCTGCTTCTGCTCGACGGCCGGCTGCGGCTGAGCCGGGGCCCGGCGGAGAACGGCCACCGGCCCGCCGTCGACCCACTGTTCCGCTCGGTCGCCCGGAGGGCCGGCCGGCGGGCGATCGGCGTGATCCTCTCCGGCACCCGGGACGACGGCGCGGCCGGGCTGGCCTCGATCGCCGGCCGGGGCGGCGCCACCGTGATCCAGGACCCGGCCGACGCCCTCTACGCGGGAATGCCCCGGGCCGCGCTGGAGGCGGTGGACCCGGATCACGTGGTGCCCGCCGCCAAGATCGGCGGCCTGCTCGGCGACCTCACCGCCGAGGACCTGGCCCCGATCCCGGCCCCCGGGCCCGATGCCATGCTCGATGCCGAGGTCGCCATGTCCGAACTCAGTTCCATCACCACCGACGGTCTGGCCCCGCCGGCCGGCTTCGGGTGCCCCACCTGCGGCGGCAGCCTGTTCCAGATCGAGGAGCGGCCGTTGCCCCGATTCCGCTGCCGGGTCGGGCACGCCTGGTCGCCGGAGACGCTGCTCGACGAGCAGGCCGCCACGCTGGAGAGCGCGCTCTGGATGGCGCTGCGCTCGCTCCAGGAGAAGGCGGCGCTGAGCCGCCGGATGGCCGAGCGACCGCACCGGGCCGATCCGCAGCGGTTCCGCGACATGGCCGAGGACGCGGAGAACGCCGCGGCGGAGATCCGGGCGCTGATCGCCCGGATCGGCTCCACCGCCGAACCCGAGGACCTTCCGCGCTCCACCGAAGCCGATCCGGCGTGACGTGCGATAGGTTCCGACACGTGCAGGAGACGGACCCGAACTTCGAAGCGCTGCTGGTGTACTTGAAAGAGGCTCGCGGCTTCGACTTCACCGGGTACAAACGCTCGAGCCTGATGCGCCGGGTGCAGCGCCGGATGAGCCAGGTCGACACTCCCGGCTATCCGGATTACCTGGACTACCTCCAGGTCCACCCGGACGAGTTCACCGCGCTCTTCAACACCATCCTGATCAACGTGACCGCGTTCTTCCGGGACCCCGACGCCTGGGACTACGTTCGCGACGAGATCCTCGAGCCGATGGTGGCCGGCAAGCCCGACGACTCGATGATCCGGGTCTGGTCGGCCGGCTGCGCCTCCGGCGAGGAGGCGTACACGCTCGCCATCGCGCTGGCCGAGATCCTCGGGGTGGAGCAGTTCAAGGAACGCGTCAAGATCTACGCCACCGATGTCGACGAGGAGCAGCTCAACGAGGCCCGCCAGGCGTCGTACGGGGAACGCGAGGTGCAGGATCTCGCCCCCGAGCTGGTGGAGAAGTACTTCGAACAGGTGAACAGCCGGTACGTCTTCCGCAAGGACCTGCGCCGCTCGGTCATCTTCGGCCGCAACGACCTGGTGCAGG
Organism: Actinoplanes flavus; assembly: GCF_017592555.1. Lineage (GTDB taxonomy): Bacteria > Actinomycetota > Actinomycetes > Mycobacteriales > Micromonosporaceae > Actinoplanes > Actinoplanes flavus. Next base: position 38,114 of record NZ_JAGFNS010000032.1, on the reverse strand, counting down.
ACGCCCCGATCTCCCGGATCGACCTGCTCACCTGCCGCAACACCCTGATGTACTTCAACGCCGAGACGCAGGCGAAGATCCTCGGCCGGTTCCACTTCGCCCTCGCCGAGACCGGCGTGCTCTTCCTCGGCAAGGCGGAGATGCTGCTCAGCCACTCCAGCCTGTTCACGCCGATCGACCTGAAACGGCGCGTCTTCCGCCGGGTCCCCCGCCTGTACGCCCCGCCCGGCGCCGTCTTCGCCGATCCGCCGCCGGCCGTCGCCGCACGGGTCACCGGGCTGGACGAGCTGCGCAACGAGACCTTCACGGCCAGCCCGCTGGCCCAGCTCGCGCTCACCCCGGACGGCCTGGTCGCGCTCACCAACCGGCAGCTGGAGAAACTGTTCGGGGTGTCCTCGCGCGACATCGGCCGGCCCTTCCGGGACCTGGACCTCTCCTACCGCCCGGTCGAGTTGCGCCGCTTCATCGAGCAGGCCCAGCTGGAACGCCGCACCCTGCGGGTCAGCGACGTCGAATTCGCCCGCGGCTCCGAGACCGTCCACCTGGTGGTGCAGGTCAGCCCGCTCAGCGACGCCGACGGCAGCCTCCTCGGCGTCAACCTGATCTTCCACGACGTGACCGCGGCCCGGCGGCTGCAGGACGAGCTGGAACACGCCAACCAGCAGCTCGAGGCGGCGTACGAGGAGCTCCAGTCGACGAACGAGGAACTGGAGACCACCAACGAGGAGCTCCAGTCCACGGTCGAGGAGCTGGAGACCACCAACGAGGAGCTCCAGTCGACGAACGAGGAGCTGGAGACCATGAACGAGGAGCTCCAGTCCACCAACGACGAGTTGCAGAGCATCAACGACCAGCTGCGGATCAGCACGGCCCGGCTGGACGAGGCGAACGCGTTCCTGGAGACGGTGCTGACCAGCCTCCAGGCCGGTGTCGCGGTGGTCGACGCCGACCTGCGGATCCGGATGTGGAACCGGCACGCCGAGGACCTGTGGGGGCTGCGTTCCAGCGAGGTGATCGGGCAGCACTTCCTCAACCTCGACATCGGCCTGCCGATCGACCGGGTCCGGCCGCTGCTGCGCGGCTCGCTCGGCGCCGGCGGCGCCTCCGCCGAGACCAAACTCGATGCGGTCAACCGGCGCGGGCGCGCGATCACGGTCCGGGTCGCGTGCACCCCCCTGCGGCAGCGCGACGGTGGCCCGGCCGACGGAAACGGGGCCATCATCGTGATGGAGACGGCCTGACGTTTGCCGCCCACGACGCCGGGTAAGCCGCCGCCCTCAGGAAGGCGAAGCCATGACGATCCGGTGCGAGACGCGCGACGACGGCGCGAACCTGGTCATCGCGGTGATCGGCGAACTGCGACTGACCGACACGGTGCCGCTGCGCGAGCGCCTGCTCAAATGCCTCGCCGAACAGCCGGGCGCCCTGCTCGTGGACCTGACCGGGCTGCACGTCGAACAGGCGCCGTCGCTGGCCGTCTTCACCGCGGTGCTGCGCCAGGCGGCCCGGTGGCCGGGCACCCCCGTGCTGCTCTACGGGCCACCGGCGCAGACCCGGAGGCTGCTGCTCGCCGGCGCCTTCCGCCGGCTGCCGCTCTACGACGACCGGGCCGGCGCGATCGCCCACCTGCACGACGAACGGCGGAGCCGGCCGTCGGTGATCGACCAGCTGCTGCCGGTGTCCGGCTCCGCCCGGCACGCCCGGGACGTCGCCACCGAGGCCTGCCTGCGCTGGGACCTGCCCCATCTGGTCGCCCCGGCCAGCCTCATCGCCACCGAACTCGTGGCCAACGTGATCGATCACGTCCACACGATGATGACGCTGCACCTGACGTTGCGGCCCCGCTATCTCCATGTCGCGGTCCGCGACGGCTCCCCGGTGCCGCCGGATCCGCCCGGGAAGATCCGCCCGGAGACCGCCGGCGGGCGCGGGCTCCTGCTGGTCGGGGAGCTGGCACACAGTTGGGGATGGCTCCCGTCGAAGGACGGCAAGGTGGTGTGGGCGTCGCTGCGCCGGTGACCGGTCAGCAGCGCCGCAGCACACCGGCCAGGCCGGACACCGCCAGGATCCGGGCGACGTAGGGCTGGGCGCCGGACATGCAGATCTCCCCGCCCGCGCGGGCCGCCACCCGGACCGCGTCGAGCAGCACCGACACACCGGCCGCGTCGAGCAGCGGAACAGCCGTCAGATCCACCACGACCAGGCTCGCCCCGCCCGTCGTGATCGCGTGCCGCAGTCCCATCCGCAGACGCTCGGCGGTGTCCCGGTCGACCTCGCCGCACACCCGGACCCGCAGCGCCGTGCCCTCGCGGATCACCGAGACGTCCATGCCACGCTGCTGCCCCGCCCGGTTGTCGCCCTCCCACGGCGGCAGGGTGTCGCTGAGCATCGCCTCGCGCAGCCAGGACAGGGCCCGGCTCAGCAGCCGCGACACGTGCATCTGTGAGATGCCCAGCTCGGCGGCGATGTCCGCCTGGGTGCGGTTGCCGTAGAAGCGCATCGCCAGCATCCGGCGCTCCCGGGCCGGCAGGCGCAGCAGCAGATCGGTGACGGTCAGCTTGTCGGTCACCGACTCGAGATCGTCGTCGACGCCGCCGATCAGGTCACCGAACTCGGCCACCCCGTCCCCCGCGATCGGCGCGTTCAGCGAGGCCGGTGAATATCCGGCGGCCGATTCGACGGCCTCCAGCACGGCCGGCTCACTCACCCCCAGGTGCCTCGCGAGCTCCGCGACCGTCGGGGTACGGGCGAGCGCGCTGGTCAGCAGCATCGAGGCGTGCCCGACCTCCAGGCTCAGATCCTGAACCCGCCGGGGCACGTGCACACCCCAGGTGCGGTCCCGGAAGTGGCGCTTCAGCTCGCCGGAGATGGTGATCACCGCGTACGCCGTGAACGAGCCGCGGCCCGGATCGTACCGGTCCACGGCTTTCACCAGGCCGAGCCGCGCCACCTGCTCGAGATCCTCCAGATGCTCGCCCCGGCCGCGGTAGCGGCGGGCGAGCCGTCCGGCGAAGGGCAGACAGTGCCGGAGCAGGTCCTCGCGCAGTTGCTCGGCCTCGGCCGCGGTGGCGCCCTCCCGGCCCGCCGCGAACTCCAGCGCCGCGGTGTCGAGATCCTCGAGCGTGTTGTCGGCCGCTGCTTCACCGAACTGACTTCGCACGGGCATGTCACCCCTCCCCGGTATGGTTCCGGCGGGAACGCCGCCTCATCGGCCGTCCTCCGCCGGCAGCACCGGAACCGGCCCAAAACCGGCTTTCCGGCACCCTCCCGGTCGTCCAGACGCTACTGCCCGGTCCGGTCACCGCCCAAACACATCCGGCGTACGGCGGTCGCGCCGTCGTTCGCCGGCTCACTGCGAATGCCGCGGCGGCAGACCGCTGGGCTGGGCCGACGGGTCGTCGATCCCCTTGGGCACGCCGGGCTCACCCGGCCGGGCCGGCGCCGCCCCGGGCCGCCGCGGCAGTCCGGACGGCAGACCCCCTTCACCCGCGGTCGCGGCCTCCGCTCCCGGCCGCGGGGCACTCTGCCCCATGTCCGGCGCCTGCAACGGCGCCCGACTCACGCCCTGACCCATGTCCGGTGCCTGCAATGGGCTTCGGGCGGGCTCGTTGTGCTGGCCCATATCCGGCGCCTGCAACGGCGACCGACCCGCGGTTTGCCCCAAATCCGGCGCCTGCAACGGCGACCGACCCGCGGTTTGCCCCAAATCCGGCGCCTGCAACGGGCTGCGGGCGGGCTCGTTATGCTGGCCCATATCCGGCGCCTGCAACGGCGACCGACCTGTGGTTTGCCCCATGTCCGGCGCCTGCAACGGGCTGCGGGCGGGCTCGTTGTGCTGGCCCATATCCGGCGCCTGCAACGGCGACCGACCCGCGGTTTGCCCCAAATCCGGCGCCTGCAACGGCGACCGACCCGTGGCTTGCCCCAAATCCGGCGCCTGCAACGGGCTGCGGGCGGGCTCGTTATGCTGGCCCATATCCGGCGCCTGCAACGGCGACCGACCTGTGGTTTGCCCCATTTCCGGCGCTTGCAACGGCGACCGGCCCGCACCGTGCCCTGAATCCGGCGGCTGGAGCGGGCTGCGGGTGGGCTCGTTGTGCTGGCCCAGATCGGAACCTCGCGGCGAAGGGCTGACCGGGTCCTGCCGACCCGCTTCCGTCAACCGGGCGATGCTGTCCTGGCCCATGTCCTGCGCCTGCGACGGCAAGCGGGCGGAACCCACCGGCTCCCCGGTCGCCGCGCCTCCGCCCGGCGTGGGTGAACCGTGCTGGCCCACGTCGGAAGCCTGGACCGGCGGACGGCCGGGAGCGGACGCGCCAGGCGTCACGGTCCCCGGGAAAGCGGCTGTCGCATCCGGCGCGGGCGACGTCGTGAACCCACCCTCGGCCGCCTGCGCGCGGCGCGCCGAGCGGGTGAAGCGGGGCGCGTCGAGCGGGCGGTTCTGCTGGCTGTAAACCGGCCGCCGAACCACCTCGTCCAGTTCCTCCGGGGCGCGCGGGCTGTCCACGGCGGTACCGCCCCCGGCGGGCGCCCGCGTTTCCGGCACGGATGCCGCCTGATTCGCCGGGCCCGGCCCCCCGGTTTCGAAGCCACCGGTCCCGGCCGTGCCATACCCCGGCGCATCCGGCCCGGCCGGGCTCCGTCCACGGTCGCCCGCCACCGGCTCCCCCGAGCCTTGTCCAGCATTTCCGTAGAGCTCCTCGCCAGTGGCTTCCGGCATGCCCGCGCCACCCGGCACGAAACGCCCCGAACCACCCGGCCCGGGATCGCCGATCCCGGGAACACCGGCACCAGCCAACCCCGAACCACCGAGCCCCGAACCACCAAGCCCCGAATCACCGAAGCCAGGAACGCCCGCACCGGCCATCCCCGGATCACCAAGCCCAGGAACACCCGAACCAGGCATCCCCGAACCAGGCATCCCCGAACCGGGCATCCCCGAACCAGGCATTGCCGAGTCCTGAATCCCCGAATCCTGAATCCCAGTAACACTGGTACCGGCGGTCCTAGGTTCACCGAACCCAGGACCCGCACCAGCCATCCCCGGATCCTGTAACCCAGTAACACTGGCACCAGCCGTCCTAGGATCACCGAACCCAGGACCCGCACCAGCCATCCCCGGATCCTGTAACCCAGGAACACCCACACCAGCCGTCCCCGGATCCTGGAACCCTGAGACACCGGCACCGGCCGTCCCCGGAGCACGGAGCCCGGGAGTCGCCGGGCTGGGGGGCATCGAACCGCCCAGTACCGGCCCGGGCTGCATCAATCCACCCACCACAATGCCGGATGTCTCGGATGGGGCGGTTCCCGAGAGGGCATCGCTCGTTCCTGGGACAGCCCTACCGCCCGCCGGGAGGCCACTGGCAGCTCCGGTACCCGCGTTCGAAATCCCCCCGCCACCGGCACCACCCGATGTGCCGCCGAGCGGCCCCCCGGCCATCTCACCGGAGCCGCTGCCGCCTCTGCCTTCCGCACTGCCCGCACCGAGAACGGACGATCCTGGGACCGGCGAACCTAGGACCCCCGGCCCCGGAACTAGCGAACCCGGGTCTGGCGAACCCGGGACGACCGAACCCCGGACCGCCGAACCCGGCACCGCCGAACCCTGGACCGCCGAACCCTGGACCGGCGAACCCTGGACCGGCGAACCCGGGATCGGCGAACCCTGGACCGGCGAACCCGGGCCCGGAGAACCGTGAATGGGCGAATCCTGAACCGGCGCATCCGTGAAGCGTGAGCCCGGAACACCCGGGATCGATATGCCGGAATCACCCGGCTCGGCGGGCAACCACGGCGGCCGGCCGCCTTCCGGTCGGCCCGCAGCCGCCCACGCCCCCGTCTCCTCTGTGGCCCACGACGGCGCGGACGGTTCGGTCGGCGGCCAGGGCCGCGACTCTCCCTCCGCCGAGGTGGCCGGCGGGGGTGGCCAACTTCCGGGCCCGGAAGCCGGCCATCCCCCGGCGCTCTCCGCGGCCGGACCCGGGGCGAGCGGGTCGTAGGCCGGCGGAGGGGGCATCGGTACCGCACCCCGCGCGTGCATCCCGCCGGAAGCCGGAGCGGATCCGGCTATCGGACCGGCAGGATCGGCAGGATCGGCGGCGGACGTTCCCGGCCCGGCGAGCAGCCCCGGCGCGTGGCCCGCGCCCGCCGAGGCGGAACCGGTGACCGCGGCCGGACCGACGGCCGGACCCGGCGAGCCCCCGGCGCTTGTTCCGGCCCCACCACCGCCCAACAGCCCGGAACCGGCGGCGCCTCCTCCGGCCCAACCACCCACCGACCCCGACCCGGCAGCATCTCCCCCAGCCCAACCACCCACCGACCCGGAACCGGCGGCGCCTCCCCCGGCCCAACCACCCACCGACCCCGACCCGGCAGCATCTCCCCCAGCCCAACCACCCACCGACCCCGGCACGGCGGCTCCTGTTCCCGGCCCACCGCCCAGCGGCCCGGAAGTGGCGTCGGCCGGCGGCCCGGGGTGGCCGGCCCGGTCGTACCCCGTAGGAAGGTCCGCAGGCGGGCCGGGAACCTCTGGAGCAGCCGCAGAACCATATGGAGAAGCGGGTGCGGTGTCATTTGAAGGGGACTCCTCAACGGCCCACGGCGGCGGCCCGGGTACCGCCGACGGCATCAATCCGGACGAGACCGGCGCCCAGGCCGGACGGCTCGCGGCGACGAGCCCGGATTCTTCGGCGAGCCCGGCCGCGACGAGGACTTCGGCCGCGGACTGTGCGGCACGGCAGGGCAGCGGTTCGCCGCAGGCGGGACAGAGTGTCATGCCGTCGCGGGCGCCGGTTCCACCGCCGTGTGCCTCGATGACCTCACGTGCGACGGTCGCCAGCACGCTCTCCGGTTTGACGTATGCCTTCACCGGTCTCCGCCCCCCATCCCCGGCTGTCCACGTACCGGGACGGCACGACGGTCTTGCCGGGTTCACACGGCCCGGGTCCAGTTCACCCCTTCGAGTGCGCCGGGAGGGTGATTTTCCGAAGATCTGTGCAGATCAGCGGGGCGGGGCGAGCGAATCGGGGTGATCCGGCGGCGGCCGGGCGGAGCAGGCGGTATGCAGAGACTGCATATTCACTCACGGTGGTGAAGCAGATTCCCTCCGTAGCATTTGACGTATATCCAGGAGGTGACCCCCCATGGACGACACCGAACTGCACCGCGAGCGGATCCTCCGGCACGTCAGTCCCATCATCACCGGCCGGTTCCTCGGCTTCCAGGCCTCCTACACCCGTGAGGTACGGGTGGGACGCCCGATCGCCCTGGCTGTCTTCGTCGCCGCCGGCATCGCCCAGATGATCGGCGCCCTGCTGCGGATGAAACCGTCCCGGCGCACCCTCAAGGAGCTCCGGAAGGGCCCGGAGTTCCTGGTCACGCCGGTGCGGCTGCGTGACGACCTCGGCCAGACGTACGAGATCGAGATGCATGGCCAGCTCCCCCAGTCGGCCCTGCACCGTGGCGACCTGGTCCAGGTCCGCACCCAGCCGCAGTCCGATCCGACCCTCCCGGTCCGCCTCGTGCAGGTGGTGAACCTGACCACCATGCAGCCGCTGACCCCCCGGATCCCGACCCAGTGGTCGCACATGGGCCCGGCGCTGCTGCTCCAGGCGGCGGTGGGCGTGGCGATCGCCGGAGGGCTGCTGGCCGCCTGGCTGGGATGATTTCCGGGCGGGCCGGGTAGAGACAGCGCCCATGGAAGATCGTTTGCCAGTCTGCCGAGAATGGACGGTCGGCACCGGGCGCCACACCATCGACAGCGGTCATCATGGGCGCAGGGGATGGCGGCTACGGCGCCGCGCGATCTCCTCGCGTCTCTGACGGCTCGAAAGGTGGTGCGCGGTGGGCGAGAAAGTCGACCAGACCGATTTCACCCGTGAGGACCGGACCCGCTACCGGCAGAAGATCCGCCGCAGTCTCGACGTGTTCGCGACGATGTTGCGCGAGGCACGCTTCGAGTTCGAACGGCCGCTGACCGGCATGGAGATCGAGCTCAACCTGATCGACGGCAACGCCGATCCGGCGATGCGCAACGCCGAGGTGCTGGGCGCGATCGCCGACCCCGACTTCCAGACGGAGCTGGGGCAGTTCAACATCGAGATCAATCTGCCGCCGCGGCGGCTGGCCGGCGACGACTTCGCGGAGCTGGAGCGTGGCCTGCGGGCCAGTCTGAATCAGGCGGAGCGGCGGGCCCGGGCGGCCGGCGCGCACATGGTGACGATCGGGATCCTGCCGACGCTGCGGCGCGAGCACCTCACCGGCGAGGCGCTCACCGTCAATCCCCGGTACCAACTGCTGAACGAGCAGATCTTCGCGGCCCGCGGCGAGGACCTGGACATCCGCATCGACGGGGTGGACCGGCTGGCCGTCACCACCGACACGATCGCGCCGGAGGCGGCGTGCACCAGCACCCAGTTCCATCTCCAGGTGAGCCCGGCGCAGTTCGCGGCGTACTGGAACGCCTCGCAGATCGTCTCCGGGGTGCAGCTGGCCCTCGGCGCGAACTCGCCGCTGCTGTTCGGCCGGGAGTTGTGGCGGGAGACCCGCATCCCGCTGTTCGAGCAGGCCACCGACACCCGGTCGGAGGAGATAAGGGCACAGGGGGTCCGCCCGCGCGTCTGGTTCGGGGAACGCTGGATCACCAGTGTCTTCGACCTGTTCGAGGAGAACGTCCGCTACTTCCCGGCGCTCCTGCCGATCTGTGACGTGCACGATCCGGCCGAGATCCTGGAGCGGGGCGAGATCCCGGAGCTGAGCGAGTTGCGCCTGCACAACGGCACGGTCTACCGGTGGAACCGGCCGATCTACGCGGTGGTCAACGGCCGCCCGCACCTGCGGGTGGAGAACCGGGTGCTGCCCGCCGGGCCGACCGTCGCCGACACCATCGCCAACGCCGCGTTCTACTACGGCCTGGTCCGCAGCATCGCCGAGGCGGAGCGCCCGCTCTGGACGCAGATGAGCTTCCGCGCCGCCGAGGAGAACTTCCACAACTGCGCCCGGCACGGCATCGACGCCAGCGTGTTCTGGCCCGGCCACGGCACGGTCCCGGTCACCGAACTGGTGTTGCGCCGGCTTCTGCCGCAGGCCGCCGAGGGCCTGGACCTGTGGGGTGTCTCGCCGGCCCAGCGGGACCGGTTGCTCGGCATCATCGAGCAGCGCTGCCTGCGGCACCGCAACGGCGCGTCCTGGCAGGTGGAGACGTTGCACGAGATCGAGGCGCAGGGTGCGGACCGGCAGCGGGCACTGCACGAGATGCTGCGCCGCTACCTGCCGCTGATGCACGACAACATCCCGGTCCACGAGTGGCCCCCGGGCAAGTGATCAGCCGGCCGGCCGGGCGACCGCGACCGTCACGCCGGAGCGCACCCGCTTCGCGACGATCAGGCGGCCGCCCGGACCGGCGGCCCGCAGGGCGGCGGCCTCGGCGACGCTCGGCGTGCCGACCGCCATCCCGACCACGGCGCTGGGCGTGGGCACCGGCTGACCGGCCAGTTCGGAGGCCGGGAACCCGAGCAGGCGCCACCCGGCCGCGGCCGCGAACTCCCGCGGCCCCTCCTCGGCGGCCCGCCGGTCGAGCGTGGCCAGCACGGCGACCGCGGTGCACGCCAGTCCCTCATCGGCCAGGACGCCGCGGACGGCGTCGGCGAGGACTCCGGCGGCCACCCCGGTACGGGCGCCGAATCCGACGATCAACGTCACGAGGCCGCCGCGCGAACCAGCCGTTCCGCCGTGCCGCGCTGTCCCGCCCAGTGCAGGTGCAGGTAGGAGGCGTGCACCGTCGGCGTCGCGAACCCCTCCGGGTCGGCGCCCCGCCACGCCCACGCCGCCTGCCCGGCCGGGGACAGCAGCAGCCCGGACCGCGGATGCACGACGGTCCGGTGGAACTCGTGCCCGGTCACCCGGGTCCCGGCCACCGCGAGGGGGCTGTCGCCGAGCGCCACCGCGTCCCGGTAGCCGAGGGTCAGCGACGGTGTCATCACCGCCTCGGCGTCGAGGACGCCGCACATCGGTTCGCCGTCGAGGGTGCGGCACAGCCACAGCAGCCCGGCACACTCGGCGGTGATCACCCCGCCGGCCGACGCGAACGACCGCACCGACGCGCGGAGCCGTTCGTTGGCGGACAGCGACGACGCGTACACCTCGGGGAACCCGCCGCCCACCACCAGCGCCCGCGTCCCCTCGGGCAGGGCCGTGTCGTGCAGCGGGTCCACCGTCACCACGTCGGCTCCGGCGCCGGACAGCAGTTCGCGCGTCTCGGCGTACGAGAAGGAGAAAGCCGGACCACCGGCGAGGGCGACCAGGGGACGGCCCGGAACAGGCGTCTCGCTGTCCGGTGTCCATGCCCGGAAGGGCAGGGGTGGCGCCGAGCGGGCCACCGACGCGACCGCCTCGAGATCGACGGACGTGGCGATCAGCGCGGCCAGCGCGTCGACCGAGGCCAGCGCTTCGGCACGCCGTTCCGCCGCCGGGATCAGCCCGAGATGCCGGGACGGCGCGGCCACCGCGTCGGCGCGGCGCAGTGCACCCAGCACCGGCGTGCCCACCTCCTCGCAGGCGTCCCGGAGGATCTGCTCGTGCCGCTCCGAGCCGACCCGGTTGAGGATCACGCCGGCCAGCCGCACCGTCCCGAAGCTGCGGAAACCGTGCACCACGGCGGCGATCGACCGCCCTTGCGCGGCGGCGTCCACGACCAGGATCACCGGCGCGTCGAGCAGCGCGGCCACCTGCGCGGTCGAACCGGTGTCGCCCGCCCCGGTACGCCCGTCGTAGAGCCCCATCACCCCTTCGACGATCGCCAGCTCGGCGCCCCGCGCCCCGTGCGCGAACAGCGGCCCGACCAGGTCCTCCCCGACCAGCACCGGGTCGAGGTTGCGGCCGGGCCGGCCGGCGGCCAGCGCGTGGTAGCCGGGGTCGATGTAGTCCGGCCCCACCTTGAACGGCGCCACCGGAACCCCGCGCCGCGCGAACGCCGCCAGCAGCCCGGTGGCCACGGTCGTCTTCCCGTGCCCGGACGCCGGCGCCGCGATGACCAGCCGATCTACCATTCGATGCCCTGCTGCCCCTTGCGCCCGGCGTCCATCGGGTGCTTGATCTTCGTCATCTCGGTGACCAGGTCGGCGGCCGCGATCAGATCCGGGTGCGCGTCCCGCCCGGTGATCACCACATGCTGGGTGCCGGGCCGTTCCCGCAGCGTCGTGATCACGTCCGCGACGTCCACCCAGCCCCATTTCATCGGATACGTGAACTCGTCCAGCACATAGAACCGGAACGTCTCCGCCGCCAGGTCCCGCTTGATCTGCGCCCATCCTTCGGCGGCCTCGGCGGCGTGGTCCCGCTCGCTGCCCGCCCGCTGGATCCAGGACCAGCCCTCACCCATCTTGTGCCAGGTCACGGGCGTCCTGTCCAAACCGCCGAGCGCTGTGAGCGCGGCCTCCTCGCCGACCTTCCACTTCTCCGACTTGACGAACTGGAACACCCCGATCGGCCAGCCCGCGCTCCAGGCCCGCAACGCCATCCCGAACGCCGCCGTCGACTTCCCCTTGCCCGCCCCGGTGTGCACCGCGAACACCGCCTGCCGCCGCCGCTGCCGCGTCGTCAGCCCGTCGTCGGGCACGCTCGTCACTTTCCCTTGCGGCACGCGCTCCTCCTTCTCCTCAAGATCAACCCCATTCCCGGTACGCGCTGAGCCGTCCAGCCCATCCCACACCGTCCCGCCCGTCGCGGCGAAGGTGGTCCGCCCGGCGCGCGCCCGTCACCCCCCTGCGAAACTCGCCCTCACCCCCGGCCGGCTCCCAGAGCCGTCTCAACCCACCCGAGAAGCCCTCACGACCAGCCGCCCCCACCCACCCGGGCAGTCCTCACAACCAGCCGCCCCACCCACCCCGGGCAACGCACCCGACCAGCTGCCGCGACTCGCCGCGACAGCGCCCATGACCAGCTGTCGCGCCGCGGCGCCTACGCGGCAGAGCGGTAGGCGCGGTCGGCCGGGGACGTTGCGGTGGCGGCGCGGGTCGCCGGGTGGAGGACGGTCGCGGCCTGAAGCTGTTCGAGTGGCATGAGGTCGGCGCGGAGGGTCGCGGCCAGCTTTCCGGCCAAGCCCAGCCGGACCGGGCCGGACTCGCAGTCGACCACCACGGTCGCCACCCCGGACAGAGCGGGCGCCAGCAGGGCCGGGTCGGGTCCGCTGGTGGCCCGGCCGTCGGTGACCACCACCAGCAGCGGACGGCGTCGCGGGTCGCGGCGGCGTTCGGTGGCGATGGTCGCGGCCGCGGCGCGCAGACCCGCCGCCAACGGGGTACGGCCACCGGTCCGGAGCGCGGCCAGCCGCATCACCCCGACCTCGTGACTGGACGTCGGCGGCAGCACCACCTCGGCGTCCCTCCCCCGAAACGTGATCATCCCGATCCGGTCCCGCCGCTGATAGGCGTCCCGCAGCAACGACAGCACCGCCGTCTTGACCAGCGTCATCCGCTTTCGGGCGGCCATCGACCCGGACGCGTCCACCACGAAGAGCACCAGATTCGCCTCACGCCCCACGTGCACCGACTCCCGCAGATCCCCCGGCGACACCCGGATCCCCACCGGCCCACCAGCCGAACCACGGCGGACGGCGCCCCGGCCCGCAGCCACACCGGCCACGACACCATCAAGCACCGCCCCAGCCGCAGCGGCCCCGTCGGCCGGGACACCATCAAGCACTGCCCCGCCCGCAGCGACACCATCGGCCGCGACACCATCAACGGCCACCGTGCCCGCAGCCACACCACCGGCCGCGACCCCATCAAGCGCCACCATGCCCGCAGCCGCACCGCCTGCCGCGACGCCATCAGGCACCGCCCGGCCCGGAGCGGCGCCATTCGCTGCGGCGCCGTCGAGGGCGGTTCGGTCCAAGGCGGCCCGGAGCGTCGCGAAGAGATGGGGGGCGCCGGACAGCTTCCCCTGGGGAACACGGCTGCCCACCACCCGGCCGCGGCGGGCGAAGGCCGGGGAACGGCGGCCGGCGTGGCCGCCCTCGCCGCGGGCGGTGATGCGAAGTGTCCGCGTCCGGTACGCCTGACCCGCGGCGGCCACCGCTCCCGACTTCTCCGGCTGGGCAGAGCCGTCCGCGTTCTCATCCGTACCCTCGAGTGGTGGGGCTGATCCGGACGGCCCGCCGCCGTCGCGCGGGGTGCCGTCGCCCGGGCCTCCGCCGCCGGGGCCGCCGTCGCCCGGGTCGGGATCGGTGTCCGGGTCCGGCTCGCCGTGGGGGTCGTCCTCGGACCGTCGCCGCTCGGCTCGGTCCCGTTCGGCTCGATCCCGCTCCGCCCTGTCCTGTTCGGTCCGTTCCCGCTCGGCCCAGTCCTGTTCGGCCCTGTCCTGTTCGGCCCGCTCCTGTTCGGCTCGGTCCTGTTCGGCCTGGCGTTCGGCTTCGGCCAGCGCCTCGTCGAGCTTCTGCTCGTCGGTGCCGGGCGGGTCGAGGGGGTCGGTGCGGCGGCGGTGTGGGAGGGCCAGGCGGGCGGCGTCCCGGACGTCGTCGGCGACGACCCGGTCGCGGCCGTGCCAGGCGGCCAGGGCGACGGCGCAGCGGGCGACCACGATGTCGGCGCGCATGCCGTCCACGCCGTAGGCGAGGCAGACCCGGGAGATGCGGTCGAGTTCGGCGTCGGGCAGCGTCACCGCCGGAAGGGCGGCGCGGGCGGCGGCGATCCGGGCCGCGTAGTCGCGTTCAGCGCCGGCGTAGCGGGCCGCGAAACCGTCCGGGTCGGCCTCGTAGGCGAGACGGCGGCGCACCACCTCGGCGCGCTGGCGGGCGTCGCGGGGCGCGGCGACGTTCACGACCAGGCCGAACCGGTCGACCAGCTGGGGCCGGGGCTCGCCCTCCTCCGGGTTCATGGTGCCGACCAGCAGGAACCGGGCCGCGTGCTTGACCGACACCCCGTCCCGTTCGACGTGTGCCCGGCCCATCGCCGCCGCGTCCAGCAGCAGGTCCACCAGGTGGTCCGGCAGGAGATTCACCTCGTCGACATAGAGGACACCCCGGTGCGCGGCGGCGAGCAGGCCCGGCTCGTAGGCCCTCACCCCGTCGGTGAGCGCGCGCTGCAGGTCGAGCGTGCCGACCACCCGGTCCTCGGTGGCGCCGACCGGCAACTCGACGAGCGACGCGGGCCGGACGGTGGCACTCACCGACGCGTCCGGACCGGGGACGGTGGTGTGCGGACCACCTGGGCCGGAGACGGTGGTGTGCGGACCACCTGGGCCGGAGACGGTGGTGTGCGGACCACCCGGGCCGGAGACGGTGGTATGCGAGCCATCCTGGCCGGGAGCGGTCGTGTGCGGACCACCCGGGCCGGAAACGGTGGTATGCGAGCCATCCTGGCCGGGAGCGGTCGTGTGCGGACCACCCGAGCCGGGGACGGTCATGTGCGGACCACCCGAACCGGAGACGGTCGTGTGCGGACCATCCGGGCGGGAGACGGTCGTGTGCGGACCATCCGGGCCGGAGACGGTCGTGTGCGGACCATCCGGGCAGGCCGGGTCCGGGGCGGCGGGATCGCAGGCGAAACGGCAGCCGGTCACCACGGTGACCGGTGGCAGCAGGCCGGCCAGGGCGCGGACGACGGTGCTTTTGGCCGTGCCCTTCTCGCCCCGGACGAGGACCCCGCCGACGGCCGGTGACACCGAGGTGAGCAGCAGAGCCAGGCGTAGGTCGTCGAGACCCACCACGGCCGAGAACGGGTACGGAGTAGTCACCAGGATCCCTTCCGGCGGGTGTCCACGCCCGCTCGTCGGTCGACGCGAGCGGCCGGAGTCTCCTGACTCCCGGATCGACGTTTCCCGCTTGCCTTCCGGCGCATCAGCCGCCGTGGCGTAGGTGGTCAGCGGGTCGCTCCCCGGTCACAGTGGCGGGACCGTCCCGGAATCGCACCGGGTTCCTCCGCAACCGCTCGCCGGTCACTCTTCCGGACCGGCCGTGCGCCCGTCAACGCGGGATCCGTCACCCGCCGAACGCAGCTTCGCCGAACACGGCCCCACCGAACACGGCCCCACCGAGGACCGCGTCGCCGAACACGGGCGGTCGCCGGTCACGAACGCCACCGCCACCGTGGCGGCGCCAGTGCCGCCTGGAACCGGACGGCACAGGCAGCGCGGCGACGAACGGGCCTCCCCGAACGCGGCTCCACCGAAGATCGCGTCGCCGAACACGGGCGGTCGCCGGTCACGAACGCCACCGCCACCGTGGCGGCGCCAGTGCCGCCTGGAACCGGACGGCACAGGCAGCGCGGCGACGAACGGGTCCACCCCGAACACGGCGCCACCGAAGACCGCGTCACCGAACACGGGCGGTCGCCGGTCACGAACGCCACCGCCACCGTGGCGGCGCCAGTGCCGCCTGGAACCGGACGGCAAAGGCAGCGCGGCGACGAACGAACCTCCCCCAACACGACGGCGGCGAACGAGTCCTCCCATAACGCTGCCTCACCGAACGCGGTGCGTGCGGTCGGGTCAGCGGGGCACCGCCTTCTCGGTGGCGGGGAGGGGTTCGGGGGCCAGGCGGTCGAGTTCGGCCACCACGTCGAGGACGGCCAGGGCGGAGCGTTCCACCAGGGGGCGCAGGCGGCGGTAGAGGGCGGCGTCCTCCGGGTCGGGGCTGGTGGCGTTCGCGGTGGGGACCAGGTCGGCGGCACGGTCGAGGTCGGGGAGTTCGCCGAGGGCGTGCCGGGCCAGGAGGCAGGCGCCCAGCGCGGTGCCCTCGGGGACGTCGGCGACCGTCACCGGGAGGTCGAGGGCGGAAGCCAGGATGGACACCCACAGGTGGGAGGCGGCGGCGCCGCCGGTGGCGCGGATCTCGGTGACCGGGCAGCCCTCGGCGTCGAACGAGTCACGGACCAGGGCGAGCTGCTGGCAGACGCCTTCCACGGCGGCGCGGACCAGGTGCGGGCGGGCGTGTTCGCGGCGCAGGCCCAGGTAGGCGCCGCGCATGCCGGGACGCCACCAGGGCGCCCGTTCGCCCAGGAGGTAGGGCAGGCAGAGCAGGCCCTCGCTGCCGGCCCGGACTTCGGCGGCCTCGGCCAGCAGGGCGGCGTCACGCTCGTCGGCGTCCTCACCTTCGGCGGCGGGGGCGCCCGGAGCGCCGGCGGCGAGGGACTGGGCCGCCCACCGTACGACCGAGCCGGCGTTGTTGACCGCTCCGCCGATCACCCAGCGGTCCTCGGTGAGGGCGTAGCAGAACAGGCGGCCGGCGTCGTCGGAGGTGGGGCGGTCCACGACGGTACGGAGGGCGCCGCTGGTGCCGAGAGAGACCGCCGCGACGCCGGGCGGGGTGGCGCCGACACCGAGGTTGGCGAGCGGGCCGTCGGCGGCGCCGATGATCAGCGGTACGTCCGGGGGCAGTCCCGCCGCGGTGGCCACCTCGGGGCTCAGCCGGAGGGCGTGCGTGGTGGGGACGACCTCGGCGAGCTGCCCGGGGCGCACGCCGGCGATCGCCAGCGCCTCGTCGTCCCACCGGCGGGAGTGGATGTCGTAGAGGCCGGTGCCGGAGGCGATCGACAGGTCCACCAGGAACGGGTCGTCGGCGAGGGCCGCGACGATCAGTTCCTTGACGCCACCCCAGCGTGGGGTGCCGCGCAGCGTGCCGGGGTCCTCCTCGGCCCACCAGGCCAGCTTCGTGAGCGGCGACATCGGGTGGACCGGGGTGCCGGTGCGGGCTTGGAGGCGCTTCGCCGGCCCGTCCGCGACGATCTTCTCGCACTGCCGGGCGGAGCGGCCGTCCGCCCATGTCACCACGGGGCCGAGGGGGCGGCCGGCGGCGTCCATCGGCAGCAGCGCGTGCAGGAAGGAGCTGAGGCTGATCGCGATCACCCGGTCGCCGCGTTCGCGGCATGCGGCGGCCACGTCGGCGAGCGCCCGCATGGCGGCTTCGGTGAGCTGCCGGGGGTCGAGTTCGGCACGGCCCGGCCCGGGCACCGACAGCGGGTAGTGGACGCTGGTCAGCGCCCGGATCTCACCGGCCGGGCCGGCGGCGACCCCTTTGGTCGCGGTGGTCCCGGTGTCGATCCCGATCACGACGTCCATGCTTCGCCTCCCCGATCGCGCTCAGCCGACCCTCTCATGCCCACCCTCCCCGATACCCATGCCGTGCCGCCGACCGCGGGGATCTTCCTGGCTGGCTCTGGGGGATGCCTCAACGTCGTTGAGACATGCCCCAGAGCCAGCCGGATCTCCACAGCCGGCCGACGGGCCGGCCTCCCGTCCCGCAACGAACCTGGCAGCCAGCCGGGGGGTGTTCGGCTGGCTGCCAGGGCTGTTTCGGGACGATGGAGACGACGCTGGTGGCCAACCGGGTGGGTGGGCGAAGCGGAGCGAGCCGGGGCGAGTGGGCAGCACCGCCCGGTGGGGGCGGCAAGGGATGGAGTGGCAGAAGATCGCCGGGACTTTCGGGGCGGGGAAATTCATCGATAACTGTCCACCCCGTACCGGAAATGGTCTTGAAAAGCGAAACGCCCCGCCGAGAGGGGCGGGGCGTCGCGGGGTGCGGAAAAGGTCAGCGCTGGTCCATCGGCACGAAGTCGCGGACCGGCGAGCCGGTGTAGATCTGCCGCGGGCGACCGATCTTGTTGGCCGGGTCGGTCATCATCTCGCGCCACTGGGCGATCCAGCCGGGGAGGCGGCCGATCGCGAACAGCACCGTGAACATGTCGGTGGGGAAGCCCATGGCCTTGTAGATGAGGCCGGTGTAGAAGTCGACGTTCGGGTACAGCTTGCGGGAGATGAAGTACTCGTCGGAGAGGGCGATCTCCTCGAGCTTGAAGGCGATCTCCAGCAGCGGGTCCGGCTTGTCGAGGGTCGACAGCATCTCCTGGGCGGCCTTCTTGACGATGGCGGCACGCGGGTCGTAGTTCTTGTAGACCCGGTGGCCGAAGCCCATGAGCTTGACGCCCTTTTCCTTGTTCTTCACCCGGGTGACGAACGAGGTGACGTCTCCGCCCTCCTTGCGGATCTGCTCGAGCATCTCGAGGACGGCCGCGTTGGCGCCGCCGTGCAGCGGGCCGGAGAGGGCGTTGATGCCGGCGGAGACGCTGGCGAACAGGTTGGCCTGCGCCGAGCCGACCAGGCGCACCGACGAGGTCGAGCAGTTCTGCTCGTGGTCGGCGTGCAGGATGAACAGCATGTCCAGGATCTTGGCGACCTTGGGGTCGACGTTGTACTGGACGGTCGGGAGACCGAAGGTCAGGCGCAGGAAGTTCTCGACGTAGTCGAGCGAGTTGTCCGGGTACGGCAGCGGGTGCCCGATGGACTTCTTGTAGATGTACGCCGCGATCGTCGGAAGTTTCGCCATCAGCCGGATTGCGGAGATATCGACCTGCTCCTCGTCGAGCGGGTCGAGCGCGTCCTGGTAGAAGGTCGACAGCGCGGTGACCGCGGACGACAGCACCGACATCGGGTGCGCGTTACGCGGGAAGCTCGAGAAGAAGGTGCGCATCTCCTCCTGGAGCAGCGTGTGCACCCGGATCTTGTCCGCGAAGTCCTGAAGCTGCGTCGCGGTCGGCAGCTCACCGTTCATCAGCAGGTAGGAGACCTCGAGGAAGGTGCTCTTCTCCGCGAGCTGCTCGATCGGGTAACCCCGGTAACGCAGAATGCCCTGGTCACCGTCGATGTAAGTGATCGCCGACTTGGTCGACGCGGTGTTCACGAAACCCTGATCGAGGGTTACGTAACCGGTCTCCTTCAGCAGAGCACTGACGTCGATGCCGCCCGGACCGTCGACGGCCTTCGTGACCGCCATCGACAACTGACCACCGGGGTGGTCGAGCTTGACATCCGTCATGTATTTCCCTCACTTCACCGGCAGATGTCCCAAAGATTTTGCCGTTCACCGTAAACCCTCAACCTGAATGGGTCATCAGGTGGCCGCCTGTTGAGGCATTGGTCACCAGTGCGTATAGGTCGTTGCGCCATAGACAATGGTCGGTATATTGCGACGCTGTTACGGGAGGGCCCATGCACATCCCGGCTGACGGACCCGTTGTGGTGGGGGTCGGCGGCACGGCGACCGACCCGGCCGCCGTGCGATTCGCCGCGCGGGAGGCGGTCTCCCGTGGGCGGGCGCTCACCGTCGTCCACGCTTTCACGTGGCCGGGACCCGGCGAGTACGCCCTGGCGCGCCGGGCCGCCTCACGCACCGTCGAGGAGGCGGTCTCCATCGCTCAGCGTTCCACACCCGGGGTCGCCGCGCGGGGCCAACTCGTGGATGGACCGCCGGAACGTGTCCTGTTGCGCTTGAGCCGGGCTTCCGCACTGCTGGTCCTCGGCGGCGGCCTGGTCGAGGTGGTGCTGCGGGCGTGGTGCCCGGTGGCGGTGGCCCGCCGGCACCGGACGCCGTCCGGGCCGGTCCTGGCCGCCGTCGACGGGTCGCCGGTCTCCGCCGCGGTGCTGCGGTTCGCCGCCGAGCAGGCCCGGCGCCGGGGCGGCCGGGTGGACGTGGTGTACGCCGGCGACCCCGCCGGCCGCCCGGTCCTCGACGGCGTCCACCCCCGCCTGCTCTCCGGCGATCCGGCCGGCGCCCTGGTGCAGGCCTCCCGCGGCGCCGGCCTGATCGTGCTGGGGCCGCGCGGTCCGGGCACACGCGGCCGCCTGGGTACGGTCGCGGCCGCGGTGCTGCGGCACGGCGGGTGCCCGGCGGTCTTCGTACGCGGAGCGGCAGGTTCCCGGAACCCCGGTAACCCCGTGCCCGAATTGCTACCGTTAGCCCACACATAGGTCTTCGGGCTGTACGGGAGGAATGCCCGGTGCAATCGGTGCTCCCGCCCGGAATCGCCCGACGGCTGTGGCAGGTCATCGCCGTGGGTGGCGTCATCGCCACCGTGCTCTACGGGTTGTTCCCGTCATCGGCTGTCGGCACGAGCGCGTTCACGCTGCTCGCGGTCGTCGTCGTGATCGCCTGCTTCGCCGGGCCGCGGCGATGGGGCGCCGAGCCGCCGGGCGCGTGGCTGCTGATGGGCGCGGCCGCGCTGCTGTTCATGATCGGCGTGATGATCCGCCCGACGGTCACCGAGATGCCGATGCCGTGGCCGCTGCTCGCCGACGTCGCCTCGTTCAGCGGGTATCTGCTGCTGGGCGCGTTCGTCCTGGTCCTGCTGCAGCGGCGGGGCAGCCTCGACCGGCACGCGGTGCTGGACGGGCTGATCGTCTGCCTGGCCGCCGGGGTGGCCACCGTGCTGCTGCTGGCCGTGCCGGCGGCCGAGATCCCCGGCCGGGACCCGGTGCTGTCCGGCATCCAGGGCATGTACCCGATGTTCGACGTGCTGCTCCTGCTGCTGCTGGTGAACCTCACCTTCACGGCGAAGACCTGGCCGGTCAGCCTGATCGGGCTGATCGTCATGATGTCGATGATCTTCGCGGGCGACCTGGCCTACGCGATCGTCGGGGTGCAGGGCCACATCTACGCGTCACCGCTGCTCAACGTGCCGTACATGGTCGCGTACACCGGGCTCGGGGTGGCCGCCACGCACCCGTCCGTGGTGGAGATGGGCCGGGCCGCCAAACTGCCCGCCCAGGCCTGGTCCTGGCCGCGGCTGTCGCTGCTGCTGCCCGCCCTGGCCGTCCCGTTCGCGCTGCTGCTGACCACCGGCACCCGGTCGGCCGCGGCCCGGGTGCTGATCGCGGTGACCGGCGCGATGATCGTCGCGCTGCTGCTGGTCCGGGCGATCTCCGCGGTCCGCGCCCAGGTCGCCGCCCAGCTGCGTTCCGAGCATCAGGCCACCCACGACCCGCTGACCGGGCTGCCCAACCGGCAGTCCATGTCGGCCGAGATCGCGCGCCTGCTCACCGTGGTGGATCCGGAGGGGCACGACCGGGTATGGGTCTACATGCTCGACCTGGACGGGTTCAAGTGGGTCAACGACTCGTGGGGCCACGACACCGGCGACCAGCTGGTGATCGACGTGGGCCGGCGGCTGCGGACCGGGGTCCCGCACGGCATCCCGGTGGCCCGGGTCGGCGGCGACGAGTTCCTGCTCGTGTTCATCGGCGAGAAGGGTGGGGCGCTGCGCCTGGTCGACGACATCCGCGGCTGTTTCGCCAAGCCGTTCCCGGTCCGTGACCACGACGTGGTGATCAGCGCGTCGATCGGCATCTCGCACGCCGAGGCCGACCCGGCCAACGCCACGGTCACCGCCGAGGCCCTGATGCGCGACGCCGACACCGCCCTGTACCGGGCCAAGGACGAGGGCCCGGGACGGTCCATCATCTTCGACACCAGCATGCACACCCAGGTCCGGGAGCGCATCGAGCTGGAGGTGGCGCTGCGCCAGGCGCTCGCCGAGGAGCAGCTGCACGTGGCCTACCAGCCGCTGGTCCGGCTGGAGACCGGGGTCCCGGTGGGCGCCGAGGCGCTGGTCCGCTGGATGCATCCGGAACGTGGCCCGATCCCGCCGATGACCTTCATCTCGATCGCCGAGGACGCCGGACTGATCAACGCGATCGGCACCTGGGTACGCAAGGAGGCCCTGCGCCAGCTCGGCGTGTGGCGCTCGGAGGGCACCGTCCACGACGACTTCTACCTGTCGATCAACGTCTCGCCGCGCCAGCTCAGCGACCCGGAGCTGCCGCTGATCGTGTCCGGCGAGATGGTCCGGTACGGCGTCCCGCCGCACTGCGTGGCCCTGGAGATGACCGAGTCGGTGATGGTGGACGGCTCCAGCGTCACCTCACGGGTCCTCTTCGAACTGCGCGAACTCGGCGTACGGCTGCTGGTGGACGACTTCGGCACGGGGTTCTCGGCGCTCGGCTACCTGCGCAAGTTCCCGGTCACCGGCGTCAAGATCGACCGCTCGTTCGTGACCGGGCTCGGGGTCAACCACGAGGACGACGAGATCGTCCGCGCCGTGGTGGCGATGAGTCACGCGCTCGGCCTCAGCGTGATCGCCGAAGGGGTGGAGACGCCGTTGCAGCGGGAGGCCCTGTACGCGGTCGGCGTCGTCAACGGCCAGGGCTGGCTGTGGGGCGCCGCGGTGCCGGCCGCCGAGTTCGCCCAGCGCTGGCGGGACGTGGTGATGGGCGGCCCGGCCGTACCGGAGACCGCGGAGAACCCGTCGGGCCGGCACCGCCGGCCCGACTGAGCCCGTCGTCAGATCCGGGCGGCCCGGCGCTCCTGCTGGCCGTCCAGCCGGTTCGGCACACCGCGCCGCTCCTCACGCCGGAACGGCATGTCGTCCTTCGGGAACTCGAACATCCAGAACGACTGCGCGTCCAGCCGGGTCGGCTGCGCCCGGCCGCAGGAGGCCGCCCGGCCCAGCACCAGGGCGATCATCCGGGGCAGCTGGTTGCGTTCCTCGTTCCACGAGCAGATGTCGAAGAAGACCTTGCCGTCCACCTCCTCGATCGGCGCGTACATCTGCCGTTGCAGGGAGACGAACACGCCCCGGCCCCGCCGGCCCAGCGCGGAACCGGCGAAGATGCAGTAGAAGAGCCGGCGCTGCTCGTACAGCTCGGGCCAGTGGTACTGGAAGTAGTCCGCCGAGATCAGCGGGACCGCCTCCAGGTCGTTCGTGATCGTGCCCATCCCGGCGATGCCCTCGTCGTCCAGCGCCACGTGCTTGGCGATCCGCTTGTCGCTCATCACGTCGTCGAACTCGTGGCGGTACATGAGATGCCGGTTGACCGCGAGGATCCGCAGGTCGTTGAAACAGTTCGAATAGAAGTCCCAAGCCTCGTCCCGCATGTCGGCCGGCAGCTCGGGCATCACTTCCACGCGCATGGTCGCCCCCTCTCGGTGTCAAACCTTCCAGGGACCCTGGTGCCGTGCGGCCAACTCGGGCATTATTCGCTGGCGTATTCCTGGTGTAAGCCATGTCACCGCTGATCGGAGGTCCGATGATCTGGCTGACCGTCCTGCTGGTTTCCCTCAGCGTCGGCCTCGCCGCCGCGCTGATGGCCGCGACCAGGTAGAAAGCGGGTATGCGCTTCGCCACCTGGAACGTCAACTCGGTCAAGGCCCGGCTGCCCCGCCTGATCGACTGGCTGGAGAACACCGCCCCGGACGTCGTCTGCCTCCAGGAGACCAAGGTCGCCGAGGGCGGTTTCCCCACCGAGGTCGAGAAACTGGGGTACGAGGTGGCCGCGTACGGCCAGGGCCGCTGGAACGGTGTCGCCCTGCTCTCCCGGATCGGCCTCGACGACGTACGCCACGGCTTCGAGGGCGAGCCCGGCTATCCCGGCCCGGAGGCCCGCGCGATCAGCGCCCGCTGCGGCGGCATCCGCTTCATGTCGGTGTACGTGCCGAACGGGCGCACCCCGGAGGATCCGCACTACGACTACAAGCTGCGGTGGCTCGCCGCGCTGCGCGACGCCCTCGTGCCCGACCTGGCCGCCGGCCCGGTGGTGGTGGCCGGCGACTACAACGTGGCGCCCACCGACGCCGACGTCTGGGACATCGCCGTCTTCGCCGCGTCCACCCACGTCACGCCACCCGAGCGGGCCGCCCTCGCGGCGCTGCGCGACCTCGGCCTCACCGACGTGCCGGCCCGGCCGCTCAAGGGCGACCACCCGTTCACGTACTGGGACTATCGCGCCGGGATGTTCCACCAGAACAAGGGCATGCGCATCGACCTCGTCTACGCCACCGCGGACGTGACGGCCCGGGTCACCGACGCGTACGTCGACCGGGAGGCCCGCAAGGGCAAGGGCCCGTCCGACCACGCCCCGATCGTGGTCGACCTGAACGATGCTCCGTCCAGCCCGTAGGCTGGGGGCATGACCCTGGTCGCACCGGCATCGGCGCTGCTCCAGGCCGCCATCGAGGCCGCCGGTGAGGGGATGCTGCTGTGCGACGCCGCCGGGCACACGGTGCTGCTGGCGAACGCGGAGGCCCGGCGCCTGGTGCCCGGCGCCCGCCTCGGCCACCCGGTCACCGGCCCGTTCCCGGACCCCGGCGCCGACTCGTTCCGGTGCGAGTTCGAGGGGCGCTCGCTCGCCGGGACACGGCGTGACCTCGACGGCGCGCACTACGCCTGGTTCATCCGGGACGAGACCGAGCAGGCGCGGCGGATCGCCCACAGCGAGTTCCTCGCCGAGGTGGGGTGGCGGCTGTCCACGTCGCTGCATGTGGGCCGGGTCATGCGTACCGTCGTGGAGCTGGCGGTCCAGCACCTCGCCGACACCGCCATGGTGGTCCTGCCGCCGCACCGGCGCCGCAGCACCTGGACCAGGCTGCTGCCCCGGCGCGCCGTCGAGGAGGGCACGCTGCCGGAGCGGCTGCTCGGCGACGTCCCCGGCCTGATCGAGTCGCTCGACGGCTTCCCGCCGATCCCCAGCCGCTGGCTGGACCCGGCACAGGCGCCCGGCTGGCTGCTTCCGGCCGAGCTGGGCCCGGTCGGCGCGATGCTGGTCACCCCGCTGCCCGGCAACGCCGAACCGGCCGGGGCGCTGATCCTGGCCCGGCACGGCGCGGCCGCCGTGTTCGGCGAGGAGGACGAGGCGCTCGCCCGGGTCTTCGCGGCCCGCGCGGGCGCGGCGATCGCGGCCGCCACGCTCTACCACGAGCAGTCCGAGACGGCCGCCATCCTCAAGGCCGGCCTGCTCCCACCGGACCTTCCGGTGATCGACGGCGTCGAGCTGGCCGGATCGCACCACCTGCACATCGGCGGCGACTTCTACGACGTGTTCGGGCCGGCCGGGGACGACACCGACACGGTGATCGCCCTCGGCGACGTCTGCGGCACCGGCCCGGAGGCAGCCGTCCTCACCGGACAGGTGCGCCAGACCCTGCGCGTGCTGCGGCTGGTGCGGGCCGAGCCGGCGGCCATGCTGCGGGTTCTCAACGACGTGCTGCTGGGATCCGGGCGGCGGAGCCGGTTCGTGACCATGGTGGTCGGCGCGGTCCGCCGGGTGGAACACGGCCGGATCCGGCTCGAGCTGGCCACCGGCGGCCACCCCGGCCCGCTCGTCCTGCGCGCCGACGGCACCGTCGAGGAGGTTGCGGCCAAGGGCACCCTGATCGGGGTGATGCCGCTGACCGACATCCAGCCGGCCACCGTCGAGCTGGGCCCCGGCGAGCTGTGCCTGCTCTACAGCGACGGCCTCACCGAGGCCCGCGGCGGTCCGGCCGGGCGCGAACACTTCGGCGAGGACCGGCTGCACCGGGCGCTCGCCGACTGCGCGGGCATGCCCGCCGCCGCCGTCGTCGAGCGGCTCAGCCAGATCGCCTCCGACTGGCTGCGCGGCGGGCAGTCCGACGACATCGCCATGCTGGCCGTCCGCGCCCCGGCGCGCACCCCGCTCAGCCTGCGCGGCGGCGGCGTCCCCGAGGAGTCCCCCTTCCTGATCGCCGCCCGGCGCGGCGACCGCCGGTCCCGGGCCCGATCGTGACCGCGCCCGCCCGGCCCGCCCCGCCCATCGACTCCTGGCTCACGGAGCGCTATCTGGCCCTGGTGTCGGACAGTGACGAGGCCGGCGCCATCGAACTGGTCGGCGAACTGCACGACCGGGGCGTGCCGGCCGAGCGGATCATCGTCGACCTGATCGGCGCCACCCAGCGCCGGATCGGCGAGCTGTGGGCCGCCAACGAGTGGACGGTGGCCCGCGAGCACGCCGCCACCGCGGTCAGCGAGCGCGCCCTCGCCGCGGTCGCGGCCCACCCCACCGGGCGGGCGTCGCGCGGCCGCATCACCCTCGCCTGCGTGGACGGCGAATGGCACGGGCTGCCCGCCCGGATGCTCGCCGAACTGCTACGGCTCGACGGCTGGCGGGTCGACTTCCTGGGCGCCAGCGTCCCCGGCCGGCACCTGATCACCCACCTGCACCAGACCGGGCCGGACGCGGTCGCGCTCAGCTGCACGATCCCCACCCGGCTGCCGCGCGCCCACGCCGCGATCACCGCCTGCCGCGCCACCGGTGTTCCGGTGATCGCCGGCGGCCGCGGCTTCGGTCCCGGCGGCCGCTACGCCGCCCGGATGGGCGCGCACGCCTGGGCCGATTCCGGCGAGACGGCCGTCGCCCGTCTGGCCACCGCCTGGCCATCGCGTCCGGTGACCGACCTTCCCCGCCTCGGCGACGAGGAGTACACCTTCCTCGTCCGTAGCCGCCCCGAGCTGATCGCCACCGCGATGGGGCGCCTGATCGGCGCCTATCCGGCCGCCCACGACTACAGCGCCGCCCAGACCGAGTCGACCGTCGAGGACATGGGCCACATCGTCGACTTCCTGGCGGCCGCGATCTACGTCGGCGAACAGGAGATCTTCACCGACTTCACCGAGTGGACCACCGGCGTGCTCACCGCCCGCGGTGTGCCGCCCGTCGCGCTGCGCACCGGCCTCCGCCTGATCCGCGACCAGCTCATCGACTTCCCGGCCGCCGTCGCGACGCTCGACGCCGCGATGATCCTTTGACGGTACGGACGTCGCCGTCCCCGGAGACCACATCCACCGCCGGTCCACGCGAGCGCCTGCCGGGTCCCGCCCGTGCCGCGACCGCCGGGCGGAGCTGCCCACTCACCCTCCCGGCCGCCCCGATCAAACCCGGAACGTCGCCACGATGCCCCGCATCGTCGTGGACATCTGCCCGAGTTCGGCGACGGCGGCCTGGGTTCCGGCGATTCTGGAGGCGGTGGTCTGAGCGGCGGTCGCCACGCCGGTGATGTTCTGGGCGATGTCGGTCGCCCCCGAGCTGGCTTCTGCCACACTCCGGCTGATCTCGCTGGTCACGGCGCTCTGTTCCTCGACGGCCGAGGCGATGGTCGCCGAGTAGTCGTGAACCTTCTCGATGATCTCGGAGATCTGGCCGATCGCCTCCGCCGCGGCACTGCTGGCGCCCTGGATGGCCGCGACCCGGGTGGCGATGTCCTCGGTGGCGGCGGCCGTGGCCTGCGAGAGGTCCTTGACCTCACTGGCGACGACGGCGAAGCCCTTGCCCGCCTCGCCGGCCCGCGCGGCTTCGATCGTGGCGTTGAGCGCCAGCAGGTTCGTCTGCTCCGCGATCTGCGTGATCATCTGCAGGACGTCGCCGATCTCGGCGCTGGACGTGCCGAGATCGGACACGGTCTGGTTGGCCTGCCCGGCCATCTCCACCGCGCCCCGTGCCACCTGGGCGGCGTCGGCGGCGCTGCTCGCTATCTCCCGGATCGAGGCGCCCATCTGCTCGGCGGCGGCCGCCACCGTGTCGACGTTGCGGGAGACCTCCTCCGCGCTGGTGGAGACGCTGTCGGACCGGATGCTGGTCTCTTCCGCGGACCCGGCGATCTGCGTGCTGGTCCCGGCCAGGTGGTGCGCCGCTTCGGCGAGAGTCTCGCTGTTCGCGCCGAGCACCCCGACGGTCTCCCGCAGCCGGGTCGTCGCCGTGTCGAGCCCGGCCGCCATCGTGCCGAGTTCGTCCCTACTGCTCACCGCGGCGGTGCGGGTCAGATCGCCGACGGCCAGCCCGTCGACCACGTGCGACACCCGGCGCAGCGAGGCGACGATCCGGCGGGACACGAACAACCCGAACGCCACGGCCAGCGCCAGGCCTCCGAACAGCAGCGTCATGGTGGTCCAGCGCGACTTCTGCCACGTCATGTAGGCGTCGTCCACGCTCCGTTGGGCGCCCTGCCGCTCCCGGTCCACCAGCTCCGCGACGATCTCGGACGCCTCGGTGAACAACGGCCGGGCCTCGGCGTCGCGGATTCGTGCGACCTCGGCGAAGTCGTTGCGGCGGCTCGCCGCCAGAATCTTGGCCCGGTTGTCCTGGTAGTTCCGCCACTCCGCGGTCAGGTCGTCGACCAGTTCCGGCGCGATCGACTCCTTGCGGTAGAGGGCGGCCGCGCGGGCGAACGCGTCATCGTCGGCCTTGATCGCCTTCTCGAACTCGGTCATCCGCCCGTCGGTCGTCGACAGGGCGTGGTCGAGGGTGTCGACACGGGTCTGCCGCATGATCAGCGCAAGCTCTTCGACGTGCTCCATGGGTATCACGCTCATGTGATAGAGCGACGTGGAGGCGTTGTTCATCAGCCTCATACCACCCAGCGCCACTACACCCTGCACCATCGCCGTCGCGGCGAGGATCGCGATCACCGACAGGATCTTGATCTTCATCGGGCGGTTGTCCACCCAGCGACCCAGGCCGGCTCTCGGCGTAGCGTATCCCTGCGGCACTGACGCCCCCTGCTGTACGAAAATGATCATTGCCGACAGTGCCGACCGGCACGCATCGCAATCATGGGTGGACTCTCCGCGTGCAAGGATCGGTTCCCGGCGGGCGAGTATGAGCCGTCCGCCCCGGCCTGTCGCGAACCTGTCGGCCACCGGGGAGCAGGCGCCCAGCGGCCGGCGTCGTCCGTACCGGTAAATGGGTGGCGGAGGCGGTGGGGACGGATTAGCGTGAGCGACATGCTGTGATGCCTTCCCGACCCGCCGCCTGGCGCCCGCCGCACCGAGCCGGTGGCGCGTGCAGGCCGCGTTTGTCGCCGTGCGCCGGAAACGGCCGGGGACGGGAGCGTCGCGCATTCCTCGCGGGACCACCAGGTCACCGGGTTTCCGGCAGGTCCGGTCGGGGCTTCGCGCCCGCCGGGCTCTTCGCCGCCGCTCAGGCCGCCGCACCCGAAGTCATTCCGGTCATGCCCTCCGATGTGGGGGTGAGCGTGGCCCGTCCGCTCCCCAGTGGAGCCGCAAGGAGGTCGTTTTGCCTGCCGAACCGTTTTCCGTTCACCCCAACCTCGACGAGATCGCCGAGCGGGACATCGCCGCGGCGTTGCGCCCGGTCTCGCCGGGTGGGACCGCCGACCATCCGTCCGATCTGGCCGCCGCGCATCACGGGGCGCATGATTCCCGTCAGGCCTCCCGGGAGCGTTCCGGGCGGGCCCGCTCGGGCCGCGCGGGCCAGGCCGCGGGTGGGCGCTCCTACGCGTTCCGCCGCAGCTGAGCCGCGCGGACCGGAAAGCCGCACTCCGCCGCGGCTGAACCGCGGGGCTCGGAAGCCCGCGCCCGGCCGCGGCTGAGCCGCGCGGACGAAGAGCTGCGCTCGGGGCGCACGCGGATGGAGTGAGGGCCCGGTGCCGGAGGAATCCGGCGCCGGGCCCGTCGTCGTTCGGTGGTGGGAGTGGGTCAGCCGACCTGGACGTAGACGTCGTCGAGCTGGCCGTGGTACATGTCGCCGTTGGCCTGGAGGTTCGGGCCGCCGATGCGCAGCGGCATGGAGTTCTCGACGGAGACCGTGGACGGGATGGTGGTCTTGGTACCGGCCTCACCGTCGACCGAGGCGGCCAGCGTGGTGCCGACGCGCTCGCAGACGACGCGGTGCCAGTTGCCGTCGGTGACCGGGTGGGCGGAGCGGGCCACGAACGACTGGCGGGAGCCGCGGGCGACCATCACGCACTGGGCGCGGCCGGTCTTGCCGATCTGCATCTTCCACTGGCTGTCGGTGCCGGCCACGCCCTTCTGCATGATGTTGGCGTTGCCACTGAGCTGGCCTGTCGTCAGCCGTACGGTGGCCGCCCACCGGAAGTTGCGGGTGCCCGGGTCGAGGTCGGCGTCGTCGGGCGCCTCGAGCAGCGCCTTGGCGCAGGTGGCCGTGTTGCCGGCGCAGACGCCCGGGAAGGAGGCGAAGCGGCTGGTGCCCTGGGTCGTGATGGCGACCTGACCGTTGTTGGCGCCACGGATGGTGAGCTGGCCACCACGCCCGGACAGGTCGTTGATCTTGCCGGCGTTGGCGCCGCCGTCGAAGTTGTAGCGGGCGACGACCGCGGAGCCCGCGGGTTCGTCGGTGGCGAAGGCCGGAGCGCCGAACAGCGGCGCGAGGAGAACGGCGGAAAGAGCCGCGAACATCTTCATGAGATGAAAGATGGCCTAAAATCCGATTTGATGCCTAAACTCCCCGAAAAAGTAGATCGGATGGGGGTCGCCCCTCAGAGGAGACCCTCCGCCTCGGCGATCATGCAGATCGCCACCAGGCGCACCAGCGGGAAGCCGGCGGCCAGCCACGCGGCGGCGGTGACCGGGGCGAAACCCGGCTCCGGCAGCGGGCTGCCCATCCGGACGGCGGCGGCCGCGATCGACCGGGCGTACGCCGCCAGGCCCGCCGCGTCGGTGGCCCGGCCGGCGGCACGCAGCGCGTCCCGGACCGCCGCGGCGTGCTGGTCGAGCCTGGCCAGCAGGGCGGGTTCGGCGAACGCGGCCGCCAGCCCGTCGACTCCGACGCGGGCCATCATCTCGTCGAGGTAGACCCGGGCGGGGAGGTCGGCGGCGACGGCGGCGGCGATCGGAGCGGCGGCGAAGGCGAGGTTCTCGTTCGTCATGCCGAAGACGTTAGAGGGCCTTGACCTGGGATGACAGCGGGGTAACCGGTTAGCACCCCAAGCGCCACCGCGGGCCAACCCCGGCTACCCGGGCAGCGCGTCCATGGCCTTGTAGATGCGTTTGTCGGAGACCGGGTACGCCGTCCCGAGGGCCTGTGCGAAGTAGTTGATCCGCAGTTCCTCGATCATCCAGCGGATCTCCCGCAGCCCCTCCTCGGCCGGCCCACCGGCGGAGATCGAGGCCCGCAGTTCGCGGTACTCCGACTCGATCTCGTGGATCTGGGTGGTGAGCTGCCGGTCGCGGGCCAGGCTGCCGCCGAGCCGGTCCAGCCGGTGCACGATGCCGCGCAGGTAGCGGGGCATGTGGTGCAGCTGGCGCCACCCGGTTTTGGTCACGAACCCGGGATGGACCAGGCCCTTGAGCTGCTGCCGGATGTCGGCCAGGGCGGGGAGCAGCTGCGGGTCGCGCAACTGTTTGAGGCGCTGCTCCACGTCGTACGACGTGGCGAGCACCGCCCGCACCTGGGTGACCAGGTTGGCGACCGCGTCGACCAGGTCCTGCCGGACGGTGTCGCGCAGCGACGCGAACTCCACCGACGACCAGACCGGTCCCCCGGCCTCGGCGACGAGCCGGTCCACGGCCGCGCCGGCGCAGTCGTCGAGCAGGTCGGCGATCGACCGGTACGGGTTGGCCCGGCTCAGTTCCAGCTTGGCCCGGTTGTCCAGCCGCCCCTGGAGGAACCGCGCGGCCGGCGGCAGGGTGAGCAGCAGCAGCCGCCGGGTGCCGGCGACCATGGCGACCCGCTGGGACGCCTCGTCCTCGAACACCCGGACCGCCACGCTGTCGCCCTCGTCGACGAGCGCCGGCCAGACGTTGACCTCGTAACCGCCGCGGACCTGGGCGACCCGCCGGGGCAGCGCGCCGAAGTCGTTGGTGGTGATCCCGCGCCGTTCCAGGTTGCCGGCCGCCCGGGAGATGGTGGCCTGCACCTTGGGGGCCAGCTGGCGGCGCAGCACCTCCAGATCGCGGCCCTCGGCGACCGTCTCGCCGCTCTCGTTGACGATCCGGAAGTTCATCCGCAGGTGCTCGGGCACCTGGTCGGGCCGCCAGGCGTCACGCGGCACCACGGTGCCGGTGAGCCGCCGCAGCTCGGTGCCGATGGCGTCGGGCAGCGGACCGCGCCGGGCCGGCACCCGGTCGAGGACGGCCTCGGCCCAGTCCGGCACCGGGACGAAGGCGGTGCGCAGCTGCTTGGGCAGGGCCCGGATCAGCGCGATCACCACCTCCCTGCGGAAGCCCGGCACCGACCAGCCGAAGTCGTCCGCGTCGACCTTGTTGATCAGGTCGAGCGGCACCCGGACGGTGACGCCGTCGGCCGGCGAGTTCGGCTCGAAGGAATAGGACAGCGGCAGTTTCACGCCACCGGACAGCCACGCGTCCGGGAACTGGTTGGGGTCGACCGTGTCCCGGCCGGTGTTGACCAGATCGTCGCGGGTGAAGGTGAGCAGATCCGGCGTCTCCACCCGCGCCTTCTTCCACCAGCCGTCGAAATGGCGGGCGGAGACGACGTCGGCGGGAATCCGGGCGTCGTAGAGGGCGTACACCGTCTCGTCGTCGACCGCGATGTCGCGGCGGCGGGCGCGGTTCTCGATCTCGGTGATCTTCTCCAGCAGCCGCCGGTTCTCGGCGAAGAACTTGTGGTGGGTCTCCCAGTCGCCCTCGACCAGCGCGTGCCGGATGAAAAGCTCCCGGGAGACGACCGGATCGACCCGGCCGTATCCGACGCGGCGCCGCGGCACGATCGGCAGACCGTAGAGGGTCACCTTCTCGTAAGCCATCACCGCGCCCATCCGGCGGTCCCAGTGCGGCTCGCTGTAACTGTGTTTGACCAGGTGCGGAGCCAGTTTCTCGGCCCATTCCGGCTCGATCCGCGCGTTCACCCGGCCCCACAGCCGGCTGGTCTCCACCAATTCGGCGGACATCACCCAGCGGGGCTGCCGCTTGAACAGCGCGGAACCGGGGAAGATCGCGAACTTCGCGCCGCGGGCGCCGATGAATTCGCGTTTCTCCTGGTCCTTCATGCCGATGTGGCTGAGCAGACCCGCGAGCAGAGCGGTGTGCACCGGTTGCGGCGCGACGCCCGCTTCCCAATCCTCTTTCAAAGACAGATCGAGGGTACGGGTGACCTGCTTCAGTTGCGCATAGATGTCCTGCCACTCACGGACCCGAAGATAGTTCAGGAATTCGCTGCGGCAGAGCCGGCGGAACTGGTTCCCGGACAGTTCCTGCTGCTTCTCCCGCAGATAGCGCCACAGGTTGAGATAGCTGAAGAAGTCCGATTCCTTGTCGGTGAACCGGGCGTGTTTCTCGTCGGCCTGCTGCTGTTTGTCGGCGGGCCGTTCGCGGGGGTCCTGGATCGACAGGGCGGCCGCGATCACCATGACCTCGGCCAGGCACTCCTGCCGGTCCGCCTCGATCACCATGCGGGCCAGCCGGGGGTCGACCGGGAGCTGGGCGAGCTGCCGGCCGAGCGGGGTGAGCCGGCGGTCGTCGAGGGCGCCGAGCTCCTCGAGCAGCTTGATGCCGTCGGTGATGTTGCGCCGGTCCGGCGGGTCGATGAACGGGAACCGCTGGAGGTCGCCGAGCCCCAGGTTGGTCATCTGGAGGATGACGCTGGCCAGGTTGGTCCGCAGGATCTCCGGCTCGGTGAACTCCGGGCGCTGGTCGAAGTCCTCCTCGGAGTAGAGCCGGATGCAGATGCCGTCGGAGGTCCGCCCGCAGCGGCCCTTGCGCTGGTTGGCGCTGGCCTGCGAGACCGGCTCGATGGGCAGCCGCTGCACCTTGAGACGGTGCGAGTAGCGGCTGATCCGGGCGGTGCCGGGGTCGATCACGTACTTGATGCCGGGCACCGTGAGGGAGGTCTCGGCGACGTTGGTGGCGAGCACCACCCGGCGCTGGCTGTGCCGTTCGAAGACCCGGTGCTGTTCGGCCGAGGAGAGCCGGCCGTAGAGCGGGATGACCTCGGTGCCGCGCAGATCCTTCTTGTTCAGCGCGTCGGCGGTGTCCCGGATCTCCCGCTCGCCGGAGAGGAAGACCAGGATGTCGCCGTCGGTGGGTAGCTCGTCGACGGCGGCCGCGATGCCGTCGATCTGGTCGATCGGCTCCTCGCGGACCTCGTCGTCCTCGATCACCGTGGTGGTGACCAGCGGCCGGTAGCGGACCTCGACCGGATAGGTGCGGCCGGACACCTCGATGACCGGGGCGGGCTTGCCGTCCGCTCCGGCGAAGTGGGCCGCGAACCGCTCGGTCTCGATCGTCGCCGAGGTGATGATCAGCTTGAGGTCGGGCCGCTTCGGCAGCAGCTCCCGGAGGTAGCCGAGGATGAAGTCGATGTTGAGGCTGCGCTCGTGGGCCTCGTCGATGATCAGCGTGTCGTACCGGTGCAGCATCCGGTCGTTCTGGATCTCGGCCAGCAGGATGCCGTCGGTCATCACCTTGACCAGGGTGTCGTCGCTCACCTGGTCGGTGAACCGCACCTTGTAGCCGACCGTGGAGCCGAGCGGCCGGTCCAGCTCCTCGGCGATCCGCTCGGCCACGGTACGCGCGGCGATCCGGCGCGGCTGGGTGTGGCCGATCTGGCCGCGGATGCCCCGGCCCAGCTCCAGGCAGATCTTCGGGATCTGGGTGGTCTTGCCGGAGCCGGTCTCGCCGGCCACGACCACGACCTGGTGGTCCCGGATGGCCTCGGCGATGTCGTCCTTGCGGGCGCTGACCGGCAGCCCCTCCGGGTAGGTGATCCGGGGCGCCGACGCGATCCGGCTCTCCAGGCGCAGCCGGGCCCGCTCCACCTCGCCCTCGATCTCGGCGAGGACGGTGGCACGGGCGGCGTCGTCACGGATGCGCCGGGTCCCGTCGAGGCGGCGCTGGAGCCGCCGCTGGTCACGGGGCAGCAACTCGGAGATCCGGCTACGCAGCGAGGAGACAGGCGTTATCGACATGGCGGAGCAAGGATAGGCGCAACCGGCCGGAAACGCCTGGTGATTAACGCCGCCCCGCCCCGGCTCGCCACGTGCCGTCCGGCGGACGCGACGGCGGCGGTCACCCTTTCGGACCAGATCGGCGGGGCCGTTTCCCGGAGGCCGCCCGACTCGATATCCCCGGCGACGAAGCCGGTTCAGGAACGGGGACGACGGTGATCGTAGTCGCTGAGGATCACGACGACATCCGGTACGTGGTGCAGCGTTCACTGGAACGCGCCGGGCACCGCGTGGTGGCCGCGGCCGACGGCGCCGCCGCCCTGGCCGCGGTCCGCGAGCACCGGCCGGACCTGGTGGTCACCGACGTGGACATGCCCCACATGACCGGCCTGGACCTGTGCCGGGCGATCCGCGCCGACGACGATCTGCGGCACATCCCGGTGGTGGTGGCCAGCGGCTCGCTGATGCCGGGCGACGGGCTGGCCGAGGACGCGGGCGCCTCCGCCACGCTGCTCAAGCCGTTCCTGCCGGCCCAGCTGCTGGCGCTGGTCGCGCAGCTGCTGCCGTCGCGGGCCGCCTCGGACGGGATCTAGGACCCGGCTGCCGGGCGGTGGGCGAGCCGGGCCAGCAGACCGGTCAGGATCAGGCCCCCGGCCAGGACGGTCATCGGCAGGTACCAACCGGCGCCGGCGAGCCGCCGGGAATCGCCGCGGGTCTCCAGGACCCAGTGCCGGTCGCCGACCTCGAACCCGCCGGAGCGGAGCAGGTCCGGCTCGCCGGGGCGGGCCCAGCTCGCCACCGTGTCCCGGCCGCCGTCGCCGGTGGTCGCGACGAGCTCGCCGGAGACGCCGGGGTCGCCGACGGTCCGCAGGACGTCGCGCAGGAGGGTGCCGCCGTGCAGGCCGGAGACCACCCAGCCGCGGAACTCCGGGGTGTTGGCACGGGTCCAGACCGGCGCGGCGAACGCGAAGGACAGCTGCCGCCGGTCCGGGTCGTGGATCAGCGGGTAGCCGTCCGAGACGGTGGTCCGGTGGGTGTCCCGGGCCAGTTCCAGGGCGGTGGAGAGCGGCCCGGCGCCGGCCACGTCGGTTCCCGGGCGCGGGGCGGCCGGCTCGGCCTCGCCGAGGGCACGGCTCAGCACCCGGAAGTAGTGCACGTGGTTGCCCGGGTTCGGGCGCAGGACGAGACCGGACGCCCCGTGGTCGCGCCACCGCCGCTGGGCCGCCGCCACGTCGTCCTCGGGAACGCTCACCAGGAACGCCACGCCGGTGGCGCCGGCCGGCCCGGACTCCGCCAGCGGGCCGGTCACGACGTCGAAGTCCTCCCAGGTGAGGTCGCTGTCGGTGGCGATGCCGGCGGCCACGCCGTCGAGCAGGCCGCGAAACCGCTCGACCTCGGCGCGGACGGCGGCCAGGGCCGTGCGGTGCCGCTGGTCCATCGCCCGGCTCGCGATGTCGCGCTGGGCTCCGTAGAGGGCGGCCGAGGACAGGACGGTGACGGTCAGCCCGGCCAAAAGCACGGAGACGGAGAGCAGCGAGCCGGTGGCCCGCCGCGCTCCGTCCCTACGTTCCCCCATGTAAGGGAGGGTATGCCCGGCACTACTTCCAGGTGTCGTACTGATACAAATCGTATTTTTTCATGATGCCGGTGACCTTGGTGGTGTAGTTCGGGTCGGTGGCGTACCCGGCCTTGCGCACCGCCTCGATGAACTTGTTCGCGTTCTTCGTGTGGGCGAACGCCGGGGCGTACCGTTTGTTGTTCTTCAGGAAGTGGCCGTGGTCGCGGATCGAGCGGGCCATCGAGGCGTACGTCCGGAACGCGTCGGACGCCGGGAAGCACTTCCCGGCCTTGTCGCACTCGGTCGTCTTGTAGACGTGGCAGCCGTTGGCGTGCGGCCCGTAGTAGCTGCCCTGGCACTTGATGCCGAAGTAGTTGCGGTCCACCGACGACAGGCCGCTACGGCCCCAGCCGGACTCCAGGATGGCCTGGGCGATGGTGACCGACGCCGGGACACCGTACTCCCGCCAGCCCTGCTGCGCGCCCGGCACCGCCGCGGCGATGAACTGCGCGGGCGTCTGCGCCGGGGCCGGGGCGGGCTTCGGCGCGGGCTTGGGCGCGGGCTTCGGCGTGGCCACCGTGCTCTTGCAGGCCGGAATCTTGGCGGAGGTGCGCACGTAGGCGTGCGACACGTACCGGCCGTCGGAGAGCCGGTCCCACACGGCGGTCGTCCGGACCTTGCCGCGCACCTTCTGACCGGTGACCGAGCAGGCCACGGCGATCCGCTGACCGTCGCGCAGCGTGCCGGTGATGGCGGCCGTCAGCGACGGCTTGGCGCGCACCTTCAGCTGGCTGTTGACGTCGACGGTCGCCCGGGCGCCGGCGGCGTGCGCCACGCCGGGCGCGACCCCGGCTCCGGCCCCGGCGGCGAGCACCAGCAGGGCGCTGGTGAGCAGTCGTCGGGTGGTGTGACCCATGAGTGAGATCCCCTTCGTCACCGGCAACGTCGGTTACGAAGGTGCGGCACGGCCGTTGCACCCGGAGATCACGATCGGGTGCCGTCACGTTGCGGCCGGTGGAAACGGTGCTTGGAAACCGGCGGTACGGGGAAAGGGCGTTGGCGCATCGTCAGTCCTGGAGGTCCCCGATGACGGCTGTCGCGTCCCGCCCGGCTCCGGCCCGTACCGCCGGCCACACCTGGCACACCCTCACCCCACTGCTGGTCGCGGTGACCGCCGCGGTCGGCGCGTTCGCCGTGCACCGGCTGTTCGTGGGGACCGGACTGGGGCAGGCGGTGGACACCGCGGCCCTGCTGGGCGGCGACTTCCACCATCCACGGGTCAGCGACGTGCTCACCCGTACGCTCGACGCCACCCGCCTCGCGGTGCTGGCCGTGGTCTGCCTGGCCGCCGCGGCCTTCGGCGTGCTGCGCCGCCGTCTCGACCTGGCCGTCGCCTCCGCTTTCCTGGTGATCACCGCCAACCTGGCCACCCAGCAGCTCAAGGCCCATCTGGACCGGCCGCTGCTGGACGGCTTCCCGGCGCCCAACTCGTTCCCGAGCGGGCACGCCACGGCGGCCGCGTCGGCGGCGTTCGTGCTGGTGCTGGTCTTCCCACGGGCGCTGCGCGGCACGGTGGGGCTGCTCGGCGCCGGCTATGTCGCGGTGGTCTCGGTGGCCACCGTGTGGGCCGAGTGGCACCGGCCCAGCGACGTGCTCGCGGCGCTGCTCATCGTGCTGGCCTGCGGCTCGGCGGCGGTCTTCGGGGTTCGGCTGCGCCGGTCCGGGCCGACCCGGCCGCTGCACCTGCCGAACCGGCTGGTCATGGCGGTCCTCACGGTGACCGCCGCGCTCGCCGCCATCGCCGCGGTGGTCGGCCTGCTGTCCGTGGCCCTGTCCGAGCGCGCCCTCCCGGATCTGGTCTCGGGCCGCTACGCGTTCCTCACCGGTGTGGCCCTCATCGTGGCCGGCACCGCCGCCGCGTTCATCGTCTGGGTCCGGCTCACCTCCGGCGAACCGGCCCAGGAAGCCACCCGGGAAGCGACCCGCTGAGCCGGCATGCCGACGGCGCCCGGCGAGCCGGGCGCCGCGAGGGGGCCGGGACCGTCAGGCCTCGGCCAGCTGCCGGCGCAACTTGGTGAGCGCCTTGGTCAGCAGTCGTGAGACGTGCATCTGGGAGATGCCGATCTGGTCGGCGATCTGGGATTGGGTGAGGTTGCCGTAGAAGCGGAGGGTGAGGATCTTCTGTTCGCGTTCGTCGAGGGTGGCGAGGGCGGGGCCGAGGGCGACGCGGGTTTCGGCGATCTCGTATTCGTGGTCTTCGCCGCCGAGGGTGTCGCCGAGTTCGGTGGTGCCGTCGGCGCCGATGGGGGTGGAGAGGCTGGTGGCGTTGTAGGCGCG
>NZ_JAGFNS010000031.1 GCF_017592555.1 Actinoplanes flavus | reverse complement strand
CCGGCAGCCCACCGCGCGATCTTGAACGATTCCCCACCCCCCGAGGTGGCCAATCGTTCAAGATCCCGCCGAGCGGCCCGGCCCACGACCCACACAACCTCACGCACACCCACCAAGCTCGACCCGATCTTGAACGATCCCCCACCCCCCGAGGTGGCCAAACGTTCAAGATCCCGCCGAGCGGCCCGCCCAACCACCCAGAACCTCATGCGCACACCCAGCTCAACCCGATCTTGAACGATCCCCCACCTCCCGAGGTGGCCGAACGTTCAAGATCCCGACGAGCGGCTCGGCCCACGACCCATACAACCTCGCGCACACCCACCAAGCTCGACTCGATCTTGGACGATTTGCCACCAGAGGCGGTGGGCAATCGATCAAGATCGCGTGGAGAGCCGGCCAGCGAGAATGCGCCGGGCGGGAATGCGTTCGCCACGCGAAAACGCGCCGGGCGGAACGTGCTGGCGGGAACGCGGAACGCTGGTGCGCAGAACGGCAGGAACGCAGAACGCTGGGAACCCGGAACGCTGGAACGCGGAACGCTGGAACGCTGGAACGCTGGAACGCTGGGAACGCTGTGGGTGGCGGGGGCTCGGCGGTGCTTTCGTCAGAGAGTTCGGGGGTGGACGTCGGGGCCGACCACCCGGGCTGTGGCCAGCGAGTTCGGGAGATCGGTCAGGTTCAGGCCGCCTGGGATCCAGGACATCGTCGAGCTGTCGGTTTCGGTCATCGCGGTGAGGACGCCGTCCGGGGTCAGGCCGGCCGACAGCAGCAACCGGATCTCCCGGATGTTGACGCCCGGTGGGAGCGGGCCGTTGCCCAGGTCGGTGCCGTAGCGGACGCTTCCGCCGTACTCCAGGAAGCGCCGGAGGTTGTCGACGGCGATCTCGGATGCCGGGTCGGGTTCGCCCCAGCCATGGATGTCCAGCGTGCTGATCCAGGTCATCCGCTGCGCGCAGGCACGCAGCAGGTCGTCGTCGATGCGCTCGGTCCAGGGCGTGTGCGCGAGCATGTCGGCGCCGGCCGCGTGGGCGGCGGCCACCGTTCCGGCGCCCTCGGCGTGCACCACCACCGGTAGCCCGGCGGACCGCGCGGCGGCGACCAGCGCGGCGAGCGTGGCCGGGGACGGCATCGGCCCGCCGGTGTGTGCGGTGACCTTGATCAGGCTCGCGCCGGCGGATCGCGCCGCGGCCACCGCCGTGGTGGCGTCGGCCTCCGAGCAGATCTCTCGCCAACTGCCCGCCGGTGCCCACGGCCGATCGCTCGGGTAACCGCCGGGAGCGGTCAGGAACGGTCCGGCATAGCGGATACGTGGCAGGCCGGCGTCCGGTTTCCGGGACCGCTCGGCGAGAGCGGCGACCTTCTCGGGAACACCGCCGAGATCCCACACCTCGGCGATCCCCCCGGCCCGGACCGTGCCCAGGTCGACCAGTGCCGAGTGCACGTGCGCATCCACCAGCCCCGGCAGCAGCGTTCCCGGGAAGCGCCGTGTGCCGTCACCGCTCGGCGCGAGTTCAGCGGGCACCGGCCGCACCCGCCCGTCCGGCGCGACCCGCAGGGCCACCCCGGAGCGCAGCCGCCCACCCCACCAGACGGTCTCCGCCACCAGCCACTCCGGAGCCGCCGATGGGTCGGCGGCCGGCGGAACGACAGCCGATGCGACGGCAGCCGGCGGGATCTCGGTCTCCTCGGCAACGGTCACCGAAGGTCGAGGACCTCTGCTACGACGAAGCGCAGACAAACCGCAACCGCCCGCCGAACCGCAGCAGGCCGCCTCAGTCGGGGGCTTCTCACATTCACTGTCCGGCGACGCCGAACCGGCCTCCGAAGCGGTGGAATCGACCACCGGCGATGCCGAATCCGCCTCCGGCGCGGTAGCCGCGACCACCGAACCCGCCAGATCACCCTCCGGCACGGGAGCCGCAACCACCGAACCCGCCAGATCACCCTCCGGCACGGGAGCCGCAACCACCGAACCCGCCAGATCACCCTCCGGCACGGGAGCTGTGACCACCGAAGCCGCCGGATTGTTCTCCGGCTCGGTGGAATCGGTGGCCGGGGTGTGGGGCTCGGTCACTGGAGGTTCTTTCGCAGCAGGTCGCGCAGCATGGCGAGGCCCTGGTGGACCTCGGTGAAGCTGGTGCTCAACGGCGCCGGGCCGATGCGCAGGCCGTCCGGGCGGCGGTAGTCGGGGATCACCCCGCCCTCCCACAGCGGCTCGAGGAACTCGCGGAAACCGGCCCGTCGCAGCGTCACGTGGCCGCCGCGCCGGCCGGGCTCGCGGGGGCTCGTCACAGTGACGCCGTACGGCGTCAGCCACTCGTCGGCCAACTCCAGGACGAAGTCGGTGAGCAGCAGCGACTTGGTCCGGACGGCGTCGATTCCGGCGGCCGCGAGCATGTCCAGGTTGGCGTGCAGCGGCACCATGGCGAGGATCGGCGGGGTGCCGCTGAGCAGCGCCCGGATCCCGGTGGCCGCCTCGTAGCCGGGGCCCATCTCGAACGATGCCCGGTGTCCCATCCAGCCCTGGATCGGCTGCCGCAGCTCGCCCTGCAAGCCCTGCCGCAGGTAGGCGAAGGCCGGCGCTCCCGGGCCGCCGTTGAGGTACTTGTAGGTGCACCCGACCGCCAGGTCGACGCCCCACTCGTCCAGCTGGATCGGCACCGAGCCGGCGGAATGGCACAGGTCCCACATGGCC
Organism: Actinoplanes flavus; assembly: GCF_017592555.1. GTDB lineage: Bacteria > Actinomycetota > Actinomycetes > Mycobacteriales > Micromonosporaceae > Actinoplanes > Actinoplanes flavus. The sequence goes on along the minus strand of NZ_JAGFNS010000031.1, from coordinate 118,690 downwards.
AGCGCGCCGGCCTCGTGCGCGATCCGGTTGATCTCGGCCACGTCGGCGAGCCACCCCGACCGGTACGCCACGTGGCTGAACAGCACCAGAGCGGTGTCCGCGTCGACCACGCCGGCGACCTGTGCCGGGTCGATGCCGGTGGCCGGGTCGGTCTCGATCCAGACGAGTTCCAGGTCGCGTTCGGCGGCGATGCCCTCCAGCACGTACCGGTCGGTGGGGAAGTTGTCGGTGTCCAGCACCACCTTGCGGCGGCCCGGCCGGGCGTCCACCGCGGCCCGGGCCAGCTTGTAGATCAGCACGGTGGTGGAGTCGGCGATCACCACCTGGCCGGGGCCGGCGCCGAGGGCGACCGAGCCGAGCCGGTCGCCGAGGGTGAGCGGCCACTCCAGCCAGCCCTCGTCCCAGCCGCGGATCAGCCGGCCGCCCCACTGTTCGCGGATGAACTCGTCGACGAGCCGGGCGGTCGCCTCCAGCGGCCGCCCCAGCGAGTTGCCGTCGAGGTAGGAGAGCAGCTCGGCGGGCGGCGGGGTGATGAACTGCTCCCGGTACGACGCGAGGGGGTCGGTCGCGTCCCGGTCGGCGGCACGGGAGAGCAGGTCAGCGGTCAACGGGGCACTCCGATTTCGGTACGGACGGCATAGAGCTCGGGGAAGAATGTCAGATCGAGAGCGGCCTTCAGAAAGCCGACCCCGCTGGATCCCCCGGTGCCCCGTTTGAAGCCGATCGTCCGTTCCACGGTCTTGAGGTGCCGGAACCGCCACAACTGGAAGTTCTCCTCCAGGTCGACGAGTTCCTCGCAGGCCTCGTAGACGTCCCAGTTGTGTTCGGCGTTCTCGTAGATCTGCTGGAACACGGGCACCAGGTCGGGCTGGTACTCCCATGCCTCGGTGACGTCCCGTTCCAGGATCCCGACCGGTACGCCGTGCCCGCGCCGGGCCAGGAAGTGCAGGAACTCGTCGTAGACGCTCGGGCCGGCCAGCGCGTCCTCCAGCAGGGCACGCGCGTCGGGCTGGTCGTCGAAGACCGGCAGCATGTCCCGGTTCTTGTTGCCGAGCAGGAACTCGATCGCCCGGTACTGATAGCTCTGGAACCCGGACGACGTGCCGAGGAAGCTGCGGAACTGCGCATACTCCGTCGGGGTCAGGGTGGCGAGCACCGACCACTGCTCGGTGAGGGTGCGCTGGATGTGCTTGACCCGGGCGAGCCCCTTGAGCGCGGGGCGCAACTCGTCCTTGGCCAGGTAGACCTGCACCGCCCGCAGCTCATGGATGATCAGTTTCAGCCACAGCTCGGATGTCTGATGCTGAACGATGAAGAGCAGCTCGTCATGGTGCTCGGGCACGCTCACCGGGTGCTGCGAACCCAGGATCCCGTCGAGGTGAAGGTACTCACCATACGAGAGATTGACCTTGAAGTCCCTGACGATGCCGTTCTCGAGCGGCCGCTGTGCCGACATCACTCCACCTCCGGTCCCAAGGAGATCACAGCGGCCCCCAGTACACCCAACGGCCGTCGTGCCTGACGAATCGACTCTTCTCCGTCATCACGCCGGCCCGCCCGCCATCGGTGAAATGCGCGCGGAACTCGACCGTCCCCTCCGCGTCGAAGACCCCGCCCCCGCTGTGGTCCAGCACCTCGAGACGGGTCCATCGCACGCCGGAACCCGCGTCCAGGGTCGCCGGGCGCGTCTGTGGATGCCACGTCGCCAGCACGTAGTCGGCCCGGTCCAGCGCATACGCGCTGAAGCGCGAGCGCATCAGCGCTTCCGGGTCCGCCGCCGCCTTTCCGCCGTGCAGGCTTCCACAACATTCCTCGTACGCCGGGCGCCCACACGGGCACACGGCGGAGGCATTCCGGGGCTTGGGGGATCTACGAGCCATGCGCCCCAGTCTCCCCCAGCCCGCGAGCGGCCCCGGAGGTTATCCACAGTCCCGCGTCGCCGCAGGTCAGCCCGCCTGCTGCTCGATCACGATGCCGCTGATCACTTTCTGACAACGGTCGAGTTCCTCGATCAGCCCCTGCATCTCCTCGATGGCGGACACCGCGTTCTGGGTGTCGGCCCGGATGCCGCCGACCTGGGTGCCGATCTCGCTGGTGGCGGTGGCCGTCTCGTTGGCCAGGTCCTTGACCTCGCTGGCCACGACGGCGAACCCGCGGCCCGCCTCGCCGGCCCGGGCGGCCTCGATCGTCGCGTTCAGCGCCAGCAGGTTCGTCTGTTTGGCGATGGTCGCGATCAGCTGGACCACCTTGCCGATCTCCGTGCTGCTGGCCTCGAGCCGCTGGATGACCTGCACCGCCGTCTCGGCCGCGTGCACCGCCGCCTGCGTGGCCGTGGCCATGTCGTTGCTGACGTTGGCCAGCCGGTGCACCGAGTCCCGCTGCCGGTCCTGCGCCGACCAGTCGCTCTGGCCGTAGGCGGACGCCGGGTCCCCCTGATCGCCGGAGTAGCCGTCGTTCTGATCCCAGTCGGACATGGTGGTGGCGACTCCTCTCTACCGGTCTCCGCAAAACATCCCATCTCGCCCACCAACCGCGAAGCGTTTTCCCAATACAGCCCGACGACCAAAACGAGGCCGAGGCAGGACCCCGGCCGGGAAGGCGGCAGGCCGGGGAAGCGGACAGGCCGGGGAAGGCGGACAGGCCGGGGAGGCCGGGGAAGGCGGGCACGCCGGGGAGGCCGGGGAGGGCGGGCAGGCCGGGGAGGGCGACTGGCCGGGAAGAGCGACTGGCCGGGAAGAGCGACTGGCCGGGAAGAGCGACTGGCCGGCTGGCGGCGCGCTACGGCCCGGAGTGGGCAGGCGCGGGCGCGACGGCCGCCGTGCGGTTGTGGGCGGCTTCCCCCGTACCGGAAAGGGGTTTGAAAGTGATGACGACCGCGACGTCGCGCAGAGCGACGGCTTAACCGCTTCACGCGGCGGTCCACGGCGACACCGGGTGAAATATGCTCGCAACCGGACCGCCGGAGAACCAGCAGCATCGCAAACGGATGCAAGATTGGCGCGTCTGACGGTTCGGTTTTTGCAAAGATCTGACGTAGGATTCCGTCGTGACCAAACGTCTAGCCGAGGTGGCTAAGAAGGCCGGGGTCAGCGAGGCGACCGTCAGCCGGGTGCTCAACGGGCGCAGCGGCGTCTCCGAGGCCACCCGCACGTCGGTGCTCACCGCCCTGGACGTGCTGGGCTACGAGCGGCCCACCAAACTGCGCGGCGAGCGGGCCCGGCTCGTCGGCCTGGTGCTGCCCGAGCTGCAGAACCCGATCTTCCCCGCGCTGGCCGAGGTGGTGACCGGTTCGCTCGCGCAGCGCGGGTTCACCCCGGCCCTGTGCGCGCGGACGATCGGCGGCGTGCCGGAGTCGGATTACGTGGAGATGCTGCTGGACCACCAGGTCTCCGGCGTGATCTTCGCCGGTGGGTCGTATGCGCTGGCCGACGCCTCGCACGAGCACTACCGGCGGCTGACCGAGCGCGGCCTGCCGGTGGTGCTGGTCAACGCGGGCGTCGACGAGCTGGGTTTTCCCCGGGTGTCGACGGACGACGCGGTGGCGGTCGAGCAGGCGTACGGGCATCTGCGCTCTCTGGGCCACGAGCGGATCGGCATGGTGCTCGGCCCGGAGGGGCACATCCCGTCCCGGCGGAAGCTGTCCGCGATGATCCAGGTGGCCGGCGCGGAGGACGCCGCGGCGCGGGTCGAGCGGTCCAGTTTCTCCATGGAGGGGGCGCGGGTGGCGGCGACCCGGCTGGTGGAGCGCGGGGTGACCGGCATCATCTGCGCCAGTGACGTGCTGGCGCTGGGCGCGATCCGGGCGGCGCGACGGCTGGGCCGGTCGGTGCCGGGTGACGTCTCGGTGGTGGGTTTCGACGATTCCGCGTTCATGACCTGCACCGATCCGCCGCTGACCACGGTGCGGCAGCCGATCGAGACGATGGGCCAGGCCGCCGTGGACCTGCTGGTGAGCCAGATCGACGAGGCCCGGGAGTTCTCCGACGAGCTGCTGTTCGAGCCGGAGCTGGTGGTCCGGGGCTCGACGGGACCTGCCCCCAAAGACTGACAAAACACCTCTCCGAAGGCCGTCGACCACTGGTCGGCGGCCTTTTTGATGCCCGGGATCCGGTCCAGCCGCAAGGCAGTCGAATTTTTGCAGTAGAAAATCGAAACCTTGCGGCAACATGCTCGCCTCGTTACAGTGACCCCACTCACTACGAGAACCCGCAGGTCAGCGATGGCCATATAGGACCGTTCCCGAAGGGATGGACAGATGTCCGTACCGCAGTACCGGAAGGTTGCGGCGCTCGCGCTCGTGGCCGGCCTGGGGCTCAGCCTCACGGCGTGCTCCACCAAGAGCGACGACGACGGCTCGGACGCCGCCGGCAAGGTCACCATCACGGTCGACTGCCAGCCGGTCGCCGCCCAGAAGGAGCTGCTCGACAACTGGAACGCGGATGTCGCCGAGTTCCAGAAGCAGAACCCCGACATCGTCATCAAGAGCATCAGCGTCGGCCAGCAGTGCAACAACCCGCCGGACTTCACCGCGCGCCTGGCCGGTGGCACCACCACCGACGTCTTCTACGGCTACATGACCGACCTCCAGCAGGTGCTGGACTCCGGCCAGGCCATGGACATCACGCCGTACGTCAGCAAGGACACCGTCTCGACCTGGGACAGCGTCGACCCGGCGCTCAAGGAGGTCTTCACCGACGGCGGCAAGCTGTACGGCGTACCGGTGAAGAACTACTCGATGGGCCTGGTCTACAACAAGACGCTGTTCCAGAAGGCGGGCCTGGACGTCAACAACCCGCCGAAGACCTGGCCCGAGGTGCGGGAGGCGGCCAAGAAGATCGCCGCCACCGACAAGAGCGTGGCCGGTTACGCGGAGTACAGCGCCGGCAACACCGGCGGCTGGCACTTCACCTCGCTGATCTACTCCCAGGGTGGCCGGATCCTGTCCGAGGACGGCAAGAAGGCCGCCTTCAACAGCCCCGAGGGCAAGCAGGTCCTGCAGAACCTCAAGGACATGCGGTACGGCGACGACAGCATGGGCAGCCGCCAGCTCCTGCAGTGGGGTGACCTGCTGACCAACGCGGCGGCCGGCAAGGTCGGCATGTTCATCGGCGCGCCGGACACCACCCAGGCGATCGTCAGCCAGTTCAAGGGCAAGTTCGAGGACTGGGCGGTGGCCCCGCTGCCGGGCCAGACCGACCTGGGCAAGGGCACGCTCGGCGGCGGCGAGGGCTACTTCTTCAAGAAGGACCTCACCAAGGAGCAGGTGGAGGCCGGCCTCAAGTGGATCGCCTACCAGAAGCTGACGCCGGGCAAGGGCCAGTTCGACTACGTGCGGGCCAAGCCGCAGAACTACCCGGTCGGCCTGCCGCAGCCGCTGCTGTTCGCCCCGGGCACCGAGGCGCAGAAGCAGGAGCTCGACCTGCGTAAGGCGAACGCGAACGTGCCGGTGGAGAACTTCGCGCTCTTCGAGAACAAGCAGCTCCCGATCGTGGGTGAGCCGCGGGACGCGCAGGCGATCTACGCGATCCTCGACTCGGCGATGTCCGGGGTCCTGACCGACCCGAACGCGAACATCGACACGCTGCTCAAGACCGCCGAGGAAAAGGTCGACCAGCTGCTGGCGGCCGGTAGCTGAGCATGGCGGTCATGACTGCCCCCGCCCCGGTGAAGGCCGAGGCGGGGGTCTCCCCGAAGAGTCGCCGCAAGATCCGCGACAACCTGACCGGGCACGCGTTCCTGATCGGCGCGGTCCTCTGCTTCGCCCTCTTCATGTGGTATCCGATGATCCGCGGGCTGGTGATGAGCTTCCAGCGCACCCGTCGCGGTGTGACCACCTGGGTGGGCTGGGACAACTACCTCCGGATCATCGACGACCCGAGCTTCTGGATCGCCTGGAAGAACACCTTCTACTTCACCGGGCTGGCGCTGATCGTCGGGTTCGCGGTGCCGTTCTTCGTGGCGATCGTGCTGAACGAGTTCCGGCACGCCAAGGGCTACCTGCGGGTGCTGGTCTACCTGCCGGTCATGCTGCCGCCGGCGTCGGCGCTCTTCCTCTTCAAGTACTACGCGTACGACCCGAGCGAGGCCGGTCTCTTCAACGCCGTTCTGACATGGCTGCATCTGCCGACGTCGGAGTGGATGCAGTCACCGACCATGACGATGCCGGCAATGGTGATCGCGTCGACATGGATGAACATGGGCGGCGCGGTGCTGATCTATCTGGCGTCGTTGCAGAACATCTCCGGAGATCTGTACGAGGCCGCCGAGCTCGACGGCGCCGGCGTCTGGAAGCGGATCTGGCACGTCACCATCCCGCAGACCCGGCTGATCCTGGCGCTGCTCGCCATGATGCAGATCGTCGCCACCATGCAGCTGTTCATCGAGCCGCTGATCCTGGCCAACGGCGCCGGCACGCAGGACTCGGCGACCTCCGTGGCGTACCTGATCTACCAGCACGGCTTCTTCCAGAACGACCTGAACGGCGCCGCGGCCCTCGGTGTGATCATGCTGGTGGTCCTGGCCGCGTTCTCCGCCGTCTACCTGCGGTTGAGCACGAAGGACTGACCATGACCCGGACACTCATCTCGCACGCTCAACTCCGGCGCGGCCGCGGCCGGGTGATCTACTGGACGCTGCTGACCGTGGTCGTCGTGGGCTTCACCCTCGTCTTCCTCGGGCCGCTCTACTGGATGGTCACCGGCGCGCTCAAGTCGGGCCAGGAGATCGCGCAGACGCCGCCGACGCTGTTTCCGCGGGATCCGCAGCCGCAGAACTACGTCGACGCGTGGACCCAGCTGGATCTGGCGAAGTTGCTGTTCAACACGTTCTACTACGCGGCCGGCGCGGTGCTGTTCCAGCTCGTGTTCGACACCGCGGCGGCGTACGCGCTGTCCAAGCTGCGGCCGGCCTTCGGCAACGTGATCCTCGGCGCCATGCTGGCGACCCTGATGATCCCGGCCATGGTGCTGATCGTCCCGCAGTACCAGACCGTGATCGATCTGCCGGTGCTGGACCTCAGCCTGATCGACTCGCCGTTCGCGATCTGGCTGCCGATGGTCGCCAACGCCTTCAACATCTTCCTGCTCAAGCGATTCTTCGACTCGATCCCGGAAGAGATCATGGCGGCCGCCTTCGTGGACGGGGCCACGCCCCTGCGTACCCTCTGGTCGATCATCCTGCCGATGTCGCGGCCGATCCTCGGCGTGGTGTCGATCTTCGCGGTGACCGCGGTGTGGAAGGACTTCCTCTGGCCGCTGCTGGTGATGCCGCACCCGGAGACCCGCACGATCAGCGTCGGCATCTACGCCTTCGCGGCCGGCACCCCGCAGAACGTGGTGGTCGCCGCGTCGGTCATCGCGGCGCTTCCGACCGTGGTCATCTTCCTGATCTTCCAGCGCAACATCATGTCCGGCCTGACCGCAGGCAGCCTCAAGGGATGACGGGATGACAATGCAGTGGTGGCGTGACGCGGTGATTTACCAGGTCTATCCGCGCAGTTTCGCCGATGGCGACGGTGACGGGGTCGGTGACATCGCCGGCATCCGTGCCCGGCTCGGTCACCTGAGAGACCTCGGCGTCGACGCGATCTGGATGAGTCCGTGGTATCCCTCGCCGATGGCGGATGCCGGGTACGACGTCTCCGACTTCCGTGACATCGATCCGGTCTTCGGCTCGCTGGCCGAGGCGGAGGCGCTGATCACGGAGGCGCACGAGGCCGGCATCCGGATCATCGTCGACATCGTCCCGAACCACATCTCCAGCGAGCATCCGTGGTTCAAGGCGGCCCTGGCCGATCCGGAGGCGAAAGAGCGAGACTACTTTTGGTTTCGTAAAAGCCAAAATATGCCTACAAACTGGGTTGGCGAATTCGGCGGAACCGCCTGGACCCGGGTCGACGACGACACCTGGTACCTGCACCTGTTCACCCCGGAGCAGCCCGACCTCAACTGGGAGCATCCCGACGTCAGAGCCGAGTTCGAGAGCATTTTGCGGTTCTGGTTCGACCGGGGCGCCGACGGCATCCGGATCGACTCGGCGGCGCTGCTGTTCAAGGATCCGGCGCTGCCCGAGGTCGTCGAGGGACAGCCGCACCCGTTCCACGACCTGGACGCGGTGCACGACGTCTACCGGTCGTGGCGCCGGATCGCCGACGAATACGCCGACCGCGCCCTGATCGGCGAGGTGTGGATGCCGGACGTCGAGCGGTTCACCAACTACCTGCGGCCGGACGAGCTGCACGCGGCGTTCAACTTCGACTTCCTGGGCTGTGCCTGGGATCCGCGGCTGATGCGTGACTGCGTCGACCGCACCCTCGCAGCGCACGCCCACGTCGGCGCCCCGCCCACCTGGGTGCTGTCCAATCACGACGTCACCCGGCACGTGACCCGCTACGGCCGGGCCGACACCACGTTCAGTTTCGAGAACAACCTGGACGGCACCCCGGTCGACCTGGAACTGGGCACCCGGCGGGCCCGGGCAGCCGCGCTGCTCACCCTCGCGCTGCCCGGCTCGGCCTACATCTACCAGGGTGAGGAGCTGGGCCTCTGGGAGAACGAGGCGATTCCCCACGATCAAATTCAAGATCCGATGTACGCGCGACGCGGCCACACCCGCGACGGCTGCCGCGTACCGATGCCCTGGTCCGGCGACGAGCCGCCCTACGACTTCACCACCGGCGCCCCGTGGCTTCCCCAGCCGGCCGAGTGGAAGGACCGGACCGTCCAGGCCCAGACCGGCGACTCCCGTTCGATGCTGGAGCTCTACCGGTCGGCGATCCGCCTGCGCACCTTCATCGCCCACGACTTCGCCTGGCTGGACCGCGGCGAGGACGTGCTCGCCTGGACCCGCGGAACGGATTTCGCCTGCGTGCTCAACCTCTCCGGCGCACCGGTGTCCCTGCCTGCGCACCGGAGCATCCTGCTCGCCAGCAGCCCGCTCGACGGTGACCTACTCCCCCGGGACACCGCGGTCTGGCTGCGCCTCTAAGGCGACCGGGCGTTCCCGGATCCACCGCCGGGGACGCCCTTCGGGGGCTGGCCACACCAAGGAAGGGAAAATGGCCAACCGAACCGTCCCACTGGCAACACTGACCGCCGTCCTCGCGACCGCCGTCGTCACCGCGGTGACCTGGCAGTCCACCCCGGCGCAGGCCGCCGGGCTCTCCCCGTTCGACGTACCCGGGCGCGGCGCGACCGTGCCGTTCACCGAGTTCGAGGCCGAGAAGGCGGCGCACAACGGCGTCTCCACCGGCACCGACCGCACCTACGGCACGCTCTCGTCGGAGGCCTCCGGCCGGGAGGCGATCACCCTCGACGCCGCGGGTGAGTACGTCGAGTTCACCCTCACGAAACCGGCCAACGCGGTCACCTTCCGGTACAGCGTCCCGGACGGCCGGACCGCCTCCCTCGACCTGCGCACCGGATCAACGCTGATCAAGACGGTGCCGGTGACCTCGAAGTACGCCTGGTACTACGGCTACTACCCGTTCACCAACAACCCCGCCGACGGCCGGCCGCACCACTTCTACGACGAGGCCCGGACCCTGTTCGGGACCACCTACCCGGCCGGTACGAAGATCCGGATCCAGGTCGCGTCGACCGCCCTGTCCCCGAGTTTCACCATCGACCTGGCCGACTTCGAGAACGTGCCGGACCCGATCGGCAAGCCGTCCGGCGCCATCGACGTGGTGGCCGACTACGGCGCCGACCCGACCGGCGCCACCGACTCGACCGCGAAGTTCCAGGCGGCGGTGAACGCCGGCGCCGCCTCGGGCCGGGTCGTCTACGTCCCGCCGGGCGCCTTCACCCTGTACAGCCACGTCATCGTCGACCGGGTCACGCTGGCCGGGGCGGGTCCCTGGCACACCGTGCTCGGCGGCCGGCACCCCACCCAGCGCGATCAGGCGGCCGGCATCTACGGCAAGTACACCAACCAGGGCGGTCCCAGCCAGAACGTGACCGTCAAGGACCTGGCGATCATCGGCGACATCCAGGAACGGGTCGACGAGCATCAGGTCAACGCGTTCGGCGGCGCCATGTCGAACTCGGTGATCGACAACGTCTGGATGCAGCACACCAAGGTCGGCGCGTGGATGGACGGGCCGATGGACCGGTTCACCATCCGCAACAGCCGGATCCTGGACCAGACCGCCGACGGCGTGAACTTCCACATCGGCGTCACCAACTCGACGGTCACCAACACGTTCGTCCGCAACACCGGTGACGACGCGCTGGCCATGTGGGCGGAGAACACGCCGAACGTCGGCAACGCGTTCACCCACAACACCATCGTCGCCCCGATCCTGGCGAACCACCTGGTCAGCTACGGCGGCCGGGACATCGTGATGACCGACAACGTGGTCAGCGAGTCGGTGACCAACGGCGGCGGCATCCACGTCGGCAACCGCTATCCGGGCGTCACCGGGCCGACCGCGGTGGCCGGCACCTGGACGCTGGCCCGCAACACCCTGATCCGGGCCGGCAACTCCGACTACAACTGGAACTTCGGCATCGGGGCGCTGTGGTTCTGGCCGGACCAGGGGGCGATCACCGGCGCCACCATCAACGTGACCGACACCGACATCCTGGACAGCTCGTACGCGGCGATCCAGTGGATCGGCAACCAGACCACCGGGCTGAACCTGACCAACGTCACCATCGCGGGCGCGGGCACCTTCGCGCTCCAGGCGCAGGCCCCGGTCACCGCGCGGTTCACCGGCGTCCGGGCGAGCGGGATCGCGCAGAATCCGCCGACCTACAGCTGTGTCGGCTCCGGTCTGGCGATCACCGACGGCGGCGGGAACTCGGGCTGGCAGACGGCCGGCCCGTACTGCGGGCCGTGGCCCGCTCCGCGATACGGGAACACCACCCCGACCACCCCGACCACCCCGCCGACCACCACTCCCCCGGCCGGCAACCTCGCGGCGGGACGGCCGGTGACCGCGACCGGTCAGGCCGACGTCTACGGACCGGGCAACGCGGTCGACGGCAACGCGAGCACCTACTGGGAGAGCACCAACAACGCGTTCCCCCAGTCGATCACCGTCGACCTCGGGCAGAGCCGCCCGGTCGCGCGGATCGTCCTGAAACTGCCGCCGCCGGCCGCCTGGGCCACCCGTACCCAGACCCTGTCGGTCCTGGGCAGCGGTGACGGATCCGCCTACAGCACCGTGAAGAGCTCGGCCGGATACACGTTCAACCCGGCGAGCGGCAACACGGTGACCATCCCGGTGAGCACGAACCAGCGGTTCCTGCGGCTCACCTTCACCGGCAACACCGGCTGGCCGGCGGGTCAGCTCTCCGAGTTCGAGGTCTACGCCTCCTGATACGCCGGCGGGCGGCTCTCCACCGGGTCGCCCGCCGGTTTCACCTCTCGTGGAAGAAAGGTGCGCTCCCGCATGTCCAGATTCAGGTTGATAGCCGCGGCCACGGCCGCCGGCTTGATAGCCGCCCTCGTGCACGCCCCGCCCTCGATGGCCGCCGGACCGAACCTCGCGGCCGGCAAGACCTTCAGCGCCTCCAGCTTCACCGACGTCTACCCGGCCGGGAACGCCGGCGACGGCAACGCCAACACCTACTGGGAGAGCGGCAACAACGCCTTCCCGCAGTGGCTCCAGGTCGACCTCGGCACGTCGACCCCGGTCAACCAGGCCGTCCTCAAGCTGCCGCCGGCCACCGCCTGGAACACCCGCACCCAGACGCTGTCCATTCAGGGCAGCACCGACGGCGGCTCGTTCAGCACCCTCAAGGCGAGCGCCGGGTACAGCTTCAACCCGTCCTCGGGCAACACGGTGACCATCGACTTCACCACCGCGAGCGCCCGGTTCGTCCGGCTGAACTTCACCGGCAACACGGCCTGGCCCGCCGGGCAGCTCTCCGAGCTGGAGGTCTACGGCCCGGTGAGCGGGGACAGCCAGGCGCCGAGCGCGCCGGGCGGCCTCGCCTACACCGAACCGGCGAGCGGGCAGATCCGGCTCACCTGGAACGCGTCGACCGACAACGTGGGCGTCACCGGCTACGACGTCTACGCCAACGGGGTGCTGCGCACGTCCGTCGCCGGGAACGTGCTGACCTTCACCGACAACCAGCCGGACAGCGCCACGGTCGCCTACCACGTGCGGGCCAGGGACGCGGCCGGCAACGTGTCGGCGAACAGCGCCACGGTCACCCGTACCGGCGCCACCGGGGACACGCAGGCGCCGACCACCCCGGGGACGCTGTCCTACACCACCCCGGCGAGCGGGCAGATCCGCCTGGCCTGGGGCGCGTCGACCGACAACGTGGGCGTGACCGGCTACAACGTGTACGCCAACGGGACCTTGCGGACCACGGTCACCGGAACCACGTACACCGACAGCCAGCCGGACACGGCGACCGTCGCCTACTACGTGAAGGCCCGTGACGCGGCCGGAAACGAGTCGGCCGCCAGCAACACGGTCACCCGGACCGGGACGCCGCAGAACGGCACGAACCTGGCGGTCGGCAAGCCGATCGAGGCGTCCTCGGTGATCCACACCTTCGTGGCCACGAACGCGAACGACAACGACACCGCCACCTACTGGGAGGGCAGCGCGTACCCGGCGAACCTCACGGTCAAGCTGGGCGCCAACGCCACCGTGTCGTCGGTGGTGGTCAAGCTGAACCCGGCGACCGAATGGGGTGCGCGGCAGCAGACGTTCGCGATCCTCGGCCGGGAGCAGTCGGCGTCCGCGTACACCACGATCGTGGGCTCCGCGACGTACAGCTTCCAGCCGGCGAGTGGCAACACGGTGACCGTGCCGGTGAGCGCGACCACCGCGGACGTCCGTCTGTCCTTCACCGCCAACACCGGCGCGCCCAGCGGCCAGGTCGCCGAACTCCAGGTCATCGGCACCCCGGCGCCGAACCCGGACCTCACGGTCACCGGCATCACGGTCTCCCCGGCGACGCCCGTCGAGACCGACGCGATCACGCTGTCCGCCACGGTGCGTAACGCGGGCACGGCCGCGTCCCCCGCCTCCGACGTCAACTTCTACCTGGGTACGACGAAGGCCGGCACCGCCTCGGTAGGCGCTCTGGCGGCCGGCGCCACCGCGACGGTCACCGCCTCGATCGGAGCGCGGGACGCGGGCACCTACCCGATCGGCGCGAAGGTCGACGAGGCGAACACGGTCATCGAGACCAACGACGCGAACAACGCCTACACCAGCCCGAACAATCTGGTCGTGGCACCGGTCAGCAGTTCCGACCTGGTCGCCTCGGTGGTCTCCTGGTCCCCGGGCAACCCGGCGGCCGGCAACACGGTCACCTTCGCGGCGACGCTGCGGAACCAGGGCACCGCGGCCAGCGGCAGCGGCGCGCACGGCGTCACCGTGACGATCCTGAACGGCGCCACCGTGGTGAAGACGTTCACCGGCTCGTGGAGCGGCACCCTGGCCCCCGGCGCCTCGTCGCCGTCGATCAACCTGGGCACCTGGACCGCGGTCAACGGCAAGTACACGGTTCGGACGGTGGTCGCGAACGACACCAACGAACTGCCGGTGAAGCAGGGCAACAACACCAGCGAGAAGCCGTTCTTCGTGGGGCGTGGCGCGAACATGCCGTACGACATGTACGAGGCCGAGGACGGTCAGACCGGCGGCGGCGCGCAGGTCGTCGGCCCGAACCGGACCGTCGGTGACCTGGCCGGCGAGGCGTCCGGCCGCAAGGCGGTCACGCTGAACCAGACCGGCTCGTACGTGCAGTGGACCACCCGCGCGGCGACCAACACGGTGGTGGCCCGGTTCTCCATCCCGGACGGCACGACCAGCTCGATCAACGTGTACGTCAACGGCACGCTCAACCGGACGCTGCCGCTGACCTCGAAGTACGCGTGGCTGTACGGCAACGAGACCAACCCGCAGAACTCGGGGACCGGTCCGCGCCACATCTACGACGAAGCCAACATCATGTTGACCGGATCGTTCCCGGCCGGAAGTACCGTCAAGTTGCAGAAGGATGCCGTCAACTCGGGCAACATCGCCGTCGACTTCATCAACCTGGAGCAGGTCGCTCCGATCGCCAACCCGGATCCGTCCCGCTATGTCGTGCCGGCCGGGTTCGATCACCAGTCGGTGCAGAACGCCCTGGACGCCGCCCGTCAGGACGCCACCAAGCTGGGCGTCTACCTGCCGGCCGGCGACTACCAGACGAGCAACAAGTTCCAGGTGTACGGGCGCAAGCTCAACGTGATCGGCGCGGGCCCCTGGTACACCCGCTTCCACACCCCGTCCACCCAGTCCGAGACGGACGCCGGCTTCCGGGCCGACGCCACCGCCAACGGCTCGACGTTCGCGAACTTCGCGTTCTTCGGCAACTACACGATCCGCATCGACGGCCCCGGCAAGGTGTTCGACCTGGCCAACGTCGCCGACATCACGATCGACAACATCTGGGCCGAGCACACGGTGTGCCTCTACTGGGGCGCGAACACCGACCGGATGAAGATCACCAACTCGCGGATCCGGAACATGTTCGCCGACGGCGTCAACATGACCAACGGCAGCACCGACAACCTGGTCGACAACAACGACGCCCGGGCCACCGGTGACGACAGCTTCGCGCTGTTCTCCGCCATCGACGCCGGCGGCTCCGACGAGATCAACAACGTCTACTCGAACCTGTCCACCACACTGACCTGGCGGGCCGCGGGCATCGCGGTCTACGGCGGGTACGCCAACACGTTCAAGAACATCTACATCGCGGACACTCTGGTCTACTCGGGCATCACGATCAGCTCGCTGGACTTCGGCTACCCGATGAACGGTTTCGGCGCCAGCCCGCCGACCGTGTTCGAGAACATCTCGATCGTCCGGGCCGGCGGCCACTTCTGGGGCAACCAGGTGTTCCCGGCGATCTGGGTGTTCTCGGCGTCCAAGGTGTTCCAGGGCATCCGGGTGAACAACGTCGACATCGTCGACCCCACCTACTCCGGGATCATGTTCCAGACCAACTACGTGGGCGGCCAACCGCAGAACCCGATCAAGGACACGGTCTTCACGAACGTGTCGATCACCGGCGCGAGGAAGAGCGGCGACCAGTTCGACGCCAAGTCCGGCTACGGCATCTGGGCCAACCCGATGCCGGAGGCGGGCCAGGGGCCGGCGGTCGGCTCGGCCACCTTCACCAACCTGCAGTTGAGCGACAACTACCGCGACATCGAGAACCCGACGACCACCTTCACCATCACGCGTAACTGAGCGGCACGGGGAGGAACGTGCCCGCGTCCCACCGGGACGCGGGCACGTTCGTAGGATCCATCGGTGCACATCGAGTTCACCTACGCCCGCTCCCCCGAGTACTACCGGAACAAGTTCCCGGCCCGGACCTCGCGGGCCGCGAAGCCCCTGTTCGCCTCGGTCGCCCCGATCGGATTCCTGGCCGTGTTCATCGTGCTGGGCGGGGAGCTCAGCCCGAAGGCCCTGATGACCGGCGGCCTGCTGCTTCTCGCGGCGATCGCGGCGATCGGGTCCGCACTGTGGCTGTCCGCGCGGGCTGCCCGCCGGCCCCCGGAGGCACCGGAATCCGCGCTGGTCCCGCGCGTCTGGGCACTCACCGGCGAGCGGCTCGTCGTGTCCAAGACCGAGTCGTCCATCGAGTACGACTGGTCGGTGTTCACCGCGATGTGGGTGCTGGACGACGCCTATCTGCTGCGCACCGCGACCGGCGGGATCATCGACATCCCACGGGCGCCGCTCACCCCGGAGCAGGACGCCGAGCTGCGGACCTTCCTCTGCGCGGTGGTCGACCGTCCGGAATCCAGCATCGGCCCCGACCGCCCGGAACCCACCGCCGGCCCGTCCACCGAACCGTCGGCGGCCTGATCATGCACCTCGAGATCGTGCGGAACGAGCCGTTGCCCGCACTGCGCCGGGGCCCGCTGCGGTCCATCCCGCTCGCCGCGCCGCTCGTCGTGGCCGGTGCCGCCGGAACAGGGCTCGGCCTGTGGCTGGGCGCTCCGGGCCCGGTCACCGTGGCCGCCGCCGTCCTGGCGGTCACCAGCCTGAGCGCGATCGGCATCGAGATCCGCACCCGCCCGCACCAGGTCCGGCCGGGGCGGCTGCCACTTCCGGAGACCTGGACCGTCACCGACGACGGCTTCGAGGTCCGCACGGCGGAGAGCCGCAAGACGTGGAACTGGTCGCTGGTCCGTTCGGTCGCCACCCATCCGGACCGTTACCGCCTGACGCTGGACGTCTCGGCCCCCGTCGACCTGCCCCGCCCGGAGTTCCCGGCCTCCGACGCGGTCCTCGACCACTTCCTCCGGCAACGCGCCCTGCTCCCGCCGCTGACCGGCGGCCTCTCGCCCTGGTCACGACGCTGACCGGCGGCCACTCACCCCGGTCGCGGCGCTGACCCTGGCGGTCACTTGATGTCCGGTCCTAACGTCGGGGCATGCAGCCCGATCCGCGAGCCCGTGCCGGATGGCAGCGACCACCGGAACCACCGGTCACCTTCTGGTGGTTCCTCGTCCCGTTGCTGACCTGCGGGCTGGGCACCGCCCCGATGGTGCTGGCCGGTGCGATCAAGCTCCGCTCGCGGACACACCTGATCCTCTCCGGCGTCTACTTCGTAGCATTCTTCGCCAACTGCGCGGGCTCGGCGGTGACGGGTGACGGCTCGGAGTCGACGGTGGCCGTCCTGCTCAGCATGGTCTCCCTCGTCCTGTGGGTGGTCGGGACGTTCCACGTCGGCTTCCTCCAGCAGCGGGTCCGGGCCGAGTTCTTCCAGCGAAACCCCCAACCCCGGACCCAACCTCCCGCGTACGGACGAGCCAGGCCCCGCCCGCGCCTGACCCACTACCCGCCGCCGCGCCCGGACTGGAACCCCGCGCCGGCCGTCGATCCGGCGCTGGCCCGCGCACAGTGGCGGGCCGCCCGCCGGGAGGAGGCCCGCCGGGTCCAGACCGAGCAGCCGTCGATCGCGTCCGAGCTGATGATCGGCCGTCCCGACCTGCCGGGCCGGGAGTACGACGACGGCGGCCTCGTCGACGTCAACCACGTCCCCGCCGAGTGGCTGGCCCGCGCCCTGCGCATCGAGCGCCCCCTCGCCGACCGCATCGTCGAGGCCCGCGACCTGCACAACGGTTTCACCAGCCCGGACGAGCTGCTGATCTACTGCGACGGCCTCACTCCGGAAAAGCTGGCCCAGTTCCGAGACCGCCTGGTCTTCATGCCCCGCTGACCGAGGCACCCGCTGACCGAAACCCCCACTGACCGAGGCCCCCGCTGACCGAGGCACCCGCTGGGTGAAACCCCCGCTGGTTCACTCGCAATGTGGTCGCTCTTGTTCAGCTAGCCGCGACTCCCCCGGCGCGATCTTGAACGATTGACCACCCCCAGCGGTGGGAAAACGTCCAAGATCGCAGCGGAAGCGCGGCGGGCGCGCTGCGGCCGTGAGGGGCCGCCTCGGCCCGGCGGGCGCGCTACGGCCGTGAGGGGCCGCCTCGGCCCGGCGGGCGCGCTACGGCCGTGAGGGGCCGCCTCGGCCCGGCGGGCGCGCTACGGCCGTGAGGCCGCAGCGGGCCCGCGTGGCAGGGCGGAACGGCCACGATTCGTCGGGGACGTTCCACCGCGTACCGGAAACGGGTTGTGGTTTCAGGCGGCCGGGATCGATGAGATGGGGCGGGCGTCGCCGAGGACCGGATCGACCTCGTACATCCGGGCTTCGGCGAGGTCGAAGTACATGCCGGCGAGGCGCAGCCGGCCGGCTGTCTCGGCGGCCCGGACCGCCGGATAGGTGCGCAGGTTGGCGAGTTGCCGGACGACGTTGTCGGTGCAGCAGCGTTCCTCGTCGCCACTGTCGCCGAAGTCCACCCCGGAGAGCGCGAGCCAGTCGCCGAGAGCGGACCCGGGCGGCGCCGCGCCGCTCATCAGGGCGCGGACGGCTCCGCACCCGGAGTGGCCGCAGACCGTGATGGCGCTGACGCCGAGGACGTCGACGGCGTATTCGACGGCCGCGCCGGCCGAGACGTCGCCGGCGCCGTGCGGGGGCACGATGTTGCCGACGTTGCGGACGCAGAACAGGTCGCCCGGGCCGCTCGCGGTGATCAGGTTGGGGACCAGCCGGGAGTCGGCGCAGGTGATGAAGAGCTGCTGCGGCCGCTGACCGTCGCGGGCCAGGTCGGCCAGGTGCGGCCGGACCAGCGGGGCCACGGTGCGCTCGAACTCGGCGATGCCGGCCGCCATGGCGCCGCGGCGCTGCTGGTCCATGTCCTGCCAGCGGGACCAGGAGCCGAGCAGCCGGGGGGTGCGTTTGCCGCTGCCCAGCCGGCCCGAGGTGGCCTGGGAGAACCAGGAGTCGTGCACCTCGCGGATGCGTACCGTGCCGCCGGTCCGTTCGTGTGCCGAGCACCAGTCGCGGATCGTCTCGTAGGCGCCGTGGTCCAGGTAGTCGAGGTGCAGTTCGAGGTCGACGTCGCTGCCGCCCGGTACGCCGCCCAGTTCCCGGGTGAGGCGGGCGGACTCGACGAAGGACAGGGTGCCGTTGATGGTGACCAGCCAGTCGCCGGGGGCGCGTTCGACCCGGCGGATCTCCGAGCGGGTGAGCCGCCAGAGGATCAGCAGCGCCGCGGTGATCATGCCGAGGGCGACGCCGGTGAGCAGGTCGGTGGCGACCACGCCGAGACCAGTGACCAGGTAGGTGGGCAGTTCCCGGTGCCGGGCGTAGGTGCGCATCTGGGCCAGGCTGACCAGCCGGAGGCCGACCACGATCAGGACGGCGGCCAGCACCGCCATCGGGATGGTCTCCAGCAGGCCGGCGCAGAGCAGCACGAACGCCGCGACCCAGACGCCGTGCAGGATCGCCGAGGCCCGGGTACGCGCGCCGGCCGCCACGTTGGTGGAGCTGCGCACGATCACGCCGGTCACCGGGAGCCCGCCGAGCAGGCCGGATGCCGTGTTGGCGGCGCCCTGGGCGACCAGTTCCCGGTTGAGGTTGGCGCGCGGGCCGTCGTGCAGCCGGTCGACGGCGACCGCGGAGAGCAGCGACTCGACGCTGGCGACCAGGGCGATCGTCAGGACGGCCACGACGATCTCGCGGGCCGGGGCGTCCGGCCAGCTGGGTGTGATCAGCCCGGCGAGCGGTTCGTCGGGCAGGCGGACCCGGGCCACGTCGGCGCCGGTGGCGGCGGCGAGCGCGGTCATCGACACCACCGCGACCAGGGCGGCCGGGAGCATCGAGCTGCGGACCAGGCGGGGCCAGAACACCAGGACGGCGACGGTGAGGATGCCGAGCACGGCGGCCGCGCCGTGGTGGGCGGCGATCTGGCCGGGCAGGTCGCGCAGGTTGCTCCAGGCGGAGCTCTGCGGGGTGCCGCCGAGCATGACGTGCACCTGGCTGAGCGCGATGACGAGGCCGATGCCGGCGAGCATGCCGTGTACGACGGCGGGTGACAGGGCCAGGGCGGCGCGGCCCAGCCGGGACGCGCCGAGGAGGATCTGAACGAGGCCGGCGACCGCGACGATGGCGGCCGTGCCGGCGAATCCGAAGTCGGCGACGGCGCCGGCGACTATCACGGTGAGGCCGGCGGCCGGGCCGCTGACCTGTAACGGGGCTCCGCCCAGGGCGCCCGCGACGATGCCGCCGATGACGGCGGCCACCAATCCGGAGAGCAGCGGGGCTCCGGATGCCGCGGCGATGCCGAGGGACAACGGAATGGCGATCAGGAATACGACGATGGACGCCGGCAAGTCCCGGCGCAGGATCTGCGTCAAGTCGGACATTTCGGTAATGTACCGAAGGTCGGTTAACGGGTGATTAACTAAACGGCCCTTACAGTAAGTACACAGAAAAGTGCCGCCCAGTGGATCACCGGGCGGCACTCGGGCGCATAACTATGCGATCAGGCCTTCCAGACCTCGTTGTTGGCCTCGTAGATCTCCCGCAGGATGGCCGGGACGTCGTAGGTCAGCTTCCAGTCCGGGTAGTGCTCCTCGAACCGGCCGGTGCCGCTGATCCACCACTGGTGGTCACCCTGGCGGGCCTGGTCCACGTACTCGGTACGGGCTTCCAGACCGGTGATCTCCGAGGCGATCTTGAAGGCCTCGATGTGCGAGCAGTTGGAGAACCGGCCGCCGCCCATGTTGTAGATCTCGGCGACCCGCGGCGCCCGGTGGAACGCCTCGAACGCGGTGATCAGGTCGTGCGAGTGGATGGCGTCACGGACCATCTTGCCCTTGTAGCCGAAGATCTTGTACGTCCGCTGCTCCATCACGCAGCGCATCACGTACGCCAGGAAGCCGTGCAGCTCGGCCGCCGAGTGGCCGGGGCCGGTCAGCGTGCCACCCCGGAAGACCGCGGTCGGCATGTCGAAGTAGCGGCCGTACTCCTGGACCATGATGTCGGCCGCCACCTTCGAGGCGCCGAAGACCGAGTGCATGCTGTTGTCGATCGTCATGGTCTCGTCGATGCCGCCGTACCACCGGTGGTCCTCGGGCAGCTCGTACCGCGTCTCCAGCTCCACCAGCGGCAGCGAGTTGGGCGTGTCGCCGTACACCTTGTTGGTCGACGTGAAGATGAACGGCGCGTCGATCGCGTGCCGCCGGGTCGCCTCGAGCATGTTGATCGTGCCGACCGCGTTCACGTCGAAGTCGGTGAACGGCTCGCGGGCCGCCCAGTCGTGGCTCGGCTGCGCGGCCGCGTGGATGACCAGCCCGATGTTCGATCCCAGGTCGGCGAAGAGCCGGTCCAGCCCGTCCCGGTCCCGGATGTCGACGCTGTGGTGGGTGTACCGGTCGCCGACCTCCTTGACCAGGCGCTGAAGGTTCCACTGGGTGGAGCCGTCGGCGCCGAAGAAGTAGCCGCGCATGTCGTTGTCGACCCCGACCACGTCCATGCCGAGTGCGGCGAAGTGCCGGACCGCCTCCGAACCGATCAGACCGGCCGATCCGGTGATTACGACGACGCTGCTCATGAAGGACCTCCGCGGGTGTCGGGCGTCACCGGGCGACACTACCGGTGAGCTGCAAAGGACCTCCGGCCCGGGCTGGAGTGTCGCGATCGTCATGCTTGACCGCAGCGTGAAACGGGCACGTCACAGATTCGCTACATCCTATGGAAAGGCTCCGGCGAAACCGGGCTGAACCTATGCAGAGGCGGTCTCGATGACGGAGTCACTACAGGCGTCGGATCCGCGCGTCCCCGAACGGGCCGCACTCACCCTCGGCGTGGAGGAGGAACTCCACGTCGTCGACCTCGGCACCCGTGAGCTGGTCCCGCGGGCGCCGGAGATCCTGGACCGGCTGGACGCGGCCCACTTCTCGGCCGAGCTGCACCGGTCGGTGGTGGAGACCAACACCCCGGTCAGCGCCACCCTGGACGATCTGCGGGCCGGGATCGTCGCGCGGCGGCGGGAGGCGATCGGGGTGGCCGAGTCGCTCGGCCTCGGGCTGGTCGCGGCCGGCACCGTGCCGCTGGTCGACCTGGACGCGCTGCCGGTCACGCCGACCTCCCGCTATCGGCGGATGCTGCACGAGTACCAGATGCTCGTGCGTGAGCAGCTGATCTGCGGCGCCCAGGTGCACGTCGGGGTGCCCGACCCCGACGAGGCGGTGGCGGTCGCCCAGCGCGTGACGCCGGTGCTGCCGGTGCTGCTCGGGCTCTCCGCCAGCTCGCCCTACTGGATGGGCGAGGACTCCGGGTACGCCAGCGTCCGCTCCCTGGTGTGGATGCGCTGGCCGACCGCCGGCGACAGTGGCCGGCTGCACTCGGCGGAGGAGCACGAGGCCCTGGTCAGCGACCTGATCGCGTCCGGGACGATCAGCGACCCGAAGATGGTCTACTTCGACGTCCGGCCGTCCGCGCACGTACCCACCGTGGAGCTGCGGGTCACCGACGCCAGCCCGGACACCGAGACCGTGGTGCTGCTGGCCGGCCTGTTCCGGGCCCTGGTGCTGCGCGCCCGGGAGGACCACCGGGCCGGTCTCCCGCTCCGGGACCCGCGGCCGCCGCTGCACCGGGCGGCGATGTGGCGGGCCGCCCGGTCCGGCCTGGAGGGCGACCTGCTGGACCTGCCCCGCTCGCCGGTCCCGGTGCCGGCCGCCGTCGCGGTCGAGCGCCTGGTCGGCGAGCTGCGCCCGCAGCTGGAGGAGCTGGGCGACTGGGACCAGGTCTTCGACCTCACCCTGCGGGCGCTGAGCCGGGGCAGTTCGGCCGCCCGGCAACGGCGCGCCCTGTCCCGGCGCGGCCGGCTCTCCGACGTGGTCGACGCGCTGGTGGCCGAGACCCGCGGCGGGGTGACGGAGGCGGGCCCGGCGGGCGCCCCGGCGCCGGCGCTGATCGAGGCCTACGTGGCCGACGGCGACGAGGCCTTCCCGGGCGGGCGGGTCTCCCCCGCCTACGCCGGGATCCTGCCGGTGCTCACCTCGCTCGGCTCCACCGGCCTGCGGCAGCGCGAGGACCACCGCGACGACGAGCAGCGGGCCCGCGGCATCACGTTCAGTGTGGCCGGCGAGGCGGCCACCCGGCTGTTCCCGTTCGACCTGGTGCCCCGGATCGTGCCGGCCGACGACTGGCGGCACCTCACCGAGGGTCTGGTGCAGCGGGTCCGGGCGCTCGACGCGTTCCTCAACGACGTCTACGGCGACCGTCAGGTGGTGGCCGACGGCATCGTGCCCGGGTGGGTGATCGACGGGTCGCCGGAGCTGCGGGCCAGCGGCGCCCTGATCAGCCGGCCCGCGGTCCGCGCCCAGGTGGCCGGGGTCGACCTGGTCCGGGACGGGGCCGGGAGGTGGTGCGTGCTGGAGGACAACCTGCGGGTGCCGTCCGGGATCGCGTACGCCATGCAGAACCGCCGTCTCACCTGGAGCGTGCTGCCCGAGTTGCCCCGCCCGGCCGCGCTGGTCTCGGTGGAGGAGACCCCGCGCCTGTTGAAGCGGGCCCTGCTGGAGGCGGCCGGCCCGGCCGCCGGCGACGATCCGGCGCTCGTGGTGCTCAGCCAGGGCCCGGACGACTCGGCCTGGTTCGAGCACCGGATGCTGGCCGAGGCCATGGGGGTGCCGGTGGTCCGCAGCACCGAGCTGTTCGTCGACGAGGGCCGGGTGTGGCGGCTGCGGGACGGCCACCGGCACCCGGTCGACGTCATCTACCTGCGCATGGGTGAGGACAGCCTGGTGCACTCGCCGGGCGCGGACGGCATGCCGCTCGGCCCCAGCCTGGTGTCCGCGTTGCACGCGGACACCGTCGTGCTGGCCAACGCGCTCGGCAACGGGGTGGCCGACGACAAGGCGGTGTACGCCTTCGTGCCCCGCCTCATCGAGTACTACCTGGGCCAGAAGCCGCTGCTCGCGGACGTGCCCACCTATCTGTGCGGGATCCCGGAGCAGCGTGCCGAGGTGCTGAGCCGTCTCGGCGAGCTGGTCTGCAAGCCGGTCGACGGCTACGGCGGCGACCGGATCGTGATCGGCCCGCACGCGAGCCCCGCCGACCTGGAGGCGCTGCGGCGGCAGATCAGGGCGACGCCGCACCGCTGGGTGGCGCAGGAGCTGGTCGAGCTCTCCACCCATCCGGTCTTCGACGGGCACCGGCTCGCCCCACGGCACGTCGATCTGCGGGCGTTCGTCTTCACCGGCGCCGAGTCGGTGGTGGCCCCGGCCGCCCTGACCCGGGTGGCGCCCGCCGGCAGCATGATCGTCAACTCCTCGCGGGGCGGCGGATCGAAGGACACCTGGTTGCTCGGCTGACATCGGGAGGTATTTCATGTGTGGAATCGCCGGCGAGATCCGTTACGGCGACCGGCCCGCGGACACCGAAGCGGTCCGGCGGATGCTGCCCTGCCTGGAGTCCCGCGGCCCGGACGGCCACGGACTGTGGACGCACGGACGGATCGCTCTCGGCCACCGGCGACTGAAGATCATCGACCTGTCGGAGGCCGGCGCCCAGCCGATGACCGATGACCGGCTGGGCCTGACCGTGGTCTTCAACGGCTGTGTCTACAACTACCGGCAGTTGCGCCTGGAACTGGAGAAGGACGGCTACACGTTCTTCTCCGGTTCGGACACCGAGGTGATTCTCAAGGCGTACCACCGGTGGGGCGCCGACTGCGTCACCCGTTTCCTCGGGATGTTCGCCTTCGCCGTGGTGGAGCACGACAGCGGGACCGTGACGCTGGCCCGCGACCGGCTCGGGATCAAACCGCTCTATCTGGCCGAGTCGCCGGGGCGGCTGCGGTTCGCCTCCACGCTGCCCGCGCTGCTCGCCGCGGGCGGTGTGGACACCACCCTCGACCGGGTGGCGTTGCAGCACTACATGACGTTCCACTCGGTGGTGCCGGCGCCGCGCACGATCCTGGCCGGGGTCCGCAAGCTGCCGCCGGCCACGATCCGGGTGATCCGGGCGGACGGCACGTCGACCGAGCGGGTGTATTGGGAGGCGTCCTTCGAGCGCACGCTGGAGAAGGCCGACTGGGCTCAGGCGGTCCGGGAGAAGCTGCGGCAGGCGGTGGAACGGCGGATGGTCGCCGACGTGCCGGTCGGGGTGCTGCTCTCCGGCGGCATCGACTCCAGCCTCATCGTGGCGCTGCTGGCCGAGCGGGGACAGGCGGGGCTGACCACGTTCAGCATCGGGTTCGAGGCCGCGGGCGGGGAGAGCGGGGACGAGTTCGAGTACTCGGACATCGTGGCCAAGCACTTCCAGACCACGCACCACCAGATCAGGATCGGTCATGAGCGGTTCCTGCCGGCCGTCGAGCGAACCGTCGGCGCGATGAGCGAGCCGATGGTGAGCCACGACTGCATCGCCTTCAACCTGCTCAGTGAAGACGTTGCAAAGCATGTCAAGGTGGTGCAATCTGGGCAAGGGGCCGACGAGATCTTCGCCGGCTACAGCTGGTACCCGCCCCTCGCCGGCGTGCCCCGGGAACAGGCCGTCGAGGCGTACGCGAAGGAGTTCTTCGACCGCCCGCACGCCGTGCTGGCCCGGCAGCTGAACCCGGAGTGGATGCTCGACGACGACCTGGCCCGGGAGTTCGTGGCGGAGAGCTTCGGCCGGCCCGGGGCGACCACCGCGGTCGACGCGGCGCTCCGGCTCGACTCGCAGGTGATGCTGGTCGACGATCCGGTCAAACGGGTCGACAACATGACTATGGCGTGGGGGCTGGAGGCACGCGTACCGTTCCTGGATCACGAACTGGTCGAGCTCGCGGCGGCCTGCCCGCCCGAGCTGAAACTGGCCCACGGCGGCAAGGGAGTGCTCAAGGAGGCGGCGCGCGGGCTGGTGCCCGACGCGGTCATCGACCGGCCGAAGGGCTACTTCCCGGTGCCCGGCATCCGGCACCTGGAGGGTCCGGTGCTCGACATGGTCCAGGACGCGCTGCACGCGCCGGCCGCCCGGAAGCGGGCGCTGTTCCGGCCGGAGTACGTGTCGGCGCTGCTCGCCGACCCGAACACCCCGCGCACCACGCTCGGGGCGAATCAGTTGTGGCAGCTCGCGCTGCTGGAGATGTGGCTCCAGACAGTGCTCGATTAGGAACAGGGGGATCCGGATGGAGGGTCAGCTCCACCGTGTCGACGTGACCGTGCTGCCCGCGGGCTGGAACCGCGTCGAGCCGGAGATCGCCGGGAACTGGTCGCCCACCCTGTCACCGGACGGGCGGCACCTGGCGTACGTCTCCGACCGGGGCGGCGCGCCGGCGGTCTGGGTGCAGCCGGTCGGCAGCGATCTGGCCTTCCGGGTCGACACCGGCCCGGAGCCGGTGTCGGCGGTCGCCTGGTCGTCCGGCGGCGGCTGGCTGGCCTGCCAGACCGCCCCGGGCGGCGCGCCCCGGCAGGAGGTGTGGCTGGTCCGGCCGGACGGCTCCGACCTGCATCAGGTCGCCGGTTTCGGCGACGACACCGCGGACGACATGCGCTGGCTGCCGGGCCGCCCGGTGCTGGCCCTCACCGAGAACCTGACCAGCGCCGTCCTCGTCGACGTCACCGCGGAGACCAGGACGGTGGTCGCGCGCGGCGACCTGCTCTCGCTTCTGGACGTGGACCCGGCCGGGCGCTTCGCGCTTCTGCGGTACGGTCCGCGCGGCGCCCGCGAAATCATGCTGCGTGAGCTGTCCACCGGCGCCGAGAAGCCGGTCACCCGCGGCGAGAAGGCGGTGTTCAGCCCGGGCGGCGGGTGCGTCTACGCGCTCAGCCAGGACGGCGAGTTCCCGGCGCTGATCCGCGTCGCCGGTGACGCCGTGGAGGTCCTGGCCTCGGGTGGCGAGGTGGAGGACTTCACGGTCACCGCCGACGGGCGTACCGCCGTGGTGTTGGTCAACGTCCGGGGCGGCGAGTCGGAGGCCGCGCTGATCGACCTGGACCACGACGGCGATCGCGTCCCGAAGCCGGTGTCGCCGCTGCCCGGCCCGGTGGTCAGCGGCCCGGCGTGGAGCTTCGACGCGTCCACGCTGGCCTTCACGGCGGAGGGCCCCGGTCAGCCGCACGGCGTCTGGGTGTGGACCCGGGAGACCGGCGAGCTGCGTGCGGTCTCGGCGGCGCCGGCCTCGCCGGAGGCGGTCCACCCGACGCTCGAGACGGTCACCGCGCACGACGGGCTCACCCTCACCGGGTGGCTCTTCCGTCCCGGTACGCCCGGCCCGCACCCGACCGTGCTGTGGTTCCACGGTGGCCCGGAGGCGCAGGAGCGTCCCGGGCACGGCCCGCTGTTCCAGTCGCTGGTGGCGCGGGGCATCGCGGTGTTCGCCCCGAACGTGCGCGGCTCGTCCGGGTTCGGGCGCGCGTTCGTCGAGGCGGACAACGGCGCCCGCCGCTACGACGCGATCGAGGACGTCCGGTCGTGCGTGACGTTCCTGCGGGAGTCCGGGATCGCCGGGCGGGTCGGGATCATGGGCCGTTCCTACGGCGGCTACCTGACGCTGGCCGCGCTGACCGCTTTCCCGGAGCTGTTCACGGTCGGCGTCGACATCTGCGGGATGTCTGATTTCGATAGCTTCTACCGGCACACCGAGCCGTGGATCGCGGCGGCCGCGGTGAGCAAGTACGGCCATCCGGTGCACGACGCCGCCCTGCTGCGTGACCTGTCCCCGCTGCACCGGCTGGACCGGCTGCGCGCCCCGCTGCTGATCGTGCACGGCGAGAACGACAGCAACGTGCCGGTGATCGAGGCCGAGCGGGTGGTGGCGTCGCTCACCGAGCGCGGGCACCCGCACCGCTATCTGCTCTTCCCCGGCGAGGGCCACGAACTGCTGCACCGCTCCGCCCGGGCCGAGTTTCTGCGGGTCACCCTGGACTGGCTGGAGTCCCACCTGAGCTAGGGATCACGTTGCCGGGGACGCCGGTAAGGGAGAAGGCTGGCAGGGCACGTTACCCGACCAGCGGAAGGCCGCCCATGCACCTGCGTCCCTGGGCGGTGTGGGCCGCCGGGCTGGCCGCGTACGTCGTCGCCGTCCTGCACCGCAGCTCGATCGGGGTGGCCGGGCTCGACGCGCAGGAGCGCTTCGGCGTCGGCGCGGGCGCGCTGGCCGTCTTCGCCGTCGTCCAGCTGCTCGTCTACGCCGGGTTGCAGATCCCGGTCGGGCTCCTGCTGGACCGTTTCGGATCACTGAGGCTGGTGCTGTCCGGCGCGCTCGTGATGGCCGCCGGGCAGACCCTGATGGCGTTCACCGACGGGCTGAGCGGCGCGATCACGGCCCGGGTGCTGGTCGGCGCCGGGGACGCGATGACCTTCATCAGCGTGCTGCGCCTCGTGCCGCACTGGTTCCCGGCCCGGCGGGTGCCGGTGCTCACCCAGCTCACCGGGATCATGGGCCAGATCGGTCAGGTGCTGTCCGCCGTGCCGCTGGCGGCCGTGCTGGCCGGCGCGGGCTGGACCACCGGCTTCCTGGGCGCGGCCGGCGCCGGCCTGTTCGTGGCGGTCGCGGTGCTGATCGCGCTGCGGGACACCCCGGAGCGGCGGATCAACAGCGGCGGCGCGATGAGCTGGCAGCGGCTCGGCACCGATCTGGGCAGCTCCTGGCGGCACCCGGGCACCCGGCTGGGCCTGTGGGCGCATTTCACCACCCAGTTCACCGGCACGGTGTTCGCGCTGATGTGGGGCGTGCCGTTCCTGATCGCCGGGGAGGGCCTGAGCCGGGCCACCGCGGGCGTGCTGCTGACCGTCTTCGTGGTGACCGGCATGGCGGCCGGGCCGGTGCTCGGCCTGCTGACCCAGCGGCACCCGCTGCGCCGCTCCCAGCTGGTGCTCGGGATCGTGGCCGCCAACATGGGCGCCTGGGCGCTGGTCATCGCGTGGCCGGGGCGGGCCCCGCTGCCGGTGCTGGTGCTGCTCGTGGTGGCGCTGGGCCTGGGCGGGCCGGGTTCGATGATCGGATTCGACTTCGCGCGCAGCTTCAACCCGCCGAGCCGGCTGGGCACCGCGACCGGGGTGGTGAACGTGGGCGGCTTCGTGGCTTCGCTGATCACCATCCAGCTGATCGGGCTGATCCTGGACGCCCGTACCGGCGGCGGTAACGACTATCACATCGACGATTTCAAGGTCGCGATGTCGGTGCAGTTCCTGGTGGCGGCCGTGGGCGTGGCAGGGATTCTGCGGACCCGGCGGCTGGCCCGGCGCCGGGAGGGCATCGTGGTTCCCCCGCTGTGGACGGTGCTGGCGGAGCGGCGGGGTTTGACGGCGGACCGAGGGGTTAAGGCGAAGAGCTGACCCGCCGAGTCCAGCGCAGAGGATCTGGAGGACATGTCCCAGCAGGCACAGGGCCGATTCTGGTCCGGTATCGACATTCCGAAGACCGTCGCCGGCACCCTCGCGGCCGTCTCCGCCGCCGTGGCCGGCTCCTTCCTGGGAGTCGCCGGCACCCTGATCGGCGCCGCGGTGGCGAGCCTGATCAGCTCGATCGGCACGGAGATCTATCACCGGTTCATCGACCGGGGGACCCGGCGGCTGCACTCGGCGTTCACGGTCGCACCGGCGGCGGCCGGCACGCCGCCGGTCGAGGCCGCCGGGGAGCCGCCGTCCGGCGACGAGCCCCGGCGGGTCCACTGGAAGCGGGTGGGCCTGGCGGCCGCGGCGTTCTTCGCGCTCGGGATGGGCACGCTGACGACCGCGGAACTGTTCGCCGGCCGGTCGGCGGCGGATGTGACGAACGGGCGGGACACCGGCGGCCCGACCATCCTGTTCCAGTCGGTGGGCGAGGACTCCGGCGAGGAGCCCTCGGGTGAGACGCCGTCGGCGGATCCGACCGCGCCGGCCACCACCGACGGCACGCCCGCGCCGTCGAGCGAGGCCACGCCCGAGGCCACGACCGAGCCCACGCCGACGGCCCCGACCGATCAGCCGCAGCCGACGCAGCCCACCCAGGGCGGCGAAGACGATCCGAAACTTTCGGAGACCGGTGGAAGCGAATCGAACGAAATGACTTCCGAATAGCCGCTGAGCTGCTTTTCAGTGGCGATCTACTACCGTTATAGATCCGATAGTTGTTGACAGTCGCGCACCGGGGTCAAATACTCAGCCCATCGATGAGTGTCAGCCCCGGCGCCGGTCCGCATCCCCACGGCCGCGCCGGAATCCCCCGCTCTCCGAGGAGGACCCGTGCGCCCGTCCCCGCCCCCGCTGCTCCGAAGAACGGCCATCGCCCTGCTGGCGGCCCTCGCCGCGGCCGTCGGCGTGACCGCGGCGACCGAGTCCCGCGCCGCCGCGGCCGGAGTCGAGGACGAGGGCGTGAGCTGCCCCGCCCCGGCGCTGCCGGACGCCGGGGCGCTGCCCACCGTGACCCGCCTGCCGGACCCGTTCAAACGGCTGAACGGCACCCGCATCACCTCGCCGGCCGACTGGCGCTGCCAGCGCAACGAGATCAAGAAGCTGGCCGAGAAGTTCGTCTACGGTGAGAAACCGGCCAAGCCGTCGAGCGTCACCGGCACCGTCTCGGCGTCGACCGTCACGGTGAACGTGAGCCACAACGGCCGCAGCGCCTCCTTCTCCGCCGGGGTCGAGCTGCCCAGCGGCACCGGGCCGTTCCCCGCGGTGGTAGTGCTCGGCGGGTTCGGCGCGGACACCGCCACCATCAAGGCCGCCGGCGCCGCGGTGATCAAGTACGACCCGTACGCGGTGGGCCGGGAGGGCACCGGCCGCGCGAACAAGCAGGGCGCCTTCTACAGCGTCTACGGCTCGAACAGCACCACCGGCCTGCTGGTGGCCTGGGCGTGGGGCGTCAGCCGGATCATCGACGTGCTGGAGCAGTCCGGCGGCTCGATCCTGCGCGGCGACGCCACCGGGGTCACCGGCTGTTCCCGGTTCGGCAAGGGCACGTTCGTGACCGGCGCCTTCGACCAGCGGATCGCCCTCACCATGCCGATCGAGTCGGGCACCGCCGGCGTGCCCATCCTGCGCGGCGTCCCCGGCGAGGGCGCACAGAGCCTGAGCAGCGCGTACGGCGAGCAGCCCTGGCTCGGCGACGCGTTCGGATCGTTCACCGGCAGCCCCACCCGGCTGCCGGTGGACACCCACGAGACGGTGGCGATGATCGCGCCGCGCGGGCTGTTCATCATGGACAACCCGCACATCGCCAACCTCGGGCCCCGTTCGGCGAGCGTCGCGGCGCTGGCCGGGGCGGAGGTCTACAAGGCGCTCGGGGCGGGCGGGAACATCACCTACTGGTCCGACGTCCAGGACGGCAGCCACTGCGCCAACCGGGCCGAATGGCGTGAGCCGCTCCGGCAGAACATCCAGAGGTTCCTGCTCAACACCGGTAACCAGGCGGGCGTCATGCGGATCTCCAGCCGCGCCGCCGGAAACCTGGCCGAGTGGCGGGACTGGACGACGCCCCACCTCGGCGCCTCGCCGAGTTCCAGCCCGTCGACCTCACCGTCGAGCGGCGGCTCGTGTTCGACCACCTACACCGCGGGACAGCAGTGGGCCGACCGCTTCAACCTCACGGTGAACGTCTCGGGCGGCGGCAACTGGGTCGTCACGGTCACCGCGCAGTCGCCGCAGTACTTCCAGAACAGCTGGAACGCGGCGACCACCCTGAGCAACAACAACACGGTGCTGACGGCGCGGCCGAACGGCAGCGGCAACTCGTTCGGTTTCACCGTCATGCACAACGGTAACCGGACCTGGCCGGCGATCTCCTGCCTGATCGCCTGAGGGGGAGCCGGGGGCGGCCGCGGACGGGGTGGCCGCCCCCTGGCGCCTCGGCCTCAGGACGACGCGGGCTCGGCGAACGGCAGCCTGACCAGGAACCGGGTGTCACCCGGCTGCGACTCCAGCGCGATGTCGCCGCCGTGGCCGTTGACCACGATCCGGTACGAGATGTCCAGGCCCAGCCCGGTGCCCTCGCCGACCGGCTTGGTGGTGAAGAACGGCTCGAAGACCCGCTTCCGGATCTCCGGCGGCACGCCCGGGCCGGTGTCCCCGATCGACACCACGAGCCGGTCGTCCTCCCGGTACGTCCGGATGGTCAACGTGCCCACCCCGGACATGGCCTGGACCGCGTTGTCGATCAAATTGGTCCACACCTGGTTCAGCTCGGCCGGATGAGCCGGGATCTGCGGCAGCTCCCGGTCGTACTCCTTCACCACCTCGACCCCGTCGCCGATCTTGTGGGCCAGCATCACGAGCGTGCTCTCCAGGCCGACGTGCACGTCGATCCACTGGTGCGCGGCCCGGTCCAGGTGCGAGTACTGCTTCGCCGAGTGCACCAGCGACGACACCCGGCCGGTGGCGTCCTCGATGTCGCTCATCAGCTGCTCGGTCTCCAGTGCGTACCCGATCCAGTGGATCGCCTGGTCGAGCAGCTCCGGCGAGGCGAGCCGGGACTCCAGCTCGGTGAGGCACGCGGTGTCGATGCCGCCCTGCGCGAAGACCGGGGCCACGTCCCAGCCGCCGGTGATGTTCCGCTCGTCCATCCACTCGCCGAGCGCGTCCTCCAGGTCGGCGGTCTGCATCGCGGTCAGCGCCGGTGACTTCGCGGCCCGCTCGATCACCTCCTCCTGCAACTCCAGGAGCGCGGTGAGCCGGTCCGGGGCCACCTTGCCGGCCGCCAGCTTGCCGAGTTTCATCCGCATGGCGGCGACCCGCTGGCGCAGGGCGCTGGTGGCCCGGGCGGCGGCCGCCGCCGGATTGTTCAGCTCGTGCATGAGGCCGGCCGAGAGCGCGCCGAGGGCGGCCAGCCGCTGCCGCTCCCCGATCGCGGCCTGCGAGCTGCGCATGCCCAGCGCCAGGCCCTCCAGCAGGTGGATCGCCATCGGGAACCACTCCCGCATGAGCCACCCGAAGTCGGCCGCGGACACCATGAAGAACTCGCTGTCGGAGAGCGCCCGCATCGACGCCATGTAGTTGCGGGGCACGCCGTCGTCACGCAGGTACGCCTGGGTGGCACCCATGTAGACGCCGCGCTGCTCGGTCCGGACCGTGGTGACCTCGTCCCCGCCGACCCGCCGGGTGAGCGCGATCGTGCCGCTGAGCAGCACGACGAACGCCTCGGCCGGGTCGCCCTCGCGGATCACCAGGCCGCCCGCCGGAACCCGCATGGTGCACCCGTGCGTGGCCAGCCAGCCGAGCTGCTCGTCGGTCAGCTTCTCGAACAGGAACAGCGTCCTCAGCTCGGCCGGGGTGAGCACCCCCGGCTCGCAGGGTTCGAGCCGGATCTCCTCGACGTCGGACATGCCTATGCCTCCAGGTAGCGGTGGACCAGCGCGACGGCCATCGCTCCCTCACCGACCGCCGAGGCCACCCGTTTCACCGAGCCGCCCCGGACGTCGCCGGCGGCGAAGATGCCGGGGACACTGCTCTCCAGATAGAACGGATCCCGGTCGCGATCCCATCCCCGCGGCCGTTCCCCGTCGACGAGCAGATCCGGCCCGGTACGGATGAAGCCCTTGTCGTCGCGCAGCACCGTGTCGCCGAGCCAGTCGGTCCGGGGTTCCGCGCCGATGAACACGAACAGGTAGCCGCACTCGACGGTCGCCTTCGTACCGTTCTTGCTGTCGCAGATGGTGATCGCCTGGAGGTGGCCCTCGCCCTGCGCCCCGATCACCTCGCAGCGGGTCCGCACCTCGATGTTCCCGACCTGGGCGAGCTGCTGGATCAGGTAGTACGACATGGACGCCTCGAGCGAGTCGCCGCGCACCAGGAGAGTGACGCGGCGGGCGTACCTCGAGAAGAACAACGCGGCCTGACCGGCCGAATTGGCGCCGCCGACGATGTAGACGTCGGTGCCGGCGCACGCCGGCCCCTCGGTGGCCGCCGACCCGTAGAACACTCCCGAACCGGTCAGGCCGGCGATCCCGTCGGCCACCAGCGGACGGTACGAGACCCCGGTGGCGAGCAGCACGGCGTGCGCGGAGACCTCGCCACCGTCGGCGAACGTGAGGGTGCGGGCGGACCCGTCCGTCCGCAGCCCCACCACCTCCCGCGTGGTCAGCGTCTCGGCCGCGAACTTGTCGGCCTGCCGGCGGGCCCGCTCGGTGAGCTGGGCGCCGGAGATCCCGTCCGGGAAGCCGAGGTAGTTCTCGATCCGGGAGCTCTGCCCGGCCTGGCCGCCGACCGCCTGCCGCTCGATCAGCAGCGTCTTGAGGCCCTCCGACCCGCCGTACACCGCGGCGCCGAGCCCGGCCGGCCCGCCGCCCACGATGATCAGGTCGTAGAAGTCGCGGCCCGGGTCGGTGGACAGGCCGGCCGCCCGCGCCACCTCCTGCACGGTCGGCCGGGACAGCGCCCGCCCGTCCGCGGTCACCACCAGCGGCACCGCCTCCGGCCCGGCATCCGCGGCCTCCAGCAGGCGGCGGCCCTCCGGCTCGTCGGCGGCGAGATACCGGTACGGAACCAGGTTGCGCGCCAGGAAGTCACGGATCCGGAAGGACGGCTCACTCCACCGGTGCCCGACCACCCGAATGTCCGGCTGCTCCCGGTCGCCGGCCGCCTGCCAGGCGTCGAGCAGCTGGTCCAGCACCGGGTAGAGCTTCTCCTCCGGCGGATCCCACGGCTTGAGCAGGTAGTGGTCGACGTCCACCACGTTGATCGCCTGGATCGCGGCGTCGGTGTCCGCGTACGCCGTGAGCAGCGCCCGCCGGGCGAACGGGAAGAGGTCCATCGCCTCCTCGAGGAACGCGATGCCGTTCATCTGCGGCATCCGGTAGTCGGCCAGCATCACCGCCACCCGGCTGCCGCGCAGCTTCAGCTCACGCAGCACCTCGAGCGCCTCCGCGCCGGACGACGCGCGAACGATCCGGTACCGGTCGCCGTAGCGGCGGCGCAGGTCACGCGCGATGGCGCGGGACACCGACGGGTCGTCGTCGACCGTGAGGATCGCGGCCTGGCCCATGTGTGGTCCTCAGCTCTCGTGTTCAGCGACTTCGACCATCCGCCCTCTGCAGCCTTCCATGCCGCTCAGCCGGCGGCCACCCGCGTGGTGAACGCGGCCAGGTTGGCCATCGCCCGGTCGATCCGCTCGGTCAGGGTGAGCGTCTCCTCCCGGCGGACCAGCCGCATCCTCGGCTGCCGCTTGCCCCGCAGATAGAGCGAGCAGGCCAGATCCGAGCAGAGGTACTCCCCCACGCTGTTGCCGTTGCGCCCCGCCGCACCGGCCAGCGGCGCCACGAACAGCGACACCCCCGACGCGGCGTGATCGGTCAGGCAGACCCGGCACATGCTCGACCGCGTCGCGCTGGCCCGCATCGCCTCCGGCCGGCGCAGCACGATCCCGGTCGGCCCGTCCGCCCCCGGCACCACGAGCAGCGCACGCTGCGGCGCCCCCGGGTCGGTCCAGCCGAGAAAGTCCAGGTCGGTCCAGGGGATGCTGTCGTCGGACAACCCCGGCGGCATCTTGATCCGGCTCGCCTCGCCCTTGCTGCAATTCACGAAGGAGCTGCGAATCTCCCTCTCACCGAGTGCCAACATGCCCGCGAAGCTAACCCAACACCAGGCTTCGCCTCACCCCATTTCCGGTACGGGCTGCGCCGCCCCGCCGCATCCCGGCAGTCCCGCCGAGCCCCGCGAGGCCCTGCCGGGTCGAGCCTGTGCCGCGCCCGCCGGGCTGAGATCGGTGGCCCGGGCCTGACCAGGCGGGAAAGGGGTTGGTCTCAGAGGCGGTCGGCCAGGGCCAGGAAGCGGTCCGGGACGTCCTCGTAGCTGCGCAGGCGCCAGCCGGAGCCGGCGAGCAGGGGGCCGAGGCACTCCTCGCTCATGGGTTCGCCGGAGCGGAGGGTGCGGCCGTGGCGGGCGGCCAGCTGGGCGCGGCCGGTGGGATGGAAGATCGCGAGGACACCGCCGGGGCGGGTGACGCGGGCCAGCTCGGCCAGGCCGGCCAGCGGGTCCGGGAGATGGTGGACCAGACCGGCCGCGAAGATCACGTCGGTGGAGGCGCCGGCGATCGGCAGGCGGCGGGCGTCGGCCAGGACCAGCGTGGCGCCGTCGTCGCGGCCGGCCTCGTGAGCCGCGGACAGCATGCCGGCGGTGAAGTCCAGGCCCAGCACCCGGCCGGTGGGGCCGGCGGCGGCGGACAGCGCGGGCAACGCCCGGCCGGTGCCGCAGCCCACGTCCAGCACGACGTGGCCGGGGCGGACGCCGGCCAGGCGGACGGCCTCGACGTAGCGGGGCATGTCGTCGCCGAACTTGGCGTCCCAGCCGGCGGCGCGGGCGGCGAAGAAGGCCTGGCTCTCCGACAGGTACCACCGGTCCGGGTCGGCCAGGTCGGGGTGCAGGTGGCGGATCACCGGCCAGTCCGGGTCACGGTGGTCGATCACCACCTGGGCGCGACGCTCGCCGTCCCCCTCGGCGAACCGGTGGCGGGGACCGCCGCGGAGGAAGACCAGAACCTGGTCGGTGGCCGGTTCGAGGACGTTGAGCGCGGAGTCGAACATGCCGCCGCCGGGGCCGGTCAGGCCGAGGACGGCGTCGACGTTCCAGGCGCGGGCGGTGGACGGGAAGGCGGCGGCCAGGCGGGCGGCGAACGCGGCCGCGGCGCCGGGATCGCCGCCGTCGACGATCACGGTGAGCGGGGCACGCGGCGCCAGCACCTCGGCGAGCAGGGCGGTCACTTCGGCGATGCGTTCCGGCACGCTCCTCAGCATGCCGGTGCGGGTGTGACGTGTGCAACGCCAGAACGGTCGTACATTTTGTGCCAGTTTGTCGACCAGCGGCGATCGGTGTACGGAACCTGCCCACCGTTCCGGCAGTCGAACCCGCATGCGAGGACTGATCGTCGTACTGATCGCCGCGGCGCTGGCGACCACCGGCTGCGCGGGCACCGGATCCCGGCCGGCGGACGGGCCCGAACCGCAGGCCGGCCCGGTCGAGCTCCGGATCGCCGTGGCGGAGCCGCTCACCGGGGACTTCGCACCGGTCGAGGAGGGGTTCGAGATCCAGCATCCGGGCATCGAGGTGCTGGTCGGCGAACCGGCCGAGCTCATCGTCACCGACGAGCCCCCGGCCCGGGCGGTCACCGGCGAGGTGGAGCGGATCGGCCCGCTGTGGGTCGTGCTCGTGGCCGGCGCCGGCGCGGAGGCCGCCTCGTTCGTGGAGTTCCTCCGGGACGGGGAGGGCCGGCGGATCCTGATCGACCGCGGCGTCCTACGTCCGTGACGCGGCCCGGCCCGACCACGAGCGGCCGGTGGCGAGATTGGTGGCGCCACCGTCGAGGACCGCGCGGTGCACGGCGCGGGCCAGCGGCGCGCCCCACCGGGAACGCGGGCCACCGTAGGCGGCCGGCGGCCCGTCCAGCGGGCAGAGCACACAGACCGCGTCGGTGGCCGTGCCGGTGGCGGCCAGCCCGAGTTCGGCGAGCGCCTGCGCCTTCGCCTCGGTGGCCGTGGCGATCGTGTTGATCAGGGCGCCGTCGGCGAGCCGCTGCGGCACCCAGACGACGATGTTGATCGTGCCGGGCCGGTGGCCGAAACCGACCGCCTCGGGGTCGGCCGCCTGGATCGGGGCGCCCAGGCCGACGGTCGCGTAGACCTGCACGCCGTCGTCGTCGACGGCCACCACGTCGGCCACGTCGACGCCGGTGAGCAGGCCGATGCCGGGCCCGGTGAGCCCGAGATCGGCGGCCAGAGCGGCCAGGTGCACGTCCGGGTCGGGCCGGGCGTACGACATCGCGACGGACGCGTTGACCAGCCACTCACGCGGCCCGGTGCCACCGCCGAGGACCGCGCTGGAGGCGGCGAGCAGCGGCCGCGGGAAGCGCCAGAGCAGCAGCGGCACGTCCAGGCCGTCCTCCTGGCGATGGGTGAGGGACGGTTCCGCGAACATCCTGCTCACCCTATTCCCACTCGCTGGCGAGGACCGCCCAGATCTCGGTGTCGTTGCGGACGCCCTGCCAGGGGTACGACTCCCGCAGCAGCGCCTCCCGCGTCATCCCGAGACGGCGGGCCACGTTGGAGCTGTTGGTGTTGGCGGGGTTGCAGTGCCACTCGACCCGGTGCATGCCGCGGGTCTTGACGGCCCAGTCGATCAGCACCCGGACCGCCCGGGTGATCAGCCCGCGCCCGGTGGCGGCCGGTTCCAGCCAGCAGCCGACCTCGCAGTTGCCGCTCCTGACGTCGAAGGCCACGAACATGGTGCCGCCGACCAGTGTCCCGTCGAGCCAGATGCCGTACAGCCGCTGGGTGTCGCGGGCGGTGTTGTCGGCGTAGCGCTGGAGGGTGGCGGTCGCGCTCTCCAGGTCGGTGCTGACGCTGGCCCACGGGATCCACGGGTCGACGGTGGCCCGGGCCCGGTCCATGTGGGCGAGGAACTCCGCGGCCTGCCAGGGTTCGAGGGGGCGCAACTCGGCGCCTTCGGCCAGTTCGATGGAGAACACGGGGGCAGCGTAGGCCCAAAGCCCGTACCGGGGGCCGACCGGGGCACGCACGATAGAGGTATGAGACACGCCGACGAGGTCAAGCGGGCGCTGGTGCAGGCGGCGGACGCCGCCCGGTTCGCCCCGTCGATCCACAACACACAGCCCTGGCGCTGGGTGGTCCGCGACGGCGCCCTCGAACTGTACGGGGTGGCCGAGCGCCAGTTGCACGAGCAGGATCCGGCCGGCCGGATGCTGCTGCTGAGCTGCGGAACCGCCCTGCATCACGCCCGGGTGGCGCTGGACGCCGAGGGCTTCCGCCACGAGGTGGAGCACCCGGCCGGCGAGCCGTTGGCGGTCGTCCGGCCGGTTCGGCAGGTGCCGGTGCGGCCGGAGGACACCCGGCACTTCCAGATGCTGCGGGTCCGGCGTACCGACCGGCGCACGGTGACCGACGAGCGGGTGCCCGAGGACACCCTGCGCCACCTCGTGAAGATCACCGAGGAGGCCGGGAGCCGGCTGCACGTGCTCGGCCGCGACCAGGTGATCGCGCTGGCCGTGGCGGTGGACCGGGCGCACCGCGCGGAGTCCGCCGACGGCCGGCTGGTGGCGGAGACGGCGACCTGGGTGGGCGGCGAGCGCGCCGAGGGGACCGGGATCCCGGCCTCGGCCCTGCCCGAGGAGGTGCCGCTCACCACGGTCGCCGAGCGTGACTTCGGGACGAGGGGCACGCTGGCGGCCGGTGACGGGCACGACCGGGCGGCGACCTACGCGGTGCTGTACGGCGACGGCGACGGCCCGGCGGACTGGCTGCGCGCCGGGGAGGCGCTGAGCGCCCTGTGGCTGGCCGCGACCGAGCAGGCGATCAACCTGCTGCCGTTGAGCGGCCCGGTGGAGGTCCCGCACACCCGGCGGACGCTGCGCCGGATGCTCGGCGACACCGGCTTCCCCTACCTCGCGATGCGGCTCGGCACCCTGGACCCGGCGCATTCGGCGCCGCCGAGGACGCCCCGGCTGCCGGCCGGCCAGATCATCGACATCGTGCCCGGCTGAGCCTGACCGGGCGGCTGGCGCCGCACGGTCCGACCCGGGCGGCTGGCGCCGCACGGGTCACCGGGTCAGGCTGAGAACCGGCCGGCTCCCCTGACGGGGAACCGGCCGGTTCAGGGCGGGAGGAGTGGTCAGTGCTGGTCGCCCTCGGGTCCGTAGGCGGCCAGGAAACGGTCCCGGAAGGTGTCCATCCGCCAGACGGGTGCGGCCGGGCCGGGTTTGACGCCGTCCTCCCAGCCCCAGGAGGCGATCCGGTCGAGAACCTTCGGGTCCTTGGCGACGATGGTGACCGGGACGTCGCGGTTGCCGCTGGTACCGGCGACGACCGGGGCCGGCGGGTGGTCACCCAGGAAGATCATGACGGTGTCGTCGCCGGCGTACTCGGTGAGGAAGCCGAGCAGGGTGTCGATCGAGTAGGCGACCGAGCGGGCGTACTCGGTACGGACCCGGCTCTCGTCCTTCCACAGGCTCTCCGGGCTGGGCGCGGCGGCCGCCGACGGGCCGTAGACGCTGCCGTCGCCGACCGCGTCCCAGTCGAGCATGCTGGGCACCGGCGTCCACGGGGTGTGGCTGGAGGTCAGCGTGATCTCGGCGAACATCCGGCCCCGGTCGATCCGGGAGTACTCCAGCCGGTTGAAGGCGGAGAGCACGTACTGGTCGGGCATCCGGGACCAGCTGAACGAGGGACCCCGGTAGCCGACGTTCCGTGAGTCGTAGAGCTGCTGGTAGCCGTAGAAGTCGCCCTCCGGCCAGGCGAAGGTGTGCCCGGGCTCGATGCCGACGGTCCGGTGCCCGGCGTCGCGGAAGGCCCGGGTGAGGGTGAGCCGGTCGGTGGCGACCAGGCTGCGGTACCGGCGCTCGTTGTCGATCCACAGCCCGGACTGGAAGGTGGAGTGCGCCAGCCAGCTGCCGCCGCCCGCGGTGGACGAGGAGAGCCACCCGCTGCGTGCGGCGAACCCGGCCGCCGCCAGCTTCTGGCCGTTGGCCGCGAGGCTGTTCAGCACGGCCGTGTTGTAGCGGGGGTCCTCCAGCGCGTTGCGGCCGTAGCTCTCCACGAACGAGAGGATCACGTCCTTGTCGCGCAGGGCGGTCAGCATGCTGTCGGCCGGCCGGTCCCGGTACGCGTCCACCTTCACCTCCCCGGCGAACCGTTTCCGGTCGGCCAGGTCGTTGGGCAGCGCGAGCGCGGTGTGTGCGGCCAGGTCGGCGGCGGTGTGCGAGGCGACCGGGATGCCGCCGATCAGCTGGAAGCTCATCGCGGTCAGGGCGATCCAGGCGGCGCCCACCGCGCCCAGGCCCCGCCAGGCCCAGGCGCGGTGGTTCTGGAGGATGCCGCTCAGCCGCAGCACCGCCCAGGTCATGGTGGCCACCAGCCCGATGGCGAGGAGCACCAGGCCGATCGCGACGGCGATGGCGGCGCCCCGGCCGATCGAGTCGGCCAGCACGGTGTAGCCGTCGTCGAACAGGATCCAGTCGAGGGCCGGGTCGAAGCGGCGCGCCAGCACCGCGAAGAAGCCGATGTCGATCATCTTGACCACGGTCAGCAGCCCGAGGGTGACGCCGAGCCCGGCGGCGAGCGGACGGCGGAACCGGCCGAGGCGCCCCCGATGCGGAAGCAGGAGCAGGATCGCCCCGGCGATCGGCGCCTCGACCGGAACTCGCAGGAGCGCGGTGAAGACCGAGTTTCCGGGCGGCAACCGGAAGATCTGGTCCGGCACGATCAGCGCCAGGAACACCAGCACGGCGGCGAATCCCGTGGTCAGGTGCCGGATGATCCGGCGGTACGGCTTCGTTGGGCTCACGTTCCCTTCATACGCCAGGCTCCCGGGTCCGGTTCGACGCGGGTTAAATCACTGGATGAGTGAGCGCTCGCTCATTAGAGTGGCCGCCATGGATTCCCGGCGAAGACGCGTCCCGGCCATGGCGCCGGAGGAACGGCGGGCCGCCCTCATCGAGGCGACCATCCCGCTGCTGCACGAGCACGGCCTGGAGGTGAGCACCCGGCAGATCGCCCACGCCGCCGGGGTGGCCGAGGGCACCATCTTCGGCGTCTTCGAGAGCAAGAGCCAGCTCGTGGTCTGCTCGGTGGTCAAGGCTCTGGACCCCCAGCCGACCCTCGACGCGCTGGCCGCGATCGATCCGGCCGCTCCGCTGCACGACCGGGTGGCCGCCGCCGCCGAGCTGGTGCACAGCCGGTTCATCGAGAACGCGCAGTTGATGAACGAGGCCCGGAAGCTCGTCTTCACGACCGCGCCGGACCCGGAGGCGCAGGCCCGGATGGCCGCGTCCCGGCAGCGGCTGCACGACGCCGTGGTCGGCCTCTTCACCCCCGACGCGGCACGGCTGCGGGTCACCCCCGAGCGGGCGGCCCGGCTGCTCCTGCTGCACTGCGGGGCCAACGCCTTCGGCCCCTTCGGCGAACCCGGCGAATTCAGTGGCGCCGACCTGGCGTCCCTTCTGCTCTACGGCATTCAGTCAGCGGAAACGGAGCACGAGAAGTGCTGATCAAGATACTCAGAGTCCATTTACGTCCGTACCGGAAGGACATCACCCTGGTGGTGCTCTTCCAGTTCCTCCAGACGATCGCGACGCTCTACCTGCCCGCGCTCAACGCCGACATCATCGACAACGGCGTGGTCAAGGGCGACACCGGCTACGTCATGCGGGTCGGCGCCGGGATGCTCGGCATCACCCTGCTCCAGATCGCCGCCCAGGGCGTGGCGGTGTATTTCGGCGCACGGACGGCGATGGCCGTCGGCCGTGACCTGCGCGCCTCGATCTTCGGCCGGGTGCAGAGCTTCTCCGCGCGTGAGGTGGGCCAGTTCGGCGCGCCCTCGCTGATCACCCGGATCACCAACGACGTCCAGCAGATCCAGATGCTGGTCCTGCTCACCTTCACGCTGATGGTCTCGGCGCCGATCATGTGCGTCGGCGGCATCGTGCTGGCGCTGCGCCTGGACGTGCCGCTCTCCTCGCTGCTGCTGGCCATCGTGCCGCTGCTGGTCATCGTGATCGGCCTGATCATCGTGCGGATGCGGCCGCTCTTCCGGTCCATGCAGGAGCGTCTCGACCGGGTCAACCAGGTGATGCGCGAGCAGATCACCGGCATCCGGGTGATCCGCGCGTTCGTCCGCGACGACCACGAGCGCAAGCGCTACGGCGCCGCCAACGCCGACCTCACCGACGTGTCGCTGCGGGTCGGCCGGATCATGGCGCTGATGTTCCCGACCGTGCTGCTGATCGTGAACCTGTCCAGCGTCGCGGTGCTGTGGTACGGCGGCCACCGGATCGACTCGGGCGGCATGGAGGTCGGCGAGCTCACCGCGTTCATCAGCTACCTCATGCAGATCCTCTTCTCGATCATGATGGCCACCTTCATGTTCATGATGGTGCCGCGCGCCGAGGTCTGCGCCGAGCGGATCGAGGAGGTGCTGAGCACCGCGTCCAGCGTGGCGGCGCCCACCGCGCCGGTCACCACCCTGTCGCGGCACGGCGAACTCGAACTCCGGGACGTCGGCTTCCGCTATCCGGGCGCCGAGGCGGGCGTCCTCTCCGGGGTCCACCTGAGCGCGCACCCCGGCGAGGTGACCGCGATCATCGGCAGCACCGGCAGCGGCAAGACCACCCTGCTCAACCTCGTCCCCCGGCTCTTCGACGCCACCGAGGGCCAGGTCCTGGTCGACGGCGTGGACGTCCGGGAGATCGACCCGGCCCTGCTGTCGTCGGTGATCGGCCTGGTCCCGCAGCGGCCGTATCTGTTCACCGGCACGATCGCGTCCAACCTGCGCTACGGCAACCCGGACGCCACCGACGAACAGCTCTGGGAGGCACTGGAGATCGCCCAGGCCCGCTCGTTCGTCGAGTCGATGGAGGGCCAGCTGGAGGCCCCGATCGCGCAGGGCGGCACCAACGTCTCCGGCGGTCAGCGGCAGCGGCTCGCGATCGCCCGCACCCTGGTGCACCGGCCGGAGATCTACCTGTTCGACGACTCCTTCTCGGCACTCGACTACACCACCGACGCGGCTCTGCGGGCGGCGCTGACCGAGCACATCACCGACGCCACCGTGGTGATCGTGGCGCAGCGGGTCAGCACCATCCGCGACGCCGACCGGATCATCGTGCTCGACGACGGCCGGGTGGTCGGCACCGGCACCCACGAGGAACTGATGGACACCAGCCCCACGTACCGCGAGATCGTCCTGTCCCAGCTCACGGTGGAGGAGGCGACCACCCGATGACTTCTCCCCAACGCCGTGGGCCGGTCCCGGGCGGGCCGCCGGCCGCCCGCATGATGATGGCCGGTGGGCCGCCGGAGAAACTCGAGGACTTCAAAGGGTCCACCAAGCGGCTGCTGAGACTGCTCAAGCCACAGCGGCTGCTCGTGGGCGGGG
Organism: Actinoplanes flavus; assembly: GCF_017592555.1. Taxonomy (GTDB): domain Bacteria; phylum Actinomycetota; class Actinomycetes; order Mycobacteriales; family Micromonosporaceae; genus Actinoplanes; species Actinoplanes flavus. Next base: position 75,530 of record NZ_JAGFNS010000031.1, on the reverse strand, counting down.
CGCTGGCCTTCGGCGCCCTCGGCGTCTTCCTGTCGGTGCTCGGGCCGTACCTTCTCGGCCACGCCACCGACGTGATCTTCGCCGGGGTGATCGGCCGGAAGCTGCCCGCCGGGATCACCCAGGACCAGGCCGTCGAAGGGCTGCGGGCGCGCGGCGAGGACACCCAGGCCGATCTGCTCAACGGGGTCGCCGACCTGGTCCCCGGGCAGGGCATCGACTTCGACCGGCTGATCCGGGTCCTCGCCTGGGTGGCGCTCATCTATGTGTTCGCCTGGGTCTTCGGCGTCCTCCAGGGCCGGCTCACCACCCGGGCCGTCCAGGCCGCCGTCTACCAGCTGCGGCAGGACGTGGAGGAGAAACTGGCCCGGCTGCCGCTGTCCTATTTCGACAAGCAGCCGCGCGGTGAGGTGCTGAGCCGCGCCACCAACGACACCGACAACATCGCGCAGACCCTCCAGCAGACGTTCGCCCAGCTCGTCACGGCACTGCTGACGATCATCGGCGTACTCGGGATGATGTTCTGGATCTCGCCCCTGCTGGCCCTGATCGCCCTGGTCACGGTGCCGGTGTCGATCTGGCTGACCACCGTGATCGGCAAGCGGTCGCAGCCCCAGTTCGTCGCACAGTGGAAGACCACCGGCCGGCTCAACGGGCACATCGAGGAGATGTTCACCGGGCACACGCTGGTCAAGGTCTTCGGCCGGCAGGACGAGGCGGCGGCGACCTTCAAGACCCACAACGATCATCTGTACGCGTCGAGCTTCCGTGCCCAGTTCATCTCCGGCCTGATCCAGCCCGCGATGATGTTCATCAGCAACGTCAACTACGTGCTGGTGGCGGTCGTCGGCGGTCTGCGGGTGGCGTCCGGCACCCTGACCCTCGGCGAGGTGCAGGCGTTCATCCAGTACAGCCGCCAGTTCAGCCAGCCGCTCACCCAGGTGGCCAGCATGGCGAACCTCGTACAGTCCGGGGTGGCCTCGGCCGAGCGGGTGTTCGCTCTGCTCGACGCGGAGGAGCAGTCCCCCGAGCCGGCGGTCGTGACGATGCCGTCGGTGCAGGGCCGGATCACCTTCGAAAACGTGTCGTTCCGGTACCTGCCGGACAAGCCGCTCATCGAGAACCTGTCGCTGACCGTCGAGCCCGGGCAGACCGTGGCGATCGTCGGTCCCACCGGCGCCGGCAAGACCACGCTGGTCAACCTGCTGATGCGGTTCTACGACGTGACCGGTGGCCGGATCACGCTGGACGGGGTGGACATCGCCGGCATGCCCCGCGAGCAGCTGCGGTCGCAGATCGGGATGGTCCTCCAGGACACCTGGCTGTTCGGCGGCAGCATCGCCGACAACATCGGGTACGGTGCCTCGTCCCCCGATCTCCCCGCCATCCACGCGGCGGCGGAGGCGGCCCACGTCGAAGGCTTCGTGCGGATGCTGCCGGACGGCTACGACACGAAGATCGACGAGGAGGGGTCGAACGTCAGCGCCGGCCAGAAGCAGCTGGTCACCATCGCACGGGCGTTCCTCGCCGAGCCGAGCATCCTGATCCTCGACGAGGCGACCAGCTCGGTCGACACCCGCACCGAGGTGCTGATCCAGCGGGCGATGGCGACCCTGCGTACCGGCCGGACCAGCTTCGTCATCGCACACCGCCTCTCCACCATCCGCGACGCCGACGTGATCCTGGTGATGGAGAACGGCACCATCGTCGAACAGGGCGACCACGATTCCCTGATCGCGGCCGACGGCGCGTACGCCCGCCTCTACTCGGCCCAGTTCGCCCAGGCGGTAGCCGAAGTGGACTGATTCGGGAACGCGGAACGGGGGCGGCCGTCCGGCCGCCCCCGTCTCGTCTACCGGTCAGTCGTCACTTCTTGACGGTGACCTTCCTGGTGGCGCTGTATCCGGCGTCCACCGCGACCGACGAGTTGCCGCCGACGCGGGCCCGCAGGGTCCACGAGGAGCCGGCCTTCGCCGAGACGGTCGACGACCAGACACCGCTGGAGTTCGTGGTGCCCCTCCAGCTGGTGTTGGACCACTTGCCGCCGCTGTAGCGCTGGATCTGCACGGCCGCCCCGCGGAGCTTCGGGTCACCGGTGACCCGCAGCGACAGCTTGCCCTTCGAGCCCGAGGTCGCGGTGAAGGCCGGGTCCTGCATGACCCTGACGGTGACCTCGTTCGAGGTCGCCCCCTCCTGCGACTTCGTCTGGAAGCGCCAGCCCGTGCTGATCGTCCGGGTGAAGGTGTACGCGCCGGTGCTGTCGGCCGTGGCCGTGGCGAGCTGCTTCAACGGCTGCGCGGTGGCGGTCACCGCCGCGCCCCAGAGCTGGACGGTCTCGCCCGCGCCGACCTTACCGCTGATCCGGACCGAACCGGGGCCGTCGATCCTCGTCGACGACGCGCTGATGGTCGGCTTCGGAGGCTGGTAGTCGTCGTTGGCGTCGATGACGACCACGCCGTCGGTCACCGTGCCGCCCGTGCCCGAGCCGGCGACGACGATGCTCTCGGCCGGTTCCGGCTCGGTGTCGTCGTAGAGCCTGAGCTGGAGCGCCGTCACCGGCAGTTCGGTGCCGGGCAGGGTGCCCGCCGGGATGCTGACCGTCGTGGAGCTCGGGGCGGTGAAGTCCGAACCGCTGGCCGCGCGGTGACCGTCAGCCGCGGCACCCGTGAAGGTGAGGGTCAGGTTGGCCCCCGTCTGCGAGATGCCGGTGACCGTACCGATCACATCGACGGTGTCGCCTTCCTGGCCCCGGTCACTGTTGATTTCCAGGTCGGGTGCCTTGTCGTCGTTCTTGAGTGTCAGCGTGCCCGGATCTGCCGCTGCCTGCGTGACGAAGGTGGCGCTCACGGCAGCCGGGTCCGCGGTCGCCTCCAGGCCCACGGTCTCGTCGGGCTCGTTCGTCGCGTCGCCGTTGACGAGGACGGCGGCGTAACCGGTGGTCATCTCCGGCCCGATCGTCGCCGCCGTGCTGAGCGGGGCATAGTCGTTGTCCCCGATGACCCCGGCGACATCGTCCACGGCCGTCGTCGCACCGGCGTTCTCGGCGATGGCGAACGCGATCGGGTGGTCGCTGCCGTTGCTGAGCTTGATCGGCAGCAGGACCGCCGCGCTGTCACCGCCCTCGGGCACCGTCAGGTTGTCGAAGGTGACCGTCGGCACGGCGTCGTCGTCAGTGATGGTGATCGTGGTCGAGCCGCCGACCACCGAGGCCGGGCTCTCGCCGGCAACCGGCGAGACGACGATGTCGAAGACCTCCCCGTCCGTGGCGTCGACACGCGGGACCGGGCCCTCGTCGATGGTGTCGCCGATGATGCCGACCGTGAAGGTCTGAGTGGTCGTTCCGGCCGGGAACGCCAGAGTCCCGTTCCCCGCGACGAAGTCCTTCCCGGGGACAGCGTCCCCATAGGTGGGCGGAGTGAGGGGATCATTGTCGGTGTCGCCGGCCGCGGTGGCCCAGTCGGCCTTGACCGTCTTGCCGGCCACGCCGCTCAGCGTGGCGGTGAACGTCTGCTGCCGAATGCCGGAAGACCCTTCGGGGCTCACCGCGACCGGCGTGATGGCCACCGTCGGCGCGGTGTCGTCGTCGGTGATGGTGGCGGTGGCCCTGGTCGGCGTCCCCAAGGTCGCGTTCGTCGGATCGGAGATCTCGACGGCGAAGTCCTCGGGGTCCTCGTGAAGGAGGTCAGCCGCGGTCACGATGTCGATGGTCGCTGTCGTCGCGCCAGCGGCGATGACCGCCGTACCCGACAAGGGAGCGGTGAGGTCGGCAGTCATGCTGGCCGCGCCGTGGCCGGCGGCCGGGGTCACGTCCACGGCCTTCCAGTTGACCGTGATCGGCACGGTGGAGGTGGCGCTCGCCCGCACCGTGAAGGTGGCGGTGGCGGCCTCTGTCAGTGTCCCGGCCGGGGGTTCGATCGTCAGGGTCGGCACGGCGTCGGCCGAGGCCGGCGCTGCCCCCGCGAGGCCGATGGCCGTCGCGACGGCGGCCAACAGGGCCCCTCGCAGGGATTTCGGTCCACGCAGCGCGAACGGAACCGAGCCGCTCTTGGCCGCATGGGCTTGTCGGTAGCGCATGTCTGTTCTTTCTCCTTCGGCGGCTGGGCTACCTCCGTCCTGGGAGGCCCCTGGCTTTGCGTCCCCGCCTCGCAGCGGGTTTGCCTGTTCGGGTACAGCACCTTGGGCGGTCTAGGGGCACCGGAAGAACCGGCCCTCAGCAGCGCGAACACCGGGATACGGATCCCCGCGTGCGGCGGTGCCTTCCGTAATCTAACCGGCGTATCGACGCCTTACCGGCGGAACGGGCTATTAAGACGAATCATCCTCAAGTAGCTCAACGTCCGCCACGGACAGTGCTCAGAGCAGACCGTGCCGCATCGCGGTCGTGACGGCCGCCGTGCGATCGGCCACGTCCAGCTTGTTGAAGGCCCGGAGCAGATGCGTCTTCACGGTGGCCTCACTGATGAACAGCCGCTTGCCGATCTCGGCGTTGGTGAGGCCGGCCGCGACCAGGCGCAGCACCTCGGCCTCGCGCGCCGACAGGGCCGGTGGCGCCGGGCTGCGCACCTGCCGGACCAGTGTGGAGGCGACGCTCGGGGCCAGCACCGTCTCCCCTCGGGCGGCGGCGCGGACGGCGTCGGCCAACTCCTTCGGGGAGGCGTCCTTGAGCAGGTAGCCTGCGGCGCCGGCCTCGATGGCGCGCAGGATGTCCCGGTCGGACTCGTACGTGGTCAGCACCATCACCCGCACGCCGGTGGTGGCGGCCAGGATCCGCCCGATCGCCTCGACGCCGTCGCCACCCGGCATGCGCAGGTCCATCAGGACGATGTCGGGGCGTTCGGCCAGGACGAGGGCCACCCCCTCGACTCCGGACGAGGCCTCGCCGACGACGGTCAGGCCGGGTTCGGCGTCGAGCATGCCGCGCAGGCCCATCCGAACGACGGGATGGTCGTCGACGAGGACGATGCGGATCACGCGGGGATCTCCAGTTCGACGGTGGTGCCGGTGTCGGCGTCGCTGCGGATGGTCAGGGTGCCGTCGATGTCGGCGGCCCGCGAGCGCATTCCGGAGAGGCCGAAGTTGCCGGAGATGCCCGGGTCGAAGCCGCGGCCGTCGTCCCGGACGACCAGGCGCACCGAGTCCGGTGAGTACGCCAGCAGCACGGCGACCTCACGCGCCCCGGCATGCCGGCGGACGTTGGTCAGGGACTCCTGGGCGGCCCGCAGCAGCACCACGTCGAGCCGGGTGGGCAGGTCACGCGGTTCGCCGGTGATGCGGACGGTCGCGGGCACCCCGGCCTCCTCGGTGAAACGGGCGGCGCTTCGGCGTACCGCCTCGGGTAGTGAAGCGGAAGCCAGCGCCGAGGGTGCGAGAGCCGCGACCATGGCCCGCGACTCGGCGAGGTTCTCCCGTGCGGTACGCACGGCGAGCGCGAGGCGTTCGTCCGCGAGGTCCGGGTCGACCGCCTGGAGCAGGGTGATGATGCTGGTGAAGCCCTGGGCGAGGGTGTCGTGGATCTCGCCGGCCAGGCGGGCCCGCTCGGCCGCCGCCCCGGCCTCGTGGGAGAGCCGGGCCACCTCGGCGCGGTTGGCCTCGAGTTCGGCGATGAGCTGGGCCCGCTGTTCGCTCTGCTCGGCCATCCTGGTGATCCAGATGCCGATGCACATGCCGGCGGCCGTGGAGATGGCCGCGATCACCAGGTCGATCAGGATGCCGCCGGGGTCGGCGCGGAGTTCCAGCGCGACCGGGATCAGGTTGGCGCACAGGACCAGGGCCACCGCCCGGCGCAGCGACACCAGCATGAAGAAGATCGGGATGATCATGAACATCATCCAGGTGGCCACCGGCACGGCGGCCACGGCCATGGCGAAGAGCGGGAGGTACGCGACGCTCACCAGCGTCGACCGGGCGCCGTGGTGGTCGATGAGGATCAGTGGGCGGGCCGCGGCCAGGTAGAGCACCGCCATCGCGGTGACCGAGCCGACGGCGACCGTCCGCTCGGTCACCGAGTGCCCGTCGACCAGGAGGACCGCGGCCGCGATGGCGACCGCGACCACCAGGAAGTACAGCTCCCAGAGCCGGATGGACGGCGGCGGGGTCACTTCTCCCGGCTGCTCCACCGGAACGTCCACAGGCACAGGACCAATCCGATCACACACCAGACACCGAGCACCATGGCCACCATGCCCAGATCCCAGCTGCCGCCGATCTCCTGGGCCTCGGCCTCCGGAGGCAGGAACACGTAGCGGAAACCCTGGGCCATCCAGCGGACCGGGAACAGCGACGCCACCTTCTCCAGCCAGTCCGGCAGCTGGCTCATCGGGTGGATGAAGACGCCGGACACGAACTGCAACGCCACCACCGGCACGTTCAGGATGGCGCCGGCGTTGCGGGCGTTCTTGACCAGGGCGCTGACCGCGACGCCGAGCAGCGAGCAGGCGATCACCGAGAGCAGGAAGATCCAGGCGAAGGTCACCCAGTGGCCGGCCGGCGGCAGCGGCATGTCGAAGACCAGGACACCCACCCCGATCAGCACGGCCGCCTCGGCCACGCTGAGCAGCGTGACGAGAAGGGCCTTCCCGATCAGGTACGCCCACGCCGGCATCGGTGTGCCGCGCAGCCGCTTGAGAGTGCCGTCCTCCCGGTCCAGTGCGAGACCGGAGCCCATCGTCACGAACGCGGTGTTGAGCACGCCGTACGCGATCATGCTGGCCGTGAAGATCCGGCTGGCCGCCACTCCGGCCGCACTGGACTCGCTGCCGAAGATGGTGCCGAACAGCAGCAGGAGCAGCGCCGGGAAGAAGAAGGTGAAGACCACGGCGGTCCGGTCCCGCAGGAACTGGAGGATCTCGATGTGACCCCGGCTCAGGGCGACGGCGATCATCGGGCGGCTCCGATCAGGCTCAGGTAGGTGTCTTCGAGGGTGGGCCGGGTGATGGTCAGCGTGCTCAGGTCGGCGCCGGTCGCGACCAGGTGGCGGATCAGGTCGCTGGGGTCGGCGACCTGCTCGGTGCGGGTCGTGCCGTCCGCCCGCCAGCTGACCCGGGCCTGGGCGGCGCCCCGTCCGCCGAGGGTGGCCGGGGTTCCCTCGGCGACGATCCGGCCGGCGGAGACCACGGCGAGCCGGTCGGCGAGGGCCTCCGCCTCGTCGAGGTAGTGGGTGGTGAGCACGATGGTGGTGCCGTCGCCGGCCAGGGTGCGGATCAGGTCCCAGAACTGACGCCGCGCCTCCGGGTCGAATCCGGTGGTGGGCTCGTCCAGGAAGAGCAGTTCGGGGCCGCCGACGATGCCGAGCGCCACGTCGACGCGCCGGCGCTGACCGCCGGAGAGCGTACGGATGCGACTGTTCCGTTTGGCCTGGAGCCCGACCAGCTCGATCACCTCGTCGGGCCGGCGCGGGTTCGGGTAGAAGCCGGCCACGTGCCGGACCATCTCGTGCACGGTGAGGTCGGCGGCGTCGTCGGCGTCCTGGAGGACGATCCCGATCCGGGTCCGCCAGGCCGAGCCGGCCCGCCCCGGGTCCTCGCCGAGCACCCGCACGTCACCGGCGGTGCGGCGGCGGTGTCCTTCGAGGATCTCGACGGTGGTGGTCTTGCCCGCGCCGTTCGGGCCGAGCAGCGAGAAGATCTCGCCGCGGGCCACGACCAGGTCGATTCCGGCGACCGCGTCCCGGTCGCCGTAGGTCTTGCGAAGTCCGGTTACCTCGATGGCTTCCATGTGTTCGATCGTGCCGTCGCGGGTGGCCCGGACGGGACGACCGCGCGGCGGTCACCGGTTGTCCACCGATCGGTGGACACCGATCGTCCCAGTGGAACTCGCGAACCCTCGACTAATGTAAGCGTAGTTACCGTAACTGTACTTACCTGAGGAGCACGCATGCGGAAACCGGACGAGGTGTTCGACCGTGACCACGAATGGCGCGAACTCGTCCGCTATGCGACCACCACGACGCCGGGCGCGACGCTCGGTGTGGTGTCCGGTCGGCGCCGTCAGGGCAAGACGTTCCTGCTGGACGCGCTCGTCCGCGCGGCCGGCGGGTTCATGTTCACCGCCACCGAGTCGTCCGAGGCCGACGCACTGCGGCAGTACGCGGATGCGCTGACCAACTACCTCGGCGAACCGAGTCCGCTGCGTTTCGCGCATTGGGACGAGGCCGTGACCCGCACGATGGCTCTCGCCAAGGACCACCCGCTGCCCGTCGTGATCGACGAGTTCCCGTTCCTCGCGCGCGCCAGCCCGGCGTTGCCGTCCATCATCCAGCGGGCTCTGGACCCGGCGGGCCAGCGGTCGAACACCCAGGTTCGGCTACTGCTGTGCGGCTCGGCGCTGTCCTTCATGGGCAACCTGCTGTCGGGCACCGCGCCGCTGCGGGGACGTGCCGGCCTCGAACTTGTCGTCCCTACGCTGGACTATCGCGCCGCGGCACGGTTCTGGCAAATCACCGACCCGCGGACGGCGGTGCTGACCAACGCCGTCGTCGGGGGCACCCCCGCCTATCGGCACGAGTTCACCCAGGACGACATTCCCGCCGGTCTGGCCGACTTCGACGACTGGGTGATCCGGGCCGTGCTCAACCCGGCCCGTCCACTGTTCCGGGAAGCTCGGTACCTGCTCGCCGAGGAACCCGACCTGCGCGACCCCGCCCTGTATCACTCGGTCCTGGCTGCCATCGCCGACGGCAACACCCGGCGCGGCGGCATCGCAGGGTACCTCGGCCGGCAGTCGTCCGATCTGAACCATCCGCTGCGGATCCTGGAAGACGTCGGCATGGTGACCCGGGAGGAGGATGCGTTCCGGAGCAATCGCAGCGCGTACCGGATCGCCGAGCCCCTCGTGGTCTTCTACCACGCCGTGATGCGCCCGGTCTGGGGTGATCTGGAGCGCGCCGGCCGCGCCGGCCTGGTGTGGCCACGGATGCGCTCCACCTTCCTGAGCAAGGTGGTCGGCCCGCACTTCGAGTCGATCTGCCGGCAGTGGGCCCGCTGGGACGCCGGAGCGGAGACCTTCGACGGCTTCCCGCATCGGGTCGCGGCCGGTGTCGTCGACGATCCGGCGGCCCGGACGGCGCACGAGGTGGATGTCGCGGCGTTCGGCCGCGATGCCGACGGCCGGGAAGTGCTGCTCGGCATCGGCGAGGCCAAATGGGGCGACCTCATCGACGTCAGGCACCTGGAGCGCCTCACGCACATCCGCGCGCTGCTGCGCCGACGCGACACTGTTCACGCCGATCAGTGTCGACTGCTGCTGTTCAGTGGTGCGGGCTTCACCGATGAGCTGCGGGATCGGGCCGCAGGCGACCCGGAGGTCCAGCTCATCGGCCTGGACCGACTGTACGGTCCGGCCTGATGGACGACGATCACTCCCAGCGGAACTTGCGGGCCGCCACGGCCGGCCAGAGCACCGCCCAGGCGAGCAGGGCCAGCCAGATGCCGGCCGGCACCGAGCCGCCGTGCATGAGCGTCTCGCGCAGCGCCTCGGCGTGTGCCGCGAGCGGCAGCAGGAACCAGCCGGCCGGGCCCAGGTCGGGTGCGCCGAACATGATGCCGCCGACGGAGAGCATCACCACGTAGATCAGGGTCGCCGCGCCGGTGGTGGTCTCCGGCTTGAGCACGCTGGCCAGCAGCAGGGCCAGGCCGCTGTAGCCGGCGGCGGCCAGCACGGTCACCCCGAGCGCGGGGAGCAGGGCGCCGGCCTCCGGCCGCCAGCCGACGGCCAGGCCGACCAGGGCCAGCACCAGCACCTGCACCACGATCTGGACCAGCACGGCGGCGGTCTTGGCGAGCAGCAGTCCGGGCCGGGTGAGCGGCGACGCTCCGAGCCTTTTGAGTACGCCGTAACTGCGCTCGTAACCGGTGGTGATGGCCTGGCCGGTGAACGCCGTGGACATCACGGTGAGGGCGAGCACGCCGGGGACGACATAGCCGAGCCGGTCCTCGGTGGGCAGGTTGGTGACGTCGAACAGGCCGGCGCCGAGCAGCACCAGCAGCGGGACGCCCATGGCGAGCACCACGGCCTCGCCACGGCGGGCGGTCAGCAGCAGCTCCATGCGGATCTGGGTGGCCAGGATGGTCCGCATCGGCGCGCGCCCGGGCGCGGGGGCGAAGGTGCTCACTGGGCGGCTCCCACCGGGGTCTGCGTGGTCAGGGACAGGTAGACGTCCTCGAGGGTGCGGCGGCGGGTGTTCACCGCGGTCACGTCGGCGCCCGCCGACGCGAACCAGGTCAGCACCTCGGCCAGGCCGGCGGTGTCGAGGGCGCCGGAGATCGTGTACTGCCCCGGGGAGGGCTCGGCGACGCTCCACCGGCCGCGCAGCCCGGCCAGGTCCAGCCCGGGCTCGGCACGGACCTCCAGGACGTCGACGGCCGCCGCCGAGGTCAGCTCGGCCGGGGTGCCGGTGGCCGCGACCCGGCCGGACCGCATGATCACCACGTCGTCGGCGAGCCGCTCCGCCTCGTCCAGCAGGTGCGTGGTGAGCAGCACCGAGACGCCGTCGGCGCGCAGCTCCTCGATCAGCTGCCAGGTGGTGTGCCGGGCCTCGGTGTCCATGCCGGCCGTCGGCTCGTCGAGGAAGACCAGCTCGGGGCGGCCGACCAGGGCCACCGCGAGGCTGAGCCGCTGCTGCTCGCCGCCGGAGAGACGGCGGAACCGGGTGCGCTCGAACCGGCGCAGGCCGAGCCGGTCCAGCAGCATGTCGGTGTCCAGCGGGTCGGCCGCGAACGAGGCGAACAGCCGCAGGATCTCGCCGGCCGTGGCCCACGGGTAGACCCCGCCGGACTGGAGCATGATGCCGAGCCGCGGCATCAGCGCGTCGTGGTCGCCGACCGGGTCCAGCCCGAGCACCCGCGCCCGGCCGCCGTCCGGCCGGCGGAAGCCCTCACAGACCTGGAGCAGGCTGGTCTTGCCGGCGCCGTTGTGCCCGAGCAGGGCCAGCACCCGCCCGCGCGGCAGGCGCAGGGACACCCCGTCGACGGCCGTCGTGTCGCCGTAGCGCACCACGACGTCCGTCACCTCGACCGCGGCCGCGTCGCCACCAACCATGAGTCCCGCCCATCCGGATTCGTCCGCCACGGCCACCATACGGTGAGCCGCTGGGGCCTCCGGCCCGCGGTGCACCTCGATGGTCTGTCCCACACTCCCCCATGGTGGCGGTGGAGACCTCCTACCCGGGTCGGGCTCTATCGTCTCCGGGTATGAGCGTCGTACAGATCTACACCGACGGGGCGTGTGTCCCCAATCCCGGACCGGGCGGCTGGGGCGCGGTGCTGCGCTGGGGCACGGCCGAGAAGGATCTGTGCGGCGGCGAGGCGGATCCGACCACGAACAACCGGATGGAGCTGACGGCCCCGATCCGTGCGCTGGAGGCCCTGACCCGGGCCCCGCTCACGGTGGAGATCTACACCGACAGCGTCTACGTGCGGAACGGCATCACGCAGTACATGCACAACTGGAAGCGCAACGGCTGGCAGACCGCGGCCCGGCAGCCGGTGAAGAACGTCGACCTGTGGAAGCGGCTGGACGAGGCGGTGCGGCGGCACGAGGTGACCTGGCACTGGGTGAAGGGGCACGCCGGCCACCCGGAGAACGAACGGGCCGACCGCCTCGCCGCCCGGGGGCTGCGCGAGGCCGTCGAGGCGGCCGCCCGGTCCTGACGAGCGGTCACCCGCGCGGCCGGGGGACCCGGTGCTCCACCTTGGCGCGGGCGACCCGGTCCGGCGGCAGCTGGTAGGTGGCGGCCCGGACCAGTGCCTCGGGCACCGTGTGCCGGCCCTCCCGCTGCTCCGGCACGTCGGGGGCGAGCGGCACGACCGGCGGCGCGACCGGCCGCTGACCGGCGGCGCGCGCGGCCATGCTGAACACGCTGCGGGTGGCCGTCTCGTAGCCGTGCCGGTAGGCCTCCCGCAGTTCCGCCCCGCTCTGCCGGCGCTGATGGATCCGGCCCGCGACGTATCCGGCACAGGCCATGGCGGCGGCGGCCAAACCGACGAGGAGGAGGGTGTCGCCCGGTGCGCTCATGCTGCGATTGTGACGAATCGGATAGACCGTCAGCTATGGCCCGTTTGGCGTACCCCGTTGGGCTTAGCCAGCGGCGATAGGTCACGAGTTGACACCTTTGCGCGCGGAGCGGCACGGTACTTCCGATTGTCCCTTTGACAACGACGAGTCTGGATGATGGGGAGAAGGCCATGCGCAGCACCCGGCGCGCCCTGACGGCCGTCGTCGTCGGCGCCGCACTGCTGGTGACGTCCGCCTGCGGGCCCGGCGAGGACGACACCGCCGCGTCGACGGTCGAGGTCTTCACCTGGTGGGCCGGCGGGGGCGAGAAGGCGGGCCTGGACGCCCTGGCCGGTCTGTTCACGGAGTCCTGTCCCGGGCAGCGGTTCGAGAGCGGCGTGGTCCCCGGCGGCGCCGGGGTGAACGCGAAGCAGGTGCTCGCCGCCCGCCTCCAGCACGACGACGCCCCGGACACCTTCCAGGTGCACGCCGGCGCGGAACTGCTCGACCACATCGACGCCGACCAGGTGCGGGACCTCAGCGCGGAGTACCGGGCCTGGGGCCTGCGCGACGCGCTGCCGGCCGGCCTGGTCGCCGACCTCACCGTGAACGGCGGGATCTACTCGGTTCCGGCCGGCGTGCACCGCGCCAACGTGGTCTGGACCAACGACCGGGTGCTCGCCGACGCCGGCATCCTGACCGTCCCGAAGACCCTGGACGCGTTCCTCGGCGACCTGGAGCGGCTGCGCCGTTCCGGGATCGAGTCCCCGCTCGCGCTCGGCCGCGACTGGACCCAGCTCATGCTGCTGGAGTCGGTGCTGATCAGTGATCTCGGCCCGGAGCGGTTCGGTGGCCTGTTCACCGGTGCGACGAAGTGGGACAGCGAGCCGGTCCGGCTGGCGATCGAGGACTACGCCCGGCTCCTGGCGTTCAGCAACCCCGACCGCGACTCGCTCGACTGGCCGCAGGCCACCCGCCTGCTCATCGACGGCAAGGCCGGCTACCAGCTGATGGGCGACTGGGTCACCGCCGAGATGACGGCGAACACCTTCAGCGGGTACGACAGCTTCACCTTCCCCGGCAACGGCACGGCGTTCCAGTGGCTGGCCGACTCGTTCGTGCTGACCACCGGCGCGGCCAACCCCGAGGGCGCCCGCTGCTGGCTGGAGACCGTCGCCTCGCCGCGCGGACAGCAGGCGTTCAGCGTGCGCAAGGGCTCCATCCCGGCCCGGACCGACGCGCCGACCGACGGTTTCAGCGACTACCAGCTCGAGGCGGTCGCGGACTGGCAGTCGGGCATCCCGGTCCCGTCCTGCGCCCACGGCTCGGCCTGCTCGCAGCCCTGGCAGAACGCCGCCAACGCGGCCCTCGGCGCCTTCTCCACCTCGGGCGACGCCGCCGCGTTGCGGAGCGCCCTCGCCGCGGCCGCCAAACGGTTCATCAGACAGTCGTAACGGGGCACGATGGGTGCATGGGTGAGGAACGTGACGGCGTACCGCTGACCAACCTGGACCAGGAGCTGTTTCCCGGGGCCGGGGCCACCAAGCGGGATCTGATCGACTACCTGGACGCGATGGCCGGCCGGTTCGTCCCGGTGCTGCGGGACCGGCCGCTCTCGGTCATCCGGGTGCTCCGCGGCCAAGACCGATTCATGCAGAAGAACCTGCCGAAGTACACGCCGGACTGGGTGCCCCGGGCCACGGTCTGGGCCGACTCGTCGCACCGCGAGGTGACGTACCCGCTGGCCAACGACCGCCGCACGCTCTACTGGCTGGGCAATCAGCGGGCCGTCGAGTACCACCCGGCGCTGATGACCGCCGGCTCCACCCACCCGACCCACCTCATCATGGACCTGGACCCGCCGGAGGACGGCGGCTTCGGCCTCGCCGTGGCCGGCGCCCGGCTGGTCCGGCGAGCGCTCGCCGACGTCGGGATGTCCGGGGCGGTCAAGACCAGCGGCGCCAAGGGCGTGCACGTCTTCGTCCCCCTCGCCGAGGGCGCGGCCGTGGAGGACGTGGCGGCCGCCCAGCGCGCGGTCGCCGCCCGGGCCGAGCGTCTCGACCCGGAGCTGGCCACCACCGCGTTCATCCGGGAGGACCGGCACGGCAAGGTGTTCCTCGACGCCACCCGGGCGGGCGGGGCCACCGTGGCGGCGGCGTACAGCCCGCGGGCCCGGCCCGGCGTACCGGTCTCGTTCCCGGTCGGCTGGGACGACCTGGACCGGGTCACGCCCGCCGACTTCACCCTGCACACCGTGCCCGGCCTGCTCGGCGACCGCGACCCGTGGGCGGCCGGCATGCCCGCCCCGCAGAAGCTCGACCCCGGGCTGGTCGCCGAGGGGCACACCATCCCGGTGGCCCGGGTGCAGGCCATGCACGAGGGGAAGCGCCGCGCCCGGGCACGCCGGGAGGCGGCCGGCGGGGAATAGTCTCTACACCGATCGGTGTAGGCCGTACGCGGGAGGCGTCGATGCGGTTGACAGCGGCGGTAGGACGCGCCGCCCCGCCCGGCGGACCTAGCGTCCCCGGCATGACGACGAACCTCACCCGTACCGCCGCCGTCCTGACCCTGGTGGGCGTGCCGACCGGTCTCGCCCTGACCGGCGGGCTCGGCGAGACCGTCCTGGTCGGCACACTCGCCGTGGGCCTGGCCGGACTGACCCTGGCCGCCCGCCGGTGGCCGCTCGCCGTGCTCCTGCTCTCCTTCTGCACGGTCGCCGCCTGGCGGGTGGCCGAGCTGATCACCGTCGGCTGGCTGTGGCCCGCGACCGCCGCCCTGGTGGCGCTGGTCCTGGCCGGGCGGTCACGGACCGCGATCATCGCCGCGGCGCTCATGCTGTGCTGGGGCCTCACCTGGGACGCCTTCGTGTCTCCGCATCCGGCCGACTGGGTGCTCGCCCACCTCGGCGGGGAGGCGCTGTGGGTGGCCGCCGCGCTGGCCGGCGCGTCCGCGTACCGGAACACGCTCCGCTGGCGTGCCGAGATGGCGCACCGGATCACCCAGGACGAGCAGCGGCGGCGGCTCGAGGCCGGCCGGAGGCGGGCCGAGGAGCGGGTGGAGATCGCCCGTGACCTGCACGACGTGGTCTCGCACACGCTGGCCGTGGTCGGCGTGCACCTGAACGTGGCGCTGGACTCCTTCGACGACGAGCCGGAGGAGGCGAAGGCCTCGCTGAAGCTGGCCCAGGAGGTCCGCGGCCGGGCCATGACCGACCTGAAAGCGCTGGTCGGCGTGCTGCGCGAGGGTGAGCTGCCGGCGCTCGAGGGCCTGGAGCGGCTGATCGGCCGGGTCCGCGAGGCCGGCCTGGACGTCGCGTTCGACGCCGTCGGCGACCCGGTCGAGGTGCCGGCGCCGGTGGCCACCGCCGTCTACCGGGTGGTGCAGGAGTCACTGACCAACACCGTCCGGCACGCCGGCGCCACCCGCGTCCGGGTCACCCTGCGGTACGCGCCCGGCAGTGTCCTGGTCGACGTGCACGACGACGGCACGGCGGGCGGCCCGGTGGCCGACGGGCACGGCATCTCCGGCATGCGCGAGCGGGTGGCCGCGCTAGGCGGCGCGCTCACCGCCGGTCCGGTCGAGGACGGATTCACGGTACGCGCCACCATCCCGATCACGGAGTCAAGATGACCATCTCGGTACTCCTGGCCGACGACCAGCACCTGGTCCGCGCCGGTTTCCGCAGTCTGCTGCGGCGCGGGCGGGACATCACGGTGGTGGGCGAGGCGTCGACCGGTGACGAGGCGGTGCGCGCCGCCCGTACGCTGCGCCCGGATGTGATCCTGATGGACATCCGGATGCCCGGGATCGACGGCATCACGGCCACGAGGCAGATCCTCGGCTTCCACCCCGCGAAGATCATCATCCTGACCACGTTCGAGACCGACGAGTACGTGTTCGCCGCCCTCGCGGCCGGGGCGAGCGGCTTCCTCACCAAGGAGATCGACCCGGACGGGCTGCGCAACGCGGTCCGGGTGGTGGCCGCCGGGGACGCCCTGCTCTCCCCCAGCGTCACCCGCCGGGTGGTCGGTGAGTTCGCCCACCGGCCGGTCGTGGCGGCCGCGTCCCCCGGCGGCGACCGGCTGGCGGTGCTCACCGAACGGGAGCGGGAGGTGGTGCGGCTGGTCGCCACCGGGTTCTCCAACGACGACATCGCCCGCGAGCTGGTGATCAGCCCGCTGACCGCCAAGACCCACGTCACCCGGGCGATCGCCAAGCTGGGCGTCCGCGACCGGGTCCAGCTGGTGATCGTGGCCTTCCAGGACGGCCTGGTCGGGAACTGACCCACGGGATCTCCTCAAGAGCGGCTGTCGCGGCCCGATGACCCGGTTGCCACCACTGCATGGTGGGGGGACCGGAAGGGGTGAGCGGATGGCGGTGGACCGTACGGCCATGGATCCGGGCGCGTCGCGTCGCTGGACCCGCCACTGTGTCGCGGTCGGAGCCCTGTTCCTGGTCGTCGCCGTGCTGGTGATGAGCAGGGCCGGCGGCACGGCCACGGCCGGCGCCGTCGGCACCTGGGCCCTGCTGGCCGGGGCCGCGATGGCGGCCGGCGCCTGCGTGTGGCGGTCCCTCGCCTTCACCGGCCGGTCCCGCTGGGCCTGGGCGCTGCTCGCCGCCGGTCTGCTGACCTGGGGTTTCGCTCAGTTCACGTGGCTCGCCCGCAGGTGGGTGCCGGGGGTGCCGGAGGTCCTGGCGCAGCGGGGTGTGGAGGACATCGGCCTGGCCGGGCTGGGCCTGCTGATCCCGGCCGCGCTGCTGACCATGCCGCGCGCCGCCCAGCCCCTGGCGAACCGGGTCCGCAGTGTCCTCGACGGTCTGCTGATCGCGTCGTCGCTCGTACTGTTGGCCTGGATCTTCGTCATGGACGACCTGGCGGCCGGCGCGCACGGGCCGCGCTTCTACCTGACGCTGTTCTTCCCGCTGGCCGACGTCGTGATCGCCACCATGGTCGCCTACATGCTGCCGTTGCGCCGGGACCGGCGTGGCTTCGGCGCCGACCTGACGTTCGTCTGCGCCGGCCTGATCGCCTTCGCCGTCGCCGACGCCGGGCACGTCTACCTGCACCTGGTGCACGACTTCGGCGGCGGGCCGATCGTGCACCTGGGCTGGCTGGCCGGCTACGCGCTGATCACGATGGGCGCGCTGCGGCCCCGGGTGGCCGACGACGCCCCGCTGGACCTGCCGCCGGGCGTGTGGAGCACCGCGGTCATGATGCCGTACCTCACGGTGATCGCCGCCCTGGGCGCCAGCGTCATGCTCCAACTGCAGACCGGCCACGTCCCCACGTTCGTGGGCTTCACCAGGTCCTTCCTGATCCTGCTGCTCATCGGCCGGCAGTTGCTCACCCAGTTGGAGAACCGGGCGCTGACCCGCGGCCTGGAGACCCGGGTCGCCGACCGCACCGCCGAGCTGTACGCCCGTGAGCAGCACTTCCACGCCCTCATCCGGCACAGCTCGGACGTGATCACGGTGATCGACAGCTCCGGGGTGATCCGCTACCAGTCCGAGTCGATGCAGCGCGTGTTCGGCTACCCGGCGGCGGTGTTCCTCGGCCGCCGCTACACCGACCTGGTCGACGCCGAGGTGGCGATGCGGCTGGCCCAGGCGATGCGCCAGGTCGCGGCCCGCCCGTTCGCCAGCGTCACCCTCGAGGTCGTGCACACCCACCAGGACGGGCGCAAGCGGCCCTCCGAGGCGATCATCACGAACCTGGTGGACGACCCGCACGTGGCCGGCTTCGTGCTGAACACCCGGGACATCAGCGATCGGATGGAGCTCCAGGAGCAGCTGGTGCACGAGGCGTACCACGACTCGCTCACCCAGCTCGCCAACCGGGCCCTGTTCCGTGAGCGGACCGCCGCCACGCTGGAGAGCGGCGCCACCGCCACCGTGCTGCACCTCGACATGGACGGCTTCAAGCGGGTCAACGACAGTCTCGGGCACCTGGCCGGAGACCAGTTGCTGGTCCGGCTCGCCGACCGGCTGCGCGGCTGCCTCCGTGAGGAGGACCTGGTGGCCCGGTTCGGCGCCGACGAGTTCGGGGTGCTGCTGACCGGCGACGACGGCGCCGAGGAGGTGGCCCGGCGGATCCTCGGCGACCTGGACGCGCCGATCATGCTCGGGGCACGGCAGATCCACGTACGGGCCAGCATCGGCCTGGCCGGGACCGACCTGCTGGAGGAGTCCGCCGACACCCACGGTGACCGGGCCGAGCAGCTGATGCGCAACGCCGACCTGGCCATGCACCACGCCAAGGCGGTCGGCGGCGGCGTCTTCGCGCCCTACCGCCCGCGGATGCGCGACGGCCTGGTCGAGCGCCTGGAACTCGAGTCCGAGCTGCGCGCCGCCCTGGAGAACGGTGAACTGCGCCTGCACTACCAGCCCACCGTCGACCTGGAGACCAGCCGGGTGATCGGCTTCGAGGCGCTGGTCCGCTGGCCGCACCCGACCCGCGGCATGATCAGCCCACTGGACTTCATCCCGATCGCCGAGGCCACCGGCCTGATCGTGCCGCTCGGCCGCTGGGTCCTGCGCGAGGCGTGCTGTCAGGCCGTCGAGTGGTCGGCCGCCGCCGGTGGCCGCCCGCTCAAGATGTCGGTGAACGTCTCGGTCCGCCAGTTCGACCGGGCCGACCTGGCCGAGACCGTCGCCGGCGTGCTGGCCGAGACCGGGATGCCCGCCGACCGTCTGTGCCTGGAGATGACCGAGAGCGTCCTGATGACCGACACCGAGGCCAACCTGGAACAGCTGGTCCGGCTCAAGGGGCTCGGCCTCACCCTGGCCATCGACGACTTCGGCACCGGCTACTCGTCCCTGGCCTACCTGCGCCGCTTCCCGGTCGACACCCTCAAGATCGACCGCTCGTTCGTCGAACGCCTCGGCGTCATCGCCGACGACACCGCGCTCACCGACACCATCGTCCGCCTGGGCCGCAGCCTCGGCATGGCGACCGTGGCCGAGGGCATCGAGGAGTTCGGCCAGCTCGCGGTCCTCCGCGAGATGGGCTGCGGTTTCGCCCAGGGCTACTACTTCTCCCGCCCGGTCCCGGCCGACGAGGCCGGCCGCCTCTTCCTGGAGGGAGCCCACACACCCGCCTGACCCAGGCGTACCGGAGAAGGTCCTTCCCGAGGGACCCGGCAGACGCCGCGGCCGAGACGCGGCACAGGTTTAGGTTGACGTGCATGCTCATCAGTTTCGGATGTCCGGTCTCCGGCGCCTGGGCGCAACCGGAGACGCTGACCATGATCGCCCGGCGAGCCGAAGAGCTCGGGTATCACGGGCTCTGGGCGTTTCAGCGACTGCTCGTCGGGCGGGACCAGGATCTCGCGCCGATCTATCACAGCGTGCTCGATCCGATGGTCGCGCTCACCTGGGCCGCCGCCGCCACGTCCCGGATCCGGCTCGGGGTTTCGGTGATCAACCTGCCGTACGTGTCGCCCACCTACCTGGCCAAGCAAGCCGGATCCCTGGATCGGCTGTCCGGGGGACGGTTCGACCTGGGGCTGGGCACCGGGTGGTCGGAGCCGGAGTTCGTGGCCACCGGGTCCGATCCGAAGCCGCGCGGGCCACGCACCGAGGAGTATCTGGATGTGCTGAGAACGCTGTTCAGCGAGGGTGAGGCCGAGTACGAGGGCCGCTTCTACCGGGTGCCGCCGAGCCGGATGGCGCCGGCTCCGGCGCAGGCGGGTGGCCCGCCGGTGCTGCTCGGCGGCACCGCCGACGTGGCGCTGCGGCGGGCCGGGCGGATCGCGGCCGGCTGGGTGAGCAGCAGCCGGACCAGCCTGCCGGAGATCGAGCGCGGGGTGCGGATCGTCCGCGAAGCGGCGGAGGCCGCAGGACGGGACCCGGACACGGTGCGTATCGTCGTACGTGGCGTCGTGCAGGCCGGCCGGCGCGACGAGGCGATACCGCTCTCCGGGAGCTGGGACCAGATCCGCGCGGGAGCGGAGCGGTACGCTGAGGCCGGCGCCACCGAGCTGTTCTACGAGCCCAACTGGGACCCGCGGATCGGCGGACCGGAGGCCGACCCGCGTGCGGCCGCGGATCTCGGGGCCGAGATCCTCGACGCGCTCGCGCCCCACGGCTGACCGTTCCGGACCGTTGCCATTAGGCCGGCCCGGCGCGGCGTCGCGCCCGGCCGGCCACCAATGGCGGCTTTCGATGGCCGGAATGGTTACCGAATAGTCGCCCCGACGGCCCGAGAGGGCCCGCCCCTCCGGCGGCTACGAAGCCCGCCTATATCCGGCAAAGGCCGTCACTGACCGTAAATCTTCCGGTGATCACGCTCGCCGGCCGCAGGACCCACGGAGGGAGGGGCTCCGAAGGACATGATCTTGAAACGCTGAAGAAACGGTGATGCGACATTCACCGTTCGCCGCTTCGATGACTCTGCGCAACCGTACGATTGCCCGCCGAATCTCCATAGCGGACAAAACGCCCACGAAAGCGACCCGCTACGTGACGGTATGGTGGTAAATTTGGGGTTTTGAGGAGTACTTCCGTAGCCGATGGTATGACCTAATCCATATGCTCGGGCCCGCTCTCTGTTATTCATTCGATGCGTCAACTCATTTCCTACGGCCCGATTCCCGACTACGTTTGCCAACCGCAGCATCCGAATACCTCTCACGCACGGCGCATGTGAGGTGTGTCCGTCCATGGAGGTGAACTACAAGCGTGGAACCGTTGATCGATGACCCCGCGCTGACCGGGAAGCCACTCTCATCCGAGCCGGCGACTCCGTCGAAGACTTCCCCGAACACCGCGAAGGGCAAGTCACCGACCCGTATCGCCCTGTCCCGGCTGCGCCGCGACAAGGTGGCGATGGTCAGCCTGGGCGTGTTCCTGTTCTTCGTGTTCGTCGCGATCTTCGCGCCCCTGCTGGCCAAGCTCGAGGGCCAGGACCCGACGACCTTCCATATCGACCTGGTCGACGACAACGGATACCCGACGATCGGGATCACCGGCGATCACTGGTTCGGCATCGAGCCGCGTCTCGGTCGCGACCTCTTCGCTCGCTGGGTCTACGGCGCCCGCCCGTCACTCATCGTGGCCGGGCTCGTCACCGTCATCACGACGATCATCGGCGTGACCGTCGGCCTGATCGCGGGATTCGCCGGCGGCTGGGTCGACCGGGTCCTCTCCTGGATCATCGACTTCGTCCTGAGCCTGCCCTACCTGCTCTTCGCCATCGCCGTCCCGGCCGTGCTGCTCTCCATCTTCGTCGGCACCGCCGAGGACGCGGACGCGCAACAGGTCGCCCGGGTCCGCTTCTTCAGCCTGATCCTGGTGCTCTCGGTATTCGGGTGGGCGAGCCTCGCGCGGCTGATCCGCGGCGAGGTGCTCTCCCTGCGTGAACGCGAGTTCATCCAGGCCGCCCGGGTACTCGGCGTACCCACCCATAAGGTGCTCTTCAAGGAGCTGCTGCCGAACCTGGTCGGGCCGATCATCGTCTCGTCCTCGATCGCACTCCCGACGTACATCGTCACCGAAGCCGGTCTCACGTTCCTCGGTGTCGGACTGGTCGAGCCCACCCCTTCCTGGGGGCTGACCATCGCCACCGCGGTGACGTACTACCGGGCCCACCCCGTCTTCCTGTGGGTTCCGGTGATCGGCATCACTATCCTGGTCCTGGCGCTCAGCCTGCTCGGTGACGCCATCCGGGATGCCTTCGACCCCCGTACCCGACGGTGAACCGGCGCACGTTGCCGGCAATGAGAAGAGGAGAAATGGCGAGGCGTTTGAGAATGGCCGCGGCTGCGGCCGCCGCCCTGACTCTGGGCCTGGCGGGCTGTGGCAGCCCGTCGTCCAACAATGACGAGAACAAGTCGGACGACACCGGCAAGATCTCGACCCAGACCGCGGCGATCGACCCCGACGCCAAGGGCCCCGCGCCCGAGGTCCCCGGTGCCCGCAAGGGCGGCGAGATCACGATCTACTCGCAGTCCACGCCGAACACGATCGACCCGACCGACATCTACTACGTGGATGCGAATGAGATCGGCAAGCTGCTCTTCCGCACTGCCACCCAGTTCGCCATCCGCGACGGGAAGCCGGTCCTCGTGCCGGACCTGACCGACGTCGGCACCGTCTCCGCTGACAAGCTGTCCTGGACCTTCAAGTTCAAGACCGGCGAGAAGTACGAGGACGGGTCCGAGATCAAGATCGAGGACCTGGCGTACGCGATCAAGCGCTCGTTCGCCCACGACATCTACGCGAACGGCCCGGCGTACCAGCTGACCTACTTCAAGGACGGCGACAAGTACAAGGGCCCGTACACCAGCGGCCCGAACTACTCCGGCGTCGAGGTCGTGGGTGCCGACACCCTGAAGATCAACCTGGCGAAGCCGTTCTCGGACCTGCCGTTCTACATGACGTTCCCGATGTTTTCGCCGATCCCCGAGGCGAAGGACACCAAGGCCGACTACAAGAACAAGCCGATCGCCAGCGGCCCGTACAAGATCGCTTCCTACACCCCGGGTAGCGAGCTGAAGCTGGCCAAGAACGACAACTGGAACGCGGCGACCGACCCGGTCAAGCACCAGTACGTCGACGGCTGGACCTTCAAGTGGGGTGGCGACGACGTCAAGACCCAGCAGCAGGTCCTGAACAGCAACGGCCCGGACGCCAGCGCGCTGAACTACATGGACGTCGACGCTTCGCTCATCCCGCAGCTGACGAGCGAGAAGAAGGCGCAGTTCGTCCAGGGTGAGTCGCCCTGCACCTACACCTGGCAGATCGACACCACCCAGGTTCCGCTCGAGGTCCGTAAGGCGATCGCCAAGGCCTGGCCGTACGACCAGACCTGGAAGGCTGGCGGCGTCAACGACTACGTCGGTCAGCGGGCTACCACGTTCATGCCGCCGAGCGTCCCCGGCTACCAGAAGTACACCCCCGTCGAGGACCTGGACGGCGAGGGCACCGGTGACCCGGCCGCCGCGAAGAAGCTGCTGGAGGCCGCCGGCAAGGTCGGCTTCGAGGTCAGCTGGTACTACGACAACACCAAGCCGGTTCCGCAGCAGGTCTCCGCGGTTCGCGAGGCCGCGCTGAAGGAGGCCGGTTTCACGGTCAAGGCGATCGGTGTCCCGACCGCCGAGCTCCGCACCAAGATCAGCGACTACGATGCCCCGGTCAATATCGCCCAGGGCCCGCGTGGTTGGTGCTCCGACTGGCCGTCCGGTGGTAGCTGGATCCCGGTCCTTTTCAAGTCCGAGAGCATCGCCGCCGGCACCAGCATGGGCGAGCTGAAGGACCCGGCGCTGGACGCCAAGATCGACGAGGTCGCGAACCTCCCGGTCGAGGAGTCCACCTCCAAGTGGGCCGCCCTCGACGAGGAGGTCATGAAGCAGTACGCCGCGATCCCGTACTACTACACCAAGTTCGGCATCGTGATCGGCACCAACGTCGGTGGCGCCGAGGCTGACCCCACCATGGGCATGCCGCTCTTCACCAACCTCTTCCTGAAGAGCTGATCCACTAGCACCAAACGCGGTGGCCCGGTCCCCATCATGGGCCGGGCCACCGTGGCTCGAAAACGTTCTCTTCCCGCCGCCGGCGATCCCGGCCGGCGCCCCTGAACCCGCGTCTGTGTCATCCGGAGGAACCCGCGGTGCTGTTCTACATCCTGCGTCGGCTGGCGAGCGCGATCTCGGTCGTGATCGTCACCCTGATTGTCAGTTTCGCGCTTTTCTTCCTGGCGCCGACCGACCCGGCGGGCGTGATCTGTGGTACTCGATGCACTCCGGAGCGGATCGAGGCGATCGAGCGAAGCCTCGACCTGGACAAGCCGGCGGTCGCCCAGATCGGCCTCTACATGAAGGGCATCGTCGCAGGCCGGACCTACACCACCGCCGGTGGCGTGGTTACCGAGTGCCCGGCGCCCTGCCTCGGCTACTCCTACACGCTCGGCCAGCCGGTCACCAAGATGCTGGCGGACGCGCTGCCGGTGACCCTGTCGATCGTGCTCGGTGGCGCGATCGTGTACTTCGGCGTCGGCGTGTTCACCGGAACCCTCGCCGCGAAGCGCCGCGGCTCGACGATGGACAAGGTCACCGTCGGCACCAGCCTGCTCGTCAACTCGGTGCCGTACTTCGTGGTCGCCCTGCTCGTCGCCCTGTACGCGACCGTGTTCCCCCCGGCGCAGTACACCCCGCTCCTGACCAATCCCTGGGCCTGGGCGAGCGGCCTGCTCGCCGCCTGGATGACCCTGGGCCTGACGAACGCCGCCTCCTACACCCGCTACTCGCGAGCCTCGATGATCGAGACGCTGGGCCAGGACTACATCCGCACCGCGCGGTCCAAGGGCATCAGCGAGCGGCGGGTCGTCTACCGGCACGGCGTCCGGGCCGGCCTGACCCCGGTGGTCACCATCCTGGGTCTGGATGTGGCCTTCCAGCTCACCAACGCCATCTTCACCGAGAGCATCTTCGGCCTTCCGGGCCTGGGCCTGCTCAGCATCCGGGCCTTCAACCAGTACGACCTTCCGGTGCTGATGGGGACCGTGCTCCTCGGCTCGGTGGTGCTGGTGCTGATGAACCTCGTCGTCGACATCGTCTACACCTTCCTCGACCCGCGGGTCCGGCTCGGATGATCCCGGCCGGCCACCCCTACCCCACCACGGCACGCAGCACAAAGGCGGCACAGGCATGAGCGACCAGACGGTCCGGGCCCCGCACACGGTGACCCGGACACCCCGGGCCCGATCGGCGGACGAGCAGGCCTACCTCGAGGTTTCCGACCTCCACGTGCACTTCCCCACCCAGGACGGCATCGTCAAGGCGGTGCAGGGCCTGAGCTACTCCCTGCCGCTGGGCCGCACGCTGGCGATCGTCGGCGAGTCCGGCTCGGGCAAGAGTGTCTCGAGCATGGCGGTGATGGGCCTGCACGACCGCAAGTCGACCAAGATCACCGGGTCGATCAAGGTCGGCGGCAAGGAGATCGTCGGCATGTCGGAGCGGGCGATGATGTCGTTCCGTGGCGCCGACGCCGCGATGATCTTCCAGGACCCGCAGTCCTCGCTGCACCCGTACTTCACCGTGGGCGACCAGATCATGGAGTCGTACCGGTCGCACAACCGGACGTCCAAGAAGGCCGCCAAGGAGCGGGCCATCGAGATGCTCGACCGGGTCGGCATCCCGAACCCGAAGCGCCGCGTGGACCAGTACCCGCACGAGTTCTCCGGCGGCATGCGGCAGCGCGCCATGATCGCCATGGCCCTGGTCAACGACCCGAAGCTGCTGATCGCCGACGAGCCCACCACGGCCCTCGACGTGACCGTGCAGGCGCAGATCCTGGACCTGATCGCGGACCTCCAGCGGGACTTCGGCTCGGCGGTCGTCTTCATCACCCACGACCTCGGCGTGGTGGCCGAGATCGCCGACGACATCCTGGTGATGTACGCCGGCAACGCGGTCGAGCACGGCCCGGTCGAGAAGATCCTCGGTTCGCCGCTGCACCCGTACACCTGGGGTCTTCTGGAGAGCATCCCGGCGGTCTCCGGCACGCCCGGCCCGCTGCACCCGATCCCCGGATCGCCGCCGAGCCTGCTCGCCATGCCGAGCGGTTGCGCCTTCAACCCGCGGTGCGAATTCCGCGAGCGGGTCGAGGGCGACCTGTGCCGGACGCTGCGGCCGGATCTGATCGCGCGCACCGCCGACACCGGCCGTGCCTCCCGTTGCCACCTCCACGACCCCGACCGGGTGTTCGAGGCCGAAGTCCTCCCCCGGCTGCCGTAAGGAACACGACGATGACCGCTGCCACCGCTGCCAAATCGGGCGTTCGCCAGGTCGAGGGCGCACCGCTGCTCGAACTCGACGACGTCAAGATGCACTTCCGGATCAAGGGTGAGGGCATCCTCGCTCGAGGCAACAAATGGGTCCAGGCCGTCGACGGGGTCAACCTGACCCTCCAGCCCGGCGAGACGCTGGGCCTGGTCGGCGAGTCCGGCTGTGGCAAGTCCACCACGGCCCGCCTGATCACCCGGCTGCTCGAGCCCACCGGCGGGCAGATCCGGTTCCAGGGCGTGGACATCGCCCACATGAACGAGCGCCAGCTGCGGCCCTACCGCCGCGAGATCCAGCTGATCTTCCAGGACCCGTACTCGTCGCTGAACCCGCGGCACACCGTCGGCGCCATCGTCGGCACCGCGCTGCGCACCCACGACATGGTGCCGAAGAGCGGCGAGCTCAAGCGGGTTCAGGAACTCCTGGAGATGGTCGGCCTGAACCCGGAGCACTACAACCGCTACCCGCACGAGTTCTCCGGCGGCCAGCGGCAGCGCATCGGCATCGCCCGCGCACTGGCGGCCCGGCCCAAGGTGATCGTGGCCGACGAGCCGGTCTCCGCCCTGGACGTGTCGATCCAGGCGCAGGTCATGAACCTCCTGGAGAACCTGCGTAAAGACCTGGGCATCGCCTTCGTCTTCATCGCGCACGACCTCGGCGTGGTGCGGCACTTCTGCGACCGGGTCGCGGTCATGTACCTGGGCCGTGTGGTCGAGGAGGGTCCGCGCGACGAGCTGTACGAGAAGCCGAATCACCCGTACACCCAGGCGCTGCTCTCCGCCGTGCCGGACATCGGGGTGGTCCGCGGCGTCCCGCCGAAGAGCCGGATCCGTCTGCAGGGCGACGTGCCGAGCCCGGTCGACCCGCCGTCCGGCTGCCGCTTCCGCACCCGCTGCTGGAAGGCCGAGGACATCTGCGCCACGCAGGACCCGGCGCTGCTGGAGCACACGGAGAAGCTGCACACCGCGTGCCACTTCGCCGCACCGCCGACCGAGTCGATCGTGGCCGAAACGGTCTGACTACCCTGACCGGGTGGAAAATCGATCCCCGAACGTCTATCGCACCAGGTCGTGGCAGAACCGCCGCCGGGCGCTCCTCGCGCTCGGCGGCGTCGGTCTGGTCCTGGTGGGCTACCTGCTCGGGCGCTGGCAGGACACGCCGGCCGACCCGGTGATCACCGGGCAGACCGTCGTCACCCCGGACGCCACCACCACACCGCCGGCGGCGCCATCGGCCACGCCGGCCTCCGCTGAGCCGAACCCGGTGAAGTACCCGGTGCTCCAGGCCGAGGCGGCGACCGAGCTGGCCGGCGTCGACACCCAGCCCACCGACGACGAGGGCGGCGGGGACAACGTCGGCTGGATCAACCGCGACGACCACCTGCGGTTCGACAACTTCGCCTTCGGGGCGGTGCCGGCGACGGCCGCCCGGATCCGGGTGTCGTCCGGCGCCGGGATCACCGGGCGGGTGCAGATCCGGCTGGACAGCCGGACCAACGATCCGGTCGGCGAGCTGTCGGTCGGCAACACCGGCGGCTGGCAGAAATGGCGTACCGACACCGCCGTGCTCAAGCCGGTGACCGGCACGCACACCGTCTTCGTGACGTTCACCTCAGCTGAAGGCGCCGAGTTCGTCAACGTGAACTGGCTGCAGTTTGAGCACTGACGAACTCGCGGTGGAGGTGATTCGCCGCTTGCTCCCCCTCAGTTCCTTCTCGCCAAACAGTTCCCGAAGCCTCCCGGAGGGTACCGGTGCCCGTTTGCGCCGCCGGCACAGACCTACCACTATTGGGACGTTATCTTCCCGTGATCATTTGACCGACCTGCGATCCCGGTTCACTATGTAGCCTCGATCGCGTGATCAAAGATCACCAGAACCAAGGGCGAGATGCGTCCGACAAACGCAATGGGGGTTTGAGGTTGAGGAATGTCGTGGCTCACGCTAAGCGTATTAGCAGAACCAGTGTCGCCGTTACAGCAGCGATCTTCCTGGCACTGATGGGAGGTGCGTCTCCCGCCCAGGCAGGAGACGCGCCTGGTGGGCCGAGCGGTAACGGCAACAACTGCACGGAACCGCTGACCAGAATCACCACCAGCGGCAGCACCATCAAGTTCAACGGATACCTTCGCTGCGAGATTCCGCTTTCATACACGCTGCAGATTGTGTATCAGCGGAAGGGCGGCTCCAGCCTGTACAGCAATCAGAAGGTTTGCCGGCAGGGCACTGGGCAGTACGACTGTGGGCTGACTGGCGTCACTAAGACACTCACGGACTCATTCAGCGGCCAGCAGGATTGGTGCATGTCCACGTTCGCGGATGTCCCAGGATCGGACGGTAAGAGCAAGCGGTACGTCTCCACTTTGAAGTGTATCAAGCACTGAGGAATGAGAGACCTTCGATGTGCACACCGCCCTGACAGGTAACGGCCGGCGAGCGCAT
Source organism: Actinoplanes flavus (assembly GCF_017592555.1). Lineage (GTDB taxonomy): Bacteria > Actinomycetota > Actinomycetes > Mycobacteriales > Micromonosporaceae > Actinoplanes > Actinoplanes flavus. Next base: position 47,322 of record NZ_JAGFNS010000031.1, on the reverse strand, counting down.
CGCAATACTGAACATCCCGTGCCGTTCCCCCACGCCGAATATCACCGACGTGAGGGAATGGCACGGGAATCGGAGCAGGTTGGTGACTGCGGCGGGGCCTTCTTGGATGAGGAGTCGATGCGGATTCACACGAGGCGATCTACCAGGCACGCCATATCCAGCTCGAGTCTCATAGCGCCGCGCATTGACGGCACACCTGCCAACGGCGGATGCCTCCCACCACCGTCCGACTCGGCATAGGGCAGACTGCAGGGCGTGCGGAAGATCTGTGTAGTCGGAATCGGCGCTGGCGACCCGGACCATCTGACCCTCCAGGCGGCGAAGGCCATCGGTCGTACCCATGTGTTCTTCCTGCTCGACAAGGGTGAGGCCAAGGCGAGCCTGATCGAACTGCGGGAAGGCCTGATCCGGCACTACGGGCACCCGCACAAGCGGATCGTGGAGGGCCGCGACCCGGATCGCGACCGCACCCCGGCCGACTACACCGGCACGGTCGCGGACTGGCGGCACCGCCGCTCCCTGGTCCTCGAGGAGCTGATCACCGAGCACCTCAAGGACGACGAGATCGGCTCGATCCTGGTCTGGGGCGACCCCTCGCTGTACGACTCGACGATCGCCATCCTGGAGGAGATCCTGGAGCGCGGGGGGATCACCTTCGAGTACGAGGTGATCCCCGGCATCAGCAGCGTCTCCGCCCTGGCCGCCAAACACCGGATCGGCCTGAACCGGGTGGGCCGCCCGGTGCAGATCACCACCGGCCGGCGGCTCGCCGAGGGCTGGCCGGAGGGTGTCGACGACGTGGTCGTGATGCTCGACGCCCAGCAGGCCTTCACCGCGCACCCGGACGCCGACATCTACTGGGGCGCCTACGTCAGCACCGCGGACGAGCTGCTCGACGCCGGCCGGGTGTCCGAGGTGGCCGAGCGGATCGTCGAGACCCGCACCGAGGCCCGCGAACGCCACGGCTGGATCATGGACACCTACCTGCTCCGCCGCCCGGACGCCGAGTAGGACCCGCGCCCTACATCTCGTTGAAGGGCGCGGCGTACGTGAAGACGCCCCGCACCGCCGGATCGTGGGCGGTCAGCGGGCGGACCTGGAAATGCGGCGCCCACTCCGGCACCGGCGGCTCGATGCCGTGCTCGGCGGCCGGCACGAACCCGAACCGGCAGTAGTAGGCCGGGTCGCCGAGCAGCACCACCAGCGGCTCGCCGAGAGCCTCGGCGGCGCCCAGCACCGCGTGCATCAGCGCCGAACCGACCCCACGCCGCTGATGCTTCGGGTCCACGCTGACCGGCCCCAGCCCGAGGGCGGGCGCGTCGCCGACGTGGCCACGGGTGCACACCACATGCCCCACCACGGCGCCGTCCACCACCGCCACCAGCGACAGCGCCGGCAGCCAGCCCTCGTCGGCGCGCAGCTTGCCGACCAGCGGCGCCTCGTCGGGCTCGACCCCGTCCGGCAGCGGCTCCCGGAAGTGCGGCGCGGTGAAGGCGGCGGCCGTCACCGCCCGGATCACGGCGACATCGGCCGGGGTCTCACGTCTGACGATCATCCACTCAGCCTTCCGTCACGCCCGGCGCGCCGCAAGCCGTTTACCTCAGGCCGGGCCGTCCTCCAGCTGGCCCTCGGTCTCCAGGTAGAGCGCACGCAGCGCGGCCAGCGTCTCCGGTTCGGGTGCCTCCCACAGCCTGCGGTCGGCGGCCTCCAGCAGCCGTTCGGTGATGCCGTGCAGCGCCCACGGGTTCGACTGCCGCATGAACTTCTGGTTCTCGTCGTCCAGCGCGTAGGACGCGGCGAGCTGCTCATACATCCAGTCGGTCACCACGCCGGCGGTCGCGTCGTACCCGAACAGGTAGTCGACCGTCGCCGCCAGCTCGAAGGCGCCCTTGTAGCCGTGCCGCCGCATCGCGGCGATCCAGCGCGGGTTCACCACCCGGGCCCGGAAGATCCGCGCGGTCTCCTCGGTCAGGCTGCGGGTCCGTGCCTGGTCCGGGTTGGTGGAGTCGCCGATGTACGCCGCCGGCGCGCGACCGGTGAGCGCCCGCACCGTGGCGATCATGCCGCCGTGGTACTGGAAGTAGTCGTCGGAGTCGGCGATGTCGTGCTCGCGGGTGTCGATGTTCTTGGCGGCCACGTCGATCCGGCGGTACGCGTTCTCCATGTCCCCGCGAGCCGGCACCCCGTCCAGGTCCCGCCCGTACGCGAAGCCGCCCCACACCGCGTACACCTCGGCCAGGTCGGCGTCGTCCCGCCAGTTCCGGCTGTCGATGAGCGGAAGGATGCCGGCGCCGTACGCTCCCGGGCGCGACCCGAAGATCCGCATGGTGGCCCGCCGCCAGTCGCCGTGCTCGCCCTGGTCGCGCAGAGCGTGCTCGCGGACGAAGTTGTCCGGCTCGTCCAGCCCGGCGATCAGGGTGAACGCGTCGTCGAGCATCGCCACCACGTGCGGGAACGCGTCGCGGAAGAAGCCCGAGACGCGGACTGTCACGTCGATGCGCGGACGGCCCAGTTCCCCGGCCGGGATCGGCTCCAGCCCGGTGACCCGCCGGGACGCCGGATCCCAGATCGGCCGGACACCGATCAGCGCGAGGATCTCGGCGATGTCGTCGCCGGCGGTCCGCATGGCGCTGGTGCCCCAGGCGGAGAGCCCGACCGAGCGGGGCCACTCGCCGTGGTCGTCGCGGTAACGCTTGAGCAGCGACTCGGCCATCGCCTGCCCGGTCTCCCAGGCGAGCCGGCTCGGGATGGCCTTGGGGTCGACGGAGTAGAAGTTGCGGCCGGTGGGCAGCACGTTGATCAGGCCGCGCAGCGGGGAGCCGCTGGGGCCGGCCGGGACGTAACCGCCGTCGAGCGCGTGCAGCACGTTGGTCAGTTCGTCGGTGGTGCGGGCGAGCCGCGGCACGACCTCGGTGGCCGCGAACTCCAGCACACGCACCACATCAGGCATTAACGACAAATCCGAAATATCGCGTACGCCGGGGAGCGCGGCCGAAAGCACGGCGGAAGCGCCGTCCGCCGGGGCGGCGATCAGATCAGCCGGGACCACGGTCGGCCAACCGCGCTCCTCCATGGCCGTCACCAGTGCCCGCGCCTGCGCCTCGATCGCGTCGGTCTCCGCGGTGGACGCGTCCTCCGCGAGACCCAGCGCCTCCCGCAGACCCGGCAGCGCCGCCACCTGACCGGCCCACATCTGCCGCGCCCGCAGCATGGCCAGCACCAGGTTGATCCGCGCCTCACCGGACGGCGCCGCGCCCAGCACGTGCAACCCGTCGCGGATCTGCACGTCCTTGACCTCACACAGCCATCCGTCGATGTGCATGATGAAGTCGTCGAACTCCTCGTCGCCCGGCCGGTGCCGCTGGCCGAGGTCGTGATCCATCCTGGCGGCCTGGATCAGGGTCCAGATCTGGGCCCGGATGGCCGGGAGTTTCGCCGGATCGAGAGCCGCGATGGTCGCGTGCTCGTCGAGCAGTTGCTCCAGCCGGGCGATGTCGCCGTAGGACTCGGCGCGGGCCATCGGCGGGATCAGGTGGTCCACCAGGGTGGCGTGCGCCCGCCGTTTCGCCTGCGTGCCCTCGCCCGGGTCGTTGACCAGGAACGGATAGATCAGCGGCAGGTCGCCGAGGGCCGCGTCGGTGCCGTCCGACGCGGACATGCCGACGTTCTTGCCGGGCAGCCACTCCAGGTTGCCGTGCTTGCCGACGTGCACCACCGCGTGCGCGCCGAACTCGTCGGCCACCCAACGGTAGGCGGCCAGGTAGTGGTGGCTCGGCGGCAGGTCGGGGTCGTGGTAGATGGCGACCGGGTTGGCCCCGAACCCGCGCGGCGGCTGGACCATCACCACGATGTTCTCGTCGCGGAGCGCGGCCAGCACGATGTCGCCGCCGTCGACGTACAGCTCACCGGGCGCCGGGCCCCAGTGCCGCTCGACGCTCTCCCGGAAGCCGGACGGCAGCGCATCGAACCAGGACCGGTAGCGGGACGCCGGAATCCGCACCGGGTTTCCGGACAGCTGCTCCTCGGTCAGCCAGTCCGGATCCTGCCCACCGGCCGCGATCAGCGTGTGGATGAGGCCGTCGCCGTCGTACTCGGTGAACGAGCCGACCCGGTAGCCGCGCTCCTTCATCGCCGCCAGCAGGGCGACCGTCGAGGCCGGTGTGTCCAGACCGACCGCGTTGCCGATCCGGGAATGCTTGGTCGGGTAGGCCGACAGCATCAGCACGATCCTGCGGTCGGCGGGCGGGACGTGCCGCAGCCGGGCGTGCGCCACCGCGATCCCGGCCACCCGCGACGCCCGCTCCTCGTCGGCCACGTAGACCGACAGCCCGTCCTCGTCGATCTCCTTGAACGAGAACGGCACCGTGATGATCCGGCCGTCGAACTCCGGGATCGCCACCTGCGTCGCCGCGTCCAGCGGGGTCAGCCCGTCGTCACTCGCCTCCCAGGCCGCCCGCGAACTGGTCAAGCACAGCCCCTGGAGGATCGGCACGTCCAGGTCGGCGAGCACCCCGACATCCCACGCCTCGTCGTCGCCGCCGGCACTCGCGGTCGCCGGGCGGGTGCCACCGGCCGCCAGCACGGTCACCACCAGCGCGTCCGCTTTGCGCAGCTCGGTCAGCAGCTCGGGCGGGGCGGTCCGCAGCGAGGCGGTGTAGATCGGCATGGCCCGCGCGCCCTTGGCCTCGATCGCCCGGCAGAGCGTCTCCACGAACGCCGTGTTGCCGGCCATGTGATGCGCCCGGTAATAGAGCACCGCCACGGTCGCCTCGCCGGTGGACTCCGGGCGCGGCAGGAAACCCCACTGTGGGCTTTCCACCGCCGGCGCGAACCCGTTGCCGGTCAACAGCACCGTGTCCGAGAGGAAGTCGTGCAGCGAGGCCAGATTGTCCGCGCCGCCGTGCGCCAGATAGGCGTGCGCCTCGGCGGCCACCCCGGCGGGCACCGTGGACAGCTTCATCAACTCGGCGTCCGGCGCCTGCTCACCACCCAGGACCACGACCGGCACACCGCTCGCCAGCAGCGTGTCCAGCCCCTCCTCCCAGGCCCGGCGGCCGCCCAGGATGCGCACCACGACGAGGTCGGCCCCGTCGAGCAGGGCGGGCAGATCGGAGACCGAGGTCCGGGCCGGGTTGGCCGGGCGCCAGGCCGAACCGCTGGCCCGGGCGCTGAGCAGGTCGGTGTCGGACGTCGACAGCAGCAGAAACACGCGCGCGCTCCCCTCGGGGTCCGCGCCCCGGGTAGTCGGATGTCACGGCGACCGGAGTTCCTGGCTCCCAGGGCTCGAACTCCCTGGTGACAGTGGCGGGACCGCGCCGGATTCGCACCGGCTTCCTCCGCGGCGTCGCCGCTCGTGGGCCATAACTTTTCCGAACCCCGGTGTCCCACGTCAAGGCGCGACGGCCGTTGTGACGCTGCCGACCCACCGAGAGGCGAAGGTGAATTCCTGTCGGGGGTCGGCCGTAGTATCCGGGCCATGTCTCGCGTCCGGACTTCCGACACCGACGCCTGCCCCGGCGCGCTGCGGCTGCACGCCGCCGCCGACGGGTTGCTGGCCCGGGTCCGGCTGCCCGGCGGGCTGCTGACCGGCGCCCGGCTGCGGGCGCTGCGCGAGCTGGCCGAGGAGTTCGGCGACGGCGCTCTGGAGCTAACCTCGCGGGCGAATATCCAGCTCAGAGGCCTGTCGGCCACCGACGCCCCGGCCTTGGCGACCCGCCTGCGCGCCGCTGGGCTGCTGCCCTCACCGACTCACGACAACGTCCGGAACATCGCGTCGCCCCCGCTCCCGGGATCGGCGATCCGCGCTCTGATATCGGCCTTGGACAACGCCATCCTGGGCGATCCCACCCTGGCCGGCCTGCCCGGCAAGTTCCTGTTCGCCCTCGGCCACGTCCCCCTGTCCCCCGACGTCGCCGCCGTCCCGGCCCCCACCCACCCGGCCACCGCCGACCCCACACCATCGACGCCCACGACGAGCCCCACACCGTCGGCGTTCACCCACCCCGAACCACCAGCCGTCACCACCCACACCGCCGGCCCCACACCACCGGCGACCGGCGCCCACACCACCAGCCCCACACCACCGGCGACCGGCGCCCACACCACCAGCCCCACACCACCAGTGGTCACCACCGGCGCCGCCAGCTCCACACCGTCGGCGGCCGGCACCCACACCACCACCGGCTTCACACCGTCGATGACCGCCGCCCCCACCACCGCCAGCCCCGCAGCACCGGCAGCCACCGCCCACACCACCCCACCAGTGGTCACCACCGCCGCCGCCAGCCCCGCGGCACCGGCAGCCACCGTCCACGCCACGCCGGCAGCGACCACCGCCCATGCGGTTGTCGGATCGGGGGCTCGGGGGCACACCGGTGGCGGGCTGTTCGCGATCCGCTTCGCCGGGCACGACACCGGGCTCCGGGTGGAGGCCGACCGGGTGGTGGCCGCGCTGATCGCGGCGGCGCACGCGTTCCTCGACGAGCGGGAGGAGCAGCGGGGTGACGGCCCGGCCGCGTGGCGGCTGCGGGAGCTGACCGACGGCCCGGCCCGGGTGTCGGCCCGGGTGGCCGGCGCCCTCGGGTTGACGCCTGTCGCCGTGGCCGCGGCGGCGCCGGTCGAGGCCACCGACGCCACCGATCTGGCCGGCGTGGTGGCTCAGGAGGACGGGCTGGCGGCGGTGGGGGCGTTGGTGCCGTTGGGGCGCTTGTCCGGCGTACCCCTCAGGGTTTTGGAAGAGGCCGATCAGCTGGTGGTGACCTCCTGGCGTGGGGTGATCGTGGCCGATCTGCCGCCGTCGGCGGCGCCCGACTGGGCGAACCGTCTGGCCGCGGCCGGGCTGGCGGTGGCCGCGGGTTCGCCCTGGTCCGGGGTGACCGCCTGCGCCGGGCGGCCGGGTTGCGCGAAGTCGCTGGCCGACGTGCGCGCCGACGCCACCGCCGCGGCCCGCTTCGTCGACGGCCTGCCGGTTCACTGGGTGGGTTGTGCCCGCGCGTGCGGCAGCCCGTCCGGCCCGCACGTCCGTGTCGAGGCGACCGCCGACGGCTACCTGGTCGCCCGCACGGACGGTGACCGCTCCGGCCCGGCCCGGCCGTCGGGGACGGCCGGCGCGAAGAGTGACCTGGCTGGTCCGATCGGGATCTCTGGCGCGGAAGGTGTCGGATCTCGGCTCGTCGACCTATCGGAGATGGTCGGCGCGGACAGCAACCGATCCGGATTCCGGCGCCCAACGCTGACTCACGGCACGGAGAGTGACGGATCCGGATTCGGGCGCCCAACGCCGACTCACGGCACGGAGAGTGACGGATCCGAACCGGTCAACCCATCGGAGATGACCGGCGCGGACGACGACCGATCCGGAATCGGGGGCCCGACGGGGAGTTGCGGTGCGGAGGGTGACGGATCCGGACTGGTCGGCCCATCGACGGCCGGGGCGGGATCGCCGAGGATCGGCGGGGGCGGCGCGGCCGTGAGCGGGTTGGGAGACATCGTGGCTGTGGCTAGGAGGCCCTGATGGAGTATGTGCACGACGGCGCGGAGATCTACCGGCGCTCGTTCGCCACCATCCGGGCCGAGGCGGATCTCTCAGGGCTGCCGGAGGACGTGTCGCGGGTGGTGGTCCGGATGATCCACGCCTGCGGGATGGTGGATCTGGTGAAGGATGTCCGGTTCAGTCCGGGTGTGGTCACCGCGGCGCGGAAGGCGCTGCTCGACGGTGCGCCGATCCTCTGTGACGCGGAGATGGTGGCGTCCGGGGTGACCCGGTCGCGGCTGCCGGCGGGCAACGAGGTGATCTGCACGCTGCGGGATCCGGCGGTGCCGGGGCTGGCCGCGGCGATCGGCAACACCCGTAGCGCGGCCGCCCTCGACCTGTGGGGTGATCGGCTGGGCGGGGCCGTGGTGGCGGTCGGCAACGCTCCGACCGCGCTGTTCCGGCTGCTGGAGATGGTCGCCGCGGGCGCGCCCCGGCCGGCCGCGGTGCTGGGCATCCCGGTCGGTTTCATCGGCGCGGCCGAGTCCAAGGAGGCTCTCGCCGAGTCCGGCCTGGAGTATCTGATCGTGCGTGGCCGCCGGGGTGGCAGTGCCATCACCGCCGCCGCGGTGAACGCCCTCGCCTCCGAAGCGGAATGAGGCCGATGCGGCGCGAAGCCTTGGAAGCGGAATGAGGCCGATGCGGCGCGAAGCCTTGGAAGCGGAATGAAGTGGAACAGGTCGGAACGGAAGAGATGACGAACCAGCCAGTAGGGAAGACCGGCCGCCTCTTCGGGGTCGGGCTGGGCCCCGGCGACCCGGAGCTGGTCACTGTGAAGGCGGCCCGGCTGATCGCCGCGGCGGACGTGGTGGCCTATCACGCGGCCCGGCACGGGCGTAGCAACGCGCGCGCCATCGCGGCCGGCTACCTGCGGGAGGGCCAGATCGAGGAAGCCCTCATCTACCCGGTGACCGTCGAGACGACCGACCATCCGGGCGGGTACCAGGGCGCCATCGACGACTTCTACGCCGAGTCGGCGGCCCGGCTCGCCGCGCACCTGGACGCCGGCCGGGACGTGGTGGTGCTGGCCGAGGGTGACCCGTTCTTCTACGGCTCCTACATGCACATGCACAAGCGCCTGGCCGGCCGGTACGACGCCACCGTCGTCCCGGGTGTCACCTCGGTCAGCGCCGCGTCGGCGGTGCTCGGCCGGCCGCTGATGGAGCGGGACGAGGTGCTGACCGTGCTGCCCGGCACGCTGGAGCCGAAGGATCTGGCGGAGCGCCTGGCCGCCACCGACTCGGCGGCGGTGATGAAGCTGGGCCGCACCTTCGAGGGCGTCCGGGAGGCGCTCGCCGAAGCGGGCCGGCTCGACGACGCCTGGTATGTGGAGCGCGCCACCACCGGCCGGGAGCGTTCCGGCCCGTTGCGGGACGTCGACCCGGCCACCGTGCCGTACTTTTCTCTGGCCCTGCTGCCGAGCCCGGCGGCGACCGCGTTCGGCCTCGGGCTCGCCGAGGCCCCGGTGGACACCACGTTCAACGGCACGGTGGCGCCGGAGGAGCCGGCCGGCGGCCTGGTCAGCCTGGAGGACGCGAACGCCGCCGCGCTGACCCGGTTCGCGAGCGGCGACGACCGCGGCACCGGCGGTGTGACGGTGGTGGGGCTCGGGCCGGGCGCCCGGCACTGGCTGACCCCGGAGGCGCAGGAGGCGCTGGCGGCCGCCGACGACCTGGTCGGCTACGGCCCGTACGTGGACCGGGTGCCACCGAACCCGCGGCAGCGCCGGCACTCGTCCGACAACCGGGTGGAGGCGGAGCGCGCCGCGTTCGCCCTGGACCTGGCGAAACGGGGGCGTCGGGTGGCGGTCGTGTCGTCCGGTGACCCGGGTGTCTTCGCGATGGCCGCGGCCGTTCTGGAGGTGGCCGAGGACCCGCAGTGGGCGGACGTGCCGATCCGGATCATCCCGGGTCTGACCGCCGCGCAGGCGGTGGCGAGCCGGGCCGGGGCGCCGCTCGGGCACGATTTCTGCATCCTGTCGCTGTCGGACCGGCTCAAGCCGTGGTCGGTGATCGAGTCGCGGTTGGCGGCGGCCGCCGCCGCCGACCTGGTGATCGCCGTCTACAACCCGGCGTCGAAGAGCCGCCGGGAGCAGCTGGTCCGTGCGCTGGAGCTGCTGCGTGGCCACCGCCGCCCGGGGACGCCGGTGGTGGTGGGCCGGGATGTGGGCGGGCCGGCCGAGTCGGTGCGGATCACCACCCTGGCCGCGCTCGATCCGGCCACCATCGACATGCGCTGTCTGCTGATCATCGGCTCGTCGCAGACCCGTGCGGTCACTCGCGGCGACGGCACCACGGCCGTCTTCACGCCGAGGCACTATCCGGCCTGAGAGCCGGGGCACTGTCCGGCCTGAGAGCCGAGGGCGCTATCCGGCCTGAGACCGGTGGGCCCCCGCCGCGACAACCTTTCTGCAACCTACCCCGGTCGGCGTCCGCCGGCCGGGGCCGCCGTGTCGAGCGGTGGAGGAGGGTCCGCTACCGGGCTGCAACCACGTTGCAGCAGGCGCAACTCTCCAGCGGCCAGTTGGAGGACCGAATAGATGAGTCCGTAGGGAAATCTCCAAGGTGAAGGGCTGGCCCACTCAGTGCGTACTGCTCGCAAGCACGCGGCGATTCTGCTCTCCTCGCTGATGCTCGCTCTCGCTGTGCCGGCTCCCGAGGCGTTCGCGGCGCCGCGGCACTCATCCACGCACAAGGCCTCCGCGTCGTCGAAGGCCACCGCCAAGAAGGCCACCCCCAAGAAGGCGACCAGCAAGAAGGCCGCCGCCAAGAAGGCCGCCGCCAAGAAGGCCGCCGCCAAGAAGGCCGCCGCCAAGAAGGCGTCCAGCAAGAAGGCCACCGCCAAGAAGGCCACCACCAAGAAGGTGACGGTCAAGAAGGTCACCCCCAAGTCCTCGGCGCTGCCGAAGACGCCGGTCAAGTCGGCCGCCGTGCAGTCGAGCGCTCTGAAGAGCCGGCTCGCCGCGACGCTCGCCGCCAAGACCATCAACTACTACCCGTCGAACGCCGGCTGGTCGGCGATGTGGACCAAGTTCGACGCCACCCGCATCGACGCCGACATGGCGAAGGCCGCCGAGCTCGGCGCCGACAACGTCCGGGTGATCGTCTTCCCGCAGTCCTTCGGCTTCCCCCAGCCCAAGGCCGAGTACACCGAGCGGCTCCGCAAGTTCGTCAGCATCGCCGACGCGCACGGCCTGACCGTCAAGTTCACCCTGTTCGACTGGTGGGCGGGTTACCAGGACGCGGCCGGCAGCGCGGCCTGGACCAAGGCGGTGCTGGCCCCGTACGCGAACGACCGCCGGGTGCTGTCCGTCGAGCTGAAGAACGAGTTCCAGCCCAGCGACGCGGCCGCCGTGGCGTGGGTTCGCAAGCTGATCCCGGCGGTTCGCTCCGCCGTACCGAACATGCCGTTGACCCTGTCCGTCGACGGTGGCACGGGCGCGCCCGGCCTGGCCCGGATCAAGGCGTCGCTGACGTCAACCCCGCTGGACTTCTACGACTACCACTTCTACGGCAACTCGGAGCGTGCCCACGCGGAGATCCGGCGTGCCCAGGCGGCGGTCAGCCCGTCCCCGCTGATAATCGGCGAGACCGGGCTGAGCACGGTCGGTCACAGTGAGGGTGAGCAGGCCGTGTTCCTGGGCCGGGTGTTCGAGGCGGCCCGGACGGCCGGGGTGAAGTCGGTGGCGCCGTGGACGCTGTACGACTTCGGCCAGGGCGCGATCCCGTCCAACTCGCAGGTCTCCCAGATGCCGGCGCAGTACCGGTTCGGCCTGTACCGCGCGGACGGGTCGGCGAAGCCCGCCGTCTCGGTGGTGCGCACCGCCTGGACCGGCGGGAAGCTGGGCAACGGCATCCTGGACCTGGGTTTCGAGTCGAACCCGGCCGCCTCGCCGTGGCGGCCGTACCTGGCCGACGAGGGCGTCGCCCTGCGGGCGACGGACGCGGTCCGGACCGGTTCCTTCTCGGTCCGCTTCCGGGGAACCCACCGGTCCGGCGCCAACGTGCCGTCCATCCGCACCTCCCCGATCGCCCCGGTGACGGCCGGCGCCCGGTGGCACGCCGAGGCGTGGGCCCGCGGCGTCGACGTGACCGGTACCAACGAGATCGCGCTGAGCTGGTTCGACATCAACGACCGCTGGCTGGGCCAGACCAGCTCGAAGCAGGTCGCGAAGGGCACCAGCGGCTGGACGAAGCTGACCGTCGACGCGGTCGCCCCGGCCGGGGCGACCAGCGTCCAGCTTCACCTCAAGTCGGGCGACAACACCGGCACGGTCTGGTTCGACGACGTGTCGCTGTCCTGACCGGCCTCCCGGCCGGCGCCGATCCGGTCGAGCAGGCGGGCGTACGCGTCGACCGTGCGCCCCCAGGAGGACGGATCGGTGTGCCGCCGCCCGGCCAGCGCGGCCGCCCGGACGATCGCCTGGCGCAGCTCGTCCGGGTCGGCGGCCGGCACCAGGACCGCGCCGCTGTACGCCTCGGCCGCCTCGACCAGCCCGCCGACCGCGGTGACCACCACCGGTAGGCCGTGGCTCATCGCGATGTGCAGCGGCCCGCTGGCCGAGCTGCGCCGGTACGGCAGCACCACCACGTCGGCGTTCGCGAAGTACTCGTCGACCTCGGCGTCGGCCACGTACCGGTTGACGAACGAGATCCGGTCCCGAACCGGTGAGGTGGCGATCATCTCGCCGGGCCGGGTCCAGCCCTCCCACGTCTCCCCCACCACGGTCAGGTGGTAGCGAGGGCCCAGCGACGCGAACGCCTCGATCAGATCCTCGAGACCCTTGTACGGCCGGATCGTCCCGAAGAACAGCAGGCGGCAGACGTCGTCGCCGGGTTCGCGTACCGGCCGGTCGGGCGCGTGGTGGTCGAACGGGCCGTGCAGTGCCACCTCGCACGGCACCCCGTCCAGCCGGTACGCCTCGTCGAGCGCCGCCTGGTCGTACCGGGAATGGACGACGACGCCGTCGGTGCGGCTCAGCATCGGGCGGATGCAGCGGCGCACGTACCGGGCCGCCCATCGGTGCCGGGCCTCCCCGGTGTCCTGCACCTCGTGGAACTCCACGATCACCCGGATGCCGAGGGCCCGGGCGGCCAGGGTGAGGGCCAGGTAGGAGTGCAGGACCGTACCGGTCCACCACTGGAGCACCAGCACCTCCGGACGGAATCGGCGCAGGAACGCCAGCGCCCGGAACAGGCTCGGGACGGCGTACCAGTCGATGCCGTCGAAGACCCGTACGTCCTCGGCGTAGCGCAGGTCGGCGAGAGAGTGACCGACGCGCTCGCGCCCGGGGTAGAGCCGGGCCGGCAGCAGCCGGCGCATCAGGATCGCGCCGACCTCGTAGCGTTCCGCGAGCGCGTTGCTGAGCCGGCAGGTGTAGTAGCTGATCCCGGAAAGGAACCGCCAGCCCGAGCCGACCACCAGGATGCGGGCCGGACGGTCAGCGGGCGTGGGCCGCGATGCAGGCACGGTAGACCTCCTCGATCTTCGGTACGACGTGGGCCGCGGTGAAGGCGAGGCCACGCTGCTGACCGGCGGCGCTCAGCCGGACGGCCAGGTCACGGTCGGTGAGCACGCGCTGTAGCGCGGCGTGCAGGGCGCCGGGGTCGCCGGGTGGGACGAGCAGGCCGCTCACCTCGTCCTCGACGACGTCGAGCAGGCCGCCCGAGGCGGACGCGACGAGCGGGGCGCCGGCCAGCATCGCCTCGACCGCCACCTGGCCCATCCCCTCCAACAGCGACGGCACCACCCCGGCCGCGGCGCCCCGCCAGGCGGCCATCACGCTGGGATGCGGCACATCGGTACGCAGGTGGACGCCGTCCGGGACGGGCGGGGTGTCGTCGCGCCGGGTGCCGAGGCAGACCAGTTCGGGCGGCTCGTCCGGGCCCTGCCAGTCGGCGCGGAGTTTCTGGTAGGCGTCGAACAGCACGCCGAGGCCCTTGTGCGGGCCGAGCTGGCCGACGAACAGCAGGTAGGGCCGGTCGGGCAGCCACTCCGGCCGCGGGGTGTCCCGGGCCAGCGCGTCCAGGCCGTCCGGGACCAGGCTGGAGATCACCTGCACCGGCAGGTCGCCGGGCAGCCGGGCCAGGTTCAGCGCGGACGCCACCGATGTCGAGATCGCGGTGAGGACGTCGATGCCCTGGTGCCGGTGGGCTCGCAGACCGGCGGTGAGCAGGGCGGACTTCGGTGTTCCGTACTGCTCCGAGGCGCATCGCACACACCGTCCCAGGGCCGGCCCGTCGCACCGGCGGCCCTCCCGCGCGAACGTCTTGCGCACACACGTCAGCCCGAAGTCGTGTGCGGTGTGCACGTGCGGCAGCCCGGTCGGCCCGTTGCGCAGCGGCAGGTAGCTGTACATCAGCCAGTCGTGACTGTGCACCAGGTCGAACTCGTTCTCGCGCAGCACCCGCGCGATCTCCGCGGTGGTCAGCGGGTCGGCGACGGTCGGATGGAACGGTTTGCGGGGATCCCGGTTCATCCCGGGCAGCAGGGTGTTGGCGACGCTGCGGACGCGGATCACGCGTACCCCGTTGATCATCTCGTCGTGCGGCGCCTGCGGCGTCGCCAGGGTGAGCACGGTGATCTCGTGGCCGCGGCGCACCATCTCCTCGCCGCTGGTGGCGATGCTGCGCTCCAGGCCGCCGATCACCGGCGCGTAGAGATTGGACAGATGCAGGATCTTCATCGGTTACTCCGGGTCGGTGGCTCGCCGCCGGCTTGCTGCCGTTTCTCAAACCCACGGGGTACGCCGTGAGCGTTCATTGCTTCGCCGCCGCTGTCGTGGTTCCGGCCTTCCGGTCGCGCTCGGCCCACGTTTCCCCACTCCGGCTGACGGTCCGGGCCGTTTCGGGAGCGCCGGGGCAGCGCTCACGGCCGGCCGAGACCGTCAGGGCTACGGCCGCTACCAGGAGGGCGGCCGCCGTCTGGCCGGCCAGCCAGGCCAGGCCGGCGCCGGTCACGCCGTGGGTGGGCAGCAGCAGCCAGGCCAGGACCAGGCAGGTCACGGCACGGATCAGGTTGAGACGGCGGCAGAGCCGGAACTCGCCACGGGACCGCCAGTGCGCCACCGCCAGGTTGGCCACCGCGTCCGGGAGGGCGGCCAGCACCAGGATCCGCAACAGCGTTCCGCCCTCGGTGGCGTAGGCCGTGCTGAACAGGCCGAGCACCAGATCGCCCCCGGCCAGCAGGACCAGCGCGGGTACGCCGACCACGGCCGCCACCACGACGGCGGCGCGGGTGACGGTGACCGGGGAGGCGTTGGTGCGTTCCGCGTACAAGGCCGAGGCGACCGCCGGGGACACCATGAAGAGCATCGAGGCGGTCATCCAGGCCAGGTAGAAATGGGCGTTCGCGTCGGCGCCCAGCCGGGCCGTGACCAGCACCGGCAGCAGCGCCGCCGGACCGGCCTGGGTCAGGTTGATCAGATGGTGGCCGGTGAGGGCGGCCCGCAGATGGGGCAGTTCGGCACGCAGGCCGGTGAGCCGCGCCCGGGCGCCCGGGCGCAGCCGGCCCAGCGCCGCGACGATCGTGACCAGGCTGATCAGCAGCGCCGGCAGGGTCCAGGAGAGCAGCACCGCCATCGCGCCGTGGAAGCCGGCGGCGAGCACCCCGGCCAGGGCGACGATCTTGCCGGCGGCCACGGCCACGTTGCGGAGCAGCATGCCGCGCCCGGCCCGGTGGGCGACGTAGAGGTTGTCCAGCAGGGTGGTCAGCGTGACGGCGACCGCGGCGGCGATCAGCGCGGCCGTCGCGCCCGGCCCGGCCAGGAACGCGAAGTTCCCGGACAGCGCGGGAACCACCACCGCGGTGACGGCGGCCGTGGCCGCGGTGGCCACCGAGCCGGCGAACAGGCCGGCGCCGACGACGCGGGACCAGGTTCCGGTGTCGATGCCGGGCAGGCGCTGGATGAACATGTGCCCGGCGCCCAGATTGGCGATCATGCTGACCGCGGTGGCGGCCGAGATGAGGGCGGTCGCCGGGCCGACCTGGTACGGCGGGACGGTCCGCGCCGCCAGCATCCAGTAGAGATAGCCGAGACCACCGTTGCACACCGTGGTCGCCATGATCAGGAGGCTGTTCCAGGCCAGGGAGTCCCCGGACAGCCGGCGGGCAGTGGTGATCAGCAAGCGTCGCACTCCGATGTGACCTTCCGGCCCGTCGCCGGGCCACCGAACTTCTCCAGGACGGGGGCCGGCCCGAAGGAACTCGCGCCGGTCGGGACGCCGGCGGGACCCGGGTCGGTGAAGCGGCCCCCGACGCCCGGACGGATCACGCCGATCGCGGGGTTCCCGGCGGTCGCGTCCGCCGGAGCGGCGCCGTCCCGGACCACCGGCCGCTCCCGGTCCGGGGCGACCCCCGCGGCCCCGGCGCCCGGCTGCTCCCCACCGGCGCCGGCGGTGGCGCCCGGCTGTGCCGGATCGGGGCCGACCGCGGCGGCCCCGGCGCCCGGGCGGTCGCCGCCGTCGCCGTCCGCGCCCTGGTGGCCGGCGCCGTCGCGGTGCCCACCGGCGTTCGGGCGAACGTGAGCGGCGCCGTCCCGGGTGCCCGCGCGATGACCACCGGGAGCCGCGGCCCCACCGGCGTGCGAGCGGGGGTGGTCACCTGTCCGGTCGGCGGCCGGGGCGGAGTTGGAATGACCGTGTCCGCCGTGCGCGGCGCCGGAACGATCGCCGTCGTGAGCGGCGTCGTCGTGAGCCGGGCCGGAGACCGCGCCGCCACGCGTGGTGCCGGAGACGGAACCGGACCGGGTGGCGCCGCCCGCGGTGGTCGGCGCGTCCCGGTCGGTGAACGTGGAGTGGGCGGGAGCGCCGCCCCGGCAGGAGGCGGAGCGGGCGAGGGCGGGCCGGCCACGGGCGTAGAAGCCGGTGCTGGTCGTGCCGACGCTGATGTCGATCGCGTGGAGGCAGCCGTCCGGGGGAAGGCCGGGGATGCGGACGGTCAGCAGGCGGACCGTGTCGGCGGCCACCGTCAGGGGTTCGCTGGCCACGATCTGGCCGCCGACCCACAGCCGGAGCCGGGTGGTGGTGTCGGCCAGGCCGGCGCTGGTCACCCGGACCGGGACGGACAGGCCACGGGACGGAACGGTGACCGGGCGGTTGATGGCGGCCGCCCAGCCGCTCAGGGCGACGCTCAGGTAGCCGGGCTCGGCGGGGTGCGGCGCCTTCAGGTACCCGCGGACGGCCGCCGCCCCGACGGCCACCGCCAGCAGCACCGGGACGCCGACGATCGCGGCCGTCCGCCCGTACCCCGGCTCGTGATGGTGACCACCCGCCCGGGCCGCGGCCCCGGCAGAGGCGGGACCGGCGATGTCGGTGGGGGGGTTCCCGCCGGGAGAGTGACCGCCGGACTCGACCGATTCGTCGGCGGAAAGGGGGTGACCGGCGGAGGCCCGGAGGGTCGAGGTGGCTTCGTGGCCGCGCTGGGACGGCAGGCTGGCCGGGGCGACGGCGCGGCGGGTGGGCAGGCGATCCCGCAGCAGAGCGGCCGCCGCGAGGAGCGTCGCGGTGGCGGCGGCGGCCACGGCCAGCGGGACCGGCCGGACCGGGAATCCGGCCAGGTGCAGCAGCAGCGCCACCAGCGGCAGGGTGATCAGTCCGCTGACCGCGGACAGACCGGCCCGGACGGCCGGCAGCGCGGTCTCCGCCGGGCGGCCGGGCAGAGCGCGGATCCAGAGTTCGCCGATGGCGTACAGAGCCGCGAGGCAGAGCGGGGCGGCGAGCCAGGGACGGCCGTCGGCGGCGAGGGCGCCGCCGAGGCCGGCGTACGCGAAGAGCAGCGGCCGAATCATCATGCCCCCATGCGGACGTGCTGGCCCAGGCTGTCGAAGTCGAAGCGGTAGATCGCCACGTGCGGCCCGTCGTAGATCTTGATCAGCCAGGGCAGGGTGTCGAATTTGGTCAGCTGGGACCGGGTGAAGCCGGGTTTCCCGTCGTGCGGGATCGGCTCGTTGTTCTCGAAGTAGATCTTGATGTCGGGCACCTGCTCGGCCATCCGGCGGTCGACCACGAGGTATTCGAAACGCCAGGTCCGGAGCTGCTCCAGAATGCCGGTGGGCATCGGCCGGCCGGGCTGGGCGAGGTACAGGTCGTAGGCGGGGAAGCTCTCCGAACCGGTGGTCGGCTCCTGCTCGCCGTACGATCCGAAGATCAGCCCGGAGTAGCGGTCGGCGACCAGGCGCGCGCCGCGGCCCCGGGTCTCCAGCAGCCAGCGGGCGGCGGCCATCACCTCGGGGGTGGAGGCCCGGGTGTCCGAGCCGAAGACCGGCGGACCGGGCAGACGGTAGGCGGGATTCATGCCGGCCGCCGTGTTACCGACCATCACCATGGCGCACCCGGTCAGCAGCAGGGCGCCGGCCGGGCCGGATCCGGTCACCCGGGAACGGCCGATCGGCCGGCCCGCCCGGTCCAGCAGTGCGATGATCAACGGGGCGACGGCCAGGGCGATGCCGAGGTAGCTGAACGCCCAGGAGCGCCGTGCGCCCTCCGCGCCGGAGGGTGTGAGGATCAGCAGGGTGGCCGGGAAGTAGAGGGCGCCGAGCAGCAGCATGGCGGCCGACAGGGCCCGGGTGACCGGTTCCATGCGACCGCGGCGGCGCCACCAGAGCAGCGCGGCGCCGACCGCGGCGAGCAGGGCGAACCCCGGGGCGGCGAACGCCGCGTACTGCTCCCACCAGGGTGCGATCGACTGGCTGAACAGGGTACGGCCGCCGGAGCCGCCGCCCGCCATGCCGCCGAACTGGTCGAGCGCCCGGCCCAGGTACGGCTCGAGGTACCGGCCGGTGCGCGGCGAGACGGCGCCCATCCAGAGCGCCACGGTCGCGGCGGTGCCGACGGTGAGCAGCCACCCGGTGCGGGCCGGGCCGGACAGCGCGCGGTCGCGCCAGGCGACGACCGTGCAGGAGAACGCGACCAGCCCGAACATGCCGGTCAGCCAGATCGCGGTGAGATGGTGGGTGGCGGTGATCGCCACGGCCATCACCAGCGTCAGCGCGAACCAGCGGGCGCGGGCCGCCCGGCCGTGGGCGCGGACGGCGCGCAGCCCGGCCGCCAGGGCCCAGATCATCACGGCGATCGCCAGCGACTCGTAGCCGAACTGGGTGTCGAAGTAGAGGAACGAGCTGTTGAGGCTGTAGATGATCGCGGCCGCGGCGGCGATCCGCGGGTCCGGCCAGAGCTGCCCGGCCAGGACCGCGACACCGAGCACCACCAGTACGTGGGCCAGCATCAGCACGCACAGCGCGGCGTGCCAGACGGTGAGGCCGGTGAGCGAGGCCAGCGAGGCGACGGTGGCGTGCAGGCCGGGATAGTCGCCGATCACCCGGACGATCGGGTTCTGCTGGAACAGCACGCCGTCGAGGAGGATGTCCCGGCTCTGTCCCCAGTGGGCGTACTCGTCGTGGAACAGCGGCCCGGTGGGGTTGCGCAGCAGCTTCGGCAGGTAGGTGAAGCAGGCGTAGCCGATCAGGACGGCGAGCCGGAGCCGGGTGTCCGAGCCGCGGCGGACGGCCCAGTACGCCGCCGGCAGCGTGAAGACCAGCATTCCGCCCCAGAACCAGGTGAAAGCGCCGTCCTGTCCCCACTCGGCCCGCCGGTACGCGGTGACGAGCGCAGCGGCCCCGGCCGCGGCGGCGATCGTGAGACCGATCCCGGCGACGGCCGGCCCGGCCCAGGCGCGCCGGGGCGGCTCGGGCGGCCGGTCCGCCCGCCGATCGGTGGTACGACCGACCGTGGCCGATGCGCTCGCCAGTTCGCTCATGGTGTGACGGCACCTGCCGCGGGTGCCGTGCGGTGGGCCACCGCGGCGTAGACGTCCCGTGTCGCACCGACCACATCCGGCCAGGTCGGCAGGATCGCGGGACGGGTCCGGCCGGCGGCCGCGGCGGCGGCGAGCGCGGCCGCCAGCGCGGCCTCGTCCTCCGGGTCGGCGAACCGCAGCCACGCGCTGTCCCCGGCCAGCTGCGCGACCTCGCGGTGCGCCGGGATCGGGGTGGCGACGGTGGGCAGCCCGGCGGCGAGCGCGTCGGCCACGCCCATGCCGAACGCCTCGTACGCGGAGGCGGACACCGCCGCCGACGCGCTCGACAGGCAGGCGTCGAAGGCCGCGTCGTCGAGCCGCCCGTGGAAGACCACCCGCCCGGTCAGCCCGAGGTCGGCGGCGAGCTGCCGCAGCCGGTCGCCGGCCGGGCCGGTGCCGACCACGTCGAGGCGGTGCTCCGGGCCGAGCCGGGTCATCGCCCGGATCACCCGGTCCACCCGCTTGTACTGCTCCAGCCGCCCGACGCAGACGATGCGCCGGGTCCGCGGCGGCCGGGCAGTGGGGGCCGGCCGCGGGTCGGTGCCGTTCGGGATGACCACGATCCGGGTGGCCACCGCCGGGAAGTCCCGCAGCACCAGCTCACGTTCGGCGGAGGTGACGCAGACGACGGCCGAGGCCCGGTGCATGACGGCACGGCCGAGCGGCCGGTAGAGCGGATGCAGCGCGGCCCGGAAGCGGGTGTGCCCGGTGCCGTGGTAGTGCGGCGTGAACACCAGGGGGGTGCGGTTGCCCAGGGCGGCGCAGAGCGCGGCCAGGGCGTGGTAGCTGTGTGCGTGCAGGACGTCGTACTCGGCGGCGTGGGCACGCAGCCAGCGCCACAGCGGGACGGAGAGCCGGTAGTTGCCGGCCGGGACGGTGAGCGGGAAACGGCGTACCACGACGCCGTCCACGTTCTCCACCGAGCGGGTCGCGTGCTGGGTGATCACCTCGACGTCGTCGCCGGCGGCGATCAGCCCTCCGCAGAGCCGCTTGACATGGGTCTCCACCCCACCGATGTCGGGGTGGTAGGCGTTCGAAACGACCCCGATCCTCATCGCGCCACCTCCGCTGCGCTCCGGTGCCGCGACGAGAACTCGACTGAGCTCGATGATTCGCTCGCAAGCTCGCTCATTGGGCCATTTCCTTGGCCCGGCGTCCGGCCTTGGAGCGCTTGGGCCGCCACTCCCGGGCGATGGTGCGCAGCACCCGCATCCCGTCGGTGAAGGCGTTGAGGTTGCTGACGCCGTGGATCCGGGAGTGCTCGAAGCTGGCGACCTCGACGATGGCCAGGCCGGCCTGGGCCGCGCGCAGGTTGAGCAGGGTCTCGATCTCGAAGCCGTCGCCCCACAGGCGGCCGTCGGTGTTGTCCGGGGCCGGGGAGGTGCTGTCCAGGTCGAAGACGTCCAGGCAGTGTGCCCAGAACGCGTTGTAGCCGTAGCAGAGGTCGCTGTACCGGGTTCCGAACAGGACGTTGACCAGCGTGCTGAGGCACTTGTTACCGGCCCGGCGCAGCCGGGTGATGTCGGCGCTGCCGCCGGTGCCCTGGAAACGGGACCCCTTGGCGAAGTCGGCGCCGTCGCGCAGCGCCTCGACGAAGCTGGGGATCTCCAGCGGGTCGGTGGATCCGTCGGCGTCGATCATGACGATGATGTCGCCGGTCGCCTCGGCGAATCCGCAGGCCAGGGCGTTGCCCTTGCCCTTGCGGTTCTGCACGACGACGCGGATGTCGGGACGCAGCCGCCGGGCCACCGCCACGGTGTCGTCGGTGGACCCACCGTCGACCAGGAGGATCTCGTCCACCTCCGGAAGCCGCGCGAAGACGTGCGGCAGGTTCCGGGCCTCGTTCAGGGCGGGGACGATGACGCTGACCCGGGGCCGTGGTTCGGCATCGCCCTCGGGCGTGGTCGCCGGAATCTTGATCTCGATGTCGGTGGCGGTCAGGGACATGACGTCGCCGGTCTCGTCAGGAAGCACACGGTTGGCCGTGGGCATGGCTGTCTCCGATCGGGGCATGGTGGGAGTCGGCCCGGTCCGGGCCGGAGCATGGTCAGGAGCCGGGGCGCACGCGCCCCGGCAGGAAAAGCGGGTGTCAGGCCTGCGGCGTGGTGACGGCCCAGTCGTAGACGTCCTGGCGGGAGGTCACGTCGCCGGTGGCGCCGGTGAATCCGATCCACCCGCGGGTCGCACCGGTGGTCCCGGCGATGTCCACGTGCTCGTCGAGCAGGAGCTGTTCGGTGGCGCCGGGGGCGAGGGAACGGACGTGGGCGGTGATCCGTTGGGTGTCGGCGTCGTAGCGGATCCGGGCCCGGAACGGTTTGCCGAGCAGCGGGATCGAGGGATCGCCGGCGGCGACGTGCCGGTCGGGGTCACCGCCGAGCGTCACCGCGACGTGGTTGCTGTCCGGGTCGGGCGCGTTCTGGTAGGTGTCGAACTCCACCGCCACGCTGCGGCTGAGGCCCCGGTAGCCGAGCCCGCCGCCCCAGCCGCCGAGCGCCCGCGGGCCGATGCCCTGCGCCACGAACGCGATGCCGTCGGCGCCGGTGCGGCCGCCGCCACGCAGGCGCGCCGTGAAGGTGATCTCGAACGAGCGGGCCAGGTTCACCCGCTTGGTCAGCCAGGCCGATCCGATCTGCTTGAAGCCGTCCGCGGTGAGCCGGATGACGGGCTTGCTGTCACCCGGTCGGTGGACGAGCCGGGCCGTCCCGCTGAGCGACACGTCGCGGTCCGTCCGCGGCTCGACGTCGGCCGCGAACGCTGCTCCGGAGGACACCGCGGCCACCAGGGAGAGCAGGGTGGAGGCCCAGAGACCGCCTCGCGCCACTCGGGATGAACGAGAAAAACGCACGACATGCTCCATTTCAGCGGATTTGCCCGACTTAGACTTGGCCAAAGCTAGGACAGTCCGAGAAGCCGCGTTAGCGAGTCTCCGTTATTACCCCCGGATGGTTTCCACCGTGAGGTGAACCGTGCGTATGCGATCCATCGCCGATAGTAGGCGGCAATGGGCGATTTCCCGGCGGGGTACCGGCGAGTAACAGCCCTTAGCGGAGCAGCCGCTCGCCCTTCGGATCGAACAGGGGTTCCGCCGTCACCGTGGCGAGCAGTCTCCGGTCGAAATATCCGATCTCCACCTGCGTGCCGGGGACCGCCAGGACGGACGGCAACCAGGCGTACGCGATGGGCGCCCCCACCGAAGACCCGTACGCCGCGCTCGTCACATGGCCCACCACGAACCCGCCGGCGTACACCGGCTCGCCACCCACCGGCACCTCGCCGGTCTCCGCCAGCACCAGGCAGGCGCTGCTCCGCTCCGGGTCGGCCTCGTCCTCGTCGGTGGTGTCGGTCCACCGGAGCCGGTGCCCCTTCTCCATCCGCAGGCCGTCCCGGGCGAGCCGGCCGGCGGCGACCAGGCCGAGCTCCCGGCCCGCCTCCCAGACGGTGTCCCACAGCCGGGGCCCGTACCCGGCCTCGGCCCAGATCTCCCAGCCCAGCTCGCCGACGGCGGAGACGCGCAGCAGGGTGACCGGCGCCATGCCGAGGTGCCCCTCCCGCGCCTGGAGGTGGCCGAAGGAGGCGAGGTCGACCGTGGTGAGCGGGGCGAGCAACTCCCGGGCGGCCGGGCCCCACACCGCGAGCGCGCAGGTGCCGGCCGAGACGTCGCGCACCGTGACGCCGGGCGGGACGGCACGCAGCAGCCGGTCCAGGTCGAGCGGGCCGTCGGCGCCGATCAGGAACCGGGACCCGGCGAGCCGCGTCACGGTGACCCCACAGCGGGGCCGGACCGTCCCGACCGGGATGTCGGCGCCGACGGCGAACGGGCCGGTCACCTCGATCCGGGTGAGCGGGGTCAGGTCGAACAGCCCGACCCGGCGGCGCGTCAGCCGGGCCTCGGTCTCCGCGATCGGCGACCAGTGCCGGCCCGACCACTCGTCACGGGTGATCGGTGGGTCGGGGGGCGGGTTGGACGCGTACCACAGTGGGGTCTCCCAGCCGCCGTCCGCACCGAACACCGCGCCCAGGTCGGCCTGCCGGGAGTGGAACGGCCCGATCCGCAGATCACGGACACCGGGTGGGTCGGCCGGATGGACCGGCCGCTGGTCGTCGGCGAGCCGGCGGACCGCGCGGCGCCGGACGTACTCCGGGGCGAGCCGGCCCGGATCGAACCGGTTGAGATCGCACTCGTGCAGGTCGATCGCGGGACGGCCGTCGACGATCCACTCGGTGAGGGCCTTCGCGGCGCCGGCCGAGTGCGCCACCGGCACGGCCTCGGCGACCCACAGACCGCGCGGCTCCCGGGCCTCGCCGAGCAGCGGAAACCCGTCCGCGGTCACCCCGAGCACCCCGTTGTACGCCTCGTCGAGAGCGGTCCCCCGCAGTGCCGGGACCAGGTCGGTGGCCGCCGTCCAGGACTGCCGGAAGGTGTCCGGGGTGAACGGCAGCATCGCCGGGTGCGCGTCGCCGGGCAGGTCACCGAGCCGGACCGGGCGCGGATCGGGCCGGACCGCGCCGACGCCCAGCCGGTCGCCGTGAGCCCGCAGATAGAGGCCACGGTCCGGGTGCCGGACGATCGGCAGGGAGTCGTCGGCACCGGCCCCGGTGGTTCGCACGTACTGCTGGACCATCGCCACGATCGGCCGGCCGGTGGCCCCCCAGAATCCGGTGCAGCTCACCACCAGGGCGGCCGGGAAGACCTCGTCCTCGGCCGTGTGCACCCCGGTGATCCGGCCGTTCTCGGTCAGCAGATCGGTGACGCGCCGGTTGCCGAGGAACCGCGCGCCGCGTGCCGTGGCGTTCGCGGCCTGGACCTCGGCGGCCCGGACCGCCGCCACCAGACCGTCCGACGGGACGTGCAGCCCGCCCAGGAGCAGCGACTTCTCCAGCAACGGGAAGAGGGCGAGACAGCCGGCCGGGTCGACGACCGTGGAGTCGACCCCCCACGCCTGCCCGAACCCGTGCCGCCGGTGCAGGTCGGCCAGCCGCTCCGGGGTGGTCGCCAGTTCCAGCCCGCCGACCGCCGAGTAGCACCCGAGCCGTGCGTACTTCTCCGCGGTGTAGCGGGCCAGCCTGGTCATGGTCCGGGACGGCGCGATCTGGGAGACCAGCCCGGGAGTGTGCGAGCTCGATCCGCCGGTCTCGAAGAGCGGCCCCTGCTCCAGCACGGTGACATCGGTCCAGCCCCGCGCGGTCAGCTCGTCGGCCACGGCACAACCGGTGACGCCGGCGCCGATGATCACCACCGCCGGGCCGGGCACCGGTCAGCCCGCCGGGCTCAGCGGCGCCGTCCAGCGCAGGTGGGGATGACGGGGGATCGACCGCAACCGGGCGTGCCGCCGGGCGCCGAACCGACGGGTCACCAACCGGATCTTCTGGGCCCGCGGCCGCACCGGTTGATGGAGCGTCATCGTCGAAATCACCGTTCTTCCCTCCACCCATGCGAGCCCACGGCCACACTGTGGGACAAGGATCTTCACGTCCGGGGCCGTGGTCAATGGGCCGAGCCGTCTTTTACATCTGTGCAACAAGCCCGGCATACTGCCCGGGTGCGCCATCCGTACCTCGACGGCCCCGGACCGCTCGCCTTCGCCCATCGCGGCGGGGCCGCGGCCGGTGATGAGAACACCGCGGAAGCCTTCGAGCGGGCGGTCGCCATGGGCTACCGGTACGTCGAGACCGACGTGCACGCCACGGCCGACGGGATCCCGGTCGTCATCCACGACGCCGAGCTCGACCGGGTCGCCGGCCGGGCCGCCCGGGTCGCCGATCTGACCTGGGCCGACCTCGCCACCGTACGGGTGGGTGGCGCCGCCGCCGTGCCCCGCCTCGACGACGTGCTGCACGCCTGGCCGCGGATCCGGTTCAACATCGACGTCAAGTCCGACGCGGTGGTCGAGCCGGCCGTCGCCGCGGTCCGGGCGGCCGGCGCCGAGGACCGGGTGCTGCTCGCCTCGTTCAGCGACGCCCGGCTGGCCCGGGTCCGGGCGCTCGGCGGGCCGAAGATCGCCACCTCGCTGGGCATGCGCGGCGTGGCCCGGCTCCGGATCGCCGCGACCGCCGGGATCCGGGTCCGCCTGCCGGAGTCGGTGGCCGCCGCCCAGGTCCCGGTCCGGCACGGCCGGATCACCCTGGTCACGCCGCGCTTCGTGGGCTACCTGCACCGGCTCGGGCTGCACCTGCACGTGTGGACGATCGACGATCCGGAAGAAATGGTCCGGCTTCTCGATATGGGCGTGGACGGCATCATGACGGACCGTATCGAGGTACTTCGCGACGTCTATGCGGCGCGCGGTTTCTGGTCCGGCTGAGGAGTTGGCCGCTCACAGACTGTTCCGCTAACCTCCCAGTTCAGCGGCATCTGCCCAAGATCGCATGAACCCACGACATCATCCGAACGGATGATGCCGGGAGTTCAAGACGGTTCCCATATTTTTTCTTTAAGTTCGCCGTAAGAATTCCTGAAATCTCGGCGCGGAATTGCTTTCTGTGAGACGCGTCCCTAACGTCTGCGGCGTCCGGGAATTTGGGGAAAAGAAGGTCTCGTCATGCGAAGCTCGGGTCAACGACGCACCCGGCTGTTGGCCGCCGGTGCTGTACTCACCGCGATCGGCGGCGTCATCGGTTTCACCCAGCTCGCCTCGGCCGATGAGAACAGCACCAAGGCCGGTGAGAGTGGGGCCGGCAAGGTGGTCGGCAACAACCTGACCATCCTCACCGACACCTGTGTGGACAGCGACTTGCCGGCACACGACGGCTTCCAGCGCGGCGAACGATGCGTGTCCACCGAGTTCGGCGAGGTCGGCGCGGCCGCCAACAACCCCACCCTGCTCATCACCCGGGCCCCCGACGACGTCACCGTCGGCACCCCGTTCACCCTCCAGGTCAGCACCCGCAACCTGATCCGGGACCGTTTCCTCGCGGCCGGTCAGGGTGGGTACTACGTGGAGAGCAGCGTTCTCCAGAACGGCCTGGTCCGCGGCCACTTCCACACCGCCTGCCGGATGCTGACCAGCACCGGGGAGGCGCCCGAGTCCGCGCCGGTGCCGGCGTTCTTCGTCGCCACCGAGGACCGGCGCGGCGGCGCCGACCCGGACACCGTCACCATCCAGGTGCCGGGCCTGCCGCAGGAGGGCACCGCACAGTGCTCGTCCTGGGCCGGTGACGGCTCGCACCGGATCCCGATGATGGAGCGCGCCAACCAGACGCCCGCCCTCGACTCGGTCCGGATCACCGTCCGCGCCGGCAACGACGGCCAGAACGGTGGCGGCGACAACAACGGCGGCCAGAACGGTGGCGGCCAGAACAACAACGGTGGCGGCAACAACAACGGTGGCGGCCAGAACAACGGCGGCAACAACAACGGCGGGAACGACACCAACAACGGTGGCGTCACCCCGACCACGCCCCCGACCAGCTCGGCGCCGACCACCAAGGCGACCACCAGGCCGACCAAGCCGTCGACCACGAAGCCGGCCACCGCGACACCGAACCGCACCACGGTGACCGCGACGCCGCGCACCAACTCGACGACCACCACGACCGGCGGCAACGAGACCGCGGGCACGTCCAGCAACAACGGCGGCAACGCCACCTCGGAGCCGGAGGAGAAGACCACCACCGGTACGACCGGCGGCTCCGGCAACGAGAACGAGAACGCCGGCAACGGCGACAACTCGAACACGACGCCGACCAAGAAGCCGACCAAGAAGGCGACGACCCAGCCGGAGTTCGACCCGGAGCCCGAGGCGACCGAGACCGACGGCCCGGCGCTCGCCGCCGACCCCGGTGACGGCGCGCCCGACCAGCCGGAGAGCACCGCCGACACGGTGGCCGAACCGCCGGCCCAGCAGAGCGGCCCGATCGCCCTGGTCAGCAACAACCTGGCGTGGATCGGCGGCGGCGCGGTCCTGGTCCTGGTCGGCCTGGTCATCGCGGCCTTCATGCGGAGCCGGCCCCGTTCCTGGAACTGACCGGCGAAGAACGATCGAGGGAGGGGCGGGACCCGGAAGGGTTCCGCCCCTCCCTCGTTCGTGAGTGACAAGGATCACCGCGAGGCTTCCCATGATCGCGGCGGGAAGCGTGTGAGCGGCGTCGACCGACACGGGGAGTGTCCGCCGAACCCGTGTCCGAGTTCGCTTCCGGCTGAGAAATCTGCGGGAAACCGGAGGCAGGGCGGTAGATCCCGGTGAATAAGGGTAGCCTTACCTGCCGAGATCAGTCCCACCGGCAGTGAGGTGCAGTCATGGCGAACAGACCCGCGCGACCGTGCCACGAGGCCGTGGTCACCCGGGTGGAGCAGCTGACTCCGCACATGGTGCGGGTGGTGGTCGGCGGTGACGCTCTGACTCGGATCCAGGCCGGGCAGTTCACCGATCACTACATCAAGGTGCTCTTCCCCCAGGCCGGCGTGGACTATCCGGCGCCGTTCGACATGGGCGTGATCCGCGAGACGATGCCGCGTGAGACGTGGCCCGTGGTGCGCACGTACACGGTCCGCCGATGGGCGCCCGAGGCCGGCGAGATGTGGGTCGACTTCGTGGTGCACGGAGACCAGGGCGTCGCCGGGCCGTGGGCGGCGCGGGCCCGGCCGGGCGATCCGTTCCGGTTCATGGGGCCGGGCGGCGGCTACGCGCCGGACGCCTCCGCCGACTGGCACCTGCTCGCCGGTGACGAGAGCGCGATTCCGGCCATCGGCGCCGCCCTGGAGCGGATGCCGGAAG
The DNA here is from genome assembly GCF_017592555.1 of Actinoplanes flavus. Lineage (GTDB taxonomy): Bacteria > Actinomycetota > Actinomycetes > Mycobacteriales > Micromonosporaceae > Actinoplanes > Actinoplanes flavus. The sequence goes on along the minus strand of NZ_JAGFNS010000031.1, from coordinate 19,284 downwards.
GTGCGGCGGTCCGGGCCTTCATCGAGGTCGCCGGGCCGGAGGAGGAGCAGAAGTTCGACTGCCCGGGCGACGCCGAGATCACCTGGCTGCACCGGGGCGGGCGGCCGGTCGGCGAGCCGCTGGTCGCCGCGGTGCGCGGGCTGGAGTTCCCGGCCGGGCAGGTGCAGGCGTTCGTGCACGGCGAGGCCACCTTCGTGCGTGACCTGCGCCGGCTGCTGCGGGTCGAGCTCGGGTTGCCGATGAGCCGGCTCTCCGTCTCCGGGTACTGGCGCCGCGGCATGAACGAGGACGGCTGGCAGTCCAGCAAGGCCGAGTGGAACGCGCAGATCGAACGCGAGCAGGAGCCCGCGACCGCCACCGTGTAAGGAGTGTGACGCCCAGCACTCAATACCATGGTGCTGGTGCTGATCAAGCAGAGGACCCACATCGGGGCGCTCGTCGCGCTCCTTCTGGCCGCGGTCAACCTGCGGCTCGCGGTCACCAGCATCGGGCCGGTGCTCACCGAGATCCGGGCCGGGCTGGGCATGAGCGCCACCACGGCCGGGCTGCTCACGTCCGTACCGGTGCTCTGTTTCGCCTCGATCGGCCTGGCGGCGCCCCGCCTGGCCCGGCGTTTCGGCGCCGCGCGGGTCATCCTCGGCGGTCTCGCCCTGCTCACCGTGGGCCTGGTGGTGCGGCCGTACACCGGCGCGCCCGCCCCGTTCCTGCTCTTCAGCGCCGTGGCGCTGGCCGGAATCGCCCTGGTCAACGTGCTACTGCCATCGATCGTCAAGGACCGCTTCCCGGACCGGGTGGGCACGGTCACCGGCCTCTACTCGGTGGCGCTCAACATCGGCGCCACCACCGCCGCGGCGGCCACCGTGCCGCTCACCGGCGCGTTCGGCGACGACTGGCGACTCGGCCTGGCCTGCTGGGCGCTCGCCGCGGTGGTCGCCCTGCCGTCCTGGCTGCTGATGGCCCGCTCCCGGTCCGCGACCCGGCAACCCCGAGATCAAACCCATTCTCCGGTACGCGTGAGCCGGCACCCGGTCGCATGGGCGCTGGCCGTGTACTTCGGCATGCAGTCCACCTCCGCGTACGTGATCATCGGCTGGCTGCCGCAGATCTACCGGGACGCCGGCCTGTCCGCCTCGCTGGCCGGCCTCCTGTTCGCGGTGACGTCCCTGCTCGGCGTGCCGTTGTCGTTCCTGCTGTCGGCGTACGCGGGCCGTCTCCGCTCCCAGAGCGGCATCGCGGTGGCGCTGGGCCTGTTCGGTATCGCCGGCTGGACCGGCCTGTGGTGGTCACCGGCCGCCGCCCCCTGGCTGTGGGCCACCCTCCTCGGCGTCGTGAACGCCGCCTTCCCCCTGGCCCTCACGATGATCGCGCTACGCGGTCGCACACCCGCCACGGTGGTCCGGCTGTCCGCCTTCGCCCAGAGCGTCGGCTACCTCTTCGCCATCCCCGGCCCGATCGTGGTCGGCCTCCTGCACGAGATCTCCCACGGCTGGCGAATCCCGCTGTCCCTGATGATCGCCCTGATGCTCCCCCAGCTGATAGCCGGCTACTTCGCCGGCCGAAACCGCCAGCTCTAGCCCCTCCCCCCTCTTCCCCGCTCTTCCCCGCTCTCCCACCCGACCTCCCCGACCTCCCCGACCTCCCACCCGCTCTCCCCGCCCTTCCCCGCTCTCCCACCCGCTCTCCCCGCCCCCGACCTCCCACCCGCTCTCCCCGCCCCCCGACCTCCCCCGCTCTCCCCGACCCCCCGACCTCCCCCGCTCTCCCCAGGCTCTCCAACCGCCCTCCCACCACAGTCGATCTTGGAAGCTCCCCACCTCGACACACCTCATCCGGTAGCCAATCGCCCAAGATCGCCCACCGCGCCAGCGGGCCGCCGGACCACCGGACCGCTGCCCCCGCTCGCCAACCTCCGCAACGCGACCTTGGACGCTCGACCACCCCACCCGGTAGCCAAGCCCTCAAGATCGCCCCCGCGCACCGCGCCACCGCGTCACCTAGCCGCCGCCCCGCTCGCCAGCCTCCGCGACCTTGGACGTTCGACCACCCCACCCGGTGGTCAAGCCCTCAAGATCGCCCACCGCGCCACCGCCAGCGCGCCAGCGGGGCCAGCGAGCCAGCGGGCCGCCGCTCCCGCTCACCAACCTCCGCAACCTTGGACGCTCGACCACCCCACCCGGTGGTCAAGCCCTCAAGATCGCCCACCGCACCACCGCGCCAGCGGGCCAGCGGGCCAGCGGGCCGCCGCCCCCGCTCGCCAACCTCCGCGACCTTGGACGTTCGACCACCCCATCCGGTGGTCAAGCCCTCAAGATCGCCCACCGCGCGACTGCGCGACCGCGCCACCGGGCCGCCGCCCGCTCTCGCCAACCAGCGCAACGCGACCTTGGACGCTCGACCACCCCACCCGGTGGTCGAACGTTCAAGGTCGGCCGCGGCGGGTGGCGACGGAGGAAGGGTGCCTCACAGGGTGAAGAGGGCGGCGAGGGCTTCGCCGAGGCGTTCGCGCCAGCAGAGGCGGTCGTGGCCGCCGGCGAACTCGGCGTAGGTGAGTGGGTACCCGCGGGCCAGCAGGACGTCGCGGAGACGGCGGTTGGGGCCCAGCGTCACCCACTCGTCCAGGCCCACCTCGACGTGCCAGCGGACCGGGCGGCGTTTGGTGACGGCGAGATGGTCGGTCAGCCACTCGGCCTCCTCGTCGCCCGGAGTGTGGCTCTTCCACCAGAAGGCGCCGGACTGGCTCAGTACGTTGCCGAAGCGGTCCGGCCTCGTGACCGCGGTGAACGCCGCCATCAGGCCGCCCAGGCTCTGCCCGGCGATGGCGGTGCGGGCCGGGTCGGTGGTCGCCGTCAGGTCACGGCCGGCAGGCGACGACGGGAGGCTGGCCAGGAACGCGGCGTAGCCGGGGTCGCAGGCGTACTCGGTGGAGCGGGTGGCGTGGCCGGCACCGTCCGGGAGCATCGCCACCACGGGCGGGATGCGACCGGCGGCGATCAGGTTGTCCAGGATCGGCGCGACCGGCAGCAGCGGGCCCCACAGGTCGCCGTCGAGAAGGACCAGCAGCGGGTACGGCCCGGCGGCGGCCGTGTGACCGGGCGGCCGGTAACGCCACACCCGGCGCCCGCCGGCGGTGACCTCGTCCAGGATTCCGGCCGGCGACGCGGGATCGGGCCGCCACCAGCGCGGCTCCGGCGCGGCGGCAGGCCCCGCGGCGACCGATTTGTGCGGCGGCCGTTCCTGCGGAAACGTCACCGGATTGAGCGGGTCGGGCACCCCGTTCGCCGCGACGGCCCGCAATCTCGCGGAATCGGCCGGAGCCACGAAACCCTGACGGCCAGCGGGGCCGCCGGATTGTGGATGCTCGGGGCCGGGACCGGGCTCGATCCGGCCAGTGCAGAGATCAGGCGCAATGGGACCGGGACCGGGACCAGGACCAGCACTAGGGCCAGGACCAGCACCGGGACCAGGCGCAATGCGGCCGGGGCCGGCATCGGATGCGATGTGGTCGGGGGCGGGGCCGGGGGCCATGTAGTCGGGGGCGAGGTGGTAGGTGGCCTGCCAGTCGTCGCGGACCCGGTAGGTGAGGTGCCACAGGTCGGTGCCGGGCATCTTCCGCATCCGGGAGCGGCCCAGGTCGGAACGGTCCACGAGTTTGTTGACGAGCGCGAGAACGTCCCGGACCGGCCGGGTCTCGCGCCAGACGAAGGTGATCAGGACCGCGTCGCCGTCCTTCTCGATCAGGGGTGCGCCGTCGCGTTCGATCTGTGCCCAGAACCGGGCGAGATCGGCCGAACCTGCACCCCGTAACGCCTCGATGCGGGGGCTCTCGGCGATGACCGGAGGCGAGGGCCGAGGCACCCGCGGCGGCACCGAGGTGATCGGCACGCTCGTCGGCATCGGGCACTCCAAGGCTTCAGCTGGCTTTCAGAACTGTTTCAAGACGCCCGAGACAGCCCCGAGAGCCAGCTGAAGGGGTTGGCGCGGCCCGGTGTGCCGAGACCGAGGAAGTGCCGGCGCACCGGGCCTGAACGCGGGCCGCCCGGCAGGTCAAGCGGTGGGGGTGAGGACGTCGGCGGTGGGGCGGCCGGTGTGCCGGGACCGAGGAAGTGCCGGCACACCGGGCCTGAACAGGGCCGCCCGGCAGATCAAGCGGTGGGGGTGAGGACGTCGGCGGGGGCCCGCACACCGGGTCTGAACGCGGGCCGCCCGGCAGGTCAGGCGGTGGGGGTGAGGAGGTCGGCGGTGAGTTCGGCGGTGGGGGCGACCACGCCGCACCGGGTCTGGATGTGGCGCAGCGCGTCGGCGTGGTGGGCCGGGCTGAAGTCGGCGACCGCGTCGGTGACCACGAACGGTTCGATGCCGCGCATGAACGCGTCCAGGGCGGTGGCCAGGACGCCGATGTGGGCGTACACGCCGGTGACGATCAGCTGGTCGCGGGAGCCGAGCCGGTCGGCCAGGTCGGTGCCGACGAAGGCGCTGTAGCGGCGCTTGGTGAGGACCACGTCGCCGGGGGCCGGGCGCAGCGCCTCGGTGATGGCGAGGGCCTGCGGGTCGGCGGGCGGGCCGTCGCCCCAGAAGTCCTGGAGCAGGCCGCGCTCCTCGCGGGACTGGCCGCCGGGCTGGGCCGAGAAGTACACCGGGATCCCGGTTCGGGCGGCGTGTTCGCGCAGTGTGGCGATGTTGCCGACCACCTTGGACAACAACGCGTTGTCGGCGGTGCCGAACGGGGCCAGGAAGTAGTTCTGCATGTCGTGCACGAGCAGCGCGGCCCGGGACGGGTCGACCCGCCAGTCGACCTTGCCGCCGGACCGGCTGAAGCCACCGGGGACGTGGTAGGGGGTGATGCGGGGAAGCATCAGGCTGTTCCTTTCGATGCGGCGAGTTCGCGGAGGAGGGCCCGCAGCTCGCGGCGGCTGGTCTTGCCGACACCGGTGACCGGGAAGCCGTCGACCACCCGGAGCCGGTCGGGGATCTTGAAGGTGGCCAGGCCGCGGTCCCGCAGATGTTCGCGGATGTCGCGGAGTCGGGGGGCGGTCGTCCCGTCCTTGACCACGATGAACGCGCAGCTGCGTTCGCCCAGGTAGGTGTCCGGCACCGAGACCACCGCGGCGTCGTGCACGGCCGGGTGGGTGAGCAGGTGGTCCTCGACCTCTTCGGCGGCGATCTTCTCGCCGCCGCGGTTGATCTGGTCCTTGGCCCGGCCTTCGACGACCAGGTAGCCGCCGTCGAGCCGCCGGACCAGGTCGCCGGTGCGGTAGAAGCCGTCGTCGGTGAACGCCGTCCGGTTGTGCTCGTCGGCCCGCCAGTAGCCGCGGATGGTGTACGGCCCGCGGGTCAGCAGGTGCCCGACCGTGCCGTCCGGCACCGGGACGTCCTCGTCGTCGACGATCAGCACCTCGTCGTCCGGGGAGATCGGCCGACCCTGGGTGTGCAGGACGATGTCGTCGCCGTCGTCGAGGCGGGTGTAGTTGACCAGGCCCTCGGCCATGCCGAACACCTGCTGGAGTTTGCAGCCCAGCACCGGGGTGACCCGGGCGGCGACCGAGTCGGGCAGTTTCGCGCCGCCCACCTGGAGGACTTCCAGGCTGGGCAGTCCGGCGCCGAGGTTGGCGGCGGCGTCGAGCCAGACCAGGGCGAGCGGCGGCACGAGGGCCGTGATGGTGACCCGCTCGCGTTCGATCAGCGGGAACACGCGGGCCGGGTCGGGCGTGGTGGAGAGCACCACCTTGCCGCCGGCGTGGAAGACGCCGAGGACGCCGGGCGAGGACATCGGGAAGTTGTGCGCCACCGGCAGCACCACGAGGTAGGAGCTGTCCGGGGTGAGTTCGCAGATCTCGGCGCTGGCCCGGACGCTGTAGAGGTAGTCGTCGTGGGTCCGCGGGATCAGTTTCGGCAGGCCGGTGCTGCCGCCGGAGAGTTGCAGGAACGCCAGGTCAGAAGGCCCTGGACCAAGAGGAAGGGAGCAGACAGACGAGGTATAGAGAGAAGAGAGGGCGGTGTGCGAACCCGGGTCGCCGGCCACGATGAGCCGCGCGGATCCGGCCACCGAGGCCAGGGTGCGGTGGTCGAAGCCGTCGTACACGTCGGTGGTGATCAGCGCGACCGCGGACGTGTGCGAGCAGAAGTAGCCGATCTCGGCGGCGCGGTGGGCGGGCAGGGCGAAGACGGGCAGCGCGCCGAGGCGGAACAGCGCGAAGATCACGTCGAAGTAGGCGGCCGTGTTCGGCAGTTGCACCACGACCCGATCGCCCCGGCGTACCCCGAAATCGTGCAGGCCCGCCGCGAGGCGTGAGGCGCGCTCGTGGAGCGACCGGTAGCTGACCCGGGCGTCTCCGTCGATGACCGCGTCGCGGTCGCCGAACCTTTCGGCGGCCGTGCTGAGCAGGTCGAACAGGGTCTGGCCGGTCCAGTAGCCGAGTGTGCGGTACCGCTCGGCGAAGTCGTCAGGCCACATTGAACACTCCCAGGGCGGTCAGCATGGTGCCGAGTTTGGCGGTCGTCTCGGCGAGTTCGGCGTGCGGGTCGGAGGCGGCCACGATGCCGGCTCCCGCGTACACGTCGAGGCCTTCCGGCCCGGCGGTGGCGCACCGGATGGTGACCGCCCACTCGCCGTCGCCGTCGGCGTCCGCCCAGCCGACCATGCCGGCGAAGAAGCCGCGGTCGAACGGCTCCAGTTCGGCGATCGCCCGGCGGGCCGCGGCCGGCGGGGTGCCGCAGACGGCCGGGGTCGGGTGCAGGGCGGTGGCCAGTGTCATCGAGGACACGTCCGGGTCGGCGATCTCGCCGGTGATCCGGGAACCCAGGTGCCACATGGTGGGGGTGGCGGTCAGGGTCGGCTCGGACGGCACCCGCAGGTTCCGGCAGAACGGCCGCAGCCCTTCGGCCACCGCCTCGCTGGCGAACGTGTGCTCGTGCAGGTCCTTGGCGGACTCCAGGAGCCCGGCGGCCCGGCGGGCGTCTTCGGCGGGGTCGGTGCTGCGCGGGATGGATCCGGCGAGCGGGTTCGCCGAGACGGTACGGCCGTGCCGCGCCACCAGCAGTTCGGGACTGGCGCCGAGCAGGGTGCGCCCGCCACCGAGGTCGATGCCGAAGGTGTAGGTGCCGGCGCCGCCGTAGGCCAGCGCGCGCACCACCGGGGCCGGGTCGAAGCCGGGCGCCGCCAGCCGCAGCGCGCGGGCCAGCACCACCTTGGTGTACGCGCCGGCCTGGATCTCCTCGACCGCGCGGGCCACCGCGGCGACGTAGCCGGGGTCGGGGATCGGCGGCAGGCTCTCCCGTGCGGCGGAGGCGGCCGGTACGGCGGGCGCGGCGCCGAGGACGGGTGCGCGCCGCAGCCGCTGGGGGACGACGAGGCGGGCCGGCGCGTCGGGCGCGAACGGGACGGCCCCGACCACGGTCCGGACCGGGTGCCCGCAGGTGCCGAGGACGGCCGCGACCTGTTCCGGCAGATCGGTGAGGCCGGACGTGTTCACCTCCGAGTGCACGCCCTCGGCGAGGAGGGTGCCGCGCGGCGACACGAACACCGACGACTGCCCGGCCTGGTAGGCGTCGAGCAGGTCGGCTCCGTCGAGGGTGGAGACTGCGACGGACACGGATGATTCTCCCTTCACCGGCTGGGGTGGCCGGTCGGTGATCAGGCTCGGAGGGTGGCGCCGCCGTCGACGTACAGGTCGTGCATGGTGATGTGCCGCGCCCGGTCGGAGGCGAGGAACAGCACGGCGTCGGCGATGTCCTCCGGGGTGGCGATGCGCCCGAGCGGGATGCCGACCCGGAAGGTGGCCGGGTCGCCGTCGAGGACCGGTGCGGGTACGCCGTCGGTCCAGAGCTGCCGTTGCATCGGCGTGTCGGTGGAGCCGGGGGCGACCACGTTGCAGCGGATCCCGTACGGCGCCAGCTCGAGGCCGAGACACTTGGTGAACATGGTGCTGGCGGCCTTCGACGCGGCGTAGGCGGACATGCCGGAGCGGGGCACGCCGGCCGCGTTGGAGGAGACCGTGACGATGGCGCCGGAGCGGCGCGGGATCATCCGCCGGGCGACGGCCCGGCTGGCGTGGAAGACGCCGGTGGTGTTGACCGCGAAGGTCTGCGCCCAGGCGTCGTCGGAGAGGTCGACGACGTCGCCCATGTGCAGCACGCCGGCCACGTTGACCAGGAGGTCGAGGGGGCCGAGGAAGCGCTCGGCGGCGTCCACCACGGACTCCACCTGTTCGGCCGAGGTGACGTCGGCGACCTGCGGCAGGATGCCGGGGACCTCGTCGGCGAGGAGTTTGACGCCCGCCTCGGAGCGGTCGGCGGCGGCGACGCGGGCGCCTTCGCCGGCCAGCGCGGCCGCGACGGCCCGGCCGATGCCCTGCCCGGCGCCGGTGACCAGGGCGGTCTTCCCGGCGAGGCCGGGCACACCGCAGTGGCGCGGGTTTTCCCTGTCCAGGGGCATGACGGCACCGCTCCTTTAGGTTAGGTAAGGCTAACCTAGCATCGACCTCCCGGAGCGAGGAGGGGGGATCCGGTCACTCTTCATGTGCAGAGCGGGGAGACCTCCGCACCGTCGGCGCGGCGCAGTGGGCCGTCGATCGGGCACAGATTTCGTACGGCCACCGCCGGCTCCAACGGCCAGACGCCGACCAGCGAATCCGCCCCACCACTGGCCAGCACCCGTCCATCCGGTGTGTACGCCAGCCCGACCACGCCGGCCCCGTGCCCCTGCAACCGCACCACCGACCAGTCCCGGGTGTCCCACAGCTGGACGTCGCCGTTCGCCCCGTTGACCGCGAGGGTCCGCCCGTCCGGCGCGAACACGATCCGGTCGATCTGGTCCAGCTGCGGCTTCGAGGTCCACAGTGACCGGCCGCCGTCGCCGGACCGCACGTCGAGCACCCGGCTGGTCCCGGTGACCACCATCGATCGCCCGTCCGGGGCGACCGCGAGGTCCAGCGGCTGATAGTCGCCCAGCAGCTGCCCGCCGATCTCGCGCAGCCCGTCCACCCGCCAGGACCGCAGCTCCGACCACAACCGCTGCGCCGTGTCGAAGCCGGGGTCGTAGGCCACCCCGGCGGTGTGCAGGACCGTGCCGTCGGCGGAGAAGGCGACCGCGTACGCCGTCTGCTCACCCAGATCGACGACTCCTCGGTCCCGGCGCTGACCCAGGTCGTAGAGGTGCACCGCGCCGAAGCCGGACCGGGGCGGATCGGCGAGGGAGGCGCCCACCGCGACCGCCAGCACGTTGCCGTCGGCGGTGACGGCCATGTCCTTGGGTTCCCGGCTCAGCGGCACGGTCCGCTCCCGTCTCCCGGTGCCGTCCCACAGTTCCAGGGCCCAGGCCGTACCGGTGGTGGTGGCCACCGCGAGCACGCCGCCGGCCCCGTAGACGACGCCGCGCGGCTCGCCACCGGTCCGCAACTCGGTGATCAGCTCGCGGGTGGCGGTGTCCCAGACGCGGACCTCACCGGTGTCGCTGCCCACCGCGAGCCGGGCGCCGTCCGGCGAGAAGGCCAGGTCGAGGACGCCGCCGTCGGTGTTCAGCCAGCTCGACTGGCGGCGGAACACGACGGTCGGCGCGTCCCGGCCGGTGACCACCGCGATCTGGCCGTTCGCCGAGGTCGCGGCCCCGCCGAAGGCGCCGATGCCGGTGTCCAACTCGCCGGTCCCGTCGCCGGTCAGCGACCACAGGCTCGCGGTACGCCGCAGGCCGACGCCAATCACCGTGCCGTCCGGGGTCACGGTGACCCGGCCGAACCCGGGGATCACACCGGCCTCGGCGGTGAGGTCGCGCAGCCGTTTCCCGGACGGGATCTGCCACTGGATCACGTCGCCCTGGTCTCCGCTGGTCACCAGCGAGCCGTCCGGGGCGAAGGCGACAAAGGCGATGTCGCCGGTCAGGGTGGTCAACAGCCGGCCGTCGGACACCTGCCGGATCTCGGCGTTCCCGTCTTTGTCGCTCTCCGCCACGTACTGCCCGTTCGGGCTCACCGCCAGGTCGTATCCGGTGGTCGTGCCGGCCGGTACGGTCCCGGTGGCCGTTCCGCTCTCCGCATCCCACCGGCCCAGCAGGATCTGGCCGTCGGCGAACTCCCACCGGCTGGCCAGCACGGTGGCGGTGCCGGGCAGCCAGGCCACCGGTCCCCAGCCGTCGAGCGCGTGCGTCAGCCGGCCGGTGACCGCCTCCCAGATCCGCAGACCCTCCCGCTGGAACGAGCCACCGGCCAGGAACCGGCCGTCCGGCGAGAAGGCCAGCCCGGCCACCGCGTCCGGCTTCGGGAAGCGCAGCGGCTCCCCGACCGGGGACAGGGTGGCCGTGTCCCAGAGCTCGACCGTGCCACGCGTATCACCGACCGCGATCCGGGAGCCGTCCGGGCTGACCGCCACCACGGATCCGCCCGGCCCGCTTCCCAGCCGCCCGCGGAACCGAATCATCTGGCTGGACAGCAGCGCGCTGCGGGCCTCCGTGGTGGGCGCCTCCCGCCAGGCGTCGAGGGCCCTGCCGACGGCCTGGGTCTCGTCCTGTTCCAGGGCCCGCAGCGCCTCCAGCGCGTACTGCCGGGAGCGGGACTCCCGGGCACCGGTCTCGGCGTCCCTCGCCTGGTCCAGCGCCACGAGACCGCCGCCGACCGCGAGCAGCAGGGCCGCCGCCAGCCCGGCCGCGAGCCGCCGCAGGCGACGGGTGACCTTCCGCTGCTCCGCCTGCTCCCGGTCGGCGGCGGCGCCACCGGCGGCGAGGTACTCCCCGACCACCGGGGGCACGCCGTCGCCGGCCGGCACCCGTTCCCGGGCGGCGAGCAGGCGGGAGCCGCGGGGCAGCAGGTCCGGGTCGCGGCCGGAGCGTTCCCAGTCCCGGGCGGCCTCGGTGACCGACCGGCGCAGCAGCAGGTCCTCGCGGGCCTCGTCGACCCAGCCGGCCAGCCGTGGCCAGCTGGTCAGCAGCGCCTCGTGGCTGATCTCCACGGTGTCCGCGCCGACCGTGACGAGGCGGGCCCGGACCAGCCGGCGCAGCACCCGGGAGTCGCTGGCCGCCCGCTCGCCGCGGCGGCGCACCGCGGTGCCGTCGCCGGTGACCGTGACCAGGGCCAGCAGGGCGTCGCGCAGCCGGTCCCGGTCGTCCGGCGGCAGGTCCAGGTAGATGCCCTCGGCGGTCTCGGCGATCGCGTGCCGGATCCCGCCGGTGGCCCGGTACGCCGCCACGGTCAGCCGGATCCCCTCCCGCCGGTCCCAGGTGGCCCGCAGGGCGTGCGCCAGCAGCGGCAGCGCGCCCGGCTCGTAGCCGTCCCGCCCGTCCGCGCCCAGATCGTGCAGCAGCAGGTCGGGCAGGCCCGGCTCGACGGTGAGGCCGGCGTGCTCGGCCGGCTCCACCACGGCCCGGCGGACCGCGTCGCTGTCCAGCGGCCCGAGCACCAGGTGGCCGGCGGCCAGCACCTTCGCCAGCGGGGGCAGCGCCACGCAGGCGGGGTAGAAGTCGGACCGTACGGCGATCACCACGAGAGCCGGGGCCGCGCTGGTCAGGGCGGTCACGTAGGCCAGACGTGCGGCCGGGTCGGGGCACTGGGTGAACAGCTCCTCGAACTGGTCCACCACGATCACCGGCCGGTTTCCGGCGGCGGCCGCCTTCGCCGCCAGCTCACCGAGGCGGCCCGGTTCCGCCCGGACCTGCCGGAGCAGCTCACCGGCGACGTCCGAGGCGGTCGCCGGCTCCGGTCCGTCGTCCGGAACGGTGAGCCGGTGCAGGCGGGCCACGAGATCATCGAGTGGGCGTACCCCCGGATGGGTCAGAACCCACCGCCAGGCCGCCGCCTCCGCGCCCAGCGCGCCCCCGCCGAGAGCCGGGAGCAGTCCGGCGCGCAGCAGCGACGATTTGCCGACGCCGGACACCCCGGTGACGACCAGCGGAGGCCCGCCCACCGCCTGCTCGGCGAGGCGGCTCAGCAGTTGCGCGACGGTCGCCTCCCGGCCGCGGAAGCGGGGTGCGTCCTCCGGCTGGAAACTGACCAGTCCGGGGTACGGCGGGACCGCGCCGCCGGGCACGTCGGCCGGCACCTCGTCGCCGTCGGGCAGTTGTTCCCGGGTGACCGCGATCAGCCGGCGGCGCACGTCGGCGAGCTGCCGGGTCAGCTCGACGGTCTGGTTCGCGAACTGCTGCGTCAGACCGTCGACGCTCTGCCGCACCTCGTTGATCATCCAGCCCAGTTCGCCGACCCCGAGCCCGAGCTCCCGGAACGCGGTCTCCAGCAGGTGCCGCAGCTCGTCGTCGGTGTCCGCGGCCTCGGCGATCGCCGCGCCGACCGCGTCCACCGCGCGCAGCACCCGGGAGACCTCCTCGTGCAGCGCCGTGCCGCGCTCGTCGGCGGCGGCGAGCAGCGGAAGCAGGTCGGCCGCGATGGCGTCCCGCCACTGCTCCTGGCTCCAGCCGCGGGCGTCCGGGTCGGTGTCGCGCAACCGCTTGGCGGCGCCGGACATGGCCTCGGCCAGGAAGTTGCTGCCCAGCCCGCCGATCTGGTCGAGCGCGGCGGCGAACGCCCCGGTGGCGCCCAGATGCGCTCCGGCCACCGGCGCCACCGTCGAGGCGGTCAGAAAGGCGAGGATCGCGTACGGGCTGGCGGCGCGCAGCCGGGCCCGGGTGCGACGGCCGGCGTCCCGGACCCAGGCACGCACCCCGGCGCGGGCGCGTTCGGCCGCGGGTTCACCGGTGGGTTCGAGCTCGGTCACGGAAACCTCCGTGGACATCGACGCGCTTCGCAGTCCCATGATGGCATCGGCGGACCAGTGGGCAACCCTGCCCGTACGGGCGGGACCTTCGGCCGGTCACCGAAGGTGTCCCGGCGTGGCCCAATGGAGGTATGACCACCACCACCCAGGCACCGGAGCAGCCCGTCAGGACCTACCCGACACCGACCGGGGAGCCCTGCCCCTACCTGGTGCGGGCCGATGGCACCGTGACGGGTGACGGCGCCTGCCGGGGATGCGGCTCCTGCCTGCTGGGAGCGCACTGGTCGGACAGGTGACATTGACGGGGGGTGGCCCGGTCCCCGTACGGTGGGACCGTGGTCGATGCCCTCAGTGACACCGCGATTACCCAGCGCATGGAGATCGGTCGCAGGCCGATCGCATGGTGGCCGGTCGGCCTGATCGCGGCGAGCGCCACGCTGCTACTGCTCTACACCGCCGACGGATACGGCTACCACCGGGACGAGCTCTACTTCCGGATGCTCGGCGAGCATCCGCAGTGGGGCTACACCGACCAGCCGCCGTTCACCCCGCTGCTGGTCCGGTTCGGCATCGAGCTGTTCGGCGACGACCTGTGGGCGATCCGGGTGCTCCCGGCCGTGCTGCTCGGGCTCACCGCCGTCGTGGCCGCCGGGATCGCCCGGGAGGCCGGCGGCGGCCCGGTCGCCCAGTCGCTCGCCGCCACCGGGATCTTCGGCACCTTCCCGCTCACCGCCGCGCACGTCGCCTCGACCGCGGCCACCGACCTGCTGGTCTGGCTCGGCGTGCTGCTGTTCGTGGTGCGCGCCCTGCTCTGGGAACGACCACGGGCCTGGCTCGGCGCGGGCGTGGTGGCCGGGCTCGGGCTCTACAACAAGCACCTGGTGATCCTGCTGCTGGTCTGCCTGGGCGCCGGGCTGCTGATCGCCGGGCCGCGGTCGGTGCTGCGCTCGCGGCATCTGTGGGCCGGCGTCGCGCTGGCCGTGCTGATCGGCCTGCCGAACCTGATCTACCAGGTGGTCGACGGCTTCCCGCAGGCCGAGATGGCGGCCGCGATCGCCGAGAACAAGGGGACCGAGTCGCGGATCCTGCTGCTGCCGATGCAGATCGCCCTGCTCACCCTGCCTCCGGTGTGGATCGCCGGGATCGTCACGCTGGTTCGCGATCCGCGGCTGCGGCGCCTGCGGTCCATCGCCGTCGCCTATCCGCTGATGCTCGTGGTGGTGCTGGTCACCGCCGGGCAGCCGTACTATCCGCTCGGCCTGCTGCTCGGCCTGTTCGCGCTGGGCGCCGTACCGGCCGAGCGGTGGGTGACCGGGCGGCGCGGACGGCAGGCGCTGCTCGCCGCCGGGGTGATCGTCGCCTCGGTGGCCGGCGCGCTGATGTCGCTGCCGGTGATCCCCGCGAAGGAGGTGGCCGGCTCGTTCCCGGCCGCCGCCAACTCGACCATCCCGGACCAGATCGGCTGGCGACAGTACGTGTGGCAGGTCGCCGCGGTGCACGCCGACCTGGACCCGGTGGAGCAGCGCAAGACGGTGCTGTTCACCGGCAACTACGGCGAGGCCGGGGCGCTCGACCGGTTCGGGCCGTCCTTGGGGCTGCCGGAGGTCTACAGCGGACACAACGCGCTGTACGAGTTCGGCCCGCCACCGGAGTCGAAGACGATCGTCCTGGCCGTGTTGCAGGCGCCGCCGGAGCGTGCGTCCGAGCTGATCGGCGGCTGCGTGCCCAAGGCCACCCTGAGCAACACGCTCGGCGTGGAGAACGAGGAGGTCGGCGCCCGCGTCTACCTGTGCCGCCGCAACGAGCCGTGGTCGACGGTCTGGCCCCGCCTCCAGCACTACGACTGAGGGACGGTCACCGCGGTCACCACCAGACCGTTCCCGATCAGGTAGCGGCCGTGCAGGGCCGGGAACGGCGCGTCCACCAGCAGCCGGGCCGTGAAGGCGCCGCCGGCCGGGTCGACGGTCAGGGCCGCCTCCTCGAACCCGAGCCACCGCCCGGTCAGCGGGAACCACGCCTTGTAGACCGACTCCTTGGCGCTGAACAGCAGCCGGTCCCAGTGCACCGACGGGTCCTTGTCGGACAGTTCGGCGAGGTGCTCGACGTCGCCGGGCGCGGTGACCGCGCCGATCACCCGGGGTGGCAGCGGTGCGTGCGGTTCCGCGTCGACGCCGATGCCGGCCAGGTCGCCGGCCCGGGCCACGGCCGCGCCACGGAATCCGGCGCAGTGGGTGAGGCTGCCGACCACATCGGACGGCCAGAGTGGTTCCCGGCGGGGGCCGCTGCGGATCGGGACGGCCGGCACGCCGATCCGCGCCAGCGCCTCACGGGCACAGCGGCGGGTGGTGACGAACTCGCGGCGGCGGCCGGTGACCGCCGTGGCGATCATGTCCTCCTCGCCCGGGAAACACGGCTCGCCGTCGCGGTCGTCGTACGCCACGGCGGTGACCACCGGCGGAGGGAGGAGGATGTGCAGCACGAACGGGAGTGTCCCATCCCCGGCCGCCGCCCGATTCACCCGGCAATACCCAGCATTACTTGGACAAATCGGACCATCCGGCAGTTGCCAGGAAGGGCGGCCATCCGAAACCTTCGGCGGGCACAATGGCGGCATGGATCTTCGACAGGGCATCGGTCCGCGCCGACCGGGCAAGACCGCCGATGAGTTCCAGCAGGACCTGTTGAGCAACCTCTTCTACCGGCGTGGCACGACGGTCGAGTCGGCGAGCGCCCGCGACGCGTACGAGACGCTCTCCCTCACCGTCCGGGACCGGCTCGCCGAGCGGCGGTCCCGGACCGCGGCCGCGCACTTCGCCACCAACCCGCGATGGGTCTACTACCTCTCCGCGGAGTACCTGCTCGGTGCCCAGCTGGAGCAGAACCTGCTCTACTCCGACACCGGCGGCCTGGCCGCCGAGGCGGTCAAGACCCTCGGCTTCAGCCTGGAGGAGCTGGAGGACCTGGACATCGAACCGGGTCTCGGCAACGGCGGCCTGGGCCGTCTCGCCGCCTGCCTGGTCGACTCGATGGCCACCCGGGACATCCCGGCGGTCGGCTACGGCATCCGCTACGACTTCGGCATCTTCCACCAGATCATCACCGAGCAGGGGCAGACCGAGCGCCCCGACGACTGGGCCTTCCACGGCAATCCGTGGGAGTTCCCGGCCCCCGACGACCGGCAGACCGTCGGCTTCTACGGGCGCACCGAGCCGATCCCCGGCTCACCGACCCGCAAGCGCTGGATGCCCGGCGAGATCGTGCTCGGCGAGCCCAGCCACATGCTGGTGCCCGGCTACGGCACCGAGACGGTCAACATCGTCCGGCTGTGGCGGGCCCGGGGCAGCGAGGCGTCCTTCGACCTGAGCCGCTTCTCCGCCGGCCAGTACGCCGAGGCCGTCCAGGAGGCGGTGCGCGCCGAGAACATCAGCAAGGTCCTCTACCCCGACGACAGCACCGAGCTGGGCCGCGAGCTACGGCTCAAGCAGCAGTACTTCCTGGTCTCCTGCTCGCTGCGGGACATCATCCGGCGGTTCCGGCTGCGCAACGAGGGCTGGGCCGAGTTCGCCGACAAGACCGTCATCCAGCTCAACGACACCCACCCGACGATCGCCATCGCCGAACTGATGCGGCTGCTCGTCGACGAGTACGAGGTGGAGTGGGACGAGGCCTGGTCGATCACCCGGCGGACGTTCGCGTACACCTGCCACACCCTGCTGCCGGAGGCGCTGGAGACGTGGCCGGTGCACATGTTCGAGCGGCTGCTCCCCCGGCACCTGGAGATCATCTACCTGATCAACATGTTCTTCCTGCGGGAGGTCGAGGCCCGGTTCCCGGGCGACCACGACCGGGTACGCCGCATGTCGATCATCGCGGAGGGCCCGGAGCGCCGGGTCCGGATGGCGCACCTCGCGGTGGTCGGCACCGAGGCCGTCAACGGCGTGGCCGAGCTGCACTCCAAGCTGCTGCGCGAGACCGTGCTCAACGACTTCGCCGAGCTCTGGCCGGCCAAGTTCCAGAACGTCACGAACGGCGTCTCACCCCGCCGGTTCGTCAAGATCGCCAACCCGCGGCTCGCCGACCTGATCACCGAGGGGCTCGGCAGCGCGGCCTGGCTCGGCGACCTGGAGCAGCTCGCCGGGCTGGAGGCGCTCGCCGGCGACGCGTCGTTCCTGGAGCGCTGGCGGGCGATCAAGCGGGCCAACAAGGTCGACCTGGCCGCCGGCGATCCGGACGCGCTCACCGACGTGATGATCAAGCGGTTCCACGAGTACAAGCGGCAGCAGCTCAAGCTGCTGCACGTGATCGCCATGTACCACCGGATCCGCGCCGATCCCAGCGCCGACTGGGTGCCGCGCACCGTGCTGTTCGCCGGGAAGGCGGCGCCCGCCTACCACGCGGCCAAGGAGATCATCCGGCTGATCGCCACGATCGCCGCGCGGATCGCCGCGGACCCGGTCGTCTCCCCGCACCTGAGGGTGGTGTTCCCGGAGAACTACAACGTCACCCTGGCCGAGCGGATCATCCCCGCCGCCGACCTGAGCGAACAGATCTCGCTGGCCGGCAAGGAGGCGTCCGGCACCGGCAACATGAAGCTGGCCCTCAACGGCGCGATCACCATCGGCACCCTGGACGGCGCCAACATCGAGATCCGGGCGCGGGTCGGCGCGGACAACTTCTTCCTCTTCGGCATGGACGCCTACCAGGCCGCCGGCGCCCACCAGCAGGGGTACAGCCCGTGGGCCTACTACGAGGCCGACGGCGAGCTGCGGGCCGCCCTCGACACCCTGCGCGCCGGCACGTTCGGCGAGGCGGGGCAGCGGGTCGCCGACTCCCTGCTGGGCCGCGACGAGTACCTCACGCTCGCCGACTTCCGCTCCTACGTGGAGACGCAGGACGAGGTCGACCAGGTCTGGCGCGACCCGCTGCGGTGGGCGCACATGTCGGTCCTCAACACCGCGCACAGCGGCTTCTTCAGCTCCGACCGCACGGTCGCCGACTACGCGGCCCGGATCTGGCGGGTCGCCCCGGTCCCGGTCCCGAAGGCGGACTGAACGAGCACATCCGAAGGGGTACGGGGGTGGTCGTCCCCGTACCCCTTCGGCGTGCCCGCCACCGGGCAGCCGGGCGAGGTAGCCTGCAAGATCTCTACCGTCGCCCGGTCCGGAACAGGGGGTGCCCACCAGTGCGCGACGACGCGTTCCGCGCGTATTTCGAGCGGCACCACGCCTCGCTGTCGCGTCTGGCGTACCTGATGACCGGCGAGTCCCAGGTGGCCGACGACCTGGCCGCCGACGCGCTGACCGAGGTGTGGCGGCGGTGGGACCGGGTGAACGCGGCCGACGACCCGGTGGCGTACGGGCACGGCATCGTGATGAACCTCTCCCGCCAGTGGGTGCGCCGGCGCGGCCGGGAACGGCTGCTGTCGTTCGGGGCGTCACGCCGCGGCCGGGACACCGACGTGCCGGCCGTTCTCGACGTGCGCGGGGCGCTGCGCCGGCTGCCCCACCGGCGACGGGCCTGCGTGGTCCTGCGGTACGCCTTCGACCTGCCGGAACGCGAGGTGGCCGCGATCCTCGGCATCTCCGTCGGCGCGGTGAAGAGCGCGACCTCGCGGGGCGCGCGCCAACTTGCCGAACTACTGGGTGACCACGTCCGGATCGACGGCTGGGAGGCGGCGCGATGAGGCTGTCCGACGATGGTGTGCGCGCCGCCCTGCGGTCCGAGGCGGCCGCACACCAGCCCGACCGTGCGGCGATGCTGGACCGGATCAGCGCGGCCGCCATGCGCGACTCCGGGCGTGCGTCACGCCGCGGCCCCCGGGTGCGGATGGCCGCCGTGGTGGCCGCCGTGGTGGTCCTCTTCGGTGGCGGCGGCGTCGGCACGTGGGCGCTGGCCAACTCGATCGACCGGGACGAGGCCACTCCGGCTCCGACGGTCGTACCCGCCACCACGGAACCCACCCCGGTGGAGAGCACCCCGGCGACCACCGAGCCCACCCCGAGCCGGACCACGCCCACCCGGAAGCCGACGTCCGCGGCCCCGTCGCCCACGCCCCCGTCGCCCACGCCCACCAGGGGCCGGCCCGGCGGCGCTCCGGCCGAGCAGGGCCCGCTCTGGTCCGACGGCTCCGTCGATCCGGACAGCGGCGACACCTCGGGCGCGTCGGTGGTCACCCTCAGGACCACCGCGGAGCTGAGGGCGCTGGAGGTGGTGATCCGGGTGGCCCGCACCGACGGCCTCATGTCCCGGGGCGGCACCAAGTCGACCCCCGGCGCGTCGGTGACGGCCACGGTGACCGAGGAGCCGGGCGCCTTCGTCTACCGCTTCACCCTGGCCCCCGCGGACACGCTGGCTCCGGGCACCTACACGTTCACCGCGAAGTACGCCCACCCGTCCGGCGGCCGCGACGCGGGCGGTGACACCTATGAGGCCACCTCCGGCGCCCTGAAGGTCAACGGCAACTTCTTCTAGACGAGTAAGTCCTAACTGAGGTCAGTGGTCGTACGCGATTAAGGACCTGGTCAGGGGCTGTCCGGTGGTTCGGTTGTGCCAGATCGCGGCGGTCATGGCGAGCAGGCGTTGGGCGATGCGGGC
>NZ_JAGFNS010000030.1:119222-133327 GCF_017592555.1 Actinoplanes flavus | reverse complement strand
CTGCCTGGGCCGGCTGCGCGCGGCCCAGGCAGCCGATCAGCGTTCCGGCTGGTCGGTGTAGCCCTGGCTGATCTCGACGATGACGCCGTCGGGGTCCTTCACCCAGACGGTGCGCCAACCGGGTATGAACTCGTCGAAGGCCAGTGGCCCCAGCGACACGTCCAGGTCGCCGGGGACCTGGGCGAGGAAGTCGTCCAGGTCGTCGACCTGGAAGGCGAGGTGCCGCACCATGCCGGGATGTTGCGGCCCGTCGGCGCCGAAGCTCTCCGGTGACTCGCGGGCCGCGTCGAACAGTTCCAGATGGACGTCGCCCTGCCGCAGGAACACGATGTCGGTGCCGTCGGCGGTGACCACCCGGGACCGTTCGAACCCGAACATGTCGTGGTAGAACCGTTCGGTCGTCTCCTGGTCGCGGCAGTTGAGGCCGACGTGTGCCCAGCGCACCATCACTGCCCGCTCAGGACCGGCTGGAACGGGACGGTGTCGTGGCAGTTGCACATGTAGGTGATCTGCCCGTCGGCGACCTCGAAGTAGTTGCACACGTCGGCCTCGACGGTGGCGCCGTTCCGGGTGCGGCCGGAGATGTGTGAGACGACCGCCGCCTGGGTGTCCGACACGACCATGTGCCGGGGACGGTTGGCGAAGCTCGCGTACGTCTCGGGGAAGCCCTTCATCATCTCCCGCAGCGTCTCCCGGCCCTCCACGTGACCGGCGAGCTGCTCGTCCATGCGGGTGTCGGCGGAGAACAGGTCGCACCAGTCGTCCCACTCTCCCGCGTTGGCCAGTTCGTAGTAGCGATCGATGACCTGTCTGGTGTCCATTGTCGTCTCCTGACGTTTCTACTCCGGCAGTAGGACGCCGACCTGCCGCATCAGCCCGGTCGTGTCGGCCTGGACCCAGCGTTCGATGATCTTCCCGTTCTCGATGCGGTAGACCTCGATGCTGGTCCAGGTGATCGGCAGGCCGGTGGGCGCGATGTTGAAGATCGGGGCGATGTGGCGGCCGGTGAAGGTGATCTGCATGATCACCCGGCCGCCGTCGGCGGGGTAGAGGGCGTCCAGGCCGGCCCGGAAGTCGAGGGCCGCCTGCGCGCCGGCGAGCAGGCGCTTGAGGGCCTGGAGGCTGTCGACGTGCCAGGCCGGGTTGTGGTCGACGAAGTTCGGGGCGAACAGTTCGTCCATGTCGTCGTAGCGGCGGGCGTTGACGGCGTCGGTGACCCGCCGGACGAGGGCGACGTTCTCCTGGTCGATGGTGGTGAGGGCGGTGCTCATAGCGAGGTCAGTTCGTCGACGCGGTACTCGGCGATGGCGAGTCCCATCTCGGTGTGGGTGCGGCGCAGCACCCAGCGCTGGCGGGCGCGCATGGCGAGCCGGGTTCCGTCGGAGGTCTGGGTGGCCCGCCACACCACGACCACGTCGACGTTGATGTCGTCGCCGGCGGTGCTGGGGGTCACCTGTTCGACGATGTGCTGTTCGTCGGTGTAGGCGCGGCAGACCGTCGCGTACCAATCGCGGAAGTCGTCGATGGAATGCAGGGTCCGTTCCGGGAACACCATCTCCAGGCCGTCGGTGGCGAGGCAGTCGACCACCTCACCGGGCGGGGCGTGCTGGTCGAGGTACTTGAACCAGAGTGCGGCGAAGGCGGACACGGAGTCGGCCATGGTTTCGGACTTGGTCGTCACGGTGTGTCTCCAGGATCGTCGAGGACGGCCTCCACGAGGTACGGGCCGTCGTGGTCGAGCATCGTGCGCAGGATGGTGGGCAGTTCGGCGGCGTGCCGGGCCCGGGCGGCGGGCACCCCCATGCCGGCCGCGAGGTTCACGTAGTCGACGCGCGGTTCCCGTACGTCGAAGAACGGCGGGAACGCGGCGCCGGGATCGTCGTCGTGCTCCTGGCGGTACTGTTCGAGGTTGTCCTTGAGTAGCTGGTAGCCGCCGTTGTGGCAGATCACGAACTTGGCGCCGATCCGGTGGTGTGCGGCGGTCCACAGCGCCTGGCAGGTGTACATGCCGCCGCCGTCGCCGGTGAAGCCGACGACCGTACGCTCCGGGTGGGCGATCTTGGCGCCGATGGCGCCGGGGATGCCGACGCCGAGGGTGCCGCCGGGTGTCTGGAAGAAGTGTCCCGGCCGGGCGGGTGGCAGCCATCGGGTGAGCGCCGGTGAATTGGTCAGCGCCTCGTCGAAGACGATCGCGTCGTCCGGCAGCACGGCGGCCAGGGCGGCGGCGACCGCGGTCATCCGCAGCGGCGCGGAGTCGGCGTTGCGGCCGGCGCCGAGGTCGTCGTTCAGCGCCCGGTCGACTTCCGCGGTGCGCTGGACGGTGCGCCGGTGGACCCGTTCGGTGGCGGCGTGGCGCTGCGGATCGGTCATCGCCTCCTCGAGGGCGCCGGTCAGGGCGTGCAGGGTGAGCCGCGGGTCGCCGAGCATGCCGGTGGTCACCGGATGGTTCTTGGCGATGGCGTACGGGTCGAGGTCGACGTGCACGACGGTCGCGCCGGGCCGGAACGGGTTCTCCAGGTCGGGGAACACGTCCGGGAACACGTAGGTGCCGCAGATCAGCACCGCGTCGGCCTGGGCGACGAGGGAGGCGCTGGAGTCGCCGAACATGTGCCCGGTCAGGCCGCCCCACAGCGGGTGGGTCCACGGCATGAGCAGTTCGGAGGCCATCGCCCCGTACACGACGGCGCCCCAGATCTCGGCGAACCGGGTGAGTTCGCCGACCGCGCCGGAGGCGGCGATGCCGTCGCCCGCGAGGATCACCGGGGTGTGTGCGCCGGCCAGCGACCGGGCGGCCGCCTGGATCGCGCCGGGTTCCGGGACGACCCGGGTGTCCGGCACGGTGGTCGGCACCACGGGTTCGCCGGAGATCTGGTCGAGCACGTCCTGCGGAAGGGCCAGGAACACCGGTCCGCGCGGCGGGGTGGCGGCGACCTTGAGGCAGCGCCGGACCAGCCGCAGCAGGCTGTCCGGATGGGTGGCCCGGGTGGCGTACTTGGTGACCGGTTTGGCGATGTCGACGAGGTTCACCGACATGTGTGCCTCGAGCGCGTCGTAGGCGACACCCGCCTCGCCGGCCATCACGAGCATCGGGGTCTGCCGGTGCAGCGCGTGGTAGAGGCTGCCGACGGCGTTGCCGAGTCCGACGCCGCTGTGCAGCAGCACGACGCCGGGCCGGCCGGTGGCCTGCGCGTAGCCGTCGGCGGTGGACACCACCGCGGCCTCCTGGAGGCCGAGCACGTAGTCGATGTCGGGGAAGCGGGCGATCTCGTCGAGCAGGCCCTCCTCGCTGGAGCCGGGGTTGCCGAACAGGAATCGCACGCCGTCGGCGCGCAGCTGTTCGAGCAGGCGGCGGTGCCCGGTGGCCAGCAGTTCCGGGGCCTGGGGCCGGTCGGTGGTCGCGGTCATGAGACACCTGCCGGCACGGCGGACCTGGTCAGGACCTCGGAGATCACGGTACGGGCGAACTGTCCCGCCTGCGCCCCGGTCCGGCCGGTGACCAGATCGTCGTCGACCACCACGTCGGCGTCGACGTACCGGGCGCCCATGTTGAGGGCGTCGCCGTACAGGTTGGGGTGGCAGGTGAGACGGCGGCCGCGGACCAGTTCGGGGGTGCGCGACAGCAGCCACAGCCCGTGGCAGATGATCCCCTTCACGATGTGGGGTTCGGCGAAGGCCCGGCGTACGAAATCGGTGGCGGGTGGCAGTTTCGCCAGGTCCTCGCTGTACCGCAGCCGGTCGGCGACCATGGCGGACGGCACGATGATCGCCGAGTAGGACCGCAGCGTGTCGTCGTCCATGTTCTCGAAGGACTCGGCGCAGACGAACGGGGCCTTGTACTCGTGGCCGGTGAAGGTGATCGACTCCTGGCCCCAGAGGCGGGTGAGGAAGTGCAGTTCGGCGCCCTCCTCCGGGAACCGGTAGGAGTAGTACCAGATCTCGTGCTCGTAGAAGTCGCTCTCGACCAGGATCGCGATCCGGCGCCCGGCCAGTGCCCCGGTCACCAGCCGTACCGCCGTAGCCCTTGGCCGAGCACGCCGACCAGCGCCCGTCCACAGCCGACCGACGACTCGGTGGAGCGGGCGGTGATGAACGGGTAGTCGACGATGACCGACTCGGCGTGGCCGACGTTGCCGATGAACTCGCCGTCGGGGCCGACCGCGTCGCGCAGGATGAACTCCAGCGGGTAGAACGGTGGACCGAAGTTGACGTACCCGTCGCCGAAGCCGCGGTGGGAGCCGTCGAGGGCGTGCGGGCCCTCGAAGCCGGTGCCGTCGTGGTAGTCGTAGTCGATGGGATGGCCGGTGACCCGCTTGCCGCGGATGATGCTCAGTTTGCGCAGCGGGTCGCGGGCGAAGGCGAGCGCCGCGACGCCGTAGCAGACCGCCGCGACGGGCCGGTCGAGGCGGACGAAGCCGAGGATCAGCTCGTGCAGGCGCTGGTTGTTGGCAATGTCGATCATGGCGCCGCTGCCGCCGACGATGACGAGCGCGTCGTACGCGGGCAGGTCGTGGGTGACCACGCGCTCGATCGTGCGGTAGTACTCCTCGGCGTCGCGCAGGTAGGTCGGTGAGCTGGGGTAGGGCCGTTCCGGCAGCCAGCCGGCCAGGTCGTGCGGTTTGTCGAGCCGGTCTGAGGCGTCGAGCTCCCGGGTCTTGCGGGCCATCTCGGCGCTGGTCACCGACTTGCCCTGGGGCGGGTCGACGAAGCCGGGGCTCATGCTGACCGCCAGCGGGGTCGGCCGGGCGCCGGTCGGGGTGACGAACTCGACCTCGTACCCGGCCTGGTCGCAGGCTTCGAGGGGGCCGATCAGCTCCTCGCCCCAGTAGCCCCACTCGGAGATGACGAACAGAACCTTCTTCATCGGGGGCCTCCCGTGGTCGCGAGTTCCTGGATCAGTTCGCTGTCGCGCAGTTGCGCGGCGACCTGGCCGGTGGCGTTGATGACGGCGATCGTGAAGTCGGAGTGCTGGCGGGTGAGGGCGAAGTCGCGGACCACCGCGCTGTCGAGGTGGATCAGGTCGGCGGCGTCCAGGGTGATCGCGGTGCAGCCGGCCTGGCGGGCCTCGTCGAGGCGGGCGTGCAGGATCGGCAGGGTGTTCAGGCTCAGGGTGCCGTCGAGGGAGATGTCGGCCCGGCCGCCGTCGGTGCTGGTGAGGTCGGCGCTGAACGCCAGCCCGGCGGGGGTCATGCGTACCCGTACCGTCTGGGGTTGGTCGGCGTGCGGGAGGGTGACGGTGAGCGCGTCCGGGTCGAAGTCGTGGTGTTCGTGGCCGTTGATCCAGACCTGCAGGATCTGCGTGCGGCCGGGCGGCAGCAGGTCGGGCGCCACCCGGAGGATGGCGCCGAACGCGCCGGGCTGGGGCTGGAACCACAGGTCGAGTGGTTCCTCGCGGCGCAGCAGGTTGCCGTAGACGGCGGCCAGGAAACCGAGTTCGGCGCTGTGGTACATGGCCATCGAGTGGGAGCCCTTGCTGCGTTCGCCGCCCAGCTCGAACGGGATGCCGTTGGCGAGGACGTTGAAGTAGACGCCGCCGGCGCCGGTGTCGAGCATCCAGGCGTTGTAGAAGGCGGCGCCCTCGCGGGCCTGTTTGGCGTATTCGGGGCGGTGCAGCAGCCCGTCGAGGATCAGGTAGGCGAGGATGCCCTGTTCCTGCTGCCACCAGGCTTTGCGGTCGTGCCACACGAGACGGTGGAAGTGTTCGCCGGAGCCGGTGACGCGTTCCACCATGTCGTACCAGCCGCCGCGCTGCGGGTCGGCGCCGACGGACGGCATCAGGTCGGCGATGCGGGTGGCGAGGGCGACGTAGGAGTCCTTGGGGCGCAGGCTGTTCATGCGCATCAGGTTCCAGGCGATCTTCAGGTTGTGGCCGACGATGGCCCGGTTCTGCTGCTGGCCGTAGCTCTGGTCCTTGCTCCAGTCGCCGAAGAACTTCTCCTGGACGAACGGGCTGGCGTCGTAGTCGGGGAAGTGGCCGACGACCGTGTCGCAGCAGTCCTCGAGCATGTCGGCGTACCGCTGCTCGCCGGTGGCCAGGAAGAGGTTGATGAGGTAGGCGGGGATGTGGTCGCCGACCGAGTTCCAGTTCTTGCGGTCGGCGTTGGTGTGACCGTCGGTGTCCAGGGCGGGGCTGCGCGGGTCGAAGGTGACCGGGTCGATGTGCGAGTAGTAGCCGCCCCGGTCCGGGTCGCGGAAGTATTTCTGGAACAGGTTGATGGTCAGGTCGATGATCTCGCGCAGTTTCGGCTCGCCGGTGATCCGGTAGACCTGGGTGAGGCCGGCGACCGCGTAGATCTGCTCGTAGCAGGGGATGGCGTTGTAGTCGTCGCCGAACTCGGACGCCAGGATCTTGCGCTCGCCGCCGTCGGGCAGCACGTCGATGGCGTGGTACCAGTAGGCGATGCGCTGGCTGCGGTCGACGGCGCAGAAGTGCTCGATGAGGTATTCGGCGCCGGCGACGGCGGCGTCCAGGTAGGCCTGGCCGCCGTTGAGCAGGTAGGCGGTGGACAGTCCGTAGATGAGCCGGGAGATGGTGTCGGTCTCCTGCCGGATCGTCTGGGTCTTGGTGCCGAGCATCGACAGGTCGGTGCGGTAGCCGCGGTAGTCGTAGCCGGTGCCGGCGCCGGCGCCTCCGAACTCGGCCAGCAGGTAGAAGTCGGCGATGGCGCGGACCTGCCGCTGCCACCAGTCGGGGGACTCGAACCGGTATTCGTCGGCCTCCTTGCCGAACAGCACGACGTGTTTGGCCTCGAAGCCGGTGCCGTTGTCCTCGTTGGGGTAGAAGACGCCGTAGACGTGGATGAACCGGCCGGGTTGCAGCAGGCCGCGCAGTTGGGCGCCGGCGTCGACGTACGCCTCGCCGAGGTTGCGCAGCATCTCCGCGACGGTGGTCGCGGTGAGCCGGGCGGCGAACGGCCGCCCGTCGGAGGTGCGCAGGCCGACCGTGTCGGTGTCCGGGTCGTAGCCGGTGACGTACCCGGCGACCAGGTCGGAAAAGGTGAAGGTGATCTGGTTGACCTGGTCGTCCAGGCCGATGGCAGGGTTCACGGTGTCTCTCCAGACAGGGCCCGCAGCAGCACGATGCTGTGCGCGGTGACCAGATAGCCGGCGGTGGTGACGGGCTGCTCGGCGCCGAAGTCGGCGATGTCGGCCGGTGCGGCGAGCGCGGTGTCGACGACCCGTGCCCAACGGCGTCCCGGGTCGAGGTCGAAGGTCAGCGCCTCGGTGTACATGTTCATCATCAGGTGCAGGTCGGGCTCGCCACCGAGGCCGGCGATGGTGCAGGCGAAGGCGCGTCCCAGCGGGTCCTGCCAGTCGGGCCGGTCGAGCCGGGTGCCGTGCCAGCGGATGTCGGGCACGCCGCGTTCGTCGGGCAGTCCGGTGTAGAACCCGTCGTGCCGCAACGTCGCGTGGCGGCGGCGCAGCGCGATCAGCTGGGTCCAGAACCGCAGCAGGCCGTGGTTCTGCTCGGCCGCGGTCCAGTCGAACCAGCCGATCGGGTTGTCCTGGCAGTAGGCGTTGTTGTTGCCCTGCTGGGTGCGGGCCACCTCGTCCCCGGCGGTGATCATCGGCACGCCCCGGGAGAGCAGCAGCAGGACGGCGAAGTTCTTGATCTGCCGGGCCCGCAGCGCGAGCACCCCGGGATCGTCGGTGGGTCCTTCGGCGCCGCAGTTCCAGCTGAGATTGTCGTCGTTGCCGTCCCGGTTGTCCTCGCCGTTGGCCTCGTTGTGTTTGCGGTCGTAGGCGACCAGGTCGGCCAGGGTGAATCCGTCGTGGCAGGTGACGAAGTTGACGCTGTTCACCGGCCGGTGCCCGCGCGCCTGGTAGAGGTCGGCGCTGCCGCCGAGCCGGTCGGCCATCGCACCGATGAGGCCGGGCTCACCGCGGACGAACCGGCGTACCGTGTCGCGGAACCGGCCGTTCCATTCGGCCCACCGGTATCCGGGATAGCTGCCGACCTCGTAGGCGCCGGCGGCGTCCCACGCCTCGGCGATGATCTTCGTGTTGGCGAGGGTGTCGGACAGTTCGATCTGCCACACCACCGGCGGTTCGTCGAGGACGCCGCCGCCGGGCCCACGGGTCAGCACCGCGGCCTCGTCGAAGCGGAAGCCGTCGACGTGCATCTCCCGTACCCAGTACTCCAGGCAGTCCACGATCATCTTGGTGACGATCGGATGGTTGGCCATGAGCGTGTTGCCGCAACCCGAGTAGTCGTCGTAGTAGCGGCGGTCGGCCTGGTGCAGGTAGTAGTAGTTGGCGTTGTCCAGGCCCGCCCAGCAGAACAGCGGCCCCAGGTGGTTGCCCTCGTCGGTGTGGTTGAAGACGACGTCGAGGATGACCTCGATCCCGGCGCGGTGCAGGGCTTTGACCATGTCCCGGAACTCGGCGACGTGGGTGCCCGCCTGCGGCGCCACGCAGTAGCCGGCGTGCGGGGCGAAGAATCCGGCGGTGCTGTAGCCCCAGTAGTTGTTCACGGTCGCGTCGAAGTCGCACACCGGCAGCAGTTCCACGGCCGTGACGCCGAGCGCCGTGAGGTAGGGGATCTTGTCGATGATCGCGGCGAACGTGCCGGGCCGGGCCACTCCGGACCCGGGCGACCGGGTGAAGCCGCCGACGTGTAGCTCGTAGATCACCATCTCGGACATCGGGCGGTTCAGCGGCCGGTCGCCCTCCCAGTCGTAGTACCGCTCGTCGATCACCGCGCATCGCAGCGAGGTCGCCGTCGTGTCGCCCGGCCCGCAGGCCGCCTCCCGGTCCCAACGGCCACGGTCAAGACCACGGGCGTACGGGTCGGCGAGCACCTTGCCGGAGTCGAACCGCATGCCGAGCGCCCGTGCGCCGTCTCCTTCCGGGCCGAACACCCGGAGGGCGTAGAACGACGGCGCGCGCTGGCCCCGCAGGTACACGTGCCAGACGGCGAAGCTGCGGTTGCGGTCCGGGTCGAGGGTGACCGTCTGCACCGGTTCGGCGTCGCCGGGCTGGTCGAAGACGAGCAGCTCGATGCCGGTGGCGTGTTCGGAGAAGAACGCGTAGTTCACGCCGTCGTCGTCCGGGGTGGCCCCGAGCGGGTGGCTGCGGCCCGGCTCGGGTTGAAAGTGGGCTTCGCCGGCGGCGTACGGCCGGCGGAGCTGGCTGACGCTCATGCCAGAAGCCTAGGGAGTAACGCGAGTAATTTTCGTGTTACCGGGCAACCGGAACGGCCTCTCAGCCGCGAGACTCCAGAAGCTCCACGACGTGGCGATAGCTGTTCGGCTGGATGCTGACCCGGCCGTCGAACGGATAGTTCAGCTCGACGGCCAGGAACACGTTGACCCCGATCGTGGCGGCCACCCCGGCGACCAGGACGCGGCGCAGCAGGCCGTCCCGGATGCCGCAGGTCACGCACAACGACAGCACGACCACCGAGCCGGTGAGCACGGATATCCACACCACATCCGGCAACTGCTGCTCATGAGCCAGGCGTACGGCGTCGGCCCGCAACTCCGTCGCCGCCGCCAGCCGCCGCACCGCGTCCAGCACGAACGCACGCTGCGCCTCGGTCTGCGGCGTGATCGCGCCGATCGTCGACGCCAGCGAATCGAGCGCGTCGCCGACCACCGGCGCCGCGTCGCCCCGGACCCGGTTCGGCCAGTTGTCCAGAACGCCGCGGTTGTACTCCAGCACCGCCTCGTCGATCGCCGACCGCACCGCCGGATCACACACCCGGCCCGCCTCGGCCACCGCGGCCAGATTCATCGCCTCCGCCTCGGTGGACGCCCGGGCCTCGCTGCGTTTCTCCCACAGCGTCACCACACACAGGCCGATCGCCACCGAGTACACCACCGCCGCCGCGGACAGCATGATCCCGGTCGCGTCGTTGTGCTCGCCGCGCCGCCAATGCGGCACCCACCGGTGCACCAGCGACTCCAGCAACAGCATGAACGCCGGTAACCCGATCACCAGAACGATCAGGAGGAGCCACTCCGGCACCTCGGCCGCGAGCCACTTCGCCATCGTGCCGCATCCCTCCGATGAGGTTCCCCCTGGGCATTCTTGTCCGGCGGGCGCCGGCCGGACGCCTTTTCCCGATCTCCACCGCCGCCGGAATCCGTCCCCGACAATGGACAAATGCGACGTGCCGTCCTGTCCATGTTGGTAGCCGCCACCCTCGTCCCGGCCGCCCCGGCCACCGCCGCGGACGCCGGATGCGCACCGTCCGCGCGGCCGCACGGCACCGCCGCGAGGATCGTGGACATCGCCCGTGCCACCGGGCGCGAACTCGACCTCAGCGCGACCATCGTGCGGGTCACCGTCGGCGGGAAGGAGATCGTGACCGCCGCCTCCGGGCAGTCCATGTCCGGCGTTCCGGCCACCACCGACATGCGGTTCCGTACCGGCGCGGTCGGTATCACCTACCTGACCGTTCTGCTGCTGCAACTGGCCGACCAGGGTGTGGTGGACCTCGACGAGCCGATCGCCCGCTGGTTCCCGGAGCTGCCACGCGCCGACAAGGTCACCCTGCGGATGCTCGGCAGCAGCACCTCCGGCTACCCCGACTACGTCACCTACCAGCCGTTCGTCGACAAGCTCTACAACGACCCGTTCCAGCAGTGGACCGAGCAGCAGCTCATCGACCTGGCCCTGGCCCGGCCGCTGTGGTACGAGCCCGGCACCAACTGGAGCTATTCACACGCCAACTTCGTCATCCTCGGCCGCATCCTGCAACGCGTCACCGGCACCCCACTGGACCGTCTGATCCACCGGCGGATCGTGCGGCCACTGGGCCTCACCACCACCGTCAGCACCGACGACGCCGTCATACCCGGACCGGTGCTGCACGGCTACACCATCGAACGCGGCCGGTTCGAGGACTCCACCTACTGGAACCCGTCCTGGACCACCGCCCACGGCGCCATCCTCACCTCCGACATCTGCGACCTCGCCACCTCGGCGCGCGCCGTCGGCGACGGCCGGCTGCTGTCCGCCCGGGCCCAGCGCACCCTGCTCGACCCGGGCACCGTCGGCCTCGGCGGGCCCACCGGCACCTGCCCGGCGACGATCTGCGTCCACCAGCCCTCGCGGCGCCACTACGGGCTCGGCGTGGACGTCGAGGACGGCTGGATCAAGCAGACCCCGTCGTTCGCCGGCTACTCCGCCGTCCAGGCCTATCTGCCCGGCCGGGACATCGCCATCGCGGTCGCCGCCACCCGCGGCCGCACCACCACCGAGGTCAACGCCGCCCGGACCATCGCCGACCGGATAGTCGCGCAGCTCACCCGGCCGGATAACCCCTAAAGCGGAGCTGTGCCGCGACCGATCTACGGGTCGAAGCCGGGAAGATCCGGCGGCTTCGCGACAAGGGGGGGTTTTCGGTGGCACGATGGGTCGCATGGGCGGCAACGGCAGCGTTGCTGGCTACAACGGCAGCTTGCGGCAGTGAGTCCGACACCACGGCCGCCGCGGCCGCCGGGCAGGGCGTGATCGGGCTGGCCATGCCGACGAAGACGTCGGAACGGTGGATCGCCGACGGTGAAAACATGGAGAAGCAGTTCCAGCTGCTCGGCTACCGCACCGACATGCAGTACGCCGACGACGACATTCAGCGGCAGGTCGACCAGATCGACGCGATGGTCGACGCCAAGGTCAGCGCGCTGGTGATCGGCGCCATCGACGGCACCGCCCTCAAGAGCGTGCTCGCCAAGGCGGCCCGCGCCGACATCCCGGTGATCGCCTACGACCGGCTGATCCGTGACAGCGGTGACATCGCCTACTACGCGACGTTCGACAACTTCAAGGTCGGTGTCCAGCAGGGCAACACGATCGTGGAGGCGCTCAAGCTGCGTACCGCGAAGGGCCCGTTCAACATCGAACTGTTCGCCGGGTCGCCGGACGACAACAACGCCACCTTCTTCTTCAACGGGGCGATGAGCGTGCTCAAGCCGTACATCTCCGCCGGCAAGCTGGTGGTGCGCAGCGGCGAGACGAAGTTCGAGCGGGTCGGGACCCTGCGCTGGGAGAACGCGGTGGCGCAGAAGCGGATGGCCGCGCTGTTGAAGTCCGACTACGGCAATGCCCGTGTCGACGCGGTGCTCGCGCCCAACGACGGAATCGCCCGCGGCATCCTGGCCTCCCTGGAGGAGGCCGGCTACGGCACCAAGGCCCGTCCGCTGCCGGTGCTGACCGGCCAGGACGCCGAGCTGGACTCGGTCAAGCTGATCGCCGAGGGCCGGCAGACCGAGACCGTTTACAAGGACACCCGTGAGCTGGCCAAGGTCGCGGTCCAGATGACCGACGCCGTGCTCAGCGACGAGAAGCCGATGGTCAACGACACGAAGCAGTACCACAACGGGGTCGAGATCGTGCCGACCTTCCTGCTGCAGCCGGTGAACGTGGACAAGTCGAACTACGAGCGTGTCCTCATCGAAGGCGGCTACTACACCGCCGAGCAGATCGCCGCCTGATGAACGCCACCGAAAGGAAGCCCGAGGTGCTGAAGAACAGCATTCTCCGAGACGCCCCGGTCTGGGCTAAACTGACCGCTCTGGTCGGGGCCGGAGTGCTCGCCGTTGGCGCCTGCGTCGGCGTGACCCTCTACAACAACCACGTCGCCGACGACACCGCGGAACGCCTCACCCGCCTCAACGCCGCCAGCGCGATCGTGCTGCGCCTCGACCGGGTCGCCAGCGAGCTCAAGGTCAACGGCCTGCAGGCGATCACCCGCGGCGACGCCGGCGAACAGACCGCGCTCCTCAAGGCCCGTCTCGACGAGGCCGGCGACCTGTTGGGCGACCTCCAGTCCGTCGAGCTCGACAGCGACCTGGCCGCGGCCGTCGCCCGGATCCAGGCGGTCTACGGGGACTACACCCAGGTGATCGAGCGGTTCGTGAGCGGCGCGGTGGCCGACCAGGACGAGGCTCGCCTCGCCTGGGAGCAGATCGACGTCGACAACTACATGACTAGCGCGGTGCTGCAGAACGAGCGGGCGCTCTTCGCCAACCGGGTCGCCGAGGCCACCCAGGAGGCCGCCGACACCCGGGACAAGGCACAGCTCGTACTGATCATCAGTGCCCTGGCCGGCACGGTCATGCTCGTCCTGATCGCCAGGATCATCGTGACCTCGATCACCCGGCCGCTGGAGCGTGTGCGTACCGCGCTCAAGGCGATGGCCGACGGCGACCTGACGGTCACCGCGGACGTCACATCCAGGGACGAGGTCGGCCAGATGGCGCAGGCTCTCGACGAGGCACAGGGCAACATGCGTACGGTCGTCGCACAGGCCGCCGCGTCGGCACATACTCTGGCGGCCGCCGCCGAGGAGATGACCATGACCGCCGGGGCCATCGAGGAGACCGCCGCAGGTTCGTCCTCGCAGGCCCGGGACATGTCCGGCGCCGCCGCGTCGGTGTCGTCGAACGTCGGCGCGGTCGCCGCCGGCGCGCAGGAGATGGCCGAGTCGATCCGGGAGATCGCGCAGAGCACCTCCCGGGCGGCCGACGTGGCCAACCAGGCCGTGGACGTGGCCCGCTCCACCAGCGTGCACATCGACAAGCTGGGCGCCTCGTCGGCGGAGATCGCCAGCGTGGTGCAGGCGATCACCGCGATCGCCGAGCAGACCAACCTGCTCGCCCTCAACGCCACCATCGAGGCGGCGCGTGCCGGCGAGGCCGGCAAGGGCTTCGCCGTGGTGGCCTCCGAGGTGAAGGACCTGGCCCAGGAGACCGCCCGGGCGACCGAGGACATCACCCGCCGGGTCGCGGCGATCCAGTCCGACACCGCCGGCGCGGTCGAGGCGATCAGCCAGATCACCTCGGTGATCGAGCAGATCAACAGCTTCCAGACCACCATCGCCTCGGCGGTGGAGGAGCAGACCGCCACCACCGCCGAGATGAACCGCGGCATCACCGCGGTCGCCGACGGCGCGGAGACCATCGCGGGTGGTGTGGCCGGGCTGGCGTCCGCCTCCGAGCGGACCACCGAGGGTGCCGCCCAGTCCCGGCAGGCGGTCACCGAGCTCAGCACGATGGCCAACGAGTTGCAGACCCTGGTGGCCCGCTTCCGTACCTGAGCAGTCCGACCGTGAGATACCGCCGCGGCCGGCGGGGGCGGACCCAAGGCCCGCCCGGGCCGGG
>NZ_JAGFNS010000030.1:0-119212 GCF_017592555.1 Actinoplanes flavus | reverse complement strand
CCCCATCCGCCGGCCGCCGGGGCCCCCCCCCCCCCCCGGGGGGGCCCCCCCCCCCCCCCCCCCCCCCGCGGCCGTAGGCGGCCAGGGCGTGGAAGGCGGCCTTCGGGGTCCACGAGCCGTCCGGCAGGACCCGGACGATGCCGCGGGCGGCCAGGTCGAAGTCGAGGGCCGGGTCGCCGGTGGTCGGCAGGTGACGGTTGGCGAAGGTGTAGACGAACGCCGCCTCCACGCCGCCGGCCTCGTAGTCGTGCAGCAGGTCCATCACGTACCGGGCCTGCTCCTGCTCGTCGCGTTCCAGGCCGGCGGTGAGTTTCGCGGCCCGGCCGTGCTCGTCGAACGTCACCGGCTCGGTCGCCCCCGCGACGGCGGCCGCGCCCCGGAAGGTGCAGCAGCCGAATTCGGTGGCCGCGTAGGGTTTGCCCTGGCCCACCGCGGCCGCCAGGCTCTGCGGAAAGGTGGCGGCGTTGGTGGCGTCCCGGTAGCCGGCGTCGCTGGCGATGATGTCGAACAGCGACCAGTCGACGTCCTCGAGGGGGATCGAGGCGTATCCGATCGGGCCGCCGAACCGCTCGCGCACCGCGGGGACCACCTCGGCCAGGAAGTCGCGGACCGCGGCGCGGGCGGCCGGGACCGCCTCCCGCATCCGCATCGGGTCGGTGAACACGGCCATGCGCTCGGTCAGGTCGCGACCGGGCAGGAAGCCGTCGGTGAACAGGGCGATCTCGGAGCCGGTCAGGTAGACGACCCGGGCGCCGGTGCGCCGCAGCCGTTCGGCCCGCTCGGCGCCGTCGAGCAGGAACGCGGTCAACTGATCGCGGTCGAGGCCGTTGGTGAACGGGCAGTACCAGACCTCGAGCCCGGCTTCGGCGGCCAGGCGGGCGGTCAGTTCGAGCCGGTCCTGGACGCCGCCGCTGACGCGGACGGCGTCGCAGTGCAGTTCGTCGCGGATGACGTGCAGGTCACGCCGTACCGTCTCGGGGTCGAAAGGCTCGTGGGTGGTCGACCCGGCGCTGACGAAGCCGGTGTCGTAGTTCATGCCGAAGACGCGCATCAGCGGTTCCCCTCACTTTTAAGGTACGGCGCGTACCGTATACGGTACGTCCAGTACCCTGCAAGACGTGAGCACGAGGCGCCGAGGCGAGGAACTGGAGCGGGCGATCCTGCACGCGGCCGCCGAGGAACTCCGCGAATCCGGATACCCGGGAATGACCATGGACCGGGTCGCCGCCCGGGCCGGAACCAACAAGAACGCCATCTACCGCAGATGGCCCCACCGGGCCGCGCTCGGCATCGCGGCCTACCGGCACCTCACCGACGCCGTCATGCCCGACCCCGACACCGGCAGCCTCCGCGGCGACGCCCTGGCGATGCTGCGACAGGCCAACGAGACGTGGTCCTCACCGTACGGCGCCATCCTGCGCGGGCTGCTCGCCGCCGCGGCCGACGACCCGGAACTGCTCACCCTCATGCGCGAACGGTCCGGCGCGGACACCATGGACCGGGCCTGGCTCACCATGCTGCGACGCGCCGCCGCACGGGGCGAGGCGCCGGCCGCGGCCGTGCACCTGCGAGTCGCGACCACACCGATGATGCTGCTGCGCGCCGAGTACGTGACGCGCGGCCTCCCCTCGGTGCCCGACCAGGTGCTGACCGAAATCGTGGACGAGGTGTTCCTGCCGCTCGTCCACGGCCGCGGCTCAGGCCGACGTCAGGCCCTGAACCAGATAGAGAACCGCGAGGGCGGTGGCGAGCACGCCCAGCAGTAGGCGCAGGGCCCGCTCCGGCAGGTGCGGCTGGAGCCGGGCGCCCAGGTAGCCGCCGACCAGGCCGCCCGCGCCGCAGAGCAGACCGAGACCCCAGTGCGGGGCGATGTCGCCGGTGGTGACCAGGGCGAGAACGCCGTAGGTGGACGCGCCGACGATCGAGGTGACGAAGGTGCAGGCCAGCGCGGCCGGCGCGATCCGGGACATCGGGATGCCGCGGCCGGCCAGGATCGGGCCGAGAATCGAGCCGCCGCCGATGCCGTAGACACCGCCGACCGTACCGGTGACGATGCTCAACCCGAGGACGGTGCGCCGCGACAACGGCGGCCGATCACGTACGCCGGGACGCACCGCCCGCGCACAGAGCCACAGACCGAGCGGAAGCAGCACCGCGGCCGCGACCAGCCGGAAGACCCGGGGCCCCGGGATGGCGAAGACCCGGATCAGCGCGCCCACGATCACGCCGGGGACCGTGCCCGCGATCAGCAGCCGGGCCAGCGGGCCGGTGAGCTGCCCGTTGCGGCGGTAACGGGCCAGCGCGCCCGGCCCGGAGACGACGTTGTACAGCAGGTTCGTGGGAGTGACCGCCGGACTGGGCACGTTCAGCACACTGAGCTGCACCGACAGCAGGAACACCGCGCCGGACACCCCGACCGGCGCGGTGACGATCGAGATCAGGAGTCCGGCGAGGAAACCGCTGAGTCCGGTCTGCCAGCTCAGCATGATCGACATATTAGTGTCCGGCCCCTTGTTACCTTTCCCGGGCGCTGCTCGTCATGCGGGTATGCTGATCAACCTCATGTACGTGACGCTGAACGTCACCGACCAGGACCGCGCGCTGGAGTTCTACACCGAGGGCCTCGGCCTGGAGAAGCGCATCGACCACCCGGGGCCCCAGGGCCGTTTCCTCACCGTCGGCGTCCCCGGCAGCCCGGTCCAGCTGCTCCTCTGGCCGCACCCGGCGGCCGCCGGAGTCCCGGGCACGCCCAGCCCGGTGTTCCTCGAATCCGACGACCTGCGCAAGGACGTCGAGGTCATGCGGGGGCGCGGCGTCGCCTTCGAGGGTGAACCGGCGGATTATCCGTTCGGCGTCCGCGTCGAGGCCATCGACCCGGACGGCAACCGGATCGCGCTCCGGGAGCGGCGCACCCGATGACCGATGAGCCGTCCGGCCTGTCGGCCGAGATGTTCGAAGCCCAACGTGACCGGCTGCGCGCCGTCGCGTACCGGATGCTGGGCTCGCACGCCGACGCCGAGGACGTGGTCCAGGAGGCGTGGATCCGCCTCGTCCGGCAGGACGCGACGGCCATCGACAACCTGGCCGGGTGGCTGACCACGGTGGTCGGCCGCCTCAGCCTGGACCTGCTGCGATCCCGGCGAGCACACCCCGAGAGCGAGTACGGCCTCGAGGTGACGCCCGCCGGGGAGCCGGAGCCGGACGAGCAGGCGATGCTGGCCGACGCGGTCGGTGTCGCCCTGCTCGTGGTGCTCGACTCGCTCACCCCGAGCGAACGGCTGGCGTTCGTCCTGCACGACACGTTCGGGGTGCCGTTCCAGGAGATCGGGCAGATCCTCGGCAAGTCGGCCGACGCGACCAAGATGCTCGCCAGCCGCGCCCGCCGGAAGGTCCGTGCCACGGACCGGCCGGTGGGCCCCGGCCGCGAGCATCAGCGGGTGGTCGCGGCGTTCCGGGCCGCCGCCCTCGCCGGCGATTTCGAGGCGCTGCTGCGGGTTCTGGACCCGAACGTGAAGCTGACCGTGGACACGCCCGACGGCGTGATCGTCACCATCGGCGCCACCGAGGTCGCGGCCGGCGCCCGCCGGTTCGGCGGCGACGTGGCCAGCCATCGTCCGGTGCTGCTCGGCGGCCGCCCCGGGCACGTCTCCCTGCGTGCCGACGGGACGCCGCTCTCGGCCGTCGCCTTCGCGGTCGCCGAAGGCCGGATCGCCGCCATCCACATCCTCACCGACCCGGCGAGGCTCGCCGCTCTGCACTGGGCCGCGCCCGGGCCGGCCGGTCCTGGTACGGTGCCGGCATGACATTGTTTGCCGCCAATCGCACCCGCCTCGTCTGACCGGTCGCTGGTCAGACGAGTCACGGCTCGCTGCGTCGCGGCCGGTTGATGCCCATTTTTTGCTGGTATCGACTCCCCGAGAGGCAGACACATGTTCATCCGTTCTCTGTCCGAAAGTGATGTGGCCACCGTCGTGGGGCTGGCCGTCGACGTGTTCGGGCCGTTCCACGAGGAGTCCTTCCGGCCCGCGGTCGGCGAGGAGATCTTCGCCAACCAGGACGCCGGCTGGCGGCAGGAGTACGCCGAGCAGATCCCGCGCCTGCACGCGCCGGACGCGCACAGGCACGTCGCGGTCGCTGAGATCGACGGCCGGATCGGCGGGTTCGTCGCCTGGACGGTCGTGCCCGCCGCCCGCAACGGCGAGATCACCCACGTCGCGGTGTCGGCGGCCAGCCGCCGGGCGGGCGTCGGCACGGCGCTGTGCGAGTACGCGTTCGAGCGGCTCCAGCAGGCCGGCGCCGAGGTCGTGACGATCGGCACCGGTGGCGACGACTTCCACGCGCCGGCCCGTGATCTCTACGCGAGCCTGGGATGCACGCCGTTCCCGCTGGTCACCTATTACCGCCGCCTGTAACCGGCGGATTCGTTTCCGGCAGGGAAGGGCACTGAGCCGATCATGCTGATGGCGAGGATGAACGGTGACAGCCCGAGCGATCCGGCGGTCGTCGACCTGGTTCTGTCCAGATAGGCGCGATTCAGCACGGAGACGGGCCCGCACCGCGGTAACGGTGCGGGCCCGTCGTCATCGGTGCTGCAAGGTCAGAGCGGGAGAGGGACCGCCCGTCGGCCGGGAACGGCATCGAACGCTCGGCCCCGGCACCCGGTGCGGGATAGAGTGGAGAGTGGAGCTGACACATCGAGAGATCTTCGAACGGTATGTGTACGCCGGTGCGGTCACCCGGAATCCGGATGCGATCGCCGAGATGTTCACCGAGGACGGCGTGTTCGAGGCGCCGTTGGTCCCCGTCGGCCATCCGTTGCACCGGCCCCTGGTGGGCCGCGACGCGATCCGGGACGGAATCGCCGAGTATCACCGGCTTCCGGCGCAGCCGGGCAGGATGAACGCTGAACGGTCCGCCTACGTTCTGCACGAGACCGGCGATCCCGACGTCTTCATTGCCGAGATCGACGTCGTCTTCGACGACCCGGCCGGGAGCCGGACGATGTCCCTGGTCCAGATCTTCCGCCTCCGCGACGGCCGGATCGCCCGTCTCCGCGACTACTTCGCGGAGCCGCCATCGGTGGTGACGTGACTATGGCCGGAATTTCCTCCATCGGCCTTCCGAGATCACCTCGACGGTGCCGTCGACGACCTTGATGGCGGTCTGTTCGTCGATGACGTAGGACGGGACGTCGAGGTCGGCGGCCCATCGCTCGGCGTGGTCCATGGTGTTCGTCGGGAAGAGGTCCAGGTGCGGGAAGATCGAGAAGTCGACGACGCCCAGGGTGCGGTCGTCGGGGGCGGACGGCCACTCGACGAAGTACG
Source organism: Actinoplanes flavus (assembly GCF_017592555.1). Lineage (GTDB taxonomy): Bacteria > Actinomycetota > Actinomycetes > Mycobacteriales > Micromonosporaceae > Actinoplanes > Actinoplanes flavus. The sequence continues at coordinate 113,888 of NZ_JAGFNS010000030.1, read as the reverse complement.
TCCCGATGCGGGGCGTCATCACCATGCTTCCGGCGCTCACCCCCACCCAGACCGTGTCGGGCAGCGACGGCAGCAGATCGGCCAGCCCGGATTCGCGCATCCAGTGGGACAGGTAGGTCGCGTCGCCGCCGTCGACCAGGAGCACGTCGGCTTCCCGGACCCAAGGGATCCAGCGTTGTTCGCCGATGGTGGGCAGCGCGGTGAGTTCGAGGACCCCGACTGATGCCCAGCCCAGGCCGGTCAGGTGCTCGAATCCGGTGGTGGCGGCGACGAGGCCCCGCACCGACTTCGGGCCGCACGCCGGATGCCCCCACTGGGCGGTCGGGATGCAGAGGGCGTGGCACTCGGCGATCGGCTTGCCGAGAAGCTCGACGAGTGCCGCGCTGATGCTCGGATTGGTGACCCCGCCCGAGGTGAGCAGAAGCTTCACCGTGCCCTCCAGTCCGAGAGGATCAGGAATCGTGCCGCGTCGATCGTAGTGCGGACATCGGATCCGGAAGGCCCCTCCGGCGGCTAACCGGCGTGGCTGAGGGTGGGGGAGTCGGTGCGGGTGCGTTTGACCGCGTACATGGCGGCGTCGGCCTGGGCCAGCAGTTCGTCGGAGTCGCCCGTGCCGTACGGGGACCAGGCGACGCCCAGGCTGGCCTGCGGCACCAGGTGGTGGCCGCCGATCCGGACCCGGGCGGCGCTGAGCGCGGCGAGCAGGTCGGCGCCGATCCGGTCGGCGTGTTCGCGGTCGGCCACGTCGCGGCAGACGGCCACAAACTCGTCGCCGCCGATGCGGCCCACGATGGCGCCGGGCGGTACGGCGCTGCGCAGACTGGCCGCCACGTGACTCAGCAGCAGGTCGCCGGCGGCGTGGCCGTACCGGTCGTTGATGGGTTTGAAGGAATTGAGGTCGAGGAAGACCACCGCGGTGCCGGCGTGCTCGTCCGCGGTCTGGAGGGCCTCGTCCAGGGCGGCCACGGTGGCGGCCCGGTTGTGGCAGCCGGTCAGCGCGTCGAAGGTGGCCTGGCGCCACAGCCGTTCGCGTAGCAGCGCCTCTTCGGTGACGTCGGCGAGGCAGACGATCGCCCCGGTGACGGCGCCGGAGTCGTCGGTCAGCGCCCGCAGGTTGGCCCGGATCCGGCGGTTGCCGGCGCCCGGTTCGCGGTGGCCGTACTCGAGGTCGGTGTCCGCACCGGCCAGGACGCCGGTGAGGGCGTCGGCGACGCGGGACCGGTCGGCCGGCTCGGCCAGTTTCAGGAGGGCGTCCGCGAGGATGTCGCCGGCCTGGGTTCTCACCTGGTGGGCGGCGCGTTCGTTGAGGAAGGTGATCCGGCCGTCGTGGGCGGTCTGGAGGATGGCCAGGGGGATGGTCTCGGTGAGCCGGCGCATCAGCTGCTCGGCGGCGCGGACCGCCTCCTGGGCCGCCATCTCGTCGGAGATGTCGAGCATCTCGGCGACCACGCGGGGATCGTCGGGGTCGGCGAGGAAGTTGTGGTTGGTCACCTCGAACCAGACGGTGCGGCCGTCGCGGTGAAGGTGCCGCAGCCGGACCCGGCGGGCCGAGCCGTGCGGGGTGCTCAGCATGTCCATCCAGCTGGCGATGGCCCGCTGCTGGTCGTCGGGGTGGACGAGTTCGAGGGTGCGCTGTCCGACGAGTTCGGCGGGCGCCCAGCCGAGCAGTTCGGTGATCTCGGGGCCGACCTCGGTGACCACCGAGACCGGGCTCTTGTGCATCGTGACCAGGCGGGGGCGGACGAGCTCGGGTTGCAGGGTGAGCTCCGCGGCGAGACCCGATCCGCTGATGATGCCGACGTAGGCGCCGAACCGGTGGGTCATGTCGATGAAGTGCATCCGCGCCAGACGGTCGGGTGCCGCGATCAGGTGGACCAGGCAGTTGGCCACGCCGTCGGTGACCGCCGCGGACCAGGCGTCGATGACCAGCCGGTGGTCGTCGGCGACGGCCAGGCCGAGCATGGACGACGCGCTCTCGATCGGGCGCAGCCCGGTGCCGGCGACCTCTCGAGGTATCGGCACGAACAGCCCGTTCACTCCGATGGCCGAGATGAAGGCGTCCGGGTGCTGTGCCACCACGGCTGCGAACACGGCATCCAGGTCGTCGGGCTTCATCTGGTTGTCGGGCACACGTGTCTACATCGGCGGCCGGGCCTGCTTCTTGAGGGATTGCTGGTAGAGGTCCGCGTAGGTGGGGGAGTCCTTGATCAGCTCGTCGCAGAAGGCGGCGACGTCCCGGCCGGTGACCTTCAGGACCGGTTGGCCGGCCGCGGCGCCCTCCTCGAAGAAGTCGACGATGCCGGGGAGCAGTGGGCCGTCGGCGAGGTCGACCGGCCCGACCTTGAACAGGTAGCGCTGCATCTCCTGGTAGACGATCCGGTAGTCGGGCGGGAGGGCCTTGACCCGGGCCGTGTGCGCCCGCCATTGCCGCTTGCCCTCGATGAGGTCGTGAATGCCCATATCAGCCTCCCAGTCTGGCCAGTTTGCGTGCGACGTTGCGGTTCAGTTGTTCGCGCCACCGGTCGCGTTGGGTGCGGGCGCCCTCGCCGCCGGCGAGCGCCGCGCAGAAGCCCGGGATGTCGTCGCCGAGCACCTCGTGGGCGCTCTGTCCGTCGGCGGCGGCCTCCTCGAGCAGGCCGAGGGCGGCGTCGACGATCGGCAGCAGGTTGCGGCCGGAGAAGTTCGTGTAGGGCTGGAGACCGTTCGTGATCTCCTGCCACGCCGCCCGGTGGTCGGCCGGCAGCGCCTGTGCCCGGGTGTCGAACGCCTGCCATTCCCGGGTGAGGTCGCTGCCGGTGACGGTTTCCCAGAAGCTCATCCGCGGGCCTCCTTGAGCCTGTCGATGCGTGCGGAGACGTACTCCCACTTGGTCCAGAATGTGGCCAGTTCCCGGCGGCCGGCCTCGTTCAGCGTGTAGAACTTGCGCGGCGGGCCCACCTCGGATCGCCGTTTCGTGACCTGGACCAGGCCGTTGCGCTCCAGGCGCAGCAGGATGGTGTAGACGGTGCCGTCGATGACGTCGGTGAAGCCCAGGTCGTTGAGCCGGCGGGTGATGGCGTACCCGTAGGTCTCCTCGCCGGCGATGATCTCGAGGACGCAGCCTTCGAGGGTCCCTTTCAGCATCTCGGTCAGGTCCTCCATCGCGGCTCCTCCACGGGTCTCGGTACCTCGTATTACCGGGTACCACTATACGGTACCACCGAATACCGCGTCGAGGCGGCGGGCGTGGGGGGTGAGTGGATTGCCGAACCGGAAGCCACCGTGGTTACATCCGGGGTGATGCCTGAGGTAACGAGCGGAACCGGCACACGCGACGTCGTCCCGTTCCGGGAAGCGGTACGCGCCTGGTTCGCGATCTCCCTGCAGACCTTCGGCGGCCCGGCCGGCCAGATCGCCGTGATGCAACGGCATCTGGTCGACGAGCGCCGCTGGATCGGCCAGCACCGGTTCCTGCACGCGCTGAACTACTGCATGCTGCTGCCCGGCCCGGAGGCCCAGCAGCTGGCCATCTACGTCGGCTGGCTGCTCAACGGCCTGCGCGGCGGTCTCGTGGCGGGCACCCTGTTCGTGCTGCCCGGCATGATCGCCCTGCTGGCGCTGTCGGCGATCTACGTCGGTTACGGCGACACCCGGGTGGTCACCGCCATCTTCGCCGGGCTGGCCCCGGCCGTGGTCGCGATCGTCGCGCAGGCGGTGTGGCGGGTCGGCAGCCGGGCGCTGAACAATCCGGCGCTGATCGGGTTCGCGGTCGCGGCGTTCGGGGCGCTCGCGGTGTTCGGCGTACCGTTTCCGATCGTCATCGCCGTCGCGGCCCTGGCCGCCTGGCTGGTGCACCGCTACCGCCCGGCCCTGGTCACCGGCGGTGGTCACGGTGGTGGCGGCACCTCCGACGGCCCGGAGCCGCTGATCTCCGACGACGCCCTGCACCACGATCAGCCGTCCGCCCGCCGGGGCCTGACCATCCTGGCCGTCGGCCTGCTGGTGTGGCTGCTTCCGGTCGCGCTGGTCGCCGCCGTCACCGGCGTGGGCAGTGTCTTCACCCAGCAGGGCCTGTTCTTCTCCGGCACGGCCGTAGTCACCTTCGGCGGCGCGTACGCGGTCCTCGCCTTCGTCGCCCAGCGGGCCGTCGAGCACTACGCCTGGCTGTCCGCCGGCGACATGGTCCGCGGCCTGGCCCTGGCCGAGACCACCCCCGGCCCACTGATCATGGTGGTCCAGTTCGTCGCGTTCCTGGGCGCCTACCACCACCCCGGCGGCCTCGACCCGTGGGCGGCCGGCGTGATCGCGTCGCTGCTCACCACCTGGGTCACGTTCGTGCCATGCTTCCTGTTCATCCTGCTCGGCGCCCCCTATGTGGAACGGCTGCGCGGCAACACCGCCCTGTCCGCGGCACTCACCGGCATCACCGCCGCGGTGGTCGGCGTCATCGCCAACCTCGGCCTCTACTTCGCCGTCCACACCCTCTTCGCCGAGACCGGCACGATCACCGCCGGCCCGCTGAACATGCAGATCCCCCACCTGGAGACCATCCGCTGGACACCGCTGGCCATCACGGTCATCGCCAGCGTGCTGATCTTCACGGTGAAATGGTCGGTCCTGCGGGTCCTCGGCGTCTGCGCCCTGCTCGGACTGGCCGCCGGGCTGGCCGGCCTGCCCGGAACCTAGCGATCGTCCGGTTCAGCCGGTGAGCCCGGCCCGGTAGGCGTAGACGGCAGCCTGCACCCGGTTGGCCAGCCCGAGTTTGCCGAGCAGCGCGCTGACGTGGATCTTCACGGTGCCCTCGGCCACGTGCAGCCGCTGCCCGATCTCCGCGTTCGACAGGCCGGCGCCGAGCAGCGCGAGCACGTCGCGTTCCCGCGGGGTGAGGCCCTGCACGGCGGTCCGGGCGGCCAGCCGGTCCTGGATCTCCCGGCCGTGCAGAAGGCCGACGATCCGGTGGGCGACCGGGGGCGCCAGCACCGTTCCACCGTTCATCACGGCCTTCACCCCGGCGATCAGCTCGTACGGATCCCCGGACTTGAGCAGGAACCCGTGCACGCCGGTCCGCAGGGCACGGGCGATGTACCGGTCCTCGTCGAACGTCGTGATGATCATGATGCGGACGGCCGGGTGCCGGGCGCGGATCGACTCGGCCGTGGTCAAACCGTCCATACCGGGCATCCGGATGTCGAGCAGCGCCACGTCCGGCCGCCACCGCCCGACCGCCTCCAGCGCCGACCGGCCGTCCTGAGCCTCCGCCACGATCTCCAGGCCGGGATCGGTGGCGAGCACGGTGCGCAGCCCGGCCCGGACCAGCGGTTGATCGTCGGCGATCAAGACCCGGATCATGCGGTACGCCCGGTGCGGTCATGCAACCGCACGACACGGTCACCGTCGAAGCAGACGACATAGTTCCCGTACGCCAGCGGATAGTTCCCATCGGTGTAGTAGTGGCAGCCGGGGCCGTACCCCCGCTCGAAACGGACCGGCGCCTCGCGCGCCGGCAGAAGGGCGACCGCCGCGGCGCGTGGCATGCCGACCCGCAACGCCGCGAACGTCCCCGGTTCCATCGACGCGTCCCGGACCGCCCAGGTGTAGAAGCCGGTCGCGACCACCACCAGCACCGCGCCGGGAATCAGGACGGTGCCGGCCAGCATCCGCCGGATCCGCAGCCGGCCGCTGTCGTAGTCGCGGCTCCCGTGGTCCTCGTCGACACCCGGCGGAATCTCGGCGACCAGCCGGAACCGGCCGTCCACCCGGTCGGCGGCCAGCGAGCCACCCGCACGCCGCACCCGGGCCGCCAGCGCGGACAGCCCGGTTCCCGCTCGTTGCGGCGGCCCCTGCGGTGCCACCGGGTTGACGATCTCCACCCGGCGGCCGCTGAACGCGACGGTCACCGGGGCGCCCGGCGCGTGCCGCGCGGCGTTGGACAGCGCCTCCGACACCAGTCTGGCCAGAAACCGGTCGGCCGGCGGGTCACCGGTCACCGCCACGGTCATCCCGGCGGCGCAGGCCCGGTCGAGCACGGCCACCACATCCGCCTCCGCCTCCACGTCGAGAAGGTCGACGATCCGGCGTACGGTGTCGATCGCCGCCGCCGACCCCGCCCGCAACGCCGCGGCCTGCTCCCGGGTCGGCTCGTCCGGCGCCGTCACCTGCAGGCCCGCCGCCCGCAACGACAGCAGGGTGAGGTCGTGTCCCAGCGTGTCGTGCAGGTCGGCGGCGATCCGGGCGCGCTCCCGCAACCGCGCGGCACGGGCCTGCGCCCAGCCCTGCTCGACGAACTCCCGCCGCAGCCTGCGGTAGGCGCCGGTCAGCGCCGCGAACACGGCGAGCACCACGACCGCCTGGTCGACCAGCCACGACACGGTGTCCTGACCGTGCGCGACGGCGATCGCGGCGGCCACCTCGACGCCGCACAGCAGCACGACCACCGGCCCGGCCCACCCGCGCCGCCCGCCCAGGTGGCAGACGACGACCACGACCGTCGCGGCGAGCGCGTACCACTGCCCCCACCCGTGCATGCCCGCTACCTTAGGCGTCGCGGCGGATCAGCAGCAGCCGCGCGGCGAACCAGGCGGCCACCGCCCAGACCGCCAGGACCAGCAGATGACGTACGCCGTCGCCGGCGGCGAACCGCACCGCGGCCTGGGCGGGCAGGAAGACCCCGACCCGCTGGCTGATCATCTGGAGCCCGAGCAGCAGGACCACCATCGTGGTCAGCGTGCCCACCCCGCTGCGCAGCAGGAACCCGACCGCCGTGGTGAATCCGCAGGCGACCGCCACGACCACGGCGAGCCGCAGCGCGTCGGCGACCGGCTCGCCGGGCACCGCGTGCGAGCCCAGCGCCAGCGCGGCGGCCTGCCAACCGGCGGCCGCGCAGGCCAGCCCGGCCCCGAACCCGACCACCACGGCGACCGCGGTCTTGGCCAGCAGCACGTCACCCCGGCGTGGCCGGGCCAGAAGGGTGGACCGGATCGTGCCGGTGGCGTACTCGGCGGTGACCATCAGCATCGCCGCGGCCACCACGGCGAGCTGCCCGACCTGTACGGCCTGGACCAGCGGCTCCAGCACGGGCAGGGTGGCGGACTCCGGCAGCCGGCCCATCCTGATGTCGTGCGCGAAGTCGTTGGCCAGGGTCGACGCCAGGATCGCGGTGAGCAGCACCGAGGCGGCGACACAGAACCACGGCGACCGCAGCGACCAGAGCTTGCCCCACTCGGCGGTGAACGCGTTCCTCATCGGGTCACCGCCACGTACTCGGTCTCGTCCTCGACCAGGCGCACGTACGCCTCCTCCAGGCCGGGGGCGTCGGTACGCAGCTCACGCAACACCGCACCGGCGTGCTGCGCGCGGCGGCCCACCGTCGCCGCGTCCAGGCCGCGTACCCGCAGCCGGTCCGCGCCGGTGCGCTCCGCGTGCGCGCCCAGCGCCTCCGTGAGCAGCGTGAACGAGTGCTCGTCGGCGGCCGCCACGTCGACGACCGCCTCCTGGCCCGCGGTGAACGCGGCCGGCGTCGCGTCGGCGAGCAGCCGGCCCCGGCCGATCACCACGACCCGGTCCGCGATCAGCTCCACCTCGCCGATCAGATGGCTGGACAGCAGCACGGTACGGCCCTCGCCGGCCCACCGGCGCAGCAGCGCCCGCACCCAGCGCACCCCGTCGGCGTCCAGGCCGTTGACCGGCTCGTCGAGCAGCACCGTGCCCGGGTCGCCCAGCATCGCCCCGGCGATGCCGAGCCGCTGCGCCATGCCCAGCGAGTACGTCCCGGCCGGCTTTCCGGCGACCGCGCCGATGCCCACCTCGTCGATCACCTCCCGCACCCGGGCCGGGGAGAAGCCGTTGTACCGGGCGAGCGCCAGCAGCCCGGCCCGGCCACTGCGCCGCGGGTGGAAGGCGCGGGCGTCCAGGTGCGCCCCGACCAGCCGCAGCGGGTTCCGCAGTTCGGTGTAGCGCCGCCCGCCGACCAGCGCCGTGCCGGAGGTGGGCCGGTCCAGCCCCAGGACCAGCCGCATGATCGTGGACTTGCCCGCCCCGTTGGGCCCCAGCAGCGCTGTGACCCGGCCCGACGGGACCGTCACGGTGACATGGTCGACGGCCGTGCGGTCGCCGTACCGTTTGGTCAGATCTTGAAGTTCGATCATGGCATCCAGCCTCGCCGGGCGGGCGCCGCCACACATCTCCCGACGGTCTGCGACCACCTATGTCGTTCGGCCTAGGTGGGGGTGCGCGGATATCGATCAGACAGTACCCTGACGCGGCTTACAGCTTTTTCACAGCTACAGAGGTGCACATGTCTCAGCCGCAGCCGCCGGCTCACCCATATCCGGACCCCGTCCAGACACATCCGTACGCCGCGCCGGGCTTCGGGCAGCAGCCCGTCGTCGCCTGCCGGATGTGCGGATCGGTGCCGGCGAAGAAGACCACCTTCCGCGGGCACCAAGGAATGATCATCGTGATGCGGTTCCTCAGCGTCGAGGGGCCGTTCTGCCGGGACTGCGGCCTGGCCACCTACCGCCAGATGACGTCGAAGACCCTGGTGCAGGGCTGGTACGGCTACGGGTCCCTGGTGATCACGCCGATCACCGTCCTGATCAACCTGATCCGCCGCCGGCACGTCGCCGGGCTGGACGCGCCGCAGCCGAATCCGTACGGCCCCAGCCGGGAGCCGATGGATCCGGGCCCCCGGCTGCTGGAGCGCCCGATGACGTGGTTCGGCCTGACGATCGTCGCCGCCCTCATCGGGCTCGTGGTCTACGGGCTGTCCCAGGGCTGATCCGGCCCTTCATGCCGGAGCCGGGGCGCCGTCCAGCAGGTCGTAGACGGCGTCCGGCGCCGGTTCCGCGTGCGCCGGCGCCTCACGAAAGATTGTTCGGTCGAACTCGCGGTACAGCGCCCGGTAGACCTCGCCGTCCGGCAGCGTGACCGTCAGATGGAACACGTCGTCCAGACGGAGTTCGCGGTCCTCGCCGAAAGTGAGGCGGAGGGGGACCGTCGCCCGCTCACCCAGACCATCCACGACGGATCGCGGCACCAGGGCGCCCGCCGGCTCGACGGTACGCAGGTCGACCGTCCCGCTGAACAGCCTCGTCTCCTCCTCGCGCAGGTCCGAGGCGGCGGTCACGATGTCGCGGAGACCGGCGACGTCGCCCCCGTCCTCGTCGACGAGTTGCGGCAGAAGCTCCTGAGGAGGCAGCCGGTCCTGGTCGATCCGCATGAAGCCGGTGGGGATGCCGAGTTCCCGGTGCAGCGACCGCGGGTCCAGTTCCACTCTGATCCAGAGCGGCTGCCCGATCCGGAGCGCGACCAGTGTCGCGACCCCGGCCCGTCCCGGAATCGTGCGCTCCTCGTGGATCTCGATCGACCTGGTGTTCGTCGACGAGAACGATCCGACCAGCGCCGGCCGCGCCGTGCCGTGGTCGATGTAGAACTGGTAGGGGCCGTTCTCACGTTCGGTGAGCGCCGCGAGTACCCTCTGCCGCGCCACCTCCACCGCGGTCACCGGCTCCGCCGGCGCGCCGTTCGGCGGGCTCGGCTCAGCCGGCACGGAACAGCCCGCCACGAGCAGCACCGACATCCCGGCTCGAGCCAACGATCGCATCACGACCCCCCACCCATCGATATCGGCAGGATCGTAACCGGGCGGCCGCTCACCTCATCGCCGGTGACGGATGGCCGGGCGCACACTGGCAGGATGGGCCGGATGGTGATGCGCGGTGCGCTGGGCGTACTCCTCTGTCTGGTCTTGATCCTGATCATCGCGTGGGCCGCGCAGCGCAAGCTGATCTACTTCCCGGACCCCGCGCGGCCGCCGCTCGCGGCCGGCGCGCGCGAGGTCACCTTGCGCACCGCGGACGGGCTGCGGCTCACCGCATGGCTCTTCCCACCCCTTCCCGGTACGCCGAACCGAGCCGTTTCCGTGCTGGTCACACCGGGCAACGGGGGAAACCGGGCGGGCCGGGCGCCGCTGGCCGCCGCCCTGACCGCCCGGGGCCTGACCGTGCTGCTGCTCGACTACCGCGGCTACGGCGGCAACCCGGGTAGCCCCTCGGAGTCCGGCCTGGCCCTGGACGCCGACGCCGCCCACGCCTACCTGACCGAGATCGGTCACCCGATCCTCTACTACGGAGAGAGCCTCGGCGCCGCCGTGGCCACCGCCCTGGCGATCCGTCGTCCCCCGGCCGGGCTGCTGCTGCGTTCGCCGTTCACCGACCTGGCCGCCGCCGGGCGCGCCCACTACCCGGTCCTGCCGGTCGGCCTGCTGCTGCGCGACCGTTTCCCGGTGGCGTCGCTGATCCCGCGGGTGAGCGCCCCGACCGCGATCGTCTACGGCACCGCCGACCAGGTGGTGCCGCCGGAGCAGAGCCGGGCCGTGGCCGGGGCCGCCGCCAACCTGACCCACCTCGCCGCGGTCGACGGCGCCGGCCACAACGACCGCGTCCTGTTGGACGGCCCCCAGCTGATCGGCGCCGTCGACGCCCTCACAGCAGCCGTTTCACCTGGGTGAGAGCGTCCCGGACCGTCTGGTACGTGTCCTCGCGCCGCCGGTCGGCCGGTGGCAGCACGTCACCGCCGTCCAGGGTGCGGCTCGCCGCGAGCAGCAGTCCCGCGGCCGTGCCGGCGGCCTGCCGGGCCGACGCGCGCCGGGACTGCGTGCGTTTCTCCATCCGGGACGTCAGCCGGTCGATCTCGCCGCGCAAACCGGCCTGCTCCTTGCGGTACCTGTCCGCCCGCATCTGCGCGAACAGACCCGGACTCGTCCCGGGCCTCCGCCGTTCGTGGCCGGCGGCGTTGCACGCCTGAACCTGACCGTCGAGGGTGTAGGTGAACAGCGCGATCCCGGTGGCGTTCGCCCACTCCAGGGCCGCGGGCGTGTAACCGGAGCGGCTGTAGAAGAACGCGGTCGCGGCGGACGCCTGAGCCACCCCGAACAGGTCGCGCAGCGCCGGCTGACCGACCGGCTTGGCCCAGTGCTTGACCTGCGCCACCGCACCGGTCGCCACCACGTCCACGCCGCCGTCGGCGCCGCCCGCGGTGGTCCGCGCGTCGTGGAAGCCGAGATCCCGCAGATGCCGGACGGCCAGTTCCTCGGCGGCTCGCCAGCCGCCGGCGCCCTGCTCCTCGCCCGCCGCGAACGCCCGGGACAGGCGGGTGCGTGCGCGGTCGCGTACGTCCGAAATGTCGAAACGCTCGGTGAGAGTCTCCAGGACCACGGTCGGGACGGCGCTGAACCGGACGGCCTCGACCGGCTGGTCGAGCCGGACCGGACTGGTCTGCCGCGCCGCGTGCCCCATGTCGGAGAAGAACCCGACCGCGACCACGATGACCCGGCCGTCGGCGACGGCGACGACCACCGCGTCCCGGCCGTGCCGGCCCCGGGCCAGCGCGTCGACCCGTTCCGCCCTACCGAGCGCGGCCAGCACCGCCGGACTGTCCGTCACGTCCTTGCAGCCGGACTCGGGGAACACCGCAGCGGTCCGGCGATCCAACGACAGCAATCCACCCCATGTCACCGCGTAGTTCTATCGCGGCGGCCCGGACTCCGGCATCCGCCGACCCGGCGATGATCCCGTTGGCGTCTCCGTCAAGATCCACCTATGGTGGTCGGATGCCGGCAGTGACAGTGCGTCCGATCGCCGCCACCGTGGTGGCGGCCGTTCGTGCTGTCCACCGGCCGATGGCCACGACGGCGACCAACGGGCTGCCGCGCCCGGTGACCGCCGGCCGTGGCCCACCGGCGGATCCGCATCCTCGATCCGCCGCCAGGGCGAAGCTCATCAGCTTCGGCCCTTTTTCTTTTTCCGGCTCGTTCACCGAACAGGAGCGATCATGAGTATCCAGATCGAACGTCCCGGCCAGGACCGGCTCAGCACCGTACGATCGGTGCTGAGCGAGGAGTTCGCCGTCCAGACGGCACGGCTCAAGGACCTCACCGAGATCAACGCCGACACCGGCGACCCGGCTCAGGCCCACGACCGGGCGGCCATGCTAGCGGCCACCCGGCAGAGCCTCGAACAGATCACCACCGCGCTGAACCGCATCGCGGACGGCACCTACGGAAGCTGTGACCGCTGCGCGACCCCGATCCCGGCCGAGCGTCTCGAAGTGCTGCCGCACGCCCGATTCTGCGTGCCCTGCCAGCAGAAACAGCACGGCTGACGCGACCGGCCGCCGTGTCACCCGGCGCGGCGGCCCCCGTCGTCGTCATTCTCTTCAGCGTCGTCGTCACTTCTTGAGAAAGGAACCGCTTTGACCACCTCACCGGTAGCGCTCGCCGTCGACCTGGGCAGCAGCACCGCCTCGGTGTGGGCCACCGGCCGGGGCGTCGTCAGCGCCCCCACCAGCGCCGGCGCGCTGGTCCGGCGTGGCCGCGTCGCCGACGTCGACGGCTGCGTCGCCCTGCTGACCCAGCTCGTCAACCGCTTCCCGCAGCCGGCGCCGGTCGCCGACATCGTCGTGGCCTGCCGGCCGGTGCTGTCCACCGAAGCCGACCAGGAACTGATGCGCCGCGTGATCGACGGCGCCTTCGCGCCACGCCGGACACTGTTCATCGACACGGTCCGCGCCGCCGCCATCGGATCCGGCGCGACCGCCGGAAACCTGCTGGTCGTCGACATCGGCGCCCAGCTCACCGAGACCGCCCTGCTCGAACACGGCCGGGTCACCGCCGCCCAGCGGGCCGACTACGGCATCCGCGACCTGGGGCGCGACGGCACGACCGGGCTGCTCACCGACGTCATCGCACAGCACGTCGCGAACCTGCGCGCCACCGACCACGCCGGCGCCCTGGACGAGGCGACCGCCCGCGGCATCCTGCTGACCGGCGACGGCGCCCTGCACCCCGGCCTGCCGGAGGCGCTGGCCACCGCCCTGGACGTCCGCGTGCACCGCGCCGCCGACCCCCGCACCGCCGCGCTCGACGGCGCCGGCCGGGCCGCCATGTCCGCCCTGCGCCATCCCGGGTTCGCTTGACCTCCCTCTGGCTGTCGGTCCGCGCCGGCACGGACCTCGCCGGCCTGCGGGCGTCGGCCCGGGCGCATCTCGACGGCCAACTCGACAGCGGGCATCTCGACGAGGCCCTCACGGTGATCGCCGCGCTCGTCCGCCACGCCGACGGCGAAGGCCAGCTGATCGTGAGCCGCCGCGACGACAACCTGCTCATCGAACTGATGACCCGGCGGGTCCCCGACAGCCCGGCGCCGAGCCCGCCCACACCCTGCTGGACCTACGGCGCCCACGCCACCGGCACCGGCGGCGTCATCTGGGCGGAGCTGGCCGTCCGGCCCTCCCCACAATGACGGCGTCTCGCCCCCACCGTCGACTACCGAATCAGCTCCATCAGCGGGCAGGTTGCAGCCCGGGGTCCGGGTTCTCCCGCTCCCACGCGGCGACGTCGGCGTCGTAGACGGCCGTGACGAGGTATGTCGCCGCATGCAGCAACGCGGTGGTCATCGGCACCCTGGTGAGCCGTTCGGTCAACGCGAACGCGCACTCGGTGGCGTCGGCATCGTCGCTGTCCTGACCGTCCGTAGCCAGACCGGCCGCTCGCATCGCCGGGAGGAGGACGTCCGGGTGGCTGCCGGTCCGGTCGCCGGAGTCGTACGGGTCGAAGGCGACCTGAATGTCGCCGTTCTTGATCAGCGCGAAACGGGAGTCGTATTCGACGTTGCGGTAGTGGGTTATTACGGTCGTCCGTGCGGAAAGTCGCTCAAGAAGATCGTCCCGGAACGCGAGCCACCCGTTGTCTTCGACGATCAACGACCATCCTGGCATCGCCGCCACGGCCATCACCGCCTCCCCGCGACGCCGGCCGGGGAAGGACGCCCAGTCGGCCCGCCAGCCCGCTGCACCGAGCCGGCGGCCGCCGAGCCTGGTGATCACCTGACCCGGGTCGAGACCGGCGATCCAGGTGAAGCAGAAGCCTTCGGTGAGTTCACCGTTGTCCTCGAACCAGCTGTAGTCACCACCGGTGGCCTGGGCGGTGGGCTGCGACCCGGATAGGCCCGACGGTGGTGCCTCCGCCGGCCCGGACACCACCGGATCCCCGGGGCGGGCCGGCGGTGCGCAGCCGGCGAGCGCCGCCGCCAACGACGCACCCAGAGAAACAAACGTCCGCCGCCGCATACCGCCAGTAGATCATGAAAGAGCCCATCGGCCGCGGCGAGCTTCGCGGGCCTCTGCCGGACCCGTCGGCCGGCGTGCTGGTGGCGGGTGTGACGAGTCCACCCTTTCGGTCGACGCCCGGATTCGCCGCGATTCGGCAGGCCGCCGTCCCGAACGGTGCCGCAAAAGGCGTTGCGCGGCTCCTCCGGCGGTGCGACGATCGCCCGCATGACGATGATCAGTAAGGGCCGTGCCGCGTAGGCGCCCAGCGGCCGTTCGTGCCGCCCTACCTCGGCGGATGCAGCCGGGGGAGACGTTGTCCGTGGTCGATGGGCTGACGGCCAGAGCGGTAAGTCAGATCCAAGCGCTCGAGAGTTCCCGGCTGGGTCCCGGATCCGTCGCCCGCGCTCTGGCGCAGTGGAAACAGACGGTTCACCGGCGCGATGTCCCGGCTCTGCTGGACGACATCGGTTCCCACGCCTGCCCCTGCTGTGACCCGACCGAGGCCCGGGAGGTCTTGGATCAGGCTCTGACGCGGCTGGAGCCCCGTGCCCGGCGCGAACTGCGGGCCGTGGTCGAGCGGCTGGACGACCTCTTTCGCGATCGAACCATCCACGACCCCCAGGCTCCCCCGGAATGGCCCTGGTGGCGTCAGCGGGCCTGACACCGAAACGCGCGCTACCGGGGGCGGGCTCAGCCTCCGGAGGAGAAGCTGTCGCCGCCGCCGGTGGTGGAGCCCCCGCTGGAGCGGCCGACGACGTTGGTCTTCACCGTGCCGTTGGACACCGCGCCCGTGGACGGCAGCTTGAACGCTCGCCGGCTCGCCCGGTCACCGGCCGGGAAGTAGTCGCCGTCATCGAGGTAGGTGCCGACCGGGTAGCCGCGTGAGTACGTGGGGGAGTGCCAGATGAAGTAGAGACCGTCGTCCTCCTCGGCGCAGGACTCCTCCTCGACGACCATGCCCTCCTCGTCGGCGCAGTAGAACACCTCCTCGTCCACCGGTTCCTCGGTGGGCTCGGTCGCGGTCACCGGCGGCCCGGAATCCTCCGACTCGACCGGGGTGTCCCAGGTGTAACCGGAGGAATCCGCCGGCTCCCACTCCTCCGGCGGCGAACTGTCGCAGGCCGCGGCGCCGCCGGCCGCCAGCGACAGGAACGTGGCCGTCAGCACGACCTGCCGGGAGCTGATCCGCCGACTTCTCACCGTGCGGACTCGCTGATCACCTTCATGGCCTGGAGACTAGTTGGCCAGCGCCAACCCGGTGATCCACCGATGAGCCATGTCACACACCGTGACGGCGGCGGGTCGGCTGGCAGCCCCCGGAAGGTCGGAAAGCGCGTTGCGGTGCGCCGCCGGGCACCGGCGCGGGGAGTCGAATGCCGGCACGGGCGCCCGGAACGGGGTTGGCCCCCCGGGGGCGCGGCGGAGGCCGTGGTTCGGCTACTCTTCCGGCCCAACGCATGTGAATGACGCTCGACTCTCACATGAATGCCGTGCGACAACCAGTAGGGAAGAGATGACAGTGCCGCAGGTCGTGGTATCGCCGCCGGTCCTTTCGGTAGTGACGCCGATGTACAACGAACGCGAGGCGGTCGACCACTTCGTCGCGCGTCTGCGGCCGGTTCTCGACCGGCTCGAGGTGGCGTACGAGGTCGTCGCCGTCGACGACGGCAGCTCGGACGCGACCGTCGCCCGCCTGCTCCAGCTGCGCACCGAGTGGCCGCAGCTGCGGGTGGTGTCGCTGCGGCGCAACGTCGGCCACCAGACGGCCCTCGCGGCCGGGCTGCGCTCGGCCCGCGGCGACTACGTGGTCAGCATCGACGCCGACCTGCAGGACCCGCCCGAGACGATCGGCGAGATGCTGGCCGCCGCCCGGGAGCAGGGTGTCGACGTCGTCTACGGCGTGCGCAACGACCGCAGCTCGGACACGGTCTTCAAGCGGCGCACGGCCGGCGCCTACTACTGGATGATGCGCCGTCTGGTCGGCCCGTGGGTGAGCAACCAGGCCGGCGACTTCCGGCTGATGAGCCGTGCGGTCGTGGACGTGCTCAACGACCTGCCCGAGCAGCGCCCGGTCTACCGCCTGGTGGTGCCGTCGCTCGGCTTCTCCTCGGCCGAGGTGACCTACGTGCGGGCCGAGCGGGTCGCGGGCGAGACCAAGTACCCGCTCAGCAAGATGATCAAGCTGACCCTGGACAGCGTCACCAGCTTCTCGGCGACGCCGCTGCGGATCGCCACCTGGCTGGGCCTGCTGAGCTTCCTCCTCTGCCTCGGGCTGATGATCAGCGGCCTGGTGGCCTGGGGCTTCGGCGCCACCGTCCCGGGGTGGACGTCCCTCTACGTCGCAGTGCTGCTGCTCGGCGGGATCCAGCTCATCTGCCTGGGCCTGCTCGGCGAGTACATCGGGCGCATCTACGCGGCTGTCCAGAACCGGCCGCAGTTCCTGGTCGCACAGGACACCGCCGATGAGGTCGCGTTCGGCGCGGCCGACGTGAGCACGGAAGAGCTGGCCGGGCACCGATGAGTGTCGGCACGGCTCCCGAACAGACGTCCGCGCCGGCGACCGAACAGACCCAGGACACCCGGGGACCGCTCTCGCCCGGCTGGGCGGCGTTCCTCGTGGCGCTGGCCGGCACCGCGGCCGCCCTTCTCTACTACGACGTCCCGGCCGGCGACCTGATCAAGTTCGCCGGCTACACCCTGCTGGCCGGCACCCTGCCCGGCATGCTGATCTGGCGTGCGCTGCGCGGCGGCGCCGGAGTCCTGGCGCTGGACGCGGCGTTCGGCACGGTCGTCGGCTTCGTCGTCGAGCTGCCGGTCTACCTGCTGGCCCGCGCGTGCGGCGTTCCACTGGCGGTGCTGGCCTGGCCCGTGCTCACGCTGGTCCTCTTCTCGGCCCTGCCCGGGCTGCGCCGTCACTGGCGGGGCAGCGGCCGGAGGCTGCCGGTCGGTGTGTCGTGGACCGTCGCCATCGTGATGCTCTACTGCGTCGGCCGCGCCATGCCGCAGACCTTCCGCAGCACCGGCGTGATCGACCCGCACCGGCTCGGCATGATCCTGGACTTCCCGTTCCAGTTCGCCCTGGTCGGCCTGTTCAAGAACGGGGTGGCGCTGGACGTGCCCTGGGTCGAGGGCGTCGGGCTGAGCTACCACTGGTACGTCTACCCGCACGGCGCCGCGGCCAGCTGGATCACCGGGATCGAGCCGGAGATGCTGATCCTGCGACTGCTCGTGGTGCCGATGATCGCCGCGTTCCTGCTGGTGCTGGTGGCGCTGGCGCACCGGCTCTCCGGGCGCTGGTGGGCGGGCGCCCTGGCCGTGGTGCTGGCGTTCGCGGGCACGGCGATCTCACCGTTCGCCTGGGACGACCGCCCGATGTACAACGGCGTCATCACCGAGCACTTCTGGCAGAGCCCCACCCAGACGTACGCGGTACTGCTCTGCGCCACCGCGCTGTACGTGCTCGCCGGGCTGTTCGAGCCCGGGCCGCGCCGGATCGCGGCCTGGTGCACGTTCGCGGCCCTCACCGGCGTGATGGCCGGCGCCAAGGCGACGTTCATGCCGATCCTGGTGTGCGGCCTGCTGCTGGCCGTGGGCGTGCGGCTGCTGCGCACCCGCAAGCTGGGCGCCGAGGCGATCGCGCTGGCGATCACGCTCGCCTGGTTCGGCTTCGCGCAGCTCGTGCTCTACAGCGGCGGGGCGCAGGGCTCGACCGTGGACCCGCTCCAGACGGTCAAGTGGACGGCCCTGGGCTACGCCGTCCTCGGCATGCCCGATCCGGCCAACCGTTACCTGCCGCTCGTCACGCTCGCCGCCACCGCGGTTCTCGCCATGGCGATCAGCTGGGCCGGGCTGGCCGCCGTCGCCCGGCGCGCCTTCCGCTGGAACCCGATGGTGCACGTGCTGCTCGGCATCGGGCTCTCGGGCACGGTGGCCACCTGGGTGTTCTCGCACCCCGGGCTCAGCCAGGGCTACTTCGCCCGGTCCGCCAGCCCGTTCCTCGCCGTGCTCTCCGCGGTGGGACTGGCCGCCCTGGTCCCCGCCGGCCGGAAGGCGCCACGCCGGCTGATCGCCGGCGCGGCCGCGCTCGGCGTCGTCGCGCTGGTCGCCGTGCAGTTCACCGCCGGCCGGCTCCGGCCGCCCGCCCCGGGTACGTGGTCGACGCTGCACGCGGTGGCTCCCTACCTGCTCCTGACGGTGATCCTGATCGCGGTTGCCGGGGCGCTGGCCGTCGCCGGTCGCCGGATGCGGCTCGACCGCCGGTTGACCGTCGCGGTGATGGCGGTCCCGTTCCTGGCGGCGTCGATCGCGACCGGAGTGATCGGGTCGCGTGGCCTCTGGGAGCCGGCGACCGCCGGCCACGCGAACCGGTATCCCGAGCTCAACGCCGTCATGCCGGCGGGCGCGGCCGAGGCCGGGCGCTGGCTCCGGGCGCACTCCGCCACGGGCGATCTCGTCGCCACCAACAGCCACTGCCGCTTCGGCGCGAACGGCTGCGACAGCCGCGACTTCTGGCTGGCGGCGTACTCGGAACGGCAGGTGCTGGTCGAGGGCTGGAGCTACACCGAGCCGGCCTTCGCGGCCGGCGGGCTGTGGGACCACACCCTCGCCGCCAGCCCGTTCTGGGATCCGGCCCTGCTCGCCGCGAACGACGAGGTCTTCTACCGGCCCACCGCGGCGAACACGGCGGCCTTCACCCGGGCGCACGGCGTGCGCTGGCTGGTCGCGGTCGGCACCACCCCGGACCCGGCCCGCGGCGTGAAGGCCGAACTGCACGCGAGCCCCGACCTCGCGCAGTTCGCGACCCCGCGCTTCCGGGCCGGGGACATCACGGTGTACGAGGTGCGCTAACCCTGACGTGCCGGCCGGTCTCGATCCGGCCGGCACGTCACCTCAGAACGTCCGATGAGCCGACCGCCCGGTCGGCCTCACTCCCGGGGCCGTCTTCCGTACGCGCCGACTGCTCGCGACTCAGGTACCGCACCGGCTTGCCGAGAGACTCCGCGTACGCGATCTCCCGTCGGGTCGACTCGCCTACGTAGCCGCCCGGATCCACGATGTACACCTCGTCGGCCATGCGAATCTTCCGGAAGTGCACGCCGCCGAGCCGCCGCTTGAGGTTCGAACTGTCGACCGTCCAGTCGTAGTCCGGCAGCTCGGGAAGTTCGAACATGCCAAGGCTGATCACGACGTGACCCTCCAACGTGAGCCGCTGGTTGACCTTCGCGAATTCAGCCTCGAACTTGGTCGAGCCGCAGAGTGTGATGACCTTCGCCTCACCCTCGGCCGACTGCGGGTCCTCCATAGGTTCATGATCGCTGAAGGGGCGGGACATGTCTCCGGCCCCCGGAACTCGGCTCAAAGCCCCCGATGAATCTCACCGGTGATCTCGTCGGCGCGGTCGTTCCGACCTTGGCCGACGTGGGTGTCGTACGCGTGTCCGGTCTGTCGGTGATCGTGCCAGGCGATGGCGGCGACTCGATTCTGATGAACTTCGAACGGCTGGCCAGTCCGGTGGCGGATTCGGAGGAGTTCGTCGTGAGCGTCTCTCCTCACCTGGTGCCGTGGACCGCATATCAGCGCGACATGGCGCCGGCGCAGGTTCGGGTGGCCCCGCCCGAGGACGACAGCGAGGGCGTGTACCGGGTTCGGCTGAAGTGGCGGTCCAGCCGGAGCCTGCCGGAAAACTGGGAGGTCATCCCGGAAACGAGGGCGGTGGTCGCCGCCGATCTGAGCCGGGAGATTCGCCGTGCCCTGGAGGAGGACCGGCTGCCCCTGCCCGGTCGACCTCCGGCCGATCGTGGCCAGGAACCGGCGCCGGATACCGCCGCTCGGGCTCGCGCCGCTCCAGCGCGCCGTTCTTCCGGCAGGCCGTCGATCTGGGTGTGACGTTCTGGGATACCGCGAACGTCTATCAGGGCGGTACCTCGGAGGAGATCGTCGGTCGGGCGATCTCCCGGTTCTCCCGGCGGGAGGACATCGTCCTGGCGACCAAGGTCAGCGGGAAGATGCATGACGGCCCTGGCGGCAGCGGTTTGTCCCGCAAAGCCATCCTGGAGCAGGCCGACGCCTCGCTGCGGCGGCTGGGCACTGACTACATCGACGTCTACTACATCCACCGGTTCGACTCGGAGACGCCGGTCGAGGAGACCATGCAAGCCCTCGACGATCTGGTCCGGGCCGGGAAGGTGCGATATCTGGGCGCGTCGTCGATGTGGGCGTGGCAGTTCGCGAAGGCGCAGCACGCCGCCGTGGTCAACGGATGGACGACGTTCTCGGCGATGCAGGACCAGTACAACGTGCTCAAGCGCGAGGAAGAACGCGACATGATCCCGATGTGTCTCGACCAGGGCGTCGGCCTGACTCCGTACTCGCCACTGGCCAAGGGTAGGGCGACACGGCCGTGGGGTCGGCAGACGACCCGGTCGTCGTCGGACACCGTCGCCAAGGCGTTCGACCGCGACGTCGACGAGCCGGTGGTGCACGCCATTCAGAAGGTTGCCGAGGCTCGTGGCGTCTCGATGGCCCGGGTGGCGCTGGCCTGGGTGCTGTCCAAGCCGGTCGTGTCCTGTCCGATCGTGGGCGCCACCAAGCCGCACTACCTGCAAGACGCCGTCGCCGCTCTCGAAGTCCGGCTGAGCGAGGAAGAGATCACCGAGCTAGAGGCTCCCTACCTGCCGCAGGACAACTACTGGTGGTGACCCCGATGCGGGGTGGGGAGGCGATGACCAGGGGTTTGTTCGCCGGTTCGGGCCCACCGCGATCGAGTGGATTCAATGTTTGCCGGTTTCGGGCCCACAGTGACCGGTGAGAGCATCGGCTGGTCTGGACGGGGGCCGGCATCTACCCTCGCGCGGCGAGGTACACCGCCCTGCCCGTACGGCGTGCTGCAAGAGCCGCTTCGACACGGGACGCGACGGTATTCGGCAGGCGGGCGGCGGCCTCGGCCGGTTCGAGGAATGCGTACGCGGACAACTCGTCGGCGGGCAGCCGCAACATTGTGGAAGCGGGGATCTCGCCGGCGTCGAAGGTCATGCTGATGAGTGCTCGTGGCCGGGGCTCGGCGGGCGGCGCCCAATCGACCACGAGTAGGGCACCCACCTTGAGGTGCAGGCCGAGTTCCTCATACAGTTCGCGGGCGCAGCCATCCTGCGGGTACTCGTCGGATTCGAGGTAGCCGCCGGGGAATGCCCAGTGGTCGCGGTAGATCGGTTTCACCAGCAGCACCCGGCCGGTGCCGGCTTCGGTGATCAGCGCCGCGGTGGTCGCGTAGAAGCTGGGGAGTTGCGCATACCACTGGTCCGGTTCGATCCAGGTACTCACCGGACTGACGGTAGTCCACCCGCTGGCGCGACTGCCGTTCACGCCACGGCGAGCAGGTGGTGGTGACGGTCGAAGAACTCGGCGACGACCGGTACCCGCCGGTGCGGGCTCAGCCGATCGGTCAGTTCGGTGAGGCGCTGCCGCACGCGCCGGGACTCTACGGTGCGCAGGTGCGGGACGGCCTGGTCGCCGTAACGGCAGGCCTCGTCGAGATCGCCCGTCGCGGCGTGAATCGTGGCCAGCAGTGCGGTGTGCAGGGCACGGGTACGAGAGCTGTCGTGTGGTAGGTGCAGCGCAGCAGGCCCGTACTTGACGGCCCTGTGGTGCAGTTGCAGGTCGCGGTAGCAGCGGGCGGCGGTGCCGGCGAGGTGTGCCGGGCTGAAGTAGGCCGCCCAGAACGGGCCGGCGCCGGGCCGAGCCCGGTCGATGGCGGTCCGGGCCTTGCGAAGCGCCGTGGTGCAGGACCTCCGGTCGCCGGCGACGGCGTAGGCGCACGCCGCTGCGGCGTGCAGACGGGCCCGGACCTCAGCCGGAGCGCGGCCGGCACCGTCGATGGCGGCCGCGGCCAGGCGGACGGCGTTGCGGGGGTGGCCGAGGTAGACAGCTTGGGTCGCAAGGTTCGCGAGCAGATGAGCCCCGTAGAGGCGATCGCCGCTGGCCCGGCTCAACCGCAGCGCCGTGGTGAAGTGCCGCAGCGAGGCGCCATGCTCCCCGGCGTCGTAGGCCATGTAAGCGAGCTGACCGGCGAGGCCAGCGGCGGCGGCCATCAGGTCCCGACCGACGGCGTCGGTGTAACTGGCGCGAATCATCGGACTGACCTGCCGGTACAGGAAGTCAGCGACTAAAGCACGGGTGGTACCCGCTCCGCCGCCGCGGCGGTCCAATTCGGTGAAGTGGGCGGAGTACACGGCGAGCGCCTCCACATCGATGGCGGTCACGGTGCGGGGGCCTGGGCGGGACCAGTCCGGGTCGTCCGGGTCGTACCGCCAGGCGAGCGCCGTCTGCACGGCCGCGTCGGAGACGTAGGGGGCGGCGGCGAGGGCGGCGGCGTGGTGGACGCTCAGGTCCCACAGCCGCGCGGTGGTATCGATGGTCTCGCCGGGGGTGCCGGGGTAGGCCAGGCCGGCGCTGAGGTCGTGGTCAAAGCCGAGATGATCGGCGGTGACGGCGCGGTGCAGGCGGCGGGTGAGCACGGCGGCGATCGCCGTTCGGGTGGTGGGGTCGGGGCGTCGGCCGCGCAGCCACCAGTACACGCTGGACGCGTCGTAGGCGCCGCCGCAGGCGAGATTGATCTGTCGCACGAACGCGCCGTGGCTGTAATCGGCCTCGTCCAGCAGACCGTGCAGGTCGTGATTGCTGATAGCACGCACCATCCCGCGCCTCCGTGTATCTGCTCAGTAACACGGCGTGCTCAGGATAGCGGGCCGCTGCTCGCCTGCCAGAGGGCACGCAACCCCACGCAAGCCTCGACAACACCCCTCAACCGGCCACCAGGCGCGCAACCTGCCTCCATCGGCACCCTGCATGGTCCCGTTGAATCCATCGACCGATCGGCGCGGGGACCCGTCTCCGCGTCCTTCCCAGGGAGAGGTGATGACGTGCTCACCGACACGGAAACGCTCCGTACGGCCGGCTACCGGACCGGGATCCGCTGGGCGGACACCGGTGAGGCCATCCGGATCGCCCAGCAGGTCACCGGACACGGCGATGTAGTCAGACAGCCCTGGCTGACCCTGCCGTCGGTCGCCGCGCTGGTCCGGCGGCCCGCCCTCGTGAACGCGGTCGCCGACGTCATCGGCGCCGACATCGCCCTCGAAGGTGGCTTCCTGCTGATCAAATGGCCCGGCGCGGACTTCCGGGTGCCCTGGCACCAGGACGGTGCCGGCGACGGCGTGGAACTGGACCCGAACCGGTCGGTCACCGTGTGGGTCGCGCTGACCGCGGCGACCGCCGCGAACGGGGCGCTGCACGTCATCCCCGGCTCTCACCGGCTCGGCTACCTGCCGACCCGCCGCGAGGACCCGCACGGCGGCCGACACGGCCGCGCCCTCACCACCGTCGTACCGCCCGGTGGCCCCGAACCTGTCGTGGTCGAGGTTCCCGCTGGCGAGGCAGCGCTGATGGACGTGCGGCTTCTGCACTCCAGCCCTCCGAACACGACCGATCAGCCCCGCGTCGGGCTGAACCTGCGGTGCGTCGCCCCCGGCGCGGTCACCCGCCGCGACGGCCTGAAGCCCCAGCTGTACCCGATCGCCGGGCCCAGCTGGTAGTCCCGTCCCAACGAGCAAGGAACCATGAACGTGCTCGACCAAGTCCTGTCCGGTCCCCTGCCCCAGGCCCGCATCCGGGTGCTCCAGGGCGAGAACAGCGAGGACGGCCGCCGCGGGGACAAGCAGATCGTGGCGATCAGCATGTGTACCTACACCTGCCCGGACTTCGCCACCCTGGACGCCTGCGTCGACGCCCTCAAGGCGTCCGACGACAAGCTGCGGGCCCGCCCCGACGCGATGATGCTGTGGGACTGGCAGGACTCCGACGTCGTGTTCGACACCCCCGAGAACCCCCGCGCCGCCGGCGGCACCGTGCGTCTCGGTGTCGCCTGGTACGACAAGGAGTTCTTCCTCGAGCGCGGCGACGCCGGCTTCTCCCGCATGCACAAGGTGATCTACGACCAGATCGGCGTGCCGCAGGACCGCATCACCATCGAGCACTTCCTGGCCGCCGACCAGGCCGTGTTCACGGGGCTCGACAACGTGCCGAGCTCGCCCGGCGCGCTGACGGCCGGTGCCGCGCTCTGACCAGCGCCTTGACGAGCTGACAACGCCCGCCTTGCGATAGCGCCCCGCGCGGGGCGGGCACCTCACGGTCAGGACGCGCGCCCCGCCACCGCCTCAACCCTGGCCCGCTCCGCTCCGGCCACCGCCCGCCGGCCCGCAACCGCGGTCACCGCGGCCGCCACCACCAGCAGCACACCAGCCCCCGTGAAAGCGGCGGCCGGTGCCGCGTCGACCATCATCGGCAGCGCCAGCATGCCGACCGTGCCCGTCGTCCGGATCACCGTGGCGTTCACCGTGATCAGCCGCAACCTTTCCCGCCGCTCGAACTCGGCCAGCCGGGTCCGCCACGGCACCGCCCCCGCCGGGGAGGCCAACCCAGAAAGGAACGCGATCCCGAGCAGCACCGGCAGCGACGGAGCCATGGCGTAGCCGAGCAACGTCAACCCGGCGACCATCCAGGCCCCGCAGTCCACCATCAGCCATGGCCCCAACCGCACGTTGCCGATCACGAGATTCCCGGCCAGCGCACCCGCCCCGATCGCCGCTAGCACCAGCCCGTACCCGGCCGCACTCAAACCAAGCTGCACCGAAAGCAGCGCGGGGAGTCCGACAGCGGACACGGCCGCCACGAAGTAGGCCACCCCATGCAACCCCAAACCCATGGCCACATCCGGATGCCGGCGAAGCACCGGCAACGCCGCCACAGCCCCCGACTCCGCACCAGTCGGCACCGGCCCCGTGGGCGCCGCGCCGCTGGCACCAGCCGGCGCCGACCGGCGGACGTGACCGTGCAGCCACCACATCGCCAGCGCTGACACCGCGAACGTCGCCCCGTCCAGCGCGAACAGCTGCACCTCGGAGACAGCCAGCAGGATCACCCCGACCGCGCCGGGTCCGGCGATCGCCGCGATCCGGGTGGTCAGATCCAGCAGCCCAATCACCTGACGCACCTGATCCCGCTCGACCATGTCCGGCACCAGGGCGCCCAGATTCGGCCCGAACAGGGCGCCCAGCCCACCCAGCACGAAGATCAACCCCAGCAGGACGGCTAGGCCCTCATCGCCCGGCGACCACAACAACGGCACCGAGCAGCCCACCACGGCCCGTCCAGCGTCCAGCCAGCCCAGAGCCCGAAACGAGTTGAACCGGGCGACCAGGTCCCGGCCGAACGTACCGATCAGGATGTACGGAATCGACTCGACCACTGCCGCCACACCCATCCACGCCGCGGAACCGGTCGACTCGTACACCACCCACATCAGCGCAAGTCCATACAGGCGGTCGCCGAGCACGCTCATCGCCGCCGACGACCACAACACCAGCACCGGACGCTTCCGCAGCAGCTGCAGGTAACCCACGCGCGCCATACCTCACAAGATCGGTAGCTCCGGGACCGGGCAAAACGGTCCCCGGCCACGGGCAAGTCCGTAGCCGGGGTCCACCGCGGCAACCTAGCGACTCCCGACCGGCCGCAGGGGGCCCGACACACCACCGGTGGAACCTCTCACCCGTCCGCGCACGTGAAAGGTGATCAATGAAGTTTCTCGAACAACAGTTCGACCACTGAAGCCGGTGGGCGGCGTTCTACGACGCCGACGCCGCCGGCCACCTCGACCCCGGCCCCGCCGTTGACGCGCTGTGCGTTGCGACCTCGCCGGCGACGGCCCGGCCCTCGAACTCGGCATCGGCTCCGGCCGAGTCACCTTCCCGCTAGTGCCGTGAGTCGTTGATTCGGCTGCAGTAGCGGGCGATGGAGTCGAGGATCTGGTCGGCGGTCTTGGTCCAGACGTAGGGCTTGGGGTTGTCGTTCCAGGTCTGGATCCCTTGCCGGATGTCGGTGTTGAGTTCGCGGACGCTGCGGTGGATGCCGCGTTGCAGTTTCTTGGTGGTCAGCTCGGCGAACCAGCGCTCGACGAGGTTGAGCCAGGAACTGCTGGTCGGCGTGAAGTGCAGGACGAGGCGAGGGTGGGCGGCCGGCCAGCGCTTGATCGCCGGGGTCTTGTGGGTCGAGGCGTTGTCCAGCACGACGTGGACGTCCAGGGCAGCGGGGACCTGCTGGTCGAGGGTGGTCAGGAGCTTCTTGAACTCGATCGCGCGGGTGCGGGCGTGCAGAGAGCCGATGACGTTGCCGGTGGTCGGGTTGAGGGCGGCGTATGCTGCGGTTAGATATGCGGCCACAGTCGGATGATGTACCGCTCGATGCCGCCGCCTTGCCGTTCGAGCTCTGCTGGGCGCTGCGGGATACTCAGGTGCTGCAGTTGCCTGTCGAGGGTCTCGGCAACGTCCTCTGCCTCGGATCGGCCAGTGTGATAGAGGTGAACGTCGTAGCGGCCGGGTGGCACGGTCAGCCCGATGGCGTCGCCGGTTGGTGAGCCCAGGCGCAACGCGCCGCTGGGGCAGTCGAGCGTCAGCCGCTCCGGCCCGTACCAGCCTCCCGGCGGCGGCTCGGTGGGCGCGCGGTCCCACAGTTCGAGGTCGGCGTCCACCGGAAGTGCGTCCTGTGCCACCAGCACGGCGATCTCCTGGCCGGTGCCGGCGATCTCCTGTTGACGGGCGGCGCGGGCTGCCTCGCCGTCGCTGGCGCCGTGTTCGGCGTCCATCAGGGTGAGCAGGCGGTAGGCCGGCACGGACCGCAGCTGCTCGGATGTCGTCCGGTGAGGTTGCATCGGTGCCTCTTCCCCGGTGTTTGAGTGGCTGGCCCCGCGCGGTATCGACGGTACGTCGTGGCCGAGGATTCGACATGTCGGTGACCTGCCGGCGCGCCGGTGGGTGGGTCAGGGCTCCAGCTGGGAGACGCCGTAGGCGAGAAGGAAGCCGGCCACGGTGATCAGGCCGACCAGCAGGTGGGCGTTCTCGAAGGCCTCCGGGATCATGGTGTCGGCGACCATCGACAGGATCGCGCCGCCGGCCAGGGCGGTGATGGCGGCCATCAGGGTGCCGGAGGCGTCGCCGAGGACGGTGTAGCCGGCGATCGCGGCCAGGCCGCTCACCACGGCGATGCCGGTCCACAGGCCGAAGACGTACCGGCGGCTGCGGCCCGCGGCGCGCATGCCGGCGGCGCTGGACAGGCCTTCGGGGACGTTGCTGATGAACACCGCGGCGACGGTGACCGCCCCGACCGTACCGCCGCCGAGCAGGCTCGTTCCGATGACGATGGACTCCGGGACGCCGTCCAGCAACGCACCGAGCGCGATGGCCGTACCCGAGCCGTCTTGTTCCTGCTCTGAAGGTTGTTGATCGCCGGAGCGTTTGCGGTGGCGGGCGCCGCGCCGGGCGAGCAGGATGTTGCAGCCGGTGTAGATGAGCGCGCCGGCCGCGGCGCCGAACGCGGTGGGTCGCATGCCGCCCTGGTCGTAGGCCTCGTCGATGAGTTCGAAGGCCACCGTCGA
Source organism: Actinoplanes flavus (assembly GCF_017592555.1). Classification (GTDB taxonomy): domain Bacteria; phylum Actinomycetota; class Actinomycetes; order Mycobacteriales; family Micromonosporaceae; genus Actinoplanes; species Actinoplanes flavus. The sequence continues at coordinate 86,317 of NZ_JAGFNS010000030.1, read as the reverse complement.
CAGCAGGACGCCGGCGCCGAACGCCATCACCGACGCCAGCAGCCGGCGCGGCACCTTGACCAGGTAGCCGATCGCCGCGCCGAGCAGCAGGGCCGACCCGGCGAACAGCCCCCAGAATCCGGCCTGCAACCACATGGGCATCATGCAGCGAGCGTACGGACCGAACCGTGACCGACGGCGGTGACTCGGCGGCCACTCACGCGGGAGAGCGCCGCGGACGTTGACAGGGGCTCCCCCGGAGAATCACGCTGGCCGATACGAGGTTGCGACTCTTCGAGGTGAGCGCCGATGACGGCCGAGACCCTTCCGCGGCTGCGCCGTGAGGACCGTGGTCTGCCCTGGGTGGGCAATCTCTTCAAGTACCAGCGGGATCCGGTGGGGCTCTACCAGCGTCACTGGGAGCATTACGGGCCGGTCGCGCCGTCCTACATGTTCGGCAGGACGACGGTGATGGTGCTCGGCCCGGACGCCTGCGGCGAGGTGCTGCAGAACCGGGACAAGGCGTTCGCCAACGGGCCGGCCTGGTCGCTGCTGGTCGGGCCGTTCTTCCGCCGCGGTCTGATGCTCATCGACTTCGACGACCACCACGGCCATCGGCGGATCATGCAGGAGGCGTTCACCCCGCGGCGGCTGGACGGCTACACCCGCCGGCTGCATCCGGCCGTCGAACGGGCCCTGGCGAGATGGGAGATCGGTACCGAGATCCCGGCCTACTGGCGGCTCAAGCAGCTCACCCTCGACATCGCCGCCGACCTGTTCATGGGCGGTGCGGGCGCCACCGGCCAGGACGAGATGGACCGGATCAACCGGGCGTTCGTCGCCTGTGTGCAGTCCGCCGCCGGGATCGTACGGGCGGACGTGCCGTTGACCCGCTGGGGTCGCGCCTACCGTGGCCGCCGCAAGCTGGAGAGGTTCCTGCGCGGCTATCTGCCGGCGAAGCGGGCCGCGGCCGGTGACGACATCTTCTCGGTGCTCTGCCACATCGAGACCGAGGACGGTGACCGGTTCAGCGACGACGACGTCATCAACCACATGATCTTCCTGATGATGGCGGCGCACGACACGTCCACCATCACCACCTCCGCGATCCTGCAATACCTGGGCCAGCACCCGGACTGGCAGGACCGCTGCCGCGCCGAGGCGCTGGCGCTCGGACCCGCCCCGGAGCGGGCCGAACTGGACTCGCTCGTCTCGATCGACCTGGTCATGCGGGAGGCGCTGCGGCTGCGGGCGCCGGTGCCGGTGCTGGTCCGCTACGCCGTCAAGGACACCGTCGTGCAGGGGGTGCGCATCCCGGCGGACACGTTCTGCTCGCTCGGCATCCAGTTCACCCACCTGATGCCGGAGTACTGGACCGGCCCGCGGGCCTTCGACCCGGAGCGGTTCGGCCCGGACCGCCGGGAGGACCGGTCGCACCGGTTCGCCTGGATGCCGTTCGGCGGCGGGGTCCACAAGTGCATCGGCATGCACTTCGGTGGTCTGGAGGTGAAAGCGATCCTGCACCGGCTGCTGCGCGAGTACCACTGGAACGTCGACCCCGGCTACGTGGCGCCGCTGGACCACCATGCGCTGCCGTTCCCCAAGGACGGCCAGCCGATCACCCTGATCAGGAACTGAGGGATGCGGATGGATTTCGACGACACCCCCGACGAGGCGGCCTGGCGGACGGAGGTGCGTTCCTTCCTGGACCGGCACGCGCCCGGCCCGGATCAGCCACGGGCCTGGCAGGCCACCCTGTACGACGCCGGGTTCGTCGGCGTCACCTGGCCGGTCGAGGCCGGCGGCCGGGGCGGCACACCGATGCAGCAGGCGATCGTCGACCAGGAGACGGCCCGGCGCGGCCTGCCCCCGCTGATCAACCTGATCGGCATCGGGATGTGCGGGCCCACCGTGATCGTGCACGGCAGCGAGCGGCAGCGGCAGCGCTACCTGAAACGGCTGCTGCGGGCCGACGACCTGTGGTGCCAGCTGTTCAGTGAACCGGCGGCCGGCAGCGATCTGGCCGCCCTGCGGACGAGGGCGGTCCGCGACGGCGACGGCTGGCGGGTCAGCGGGCAGAAGGTGTGGACGACGCTCGCCCACCTCGCCGATTTCGGGATCCTGCTCACGCGTACCGATCCGGATGTGCCGAAACATCGCGGTCTCACGATGTTCGTGGTCGACATGAAGGCGCCCGGCGTCACCGTCCGGCCGCTGCGGCAGATGAACGGCGACGCCCATTTCAACGAGGTGTTCTTCGACGACGTGCGGATCCCTGACGACGAGCGGCTCGGCGACGTCGGTGACGGCTGGCGGGTGGCGCTGACGACGCTGATGAGCGAGCGGCTCTCCCTCGGCGGCGGTGGCACGTCGATCGGGCCGAAACCGGAGGCGGTGGCCCGGCACGTCGCCCGGCACATCGGCGCGCTTCCCGAGGACCGGCGGGCGCTGGCCCGTCAGGAGCTGGGCCGGGGGTACGTCGCCGCGCTCGGCGCCCGCTACACCGGCTACCGGCAGCTGTCGAGGTTGAACCGCGGTGAACTGCCCGGCCCGGAGGCGTCGGCGGGCAAGCTCAGCGGCACCCGGTCGGCGCGGGACCTGACCGACCTCGCCGTCCGCGTGCTCGGCCCGGACGCGGCGACCGGTGACGACGGCGAGTGGCAGAACATGCAGGCGATGCTGCCCGGCATGGCCATCGCCGGCGGCAGCGACCAGGTGCTGCGCAACATCATCGGCGAGCGGGTCCTGGGCCTGCCGGCCGAACCTCGTGCGGACAAGGGCGTCACGTTCAGGGAGAGCCTCGGATGAACTTCGATCTGGATCAGGAGCACCTCGACCTCGCCGACGGCGCCCGTGACTTCCTGTCCGGTTCGGCCTCCCCGGCGGCGGCCCGGGCCGCGCTCGACGAGGGCGCCGGTCTGCTCCCGGGCCGCGCCGAGCTGATCAAAAGCGGTTACGCGACGATCACCGTCCCGGAGAGCGCGGGCGGCGGAGGCGGCACCGTTCTCCAGCTCGCCGTGGTCGCGGAGCAGGCCGGACGGGTGCTCGCGGGTCCGTCGACGGTGACTTTCGCGCGCGCCGCCGTACTCCTGGAGAGTGATCCGGACCGGCTCGCCGGACTCGCCGACGGCAGCCTGGTCGTCGCGGTCATCGACGGCGACGGCCCGGTGCTGGACGCGGTCGGCGCCGGCACCTTCCTCGCGCTGCGTGACGGCACGCTGGTCTGCGGGCCGGGCCGGGTGACGGCACGCCGGCCGATCGACGCGACGCGCGGCCTCGGCGACGTCACCCTCGGCGACACCATCGATCTGGTACGCGACGCGCGCCCACTGTGGCGCACGGCGGAACGTGTCGGCCGGACGATCCTGGCGGCCGAAGGACTGGGCGCCGCCGCCCGGCTGCTGGAGATGGGCGTCGAGTACGCGAAACAGCGGCACACGTTCGGCCGCCCGATCGGCTCCTACCAGGCCGTCAAGCACATGCTCGTCGACGTCTACGTCGCGGTGGAGCAGCTGCGGTCGCTGGTCTGGTGGGCCGCCTGGGCCGCCGACCGCGCGCCCGGTGAACTGCCGCTGGCCTCGGCCGCCGCGAAGGCCGCCGCGGCCACCACCCTGGAACTCGCCGCCGAGACGGTGATCCAGGTGCACGGCGGCATCGGGTACACCTGGGAACACGACGCCCACCTGTACTGGCGGCGGGCCAAGACCGACCGGTTCCTGCTCGGTGACGACGTGGCCGCCTTCGACGAGGTGGCGCGGCTCGCGATGGGGGAGGCGGCCCGATGAGCCATCACCTCGGGCTTCTCGCGGAGCAGGCCTACCAGCGTCTCGGCCACTACGAGTCGTTGTTCTTCGAGGGCCGGTGGCTGACCTCGACGGAGATCCACGAACGGTCCACCCGGGTGGCCGCCGGGCTGCGCGCGCACGGGGTGCGGCCGGGGGACCGGGTGGTCGTGATGATGATGAACACGCCGGAGGTGTTCATCTCCTACCGGGCGATCTGGCGGGCCGGCGCGGTGGTGACGCCGGTGATCTTCCTGCAGAGCGAGCCGGAGCTGCGGCACATCCTCACCGACTCGGGCGCCACCGCGGCGATCATCAGCCCCGAGCTGGCCGGACTGTTCGGCACGGCCGCCGACGGGCTGGGCATCGCGACGTTCGTCATCGGCGGCACCTACGCCGACCTGGAGACCGCCGAACCCGCCGGGATCGAGCCGCGCGCCGACGACGACCTCGCGGCGCTGCTCTACACCGGCGGCACCACCGGACGGGCCAAAGGCGTCATGCTCAGCCACCGCGGCCTGTGGGAGAACGGCCGCGGCATCGAGCAGGTCGCCCGGACGGCGGACACCACCCGGTCGCTGCTGCCGTTGCCGCTGTCGCACGCGTACGGCCTGATCGTCGTCGTCGGCGGCCTGCACTCCCCGCGGCGGCTCGTGTCGGTGCTGCAACGCTGGTTCGACCCGGTCGGCTGGCTGGAACTGGTCGCCGAGCACCGCCTCGAGTCCAGCCCGGTCGTGCCCACCATGCTCCAGATGCTGCTCGCCCAGCCGTACGGCGACTACGACCTGTCGTCGCTGCGGTCCTTCGGCTCCGGCGGGGCGACCCTGCCGCCGGCCATCCGTGCCGCCGCCGAGAAGGCGTTCGGCGTGACCGTCCTGCAGGGCTACGGCCTGACCGAGACCAGCGCCGTCGTGTCGGCGGAGACGCTCACCGAGCATCGTCCCGGCAGCGTCGGCAAACCGCTGCCGCACGCCGAGGTCGCGATCGTCGACGGTGAGATCTGCGTGCGCGGCCCCGGCGTGATGCTCGGCTACTGGAACGACCCGGACCTGACCGCGCGGACGATCCGGGACGGCTGGCTGCACACCGGCGACGTCGGGCGCCTGGACGACGACGGCTATCTCTACGTCGTCGACCGGATGAAGGACCTCATCATCCGCGGCGGCTTCAACGTCTTCCCCCGCGACGTCGAGGACGTGCTGCTGGAACATCCGGCCGTGCAGGTCGCGGCGTGCGTCGGCCGGCCGGACGCGGAGAACGGCGAGGAGGTGGTCGCCGTCGTCCAGTTGGCGCCCGGCCGGCAGGCGACCGGCGCGGAACTCGTCGCCTTCACCCGCGAGCGGATGGCCAGATACAAATACCCGCGTGAGGTCACCGTGCTCGACGCGGTCCCGCTCACCAGCGTCGGAAAGATCAACCGCAAGGCCGTACGGGAGATGTTCCGGCAGCCCTGATCCACGTGCCGCCGGTCCGTGGAAACCGGCTTCGTGCGGCGGGTGGAGCGGATACGTTGACCTTGCTCGCGCGCGACGTCGACATCCACCATCAGTCGGAGGTTTTCCGATGAGGACTTCACGTTTGGCCGGCGCGGTCGCGGCCGGAACGGCGCTCGCCGTCGTCGGGGCCGGGCAGGCCGTCGCGGTTCCCAGCGGGTTCACCTACTACGGGGTCTACCCGTTCCCGTGCAGCCAGAGAATGAAATCCGGTGACACGAGCGCGGACCTGACGCGGATCCCGCTCTACATCAGCAACGAGACCAGCGCGGACATCCACGTGTACTGGCGGGACTACGTGGGCAGCCGCAAGCTCGGCAAGGTGATCGCGCCGGGGGAGAGCCAGCGCGCCTACAACTCGTTCCGGCGGGCGGTCTACGAGATCGCCGACGAGACCGGGCAGTGCCTGCGGCAGTTCTCCACCCGGACCGATGCCACCCAGGCCAACATCGCGGTCACCTGAGCGGCCGGGAGCGCAGGCTCAGCGCCAGGCTCGGAATCATCACCGCCGCCGCCACCAGATGCAGCCCGATGAGGGTGACGGCGGTGGCGGTGCCCGCGCCGGCGATCACCGGCGGCACCAGGGAGATCGCGGTCAGCGCCACGGCCGACCACACGAACCGTTCGGCGGGGCGGGCGCTCCAGCGCCGCAGAGCGACCGCGATGACCACACCCACCATCGAGAAGAAGCCGGTCACCGTGGCGAATCCGGCCAACGGGATCGCCTCGCCGCCGTCGGGGATCTCGAATGAGACACCCGCGGCCAGGGCGAGCGCGGCCGCGGCGGTGGTGGCGACGACCGCCGCGACCGTGGCGAGCACACCGATGCCGGCGATCCTGATCGTGCCGCTCATCGCCGGGCCTCCTCGGTGCCGTCCGCCGCCAGCCGCTCCGGCAGCCCGAGCGCCGGGAACCGGTCGTTGTGGAAGGTGAACACCTCGGTGACCACCCCGCCGGTGATGCGCAGGACGTCGATCGTCAGCGGCAGGTAGGCGCGTTCTCCCGCGTTCCAGAGGTAGCAGGCGACGGCGGGCTGCCGGTTCACGGCGGTCGGGACGGCGCGCAGGCCCGTCATGCCCTCGAAACCGCCCTCGACCCAGTTGTTCACGACCGCGTCGCGGCCCACGTACAGGCCCGGGGTGGGTGGCATCGAGAAGCGCACGTCCTCGCGCAGCATCGTGGTCAGCGCCGGGATGTCGGTGGCCACGCTCGCGTCGGTGAACCGGCGCACCAGGTCGCGGGTGGCGGCGTCGTCCTCGCCGCCGGTCCAGTCCTGCCGCTCGGCCGGCAGGTTCTCGCGCATGCCGGCGCGGGCGCGCTGGAGGGCGCTGTTCACCGAGTTGACCGAGTCGCCGAGCAGTTCCGCGACGTCCCTGGCCGGCCAGCCGAGCACGTCGCGCAGAATCAGGACGGCCCGGGGCCGCGGCGCCAGGTGCTGGACGGCGACCAGGTAGGCCAGTTCGATGGTCTCCCGCGCCACGGCGAGGGCTTCCGGCTCGTCGGTGCCGTCGGCGGACAGCTCGTCGAGCAGCCGGTCCGGGTAGGGCTGCAACCACCGCACCTCGCCGCCGGCCGCCGGCTCCGGCCGGCACTTGGCCAGCAGGTCCAGGCAGGCGTTGGTGGCGATCCGGTACAGCCAGGCGCGGAACGTCGACCGCCCCTGAAAGGTCTCCCGCCGCCGCCAGGCCCGCAGGAACGTCTCCTGCACGGTGTCCTCGGCGTCCTCGAACGATCCGAGCATCCGGTAGCAGTGCACGTGCAGCTCCCGCCGGTGCCGCTCGGCCAGTGCCGAGAACGCCGGCTCGTCGATCTCGCCCAGGTCCACCGGCCGCGTGTCCGTATCCATGACGTCATCCTTCCGCTCATCGTGTGCCCGTCACCGATATGACGGGCACCGGCGGCGAAACTCATCACCGCAGGGCGGCGCGGCTCTAATCGTCGAAGGGGAGGACCATGCCGCCGCCGCCGAGTTCGGCGTACAGCCCGGGATTGCGGGTCATCACGTCGACGCCGTGTTCCAGGGCCAGCCAGGCGGCGACCGCGTGCGGGTAGCTGCCGACGAGCCGGCGCAGACCGGCCACCATGCGCCAGTCCGCCGGGTCGTCGACGGCCATCTGGGTGGCGGCGTGGCCGAGCAGAATGTCGAGCCACGGCAGCTCGTCCTCGGCGATCAGGGCGGCCGCCTCGGTCAGGCACGGCAGGGGGACGAGGGCGCTGTCACCCTCGGCGTCGATCTCGGCGAGCAGCTCCCCGACCGCGACACTGCCGCGGGCGAATCCCGCGATGGCGGAGGGATCGAGAACCAGAGCGACGGTACGCGGGGCGTGCTCTTCGCTCACGCGGCGCGGCGCAGGCTGGCGACCAGGGCGGCCCGGGCGTCCGGATCGCGGCGGGCACGGGCCTCGGCGAGCGACCGGCGGGCACGCTCCCAGCCCTCGTCCGAGACCGGCCGGCCGTTCTCGGCGAGCAGGTCAGCGAACGACTTGTCGTCGGTTTCCGGGTTGCTCATGACGCCAGAGTACGGCCGCACCGCAGGTCGGAGCCAGCGCGGCATGGCGAAAGGTGCACCGGCGGGGACGAGGTGGTGAGCCTCCTCGGCGCTCCGAAGCCGGGCCGAGGCGCACCTGACAGTCCGCCGGGCATACTTTCACCCCATGAGTGAGCCGTTCGTGCTGGGCAGGGCCGGCGCCGCACGCTGGGTGGTGCACACGCCGGAAGACCTCCATGGGGACGGCTACATCTTTACGGTCAGGACCGAGCTGCACGAAGACGGCATGACCGCGGTGACGACGGCGACGGTCGGGAGCGGGTTCGACGGCCGCGAAACGACGCTTGCCGGGTTTCTGGATGACCTCGTGGCCGACTGGCATGGGTGGGACGGCTCTCGCGTATGGCAGTCGATGGAACGCGAGTTGACTGTCGATGCCCGGCACGATCGACGTCGCCATGTGTCCCTACGTGTGACGTTGAGGCCATCCGGCCCCAGTGGGGATGACAGCGCCTGGTCTGCCACCGCCGTGTTCGTGCTGGAAGCAGGGGAGGAGATGAGCCGGCTCGCCGGGAATCTCGCCGCCTGGTCGCGTCTGTAGCCCCCGGTCCGCCCCCAACCGCGGTGGAGAGCCGGACTCCGCCAGATCGCGACGAGAGCGGCCCCGGCACAGCGTTTCCGCTGGTACCGGGGCCGTTTCCCTCAGGGCCCCGGCAAAGTCGTCAGGTGATTCCGAGTAGGTCGAGTGGGCGGGTGCTGTCGCGGGCGTGATGGCGGTTGGCGGCGGCGATGTTGCTGAAGCCGTTGAGGCGTAGTGCACCGATGGCGGCGTTGCGTAGGGCGGCCATGACCTGTTGGCCGGTGCCGGTGCGGATTTGGGAACGGTCTTCGTCGTAGGTGACGTCTCGCACCCAGTGGATCTTGTTCTCGATGGACCAGTGTCCGCGGATCCAAGCGGCCAGTTGGTGGGGTTTGGCCTGGTGGACGTGCAGGTCGGTGATGGCGTAGACGGTCTCGGTGGTGAAGCGTTTCGCCTCGTCGAGCCGTCGTCGGCGGCGCCGGATCTGCAGGGCCTGGGCGGCGTGCGGGAAGTCGATGCCGGTGGAGACGGTCAGGATTTTCAGTGTGCGGATCTCGCGGCGGCCGTGCCCGCGGTCGTCGTCACGGGCGGCGTCCGGGACGGCTTTCCAGGGCAGGCCGGTGAGCTGTTTATGCAGGTGGGGCTGGTTGCCTTTCACTGTCAGGATCCAGTGTGCACCGCGTTCGGCGAGGTAGGTGACATGGTCGCGCTGGCAGTGCATCGCGTCAGCGGTGATCACGGTGTCGCGCAGGTCGCTGATCTGGTCGAGCAGGGGCGCGAACCGGGTGATTTCATTGGTCTTGCCGTCGACGTCGGTGCTGGCCAGGACCACGCCAGTGGCCTGGTCGCAGGCGGCCATCACGTGATCGGCAGCCGTATCGGTGGTGCGGGAGCCGCGCAGGGTCTTACCGTCGACTGCGATCGCCCGTCGGCCTGCCGGGATGTCCGCAAGGGTTCGGCTGGCGAGCCAGGCACCGATCACGGTGGTCAGCAGGTCCGCATCCAGGCCCTGCAACAGCCGGCGGATCATTGCTTCGGACGGGCGTCGATCAGCGGCGATACCCAGTGCCTGGACCGTCTCGGCTGGCACGTCGGCCACCCATTCCGCGATCGCGGCGTACGAGCGGTAACCGGCCACCACGGCGCACACCGCTGCGGTCACCACCACGCTGAGTTGGTGCCGGACACCCCGGCGGGCCCGCGGATCACGCATCGCGGCCAGTGCGGCGGGTAGCCCACCAGCGGTTTCCGGCACGGTCAGAGCCGGTGCATCAGACAAAGAGGAGATCAGCGATGATGGCAGTGCGGGCATGACTCACTTCGGATAGATCATCGTGGCGTAGGAACCTTGATGATCATCTGAACCGGTCATGCCCGTCTTGCTATCACCAACAGCGGCGCTTCTGCATCTAACCGGTTGAACCGGACATCACCGCGACTTTGCCGAGGCCCTGCCGTTTCCCTAGCCTGTGGCGGGTGGGGGATTCGAACCTCTGTAGCTTTCGCGACGGATTTTTCCGCCGCTCAGACGAAGTACAGGGCGCTGTCGGGATCATTCCAGCCGGTGCCGATCTGCACCGGCTCGCCCCACCGGACGGTCAGGTCGCCGTTGATGCCGTTGTTGTAATAGGCGAACACGTTCCCGTTCTCCTTGCGGATCACTTCGGCGTATCCGTCTCCGGAGAGGTCGGCGAAATAGACGGCGCTATCGGCGTCGGTCCAGCCGTTGCCGATGCGGACGGGGCCGCTCCACCGTACGGTGAGGTCGCTGTTGATGCCGTTGTTGTAGTAGGCGTAGAGGTCGCCGTCGGTTTTGCGGATGGCTTCGGCGTATCCGTCTCCGGTGAGGTCGGCGAAATAGACGGCGCTGTCGGGATAGTTCCAGCCGTTGCCGATGCGCACCGGGTCGCCCCACCGTACGGTGAGGTCGCTGTTGATGCCGTTGTTGTAGTAGGCGTAGAGGTCGCCGTCGGTTTTGCGGATCACTTCGGCGTATCCGTCCCCGGAGAGGTCGGCGAAATACACCGCGCCGTCCGCGAAGTTCCAGCCGGTGCCGATCTGCACCGGGTCGCCCCACCGTACGGTCAGGTCGCCGTTGACGCCGTTGTTGTAGGAGGCCCGCAGGATGCCGTCGCGCTTGCGGACCACCTCGGCGTGGCGATCGCCGGACAGCGAGTCACCGCGACGGCTCCACAGCGCCGCCGCGATGCGCGCCCCGTCGGCCGCCTCCGGCTGGTAGCGCTCCGGGTAGGCGGACACCTGGACGCGCTGGCAGACGACGCCGACCGCCGTGTTCTGCCACGTGCCGCCGGGGTAGAGCTGGAGCATCTTGTTGAGGAAGGCGTTGGTCGCCCAGGCCGGGTTCAGCCGCTGCTCGCGGGTGCCCCAGGAGGCGCGCTGCTGGAACAGGCCGAGACTGTCGTGGTCGTACTCGTAGGAGACGTTCTCGATGGTGGTTTCCGGGATCGTCGTGGTGACCGCGATGGTCGCCGCGTGCAGGGGCAGGTTCCGGGCCCGGACCGCGTCGACGACCATGCGGGCGCAGGAGATCTTGTAGCCGGTGAGCCGGTTCTTCATCTGGCCGGTGAGCTGCGGGTTGAGCTGCTGGGCGAGTTGGGTGTCGCGGCTGGTGACGCCGGCGGGGTCACACGCCACGGTGTCCCAGGCGTAGGCGGGCGCCGCGGTGACGCCGGTGAGGACGGCCACGGTGGCGGTGAGGGCGAGCAGGCGGCGGGCGAGGTTCGTCATGGCGGGCTCCCGGCTCACGCGACGTAGATGGAGGTGTCGGCCATGTCCCAGCCGTTGCCGATGGCCTTCGGGCTGCTCCAGGTGACCCGCAGGTCGCCGGTGATGCCGTCGTTGTAGCGGACCACCAGGTCGGTGCCCTCCTTGGTGACGCGGTCGGCGCGGGTGTCGCCGTTGAGGTCGCCGAAGTAGACGGAGGTGTCCGGAACGGTCAGGCCGGCGTCGATCTCGACGGGCCCGTTCCACCGGACGGTCATGTCGCCGTTGATGCCGTTGTTGTAGTAGGCGAACAGCTTGTCGCCGTCCTTGCGGATGGCTTCGGCGTACCCGTCTCCGGAGAGGTCGGCGAACTGGATGGCGTTGCCGTCGGCCGGCCACCCGATGCCGATCCGTACCGGACCGCTCCAGGCCACCGCGCCGGTGCCGTGGACGCCGTTGTTGTAGTAGGCGAAGAGATCGCCGTTGGGGTCCTTGCGGATGGCTTCGGCGTACCCGTCGCCGGTGAGGTCGGCGAAGTACACCGCGTCGTCGGCCATGGTCCAGCCGACGCCGATCTGCTTCGGCCCGGTCCAGCGGACCGTCATGGATCCGGTGATCCCGTGGTTGTAGTAGGCGAGCAGGGCGCCGGCCGCATCCTTGCGGATCGCGTCGGTCTGGCCGTTGCCGTCCAGGTCGGCGAAGTAGACGGCGCCGTCCGGGTCGGTCCACCCGTTGCCGACCTGCACGTCGCCGCTCCAGTTGACGCCGCCCGCGCTGTTGAGACCGTTGTTGTAGTAGGCGAACAGGCCACCGGCGGCGTCCTTGCGGACCAGTTCGGCGTGGCCGTCGGCGGACAGCGAGTCGCGGTTGGCGGCGGCCAGGCCGGTACGCCGGATCGGGGTGTACGACGCCAGGTCGGCCGCGCTGTTGAAGCCCTCGTTGCCCTTGTTGCTGTCGGCCCACGGGTTCTGCACCGTCTCGCCGGTGTTGTTGAACGAGTACACGTACGCGCCGTCGTTGTGGTTGCCGGGGTTCTTCCAGTGCGAGAACAGCTCCATGTGCCCGTTGCGGACGATCGCGTCACCGGGGGCGAGCTGGTCGCGGCTGGCGAGCCGGGTCCAGTACTGGGAGGAGCCCTGGAAGTCGCCGGTGACGTAGCTGGTGCCGAGGTGCCAGGCCATCGACACCAGGCCCGAGCAGTCCCGCCGGTACGTCTTGTCGCCCTCCGGGTCCTGGAACCAGGTGCCGGTCTGGGTGTAGGTGATGCCGGAGTCCACCCAGTACTGGGCGCGGGCGAGGATCTCGGAACGGCCGATCGGGCCGTTGGTGACGGACGCGTGGGCGACGGCCGGGACCGCGAGGACGCCGGCCGACGCGACGGTGAGCGCGATGAGTCGTGCGGTGTGACGAGACATGGTCGTACCCCTGATGTCGGAAGGAATTGACAGCAATCGCTACTGGCGACGGCGAAAAGCCGCGCATAGGGTGTTCTGAGGCAGCAAAGGATCATGTGAGGAGCCGGTCGGCGGCCTCACTGACGTACGGGGTGTGAGTTGCTCGTTTTCTCGGGCGTTCCCTTTCCCGGCTTCCGGCCGGACGTTTCGGCTGGCAAGACCTTCGCGCGGCGGACGGGAACGAACCTTGACCGATCCTTGACGGCCGGGACGCCGACATGATCGAGTTCCGGTTGCTGGGTGAGGTGCAGCTGCGGGCGTCCGGCCGCGCGATCGCGCCGGGCCCGCTCAAACAGCGGACCGTGCTGGCCGCGCTGCTGGTCGACGCGGGCAGCGTGGTGCCGACCGAGACCCTCATCGACCGGGTGTGGGACGACTCCCCGCCGGCGGAGGCACGCAACGTCCTGTACACGTACCTGGCACGGCTGCGCCGGATCCTGCTCGCGGCGTCCCCGGACGCGCCGGCGTTGCGGCGCAAGCCCGGCGGATACCTGTTCGACGCCGATCCGGAACTGGTCGACCTGCACGTGTTCCGCCGCCTCGCCGCGCAGGCCCGGGAGCATCCGGATGGCGATCCGGCCCGGTTGGAGCTGCTGCGGCAAGCCGTCGAGCAGTGGCACGGCGAGCCGCTGGCCGGGCTGAGCGGGGAGTGGGTGGACCGGCTGCGCGAGGGGATCCGCCAGCAGATCCACGGTGTGCTCGCCGACTGGGCGGACGCGGAGATCGGCGCCGGCCGGTACGCGACCGTCGTCGACCGGCTGTCCCCGGTCGTCGACAGCCATCCGCTCGCCGAGCCGCTGATCCTGCGCCTGATCCGCGGCCTGCACCTCGACGGCCGCCGGACCGAAGCCCTGGAACGGTACGACCGCAGCCGCCGTCACCTGGCCGACGAGCTCGGCATCGACCCGTCCCCGGAGACCCAGGAGCTGCACCAGCGGATCCTGCGCGGCGACCCGCAGCGGCCGGCGCCGCCCGAACCGCCGGAACCGGCCGAGGACCCGGTGGCCGTCCCCGGCCGGCAGCTCCCGGTCGGCCTCGACGACTTCACCGGCTGCGAACCGGAGATCGCGCAGGTCCTCACCACGCTCGGCAGCCGGCGGGGCGAGGACGACCGCCAGGTGGTCGTGGTCACCGGCCCGGGCGGCATCGGCAAGACCTCGTTCAGCGTCCACCTGGCGAACCTGCTGCGCCCGGTCTACCCGGACGGCCAGATCCTGGTCGGCTCCGACGGCCGTGACGGTCACACCGGCGAACTCGTCGACCGGGTGCTGCGTGCCCTCGGCGTCGCGGACACCCACCGGCTGACCACGATCGAGGACAAGGCCGCCCGCTACCGGGCCACCATCCGCGACCGGCGGCTGCTGATCATCATCGACAACGCGGCCGGCGCCGCCGAGATCCGGCCGCTGGTGCCGGGGGTGCCCGGGACGGCGCTCATCGTGTCCAGCCGGGCCCGGCTCACCACCGTCCCCCGCGCCGAACACGTCGAGTTGCGGCTGTTCAGCCGGGACGAGTCGCTCACCCTGCTGCGCCGCATCATCAGCCCGGAACGGGTGGCCCGCGAACCGGAGGCCGCCGCCGAACTGGCCGCCATGTGCGCCGGCCTGCCGCTCGCGCTGCGGATCGTCGCGGCGCGCCTGGCCGCCCGCCCGCACTGGCGGATCACCCGCCTGCTCGACCGGATGCGCGACGAGCGGCGACGGCTCGACGAGATGGCGGTCGACGGACTCGCCGTACGGATCTGTGTCGGGGTCGGCTATGAGGGGCTGCCGCCGGCCGTACGCCAAGGGTTTCGTCTTCTCGGTTTTCTCGGCTGCGCCACCTTCACCGAATGGACCGCCGCCGCCCTGTTCGGCCGGTCCGTCGACGACGCCGCGGACCTGCTGGAGCACCTGTTCGACGCCCGGCTGGTCGAGATCGACGACTGCCCGGTCGACTCGGTCGTCCGCTACCGCATGCACGAGCTGGTCCGGCTGTACGCCCGGGAACGCGCCCTCGCCGAGGACGATCAGGCCGATCTCACCGCGGCGGTCCGGCGCACGGTCGTCGCCGCGACCGAACTCGTCGACCGGATGGGGGAGTCACTGCCGTTCGCGATCGCCCGCTTCCACCAGGGCATCGGCCCGGCCACCGGCGTGGACCCGAGCGTTCTGCACCCGGACTCGGGCGGCGCCGACTGGCTGGCCACGGAGGCCGACGCGCTGGTCACCACCGTGGTCCGGGCCGCCGAGACCGGCCTGGTCGAGGAGGCCTGCGTGCTCGCCGACGCGATGGTCTACGCCTCGTTCGGCGTGAACAACGACTTCGGCCGGTGGAACCGGGCACACCACGCCGCGCACACGGCCGCCCGGGCGAGCGGCAACCGGGTCGCCGAAGCGGTGATGTCCTGCGGGGTGGGCCTGCTGCGGTACAAGGAGGACCGTTTCGACGACGCGGAACGCCACTTCACCGCGGCCATCGACCTCTTCGGCCAGGTCGGCCACGAGCACGGCCACGCCGCCGCCATCAGCGGGCTCGGCACCGTGCTGCGCGAGGTGGGCCGCAACCGCGAAGCCGTACCGATGCTGGAACGGGCCCTTCCGATTCTGGAACGCGTCGGTGACCGCGCCGGCGCCGCCCACGCCACCTACTGCCTCGGCCACTCCCACCGCGAACTCGGCAACGACGACCAGGCCATGCGCTACCTGGAACGGGCCACCACCATGTACCGCTCGGCCGGGCACTGGCGCGGCGAGGCGATCGCCGTGCGCGGCATCGGCCTGATCCACCGGGCCCGCGGTGACCTGGACGCCGCCGAACTGTGGTGCGCCCGCGCCCACGACATGGTGCTGCACCGCAGCGATCCGCTGCTGGCCTGCTACACCGCGCAGAGCCTGGCCAAGGTGTGGATCCGGCAGGGCCGTCCCGAACGGGCCGCCGAACCGCTCCACCGTGGTCTCCGGCTCTGCGTCGACGCCCAGGACCGGTTCGGTGCCGCCCTGCTGCGCCGCACGCTCGGCGAGATGCACCTGGCGGCGGGCCGTGCGGCCGAGGCACTTCAAGACCTCTTTCTGGCGTACGCGGTGTGGACCGAACTCCACCACGAACTCGGCCGCGCCCGCACCCTGCGCGACATCGGAGCGGCGCACGCGCTGGCCGGTGACTGCGGGGCGGCCCATCAGGCGTGGCAGTCCGCGTACGCCACGTTCAGCCGTCTCGGCATCCGTGAGGCCGGCGAGATGCATCAATGGACGCGCAGGTCAGGGTGCTTCTGCGAGCTTTCCTGGCTGAGCGGGAACGGGGCGTTCAAGGAAGATTCCAGGTTTCGGTAGGCGCGGCTTCCTAGCGTGGCCGCACATCCCGCGACCCACGGAGGCCACCGATGAAGACCGCGATCCTGACCATGACCCTCTGCCTCACCGCCGTCGTGGCGGGCTGTTCGAGCACCCCGGCCGGCCCCCCGACCGCCGCCAGCCCGACCTTTCCCACGACCGCTCCCACGACCGCTCCCACGACGTCCCCTACGACCTCTCCTCCGACGACCAGCCCGGCTCCCACCAGCCCGGTCAAGGCCAAGATCAAGACCAGCAAGCCCGAACCCGTCTCCGGTACGGCCAGCGCCCGCCCGCTGGACCCCGTGCCCGCGCCCACCGACCCCGAATGCGCCCCCGCCGTCATCCTGCCGGTGGCCGCGAAACTGGTGGACGACCCGGCCATCGGACTCAAGGTGGAGGCCGTCGAGATCCCGGTCTGCCGCAACGGCTACGCCCGCGTGTTCACCGTCCCGGCCCGTACCGCCCAGCGTTTCGAGGGCGACCAGCTCTTCCTCCGCGCGGTCGACGGCGCCTGGAAGCTGGTGGAGCGGGGCGCGAGCATCGACTGCGGCGACGAGGGCCTGTCACCGGCGGTCGCCGAGGCGTGCGCCGCGCTGTCCTGACGCCGGGAGCCGACCCGGCGGTGTGGCGGCGCACCTACTCTGCATTCATGCGAACGCTTCGATGGGTGCTGTCGCCTGTGTTGTGGCCGCTCTTCCTCGCCTGGCGATGGTTCACCCCGCGGCTGCGAGTCGATCCCGCGGTGGCACGGCTCAGCCTGCTGCGGATGGCGGCCCAGGCACTGACCTTCCTCGTCCTGCTGGCCGCCTTCGGCACCGATCGCGAGGATCTCACCGATTCCCTGGTGAAGGCCATGGCAAGCGGGATCCTCATGTTCGGCGTGGCGTTCTTCGGCGGCCTGGCCTACCTCAATCAGTTCGACACCTACACCGAGGGCTGGCGCCGGATCCGACCTGCGGCGTGGCGCTTCCTCTCGTGCTACCTCGTCGGTCTGGTGGTGTTGCCGGTCAGCTGGCTGGCCGACTACACCGCGGCCCATCCCATGCCGCGGTGGCTGTTCTACCTGGCCCAGGTGCCCCAGGTCTGGACCATCATGCTGGTCGTCACGACCCTGTTGTTGATCGCACGCAACTTCTTCAACGCCGGGGACGTGAATCCCCTGTTGCCGGCCCTGATCACGCCGTGGGTGAGCGTCGGCGGGCTGCTGCTCGGCCTCGGCGCGCACTCCCGGGTGCCCGGTTACGTGTCGATACCGATCAGCGTGATCGGCACCCTGGCGACCCTCGTGCTGGCCCGGCTCGAGTACGACCTCGTCCGGAGGCGTTACCGCTGCACCCTCATGCGGCCGCCCGAGATCGCAACGGATCCGGTGACCGCCGAGCGCCACTGGGTCCCGGCCGGACAAGCGGATGCGAGCGCTGGGGACGACCAGCCCTCGATCGACCGCCACTCGCCGGATCCGAACAGCGCTCCACAGTGACCACGACGCCCTCATGCGGCCGGTCTCACGTGGTGGGGGGCGGAGAGGCCTGACCGGCGAGCCGGACGAACAGTTCGTGGGCCGCGTCCACCTCGGCCGGGTCCTCGCCGGCGAGCAGGTCCATCAGAAGGCCGCGGGCCACGGCCACACCCAGGCGTGCCATCGCCCGGTCGGTGGTGATGCCGAGCCGCTGGCCCGCCTTCTCGGCATCGTCCAGCCAGCTCGCGGTGAGGGCGGCCGGTCCGGGCGCCGCCCCGCGGGTGGTGAGCGAGAACACCTCGAAGAAGAGTCGCACGAACGGTCGCGCCTCCGGACTCGAGACGGCCCGCCAGACATCGGTCATCAGCTCCTCCGGGGTCGCCGCGGTCTCGGCCGACGCCGTCATCGCGGCCCGCTGCCGTGCCTCCATCGCGCCGACCACGGCGGCGAGAAGGCCCTCCCGGGAGCCGAAGTGGAACAGCAGCATGCGGTGGCTGGTGCCGGCGCCTGCCGCGATCTCGCGCAGGCTGCGGTCGGCCAGGCCGTCCCGGGCGGCGACGTCGAGGATCCGGCCGAGCAGTTCGGTGCGAGCTTCAGACATGTACCAAATGGTACAGTGGCCGCATGCGCTACGAGGAGATCACCCATATCGACGCGCCGGTCGAGCTGATCTGGAGCCTGACCACTCGCATCGACGACTGGCCGGCCTTCCTGCCGACAGTGCAACGACTGGAGCGGCTCGACGCGGGCGAGCTCCGCGTCGGCAGCTCCGCACGGCTCAAACAACCCGGCCAGACCAGCGCCGTCTGGACGGTGACCCGCCTCGAGCCGATGCGTGAGTTCACCTGGGAGACCCACCGGACATTCCTGCGGCTGACCGGCCGTCACCTGCTCGAGCCGGTCGGCGCGGGCACTCGGATGACACTCGTCCTGGAAACCGCCGGCCGGGCGGCCGGCGTCGCGTCGACGGTGTTCGGCGGCATGATGCGGTCCTCGCTGCGCCGGGAGAGCACCGGCTTCGCCCGCCGGGCGGCCACGGTCCACCCGTGACCCGCCTCTGTGGCACCCGGTGCCAGCGCCGAAGAGCTCCGGCCGACAGGACGCCGGTGACCACGGTGGCGCATCAGTGCGGGTGGTCATCGACGTGTTCCGCCGCACCTTCGGTCATGCCCGGGGCAACCATCCCGCCTGGTTAGGGTCGGCGCATGCGACCGGTATCGAACGACCTCGCCGACACACCGGCGAACCGCGCCGTGGCCGCGGCCCGATCGGTGGCGTCGACCCTCGGCCTGCCGGTCGAGGACACCGTCGTTCTCCAGGAGTCGAACCGGATCACGCTGCGCCTGCTGCCGTGCGACGTGCTGGCCCGGGTGTCCCGGGCGGGACTCCAGGCCGCCCGGTTCGAGATCGAGATCGCGCAGCGGCTGGCGACCGCGGGCAGCCCGGTGGCGGCACCCGACCCTCGCGTTCAGCCGCGCGCCTACCGGTGGGACGGCCACGAGGTCACGCTGTGGACCTACCACGAGCCGTCGACCGGCGAGATCACACCGGCCGCCTACGCCGGGGCGCTGCGGCGGCTGCACGCCGGCATGCGGAACCTCGACGTCCCGGCGCCCCACTTCACCGACCGGGTCGAACAGGCACAACGCCTCCTGGCCGACCACGACCGTACGCCCGGCCTCACCGCTGACGACCGCGAACTCCTCGACTCCACGCTGCGACGGCTGCGCCTCACCATCGGCGAACGCGCTCACGCCGAGCAGCTCCTGCACGGCGAGCCGCACCCCGGCAACCTCCTGCCGACGCCGGCCGGCCCGCTCTTCATCGACCTGGAGACGTGCTGCCGGGGCCCGGTCGAATTCGATCTCGCCCACGCGCCCGACGACGCCGGCGACCACTATCCGGGCGCCGACCCCGCACTGCTGCACGACTGCCGGCTGCTCACCCTGGCGATGGCCACCACCTGGCGCTGGGACCGCGACGACCGGCTCCCGAACGGCCGCCACCTGGCCGGCGAATGGCTCAGCCGCCTTCGCTCTTCGTGATCGGCTATCGTGCCAGGATGAACGTGAAGGTGCTGGAAGGCGCATTCGTCGAGGTGCCGACAGGCGACGCCACGGGCATGGACCGGCGGGCGTTCGGCGAATTCGTGGGCCCGGGCGGCGAACTGGCGTCCTACGCGTTCGGCTGGACCACCGGCACCGACCAGCACATCGCCCGCCTGACCGTCGGCATCGGCGCCGGCAACCCCGGCGGCGGCACGTTCCACGCCATCATCTTCGTCAACGAGGACGGCCGGGCGTTCTCGCTCGTCGACGAGCCGTTCGAGCGGGTCCCCGAGGGAGGCCCCGACCTGACCGCCGCCGAGGCGCGCGCCCATGACACCCTGCCGTTCATCTGGTGGGTGACCGACCACGTCATGGAACGCGACCGGCGGGCCTGGTGGATGCGGCACTGGCTGATGGGCACCCCCTGCATCCAGACCGCCGAGGTCTTCGAACACCGCGAGCCGGTCCTGCTGGTCGCCCACGACGAGGACGACGACATGTGGCAGCTGATCGGTGCCTCCGCCGCCGACCCCGCGACCGGCCGGATCGGGCACCTGCATCACGCCATCGACGAGGACCCCACCCTGATCGACGTGCTCAACCTGCCGCCCGGTCACCGCGCGGAACGCGCGGGCGCCGGAGAACCCTGGATCGCCTCGCTCTGACCGGTGCCGTCCGGTGGCCTCAGAACCGGAATCGCAGGACGCGGCTGGACCGCCGGAAACCCGGGAACAGGTTGAGCAGGCGATACACCCGACGGGTGGCCGTGGGCGCCCGCTCCATCAGCAGCGGCGAGTCGTTCATCGGGGCCTCGCCGACGTACCGGAGCCGGGGGTGCCGATCGGCCAGCGCGGCCGGGTCGTCGAAGCCGCACCGGAACCGGGCGTTGTACCGGCGCCCGATCGGATCCCACCGCGAACCGCGCCATGCCGCGACCGACACCGTGTCGAACAGCATCTGACCGGTGGGAAAGGCGTCGACGAGGGTGACCAGCAGCCGCCGGAGGTCGTCCTCCGTCAGGTAGGGCACCAGCCCCTCGGCGATCATGAGCATCGGCCGGCCGCGCGGAATCCGCTCCAGCCAGGTGAGATCGGTGACGTCCGAGCCGATCAGCGTGCAGTGCTCGCGCGGCGGCAGGTGTCGCCGCCGCAGGTCGACGACGGCCGGAAAGTCCAGATCGAACCAGTTCACGGTGGCGGGCGGATCGATCCGGAACACCCGGGCGTCGAGGCCACAACCCAGGTTCAGCACCACCGCCTCGCGATGATCGGCGAGGAACTCCCGCGCCCAGTCGTCCAGGGCCTTCGCGCGCACCACGGCGGAGAGCCCCAGCTGGCCGGCCCCGAATCTGCCCCGGTCATAGCCGGGGTCGAGGCGGCGCATCACCCGCTCGGCGTACGTGTCGCCGAGAATGGGGGCCGGCAGCCGGTTGTCCAGCGCCTTGGCCTTGAGGACGGGGCTGAGGGTCTTCTGCACCCCGGCGAGTTCCACCTCGACGACGATACAACGCCTGGACGGCGCCATCGGCCTGGTGGATCTGCGGTCGATGATCGCCGCGGAGGCGTTCGACGTGGCCTACCGGCAGGCACTCCAGCACGTCCTGGCAACGAGCACCTCGCCCACCGTCCTGGCCGAGGCACGTTCCGCGCTCGGCTGATCATCTGAGCCGCGGCGCCTCCCCGGCAGGAGGGCCGCGCGCTCCGCAAGCCCGACCGCGCGACCTCGTGCGCGGTGCCACCGGAAGCGGCGATCGCCCGTCCAGGATCGACAGGAGCCCGCAGCCCCGACCTCTACCGGGAGCGGGCTAGGGTGCCATCGTGATCAATGCTTCTCGGTTGGTGGTCGTGTCCGGTGGCGGGACGGGGATCGGACGGGCGATCGCCGGCGCCTTCGCGAGTGATGGGGACCGGGTGGTCATCATCGGGCGGCGCGAGGAACTGCTGCGGCGGGCGGCCGAGGAGATGAACCGGGCGACCGGCTCGGAATCCGTGATCCCGATCGCGGCGGACCTGACGGAGCCCGACCAGGTCGGGCGCGCGGCGGATCAGATCGCCGAGCGGGGTACGGTCGACGTGCTCGTGAACAACGCGGGCGCGATCATCACACCGCCGGCCGACCGGGGCCTCGGCGCGCTGGCCGCCTCCTGGCGGCACGACCTGGACATCAACCTGATCACGGCGGTGCTGCTCACGAACGCGCTGCTGGACCGGTTGAGCCGGCCGGGCGGGCGGCTCGTCATGATCAGTTCGGCGGCGGCGCAGCGGGGTGGTGCGGGTCCACATTCGGCCGGCTCGTACGCGGCGGCGAAGGCGGCCCTGCACGGCTGGGCTCTCGGATTGGCCCGGCAGCTGGGCCCGGACGGCATCACGGTGAACGTCCTGGCCCCCGGCTACATCCAGGACACCGACATCTTCCGCGGCCAGGACACCCCGGAGTTCGCGGCCACGAAGATCGCCGACACGCTGGTCGGGCGCCCGGGCACACCGGCCGACGTGGCGGCCGCGGTCCGCTACCTGGCCTCCGCCGATGCCGGCTACTTGACCGGCCAGATCATCGGCCTGAACGGCGGAGCAGTCCTCGGCCGGTGAGCCGCCGCCAGGCATGTCGTTCCGGCCCCCGGCTGGTGGTGAGCGCTGTTTCAGAGGCTTGAGGCAGCACTGGCGGGGTTGCATCCCGTACCTAGGTACAGGTTTACCGTCGAGTGGACGGCGCCGCACCGGTGCCCGAACCAGTTGCTCGAGGGAGCCTGTGATGTCGTTTGACGTTCCGGATGCGTGCACGCTGCCCACGGCCGAGCGGCCGTTGCGGCTGGCCGAGTTCGACGACCTGTTCGCGACGGCCGTGCGCCGGGTCGACCCGATCGGCGCCACCCACGCCCGGCTGCACCTGACCGGCCCGGACGGGTTGGCGGACCGGGTGCGGGATCTGGCCGCGCGGGAGACTGGGTGTTGCTCGTTCTTCACCTTCACCACCACCGGGGCACCGGCGGCCGACGGCGAGGCGGTGGTGCTCGACATCGAGGTCCCGGCCGCGCACGCTGACGTACTGGCCTCTCTTACCCAGCGGGCTCGCGCCGTCTCGGCGGGGGCGACGTCATGACCGCCGGCCTGCTGAATCTCACTGAGCTGTCTGCCGAGTCCGGGGTGCCCGCGCCTCGGCTGCGGCAATACGCCGAGGCTGGGCTGCTGCCGCCGGCCCGCCGTGACGGCGGCCGGCTCGGGTACCCGCCCGCCGAGGTCACTACTGTGCGGGCGCTGGCCGGCGCCGAGGACCTTGGCCTCGACGCCGACACACTTGCCACGCTGGCCGCCGGTTGGCGCGACGGCGAGTGCACCAGCACACAGCATCGCCTGGCCGCTGCGGTCACCGCCCGGCTCGACCAGGTGCAGGCCGATATCGCCGAGCGGAACCGGCAGGCCGTCGCAGCCGGTCCGGGTACCGCCGCCTGGGCGACGGAGATCGGCGGTAGTGCGTCGCTGTCGGAGGACGCGGCCCGGCTGCAGGCCGTATCGGCCGCCCTGACCACCGCGGCGCACGACGGGCCCTGCGGGGACGGCTGCGGCTGCGCCACCGCGCTGGCCGCCGCTGGCACGACCTACCATTTCCCGCACGATGCCACCTCCAGCGAGGCGGCACTTGCCTGTGACCTCGTCGCCGACGGCGGCGACGCCCACGATCGGATCGGCGTGTGGCAGCAGGCCCTCGCGCGCGTGGAACGCCGCGACCCGCTCCCGGATACGCCTGACGGTGTGGCGTTGCGGTTCCCGTTCGACGTCGAACTCGCCGCCAGCCTGGGCCGGTTGGCCGCCGCAGAGTACCGGTGCTGCTCGTTCGGCAGCTACACGCTCATCGTCGACGGCGCCGGGCTGCGGCTGGAGGTCCGCATGCCCGGCGAAGCCGCAGGCATGCTCGCCGCGGTCGTCGGCCTGCCAGACACGGGGGTCAACGATGCAGCGCATCAGCCGTGACGACCTGCGCGCCCTGCTCGACGCGGGCAGCGTCACCCTTGTCGAGGCGCTACCTGAGCCGCACTACGACGCGGAACACCTGCCGGGCGCGGTGAACCTGCCCAGTGACCTCACCGCCGAACTGGCCGCCCAGCTCGCTTCGGACTCGGCCGGGACGGTGGTCACCTACTGTTCCGGCCCGTCGTGCGGCCGGTCCAAGGTCGCCGCCGCCGCATTCGGTCGGCTCGGCTACCGCGACGTGCGGGTCTACGAAGGCGGCAAGATGGACTGGGCCGCTGCGGGGCTGCCCTTCGAGGGCAGCCGGACCGCTCCAAGGATGACCCGGTGAGCGCAGCGAAGCGGACCGAGCTGCGCACCAGCGAGGTCGCCGAACTGGCCGGCGTCAACATCCAGACCCTGCGCTACTACGAACGCCGCGGCCTGCTGGCCGAACCGCATCGCTCGAACGGCGGACACCGGCTCTACCCACCCGACACCGTCGCCCTTCTTCAGGTGATCAAGGCGGCGCAGCGGCTGGGTTTCACCCTCGACGAGGTCGCCGATCTGCTCGACGCGGGCCGGCGCCGGCACCCGAGCCCGGACCTGCGCGAGCGAGCTATCGGCAAGATCGCCGAGATCGACCAGAAGATCGCCGACCTCACCACCATCCGTGCCTCGCTCACCGAGGTCGTCGACGCCCGCTGCGACAGCCTCACCAACTGCACGTGCACCGACTGCCCGATCCCGTATCTGACCATCGGAACCACACGACCCTCCGGAGACTTTGCATGAGCCAGCCCTTGCCGTCACCCAGCCCCACCGGGCACCCGATGCCGGGAATCGACAACGCGCCACCACGGCGCAGCAAAGTCACCGGCGGGCTCGCCGCATTGGCCTGCGCCGCCTGCTGCGCCCTGCCGGTCCTCATCGCCGCCGGCGTTCTCACCGGCGCCGGCGCGGCGATCCTGGAGAAGACCTTGCTCGTCGTCGCCACCGGCCTGGCCGTCCTGGCATTGGGGATGTGGTGGCTGCACCGGCGCCGAACCGTCCAACGAGCCGCAGCGTCCGGGGCTGGCTGCGCGTGCGGCAGCAGCGGATGCGGCTGCTGAACGGCGCCCGGGTGCGGCACCCGAACGGTGCCGCACCCGGACAGTGTGGTGGCATACGCCGGTGACGATCATCCGGTCCATCCTGCTGTTCGCCCTGGCCGCGCTCGCCGAGATCGGCGGGGCCTGGCTGATCTGGCAAGGTGTCCGCGAACACAAGGGCGTGTGGTGGATCGGCGCCGGCATCGCCGCGCTCGGTGCCTACGGCTTCGTCGCCACCCTGCAGGCTGATGCAAACTTCGGCCGGATCCTCGCCGCCTACGGCGGCGTGTTCGTCGCTGGATCGCTGGGCTGGGCGATGTTGGTCGACAAGTTCCGGCCCGACCGCTACGACGTCATCGGCGCGGCCGTCTGCCTGGTCGGGGTGGCCGTCATCATGTATGCCCCTCGAAGCTGACCGGCGGCGGCAGGGTGGGCATACCGAACTCCACCGTGCTGGTGATCTTCCGCAGCCGCACGGATTGCTGCTGCTTGTCGGCCAGGAACCGCAGGGTGAGGTCGATGTCCTCGATCTCACCGATCCAGCCTTCGGCTTCATGGCCGTCGTAGCGCGGCAGCGCCAGGACCGGCCTGTGCTCGGTCAGGCGCCGGATGATTACGGCGATGACGTGGAACAGCTCGGCCGACATGGGGATGGCGCCCGTTCCCGGTTGGTCTTCGACGGTGCGATCACCAGCAGCGCGATCACTTCACCGTTGGCGCGTTGGTACTGGCGCACGCTCCAATGGTCAGCTCCACCAGTTCCTCGACGCGGATCCCGGTATGCCGCAGGACCTCCACGTACGCCCATTCCCAGAATTCGGCGTCCTCCTCCTTGGTCAGGGTGGCGGACTGCGCCGGTGGCGTGGTCGAGCACACGCACGGGTGGCCAGTGAGGGGCGCCGCCGGATTGCTCGGCTGGGGCTGGGGTGGTTTCGACAGCGCTGAGGCACCCCCCGGCGGGCTGGACACGGTCGGGCGTGGCGGGTGGGTTTCGTGGCGGTATGGGGGGGGGCCGCGCGGGGGGGGGGGGCGGGGCCGGGGCGGGGCGCCCCGGGGCGGGGCGCGGCCGGGGGTCACATGACGATGCCTGCCTGAGGGCCGGAGGAGGCCTTGACCACGCTGGGTACGTCGGCGGTCGGGGTGAGGGTGTAGGAGTAGAAGCTGCCCGGGGTGAAGGCTGAACCCGAGGTCTCCTTACGGCCGGTGGAGTTGACCACCGTGCTCCCGCTCTGGCGCAGTTGGGCGCCGGTCGCGGTGTCCGGGTAGTACGGGTTGTTGACCTTGTCGAAGTAGCTGTTCTCGATCACCATCTTGGTGGCGCCGCGCGCGTAGTTGCCGTACGAGGTGACGTTGTTCAGGTAGTTGTTGTAGAGGTGCGCGTACTGGAGGTTGTCCGCGCTGGGGTTGCGCTGGTTGGAGTTGTAGATCCAGTTGTGGTGGATCGTCATCCGCGCGGTCACGTTGGTCGTCCAGCCGATGCCGAACGTCTTGTTGTGGTCGCCCATCCGGTTCCACGACACGGTGATGTTGGTGCTGTCCTTGCGGCTGTCAATGTATCCATCGTTGATGTTGGTGAACGTGTTGTGGTCGATCCATACGTTCGACGCGGTGTCCATCTGGATGCCGTCGTAGTCGAAGTCCTTGTCGTCCGGGTCGTCGGACGCCATCGCGGTGTCGCCGATGGTGAGGTTCCGGATGATGACGTTGCGGACGCCGGCGCCGAGGAAGAAGCCGCCGTTCTTGATCCGGCCGGTGGTGCCGAGCCCGACGATCGTCTTGTTGGACGTGATCGGGATCTCGTGACCGTACGGGGTCACCGTGATCGTCCCGGAGACGCGGATGACGTGTGCCGTCGACGCGGTCGCGTACTTCACCAGGTCGGCGAAGGTGGACACGGTGACGGCGGTGCCGCCCGCCCCACCGGTGGTGCCTTGCGCGAATCCGTCCGCGGTGTTCGACCACGATCCGGGTGTGGAGCCGACGGCGGTGAACGACCACTGCATGCGGGCGATGTCGGAGCAGGCTTCCTGCACGATCGGGTTGTTGCCGGCGGTGGAGCCGTCCTTGTTGCTGACGCACAGGCCGTTCGACGCGCTCTTGATGAGGTATTTGCCGGGTGCGGCCGTGGATGCGGTCAGGGACCAGGTCTGGTTGGCGCTGGCGCCGCAGGTCCACTGCCACAGCTGAACCCCGGCGGTGGTGTCCGAGTAGGGCACGTCCACGCACTTGCCGCTGGCGCTGTTGGTGAACCCGAACGCACCGTTCTGCGCCGCCGCGCCGAACAGCTGGCTGGTGTTGGACGTGCTGCACGCCGCCTGGGTCAGCAGTCCACCGTTGGCGGTGCCGGCGACCTGGACGCATTTGCCGCTGGATCCGGAGGCGAGCGTGTAGACGCCGCCGGCGACCGGGACGACGGCCGCCTCGGACGGCAGTGTCGCGACGACGATCGCGGTGGGTACGGCGACGGCCAGCACGGCCGCGGCGATGAGTTTCCTCTTGAACATGATCGTCATCCCTCTCAGCCGACCGGGTTCCAGCCGTCGGCGCCGGCCAGATATTTCTGCGGGGTGTAGTTGGCCGCCTGCGAGTCGCTCAGCTGCGGCCGGTTGCTGTTGGTCGTCGCGCCGGCTCCGGTGTTCCGGTATTCGGTGAACCGGGCGTTCTGCCAGGTGTTGGTGGACATGTCGGTCCACGGCTGGGCGGTGCGGATGGTGTTCGACAGGTTCGATTCGCGGAACAGCACCTGGGCGCCCTGCCGCCAGGGCCGGCCGAGCGTGGTGTTGTTGGTGCCGGTTCCGGTGATGGTGCACTTGTAGAACAGGAAGCCGTACGTCTTCTCGGCCGGTGTGCTGGCCGCGGTCAGCGGCCCGCCGGTGGAGCGCTTCTCGTGGATGCGGCTGTTGCTGAACACCGCGATCCCGGCGCCGAAGATGAAGTCGACGGTGCCCTCGACGTACGAGTTGGTGAAGTAGGTCCGGGCGTTGTTGTCGACCAGGAAGGTGTCCTGGTCGCCGAGCAGCCGTACGTTGTCGAACCGGGCCCGGTCGGCGTCCAGGTAGAGGGCGAGCGCCTGGTCACCGGTCTCGTAGGTGTTCTCGTCGTAGTCGTTGGTGATGGTCAGGTTCGTGACGGTCAGTTCCTTGCCGTACGCCTGGACCGTCCCGCTGCCGCCGAGCCCGTAGTGTCCGGCGTCGCGGTTGTTGACGATCGTCGTCTGCGCGTTGGAGGTGCCGAGGCCCTGCAACGTGATGTACGGCTTGTTCGCCGGGATGGTGACGATCTCCCGGTAGGTGCCCGGCTTGATGGTGATCACCCGGCGGGTGGTGTTGTTCGCCGGCACCGCGTCGATGGCGGCCTGCACGGTCCGGTAGGTGCCGGTGCCGTCGGCCGCCACGGTCGCGGTGGTGGTTCCGCCGCCGGAGACCTGGTTGAACGACCACTGCATGCGGGCGATGTCGGAGCACGCTTCCTGCACGATCGGGTTGTTGCCGGCGGTGGAGCCGTCCTTGTTGCTGACGCACAGGCCGTTCGACGCGCTCTTGATGAGGTATTTGCCGGGTGCGGCCGTGGACGCGGTCAGTGACCAGGTCTGGTTGGCGCTGGCGCCGCAGGTCCACTGCCACAGCTGAACCCCGGCGGTGGTGTCCGAGTAGGGCACGTCCACGCACTTGCCGCTGGCGCTGTTGGTGAACCCGAACGCGCCGTTCTGCGCCACGGCGGTGAAGAGCTGGCTGGTGTTGGACGTGCTGCACGCCGCCTGGGTCAGCAGTCCACCGTTGGCGGTGCCGGCGACCTGGACACATTTGCCGCTGGATCCGGAGGCGAGCGTGTAGACGCCGCCGGCGACCGGCGTGACGGCCGCCTCGGACGGTAGCGCGAACAGGCCGACCACGACGGCCGGCACGGCTAAGAAGAGGGGGATTGCTCGTCGCATGAACGACTCTCCTCAGAGGGACGGGGATTGCTGAACCGGTTCATTGATACCGCTGCGATTAACTCTTGTAAATATCTGATTTCGCTTATAAACCTGCCCTGACCTGCGCACATGCTCGGCCCATGACCTATAGGTGCACGCTGATGCCTCAGGATTACAGAATTTTGAAAAGCAACTCACGAGGTACGCATCGTGGATCCGTCCCCGGTGCGGCTGACGAGGAACGACGTCGCCGGGAGGCTGCCGTCGGCACGGCGCGGCCCTTCGGCCGAAGCCGGGTCGGTGGACCGGAAGACCGGGCGCCAGCTGTTGCCCGCGGCGGCGGTCTGTGGCGCGAGATCGGCGGGGGTACGGTTGCCGGCCGCCACGTTCGAGCGCAGTCGCACCACACCGGACGGCATCGAGAAACCGGTCGCGCCGTTGCGCCAGGCCGTGTTGGCGGTCAGGCGCATGAACGCGGTGTTCTCGTCATCGGAGAATCCGTGCTGTTGATTCCCCCACGCCGCGTTGTTGCGGACCACGTGCGCCGCTCGGGGCGCCGGATCACCGCCGCCGAGCGCGAAACCGTTGACCCCGTTGGCGTACGACCAGTTCGTGTCCATCGTCACCGGGCTCGCGAAGTCACCGAGGTCGAAGCCGTTGTCACCGTTGCGGTAGGCGCGGTTGCCGCGGACCTGGTTGCCGCCGCCGGATCCGAACTTCACGCCCAGCCCGATGCCCTGGTTGTCGAAGAAGTCGCTGTCCAGAATCTGGTTGGCCACCGTGCCCGGGTCGCGCAGCGTCAGCCCGCCGCGCACGTTGCCGTGCAGGGTGAGCCGTTGGAACACGTTGTTCGCACAGGCGACGCAGACGTACGCGTGGCTGCGCGACCCGGTGACCTCCAGCTCGCGTACCGTCCAGAAGTCGGCTTCGTGGGTGACCGCCCACTTGTCGTCCGGCAGCGCGGACGCGTCCAGCACCGGCCGTTCGCCCGGACGGCCGGCGAGCGTGATCCGGTGACCGGCGTCGCCGCTGGTGGTGATGACGATCGGCGCGGTGAGCCGGTAGATCCCGCCACGCAGCGCGATCGTCTGCCCCGGCCGCACCGTCTCGACCGCGCGGGCCAGCGTGTAGGGCCGGGCCAGGGTGCCGTCCCCGTCGGCGGCGCCGTCCGGAGCGGCCACGATGGTGGCGGCGGGCGGCCGCGGCGGCTCCTGCTTCTCGGTGCGCACGGCGTACGAGAAGGCTCCGGCGGCGACCACCGACGCGGCCGTGGCCGCCGCGACCAGCTTGACCGGCTTCAGCGTCGCGGTGATCCGGGCCGATGCCGCCCCGACCGCGGCGACCAGCCCGAACAGCAGATTCTCCGGAGCGATCAGACCTTTCCGGTACGGGGCACAGCGTGCGCAGGCGCGAGTGTGCCGCACCAGCCGTTTGCGCCACAGCGGTCCGGGCGTGCCGTCCCAGCCCGCGATCGTGGCGGTCAGCTCCGCGCACGTCCCCGCGTGCAGCGCCCGGACCACCACGCGGGCCGCGTCGAGCTGGTGGCGCATCCGCTTGATCCGGACCGCGGTGTGGCCGCCGGTGGTGTTCAGCGCGGCGGCCAGCTGGGCCCGGGTGATCTCCCCGGCCGCCTCCCGCCACCACAGGGCCAGCAACCGCCGGTCGTCGTCGCCGAGCCAGCGGGACGCCTCGGCCACCTCCCGGCGCTGACCGGCGAGCACGAGTTCGGCGACCGTGCGGGCAGCGAAATCGCTGCCCGGATCGGGTAGATCGCCAGGGGCGCCGCGATGCCGCCCGAGCCACCGGCGCCGCGCCCGCAGGTGTACGCGGACCTGCCGGTGCGCGATCGCCAGCAACCAGGGACGGAACCGTTCCGGGTCGCGCAGCGCGGGCAGATCCCGCATCACCAGCAGGAGCGTCTCCTGGACGACGTCGTCGACGTCGGGATGGCCGTTGAGCGCCCGGCCGACGACATCGCGGACGAGGGTGAGGTGGTCGGCGACCAGCCGCTCGAAGGCGGCACGGTCGCCCCGCTGCGCGGCGCGGACGAATTCGGGGACGGACATGCTCAGTGGTGTCGGCGGCGCTCACCAGATAACCGAAATGAGCGAGGGCGGCGGGAACCCGGCGCTCGACGGGATCGGCGACCGGGTCGCGCTCGGCGGGCCGGGCGGCCGGTTCGCGGCCGACCTCGACGCCCCACGCTGGTGGATCGCCGGTGACGAGAGCGCCCTGCCGGCCATCGGCAGCCTGCTCGACGCCCGGCCGGCCTCCGCGAGCGCCCACTGACAGCCGGCTGATGGGTTTCGGCTGGTCGTGGAGTTGTGTCGGGGCGCTGGGGACAGCACTCACGACCAGCCGGGGGATCACGTGGCTTCGAAGAAGCGGGCTCGCACGCGGTGTAGCCACGACTCCACGGCCGGCCGGTCCGGCTCGCTGGGCAGGGCCGCCGGTGCGGTGTCGAAACGGGACTCGTAGTCGGCCATCATCCGGCGAGCCAGGTCCACGTCACCGGCGGCGACCCGTTCACCGAACTCCAGGAAGCGCTGCGGATCGTCGAGGCGGAGCCGGAGATGGCCGGTGACGTACAGGTCGAGCCCCTGCGCGCACAGGCGCAGCAGATGCCGGGCGTGTTTCGCGGTGCGTTTGCGGGTGTCGGCGGAGAACGAGCCGTCGCCGCGGGCTTCGAGCCGTTTGAACTGCTGGGTGGCGTACCCGAGATAGGAGTCCCGGACGCGTTTCGCCGACAGGAAGGCGGTGCGGATGCCGATCAGGTCGTCACCGAGCGGATGCCGTGTCTCGTACAGGTCTTCGGGCAGCCACATCAGTTCGGACACCGTGGGGTTGCCGCCGAGCGCGAGGTTGGCATACCTGCGGGCCTCATGGAAGGTGGCGTCCGGCTTGCTCGACACCACGGAGTCCGCGGGGAAGGCGAGTCCGTGGAAGGCGGTGGTCGGGGCGGCGAACACACCGAGCCGGTCGATGTCGGACCCGGGGCCGGCCAGGCCGTAGGCGGTGGAGCCGACGATGCCGGACAGCAGGACGTTGGCGGGCTCGATCATGACCGCATCCTCCCGTCGGGGCAGGCCGCCGGGCAACGCGAATTCGGTGAGCCCGGCCAGGGCGGGGGCGCGGGCACGCCCTGGCCGGTGAACGTGTCGTCACATCAACATTGACCGTCGGCGATCACGTAATGGTTCGGGCCGGTCTGGCGCAAGGTGTGAACGATGAAGGTGTTCCACAGGCCCATCGCCTGGCCCGACCCGTTGGCGAACGTGCTGCCACCGGACCGCGTAGCCCGCCCGGCGACTGTGTGCGCATAGTTGCTGGCGGTGAAACACGGCTGCGACGACGGTGTGGGCGACGGCGGCGTGGGCGACGGCGGCGTGGCGCCACCGGACAGGCCCCACGACTGGGCGATGTAGTACGACGAGCAGACCGAGGCGAGATAGTACGAGCCGGTCGTGCCGCACTGGTTCTCGGCGCCGCCCGGCGCGACCGGGGTGCCGTGCCCGAGTCCAGGCACCCGGTAGAGCGCGACGGCGTCCCGGTAGTACTCGACCGTGGTGCCGCCGGGCAGCGCCGCCGTCGAGGTCGCGGTCTGCGGAACGCCCCACACGTTGGTCCACTGGTCACGCAGTTCGGTGGCGTTCGCCGGGACCACGGTGGTGTCGGCGGTGCCGTACCAGACGCCGATCCGCGGCCACGGTCCGGTGTACCCGGGATGGGCGGCGCGGACCAGGTCACCCCACTGTTTCGGGGTCTTCGACTGGGCCTGGTACTGGCAGATGGTGCCGCAGTCGTAGGGCAGCCCGGCGACCACCGCGCCACCGGCGAACACGTCCGGGTAGGCGGCCAGCATCACCGCGGTCATCGCGCCGCCCGCGGAGAGCCCGGTGACGTAGACCCGGCCGGGATCCGAGCCGTACGCCGTGATCGCGTGATCGACCATCTGTCTGATCGACAGCGCCTCGCCCCGGCCGCGGCCGATGTCGCCGGCGGTGAACCAGTTGAAGCAGGACAGCGCGTTGTTCGACGACGTCTGTTCGGGGAACACGACGGCCGCCCGGTAGAGGTCGGCGTACTTGGGCCAGCCGGAGTGACCGTAGTAGTCGGTGGCGCTCTGGGTGCAGCCGTGCAGCGCCACCACGAGCGGGCGGCCGGCGGGCAACCCGGTCGGCACGTACGAGTACATACGCAACGCGCCCGGGTTGCTGCCGAACGACGAGACCTGGGTGAGGGTGGCGGCCGCGTTCGCGGGGGAGAACGGCGACAGGACGAGACCGGTGAGGGTCAGCGCCGCGGCGAGCAGCGCCGACCCCAATCTGCGGGGATTCATGGTCGCAGACGTTACGATCCGGTTAACCGGGCCGTAACGTGTGCGATCGCCACAACCTCACCCGCGCCTATGTGGACGCCGGGGGACTCAGTGGCAGTGGCCGTCACGGCCGAGGGTGGCCGCCACGGTCACGCCGGGCCGGGTCCACTGCGGCACGGGCCGGCTCGCCGGACCCCAGGACGGGGAGCCGTCCGCCTCCGTGCGCCAGTACCAGCACGGATGGCGCCCTTCGGGACGGCCGTCGGGCTGGTCCTCCCACTCCTCGCCGCGCCCGTAGGCGGTCATGTCGAGCAGCGCGAACGTCGGATTCAGCGCCTCGTTGCCGCGCCCGGTGGTGGAGTAGGTGAGAAACGTGCGGTCGCCGACGCGCAGGTAGGTGGCGAGAACGCCCATGTCCCCGCCGGCCGGGCCGTCCACCCCGCGCACCGAATACCACGGCTGCGTGTAGCCCATGAACGCGGTGTACGCCGCCACCTCCGGCCACCGCCCGGTGGTCACCACCGCGAACGAGACCCCGCGCGCGTTGAGGTAGGCCGCGTCCCGCAGATGCCAGGCGGCGTTGGTGCAGCCTTCGCACTGCCCCTGGTGCGGCGCGCCGTCGTACCACATGTGTTTGTACACGACGAGCTCGTCGCGGCCCTGGAACAGATCGATGAACGGCACGGGTCCGTCGGGGCCGGTCACCTCGACCGTACCGTCGAATTCCACCATCGGAAGCCGGCGGCGGGCCGCCGCGATGGCGTCGCCCTCCCGGGTGTGTGCCTTCTCGCGGACCAGCAGCGCGTCGCGCGCGGCCTGCCAGGTGGCCAGGTCGGCGACGGCCGGATGGCCGGGCTTGATGTCGGTCATGGTTACCTCCGGAGTCGAAGCTTCACCGGGGTAGACCGACGATCGACCCCGAACTCATCGGTACGCGCGCCGCGCGCCCGTGGGAATGTCGGGCCGTGAGCCGACGGGGGCCGTTGTTACCCGCGAACATGCGATCAAGGAATAGTTCGGACCGGCCGATGACCGAGCCGTCCGGGGACGATTTCCGGAGTGGACCCGGGCGGCTGCGATCTGATCAGTTCATTTTCGGACCACATCGGACGGAGCGCTGCTCGGCCGTGTCGGCGAGGAGGCTACCCGATAGGGCGAGCCTGTTCCCGGCACGTTGTGCGCCGCTCCGGGGTGCCGATAGCTTCCAGACTCAGTAACCGCGACTGGTGAAATGGGGCGGCCAGCGGAATGATCAGATCCGGCGGTAAGGAATCCTCGATAAACAAAGCGATCCAGGATCTGGCGAAATGTGATGTCGCCGGGCTCCGGGGCGATTCACGGGACGCGGTCGCGGAGCTGAGAGACATCGTCGACCGGATCGCCCGGATCCGGCGCGGCGAGATCCGGATCGTCGCCGCCGGGGCGGTGGCGTCGATGAAGTCCACCACCTTGGCGTTGCTGCTGGGCCGCCGGTCGGTGTTGCGGGTCGGGCTGGGGCCGGTCACCGCCGCCCCGACCGAATTGCGGCTGCTCCAGGGCGACGAGGCGGCCGGGCCCGGCAGCGTGCAGATGCTCACCGAGACCGAGGCCGCCGGGCGGGCCCGTGAGCTGCTCGGCCTCGGCGTGGACGACACGCGGACGCTGGCCGAGCTGGCCACCGTGGAGCACCGCAATCAGCCGATCCTGGCCGGGATGCTGCACAGTGCGGAGCTGTTCGGGTTTGGGACCCGGCACGATCTGGACACCTTCCTGGCCGCCTGCGAGAAGGCCGGCGGCGACCGGATCGGCGGGCTCGGCGCTCCGCTGATCCAGCGGATCGCGATCGACGTGCCGGTCCCGGCCGAGGTCTGGGACCTGTCCTGGGCCAGGGGCCGGGCGGTGACCCTCGTGGACCTGCCCGGCACCGGCGAGGGCCGGGCGCTGGAGAACCTGTTCCGGGACCGGCAGCAGGAACTGGCCCACATCGCGCTGAACATCGTGGCGGTCACCGGCGGTTCGGCGTTCACCCCGCCGGTGTTGCGCGGCTCGCCCAACTGCGTGTTCGTCGCCACCAAGATCGACCGGGTGGAGCAGCCGGAACACCCCAACGAGGTGCGGGCCATCGAGGAGGCCGTCGCGGAGTGTCTCGCCGAGTGGCGGATCGGCTCCCGGCGGGCCAGGGTCGCGGCGGTCAGTGGCATGTGGGCGTTCGCCGACGAGGCGTCCTGGCTGGAGTTCGACCCGGAGAATCTCGGCTGGCCCGAGGCGCGGGCGAAACGGGAGGCGTGGGCCGCGGCCGGCTGGGGCGACCCGGGCGCGACCGCCGGCGAGTTCCGTGCGGCCGTCGAGGCGGCCCTGACCGACGGCGGCGCCCGGCGTCTGCGCGAGGTGATCGAGGAACTCGCCGATCCCGGCGACGCGCGGATCGACGAGCTGGAGGAGCAGCGGCTGCTGGCCCGCGCCGACGAGCTGATCGGGCAGGTGCTCGCGGGGGACACCGCGCCGGTGACCGGCGATGTGGTGGTCCTGCTGGACCGGTCGGAGAAGGACCCCGAACCGGTCTACGACCTGCGCCGCGTCGCCGAGGAGTGCGCCGTCACGGCGATCTACGACTGCCCGGACTGGGAGACGATCCGCCGGTCGTTCCGGGCCGACGGCTCGCTGCGGGTGCCGTTGGAGGAGGTTCGCGCCGTGCTCGCGGCCATCGACCTGGGTGAGATCGCCGGCGCCGCGATCCGTGACGCGACCGCCGAGATGGACGAGGTTCTGCGGGACTGGGCGCAGCCGTACCTCGACGCGGTGGGCGCCGACGCCAAGCGGCTCAGCGGGACGCGGGTGGAGCCGACGGCCGGCGACCCGGCCGGCCGTTTCGTGGAGCTGTCGCGGGGACTGTTCCGGGTCCTGACCGACAGCCGGCGGGTGGACCTCGGTGACGGCCGTGCCCCGGCCCCGTCGAGTTTCACCTTCCAGCAGGTCGCCAGGGTCCGTGACGAGCTGGCGCTGCTGCTGGCGCGGATGATCATCGAGAGGCTCAAACCGGCGACCGAACTCGCCCGTACCGAGGTGCACAGCGCACTGAACAAGCCGGTCGTCCGGGACACCACCCCCACCGTGCAGCGTCAGCTCAGCCAGGTTCGAGCCTCGCTGCGCCGGATGGTCGTGAGGTCGGCGGCGACATGAGCGCCGAGCCGCCGGGCCCGGAACTGCACCGTTCCGCCGCGGTGGCCCGGCTCGTCCTGCGCCCGGGGACGATTCCCGGCAGCGTGGAACGGGTCGACCTGCTCGACGGCGCGGCGACGGTCTCCACCACCCGGTTCGTGCCGGCCGTCGACGTGGGCGGGCGCGCCGGCCGGCTGGACCTGACCCCCTGGCCGGGCGTCCCGGCTGAACCGATCCTCGTCGTCTACCACCGCACCCGTCAGCCGGGCTGTCGCGGTGTTCCGCCGCTGTCCCGCGCCGCCTTCCGCCTCGACCCGACCGATATCAAGGAGCCGGTGATGACCCACCCGGAAACACCCGAGGACCCGGCCACCGCGCCGGACCGTGCCGTCGTGGGCGTCGCGGCGACGGTCGACTTCGGCAGCACCCGCACCGTCGGCGGCGTGCACGATCTCCGCTCGGTCTTCTACCGCCCCCGGCAGTTGCCGGAGGAGGCCCTGCGGCGGGCGGCCGAGGTGGGCGCCTTCACCTACGACACCGACAGCGACCCGGCCCTGCAGATCGAGGCCAAGACCGACTTCGATCCCACGGTACGGGCGCGCGCGTGGCGCGAGGTGCTCGGCTGGCCGCCGCTGGCCCGTAACCACCTCGCCGCCACCCGTGCGGTGAGCAGCGACATCGTCGTCACCGACGGGGTCGTCGGGTTCGCCGGGGAGACGGTCGGCGACGCGGCGCGGATCCGGGGCAGCAAGCGGTATCTCGCCGACCTCGACCGGGAGGTGCCGGGAACCGGGATGACCGGCCGTGACCTGTTCCCGCGGATCTACCGGAGATTCCTGGAACTGGTCGTCGAGGAGCTCGACCTTCCGGCCGGGCCCCGGTGGCTCAGCGTCACGTTCCCGACCCGGCTGCCACCGGACCGCCGCGACGCGCTTCTCGAACTGCTGGAGAAGGACCAGATCGCGTCGCAGGTCGACATGCGCATCGACGAGGCGGCCGCCGCGGCCAGCTTCTACCTGCTCAAACGGTTCGGCAACGACGCCGTCCTCGGCGTCGAGGCGTTCCGTCTGCACGCCCGCTGCCCGCAGGGTTTCCGGGCCTGGGACGAGCCGCGGACCTGGGACGCCGCCCGGGAATGGCACGAGAACCTGCTGGTGATCGACGTCGGCGGCGGCACCACCGACTGCGCGCTGGTCAAGGTGGCGGTCGCGGACGTCGGCCCGGCCGGCGCCGGAAACGACAGCCCGGGCCGCTACTACCGGCTCCAGCCGCAGGTGATCGCCTCCGGCGGCCGGCTGCATCTCGGCGGCGACCTGCTGACCCTGTCCATCTACACGCTGCTCAAGCAGCGGTACGGGCTGCCGGACAGCGCCACCACGTTCGCGGGTGTGGAGGAGCAGATCGGCGCCGAACGCCGGACCGCCTTCGAGACGCTGTGGAAGGCGGCCGAACAGGTCAAGCGGATCGGACTGCGCGACGAGGAGCCGCGCCGGGTCGACGTCGTCTTCGGCACCGGTGCGGGTGGTGACCGGAACACCGTGCACGTGGCGGCCGAGAAGCTCGGCAAGGGGCACGGCGACGGCACGGCCGACCGGCGGATCACCGTGACCGCCGAGGACCTGGCCGCGATGATCGACGACGTGGCGCTGCGGGTGGCCGCACTGGCCACCGGCATCGCCGCCGGCGGGCTGCACACGCTGCGGCCGAAGGGCGCCAGGACGCCGTACGCCGAGCAGTCGGTCGACGCGGTGCTGCTGTCCGGCGGCTCGATGCTGGGCACCGCCCTGCGGCTGCGGCTCGAGGACGCGCTGCGGGAACGGTTCGCCGGCGACGGCCTGGACCCGGGTTTCGAACTGCACTTCGACGAGACCTACTGCAAGGTCGGCACGGTGCTCGGCGGCATGTACCTCAACGCGGTCAGCCGGTTCAGCCCGCACCCGGAGGACGCCAAGGTGGTCGCCGGGCTGCTCAACGGGCGCTCCTACTTCGGTGTGGACGTGTCCCGGCTGCACACCAACCTGGCCGCCGACTTCTTCGTCCAGCACGACGCCGAGGGCGCGGACTGGTCGGAGCCGATCTTCCGGCGCGGCGACGCGCTGACCGGTCACGGCTCGGCCGCCTATGCCGTCAGCGGTTCCTACTCGCTGATCCCGCACATCCTGGTGCACCGCTTCGACGTGAGCCCGGGCGAGGACGCCGACCAGCACAGCGGCACCGGCACCGCCCTGACGGTGTGGGCCGAGGACGACCTGCCCCACCAGCTCGCCACCGAGCTGGCCGCGCGGAAGATCGGCATGCGCTTCGAGATCGACCAGGAGGAACGGATCACCCTGCAGATCGGCCGGGGAACCCCGCGACCGGTGCTCGACGGTGAACCGGTCGCCCTGGCCGCGGACGCGCCGGCCGACCTGGTCCGGGACCGGGTGCTCGTCCGTGACCTGTGCCTGGACGTGGTCAACGCCGGCATCGGGGTCCTGGATCTGGACCCCGGCGACTACCTGATGCGCGCGGGCACCCCGGTCAGCCCCGGCGGCACCGTGCTGGCCGTCGACGGCCGGCTGCTGTACGCGGCCACCCCGGCCACGGGTGACCCGGACGGGGATCCGGATCGACGGTTCGACCTGCTCCTGGAGATACCGTCCGGGCATCACTGGCTGTCGGTGGACGAGGCGGGCGCGCTGCGAACGCATGAGAAGCGGCCGCTGCCGCAGACCGTCGAACGGCTGGAGGACCTGCTGACCGCGGACGAGGGCACCGTGTTCCAGCGGCAGCTCAACTCGCCGTCGCACTTCGACGAGGAGAAGGACCCGTTCAATGGCAAGCGCTGAACCGCTTGCCGACGACCTGGCCCGGGACCTCAGCGAGGTGCTCGGCCGGCCGGTCGCGGCCGCCGGGTTCACCGGTCGCCGCGACGGCGCGGTCGCCCCGCTGATCGGCCTGCTCGCCGAGGCCGACCCGTTGACCCGGTCGATGGCGGCCCGGCTGGCCGCCGAGTGGACCGCGGCCGGCAGCGTCGACAGTGTCCGCCCGGCCGCGTTCACCGCCTCGGCCGGCTACGAGTTCCCGACGCTGCGCGCCGGCGAGACCACCCTGCTCACCGGCTTGCGGACGGTTGCCCCCACGGACGGCGACGGTGCCGCCGGTACGGTCGGCGGGCTCGCCGACACCGCCGCGATGCTGCTCGGCGGGCTCGCCGAGGTGGTGCTCATCGAACCCGGCCGGCCCGCCACGCAGCGGGTGCCCGGGTGGGTGGCCCGGCTGCGCCTGCTCACCATCCGCGACGGTCTGCGGGCGGAGCCGGCCGACCGGTGGGCGGTGGCGACCCACGAGGCGGTCTCGTCGGTGTACCTGCCGTCGGCGCGGCACGGTTCACTGTGGCGTGATCTGCTGGGTGCGCTCACCGCGTACACGATGAAGGTTCTGATCGAGAACGGCAGTGACGTGCAGGCCGACCTGTTCCGCCGTGACGACCCGAGCTTCCGCAAGTACATCGATCTGGCGCGATGTTCGGTGCTGTCCGGCCATCCCCAGGCCAACGGGCACGTGCTCCAGGTGGTGCGGCTGCCCCGGATGTCCGGCGGCGACCTCACCCCGGGGTACGCGCTGCTCGCGCCGGAGGGAAACTGAGATGCCGGTCTTCCCGATCTACATCCTGGCCGACCGGTCCGCGTCGATGGCGCACACCGCCGGGCCGGTCACCGCGATCACCGTCGTCAACGAGGTCATCCGGGACCTGCTCGCCAGCCTCTCCCGTGACCCGACCATCCGGCACCAGACCCGGATCTGCCTGGTCTCCTTCGCCGCCGACGCCACCGTCGACCTGCCGCTGACCCGGCTGCACTCGACGACCGCCGTACCCGAGCTGACGGCGAGCGGGCCCACCTCGTTCGCGGCGGCGTTCGACCGGCTCGCCGCCGCGCTGCGGGCCGACCTGCCGGCTCTCGGCCCGCACACCGACACGATGGTCTTCATGCTCACCGACGGGCAGGCCAACTCGTCGCGGGACGTGACGTCCGGCTGGCAGACCGAGTACGACGCGATGCTCGCCGCCGCCGGTGGCGCGGGCCGGTTGCGGCTGATCCCGTTCGGGTTCGGCCAGGTGCACACGGCCACCCTCGCCCGGCTCGCCTCGGACCCGGCCGCCGCCTACATCGCCGCGCACGCCGCCCAGCCGAGCGAGGCCATCCGGCGGTTCGGTGAGCTGATCCTCAAGTCGGTGGTGTCGAGTGTGGTGCACGGGGAGCCGCGTACCGTCGCCCCACCCGGCAGCCAGGTCCTCGGCGAGCCGGTGGAGCCGTGATGTCGGACCTGCCCACCCTCGGCGCCACCGACCGGCCCTGGCTGGAACCGCAGCTCTACCGGGGCCCGGTGAACACCGTCCCGCCGGCGCTCGCCTACGACGGCGGGCAGGCCGGAGCACTCACCGTCCGGGCCGGGACGGTCGCCGGCGAGCAGCGGCGGCCCTGGCACACCGGCAACGACGCGTTCGCCGTCTGGACCGACCCGCACGCCCGGCTCTGCCTGCTCGCCGTCGCCGACGGGGTCGGCACCGGCGAGCAGGCGGGCCGCGCCGCCCGGTGGGCCACCGGGTACGCGGTGAAATCCTGCCGGACCCGGCACACCCGACCCGGCATCGATCTGCCCACCCTGCTGCGCGGCATCGTCGGCGACGTCGACGCCAGCCTGTCCGCCCACCTCAGCGAACCGATGACCACGCTGACCATCGCGCTCCTCCCCACCGCGGTGCCGGCCGGCGGTTCGGTCACCGCCGCCGTCGCCGCGGTCGGCGACTCCACCGCCTGGCTGATGCGCGGGGGCCGGGTCACCCCGCTGTTCGGTACGCGCGCGGCGAGCCGGCCGGCCCCGCCCACCTTCGCCCTGCCCGGCCACGGCCACCGGCTCACCCTGCGGGAACCGGTGCTGCACGACGGCGAGACGCTGATCCTCGCCACCGACGGGCTGTTGAGCGGGGAAGCGGAGGAACCGGCGACCGGATTCCTCGCCCGGATGTGGGCGGCGCCGCCGACCCCGCTGGAGTTCCTCGCGGCGCTCGGCGTCCGCCGGGCCGACCGCGACGACGACCGCGCCGCCGCGGTCGCCTGGATCGGCCACCACGAGCTGCCCGCCGGCGTCACGTGATCGAACCGGGCTGGTGGCTGATGGCTCTGGTCGTGGCCGGGCAGATCCTCACCGCGCCGGCCCGGCGCTTGATCGACCGCCGCCGCGCCGAGGCCGGTCATCTCTACCAGGCGGCCGCCGAACTGCGCCGTCGCGCCGCCCGGCGCGCCGATCCGGCCGCCGTCGCCGCCCGCGGGCTGCGGCGACGGGCGCGGCGGGCCCGCTCGGACGCGGTCACCGCTCTCTGCGGGCTGGCCGTCATCTGGATCGGCGCCCAGATCGCCGTGTGGCGTGCCGAGGTCAACGCCGCGTGGGACGGGCTGCCGCTCGACCCCGGCCGGGTGCTCGCCGTCACCGCGGGCACCCTGCTGACCGGGCTGCTGTGGCTGTGGTGGGCGCTGCGCCGCGCCGGCGACCCGGCGGCCCGCGACCGGGCGCTCGCGCACACCCTGTCGCTGGCGGTGGCCGGGGCGGCCGTCGCGCTGCCGTTCGGGCCGGCCCCCGAGACGACCGTGCTCAGCGCCGTAGCGGTCGTGCTGTCACCGGTGTTCCGGCGGGCCGTGGAACTCACCGGCACGCCCCGCGCGACGATCCCGCTCTCCCGCCGGGCGCGGGAGCTGGTGGACCGGCACACCGTCGGTGACGTCGCCGAGCTGCTCGACGTGGTGACGGCCGACCGGGTCCGGGAGCACGGCACCATCGGCTGGCACGAGCACATCCGGGCCGCCACCATCGACGGGGACCCGCGATCGTTCGTGCACAAGCGGTTCACCGCCGGCGGGCGGCGGGAGCTCACGCCGTACCGCGAGATGTTGTCCCGGATCGACCGGCTGCCGCCGGACCGCCGGGATCTCGCCGCCCGGATCCTGCTCTGGCCGGTCGCGGTCGTCGCCGACGGCGACACCGCCACCGGAGTCCTCTACGAACGGATCACCTCACCGTTTCTGCTGGTCGGCGGCGACCTGCAGACCGGTGACTACCTGTGCGACGAGGAACCCGACTACACCGGCAGCCGCCGGACCACCGTCCGGCAGCGGGCCGAGATCGCCCGGGACGTGGCCGCCGCGCACGAGTTGCTGCATTCGCTCGGGCTGGCGCACGGCGACACGGCCTGGAAGAACTTCGCCTACGGGGTACGCGGTGACACCGGTGTGGGTCTGCTGATCGACACCGACGGGGTGGTGGCGGCGGACGACCGGGCGGCGCCGCGGATCCATCAGCCGCTGTGGGAGACCCCCGACGGGCTGACCCCGGCACAGCGCGACGTGGTCCGGGTCGCGTTGCTGACCGCCCGGCTGGCCCACCCGGAACCCGACCTGTCCGCGGCGGGGCCACCGGCGCAAGCGGTGCCGTGGTTCACGCCCGAACTGCGCGGCCTGGTGGAACGCATCCTGGCCGCCCCCGCCCGGGGTTCGATCGGCGACCTCGCGGACGCGCTGCGCGGCGCGGTCACCGCGTCCGAGCGTCCCGTCAGCCCGTCGGGGGCTTCGCCTTCTGCGGGTAGACGGTCTCGTGGCGGGCCAGCATCGCGACGAACTCGGTGATCTTGCGCTGGCGGGTCTCGGCCCGTTTGACGGCGTTGAGGCGGTGGATCAGGGCGAACCGGTTGGTCTTGGTGAGGACGTCGAACATGGCCTGCGCGGCCGGGTCGGCGGCGATCGCGGCCAGCAGGTCGGCCGGCGCCTCGGCCTCCGACGGCGGGGCGTAGGCGGCCGCCCACCGGCCGTCGGCCTTCGCGGCCTCCACCGCGGCGCGGCCGGCGGGCAGCATCCGGCCCTCCGCCTCCAGCCGGGCGACGTGCCCGACGTTGCGCTGCGACCAGGAGCTGCGGGCCGTACGCGGGGTGAACCGGATCCACGACGAGTGCTCGTCGCGTTTGCGGGCCTGCCCGTCGATCCAGCCGGCGCACAGT
Organism: Actinoplanes flavus; assembly: GCF_017592555.1. GTDB lineage: Bacteria > Actinomycetota > Actinomycetes > Mycobacteriales > Micromonosporaceae > Actinoplanes > Actinoplanes flavus. The sequence goes on along the minus strand of NZ_JAGFNS010000030.1, from coordinate 43,559 downwards.
GCCTCGTCGACGGCCTGCTGCCAGGTGAGCGTGGTGACGGTGCCGCCCTTCCTGGTCAGGGCGAGCCACACGCCGGGGGAGGTGGTGTGGTGCTCGGCCAGCCAGGCCCGTAGCGCCGTGGCATCCGCGACGATCAACTCTTCCAGTTCCGCTTTGCCCATGGCGGCAGGGTAGTTCAGCGGACGCGCCGGACGGGGTGGGCGGGCGTCAGTGTGGTGGGGAGCCGGGCCCGGCGTCGTGGGTGCGGTAGCGGCCGGGGAAGAAGACCGGCGCCTCGGCGGTGACGGTGAACGGCTGCCCGTGGTGCCGGGCGGTCAGCGATTCGCCGTCGCGTATCGAGTAGGTGACCCGGTCGGGCTCGATGTCGACCTCCAGCACCGATTCGCGGATCCGCAGCGGAAACCGCAGCCGGCGGGCCCGGGTCGGCAGCATCGGCGCGAACTCGGGTACCGGTGTGCGCCAGCGGTACCCGGCGAACGCGTAGACGAGCGCCATCCAGGTGCCGCCGGCCGAGGCGATGTGGATGCCGTCGCGCAGGTTGCCGGCGGTGTCGGCCATGTCGACGGCCGCGGCGTCGACCAGGTACTCCTCGGCCGTGCGGTACTTGCCCACGTCGGCCGCCGCGATCGCCTGCACGCATTCCGACAGCGAGGAGTCGCCGGTGGTCAGCGGGTCGTAGTGCTCGAAGATCCGGCGGCGCTGGTCGGCGGTGAACCGCTCCGGGAGCAGGACCGTGGCGAAGACGACGTCGGCCTGCTTGATCACCCGGTGCCGGTAGATGACGAGCGGGTGATAGTGCAGCAGCAGCGGGTACCGGTCGCGTGGTGTGCCGGCGAAGTCCCACGGGGCCTGGTCCATGAAACCGTCGTCCTGCAGGTGCACCCCGGCCTGCTCGTCGTAGGGGATGTAGATCTCGTCGGCGGCCCGCCGCCAGAGCCGCACCTCCGCGTCGTCCAGTCCGGTGCGCTCGACGAGCCGGTGGTGATCCGGCGGCGACTCCCGGCGCAGGCGGTCCACCACGTCCGCGGCGAGCCGCAGGTTCTCGGCGGCCATCACGTTGGTGAACAGGTTGTTGTCGACGACCGTGGTGTACTCGTCCGGCCCGGTCACCTTGTGGATCACGAACCGGCCGTCCCGGCGTTCCGAGAAGAAGCCCAGGTGCGCCCACATCCGGGCGGTCTCCACCAGCAGTTCGGCGCCGTGCCGGAACAGCAGGTCGGTGTCGCCGGTGATCCGGACGTACTGGTCGAGCGCGTAGGCGATGTCCGCGTCGATGTGGTACTGCGCTGTCCCGGCCGCGTAGTACGCCGACGCCTCGTCGCCGCCGATGGTGCGCCACGGGAACAGCGCGCCGGCGCACCCCACCTCGCGGGCCCGGCGCCGGGCGTCGGGCAGCATCCGCACCCGGTGCATGAGCAGGCTGCGCGCCACCTCGGGGCAGGTGTGCACCAGGAACGGCAGGACGTACACCTCGGTGTCCCAGAAGTAGTGGCCCTCGTACCCGGTCCCGGTCAGGCCCTTGGCCGGCATCCCGTGGCCCTCCGCACGCAGCGTGGCCTGCATGACGCTGAACAGGCTGAACCGCAGCGCCTGCTGGGCGGCGGGCGCGCCCTCCCAGACCACGTCACTGTGTTCCCAGAAGGAGCGGACCTGGTCCTGGTGGGCGGCGAGCGCGGCCGGGTAGCCGGTGTCGCGGGCCCGGTGCAGGGTCACCGCGGTGCGTTCGAACAGGTCGGTGCTCTGCGCCGGGCCGTAGTGATAGGCGAGCCACTTGGTCAGCGTGACCGTCCGGCCGACCGGCGCCTCACCTTCGAACGCCACGAGGACACGGTCGTCGTCGACCCTCGTACGGACGTGGGTGAGAATCTCGGTGTCGAACTGGTGATCCATTCCGGCCGCCACCCGCAACCCGCTGCGCGCCGTCCGGTAGCCGCGGATCACCCGTACGCCGTCGGTGCGATCGCCGTCGGGCATCAGCGCCCGGTCGTCGAGCGCCCGGGTCTGCCGCGGGTCGAAGGCCGCCGTCTCGGTCGCCGGACGGTGCAGGACCATCTCCGAGATGATGACGACCCGGCCGGGGGCGTCGAGGGCGGTCAGCTCGAAGCGGATGCCGGCCAGGTGCCGCTGGACGAGTGACACGAACCTGGTGGTCACCAGCCGGAACCGCCGCCCGTCCGCCAGCTGGTAGACGACCGTGCGGTCCAGGACGCCGCGGCGCATGTCCAGGGCCCGCTCGAACTCGCGGACCTCGGTCGTCTCGCAGGTGACCGGGTCGTCGTCGACGTACAGCCGCAGGGCGGTGCCGTCCGGGACCGGGGCGATGGTCTGCCCGGTGGTGGCGAAGCCGTGCGCGTTCTCCGGATAGACGATCGGCCAGGTCTCGTGGAAGCCGTTGAGCAGCGTCGCGGGCCGGAAGGACGGCTCGCGTTCCTCGAACGCGCCGCGGATGCCCAGGTAGCCGTTGGCCACCGCGAACAGGGTCTCGGTCTGCTCGACATAGCCAGGGTTGTACATGTGCTCGACGATCCGCCACGGATCGGTCGAATGGTCGCTGGCGGCGGCCACCAGCCGGCGGCCCGCCGCCAGCAGCCGGTGCTCCTTCGGACCGGCGCGGTGCGCGTCGTCGGTGGCCGCGACCAGCAGCTCGCCGAGGTCGGCGACCACGAGATCGGCGCCGTTTCCGGCGAGCGTCGCCGCGGATCCGTCCCGGTCGACCCCGATGATCAGGCCGAACCCCTCCGCCCGGCCGGCCGCCACACCCTCCGCCGTGTCGTCGACCACCGCCGTGCGTTCCGGCGCCACACCGAGCCGGCGGGCGGCCTCCAGGAGCATGCCGGGGCCCGGTTCGCCGGAGAGGCCCAGCTCCCGTGCGGCCCGGCCGTCGACGCCGGTGTCGAACAGGTTGGTCAAGCCGGTGCCGGCCAGGACGGCGGCGCCGTCCAGGTGGCCGGTCACCACGGCGGTCCGCAGACCCGCCTCCCGCAGCTCACGGACCCAGGCGATGGATCCGGGAAACGCCTCGGCCTCCGGATGGTCCGCCATGCGCGGGATCAGGACGCCGTCCAGGCCGAAGAGCACCGCGTCGAAGTCCCGCCTGATCACTGTCGTCGGCATCGCGTCCCCCGTATACCACGAATACCTCCCATAGCAGACAGAATGGTCCCGGATGGTTCCGGTGCCATCACCCCCAGCGGATGGGATCGCCGCCCGGTGGGCGGTCAGATGCTGAAGACGGTGAAGGCGACCTGATGGGTGGTGCCGCCGGCCCGGAACTGCAGGAACAGGCGCTTGTCGCCGCGTTCGGCGAAGGCGGCGTGGAACGCCAGGACGGCATCGGGCGGGGCGGCGCCGTCCGGGCCGGCCGGGATCGGGTGCAGATGCTTGAGGCCCTGGGTGCGCACCTCGAAGTTCGACAGGTGGGCGTACGCGCCGAGATACGGTTCGAGCACCGCGGGGCGGCCGTCCCGCAACACCTGGAACCGCAACGCCGTCGGGGTGCCGGAGACCAGGTCGGCGGTGCCGTCGAGACGGCGTACGAGGTAGGGGCCGGACCGCGCCTGGGCCTGCGGGGCGGGGACGGGCACCATGCTGGTGTCACCGGCGATGACGAACGGGACCCCGAGAACGGTGGGGTCGGCGCCGGCCGGGCGGCCGTGCGGCACGAACTCGATGTACACCCGGTAGGCGCCGCCGTCGGAGACGGTCACCGGGGCGGTCCACACGCCGTCGGCCACCTCCGGGTGCAGGTGCTGATAGTGGGAGAGGTCGTCGCGGAGCACGTACATGTGCATGGGTTTGGTGTGCACGTGCTGGAAGTCGGTGGCGGCGCCGTCCGGGCCGGTGACCCGCAGCGACACCCGGCCCGGGCCGCGGCCGGTGGGCAGGGCCAGCGCCTCCACCCGGAAGCCGTCGTAGCTGTCGGAGAGCCCGTCGCTGTGAAAGGCGACCGCCGAGGCGGCCGGCGCCGGAACCGTGGCCGGGGACGGGCCGCGGCTGTCGGCGAAGAGGTAGGCGGCCGCCACGAAACCCGCCAGCGTCACCGCCGCCGAGAGGCGGCGGTGACGCGATCCGGCGCCGGTCAGCTGACCGCCGCCGTTCCGGTCGGCCGGACCAGGAACAGCCCGACGCCGATGCTCTGCACGGCGACGACACCGTTCTTCAGGTACGGCAGCGCCATCCAGCTGCCGCTGTATCCGCTGGCGTTGGAGCTGGGGTCGACGTCGAAGTAGCCGACCTCGGGCAGCGAGGCCGAGGCGGCGTTCGTGGTGTCGAGGATGCGCAGGCCACCGCGGTACGAGGCCTGGAAGTGCCGGTTGCCGACGGTGTAGCCGTTGTGGTTGACGAACGTGCCGCGGGTGCCGTTGTCCCGGCCCACGTAGCGCGCGGCGTCCAGCTTCTCGATGTTGTAGACGAAGTCCGGGCTGCCGGATGCGGTGCTGATCGTCTCGTCGTTGACGATCATGTGCTTGTAGTCGCTGGTGGCGAAGCCCTGGTGGATGAAGCTGGCGCCCGGGTGGGTGACGCTGGACAGGACGACGATGTTCGACTTGTTGGTCACGTCGAGGATCTGGAACCGCCGGCCCTGGCCGGTGTAGTTGAACGCGATCTCCCGGCCGGTGTAGCGGGTGTCCGGGCCGGCGTAGGTCACCACGATCGACTCGTGCGAGTAGACCTCACGGCTGTAGCACGCCGCCAGCGTCAGGGTGAGCGGCGTCTTGATGTCGTAGATCGTCAGGCCCTTGCCGCACGTGTTCGCGCCGGAGACGTACAGGAAACCGGTGTTCTGATTGATCTGCAGCGTGTGGCTGTTGGTCAGGCCGGTGAAACGCGCGTCCGCGGTGAACGTCTGCGGGGTGGTCACGCCCTGGAGCCGGTTGAGGTTGAAGATCTGGATGCCGTGCGACACCGAGTCCTTGCCGATGTAGGCGTAGTTCTTGTAGGTGCGCACGTCGCACCAGGAGGAGCTGACCCCGTTCGACGACGGCAGGTTGCCCAGGTAGCGCGGGTTCGACGGGTCGGTGACGTTGACGAACGAGACCCCGTTGGACCGGCAGTACAGGATGTACTCGTTGCTGTCGCGGGTGTCGGTCCAGTACCACATGCTCGACGAGCCGCCGCCGCCCAGCGCCGACTGCGGCAGGAAGCTGAGCAGGTCGACGTTCTTGCACGGGTACTTGTCGGCCTTCCCGTTGACGCAGGTGATCGGTGCGCCGGCGAGGCGCTCGCCGCTGCGCCAGGTGGGCTGGTAGATGCGCAGCATCTCGGCCTGCTCGGCGCGGCCCTCCGGGGTGTCCGGGTCGTGCGCGGTGGCCGGTGGCCCGGCGACGGCGAGCAGCAGCAGGAATCCGGTGACGGCAAGGATGGTGCGACGTACGCCTCGGAGCATGTCGATGCCCTTTCGCGCGGGGGAACCGGCGCGCGCGGGGGGTGTGGCACGCACCGGATGCGTGTGCCTGAACGCTAAGCGTCACTTCGACGGACGTCAATGTTAGCGGGGACCGTTAGTTTTCGATGAGGCGAACCTTAAGGGTTTCTTAGTATCGATCTTCACGCCCGCCGGGGATGAATAGTGAGTCGGCTGCTACCAGGCGAGTCGACGAGGAGTACGTTCGTGCCCACCCCATCCCAACGACGAACCCGCTACGTCCTGACGGCCATCGGGGCCCTGGGACTGATCGGAGCCGGCTCGGCCACGATCGTCGCGGGCGCCGGCACCGGGGACCGGGAGATCCGCCTGGCCGCGACCAACCCGGCCGCCACCACGGCCGGGACCGCCGCGCCGGACGAGACCACGGAGACCGCGGCGACCTCCGCGCCGCCCACGACCTCCGCGCCCGCCACGCCGTCGGCGTCGGCCACACCGTCGGCGAGCAGATCGGCGACCGTACGCCCGAAGAACTCGCAGACGGCGTCCACGACCCGCCGGCGGACCGCGACGGCGAAACCGTCCACGACGACCAAGGCGCCGTCGAGCGGCTCCACCGGCTCCGCCACGGTCAACGCCGAAGTGCTGCGCCTGGTCAACGTCGAACGGGAGAAGGCCGGCTGCTCCGGGCTCAGCCGGGAGTCGCGGCTGGAGGCGGCGGCGCAGAAGCACTCCGACCGGCAGGCCGCGCAGAACACCATGTCGCACCAGCTGCCCGGCGAGGCGAGCATGGGCGACCGGGTCACCGCCGAGGGCTATCAGTGGCGCGGCGTCGCCGAGAACGTCGCGGCCGGCTACACCACCGCGGCCAGCGTCATGGACGGCTGGATGAACAGCCCCGGCCACAAGGCCAACATCCTCAACTGCGACTACACCCAGATCGGCGTCGGCCTGGCGGAGTCCTCCTCCGGAACCCGGTACTGGACCCAGAACTTCGCCACACCGGCCTGACCCTTTTGGTGAGGCGCACATGCGGAAGCGGGGGGGGGGGGGGGGGGGGGCGGGCCCCCCCGCCCGGGGGGGGGGGGGGGCCCCGGGGGGGGCGGGGGGGGGGGGGCCCCCGCCCCCCGCTTCTCTCGGGTCGTGGTACGTCAGACGGTGGGAGCCGGGTCGGTGGCGGGGCGCCGGCCGATCAGGAACAGCGCGTAGCCGGCGAGGGAGATGACGACGCCCAGGCCCATGACCATCGCGGCGATGCCGAACGAGACGACCGAGGTGAACAGCGAGGCGCGCAGGAACGAGCCGTTCATCACGGTGGCCCGGACCGGGTCCTCCTTGTCGAGCTCGGCGTAGGTCTTGCCGCCGCTTGCCTTGAGGGCGTGCTTCTCGATGATCTGGGCCTCGGAGTAGGCGGTCAGCGGGCCGTCGATCTTCTCGCCGGCGAACCATGCGGCGTCGGCCGAGACGGTGATCCGCTCGTCGGCCAGCTGCGACTGGACCGTGAACCAGGTGGTGGCTCCGGCGGCGACCATGACCAGGCCGGCGAATGCCAGCACGACGCCGATCCAGCGAACCGCGCCGCCCTTGCCGCGTGCGGCCTTGCGCGAGCTGCGGACAGCACTGCCGGCGACGGTCCGGCCGACCTCGTGGGCCATAGCGCTCATGATTGACTCCCCCGTTAACAGATGACGTTCTATCCCTCGGTCGGTTCCGCCGGCCTGATGTTCGGCCGGGGTTCGATCGTCGGCTTACGCATATGAGAATGCGGTCCCGCGGCGCCGCGCAGTAGGGCCGACAGGTCCGGGTCCAAGGTCCCGACCTGGCTGCCGGAAGAAGACTCGCCGAACTCTCGATGAATCTCACCGCCTGTCCGTCCCGGCATCCCCGTTCCGGAGTTAGCTTCCAGGCATGCGGCTCGGCGTACTGGATGTCGGATCGAACACCGTGCATCTCCTCGTCGTGGACGCCCACCGGGGCGGCCATCCCGACCCCATGCGGTCCGAGAAGACGCAACTGCGGCTCGCGGAACAGGTCGAGGCGGGACGAGTGACCGACACGGGCGCCGGCCGGCTGGTGCGCGCCGTGGCACGGGCCAGGGCGACCGCGACGATCGCGGGATGCGAGGAGCTGCTCGCCTTCGCGACCTCCGCGCTGCGCGAGGCGGACAACTCGGCGGCCGTTCTCGCCCGGGTGCGGACCGAGACCGGCGTCGACCTCCAGGTGCTGTCCGGCGCGGACGAGGCACGCTACACCTTCCTCGCCGTCCGCCGGTGGTACGGCTGGTCCGCCGGGCGGCTGCTGGTGCTCGACATCGGCGGCGGATCCCTGGAGCTGGCGATCGGCCGCGACGAGGACCCCGACGTGGCGCTGTCGCTGCCACTCGGCGCCGGGCGCCTCACCCGCCAGCGGCTGCCCGGCGACCCGCCGGCCCGTGGGGACGTCGACGCGCTCACCGCGGACCTCGACGCGGCCCTCACCCCGGTCGCCCGCCGGATCCGCGAGGCCGGGCCGTACGATCTCGCGGTCGGCACCTCGAAGACGTTCCGCTCGCTGGCCCGGCTCGCCGGAGCCGCCCCGTCCAGCAGCGGACCGCGGACCCGCCGGGTCCTCACCGAGGTGGGGCTGCGCCAGGTGTTCGGCTTCATCAGCCGGATGGCGTCACCCGACCTCGCCGACCTGGACGGCGTGAGCCCCGGCCGCGCCCACCAGCTCGTCGCCGGCGCCCTGGTGGCCGGGGCAGCGATGCGGGCGCTGGAGATCGGTGAGCTGGAGATCTGCCCCTGGGCGCTGCGGGAAGGGGTGATCCTGCACCGGCTGGACACCCTCGGCGTCCCGACCCCGTCCCACCGGCGGTGGCCCCTCACCGACCGGAAGCCACGACCCGTCCTGAAGATCATGGATGGCATGCGTTGACGAGGTCGTCGATACTCTAAGCATGGATGTGAATACGGGGGGCCATGCCTCCGGCGGCTCCGCGCACGTCGTCGTCGAGCTGACAGCGGCCGAGGCCGCGAACGGTGCGACGAAGGCGGTCGCGGCGCCCCCGAACGGCGAGCCCGTGATGATCTATCTGCCGCCGGGCGCCACGGACGGCGTGATGCTGAACGTCGACCTGCCCTGGGTCGACCCGGCCACCGGCACGACCTCCATGCGGACCGTGCCGGTGCTCATCCGGGTGCAACCCGCCGCCGCCTTCCCCGGCTTCCCGCCGCCCGGCGATCCGCCCGGCTTCGCCGCTCCCGCCCCGTCGCGGTTCGGCCCGCGTACCCGGATCCTCGCCGTCGCCGCGGGAATGGTCCTGCTCAGTGCCATCCTCCTGGCGCCGAGAGTCTTCGGCGCGAGCGACACCGAGACCACCGGCGGCACCACCACCACGACCGCCACCACCACCGCGACCCTGCCGACCGAGCAAGCCGCCGCCGCGGCGCCGCCGCTCGATCCGGTCGCCTTCCAGGCCGCCCTGAACGACGCCGACAAACAGTTGGCCGCGGGCGTCAACAGCCTGCGGGCGGCCACCACACCCGGCGCGGTGGCCGGCGCCGCCGACGCCCTGGCCGAGACGGCACGCACGCAGCAGTCCACACTGTCCGCGCTCACGGCGCCGGCCGCGGCCAGTGCCGCGCACGGCGACCTGGTGTCCGCGCTCTCCGGCCTGGCCGACGAACTGTCCTCGGTGTCCGGATCCGCGGAAGGCCGCAGCATCTGCACCGGCGGCTCCGCGGCCGCCGCGCTCGGCCGCGCCGACGCCGCGACCGACCTGAGAACCGCGATCGCCGCGCTCGCCGCCTCCGACCCGGCCGCGAAGTACCGATTCGGCTCGTTCGTGCCCGCCGCGACGAAGGATCAGAACCGCCGCAAGCCCAACGCGACCTACCTGACCCGCGTCACCGGTGGCAGCGGCCAACTCAAAATCGACAACGGCAACGCGGTGGACACCGTGGTCAAACTGGTGAAGGTGGGCTCGAAGAAGCCGACCGTCGCCGTCTACATCCGGGGCAACAAGAAGGTCACGACCGGCCGCATCAAGGACGGCACCTACCAGGTCTTCATGGCCACCGGCGTGGACTGGGACGGCAAACGCTTCACCCGCGAATGCGGGTTCAGCAAATTCGACGACAGCCTCAAGTTCACCACCACCTCCCGCCAGTACACGATCTGGGAACTCAGCCTGAAAGAGGTCTTCGGCGGCAACGCCTCCTCATCCGACGTCGACCCCGACCAGTTCCCGGGCTGACGTCATCGAAAGCCGTGCCGATCCCTCGCCGATCGGCACGGCAACGCCCGGCGGCCGTCTCCGGTCAGGTGCGTCAGAGGCGGCGGCGCTTCAGAGGCGGGTCTCGACGTGGCCGAGGCCGCCGTCGACCGGCAGTTCGACGCCGGTGGTGAAGGTCGCCTCGAAGCCGAGGAACAGCACCGCGCGGGCGATCTCCCGCACCGTTCCATGCCGGCGCATCGGCGTGATCTGGTCGCCGACCTTCATCAGCGCCGCACGCTCATCGGCCCCCGCATCCGCGAACCCCATCGTCGGTGTGTCGATGAACCCCGGCGCAACCGTGTTCACCCGGACCCCGCGCGGCAGAAGTTCCGCGGCCAGCACCTTCGCGAACGCCCGCACCGCCGCCTTGGTCCCGGAGTACACGCTCATCGTCGGTGACCCGAGACCGTTGGTCACCGCCGTGGTGAACACGATCGACCCGCCGTCGCGGATCATCGGCGCCAGCCGCTGCACGGTGAAGAACACACCCCGGGCGTTGACGTCGAACATGCGGTCGTAGCTGGCCACCGTCACCCGCTCGAACGGTGAAACCTCGGCGACACCCACGTTGACGTGCAGAAAGTCGAAGAGCCCGAAGTGGGCGGCGACCGTCTCACCCAACGCGTCGATGTCGCGCGTACTGGTCACATCGGAACGCGCGGCATGGAGGCCCGGCTGCGCCGCAACCTCGGTCCGGCCGGTCAGCAACACCTGCGCCCCGTCGGCCAGCAGAGTGTCCACCACGGCACGGCCCATGCCGTGGGTCCCGCCGATGACCACAGCCTTCTTCCCCGTGTACGTACCCATCGTGCTCCTTCGCCGGAATTGGAAACGCCGGAACCGATGCTGCCAAGCGGCACCCTCGCCCACGAGTGGCAGTACCGACGTCCTCCGCAAAATTCGTGCCACCATGGCCGTCATGACAGCACCGTCCGTCGCGGTCGTGGTCGTCGACCACACCGACATGCACCCCTGGGACCTGTACGAAGTGGCGATCGCCTCCGCGGTGTTCGGCGTCGCCCAGCCCGACCTCGCCGACCCCTGGTACGACCTGCGCCTGTGCCCCGGCAGCGACCAGGCGGCGCAGCCCCGCAACGGGGTGAGCCTCACCTCGCCGCACCGGCTCAGCGAGATCCTCGAGGCGGACCTGGCCATCGTCACCGCGGTCCCCGAAGCCTGCGTGACGGGTGCCCAAGACTTCGACGACGAACTACTGGACACGCTGCGGCGCGCCGCGGCCGCCGGGGTCCGGCTCATGTCACTGTGTACCGGTGCGTTCGCCCTCGCCGAGGCCGGCCTGCTCGACGGCCGGCGCGCGACCGCACACTGGGCGCACACCGCGATCCTCGCCGACCGATTCCCGCGGGTGACCGTCGACGACGCGGTGCTGTACGTCGACGACGGCCCGGTGCTCACCAGCGCCGGCATGACCGCCGGGCTCGACCTGTGCCTGCACGTGGTGCGCACCGACTTCGGCGCACACGTCGCCAATCAGCTGGCCCGCCGGCTCGTCGTACCGGCGCACCGCCCCGGCGGGCAGGCACAGTTCATCGACCGCGCCGTGCCGGCCCGTGACCACGACGGCGTCGGCGGCGTGCTGCAGTGGGCAATCGCCCATATCGACCGGCCGCACACCGTCGAAGGGTTGGCCCGCCGAGCCGGACTCAGCCCGCGCACCTTCTTCCGGCGAGTGCAGGCCGCGACCGGCACGACGCCGCTGCAGTGGCTGCTGCACCAGCGCCTCGCCCACGCGCAAGTCCTGCTGGAGACCACGGACCTGCCGATCGACGCCATCGGTGAGCGGTGCGGGCTGGGCTCGGCGGCGAACCTGCGCCGCCACTTCGGCATTCACGTCGGCGTGCCACCGCAGCAGTACCGCCGGGCGTTCGCCTCGACACCCGGCAGCCCCGAAAGCGCCATCGGTCGGCACTCCACGATGGCCGGCGCCGGCCGGTGACGGGAGACTGCCACCCCGGGGTGCACCGAAGCCGGAAGCAGCAGGCCGACCTCGACCACGGACGATCTATAGACTCCCGCGCGTGACGACTACCCCCGCACCTGCCGACATCGCCTTCTCGCTGCTGCGGGAGGGGCGATTCGGCGACGCTGAGAACCTGATGGCCCGCGAGGTTCAGGCCGCCGCCGACAAGCACGGGCACGGCAGCCCGCAGTGGGCCTCGGCCCAGTGCGACCTCGGCAACGTGCTGCTCAACGCCGACCAGCTGCCCCGCGCCATCGAGTGCTTCCGGCAGGCCGCGTCGGTGACGCCGGTCGACCAGGAGTCCCACAAGGACCAGCTGACCTACCGGCTCAACGTCGGCATGGCGCTGCGCATGGCGGGACGGCTGGAGGAGGCCGAGGAACAGCTGCGCCAGGGCGTACAGGAACGGCTGGCCTTCTACGGCCGCGAGCACGCCGGATACGCCTTCGGCCTGGAGCCGCTCGCGTCGCTGCTGCTGGAACGGGGCGACGTCGGCGGGGCCCGGCAGGTGGTCGAGGAGACCGTGGCGATCTTCTGGAACAACGGCCACGAACGGGTCGCCTCGGCGCTGGCGCTGCGGGCCGCCGTGGTGCAGGCCGGCGGCACCGGCGAGCCGCTGTTCATCGGCCTGGAGCAACTGCCCGACCACGTCGTCGAGCAGATCGGCCGGGTCGTCACGCAACTTCCGGTGGCCGGCGCGGCGGCCCGCAAGGAGCTGATCACCACCGTGGTCGCGGTGCTGGAGCAGCGGCTCGGGGCCGACCATCAGGGGACGATCAACGCGCTGTCCGCCCTGGCGAACCTTGGCCGCGACAGCGGTGACCAGGCCGGCCGGGTGGAGGCGATCGAGCGGGTGCTGGCCTCCTACGAGCGGCAGGGCCGCACCGAGGAGGCGCTGATGGCGGAGCTGGGCCTGGCGATGGCGCGCGACGACGCCGGCGACAGCGAGGGTTCGCTGCGCGCGTACGCATCGGCTTATGAACGTTCGCAGCTCATCGGGCGTCCGGAGGTGATCAGTCAGGTGCTGCGCAACTGGGGCCTGGCGCTGCGGGACGCCGGCCGGACCGGCCCGGCCGAGCAGCGGCTGACCCAGGCGCTGGAGCAGGCCCGCCGCGGCGCCGACCACGACACGGTCGGCCGGGCGGGGGTGGCGCTGGGCCTGTTCCTGCAGCATGAGGGCCGCCTCGACGAGGCCCGCACGATCCTGGAGGAGGGCCTGGCCGTCATGGACCCGGTGCATCCGGACGCGCTGGTCGGCCGCAGCCACCTGAGCGCGGTCCGCGACGGGCGTACCTGTGGCTGCGGTGACATGCCGTCGACGATCGCCGAGGCGTTCCGCGAGTTCGTGATCACCCGGCTGCCGGGCGACCTGCTCGACCGGCTCGAGGTCGCGATCGTCGACAACGACTTCAAGATCGACGTGCATCTGCGGCGGGAGCCGACGGAGGCCGAACTCGGGCGGCTCAACGAGGTCTTCGCCACCGCCCAGGCCGAATTCCGCCACCGCATCACCGACCGGAGCTGAGCCGCTCCGGCGTCCGCGTGGCTTCCGGCTCCCGCTCGGCGCGTTCTCGCCGGGCCGGCGAGGATAGGCCGGCCGCCCGACCGGGTACGCCGCCGGGATGAGCGACGCACAGACCGAGTATCCGCAGAACGACGTCGACCGGGCGCAGGGACTGATCAGCGACGGACAGGGCGAATTCGTCCAGGAGCGTCCCGGTGGCGCGTTCGATCCCCGCGCGTTCCGGCCCGGGCATCCGGCTTCCTCCCCGGCGCGGGCCGAGGAGGAAGCCCCTGCCGCGGGCGAGCCGCCGATGACCGGACCGCGCATGGCCCCGCCCGAGGAGGAGTCCGCCAAGACCGGGTGATCCGGCTCGCCGGTGCGCGGCCCCGGCCGGTAGTTTGCCACCCCGTGAGGGATTCGACGCGTCTGGAAACGTCCCGGCTCGTGCTGCGCCACTGGACCGACGACGACCTGGAGCCGATGGCCGCCATCAACGCCGACCCGGAGGTGATGCGCTGGATCCGCGACGGGCGGCCGCTCGACCGCGACGGCACCGCGGAACGTCTGGCCACCTGGCGCCGGCACTGGGACGAGCACGGGTTCGGCCTGTTCGCGCTCACCCTGCGCGACACCGGCGAGCTGGCCGGCTTCACCGGGCTGGCGGTGCCCACCTTCCTGCCGGAGATCCTGCCGAACGTGGAGATCGGCTGGCGCCTGGCCCGGCGGCACTGGGGCCGCGGCCTGGCCACCGAGGCGGCCCGGGCGGTGCTCGCGCACGCCCGCGACGACCTGGGCATGAAACACCTGGTGAGCATCCATCAGGTCGGCAACGAGGCGTCCGCCCGCGTCATGCTCAAGATCGGCATGCACCTGGACCGGGAAACCAGCGACCCGACCCTCGGCACACTCTTGCGCGTCTACGCCATCGACCTGACCGAGTAGCCGAAGCCCCGGTGGACGCGGACCAATGGCTCAGGGCCTCCCGCCCGCCCGACCCGCACTCGTCCGGCGGGATTGTCGCTGTCCGCACCCTGCGGTCGCTGTATCAAAACTCAGTCGCAAAACATCAGGTGGTTTTGATACTGCGATAGACGGTTGCCCGGGAGACACCGAACCGCTGGGCGAGTTCATCCACACCCAGACCGCCGGTCTCCCGTAAACGGCGGATCTCGGCTGCTTCCTGCGCGGTCAACGCCGCGGGGCGCCCGCCCGATCGGCGGCGTGCCGACGGCGTGGCGGGGCCGGAGGCCGGGGCGCCGGCTGCCAGGAGCGTGCGAGCACCCTCGAGGATCAGTCGCCGTAGTCGCTCCGGCGGCACATCGTGGAACATCACCACCGGATCGGCGAGGCCGGCGACGACCTGGGCCGCGCGCACCCGTTCGGCGAGACCCGGACGGGGGCCGCTCACCAGCGTGTTGGCCAGCGCGATCGCGGCTTTGACCCGGTCGGCGACCGGCGCCTGCACGAGCAGGGTCATGTCCCGGACCAGCATGAGCAGCGTGTCCCGGTGCCGCAGGTGCACATCGAGGAAAGCCTCGATCGCTCGCCAGCGGACGGTCTCCGGGTCGCCGGCGGCCTCCGCCTCGTTGAGTTCTCGCTCCAGATCGTCGAGCACCGGGGCGGTCAGCTCGTGCAGCAGGTCCTCCTTGGCGGCGAAATGGTAGTACAGCGCGGCCTTGGTGATGCCGACCCGCTCGGCGATCTCCTGCATGGACGTCGCCCGGTAGCCACGCTCGGCGAAGAGCGCCGCCGCGACGGCCATGATGCGCTGTCGTGTCACTCCAGCTACCTACCCTCGGTAAGTAAATATTGCTACGATCCCGACCATGGGTAAGTTTACGGAGGTCGACGTGTCCTTCGCGAGCGACCGTGACCGGCTGTCCGGTCGTCTCTACCGGCCGGTGGTGCTGCAACCGGCGCCCTGCGTGGTGCTGTGCAACGGTTTCGGCAGCACGATGGATCGGCTCTTCCCCTGGGCCGAGGTCTTCGCGGCTGCCGGGCTGGCAGCGCTGGTGTTCGACTACGGCAGCTTCGGCCGCAGCCGAGGCGAGCCACGGCAGATCGTCGACGTCGGCCGGCAGTTGGCCGAGATCCGGGCGGCGGTGGCATGGGCGCGCGCCGACGACGGCATCGACGCCGATCGCGTCATGCTGTGGGGAAACTCCCTCGGCGGCGCCCACGCGATCACGACCGCCGCCGACGACCCGCGGATCACAGCGGTGGTGGCGCAGATTCCGTTCAACGGGTTTCCGCGCCGCGTCGAGGGACGATCGACCGGGCAGGCTCTGCAACTGATGGCGGTCGTCATGTGGGACACGCTGCGCGGCAGGCTCGGCCTGTCGCCCCGTTACGTCCCGCTGATCGGCGCGCCGGGCGAGGTGGCGATCACCAACGCGGCCGAGGCCGAGGAGCACGCGAACACGCTGCCGCCCGGCACGCTCTGGCGCAACCGGGTCGCGCCCCGCGGCATCCTGTCGATGATGCGGTACCACCCGGACGCGGCGGCCGCCCGGCTGGCCGTTCCGCTGCTGGTGTGCACCGCCGTCGCCGACGCCCAGACGCCCGTGGAACTGTGCCGCCGGCTCGCCGATCGCGCGCCGCAGGGCATGCTCAAACTGTATGCGGGCACACACTTCTCCTTCTACAGTGACGCTCGGACCCGCGAGGCCGTCGCCGCGGACCAGATCGCGTTCCTGCACGACCTGCCGGCGTCGTCAGGTGGGCGACGCGGCCACCGGCGTACCGGAGGGGATTAGTCGCCTGATGCTGACGGTCTCACGAGCTTCCCGATCTCCTGACGTACTCCATGGCCGCGCGGCGGAGCAGGATCTCGTCGACCGGCTGTTGTCCGGCGCCGTGGGCGGCCACCCTCGGGCCCTCGTCGTCTGCGGTGAGGCCGGTATCGGAAAGTCGGCTCTGCTGGAGTACGCGGCGGCCCGCACGTCGGCGCGGGTCCTGCGCGTGACCGGGATGCAGTCCGAGGCGGGCTTGTCGTTCGCCGCACTGCACGTCCTGTTGCGTCCCGTGCTCGACCGGGTCCCGGCGTTGCCGCCGCAGCAGTCCGACGCTCTGCTGGGCGCGCTGGGGCTGGGCGCGACCAACCGGGGTGACCGGTTCCTGGTCGGACTGGCAACCCTCAACCTGCTCGTCGAGGTGTCCGCGTCGACGCCGCTGGTGTGCCTGATCGACGACGCGCACTGGCTGGACGGCGAGTCGGCCGACGCCTTGCTGTTCGCCGCCCGGCGGCTGGACGCCGAACCCGTCGCCGTGCTGTTCGCCACCCGGGAGTCCGAGGGCGACTTCTCCGGACGCGGGCTGCCGGAGGTGCGGCTGGGCCGGCTGGAGCCGGAGGCGGCCGCACGGCTCGTTGCCGAGTACGCGGCGGACCTGCCACCGGCCGTCCGCGATCAGCTGGTGGCGGAGGCGCAGGGCAATCCACTGGCGCTGATCGAGCTGCCGTCGATGCTCACGCCCGAGCAGCGCCTCGGCGGCCCCATGCCACTGTCGTTCTCCTTCGGCACGGCGGCGCCGGTGCTGGACCGGGTTCTCACCGGGTTCCGGCAGCGGGTCGAGGCGCTGCCGGAACCCACCCGTGCCTGCCTGCTCGTGGCCGCCCTCGACGACCGTGGTTGCCCGGGTCTGCTGTCCGTGGCGATGGAGTCGCTCGGCGCCGGACTCGGTGACCTCGCCGCGGCCGAAAGAGCCGGGCTGGTCCGCGTAGGAGTGTCGGGTGTGGTGTTCCGGCATCCCCTGGTGCGTACCGCGGTGGTCCTCGCCGGTGACGTGGCGGCGCGGACGGCGGCGCACCGGGCGCTGGCCGCCGCGGTCGACGACGACCGGCGCGCGTGGCATCTCGCCGCGGTCACCGTGCGGCCCGACGACGGCGTCGCCGGCGAACTGGAGAAGCTGGCGTTGCGCGCCCGGCAGCGGGGTGGGCAGGCCGCGGTGTCGGCCGCCTACGCCCGCGCGGCTGAATTGTCCGCTGATCCCGCGCAGGCCACGCGCCGCCGGATCGCCGCGGCCGCCGCGGCGGTCGAGGCGGGGTTGTGGCGGCGGGCCGGGCAACTGGCCGGCGAAGCCCTGAGTCGCGCCGTCGCGCCACCGGCGCCCCCGGTTCTGGCAGAGCTGGCGATGGTCCGGGCCAAGCTGGAGGCCGAAGCGGGCCGGCCGCTCGTGGGGGCGCGGCTATTACACGAGGCGGCGGCGAAGGTCAGCGACGTGCCGACCCTGCTGTCCCTGCTGAGTGTGGCCGGCTACCTCATCTGGTCGAGTGCCCGGCACCCCGACCAGGTGGGTCTCGCACGCCGCACCGAGGAGCTGATTCCGCCGGGCGACGGCCCCGCCGCCCTGCTGCGCAGCATCAACAGCGGAGTTCGGCGGATGCTGGAGGGCGACACGGTGGTCGCCCACAGCTTCCCGCCGCTGGACGACATCACCTCGATGCCGGCCGAGCTGCGTATGGTCGTCGCCCAGCACGCCGTCGTCCGTGCCGATCTCGACGGCATGTCCGACCATGCCGAGGCGATGGTCGAGGAGTGCCGCGCCGAGGGGCGGCTCGGTCGCCTGCCTCAGGCGTTGACGATCCGGGCCGTCGCCGAGGTCCTCGGCGGCCGGCACCGGTCCGCGCGGGCCACCGTGGCGCAGGCGGCCTCCCTCGCCGCCGACGTCGGGCAGCCCCAGTGGTCCGGCTACCTCGCCGGTCTTCAGGCGTGGCTGTCCGCGGCCGCGGGTGCGGAACAGCAGTGCCTGGCGTCGGGGGCGGCCGGGCTACGCGACGCCGAACGCCGGGCGTGGATGCCCGGCGGTTGTTGGGCGGAGTACGCACGCGTGCTGCTCGACCTCGGCGCGGGTCGCTACGAGGCGGTCCTCGACCGGGTCGACCGGGCACAGTCGGGTCCGTCCCGGCATGCGTTCGTCTGGCGGTACGCGTGGCCGGACCAGGTCGAGGCGGCCGTACGGGCAGGGCAGCCGGACCGTGCGGAACCCTCGCTGAACCGGTACGCGCAGTGGGCGGAGACGACGAGCCGTGATCGGCCGTGTGCGGTGCTCTACCGCACTCGGGCGCTGCTCGCCGACGACGCCGAGGCCGACCGCCTGTACCGGCGGGCGTTGGAGCTGCACGCCCGCGCCGGGCAGCCGTTCGACGAGGCTCGCACCCGCCTGGTGTACGGGGAGTGGCTGCGCCGTCAGCAGCGCCGTACCGCGGCCCGAGCCCAGCTTGAAGCGGCACGCGAAGCCTTCGACGCCCTGGACGCGGCGCCGTGGTCGGCGCGGGCCGCCGCGGAGTTGCGCGCCACGGGTGTCTCGGTGCCCGACCGCCGCGCTGCCGAGGACCCGCTCGCCGGACTGACGCCACAGGAGCATCAGGTGGTGCGCCTGGCGGCGACCGGGGCGTCCAATCGCGAGATCGGGGCGCAGCTGTTTCTCAGCCCGCGGACGGTCGCCTCCCACCTGTACAAGGCGTTTCCCAAGCTGGGCGTCACGTCGCGCGCCGAACTGTCCCACCTGATGACAACGCTCGGCGTACGCCTTCGCTGAGGTGGTCGCTGGAGAGCGGCCCCCGGGTGACGAAATGGAACATGAGCCCGTCGACCAGGCAGGTGACGACCTCGGCGTCGAATGCCGGGTCCGGTGACCCGGCCTGGACGGCCACGAGCTCGGCGAGGTCACGGAACTCGGCGCCGCAGCGTCGCATGGCGTCGCGGATGGACGGGTCACGTGCGCCGGCCAGGTCGAGTTCGTATCGGGCGAGCAGCAGTTGCCGGCTCTCGGTCCACCAGCTCTGCAGCAGTGCGGCGATCTGCCGATGGTCCGTCTCCGCCGGCGCGCCGGCCAGCGCACGGACGGCTGCGCGGATCGCCGGACGGGCGCGCTCGCGATCGATCTCGATGATGCGCTCCACGACGGCGAGGACGAGCTGGTCGCGGGTCTTGAAGTAGTACGTCACCGAGCCGTGGGGCAGTCCGGCCGCATCCTGGACGGCCCGATGCGTCAGACCACGCAGGCCACGCTCGGCGATGAGCGTGAGGGCGGTGTCGAGCATCTGCGTACGCCGGTCTGTGGTCACGCTCTCAAGCCTGCCACAGGTCTCTACAAACGAAGAAAATGTCTCTACGATCGGAGGAAAATCTTCTCCATACGTAGAGGTTCTCATGATCAGAAGATGGTTCGCCCGGACGCTCGCGGCGCTCGCCGTCCTTCTTGGCGCCGCGCTGTTCGTCGCATACGCCTGGCAGCCCACCCCGGTTCGCTACGACTCCCCGTACCTCGCCGAGATCCAGTCGCAATACGTGGACACCCCGGTGGCCCGGTTCCACTACACCCGAACCGGTCAGGGTTCCCCGGTGATCCTCGTCGCCGGCGGCGGCCAATGGCTCTACTCCTACCGCCATCTCGTACCGGTCCTCGCCGAACGGCACACCGTGTACGCCGTCGACCTGCCCGGCCAGGGATACACCACGCTCACCGAACCCGGCTTCGGATACGACCTGGACGCCATGTCGGGGGCGCTCGGCGACTTCATGACCGCCGTCGGGCTGCGCCGGGCGAGTCTCGTCGGGCACTCCTGGGGCGGCAGCTGGTCGATGCGCCTCGCCCAGCGCGATCCCGACCGGGTCGACCGTCTCGTGCTGATCGGCTCGACCGGGCTCGACGTGCCGTCCAGCCCGGACTGGCGCCCGCTGGAGGTCCCCGTGCTCGGAGAGCTGATCGGCAAACTCATGCGCGAATCCGACGCGGCCACGATGCAGCGCAAGGCATTCGCCAACCCGATACCGGACGAGGTGGTCGCCGAGAACTGGGCCCCGATCAGCCGCCCGGAGAACCGCGAGGCCATGTGGACACTGCAGCGCAATCTCGACTTCTCGATCACCCAGGAGCACATGCCCCGGATGACCACACCCACGTTCATCCTCTGGGGCGCCGCCGACCGGTTCGACCACCCGTCGCAAGCCCCCGACATGGCCGGCCGCATTCCCGGTGCCACCTACCAGGTGCTGCCCGGCTGCGGGCACAACACCCACGAGGACTGCCCGGCCGAGGCCAACCCGCTCATCGCCGGCTTCCTGGCCCGTTGAGAAAACCGATCACACATCAGTCAATCGACAGAGGCGAACGGAATCACCATCTCCGTAGGGTCCGAAACCATGAGTACGAACAACCGGCCGGAGCCCTACTCCGGCATCATCATGGCGGTGCTGGCCATCGCGTTCAGCACCTGGGCACTGCTCACCGTGCCGCTCCAGGGCGCCTTCGTCCTCGTCGCCGCCAGCGCCCTGGCCTGGAGCGGCTGGGTCACCTTCAGCTATGCCCGCCCGGTCCGATCCCGCCGGGTGATCGCCGTGTACCTCTGTGCCGTCGGGTTCCAGCTCATCCACATGGCCGAGGAGTACACCGGCGGCTTCCCGCACGAGATCGTGGAGCTGTTCCAATCGCCGCGCGACTGGCCGGAGAACGAGTTCCTGCTCGTCTTCGTCTTCGGATTCGGCGCGCTCTACTTTTTCGCCGGAGCCGGGGCGCTCTATCAGATCCGCGTCGCCAACTTCTTCCTCTGGTGGTACGCCCTCGGTGCCGGCCTGCTCAACGGAATCGCACACTTCGTCTTTCCGATCATCAAGGGCGGCTACTTCCCCGGGCTCTACACGGCCGGTGGCCACCTCGCCATGAGCGGCCTGCTCATCTACTGCCTCATCCGCGAGAACCACGAGCTCAAGGCCGCGCAGCAACCGGCACGGCCCGAGACGGTCACGTCGCTCACCTGACCCGTGCGAACGGAGGAACACCGCATGTCCAAGACCGTCCTGATCACCGGCGCGTCCACCGGAATCGGCCGGGCCACCGCACTGCTGCTGGCGCGGGAAGGCTTCACCGTCTTCGCCGGTGTCCGCAAGGACGCCGACGCGGAGGCGCTCGGCGGGACCGTCACCCCGATCAAGCTCGACGTCACCGATACCGGACAGATCACGGCCGCGGCCCAGCGCATCGGAAGGCTCGACGCCCTGGTCAACAATGCCGGCATCGGCGTCACCGGGCCCCTCGAGCACATTCCGCTGGACGCCCTGCGCCGGCAGTACGAGGTCAACGTCTTCGGCCAGGTGGCCGTGACGCAGGCGATGTTGCCGATGCTGCGCGTCTCGCGGGGGCGAATCGTCACCGTCGGGTCCGTGGGCAGCTGGATCACCCTGCCGTTCGGCGGGCCGCTGTGTTCCTCCAAACACGCCATCCGCTCGCTCAACGACGCGCTGCGCATGGAGGTTCGACCCTGGGGAATCCGCGCGGTGCTCATTGAACCCGGGTCGATCCACAGCGACGCCGTCGACAAGCTGGAGGGCGAAGTCGAACCCCGCCTGGAATCGATCGGCCCCGAAGGCCGCCGCCTCTACGAGGCCGCCTACCGCACCATGACCAGCGCGGGCCTCAAGGAGGAACGCTCGGGATCCAGCCCCGACGTGGTCGCCCGGGCCGTGCTGCAGGCGCTCACCGCCCGCAAGCCCCGCGCCCGCTACCCCGTCGGCAAGAAGTCACGGCTGATGAGCACCCTCGGCCGGATCGTCCCTCAGCACACCCTCGACGCCCTTCGCCTGCGGGCGCTCGGCCTGTCCTGAACGGAGCACACCGTGACCCAGCTTGCGGGAGCCGACGCCATCGTTGCCCTCGACCCCCTGTTCGCCCGGCTCGCCGTCGACGCGGGCCACCATCTGTGGGGTCTGACCCACCTGACGGTACGGGAGAAGGCGTTCGTCTGCTTGACCGCGGACCTCTGCCACCCGCACCTGGACACCCCGCTCGCCATGCACGTCGAGATGGCTCTCACCCACGGCGTCGAGCCCGAGGCGATCCGGGAACTGTACCGGCATCTCGCACCCTACGTCGGCTACCCGATCCTCGTGTCCGCGTTCCAGCGCCTCAGCGAACTCGGCCTGCCCCCGGCACGGAACACCGGGCCGCTCGCTCCGGCACCCCCGGACGGGGCGCTGGCCCGCACCGTGGCCGACCTGGAGCGACTCGACCGCGGGCTGGCGGTGTTCACCGAGGACCAGATGGCTCAGCGGTGGGCCCGACCGCACATGAGCGTCCGGGAGCGGGCCATCGCCTGCCTGGTCGTGGATGTCTTCTACCAGACGCTGGGTGAGTCGTTACGGCTGCACGCGGAACTCGCCAGGGGCGCCGGCGCCACCGACGAAACCCTGCGTGACCTGCTGCGGGGAGTAGCGGAGTTCGGTCTGCCCCGAGCCTGGGCCGCCGCCCGCGCGCTCGGGCTGGGTGGCGACGTTCCGCAGTGACAGCGGGTTCGGCACGCTGCTCGCGATCGGTTTCATGCTCATGGTCGTGGCGACCAGATCCGCGACGGCGGCCGCTCTTCCTGATGATGCTGCCGGGCCGCAGGTCCGTCGGGCACGCCGCTGGCCGGCACCTCGAAGTCGGCGTCATCCGAAATCAGACCAGTAGTCACTTTGCGTAATCCTCCTCGCCCGGTGCGGTCAGCGAGGTGAGCCCACCGGGTTGTCCCTTATACCCGGCGAACAGGCGGAATCGGCTGTTCGGTGCCTCGTGAGGTGGTGAGGATGTCGCTCGGATCGAACCGCTCGCCGGCGCCGTGCGTAGTCAGGTTCTGTTCGGGTCCCGGTGACGGAAGGGTTGCTGTGAACACGGTGGTTCTGGTGTTCGATCGCACTGATGTCGGACTGCGTCACATCGCGGACACGTTCGGCGAAGCAGCCTTCGTCGCGGGGAAGGTGGCCACCGTGGAGCCGCCTGGCGGGCGGATGTACGTGTGCGCGATGGCCCCGATCGAGGAGTGGATCTTCGATGAGTGGCCGCCAGAGAGGATTCCCGCCAACCCGACGGCGTTCGTGGTCGACTATCGGGAGACGGAAGCCGTCGTGGACCTGGTCAAGGGCCTCGCGCCGCATTACGAATTCTGGATCGACAGCAATTTCGGCCGGGTCTATTC
This sequence comes from Actinoplanes flavus, assembly GCF_017592555.1. GTDB lineage: Bacteria > Actinomycetota > Actinomycetes > Mycobacteriales > Micromonosporaceae > Actinoplanes > Actinoplanes flavus. The sequence continues at coordinate 20,502 of NZ_JAGFNS010000030.1, read as the reverse complement.
GCGCGACGAGTTCCTGTGTGTGGCCGCCGATCCAGCCCGGCAGTGGTGGAGGTACGACGACGAATCGCCGACCTGACCCTCGTCACGCCGCCGCGGCGCCCAGCACCGCTTCGGCGGTCAGCGCGACGGATTCGAGGCGGTCGGCGATCCGCGTCGACTGGTGAGCGACGATCAGCTCGTCGGCCTGCGCCTGCTCGGCGAACGAGGTGAGGTAGTCGCTGACCTCGGCCGGGGTGCCGACCGCCGTGTAGGTCAGCATCGCGGCGAGCTGCCGGCCGTTCGGGGTGGTCAGGAAGGCGTCGATCTCCTCGTCGGAGTAGTCGCCCTTGATCAGGCCCCGGACCAGGATGCGGCGGGTGACCTCGAACCGCTGCCGCGCCTCCTCGGACGAGGCGGCGGCCACCACGTTCACCCCGGCGATGACGTACGGTTCCGCCAGCTGGGCCGACGGGGTGAACTCGCTGCGGTAGAGCGCGACCGCCTCGTGCAGCAGGCCGGGGGAGAAGTGCGAGGCGAACGCGTACGGCAGACCGTACGCGGCGGCGAGGCGGGCGCCGAACAGCGACGAGCCGAGGATGTACAGCGGCACGTTCGTCCCCGCGCCCGGTGTGGCCCGTACGCCCTCGACCGGTGACTCGTCGCCGAGATAGCCCTGCAGTTCGCGGACGTCCTGCGGGAAGCTGTCCGCCGACATCGGGGAACGGCGCATCGCCCGCATGGTCACCTGGTCGCTTCCGGGGGCACGGCCCAGGCCCAGATCGATCCGGCCCGGGTAGAGCGAGGCCAGGGTGCCGAACTGCTCGGCGATCACCAGCGGGGAGTGGTTGGGCAGCATGATGCCGCCCGCACCGAGGCGGATCGTGGAGGTGTGGCCGGCCACGTGCCCGATCAGCAGGCTGGTGGCGCTCGAGGCGATCCGGGCCATGTTGTGGTGCTCGGCATACCAGACCCGCTCGTAGCCGTACCGTTCGGCGGCCTGCGCGAGGGCGACGGAGTTCGCGATGGCCTGCGCCACCGTTTCGCCGGGAGCGATCGGTGCGAGATCCAGAATCGAAAGGCGCAGTCCGGCCCGAGAGGTACGTGTCATACGCGCGGCAACATTCAGCTGGCGGCGATCGTTCCCGCCGGTGCGCCAGAACACAGCCACGCCGGGCCGGTAGCGCTGGGTGTCAGCGTTTGCCGAGTGGGGATTCAGTCGCCCGCGGGGACCTTCTTGAGGATCTCCTGCGCCTGCTTCACCACGTCGACGGCATTTTTCAGGTGTGCCGCCGCGGCGGCCAGGCGCGGGTTGTCCGTGACGCGGTCCAGGCGATCGGCGGCTCTGGTCAGTGCCGTGACGTGTTCCGCTAGCAGAATCTGCGAGCGAGCCACCGTGTTGAGGCATTTCTGAACAGCGGCCTCTGTGGTGGTGTCGTTGGTCGACCATTCGAGAGCGAGGTCGTCGAAGTAGGTGGAGCCTTTCGGGTCTGGGACGATTCCGGACGGTGACATGACCATCACGCTAGGTGCGGCTCTGCCTGCCGGTCCATGACGCCATCGTGGCGGCACAGTCCTGCCACGGAGTGGCCGGCTGGCGCACCGGTCCATCCGTCGACAAGGATCAACGGGCGTTCGTTCCGGGTCGGAGGAGGTCACGGTTCCATGCTGGTGCGGATCGCGGTGGCGGATCCCCTGCCCGTCTTCCGGCACGGCGTCGTCGAGATCCTGCGTGACGCCGGGTTCGAGTCGGAGACGCCGGACGATCTCTTGGCATGGGTACGAGACGAGCAGACCACCATCGTCATCCTCACCCTGCAGTCCGAAGCGGATTGGCGCATGCTCGAGGGACTTCGTCGTACCGCCGCCGATCTGGTGTTGGTGGCTCTTCTGGAACAGATGTCGGTGCCGGATTCGGTGCGTGCCTTGCGAGCCGGGGCGGCCTGCGTCATGGCGCGGGACGCCTCTCCGTCGGCATTCCGCGAGCGGTTCCGGGCGGTGGTGCGCGGCGAAAGTGTGGTGCCGGTCGAGGTGCTGCGTGAGCTGGCTGCCCCGGGGGCGGACATCACCGAGCCGAACGAGCCCTCGGCGGCCGAACGGGACTGGTTGCGCAACCTGGCACGAGGCACCACCGTAGGGCGGTTGGCAGCCGAAGCCGGCTACTCCGAGCGCATGATGTTCCGGCTGCTTCGCGATCTGTACACCCGGATCGGCGCGCAGGGCCGCACGGATGCGCTGATCACCGCGCAGCAGCATGGATGGCTCTGATCATCCGAGCAGAGCCTTGATCTCCGGCAACGGGTCGTCCTGGCAGCATGCGGTCAGCGCGGCGAAGAGTTCGCGTCGCCGGAACTTCGCGCCACCCAGGTCGAAGATGCTCTGGGCCGCCCGGTAGGCCGTGACCGCACCCTGCTCGCCCAGCTCCGGTCGCAGCAACGTGAGCCCGGCGAGCGCGAGGGCACGAACTCAGGAAGGCCGGGCACGTCCCGGTCGTCCTCGGCCGGCTCCGGAGCGGCCGACGGTGCTGGGCCGGCATTCTGATGCACATCGCCGTAATAGTTGTTGACTTGCGTCGTCCCGCTGCTGTTGAACTGGTTGATGTTGCCGGCACTGTTGCTGATCCCCGGGGTCGCATCGTCGCCGGATCCGCTGCTGAGACGCCACAACGGGATCGCTACGGTGACCCCGACAAGGGTCAGGACGATCACGGACGGCCAGGGATCTGTTTGGATCATCCGAAGAGGCCCGGGCCATTCGTCACTCTCGTCGCCCGTCGCGCTGTTGACCGCGATGGCGACTAAAGTGGTCAGGATGCCGGCGACAGCCACGAGGAGAGCGGCCGTAAGCGCCCGGAGCGGGCCCTTCGATTGCATCGCCACCTCCCGTGCAGCCACTGGGCACGCTCACGATGTCACGTCCCTGCCATTGATCGCCATCACGCTGTGCACCCGCACGCGCGCGTAGCGTCAGATGCGTGGGTCGCTCCTGGTTGTCCTCGGTACCGCCCGACTTCGGACAGCGGATCCCGCCCGCACACGGCATTGTGGGCCGTATGACCGAAGAGCCGACCGCTCAGGCCCGTGCCATTCTCGCCGCCAACCGATACGCGGTCCTCGGCACCGCCACCCCCGCCGGAGAACCCTGGGTAAGCCCCGTCTACTTCGTCAACCTGGAGATCAACAGGGTGTTGTGGCTCTCCCGCCCCTCCGCGCGGCACTCGGAGCTCATCGCCGAGAACCCCCGGATAGCGGTCACCGTCTTCGACTCGACGGTTCCGATGGGCGGAGCCACCGCCTTCTACGCCCGCGCCACCGCCGCACCCTGCCCGGACAGCGACCTCGCCCTCCACCTGCAGGTCTTCTCCACCCGGTCGGTCGCCGAAGGATTCCCCGCCTGGCGCCTGAACCAGGTCACCGGCGAGGCCCCGCTGCGCCTCTACCGTGCCGACATCACCGAGGCCTGGCTGCTCCCCGCCGACGACGGCCCCGAACGCCGCATCCCACTCCCGCTCTGACCCCTCAGGGCCGGGGTGACTCGGCCGCGGACGGGACGACGGCACGCGGTTGCCCGCCCGCGAACCACAAACCGATCGCGAACGCCGCCGTGGCCTCCAGGTGTCCGGCGCGGGCCAGCCCACGCCACCCGCTACGCCGACGCGGTCGTCGACACCCAGGAACGGTACGCGGCGCGTTCGACCCGACCGGCCGGATAGCGTCTCAACGGCGGCCCTGCCGGCTGGGCGCGGTGCGCCTCCCTCGTCAGTGGACCTCTACGATGGTCGATGCATGTCCGCCTGGGGAAGGCACGAAGCATGGCGCTGTTCGACGACGCGTACCCGGCGAATCCGCATCCGGCGCTGGCCGAGCTGCGGCAGGCCGGCCCGGCGCACCGGGTGACGTCTCCCGCCGGCATACCGTTCTGGCTGGTCACCCGCTGGGACGAGGCGCGCCGGGTGCTGACCGATCCGTCATTGTCCAAACAACAGCCCATGGACGGGCTGCCACCGCACCTGCGTTCGGCGCTGACCACGCAGATGCTGCTGCGCGACCCGCCGGATCACACCCGGCTGCGGCGGCTCGTCTCGGCCGGCTTCACCCCACGCCGCATCGAGGCGCTGCGGCCGGGGATCGAGCGGATCACCGACCGGCTGCTCGACGGGTTCGCCGCGGATGCCGAGGTGGACGTGATCGACCGGCTCGCCGTCCCGCTGCCGTTCGAGGTGATCTGCGAACTGCTCGGTATCCCGGCGGCCGAACGCGGGCCGTTCCGGGCCTGGTCCGACACGATCATCGTGGGCGGCGCCGACCTGGTGGAGGCCCTGTCGCAGAGCGTCGCCTACTTCCGTGACCTGCTCGACCGCAAACGCGCCCAGCCGGCGGACGATCTTCTCAGCGCGCTCGCCGGGATCGTCGACGACGGTGACCGGCTCAGCGACGACGAACTGGTCGGCATGGCGCTGCTGCTGGTGGTGGCCGGCCACGAGACCACGGCGAATCTGATCGGCAACGCGGTCCATCTGCTGAGCCGCAACCCGGAGCAGCGTTCCCGGTTGCGTGACGATCCGGGTCTGGCGCCGGCCGTGGTCGAGGAGGTGCTGCGGATGGCGAGTCCGTCGGCGACCAGCACCTACCGGGTCACCACCCGGCCGATCACGCTGGGGGACACCACCATCCCGGCCGGTGAGCAGGTGCTCGTCTCCCTGCTCGCGGTGAACCGCGACCCGCGACGGTTCGCCGACCCGGACACGTTCGACCCCGGCCGCGGCGACGGCGGGCATCTCGCCTTCGGTCACGGTATCCATTTCTGCCTGGGTGCGCCGCTGGCCCGGCTGGAGGCGCGGATCGCCGTGAGCCGGTTGTTCGCCCGCTACCCCGATGCCGCGGTCGCCGTGGCGCCGTCGGAGCTGCGGTGGCGTACCGGGGTGTTGATGCACGGCCTGCGATCGCTGCCGGTGCGGCTGCACGCCGCAGCCGCACGGTGAGGACGCGTGGATCGGTGTGCGCTCACCCCGTACCGTGGAGAACTGGATTTTGATCTTGTTTTTCGTCACGCGGTAGCCGGCGCAGGACGGCGTCGGCCACCTGATCGGCGGGCGGCGTGCCGTCGATGAACGTGGCGCCGGTCAGGGTGGCGAAGGTGATCAGCGCCTGGCCGACGTGGTCCTGTCGCCATCGCCGCGCCTTGACGTCGACCTCGTCCGCGTCGATCCGGGCGCGTAGCCGGTCCTCCGGAACCGTCAGGATGAATTCGTGGACCTCGATGCCGCGATCGCGGATGCCGTCCAGGATCTCGGCCCGGTAGGACGCGTTGAGCAGGCTCATCGGGGCGATCCACGGGTGTGGGTACTGCTCGGCGAGGCCGGTCATGGTCTCGATCACGAGGTGCCGCCAGAGTGGGAGATCCTGGAAATCGCCGGTCGGTGACGTGAGGAACGGCATCAGCATGTATCCGACGTATTCCGGATCGAACAGCTTCGCCCCGTCCAGCCTTTCGGCCAGCAGGCTCGCCGTCGTCGTCTTGCCGGCGCCGAACGCCCCGTTGATCCAGACAATCACGCCGTGATCGTGTCACCGCGCTGCAAGCGTTTCGAGCATCGTCCTGGACCCGGCGATCAGGACGAGAGTCTTGTGCGGATCTCGTTCAGGCGCTCGACCGGCGTGGGATGGGATAGATTCCCGGCGATTCCGCGAAGGAGCCTCGGGGAGCGCGGCGGGCATGCGTCCCGGAACGGGCGCCGTAGCTATGTCGGCGGTGTCCACTGGTAATGCGGCGCCGGTGACACCGACGTCGCGCGGCGCCCGGACGCGTCCCATGTGCCCGCCGACTATTCGCACGACCGGGCCGTCGTGCTCGTGGGTGATGCCGGACGGGACGGCGCCGGCCGGCATGCGCATGTGCGCGTCGTAGGCGGCCAGCAGAGCGGCGGTTTCGACCATGGCCACACCCTGCCAGATGTCGCCCTCCATCATGCGGCAGGCGGCGTGCCGACCGTCGTCGGTGCCGGCCGGCTGCCCGGCAGGGGGGTCATTCTTTCCAAAGCCGGTGCCAGGACTCGATGATCTGGTGCACGGTGGAGGCGTCGCTCGGCACGATCCGGTTTTGGATGTCGCTGCCGCGTTCGATGTCCAGGCGTACGTTGCTGCGCGTCCACTCGCCCTCGCGGGTGTACGTCTCCGCGTACAGGCCGCCACCGGTGGGCTCCCACTCGCGCAGGACTCCTACCGGTGTGTCGGTCGGGTCGTCGTCCCGTACCAGAAGGAAGAACTTGAAGTTGATCTTTTGCTCCCGCCGTTTCCGGATGCGGGCGGCCGCGCGAGGCGAGATGGACCGGAGCCGGTAGGGTGCCTCGCCGGCTTCGATGCGAGCCAGAAGCGTCGAGCGGACCCAGGCGGCATCCTCGTTGAGCTGGAGAGCAACGGACGACCCGTCGATCATCCGCAGCACGGTGACCGGATTCTTGACGTCGTGCCCGTCGTCGATGACGGCGAGATAGCGAACCATCAGACTCATGGGAGCCGGTATTTCGTGGCGCGCCCCGGGATGACGAACAGCGGCCCGGCCCGCCCGGTGGCGATGAGGTTCGGCAGGGTGTCCGGACGCTTGTTGCCGGTCGCGTCCGGAATCGCCACGGTCCGCCGGCCGGGCACGGTGTCGAGGCGTAACGAGTCGACGGCGCTGGTGGCGAGATCTGGTCGCATCAATTGACCTTAATAGACCTTTGCGGGGTACGGGGAACGCGCGGCCGATGGCATTCTGGGCGGCATGATTGATCTTGATGCCAAGGCGAATCTTCACCGCTATCTGCGGGAGGGGCGCGAGTCGTTGCTCGGGAAGCTGGACGGCCTGTCGGAGTACGACGTCCGGCGGCCGCTCGTGCCCACCGGGACGAACCTGCTCGGACTGGTCAAGCACGTCGCCGTGGTGACCGCCGCCTACTTCGGCGAGGTGTTCGGCCGGCCGTTCCCCGAGCCGCTGCTCAGCCTGGCCGAGGGCGCCGAACCCAACGTGGACATGTGGGCCGGCGCCGACGAGTCCCGCGACGACATCATCGCCCTGTGGCGGCGGGCCTGGGCCCACGCCGACGCCACGATCGAGGCGCTGCCGATCGACGCGCCCGGATCGGTCCGCTGGTGGGGCGACCCGGCGGTGACACTGCACCACGTTCTCGTACACATGCTTGCCGAGCTGAACCGCCATGCCGGCCACGCCGATCTCGTCCGCGAGCTGATCGACGGGCAGGTGGGCTGGCGGCGCCCCGGCGACAACGTCCACGAGGCCGACGAGGCGTGGTGGGCCGCCTACCGGGACCGGCTGGAGGCCACCGCGCGCTCCTTCGCCTGACCCGTCACTCGTCGCGCTTGACGCATGCCGTTATGGGAATATGATGGCTGCCATGGCACGAGCAGCGACGACGTCGGACGCGTTCAACGCCATCGCCGAGCCGCAGCGCCGGGACATCCTGGCGCTGCTGCGGGCGGGCGAGCGGCCGGTGACCGACCTGGCCCGGGAGCTGGGGATGAGCCAGCCGCGGGCGTCCAAGCACCTGCGAGTGCTCCGGGAGGTGGGGCTGGTGCGCGTCCGCGAGGTGGGCAAACAGCGCCTCTACGGCCTGGACGCCCGCGGGTTGCGGCCGATCCACGACTGGGTGGGCGGATTCGAACAGTTCTGGACCGGCGGTTTCGACCGGCTGGAAACGTACGTGCGGGAGCTCAAGCAGACACGGCAGGAGGACTGACTGATGGCGGCAGAAGAGCGGGAGATCGTGATCTCCCGGGTCATCGACGCCCCACGGGAGCTGGTGTTCGAGGCGTTCACCGAGGTCCGCCACCTGTCCCGGTGGTGGGGACCGGAGGGGTTCAGCACCACCACGCGGTCCTTCACGTTCCGCGAGGGCGAGGTGTGGGACTTCGTGATGCACGGGCCGGACGGCACCGACTACTCCGAATGGATCACCTGGACCGAGATCGTCGCGCCGGAGCGGATCGCGCTGCTGCACGGGGAGTTCCGCGACGACCCGAACGCGTTCACGTCGGTTCTGACCTTCACGCCGGACGGCGCGGCGACCCGGATCGAGATGCGCACGGTGTTCCCCACGAAGCAGTCGCGCGACGAGGCGGTCGAGAAATACCACGCTGTCGAGGGCGGCCGGCAGACGCTGGGCAACCTGTCGGCGTACGTCGTCGGGGTTCTGCTGAAGGAAGGGCAGAGCTGATGGCCGGAAAGGTGTTCTTCAGCGTGTCGATGTCGCTGGACGGCTTCGTCGCACCCGAACCCCCGTCCGTCGGCGACTTCCTCACGCCCGCCCGGCAGGACGACCCGGACGTGCGGCGCTGGATGAAACAGTGGGGGGAGTTGCAGCAGTGGATGTTCCCGCTGCGGTTCTTCCGGGAGAACCTGAAGCTGGGCGAGGGCGGCGAGGAAGGACGCGACGACGAGATCGCGCGGGAGACGTACGAGCGCATCGGCGCGAACGTCATGGGCAGGCGCATGTTCGATCTCGGCGAGCAGTCATGGCCGGAGGAGGCGCCCTTCCACACGCCGGTCTTCGTCGTGACGCACACCGGGCGTGAGCCGTGGGAGCGGCCCGGCGGCACCACCTTCCACTTCGTCACCGACGGCATCAAGACCGCGCTCGACCGGGCCCGCGAGGCCGCCGGCAGCCGGGACGTCCGCATCTGCGGCGGCGGAGAGACGATCCTGCAGTACCTGAACGCCGGCCTGGTCGACGAGTTCACGATCGCGCTGGCGCCCGTGCTGCTCGGCGCCGGCACCCGCCTGTTCGACGGCGTCGACGCCTCCCGGATCCGGCTGGAGCCGGTCCGCTCCGAGCCGTCACCGCGGGTCACGCACCTGACCTACGCCGTCCACCCTCGCTGACCTTCGGTGACGGTGGTGCTCATTCGCCCAGCAGGCCGGTGAGGACCCGCGACACCGTGTCCTCGAAACGGGGCGCCGGTGTCGGCGGGCCGCCGGCCAGCGCCGCCGTCAGGTGGGGGTGCCGTCCCGCCGCGATCGCGTGGGCCAGGTAGGCGCCCTGCCGCTGCGGGGCGCCCGAGCTCGCGTTGAGTTCGTTCAGCGTGAGGGCGGCGGTGAGCGTGGTCATCACGGCGAACGCCTCCAGCTTGCGGCCCGCGCCCGCCGGGTGCGCGGCGAGGATCGCCAGCACGTGTTCCAGCAGCTCGGTGGAGTGCGGGCCGAGCGCCGAGCGGGTGAGCAGCAGTTCCGGCAGCCAAGGGTGCCGCAGCATCACCGCGCGGCCCTGCCGGTACACCTCCAGCAGCGCCGGCAGCCACGGGCCGCCCGGCTCGGGCAGTCGGTACTCGGTGGCCATCTCGTCGGTCATCAGGTCGAGCAGGTCGTCCCGGCTGTCCACATAGCGGTAGAGCGAGGCCGGGCCGGTGCCCAGTTCGGCGGCGACGCGGCGCATCGACACGGCGGCCAGGCCCTCCCGGTCGGCCAGGGCGATCGCCGCGGCGGTCACCTCCGCGCGGGATCGTTCGGCGGGCCGGCCCACTCCGGTACGCCGTTCTCGAAGCCACACCGGCACCGTCTCCATGCCGCCCCTCTCCTTGTTGTCCCCACCCTATCGTTCCGAGTACATTGTTCGCGAACACTGTTCCCGAAAGAGTGAGGCGACGATGACCAGGACTCCGTACACCGCACACAACGGCGACGTACGCCTCGCGGTCGACGACCTCGGCGGCGCCGGCGGCGAGCCGCTGCTGCTGCTCATGGGCCTCGGCGTCTCCCGCCTCTGGTGGCCCGACGGCCTGGTCGCCGCACTGATCGACGCCGGGTTCAGCGTCGTCTCGTTCGACGGCCGCGACGCCGGCGGCTCCACCCATTTCGACGACACGCCCGCCGGCAACCCGCTGACCGCCCTGCTGCGCCGCCGCCCGCCCGCCTACACCGCCGAGGACATGGCCGACGACACGGTCGCCGTCCTCGACGCGCTCGGCTGGCAGCGCGCCCACCTCTTCGGCATCTCCCAGGGCGGCCTGGTCGCCCAGCGCACCGCGCTACGCCACCCCGACCGGGTGCACACCCTGACCTCGTACGCCGCCGTGCCCAGCGACGCTCGCGGCGCCGCCGTCCTGCGCTACGTGCGGCTGCCGTTCCTGGCACGCCTGACCCGGATGCGCCACTCCGCCGGGCGCGACGGCGACATCGCTGCCGGCCTCGACCTGCTGCGGGCGGTCGCCTCGCCCGGCTACCCGTTCGACGAGCAGGACGCCCGCCTCCGCGTCGAACGCGAACTCGACGCCGGACTGCCCAGCGGCGTCCGCGACAGCCGTGCCCAGGCCCGGCAGACCGGCGCCAGCTGGCACGGCCCGCGCCTGCGTGACCTCCGCGTCCCCACCCTCGTGCTGCACGGCGAGCGGGATCCGCTGATCCGCCCCGCCGCCGGCCGCCGCATCGCCGCATCGGTGCCGAACGCCCGCTACGTCGAACTGCCCGGCGCCGGCCACGACCTACCCCGGGAGATCTGGCCCACCGTGGCCCGCGAGATCCGGGCCCACGCCGACGAGGCCTCCGGGACCATTCGGGTACGCGGGCCGCGCGCCGAAGCGCAGGAACACGAGGCGCTGACGCGGGTGCGCCCGCGGTGACGCCCTGATCACCGGCCGGCGGGGTCGGGGACGCCGTACCGTGCGTTCAGGACCTGCATCGCGGCGCCCGCCGCGATCGTGCCGGCGCCGAGACCGGCCAGGGTGACCTCGACGGACAGCCAGTCGGCGCGGGGGACCTGGGTGCGGACCGCGTGCTCGACGGCCCGGCGGTAGACGTCGCCGTGCTCCAGCAGGTCGGCCCCGGCGAGGACGATGTGTCCCAGGTCGAGGGTCTGCAACAGGTTGACCACGCCGACGCCGATGACGGCCGCGGCCGCCGCCGGATCACCGGCCCGGTCGTGGACGGCCTCCAGGCAGCCCCGGCGGCCGCACACGCACGGCGGGCCGTCGAGCTGGACGACGGTGTGCCCGAACTCCCCGGCGTTGGTGTGCGCGCCGCGATGGGCGGAGCCGCCGAGCCAGAGCCCGGCGCCGACGCCGCTCTCCACCATGATCAGGGCGGCGTCGCGGAATCCGGCGCCGCGGCGCCACGCCTCGGCGGTCACGCCGGCGGTGACGTCCTTGTCGACGTGGACCGGCAGGCCGAGCCGTTCGGTGGCGAGGGCGGCCAGGGGGATGTCGTGCCAGTGGCGGAGCCGGTGCGCGTCGCGAACGGTGCCGGTGGCCTGGTCGAGCGGCCCGATCATGCCGATGCCGACGCCGGCCAGCCGCCGGGACGGGGGCCCGGGGGAGGCGAGCAGCGCGGTGACTCCGGCGGACAGTTCGCTCAGCAACTGATCCGGGGTGAAGTCGGGTGGCAGGGCGGTCGTGGCGCCGGCCCGGACGGTGCCGGCCAGGTCGGTCAGGGCCAGGCGCAGGGCGCGGCGGGTGACGTGCGCGCCGATCGCCCACCGGCTGTCCGGGACGAGCTGGTAGACGGCGGCCGGTTTGCCCATCGCGGCCCGCCGCACGCCGGCCGGTGCGATCAGGCCCTCCTCCAGCAGCCGGGCGATGACCTTGGAGACGGCCTGCGGGGTCAGGCCGGTGATCTCGGCGACCGTGCCGCGTTCGATGGTCGGCCGGCTGCGGGCCAGGGCGATGACCTGGGCCTCGTGGTAGTCGCGGAGGAAGGCGAGGTGCACGGGCTCACACTACAACTAACGCAACAGCGTTGCTAAAGTCCGGGCCATGAACGACAAACGCAACAGCGTTGCAGAACTCGACGCTGTGGCTCCCCACCCCGGCACCCACCGCCGCTGGCCGGCCCTGCTCGCCCTCGCCTTCGGCGCCGTCGCCATCGGCCTCACCGAGTTCGTCCCCGCCGGCCTGCTGCCCGAGATCGCCCACGACCTGCTCGGCGCCGAATACACCCGGTCCCCGTCCGACGCCGTCGCGCACGCCGGCTGGATGGTCACCGCGTACGCCCTCGGGGTCGTCGTCGGCGCGCCCCTGATCGCCGCCGCGACCGCCCGGGTGCCGCGCCGGCGGCTGGTCCTCGCCCTGCTCGTGCTCTTCGTGGCCGGCACCGTCGCGTCCGCGCTCGCCCCCGGATTCACCCTCGTCCTGGTCGCCCGGTTCGTGGCCGGGCTGCCGCACGGCGCCTACTTCGGCGCCGCCGGCCTGCTGGCCGCCAAACTCATGGGCCCCGGCAGCGAGGGCCGCGGCTTCGCCGTCGTGCTCAGCGGCCTGACCATCGCCAACGTGGTCGGCGTGCCGGCCGTCACCTGGCTCGGCCAGCAGGCCGGCTGGCGGACCGCCTACCTGCTCATCGCCGGAGTCTTCGCCCTCGCGCTGCTGGCCGTGGCCGCCACCGTGCCGGACGCGCCCGCCGCCGACGGTTCCCCCGCCGCCGAACTGCGCTCGCTGCGCCACCCGCTGGTCTGGCTGACCGCCGCGACCGCCGCCATCGGCTTCGCCGGCTTCTTCGCCGTCAACAGCTACATCGCCCCGGTCACCACCGAGGTCACCGGCCTGTCCACCGGCGCCGTGCCGTGGGTGCTGGTCGCCATGGGTCTGGGCATGACCGTCGGCAACGCGCTCGGCGGCTGGTACGCCGACCGTGACCTGCACCGCGCCACCCTGCTCGGCTTCACCGCGATGATCGCCACCGCGGTGCTCTTCGCCCTGACCGCCGGGACCACGGCCGGCCTGTTCACCGGCGCCTTCCTGATCGGCGCGACCAGCCTCTTCCTCGGCCCCGCCCTGCAGTCCCGGCTGATCACGGTCGCGCCCGGGGCACAGTTGATGGGTGCGGCGGTCAACCAGTCCGCCATGAACGTCGCCAACAGTCTCGGCGCGGCCCTCGGCGGCGCGGTCATCGCCGCGGGTCTCGGCTACCGCGCCCCCGCCTGGGCCGGCGTCGCCCTCGGTCTGGCCGGTCTCGCTCTGGCCGCTGCCGGATTCGCGCTGGACCGGCGGCGGGCCGTCTGAAAGATTCCGTTCCGATGGTGTCGTATCAAGGGGCCGCCGTTCGTGGAATGGGTGTACGGCGTCCGCCGGACCGGTAGCAGAGGGAGACGACCATGCCGGAATACCTGATCAGCTTCAACGACGAGTGGGTGCCGCACCACACCGAGGATCAGATCCGCGCGAAGAGCGAGGCGGTCCGCCCCGTGCTCGACGAGATGCTGGCCGAGGGGGTGCTGATCTTCAGCAACGGCGGCCTCGACCGGTCCACCGTGGTGTGCAGCGTCGAGGCCGTCGACGGCCAGGCCGTCTTCACCGACGGGCCGTTCGCCGAGACCAAGGAGCACCTCGGCGGATTCGTCGCCGTGGACGTCCCCGACGACGCGACGGCCCGGTACTGGGCCGGCCGGCTCGCGACCGCGCTCGAGTGGCCGCAGGAGGTGCACCGGTTCCGCGGTCCCGGCGCCGACCGTTCCGGCTATCTCGACAAGAAGTGAGCGCCGGCGCCACCGAGCAGGCGATCGTCCGCGCCCACCGTCAGGAGTGGGCGCGGCTGGTCGCCGGCCTCGCCCGCCGTTTCGGTGATCCCCACCCCGCGGGGGGGGGGGCGGCGGTGGGGGGCGCGGCCGCCGCCCGGGGGGGCCCCCGCGACGGCGTACCGCCGAATCCCGGCGGGTGGCTCGCCACCACCGCGTCCCGCAAGGCGATCGACTGGCTGCGGCGCGAGGCCCAGCGCGACGCCCGACACCAGGCGGCCCTCATCGTGTACGACGACAGCGCACCCGAACCCACCGGCCCCGTCGAGGACGACCGGCTCCGGCTCGTCTTCACCTGCTGCCACCCGGCGCTCGCCATGGACGCCCGGGTGGCGCTCACCCTGCGCCTGCTCGGCGGCCTCACTGTCGCCGAGATCGCCCGCGCCTTCCTGGTCCGCGAGACCACGATGGCGCAACGGATCACCCGCGCCAAGACGAAGATCAGGGCGGCCGGCATCCCCTACCGGGTGCCGTCGGCCGGCGACATCCGCGAGCGGCTCGCCGGCGTGCTCGCGGTCGTCTACCTCGTCTTCAACGAGGGCTATCTCGCCGGTGAGGGCGACGACCCGGTCCGCGCCGACCTCACCGACGAGGCGATCCGCCTCGGCCGGCTGCTGCGCGACCTGCTGCCCGGCGACGGCGAGGTGACCGGGCTGCTCGCCCTGATGCTGTTCACCGATGCCCGGCGCCCGGCCCGGGTGTCCGCGACCGGGGAACTGGTGACCCTCGCCGACCAGGACCGCGGCCTCTGGGACCGCCACCTCATCGCCGAGGGCGCCGCGCTGGTCCGGGAGCGGATCGCGGCGGTGGCGGCCGGCGGCCCACCGGCCGGGCGCTACCAGCTCCTGGCCGCGATCAACGCCGTGCACACCGAGGCCCGGTCGGCCCGGGACACCCGCTGGACGACGATCGTCGCCCTGTACGACCGGATGCTGCGGCTCGACCCGTCACCGATCGTGCGGCTGAACCGGGCGGTCGCGGTCGCCGAGGTCGACGGCCCGGCCGCCGGGCTCGCCGAGATCGACCGGCTCGCCGGTGTCCTCGACGGCTACCACGCCTTCCACGCCGCCCGCGCCGAGCTGCTGCGGCGCCTCGGCGACCGGGCCGCGGCGGCCGCCTACGACCGGGCCGTCGCCCTCACCGGCAACGCCGCCGAGCGGGCCTACCTCATCCGCCGCCGCGACCAGGGCCGGCCAGATGGGCCGCCAACCGATCACGGAGCTCGGTGAGACGGTCGATCTCGGCGTTCATGGTCGCCACCCGGCGCGCGGCGACACCGCCGGGGTTCGCGCAGGCGCCGGGCTCCCCGTACCCCGGAAGGTCTTCGCTCTCGACCAGATCCAGGCGGTCGGCGCAATCGCGCAGATCGGCGACGGTCAGACCCAGCGACAGCAACCGGCGGATCACCCGCAGCCGTGCGACGTCGCGCGCCCCGTAGACCCGCTGGCCGGTGCCGCTGCGCCGCGGCGGTGGCAGCAGGCCGTTGGCCTCGTAGAACCGCAGCGCCCGGGGTGTGGTGCCGGCCGCCGCCGCGGCGTCGCCGATGCGCATGGAACCTCCTGCCGGCAGGCGTCAGACGGCCACCACCATGGTGCCGAGGTGACGCCCGGTCAGCACGTCGTGCAGCGCCTGCGGGGCCGCCTCGATGCCGTCGACCCGGTGGTACGGGAACGTGATGACACCGTCGCGCAGCCACCCGGCGAACCGGCTGATCCACTCGGCGTGAATCCGGTCGTCGCCATGCGCACTGTAACCGGTCATCGACACCTGCCGGAGGATCAGCCGGTAGGTGTCGATCTCCACCGGGGCCTCGCCGCCGTTGCCGGCCGGATCCAGTTGCCCGGACAACGCCCCGACCAGCGCCACCCGCGCCCCCGGATTGGCCAGATCGAGCGCAGCCCGCAGATCCGCGCCACCGACGTTGTCGAAGACCACGTCGATGCCGCCGGGCGCCGCCTTCGCCAGCTGGTCGGCGATCGGGGTCTCGCCGCGCACCACGACCGCGTCGTAGCCCGGCATCCGAGCGGCCTTCCACGCCGATCCGGTGCTGCCGATCACCCGTGCCGCGCCCAGCAGCCGCGCGATCTGCCCGGCCATCGAGCCGACCGACCCGGCGCCACCCGAGACGAACACCGTGTCACCGGGCCGGACCGCCGCGGCCCGGGTCAGCGCCCCGTACGCGGTCGTCCCCTGGGCGAGATGGGCGACCGGATCCGGCAGCTCGGCACCGGCCGGGCGCCACCGGCCGGGTGGCAGCACCGCGTACGTGCGCCAGCCGAGCATGTGCTGGACCAGGTCACCGGGGCGCAGGCCGCTGTCCGCGGGCGCCGTCACGACCGCACCGACCGCGGGGCCGAACAGCGTGTCGCCGACCCGCAACGGCGGCATCGGCGCGCCCTGGACGCCGCCGAGCAGCGTGCGCAGCGCGGCGAAGACCGTGAAGAACCGGTTGCGCACCAGCACCTCGCCCGCTGCGGCGCTCGGCACCGGCGCCGGGACGACGGTCAGGTCGGCCGGCTGCGGCAGGCCTCGGGGGAGGGTGGCGACTTTCACCTCGTACGACATCATCCGGACTCCTTCGACTGCTGGAGTCCGGACGGTAGACCCTGACCCGCGCGTCAAAGGCAAGCCCGGACAGCCGGGCCGCAATACCCTAGGGGGGTACGGGTACTGTTGCCTTCGTGGACGACAAGGAGAACGTGATGGCTGTCAAGACCTACACCGTGACCGGCATGACCTGCTCACACTGCGTCAACTCGGTGACCGGGGAGGTCGGCCGGATCCCCGGCGTCACCGACGTCCAGGTCGACCTGACCTCTGGCGCGGTCACCGTCACCAGCGACCGGCCCGTCGACGACACCGCGGTGGCCGCGGCCGTCGACGAGGCCGGTTACGAACTGGCGAGCCAGCCGTGAACGACGGCGGCGCTCCCCCCCCCCGACCGGTGCGGGACAGCGCCGCCGCTGTCAGGCCAGGCGCCTGACGACGTAGTTCGAACTCCAGATCTTCTGCTTGCTCACCGTCTTACCGGTCCGCGGCGCCGACCACATCTTGCCGTCGCCCGCGTAGATGCCGGCGTGGATGCCGTACGAGCCCCTGCGGATGATGATGAGGTCACCGGGACGGGCGTTGGCCTTGCTGACCGCCTTGCCGTACTTCTGCTGCAGGTTCGCCTTGTGCGGCAGCTTCTTGCCGGCCGTCTTCTTGTAGACGTAGAGCGTGAAGCCCGAGCAGTCGAAACGATTCGGGCCGACGGCGCCGAACAGGTAGCGCTTGCCCTTGTGCCGGGCCGCCTCGGTCACGACCCGCGTGCCGATCGCCTGCGCCGCGGTCACCACCCGGGTGCCGGTCGCGGCCTCGACGGTGACGGTACGGGTGACCGTCACGTTCGTCCGGACGGCGGCGACGCTCGGCGCCTGTGGGGCGGCGGAGACGGCCCGCGGTGTGGCGAGGGCTCCGGTGAGAAGACCGAGACCCACGGACAGGGCGATGGTGCCGGCGCTCAGGGTACGGATGCGCTGGCTCGAAGTGCGTACGTGCACGGTGAAGGAATCCCTCCGGCACGCCTGCGAGGTTAGCTGTCGGGTTCGGGCGGGAAGGATGCCCGGCCGCGGATGGCGGCTTCACCCCGAGATCCATCACCTGGCGGCGCTGGATCGATATGTGGGTCCCCCGTCCCTGCCCCCGATTGCCTCATGACTCGCCAAGTGGCTCGTGTCGCCGGACCGGGGCAGGGCTCGGCGTGGTCCGTGCTGACACGACCGGCGAGCAGGTGCCCGCCGCCCCTCCTTGATATCCCAGGTCCCGGGCCCGTCAATCCGCCACGGCATCGGCGGACGTCGATCACCCCGGCGAGCGGCGTCCCGGTTGCAGAACGGGTGCGAAGTTTTCCGACACGCTGCGTCGACGGGTGGTGACACCCCGGTGATGATCTTGTGTGAAACTGATCACGATAAATCCGGATCGTCCTTCCGGCCGCCTCGCCGGCGGTCATCCGCTCCGCCGAGGTGAGGCCGCCGAACCGGCTCACCGGGCATGGCCGGGTGGCCGAATGCCGTCACCCGCGGGTCGGGTCGCCAACGCCCGGGCGCTCACCGCACCCGCCTCCTCGGCCTTCGCGTCAAGATCCCTCCGGCCGGTTGCGGTCGCGGCGGCGGGCACGTCCGGGTCTCCGTGACTCCCGCTTTTCACGATCGATTTCGTACGCCGGAAGCGCTCGCAGACGACGCCGGGCGAGGTCCGATCGCGGCAACCATTCGGAAACCGGCAAACACCGATTCTGTGATCGTCGCGTCCGGCGCCCCGTCGAAGTGAATGGCGAGCCCGCAAACAGCGGGCAGCACATTTCCGAAAGGGTCTGCTCTTGCGCCAGCTTCTTCGCCGCTTCGCTGTGACCGCCCTCCTCGCCCCGGTCGCCGCCGTCGGCGCAACCACGATGATCGCGAACCCGGCCGAGGCTGCTGCGGCGAAGCCCGGCCCGACCCAGCCCGGCTACGAGCAGTACGGCTCCTGGTACGGCAACTACGACTCGGGCCGGTACGGCTCCGGGAACTACGACTCGGGCCGGTACGGCTCCGGCAACTACGACTCCGGCCGTTACGGCTCCTGGAACCCCGACCGTTTCCAGCGCCCGTCGCAGCCGGCTCCGACCACGCCCGCCCCGAGCCGCCCGGCCCCGAGCCAGCCCGCGCCGACGACGCCCGCCCCGGGCAACACCACGCCGGCGAAGTCGAACGAGCAGGCCCTGCAGGACGAGATCAACCGTCTGATCAACGTCGAGCGTGGCAAGAACGGCTGCTCCGCCCTGACCGTCAACGCGCAGCTCACCAAGGCCGCCCGTGACCACAGCGCCTGGATGGCCCAGACCGGCACGTTCTCGCACACCGGCAGCGGCGGGTCCAGCTTCGTCGACCGCGCCAAGGCGGCCGGCTACACCCAGCCGTCGGCCGAGAACATCGCCTACGGCTACCGCACCGCCGCCGAGGTGGTCAACGGCTGGATGAACAGCTCCGGCCACCGCGCCAACATCGTCAACTGCAAGTCCAAGACCGTCGGTGTCGGCGTGGTCTTCAAGGCCGACGGCACCCCGTACTACACCCAGGACTTCGGTTACTGACGCTCGACGCCTGATGCCCCAGCCGCCCCGCGCGGCTGGGGCATCTCGCTTCAGTGCCCCGGCGGACCCGTTCGGTAGGGTGATCCACTATGGAGCACCGTCGCCTCGGTCGTAGTGGCCTCTACGTCAGCGAGATCACGTACGGCAACTGGCTGACCCATGGCGAGCTGGTGGCGCGGGATGCCGCGCTCGCCTGCATCCAGGCCGCGCTGGACGCCGGAATCACCACCTTCGACACCGCCGACGTGTACGCCCAGGGCGCGGCCGAACAGGTTCTCGGCGACGCGCTGCGCACGGTCCGGCGGTCGTCGGTCGAGATCGCCACGAAGGTCTGCCTGCCGACCGGTGACGGCCCCAACGATCGCGGGCTGTCCCGCAAGCACATCATGGAGTCGTGTCACGCCTCGCTGCGGCGGCTCGGCACCGACTACGTCGACCTCTACCAGGCGCACCGGTTCGACGAGCGCACCCCGCTCGAGGAGTCCCTGATCGCCTTCGACGATCTGGTACGCCAGGGCAAGGTGCTCTACCTGGGCGTCTCGGAGTGGACCGCCCCGCAGATCGAGGCCGCACTGCGAATCGCCGCCGACCTCGGGCTGCGCAGCCGGATCGTCGCCAACCAGCCGCAGTACAACATGCTGTGGCGGGTGATCGAGCCGCAGGTGCTGCCGCTGTGCGAACGCGAAGGCATCGGGCAGGTGGTCTTCCAGCCGCTCGCCCAGGGTGTGCTCACCGGCAAGTACCAGCCGGGTCGGCCGCTGCCGGAGAACTCCCGCGCCACCAGCGGCGGGCGGGCGCCCCGGTTCATCAGCCGGGTGCTCGGCCCGGTGCTGCTCGAACGCGTGCAGCGGCTGCGCCCGCTCGCCGAGGAGGCCGGCCTCTCGATGGCGCAGCTGGCCGTCGCCTGGACCCTGCAACGCGGCAGTGTCAGCTCGGCGATCATCGGCGCCTCCCGGCCCGGGCAGGTCACCGAGAACGCCCTCGCCGCCGGGGTCCGGCTGCCCGCCGAGCTGCTGGCGAGGATCGACGAGGTGCTGGACGACCTGATCGACCGCGACCCCACCAAGACCGCCCAGATGATGTCCGTCAAGCCCGAATGGAACCGCCCGGCATCCTGACCGTCTCCGTCGTCCGGTAACCCACATCCGCCCAGGTCATGAGAGGCCGCGGCTCCGGCCGCCGGTATCATCCGGCGACAGTTCGAGTCCTGGAGCGTTGATGACCTACCCTTCGCCGCCCGGTGAACCGCTTCCCCCGCCCGTCGACCCCTACGAGACGCCGCAGCACACCGCGCCGCTCTACGAACAGCCCGGCTACGGAAACCCGGGCTACCGCCCGCTCGACCACGGATATTCCGGCGTCCCGGCGGCCCCGTCTCAGTCCGAGGGACAATCGCGAACGGTCGCGATCACCCTGTTGTCGGCGGCGATCGCGTTCGTCGTACTCGTCGGTGGTGGCATCGTCTTCTATCTGGTCGGTGAGAAGTTCTCCCAGAACGAGAAGGCGACTCCCGGGCCGAGCGAAACGGCGAAGACCGACATCAGCATCCGTGAACCGGGCACGCTGAACGGCCATTCCAAAATCGAGGCCGCCGAACTGTCCTCGCTCACCACGGACCTGGCGAAGGAACTGGAAGGCTATCCCGGCGCCGCGAACGCGTTCGGAGCCTTCTACGGGTCCCTGGCCGACAAGAAGATGATCGGCGTCCTCGCGGCCGAGGTCGACATCGACGACCCGCAGCGCATGCTCGACACCATGTTCCAGTCGTTCAGCAGTTCATAAGGCGGGAACCCCGGCCGTTCACGGCCGGGAGGAACGCCGTCACCCACCTGGACGTTTCTGGTTTTCGATGTATTCGCGGACGACCGCGAGTGGTGCGCCGCCGCACGATCCGGCGAAGTATGACGGCGACCAGAGG
>NZ_JAGFNS010000003.1:337243-416643 GCF_017592555.1 Actinoplanes flavus | reverse complement strand
GAGGCGGCCGCGCAGGCCGCCGCGGCGGCCCGGGCCCGTGCGGCGGCCGCCGAGCGTGCGGTGGCGGAGGCGGTCGAGCGGGCCGCGGCGGCCCGCGCCGCTTACCCACCTCGTTCGGGCGGGTCGACGGGAGACGTCTGGGCGATGGCGACGGCCGAATCGTCCGGGACAGTTGTCATGGGCGCGACGGAGGCGGCGGCGGACGAGGCCGCCGAGCACCGTAGCGTGGATCATGACCTGGGCGCTTCGGCGCCCGAGGACCACGGCACGGAGCCGGGCGACGGCGCCCGCTCCGGCGGCGTGGTGTGAACAGTTTGGTAGAGGGGACGGGCAGCGTGACGCTGACCATCGGAATCGACGTCGGCGGCACCAAGGTCGCCGGTGGCGTGGTCGACGAACAGGGCAACGTGCTCGCGTCGGACCGCAGGCCGACCCCGGCGGACGACCCCGCCGGGACCCGGGACACGATCGTCGAGGTGGCCGCCGAGCTGGCGGCGCGGTATCCGGACGCGAAGGCGATCGGGATCGGCGCGGCGGCGTGGATCAACGCGGCCGGTTCGACGGTGCTCTTCGCGCCGAACCTGGCCTGGCGGGACGAACCCCTCCAGTCGTACGTGAGCGAGGCCACCGGGCTGCCGGTCGTGCTGGACAACGACGCCAACGTCGCCGCCTGGGCGGAGTTCCGGTTCGGTGTCGCCGTCCACGCCGAGTCGATGTTGATGATCACCGTCGGCACCGGCATCGGCGGCGCGATCGTGGTGAACGGCGGCCTGTGGCGCGGCGCCCACGGCATCGCGGCCGAGCTGGGCCACATCCAGGCGGTTCCGGACGGGCACCCGTGCGGCTGCGGCCGTCTCGGCTGCCTGGAGCAGTACGCGAGCGGCAACGCGCTGGTCCGGTTCGGCCGGACCGGGGCGCGGCAGGAGCCGGAGCGGGCCGCCAAGCTGCTGGAACTGGCCGGCGGCGACCCGCTGGCGATCTCCGGCCGGCAGGTCACCGAGGCGGCGCGGGCCGGCGACGGCGTCGCGATGGACGCGTTCGCCCAGGTCGGCTACTGGCTCGGCGTGGCCCTGGCGGACCTGGCGCAGAGCATCGATCCGCAGGTCATGGTGATCGGTGGCGGCGTGGTCGACGCCGGGCCGCTGCTGATGGGGCCGATCGAACGGGCGTACCGGGAGCAGTTGTCCAACCGCGGCCGGTTCCCGGTGGCCGAGGTGCACGCCGCCCGGATGGGCAACGCGGCCGGCGTGGTCGGCGCGGCCGACCTGGCGCGACGCGCCTGAGGACGCGGGGTGTCCGGGGTGGCGGGTGGGTCCGGGGTTCCGCTGCGTGTGGTCAGCTACAACGTCCACGGGTTGCGGGACGACCGGGCCGCACTGATCGGCCTGGTCCGTGACCTGGCCCCGGACGTCCTCGTCGTGCAGGAGGCGCCGCGCCGGTTCCGGTGGCGGCAGAAATGCGCGCGACTCGCCTCCGAGACCGGTCTCGTGGTGGCCGCCGGCGGCCTGCCCTCGCTGGGCAACCTGCTGCTGGTCAGCCTGCGGGTGGCGATCCGGCGGAGCTGGTGCGTGCGCTACCCGCTGACCCCGGGCCGGCATCTGCGCGGCGCGGTGTTCGCCGAGGGCGCGGTCCGCGGCGCCACCTTCACGGTGTCCGGATCGCACCTGGCCACCGACCCGGCCGAGCGCCCGTCCCAGGCGGCGTACTGGAAGGCCGAACTGGACCGGGTCGAGGGGCCGATGATCGTCGCGGCCGACCTGAACGAGGGCCCCGGTGGCAGCGCCTGGCGGATGATCGAGGACGGCCTGCTCGGGTCGGGGGAGGACACGCCCACCTTCCCGGCCACGGTGCCCAGCCGGCGCATCGACGGGCTCTTCGTGACCCCCGGCGTGGCCATCGAAGGTTACGAGATCATCTCGACCGACCGGACACGCGTCGCGAGTGATCATTTACCGATCGTCGCGGACCTTCTGCTCCCTTCCTCCTAGCGTTTCGGTCTGCGAGGATCGCCGGGTGCAAGACACCCCGGACCTCGGTGACCGTGGCGGCGCCGTGTGCGTGATCGGCGCCGGCGCGAGCGGCCTGACCGCCATCAAGAACCTGCGCGAGCTGGGCTTCGCGGTCGACTGCTACGAGCGTGAGACATCGGTCGGCGGCGCGTGGAACTGGCGTCACGACCGCAGCCCGGTCTCCGCGGGAACCCATCTGGTCACCTCCCGGCCGCTCACCGAGTTCCCCGACTTCCCGATGCCGGACACCTGGCCCGACTACCCGCACCACAGCCGGGTCCTGGAGTACCTGGAGCGGTACGCCGGGCACTTCGGGCTGAGCGACCACATCTGGTACGGCATGGAGGTCGTGTCCGTCGTCCCGGCCGGCGACGGCCGCTGGGACGTCACGATCAACTCGACCGGCGGCGGCTCGTCCCGGGTCCAGCGGTACGCGGCGGTGGTGATCGCGAACGGCCACCACTGGTCGCCGGTCAGCCCGGAGATCCCCGGTGACTTCAGCGGGCAGGTGATCCACGCGGCGGGGTACAAGGACCCGTCCCGGCTGCGTGACCGGCGGGTGCTGGTGATCGGCGGCGGCAACACCGGCTGCGACATCGCGGTCGAGGCGGCCCAGCACGCCGAGCGGGTGTGGCACTCCACCCGGCGCGGCTACTGGTACGGCCCGAAGTACATCGGCGACCGCCCCGCCGATCAGGTGCGCCACCGCAAGGGCCCGGCGTGGCTGCGGGAGCGGCGCTACCGCCGCGCCGCCGCCGACCTCACCCGGTGGGGTGTCCCGGCGCCGGAGCACGCCCCGTTCGAGAGCCACCCGGTCGTCAACGGCCTGCTGCCGGAGTACCTGCGGCACGGCCGGATCGAGGCGGTCCCGGACGTGTCCCGCTACGACGGCAAGGCCGTGGAGCTGACCGACGGCCGCCGGATCGAACCCCATCTGGTGATCACCGCCACCGGCTACCGGCCGCGTTTCGACTTCCTCGCCCCCGAGCTGCTGGACATCGACGAGCGCGGCCGCCCCGACCTGCACCTGCACGTCTTCGCCCGCAAGCACCCGACGCTCGCGGTGGTCGGCCTGGTCCAGCCGGACGCCGGGCTGTTCCCGCTGGCGCACTGGCAGAGCGTGGCGGTGGCGCGCTGGCTGCGGCTGCACGGCACCGACCCGGAGCGGGCCTCCGCCGTCCAGCGGGAGGAGTCCCAGCGGCCGCTGGCCTCGTGGTCGCGACGCCGGGTGGTCCCCACCCGGCGGCACTGGTTCGAGGTGGACCACGTCGACTACCTGCGCACCGTGGAGAGCCTCCTGAGCCGTCTGGAGGGCGTCAAGTGAGCGAGATCCTGCGGTTCCGGGACTGGGCCGAACCGGTGCCGCCCGCCGCGCGTGAGGTCGTCTCGAAGCTGCCCGAGGCCGACGAGGGGCGCCCGCCGCTGCTGTTCGTGCCCGGCCTCGGCCACGGCGGCTGGGCGTTCGCCGAACACTGGCTCGGGCACGTCGCGGCCCGCGGCTTCCCGGCCCACGCCGTCACCCCGCGGGCCGGCGGCGACCTGCGCGCTCAGGCGCACGACGTGGTGCAGGTGGCGGCGTCGCTGCCGCGCCAGGCGGTGCTGATCGGCCACGGCACCGGGGCGCGCGTGGTGGCCCGGGCGCTGGGCCGCTACCCGGCCCGTGCGGCCGTTCTGGTGGCCCCGGTGCTGGACGGCTGGGCGGCGCTCGGCGCGGCACTGCGCAGCAACCCGGCCGGGACCGTCCCGGCGCTGGCCGGCGGCCGCCTGCGGTTCTCCGCCCGGCAGCTGTTCGGGGCGAACGTCCCGGCCGAGGAGGCCGCCGCGCACCTGGAGCGGATCGGCGCCCGCCCGCGGGCCGACCTGTTCGGCCGGGCCGACCTGCCGGAGCCGGTCGGCGGACCGCCGGTCCTGGTGGCCGGTAGCCCGGACGACCGGGTGGTGCCGCGGGCGGCCCTGGACCGGGCGGCCGCCCGCTACGGCGGGGCCCCGCTGCTCTTCCCCGGCATGGGCCACTACCTGATGCTGGAGCCGAGCTGGGCCGAGCCGATCGACGCCGTTCTGGACTGGCTGCTCAAGGAGCTGTGAGCCGCTCGGCCAGCCGGCCGCTGTGGTCGAGCGCGCTCAGGTAGGCGCGCGCCCAGGCCATGATGTCGTGTTCGGTGAGGTGCCGGCGCATCGACGACATCCGGGCGGCCAGGTCCTCGCCGTTCGCCTCCATGGCCCGCAACAGGGTGGCCTTGAGCCCGTCCACGTCGTGCGGGTTCACCAGGAACGCCTGTTCCAGTTCGGCGGCCGCGCCGGCGAACTCGCTGAGCACCAGGGCGCCGGCGCCGTCCTCGCGGGCCGCCACGAACTCCTTGGCGACCAGGTTCATCCCGTCCCGGAGCGGGGTCACCACCATGACGTCCGCGGTCAGGTAGAGGGCGGCCAGGTCGGACCGGGAGAACGGCTGGTTCAGGTAGTGGATGGCCGGTTCGCCGACCCGGCCGTACTCGCCGTTGATCCGGCCGACCTCGCCCTCGATCCGGTCGCGCAGGTCCCGGTAGCTCTCCACCCGTTCCCGGCTGGGCACCGCCACCTGGACCATCACCGTGTCCCGCACCTTCACGTACCCGTCCCGCAGCAACTCGCTGTACGCCGTGAGCCGGTGCTCGATGCCCTTGGTGTAGTCGAGCCGGTCGACGCTGAGCAGCACCCGTTTCGGCTCACCGAGACTGTGCCGCAGCTGTCCGGCCTGGGTGACCACGTCGGGCCGGGTGGCCAGCGCCCGCATCTCGGCGACGTCGATGGAGACCGGGAAGGCGCCGGTCCGTACGGTCCGCCCGCCGACCGTGATGGCGTCGTCGGTGGCGTGCGCGCCGAGCAGCTTCTTGGCGAGCTGGGCGACGTTGTGGGCGGCCTGTTCCCGCTGGAAGCCGACCAGGTCCGCGCCGAGCATCCCGCGCAGCAGCTCGACCCGCCGGGGCAGCTGCATGTAGAGCTCGGGCGGCGGGAACGGCACGTGCATGAAGAACCCGATCAGCAGGTCCGGCCGCAGGTCCCGGAGCATCGCCGGCACCAGCTGGAGGTGGTAGTCCTGCACCCAGACGGCGGCGCCCGGCTCGGCCACCGCGGCGGCGGCCTCGGCGAACCGGCGGTTGACCGTCCGGTACGTCTCCCACCAGCCCCGGTCGAAGGTCGGCTGCTGCACCGCGTCGTGGTAGAGCGGCCACAGGGTCGAGTTGGCGAACCCCTCGTAGTAGCCGCGCAGCTCCTCCTCGGTCAGCGACACGGGTTGTAACCGCAGGGTGCCGACGTCTGGCAGGGCCGGCGCCGGGCCGACCCCGCCGGCCCACCCGACCCAGGTGGCCGGGGTCTGTTCCAGGATCGCGTGCAGGGCGCTGGCCAGCCCACCTGGGCTCCGGCGCCACTCGCAGGCGCCGTCCGGAGCGGCATTGTCATCCAGGGGCAGACGGTTGGCGATGACGACGAGCGAACTCTGACGCATCACCGTAGGTTACGGGGTAAACACCAACATCGGTCTATACGACGGCGCCGTCGTCGAATTCGTCGTCGTCGTCACCCGAGCGCAGCCGCCAGACCAGGGTGACCGCCCCGCCGACGATCGCCGCGAAGCCGAACAGGGTCACCAGGTTGCGGTCGATCGGGACGAGGTCGGGGAACAGGAACAGCACGAAGCCGATCGTGATGCCCAGCAGGCCCATCACCGCGTACTTCGAGATGTGCGGCAGGGGTGGGGGAGGGGGCGGGATGTACCGCTCGTCCTCGTCGTCGTCAGCGGGCAGATCGTCGCCGAACGTGTCGAGTCCGTAAAGGATCGACGGCTCCGGCGGGGGCGGGTCGGTCCGCCGCCGGTGGTGCGGCGTGCCCTCCTCGGTCACCGGCCGGGCCGGGGGCGGCGGAGTGTCCTCGGCGGCCGGCCACGGAGCGGTCTCGGCGTCGACGGTGGTGTGGAAACCCGCGATGATCTTCGCCCACTCCTCGTCCACCTCGGCCTGTGGCCGTGGGTCGGACGGCGCCGGCGGCGCGGGTGGGGTGGGCGGCGTCCCGCCGGTCACCTTCTGCAGGTGCTCCCGGGCGGTCTCCAGGCGGGTGCGGTCGACATAGAGCCGGTCGATCGGCCGGGCCGGCAGTGTGGTGGCTCGCAGGATCGGGTTCAGATCCGCGGTGGGCTGCAAATACGCGGCGATCCCTCCGGCCGCCAGCACGTCGAGCAGATGCTCGCCGATGCGTGGATCCACGTCACCCGCCACCGCGTAGTCGGCAGCGTCGAGCCCGTTGTCGCGCCGCCCACGACGGGCTCCACCCGCTGTCACCGATGCACACCCCCTTGCCGACCGTGCCTTGAATGGTGACACGGCAGGCGCCTGTTGCGGGAGTGCGTTGTGGCGTGCCGCCCCCGCTTCGTACGCTTCCTGTCGCCCCGGACACCCGCGGCATCCGCTGAAAGGACGTCAGTGTTCTACTGGCTGCTGAAGTTGGTGGTCCTCGGACCGCTGCTGAAACTCGTCTTCCGACCCCGTGTGGAGGGCCTGAGGAACGTGCCCCGCTCGGGTCCGGTCATCCTCGCCTGCAACCACCTTTCGTTCTCCGACTCGATCTTCACCCCGCTGATCATGAAGCGGAAAGTGACCTTCGTCGCCAAGGCCGAATACTTCACCGGCAAGGGGATCAAGGGCTGGTTCTCGCGGATGTTCTTCACCGGCGCGGGGACGATCCCGGTGGACCGTTCGGGTGGCGAGGCCGCCCAGGCGGCGCTGAACACCCTCCTGCGGGTGCTGCGCGAGGGCAACGTGGCCGGCATCTATCCGGAGGGCACCCGCTCGCCCGACGGGCGTCTCTACCGCGGCAAGACCGGGGTGGCCCGGCTGGCGCTGGAGAGCGGCGCCCCGGTCGTGCCGGTGGCGCTGCTGAACACCGACGAGATCCAGCCGACCGGGACACTGGTCCCGACGGTGAAGCGGGTGCGGATCCGGATCGGCGCGCCGCTCGACTTCTCCCGGTACGCCGACCAGCGCGGTGACCGGTTCGTCGAGCGCGCCATCACCGACGAGATCATGTACGAGCTGATGACCCTCTCGGGCCGCGAGTACGTCGACGTCTACGCCTCGACGCTCAAGGCGCCGACCGCCTAACCGGTCATCCCGGCGCGCCGCCGCAGGGCCTGCACATCGGTGACGACGATGCGCCGGCCCTCGGTGCGCAGCCAGCCCCGGCTCGCGAAGGAGCCGATCGCCTGGTTGACGCTCTGCCGGGAGCCGCCGGCCATCTCGGCGAGCTGGCTCTGGTTGAGCTCGATGGTGATCATCGGCGCCTGGCTCTCCCCGGAGAGCCGGACCAGGGTCTTGGCCACCCGGCCGGGCAGGTCGAGGAAGACGTGATCCGCGTTCTGCTCGGTGAGGCGGCGGATCAGGCCGCCGACCGAGCGCATCACCGCGTCCAGGATGCGCGGGTTGGAGTGGACCAGCTCCATGAAGGCGACCCGGGACAGCGAGAGCGCCTGGGAGTCCTCGATGGCCTCGGCCGACGCGCTGCGGGTGGAGGCGTCCAACAGGGACACCTCGCCCAGCACGTCGGGCGGGCGGACCACGGTGAGGACGGCGCGCTCGCCGGTCGGCGCGGTCCGGAAGACGGCGACGGCGCCCCGCTTCATGATGATCAGCGAGTCGCCGGGGTCGTGCTCCACGAAGAGGATCTGGCCCTTGCGGTAGTGGCGTGGGACGGCCGCGGCCACGACCCGCTGGCGCACCTCCGGTTCGAGACCGGCGAACATGTCCACGCCGGTGAGCGCGTCGCCGGAATCCGGCAAGCGATGGTCCACGGCGCTATCCCTCCCCCGGTCGGGACCGCGTCGATCATGGGCCGGCGTCGGCCCCACGACGCGAACGATCACTCTTAGCACGAAGCGTGCCTCGAACGCCATTTTCGAAACGGACATCGGGGCTCGCCTCGTACGATCATGTCCCTTCAGTAGCGTTCTGTAAACCGTCAATCTCGCACAGTGACCGTCGCCCATGTTGTCCGTCGCTTTAGCGGCTTGTGCCGAGATAATCCCGCAGTGCCGGATGACGAGCTTCTTCGATCGACCCTGCGCGACCAGTGGCACCTCACGCCGACCGAGCTGACCGAGCTTCCGGCCGCACTGCTGTCGCGCGGCTGGGTTTTCGTGGCGGGCGCCGCCCGCTACACGGCCCGGCTCGTGGAGGCGGCCGCCCGGCAGGCCTTCGAGGCCGGACTGCTCGCCGCCGAGCACCTGGGCGCCCGGCGGATCGACGCGGGGCAGCCGGTCCGTACCCTCGGCGGCGCCCTCACCGCGGAGATCCCGCTCGGGGCGCTGGCCGTCCTGCGGCGGGTCCCGGGGCGCTGTCTGGACGGGCGGGATCCGGTCGATCAGCAGTGGTGGGGCGAGCGCCTCGGCGCCGTACACCGGGCTCTTCAAGGTTTTCGGCATCCGGGCCTGCGCCCGTGGCGACTGCCGGACCCCGACGCGGGCCATCTCGGCGCGGAGCCCTGGCTCCGCGAGGCGGTGACCACCGCGGTCACCGCGGCCACCCGGCTGACCGTGACCGATCAGCTCACCTACGGGGTGCTGCACGGCGATCCGGCGCCGCAGGCGTTCGTCCTCGACCAGTCCACCGGGCGGCTCGGGCTGCTGCACTGCGGGGCCAGCGGCACCGGCCCGCTGGTCTACGACGTGGCCGCCGCGGTCGCCTACGCCGGCGGGCCGGACCGGGCCGCCGAGCTGCTGGACGGTTACCGCGCCGCGGGACCGGTCGGCCCCGACGAACTGGACGCCGCCCTGCCGGTCCTGCTGCGGCTGCGCTGGGCCGTGCTGGCCGAGCGGGCGGCCCGGCGCGGCTGCCCCACCGCGCTGGAGACCGCCCGGGAGGCCCTGGAGTCCATGCCCGGATGACGATGGGTCAGGATGGACCCCGATGCCATACCGCTATTTCTATGACTGCGAGTTCATCGAGGACGGCCGGATCGTCGACCTGGTCTCGATCGGTGTCGTCGACGAGTTCGGCCGGGAGTTCTACGCGGTCAGCACCGAGTTCGACGACTCCCGCGCCGTGCCCTGGGTGCGCCGCAACGTGCTCGACAAGCTGCCGTCCCCGTCCGACCGGGCGTGGCGCAGCCGGGAGCGGATCCGCGAGGAGCTGTACGAGTTCCTGGTCGAGCCGATCCGCGGCCGCAACGAGCAGATGGAGCTCTGGGCCTGGTACGCGGCCTACGACCACGTCGCGCTCGCCCAGCTGTGGGGCGCCATGCCGGCCCTGCCCCGGGAGATCCCGCGGTTCACCAAGGACCTGCGCCAGCGGTGGGACGATCTGGGCCGCCCGCACCTGCCGGAGATGGCCGGCCGGCACGACGCCCTGGTCGACGCGCGGCACAACCTGGCCCGGTGGAACGCTATGTCCGCGAAGGCCTGAGCGGCGGGACGCACTGCCGCATGACCGCGCGGATGTCGGTGTCGGTCGGCGCGTGGCCGAGTGAGCCGTTGTCCGGCCGGGCCCGCAGGCCGTCGATCACCAGCTCCAGATAGCGCTCGTAGAGGCCGGGCCGGCAGTCGGCGCTGTGCTGCGCCAGCTCGGTGACCATCGCCATGATGATCGGGAAGTCGTGGAACCCGGCATCGGCCCGGAGCGTGCCCTCGGCGTGCGCGCGCTCCATGATCTGCTCCAGCAGCGGGACGATCTGCTCGCTCGCCGTCGTGAAATGCTGCTCGTCCATGCTCAGCGCGGCGTCGCGCAGGCCGCGGTCGGCCGCGTGCCAGCGCGCCGACGTGCGCAGGAAGCCGGTGAGCCCCTCCCAGGCGGACGGGGCGGCGAGCGCCTCCTCGGCGAGGGTCACCAGGTCTTCCAGCCGGTCGGTGAAGACCGCCTCGATCAGCTCCTCCTTGGTGGGGAACCGCCGGTAGACCGTGCCCACGCCCACGCCCGCGTGGTGGGCCACGTCGTCGAGGGTGGCCGCGAACCCACGGGCGGCGAAGACCTCGTGGGCGGCGGAGAGGATCCGCTCCCGGTTGCGCTGAGCGTCGCGCCGAAGGGCCATGTGGCCAAGCCTACAACTAAGTGGAGGGGATTCCTCAACTTCTGCTGCTAGCCTGCCGAAGTGGAGGACGTACCTCAACTTAGCGTCGGAAGGCTCCCGCATGAGCAGCACCGTTATTGATCGGCCGCCGTCCACCGGACGTGAGGCGGGGCGCTGGTGGGCGCTCGTCGTGCTCGCTCTGGCGCAGCTCATGGTCGTGCTGGACGCCACCATCGTGAACATCGCCCTGCCCACCGCCCAGGCCGACATCGGCTTCGACGACCACGGCCGGCAGTGGGTGGTCACCGGTTACGCCCTCGCCTTCGGCAGCCTGCTGCTGCTCGGCGGCCGGCTCTCCGACTTCTTCGGCCGCAAGCGGATGTTCGTCATCGGCCTGGTCGGTTTCGCCCTGGCCTCCGCGCTCGGCGGCGCCGCGGGCAGCCTGGAGCTGCTCATCGTGGCCCGCGCCCTCCAGGGCGTCTTCGGCGCCGCGCTGGCCCCCGCCGCGCTGTCGCTGCTGTCCACCACGTTCACCGAGCCCGCCGAGCGCGGCAAGGCGTTCGGCATCTTCGGCGCCATCTCCGGCGCGGGCGGCGGCATCGGCCTGCTGCTCGGCGGCGTGCTCACCGAGTACGTCTCCTGGCGCTGGTGCCTCTACGTCAACCTGGTGATCGCCGCGATCGCCGTGGCCGGCGCCTTCCTCAAGCTGCGCGACGAGCCGGTCCCCGCGCACGGCCGGATCGACGTCCCCGGGACGATCACCGCCGTCGCCGGCCTGGTGGCTCTCGTCTACGGCCTGGCCAACGCCGAGAGCGACGGCTGGACCGGCGCCACCACCCTCGGCCCGATCCTCGCCGGCCTGGTCCTGCTCACCGCCTTCGTGCTGATCGAGCGCCGCTCCACGCACCCGCTGCTGCCGTTGCGCGTCGTCCTCGACCGTAACCGCGGCGGCTCCTACGCCTCCATCGCGATCGCCGGCGCCGGCATGTTCGGCATCTTCCTCTTCCTCACGTACTACCTGGCCGGCATCCTGCGGTTCACCCCGATCGAGACCGGCCTGGCCTTCCTGCCGATGCTCGGCGCGGTGATGCTCACCGCCACCACCGCCGGATCGATGCTCGCGCCCAAGGTCGGCCCGCGCCCGCTGGTCCCGGTCGGCGCCCTGGTCGCGGCCGGCGGCATGACCCTGCTGACCCGCCTCGAGCTCGACTCCACCTACGTGTCCGGCGTCCTGCCCGGCCTGATCATCATCGGCCTCGGCCTCGGCCTGGTCTTCGCGCCGACCCAGAACGCCGCCACCTCCGGCGTCGAACACCGTGACGCCGGTGTCGCCTCCGCGATGATCAACACGGTTCAGCAGATCGGTGGCTCCATCGGCACCGCGCTGCTCAGCTCGTTCGCCGCCACCGCCGCCGCCGACCACATGGCCGGCCAGGAGCCGACCCCGCTGGTCCAGGCCCAGGCCGCGTTGGCGAGCTACCACACGGTGTTCTGGTGGTCGGCCGGCTTCTTCGTCCTGGCCGCCGTCGTCGCCGCGGTGCTCTTCCGCACCGGCCCGCTCGACGTCGACCCGGACGCCCCGCCCGCCATGGCCCACTGACGGCCCGGCCACGCTCTCCGGGGCCGGTCACCCTCACGTCCCGACCCTTTCCGGTACGAGCGGCGAGGCCCGCGAGAACACAGCGGCCGCCCGCTGGGCGCCACGCGAGCCGGGCGGGACACCGGGCCGCGGCGCGACCGCCGGGGTGAGGAGCGGGTCCCTCTCCAGGCCGCGCCGCCCACACCCGCAGACCACGGGCCACACGATCACTGATCGTGTGGCCCCTCGTCGTTCCCGCAGCTCTCGGCCGGGATTCCGGGGGCGCCGCGCGATCGGGGCGCTCCGCGCCAAAACAGTCCGGTTTCTGTGGGGCGCGTTCACCCGCCTCAGGTGCGGCGACTAGAGTGCGATTGCGGGCCCGCCCCGGGCCGGCAACGCTGCCGACGAAATCGTCCCTGGGGCCTCGACGGGCTATCCGCACTTCGCTACCCGATCCAGGGGGAAGAATAATGCGTATCGGCGTGCTCACCGGTGGCGGCGACTGCCCCGGTCTCAACGCGGTCATCCGCGCCGTGGTCCGTAAGGGCGTGACCGCTTACGGTCACGAGTTCGTCGGCTTCCGCGACGGCTGGAAGGGCCCGCTGGAGGGTCTCACCAAGCCGCTCGGTATCGCTGAGGTCCGTGGCATCCTGCCCCGCGGCGGCACCATCCTGGGCTCCTCGCGCACCAACCCGTTCAAGATCGAGGGCGGTGTCGAGAAGATCAAGGCCAACCTGGCCGAGCAGGGCGTGGACGCGCTGGTCGCGATCGGCGGCGAGGACACCCTCGGCGTCGCGACCAAGCTGCACGACCTGGGCGTCAACGTCGTCGGCGTGCCGAAGACGATCGACAACGACCTGAACGGCACCGACTACACCTTCGGCTTCGACACCGCGGTCAACATCGCGATGGAGGCCATCGACCGGCTGCACACCACCGCCGAGTCGCACCACCGCACCCTGGTCGTCGAGGTCATGGGCCGCCACGCCGGCTGGATCGCGCTGCACGCCGGTCTCGCCGGTGGCGCCAACGTGATCCTGCTGCCGGAGCGCCAGTTCGACGTCGAGCAGGTCGCCACCTACGTGACCAAGCGCTTCCAGGTGGAGTACGCGCCGATCGTCGTCGTCGCCGAGGGCGCCCAGCCGCTCGACGGCCAGATGGTGCTGCACAACCAGGAGCTGGACAGCTTCGGCCACGTCCGCCTCGGCGGCATCGGCCAGTGGCTGGCCGAGCAGCTGGAGGAGAAGACCGGCAAGGAGGCCCGCACGGTCGTCCTCGGTCACATCCAGCGCGGCGGCACCCCGACCGCGTTCGACCGGGTGCTCTCCACCCGCTTCGGCCTGCAGGCGATCGACGCCGTGCACGAGGGCGACTTCGGCAAGATGGTCGCGCTCAAGGGCACCGACGTCGTCCGGATCCCGCTGATCGAGGGCACCGGCGAGCTGAAGACCGTTCCGCTCGAGCGGTACGAAGAGGCCGAGGTCTTCTTCGGCAACTGATCGACCGGGAATGCCGGGGGCCGTCCGGTCCCCGGCATTCCGCGTTTTCCCGGCCGGCTGTCGGCACTGACAGCCGGCCGGAACCGAGATCGAGGAGTCTGCGTTGCCCGAGCAAACCGTCGCGGTCATCGGGGCCGGCAAGATGGGTGAACTCGTCCTCTCCGGCCTGCTCCGCTCCGGCTGGCCCGCCGAGCGGCTGCTGGTCACCGTCCGGCGGGCGGCCCGCGGCGCCGAGCTGGCCGACCGGTACGGCGTGACGGTCGTCGACAACGCGGAGGCCGTCAGCCGGGCCGGCATCCTGGCCGTCGGGGTGAAGCCACAGGACGCGGGCGCGCTCCTCGACGAGATCGGCGGGAAGATCACGGCCGACAAGCTGATCGTGTCGCTCTGCGCCGGCCTGCCCACCAGCTTCTTCGCCGCCCGGCTGCCGGAGGGCACCCCGGTCGTGCGGGTCATGACGAACACCCCGGCACTGGTCGACCAGGCGATGACCGCGATCTCGGCGGGCCCGCACGCCGGCGGCGAACACCTGGCCGTCGCCGAGGAGATGTTCAAGCCGCTCGGCGTGACCATCCGGGTGCCCGAGTCGCAGCAGGACGCGGTCACCGCGCTCTCCGGCTCCGGTCCGGCCTACTTCTACCTGCTGGTCGAGGCGATGATCGACGCCGGTGTCCTGCTCGGCCTGCCCCGCCAGGTGGCGCACGAGCTGATCGTGCAGACCGCGATCGGCTCGTCCGTGATGCTGCGCGACTCCGGCGAGCACCCGGTCAAGCTGCGCGAGGCGGTCACCTCCCCGGCCGGTACGACCATCGCCGCCATCCACGAACTGGAGAAGCACGGTGTCCGCGCCGCGCTCCTCGACGCCCTCGAAGCGGCCCGCAACCGGGCCCGAGACATAGCCTCCCAGGCGAAGTAGCCCCAGCCACCCCTCAGCGCCGTCTCCAGGCCCGTGCGGCGTCCAGCCGCGGCCACCGATCTGAGCCCGGAAGCGCCTCGCGGGCGGGACCGGGCAGTGCGATCGCGGCGTGCCACGGGACGGCGTCGTTCGCGGTCGGGGACGGGCGGTCCCGTACCGGAAACGGGTTTTCAATACCAGATGGCGATGCGGCTGCCGTTCTCCTCTTCCGGGGGGCTGGGGTGGCTGAGCGCCGTGCCGGTGGCGACCCGATGGGCGGTCCACGCGACGGCGGCCGCGTCCAGGACGTCGTCGGGTGGCGCCTGACCGGCCGGGCCGAGGCGTTCCGGCAGGACGATGCCGTTGCGGGCGAGGAGTTCGCGGCGGCGGGCCTGGCCGCTCCATGTCTTTTTGGCGTGGGGGAGTGGCTCGCCGGCCATGGTCCGGAAGGACAGCTCCGGGTGGGCCTCGAAGAGCAGGCCGGGATGGCGTTCCCAGATGGCGTTGGCCTCGAGCAGCTTGGGGCGCAGGGCCCAGGACTGGCGGCTCAGGCCGGCCCCGGTCAGCTCGCGGCAGAGGCGGTTCGCCGAGGTGAAGTCGGTTTCCTGCCAGACGGCGCGCGGTGGCACCCGGAAGACGCTGCCGCGGCGTGGCCCGAGCTGGTCGGCGGCGAGGGTGTCGGCGGCGCGCCAGCGGTCCGCGAGCATGCCGAGGGGGATGTCCACGCCGATGACGGCGGCGCCGGAGCTGCCGGCGACGATCTCGTAGAGGGTGGCGGCCAGCACCGCCCGCCCGAAGGCGCCGTCGCGCAATTCGACGCCGACCCAGCCGAGCGCGTACGCGTCGACCCCGATGACGTGAATGCTCATCGATGCGGCAGCAGCTTCTCGATCGTCGCGATCAGCTCGCCGTCGTCCGGCGTGGTGCCGGGGGCGAAGCGGGCGGCGACCGTCCCGTCCGGGGCGACCACGAACTTTTCGAAGTTCCACTCGATGTCGCCGCCGTCACCGATCAGCTCCCGGTAGAGGGGGTGCCGACCCGGTCCGTTGACCTCGACCTTCTCGGTCACCGGGAAGGTGACGCCGTAGTCGACCCGGCAGAACTGCTCGATCTGGTCCGCGGTGCCTGGCTCCTGACCGCCGAACTGGTTGCAGGGGACGCCGACCAGCACCAGGCCACGGTCGCGATAGGTTTCGTAGAGTTTCTGCAATGCGCTGTACTGCGGGGTCAGGCCGCAGCGAGAGGCCACATTGACCACCAGCACGACCGATCCGCGGTAACGGTCCAATTCGGTCGCGCCACCGGTGAGGGCGCCAATGCTGACGTCGAAGATGGTCATGACGGAAGACTACTGGGTGTGTCCGCTTGATTGCATCCCGTCGTGGCCCAAGTCCCGATGTTAAAGAACCCTTAAAGGTGTTCACCTGGCTTGACTGTTGTTAATCGATGTGACTACGGTCTCTTCATCCAATTCTTTGGAAAGTTTCCTAACTGTTGAGGAGACATCCCCGTGCACAAAACCACCCGCCGGGCTCTGTTCGCCGGCGCGGTCGTGACCGCGGCGAGCGTCGCGGTTCCGGTCGTGTCGGCGTCAGCGGC
Source organism: Actinoplanes flavus (assembly GCF_017592555.1). Lineage (GTDB taxonomy): Bacteria > Actinomycetota > Actinomycetes > Mycobacteriales > Micromonosporaceae > Actinoplanes > Actinoplanes flavus. Next base: position 401,031 of record NZ_JAGFNS010000003.1, on the reverse strand, counting down.
CACCGCATGTGCCCCCGCATGGTCTTCTTCCGCCGTTTACGTCAAGGGCAACGTCGCCTCGCAGAACGGCCACAACTACACCGCCAAGTGGTGGACCCAGAACGAGTCCCCGGCCACCAACAGCACCGAGTGGGCGGTCTGGACCGACAGCGGCGTCTGTGAGGGTGGCACCACCCCGACCACGCCCCCGACCACCACGCCCACCACCACCCCGACGACACCGCCGACCACGCCGCCCACCACCAGCCCGACGGTGAACCCCGGCTCCAAGTGGGTCGTCGGCTACTTCGCCGAGTGGGGCGTCTACGGCCGCGGCTACCACGTCAAGAACATCGACACGTCCGGCTCGGCGTCCAAGATGACCCACATCCTGTACGCGTTCGCCAACACCACCGGCGGCCGGTGCTCGATCGGTGACTCCTACGCCGACTACGAGAAGGCGTACACCGCGGCGGAGAGCGTCGACGGCGTCGCGGACACCTGGGACCAGCCGCTGCGTGGCTCGTTCAACCAGCTCCGCAAGCTCAAGAAGAAGTACCCGCACCTCAAGGTGATCTACTCGGTCGGCGGCTGGACCTGGTCCGGCGGCTTCACCCAGGCGGCCGCGAACCCGACCGCCTTCGCCGACAGCTGCTACAACCTGGTCGAGGACCCGCGCTGGGCGGACGTCTTCGACGGCATCGACATCGACTGGGAGTACCCGAACGCCTGTGGTCTCTCCTGCGACGCCAGCGGCCCGCAGGCGTACGCCAACGTGCTGACCGCGCTGCGCAACAAGTTCGGCAGCAACAACCTGATCACCTCGGCGATCTCCGCCGACGGCAGCAACGGCGGCAAGCTCGACGTCGCCGACTACGCGGCCGGCATCGCGAAGCTCGACAAGGTCTTCCCGATGACCTACGACTACTTCGGCGCGTTCAACGCCCAGGGCCCGACCGCCCCGCACTCGCCGCTGACCTCGTACACCGGCATCCCGCAGGCCGGCTTCAACTCCGACGCCGCCGTGCAGAAGCTCAAGAGCAAGGGCGTCCCGGCCAGCAAGATCCTGCTGGGCATCGGCTTCTACGGCCGTGGCTGGACCGGCGTCACCCAGGCCGCCCCCGGCGGTACGGCGACCGGCGCGGCGACCGGCACCTACGAGGCCGGCATCGAGGACTACAAGGTCCTGAAGACCAAGTGCCCGGCCACCGGCACGGTCGGCGGTACGGCGTACGCGTACTGCGGCAACAACTGGTGGGGCTACGACACCCCGTCGACCATCGCCGGCAAGCTGACCTACGCGAAGAACCAGGGCCTCGGCGGCGCGTTCTTCTGGGAGCTCTCCGGTGACACCACCAACGGCGAGCTGATCACCGCCATCAAGAACAACCTGTAATCCGTCTCGTGAGGGGGGCACCGGGCGCAGGCCCGGTGCCCCCCTTCCGTACGCTTTCCGGCATGCGCCGTGAGTGGCATCAGCTCAGTCATCCCGGGGTGGGCAACCCGGCCTTCCAGACGTCCCGCCCGTCCACCGACTCCGCCGAGGACGAGGCGCTCGGCCTCGACCACTGGCGGTCCCTGCCGCGGGTGCAGATGCCGCCCTGGCCGGACATGGGCGAGGTCGCCGAGGTCTGCAAGGTCCTCGACAACGTGCCGTCGATCGTCGCGCCGTACGAGGTCGACCAGCTCCGGCACCGGCTCGCCGAGGTCTGCGAGGGACGGGCGTTCCTGCTCCAGGGCGGCGACTGCGCCGAGACGTTCGCGGACAACACCGAGAGCCACCTGCTCGCCAACGCGCGCACCCTGCTCCAGATGGCGGTGGTGCTGACCTACGGCGCCTCGATGCCGGTGGTGAAGGTGGCCCGGGTCGCCGGGCAGTACACCAAGCCGCGCTCGTCGCTGACCGACTCGCTGGGCCTGCCCGCCTACCGGGGCGACCTGATCAACTCGCTGGACGCGAACGAGGCGGCCCGCGTCGCCGACCCGCAGCGCATGATCCGGGCGTACGCGAACTCCGCCGCCGCCATGAACATGCTCCGGGCATATCTTTCGGGTGGTCTCGCCGACCTGCACGGGCTGCACGACTGGAACAAGGACTTCGTCCGCGCCTCCCCGGCCGGCGAGCGCTACGAGGCGATCGCCCGCGAGATCGACCGCGCCCTCGACTTCATCCGCGCCTGCGGCATGACCGACAACGAGGCGCTGCGCACGGTCAGCCTCTACTGCTCGCACGAGGCCCTCGCCCTGGAGTACGACCGGGCGCTCACCCGGGTCTCCAACGGCAAGGCCTACGGGTTGTCCGGCCACTTCCTGTGGATCGGCGAGCGCACCCGCCAGCTCGACCACGCGCACATCGACTTCATCAGCCGCATCGCCAACCCGATCGGCGTCAAGATCGGCCCCGGCACGTCGCCGGAGACCGCCATCGAGCTGTGCGAGAAGCTGAACCCGGAGAATGTCCCGGGCCGGCTCACCCTGATCAGCCGGATGGGCAACGGCAAGGTCCGTGACGTGCTGCCGCCCATCGTGGAGAAGGTGCACGCCTCCGGCGCCAAGGTCGTCTGGCAGTGCGACCCGATGCACGGCAACACCCACGAGTCGTCGAACGGCTACAAGACCCGCCACTTCGACCGGGTCGTCGACGAGGTGCTCGGCTACTTCGAGGTGCACCGCGGCCTCGGCACCCACCCGGGCGGCATCCACATCGAGCTGACCGGCGAGGACGTCACCGAGTGCCTCGGCGGCGCCCAGGGCATCGAGGACCTCGACCTGCCCGACCGCTACGAGACCGCCTGCGACCCGCGCCTCAACACGCAGCAGAGCCTGGAGCTGGCGTTCCTCGTCGCCGAGATGCTCCGTGGCTGACCTGCGTTCGGACACCGTCACCCGACCCACCAGGGGCATGCGGGAGGCGATGGCGAAGGCCGCGGTCGGCGACGACGTGTTCGGCGACGACCCCACGGTCAACGCGTTCGAGGCGTACGTGGCCGAGCTGTTCGGGCACGAGGCGGCGCTGTTCACGCCGTCCGGCACGATGGCCAACCAGATCGCGCTGCAACTCGTCGTCCCGGCCGGCGGCGAGCTGCTGGCCGGCGCGGACGCGCACGTGGTCACCTACGAGCTGGGCGGCGCCGCGCTCTACGGCGGCATCTCCACGCGCACCTGGGGCTCGGAGGGCGCCGCCCTGGACGTCGAGCGGATCGCCGCGATGATCCGCCCGGCCGGCTACCCCTCGGTGCCGACCGCCGCGATCGCCGTCGAGCAGACCCACAACCTGGGCGGCGGCGGTGTCATCCCGCTCGCCACCTTGCAGCACCTGCGCGCGGTGGCCGACGCCCAGGGAGTGGCGCTGCACTGCGACGGCGCCCGGATCTGGCACGCGCACGTCGCCGACGGGGTGACCCTCGCCGAGTACGGCGCCCTCTTCGACACCCTGTCGGTCTGCCTCTCCAAGGGTCTGGGCGCGCCGGTCGGGTCGCTGGTGATCGGCAGCCGGGAGCGGATCACCCGGGCCCGGCTGATCCGCAAGCGGATGGGCGGCGGCATGCGGCAGGTGGGCATTCTGGCGGCCGCCGGCCGGTACGCGCTCGACCACCACATCCAGCGGCTCACCGAGGACCACGAGCGCGCCCGGATCATCGCCGAGGCCCTCGCCCCCTACGGCGTGGTCGACCCGGAACAGGTGCGCACGAACCTGGTCCCCCTGGATCTGTCGAAGCACGATCTGGACGCGCCCACGCTGACCGCGCGGGCCGCCGAGCGTGGCGTCCTGATCTCGGCCATGCTGCCGCGGGTGGCCCGCCTCGTCACCCACCTGGATCTGGACGACGCGTCGATGGATCAGACCATCGAGGTCCTCAGCGAGCTGCTGGCCTGACGAACCGCCGCGATCCAGCCGCGGATCACCGGATGGGGGTCCGACCCGTCTCCGGCCAGTTCCGGCTGGAAGAGAGTGGCCAGGAAGAACGGGTGGCCGGGTAGCTCGGCCACCCGAACCTCCCCGGACTCGTCATGCCCGGTGAACAGCATCCCGTGCTCGGCCAGCAGCGCCTGGTGGGATGGGTCGAGGCCGTAGCCGCAGTGGTAGCGCTCCACCGTCCGGGAGGTGCCGAGCAACCGCTCGATCAGTGAGCCGGGCGCCAGGTCGACGGCCGCCTCGTGGCCGACCAGCGAGCAGGTCAGCTCGACGATCAGGTCGTCGTCGCCGGCAGCGCCGTACTCAGCGTGCTGGGCTTCGGTGAAACCGCAGACGTCGCGGGCGAACTCGAGCATCGCGTGCTGGAAGCCGCCGCACGTCCCGAGGAATGGCTTGTTCCCGGTCCGGGCGACCCGCGCCGCGGTGAGCGCCCCCGGCACGCTCCGGTACGGACTGCCCGGCACCAGCCAGATCCCGTCGTAACCGGCCAGCGCCTCCGGATCCTCGGCGTCGGGCGTCGGCATCCAGAACACGTCGAAGTCCTCCTCGTCGCGGAGGACGTCGAGCAGGGCGGGAATGCGGGTGTGCGCGCGAACGGCCGGTGACCGGTCGCCGACCAGGGCGATTGTTCTCATGGACCCAGCCTCCCGCTCAAACGAGATCAGGTCCAACGATCGTTGGTGAAAGCCGCATTAGCATCGCTGATGTGGACCCTCATCTGCTGCGCACCTTCGTGACCGTCGCGGAGACCGGGTCGTTCTCGGCCGCCGCCGAGCGACTCAACTTCACCCAGTCCGCGGTCTCCCAACAGATCGCCGCCCTGGAGGCCGACCTCGGCACCCCGCTGCTGACCCGCCGCCCGGTGGCCCTCACCCCGGCCGGGGAACGCCTGCACCGGCACGCCACGCTGATCCTGGTCCGGCTGGAGGCGGCCCGCGCCGACGTGACCCGGGCGGTCGCCCCGCCCGGCCGGCTGATCGTCGGGATCACCCCGCTCGCCTGGACACGCCGGGTGGCCGCCGCGCTGACCCGGATCCGCGCCGAGCCGGGCCGGCTGCGCAGCCGGGTGCTGGTCGCCGGCCGGGATCGGATCGTCGCCGCCGTCGCCACCGGCGAACTCGACCTCGCCCTCGTCGACGGTTTCACGGCGCCGAGCGACCCGCTGCCGCTGCCGGAGGCGGGCGCCGTCGGCATCACCGAGGACACCGCCGTCGTCGCCGTTCCGGCCGGGCATCCGCTGGCCCGCCGTGCCACGGTGAACCTGGCGGACCTGGTCGACGCGTACTGGATCGATGCGCCCGAGGTGACGCCGTTCGCCCGGCTTCCCGTCGACGGCCTCCAGGTCGGGCTGCGCTACGACGGCGCCGACGTGGCGATCCTGCGTGGCCTGATCGCGGCCGGGCACGGGCTGGCGGTGCTGCCGGCCACGGCGATCGGGGAGCTCACCGGGATCCCGGTGCTCCAGTTGACGCACCGGGTGGAGTTGCTGCGCGGGCCGGGGGCCGAGGCGCCGGCGGCCCGCCTCAGCGAGCTTCTCGCAGCCCTTTGAGCAGGGCGATGTCGGCCGCGTGCCCCTCGTGCTCGACGGTCGGCGTCTCCACGATGATCGGCACCCCGGCGGTGGCCGGATGCGCGAACAGCTCCGCGAACGGCGCCGACCCGATCCGGCCCGCGCCGATCGTCTCGTGCCGGTCCCGGGTCGAGCCGCACTCGTCCTTCGAGTCGTTGGCGTGGATCAGCTGCAGCCGGTCCGGCCCCACCGCGGCGAGCAGCGCGTCCAGGGTCGCCGTCATGCCGCCCGGGGTGGCCAGGTCGTGCCCGGCCGCCCAGGCGTGGCAGGTGTCGAAGCAGACGCCCATCCACGGGTGGTTCTCCACCGCCGCGAGGTAGGGCTCCAGATCCTGCACCTTCGACGCCAGGCTGCGCCCGCCGCCCGCGCTCGGCTCCACCAGCAGCCGGGGCAGACCCTCGGCGGACGCCCGGTCGAGCAGCGGCAGCAGCGCCTCGCGCAGTTGGTGCAGCGCCTTGCCGGCGTGCGACTCGTCGACCGAGCTGCCGGCGTGGTAGACGACCGCGGTCGCACCGATCGCCTTACCGCGCAGCAGGGCGTGCTCCAGCGTGGCGACCGACCGCTCCACCGTCAGCTCGGTCGGCGAACCCAGGTTCACCAGCAGCGACGCGTGAATGTACGCGGGCAGGTCCCGCTCGCCGATCCCGTCCCGGAACAGGGTGTCCTGCTTCGGGTCGCCGGCCGGCAGCGCCCAGCCACGGGAGTTGGAGACGTACACCTGAAGGGTTTCCGAGCCCGCCGCGTCGACGTAGGGGAGGGCGGCCTTGGCCAGCCCTCCCGACGTCTTCGTGTGCGAACCGATCCGATGGCTCACAGGAAGCAAGTCAGCTGCACCACACTGTTCGGCGGGACCGGAGTGCCACCCGGCGGGTTCTGCTGCCGGACCGTGGCGTTCGGGTCGATGTTGATCTGTACCTGGAAGCCCGAGGCCACCAGTGTGGCCTGCGCCTGCTGGCACGGCTGGTTCGTCAGGTCGGGCAGGACGATCTGGTCGGGACCCTTGCTCACCTGCAGGGTGACCTTGGTGTTCTTCTCCGCGCCGGTGCCGGCCTTGGGGCTCTGCCCGATCACCGTGTCGGCGGGTTCCTCGCTCTCCACCGTCTCCTCGGCGGCCTGCAGGCCCCGCTGCGCCAGGATCGTCCGGGCGTTGTTGATGTTCTCGCCGACCAGGTTGGGCACCGTGATCGGCGCCTTGCCCTTGCTCAGCACCAGCGTCACCGTCGAACCGGGCTTGAGTTCGGTGCCCGCCTTCGGGTCGGTGGAGACCACCACACCCTCCGGCGCGGTGTCGCTGTAGACCGCCTTGCCCTGCTTCACCTTCAGCTTCAGCGCCTCCAGCTCGGCCTTGGCATAGGTCAGCTCCTGACCCTCCAGCTCCGGAACCGGATGCACCTCGGGGCCCAGCGACAGGATCACCCGGATCGTGTCGCCCTTGACGATCTTCGAACCGGGCAGCGGGTCCTGCGTGACCACCGAACCCTTCGGCACGATCTCGTCGTACTGGCCGTCACCGAGGAACACCTCGAAACCCTGCTGCTTCGCGTACGCGACCGCCTGGTCCTGGCTCATCGTGAGCAGTTGCGGGGTCTCCACGTACCGCCCGGAGGTGACCCACCAGGTGCTGCCGATCACGACCAGCGCCATCAGGGCGACCAGCGCGGTCAGCATGACCCGGCGGCGGTCCTCGAAGAACCCGGCCAGACCGGCGGCGGGCGGGGCGTTCCGCCGGTGCGGCGCGCTGTTCCGGCCGCCCTGTTCCGGCAGCCGCGCCCAGGACGGGCGGTGCGACGCCTGATAGTTGCCACCCTGGACCGGCGGCACGACGGCCGTCGCGTCGGGCGCGGACACGGTGGGCACGATCGTGGTGGCGTCGGCGGCGCGGCCCGGGATCTGGCGCAGCATCGCCGTCTCCACGTGGGTGACGCCGAGGCCGTCGCGGGCCGTCTGCACCTCGCTCAGCAGGGCGCCGGCGTCGGTGGGCCGGGAGCCGGGGTCACGCCGGGTGGCCCGGGTGACGAGCTGGTCGAGGACCGGCGGCAGGCCCGGAACGATCGAGGACGGGGCCGGCACGTCGTTGTCCACGTGCTGCCAGGCCACCTCGATCGGTTCGGAGCCGTCGTACGGCACCCGGCCGGTGAGCATCTCGAAGAGCACGACGCCGGCCGAGTAGACGTCGGTACGCGCGTCCGCCTGACCGGTCTGCACCAGCTCCGGGGCCACGTAGGCCACGGTCGCCATGAGCTGCCCGGTGTCGTCGACGGTGCTCGCCTCGATGGCCCGCGCCAGACCGAAGTCGGCGACCTTGACCACGGCGTCCACCAGGTCCGCGGAACCGCCGCTGGGCGCCTCGGCGACCAGCACGTTCTCCGGCTTGACGTCGCGGTGCACCAGACCGGCGCGGTGCGCGGCGGCGATCGCGGCGAGCATCTGCTCGAGGATCGCGAGCGCCTCGACCGGCGTCAGCTTGACCCGCTGGCTGAGCAGCTCACGCAACGTCTTGCCCTGCACGAACTCCATCACCAGGTAGGGGAGACCCTGGTGGCGGCCCTGGTCGTAGACGGCCACGACGTTCGGGTGCGTGAGGCGGGCGATCGTCTTGGCCTCGTCGGTGAACCGGTCGACGAAGTGGACGTTGGTGGCCTGCGAGGGGTGGATGATTTTCAGTGCGACGGTGCGCTCGAGCCGCTCGTCGGTGGCGCGGTAGACGGTCGCCATGCCACCACGGGCGACGCGACCGGTGATCCGGTAGCGCCCGTCAATCGTTGTGCCGATCAACGTATCGGCGACTGTGGTGTCCATCGGCGTGAAGTGTATGTGTCTTTCCAGCGGGGGTGACCCAGGATGTCACAGCTGAGTCCAAACGGGTACCTAGACCGGTGTGACCAGCACTTCAGTGACGCCAGCGGCGGTGGCGGCGATCACCGGAGCCGCTTGGCCGGCTGATGTCCGGGGTGGGGGACACGCTTTCGCTCGGCGACGGGGAGACTGAAATGTCCGGTTCGGCGGACGTCGCCGAGGGCGCGGCGGTAGGTGTCGGGGCCGGTGGCGTCTCGCAGTCACAGCCCGGTGCGGAGGTCCGCGCGACGGCCGGCGGCCGGGTGGTGGGTGCGGTCGTCCGCGCCGGGCTCGAAACGGGATCCGGGGTGGTCTTCGTGACGACCCGCGGCCGTCGCTCCCGGGCCACCGGCACGGCGCCCATCCCGGCCACCCCGCCCACCGGTTCCGCCTCGTCCGGCAGCGGCGCCGCGACCGCCGGCGGCATGCTCGCCCGATCGTCCATCCGCCCGGCGAACGTCGTGGTGGCGACCAGATAGGACCCGGCCGCGCCGGTCAGCCCGAGCGCACAGAACGTGGTAACCGCGACAAATCGCCGTGGGGGCCGGGCATCGGTCCGTCGCGGTCCCTCCGGCAGATCCACGAGGGACTCCGGAAAGGTGGACATCCCGGTCGAGGTGACGTCCGGGCGCTGCTCCCCGGCGGCCGGCCGGCGGCCCAGGTCGTAGCAGACCGAACGCCAGGCCCCGGCCATCTCCCCGCGGATGCTCCGCCACAGGCTCATCAACTGTCCTCCGATCTGTCTGGCACGCTGTACAGGTGACCGAACCCGTAACCACCGGCCCGGCCGGATGGATCACCCTGCCGGATGTGTCCGAAAAGCTTGGTGTGCCGATCAGTAAGGTGCACCAGCTGATCCGTGAGCGCGCGCTGCTCGCGGTCCGCCGGGACGGCATCCGGGTGGTGCCGGCCGAACTGGTCGCCAACGCGACCGTGCTCAAGCACCTGCCCGGCGTTCTGACCCTGCTGCATGACGCCGGGTACAACGACGAAGAAGCCCTCCGGTGGCTCTACGAACCGGACGAGGCCCTCGGCGGGAACGCCGCCACCGCCCTCGGCGGCCCGCTCGCCCGCGAGGCGAAGCGGCGCGCCCAGGCCCTCGGCTTCTGACCGGATGCGGCAGTTCGGCTACCTGTCCGTCCTGGCCGGGTGCCTGCTGGCGGCACTCTGGCTGGAGCCGATCCTCAAGGTCAACGTGCTTCGCCGCGGGCGCCGCCTGATCCTGACGATCCTGCCCGTGGCGGCGGTCTTCATCCTGTGGGATCTGGCCGCCATAGCCGCTGGGCATTGGACATTCGACCCGGAGCAGATCACCGGCGTTCACCTGCCCGGCGATCTGCCCCTGGACGAGGTGCTTTTCTTCCTGGTCGTGCCGTTGTGCGCCATTCTCGGCTTCGAGGCGGTCCGGGCCGTACTGCGCCGCCCGGCTGGAGACGAGGAATTGTGACATACACCACAGCAGCACTTCTCGGCGTCGTTGTCGTGGTGGCGATCGACCTGTTCGTCCTTCGTACCCGTTTAGTCACCCGTTTGGTGTTCTGGGCGACATACCCGATCATCTTCACGTTTCAGTTGATATCGAACGGCATTCTGACCGGGCGCGAGATCGTCGTCTACGACCCGGCGGCGATCATCGGCTGGCGCCTCGTCCACGCCCCGGTGGAAGACCTCCTCTTCGGCTTCGCCCTGGTCCTGCTCACCCTCTCCATCTGGATCACCCTGGGCCGCCGCGGCATCCAGCGCACCCCCGCGGCCGGCGACGGCAGCGCCCTGCTCCGCCGCCTTCGCAACTGAAAAATCACCATCAGGATGTCGCATCTCGGTGGTGGGTGCGGACCGCTGCTCTCCGAGTGCGCGTAACGCCCCGGCCGGATCAGCGGAGGGCGGCGCGGACCGCGACGGTGAGCTGCGCCAGCCCGACGAGCTGGAGAATCAGCCAGGCCGCGACGGTGACGGCGAGCACCGTGGTGACCCGGCCGGGGGCGACCACGGCGGCCGCCGAAGCGACGATCAATCCTGCGACGGTGACGGCGACGCGAGTGGGCCGTTCCCCGACCGTGACGACGCCGATGTCCGGCATGCCGGCGGCCGTGGCCCGCGCGCGAACGTACTCGTGCAGCCAACTCGCCGCCCCGGCGCCGACCGTGAGCCAGGCCGGTGCGCCCGCCAGCCAGAAGGCGGCCAGCCAGGCGGCCTCACCGATCCGGTCGGCGACCGAGTCGTACACGTATCCGGCCCGGCTGACCCGCCCGGTGATCACGGCGACCGCCCCGTCCAGCCCGTCCGCGACCGCCGCGACCAGCACCAGCGCGGCGCCGAACGCGAGACCGGGCGCCCCGGCCGGCGCGGCGAGCGGCACGGCCAGGCAGAACAGCACCCCGGCGAGGGTCACCGTGAACGGCGTGACCCGCCGGGCCCCGAGCCAGGACCCGATCCGGTACGCCAGCCGCACCCACCCACGCACCAGCACCGACGCCCGTCGCGGATCAAAGCCGCCGTGCAGCCCCGCCCACACCTCCGCGTACTGATCCCAGGTCACGGCGAACCCCCGAACCCCGGCTGGCTTCCAGCGCCGTCTCGCGGGCCCCGAGACAGCGTTGCCGGGCAGCTGGCCGCGGGCGACGGGGCGTGATGCCGGGGAACCGGGCGCACCGGTCAGGCGGCGGTCGCGACCTCGGCAGGGGCCAGCTGCTGCCAGACCTCCCGGGTCGCGGTGGACCGGTTCAGGGTGATGAAGTGGATCCCGGGAACACCCTCGTCCAGAAGCCGGGCACACATCTCCACGCACGTCTCGATGCCCAGCGCCCGCACCGCCTCCTCGTCCCCGGCGACCCGCTCGAACCGCTCGAGCAGAGCTGGCGGGAAGGCCGCGCCGGAGAGCTGGACGGACCGTTCGATGGTGGCCATCCGGGTCACCGGCATGACTCCGGCCACGATCGGGGTGTCGCTGCCCGAGGCCGCGACCCGATCGCGAAGACGTAGATAGTCCTCGGCGTCGAAGAACATCTGGGTGATCGCGAAATCCGCCCCGGCCCGGCATTTGCGGACGAAGTGCCGAGTGTCGCTCTCCACGTCGGCCGAGCGCGGGTGCTTGTAGGGGAACGCCGCCACCCCGACGCTGAAATCACCGGCCGCACGGATCAGGCGGACCAGGTCCTCCGCGTACAGGATCCCGTCGGGATGCCGCACCCACTCGCCCATCGGGTCGCCGGGCGGGTCGCCGCGAACCGCCAGGATGTTGCTGATGCCGGCACCCGCCAGCCGGCCGATGACGTTGCGCAACTCGGCGACGGAGTGGTTCACCGCGGTGAGGTGCGCCATCGGCAGCAGCGTCGTCTCGGTGGCGACACGTTCGGTGACGGCGACGGTGGTGTCCCGGGTGGTGCCGCCCGCCCCGTAGGTGATCGAGACGAAGCTGGGCCGCAGCGACTCCAGCTCCCGGATCGCCTGCCAGAGCAGCTGCTCACCGGCCGGCGTCTTCGGTGGGAAGAACTCGAACGAGAAGGTGGGCACCGGGCCGCGGATCAGCTCACCGACCGACGGCCCGCCGGGAAGCCGGGAGGGAAGTCCGAGAGACACGGTGAGCACTCTACCGGTCACACGGCCCTCGATGATCCGCCCGAACGTCCGGGCCGGTCACTCTAGGCGGTCTGATTTTTCCGGTACGCGAGGAAGCGTCCGCAATATCAGGTGCGCCGTTTCGCCGTACCCCGGGATCCGGGTGAGCCGTCGCGGCCGCGACGCGCGCTCCGGGCAGGTGACCGTCCGTGGCCGCGTGGGGCCGACCGGTGGATCACGGTGATACGACCGAACAGGGGGACGGACGACCAGATAGCGTCGACTCCGTGACGAACTCTCCGCTCGAGTCGGCCGGCCTGCGAACACGTGTCGACAAGGCGCTCTCCGGTTTCCTCGCCACCCAGCGCGCCCACCTGCTGGAGATCGACACGGCGCTGGCCGAGGTGGCGGACGCGGTGTCGGCGTTCGTGCTCGGTGGCGGCAAACGGCTGCGGCCGGCGTTCGCGTACTGGGGTTTCCGCGGCGCGGGCGGCGCCGACTCGGACGAGGTGGTGGCGGCCGTCTCGGCGCTGGAGCTGGTGCAGGCGAGCGCGCTGATCCACGACGACCTGATGGACCGGTCCGACACCCGGCGCGGGGAGCCGTCGGTGCACCGGCGGTTCGAGCTGCTGCACACGGCCGAGGGCTGGCGGGGCCCGGCGGCCGGGTTCGGTGACTCGGCGGCGGTGCTGCTCGGCGACCTGGCCATGGTCTGGTCCGACGAGCTGCTCCACTCGTCCGGGATGGCACTGGCCGACCTGGCCCGGGCGCGTCCGGTCTTCGACCAGATGCGGACCGAGGTGACCGTCGGCCAGTATCTGGACGTGCTCACCCAGGCGACCGGCGACACGTCCCTGGAACGCGCCGGCAAGGTGGCCCGTTTCAAATCGGCGAAGTACACGGTCGAACGCCCTCTGCTGCTGGGCGCGGCCCTGGCCGGCGGCGGCCCCGAGGTGTTCGCGTCGTACGCGGCGTTCGGCCTGCCGCTCGGCGAGGCCTTCCAGATGCGGGACGACGTCCTGGGCGTCTTCGGCGACCCGGTCCAGACCGGCAAACCGGCCGGCGACGACCTTCGCGAGGGCAAGCGAACCTATCTGGTGGCCGCGGCCTACCAGGCGGTGGACGAGGCCACCCGGCAGCACCTGGAGTCGGCCCTCGGCGACCCGGCCCTGGACGACACCGGCGTCGAACGCCTTCGGACGATCATCCGGGAAGCGGGCGCCCTGGCCGCCACCGAATCCCGGATCGAAACCCTGACCACCGAGGCCCTGACCGCCCTGGCCGAGGCCCCCATCGAGGACGAGGCCCGAACCGTCCTGCACGCCCTGGCCGAGGCCTCCACCCGCCGTTCCGTCTGACCGCAACACGCACCCCCCTCCGAGGCCCCGCTTGTCGGGGCCTCGCTGCGTTGCGGGATCTTTATTCGGTTGTCGGTGGTCGATGCCGCAGCCTATTTTTCTCCTCAGCGAATCCGTCGGGGTGGAGCGCCCTTGACCTGTGGATTCCCTATTGCGCAAACGATTTTCCGGGGGGTGACGAAATGAGTGCGGTTCTGGTTCTGAATGCCGACTGCGGGCCGCTGCACCGGGTCAGCCTCCGGCACGCGATCCGGATGTTGTTCCGCCAGGTCGCCGTGGTGCACGAGGCCCAGCCGGACACCCGGATCGGGGTCTACCCGGTGCCGACCGTGGTGCGGCTGGTCTCCTACGTGGTGACGCGGTGGCGGCGCGGGCGCGGGCCGGCGTGGTCGCGGGCCGGTGTGCTGCTGCGGGACGGGCGGAAGTGCGCCTACTGCGGTGACTCCGCCTCGACCATCGACCATGTCGTGCCCCGCTCGCGAGGTGGCCGCAACGAATGGCTGAACACCGTCGCGGCTTGCGGTCGCTGCAACAACCGCAAGCGCGACCGCACCCCCGCCGAGGCCCGCATGCCGCTCCGGGTGACCCCGTTCGCCCCGATCTGGGCGGTAACCCTCACCTGATCGCGGCGCCATCGGCAGTGCCAGACCTTCCCCTCAAGCGGCGGCCGGCGGGTTTACACGGGGACCCGCCGGCCGCCCACCCTTAGCAAGGCGCGTGCGGCTTTCTCCCGCCGAACGAGATGGTTTCGATTCCCCGCACAGGGCATCCCGCGGAAGCCCGTGCCGGGCGCCCCGCACATTCCGATTTCCGGCCAGGCGATCGCCGGGTTCGGTTAGCGTGACCCGTGGGCGCACGGTTGACGTCGCCGGCGCCACTCTTCTGCCCGGGTGCGGAGACGGTTGGGCCGCAGAGCCCGGGTCTGCGCCGCCGTTTCCGTCCGCGCGACCCTCTGCGCAGAGGGCTGAGCAGGCTGCGCTGATTCCGCGCGGCTCGACCTTCTCCATTCGGATTCTCTCCGCCCGTGCGGATCAGCACGCGCTGGAGGATTTCGCGCGGGATGCGGACTGATCATTCTATTCCATACCGAGATGTGCGTGTAGCTCATATCGGTACCGATCGGGAGGTTGACCATGGCAAGACGCAGGCTTGCCCGGAAGCTGGCCGTCCTCGGAGCCGCCGTTCTGGCCCTCGGCGCGGCGACCCTGGCCCGGCCGGCCCAGGCTGCCGGAAACGTGACCGCGGCGTTCAGCAAGGACAGCGACTGGGGTACCGGATACCAGGCGAAATACACCATCATCAACAGTACGCAGAGCGCCATCAGCAGCTGGACCGTGGCGTTCGACCTGCCGCCGGGACTGGGCCTGTCCAGTGCCTGGGACGCTCAGACCAGCGTCAGCGGCCAGCATGTCATCGCCCGGAACAAGGACTACAACGGTACGGTCCCGGCGGGCGGCAGCGTCTTCTTCGGGTTCGTGGTCTCCGGCGGCTCGGGTGCGCCGGTCAACTGCACCGTCAATGGCGTGTCCTGCGACGGTTCAGCGACGCCGTCGCCCACCGTGACGTCCTCGCCCACACCGTCGCCCACCGGGACGTCCTCGCCTACGCCCGCGCCCACCGTGACGTCCTCGCCCACACCGACGCCGACGCCGACCACGACGCCCACGCCATCGCCCACCCCGACCTTGACGCCGTCGCCTCCGAGCGGTCCCACACTGAGCGTGGCGCCGTACCTGGACATGGGCGCCTGGCCGACGCCGGTGCTGGCCGATGAGGCGACCGCGAGCACGCTGAAAAACTTCACCCTTGCCTTCATCACCTCCCCGGTCGGCTGCAAGGCGTCGTGGTTCAACGCCTACGACCCGCGCGAAGGTTGGTACCTGGACCAGATCGAGGCGCTGCGGGAGTCGGGCGGCGAAGTCAAGATCTCGTTCGGCGGGGCGACGGGCGCCGAACTCGCACAGCCGTGCACCGACGTGAGCGCCCTGGTCGCCGAATATCAGGCGGTGATCAGCACCTACGGGTTGAAGTACATCGACTTCGACATCGAGGGTGCCGCGGTGGCGGAGCCCGCTTCGATCGCGCGCCGCTCGCAGGCGATGGCGCTGCTGCAGGCCGGCAATCCGGACCTGAAAGTCTCGTTGACCCTGCCGGTGCTGCCGACCGGCCTGGACCACAACGGCCTCAACGTCGTGCGGTCCGCACGTGACGCCGGGGTGAGCCTGGACGTGGTCAACCTCATGGCGATGGACTACTACCAGAGCGGCGACTACGGCGCTTTCGCGCAGCAGGCCGCGCAGGGCACCTACAACCAACTCGCCGCGCTCTACCCGAGCATGAGCAGCGCCGAGCTGTGGCGCATGATCGGCGTCACGCCGATGCTCGGCGTGAACGACGACAACGGCGTCTTCGATCAGTCGGACGCCCGTGACCTGGTCGAGTTCGCCCAGCGAAACCGCCTCGGTGAGCTCTCCTTCTGGGAGATGACCCGGGACCGCAACGCCTGCACGGGCGCGCTGTTCCAGTGCACGAACATCACCCAGCAGCCGTACGAGTTCAGCAAGATCTTCGCCGAGTTCACCGGCTGATCTGAGTCCTGTGGAGCGAGTCGCCCGGTGCGCTGCCGGGCGACTCGCGTATCCGGCTCGGCGGCCCGGCTATGAGGCGGTGATCCGATCCCAGGGCTCAGCCGGCTCGGCGCTTCGGCGGGGCCCCGCCCCACGGCGGGAACGATCGCGCTCCAGCCACCACTCGGCGATGAGCAGTGGAATGGTCCACCCGAGCCAGGCCGTCGCGGCCGAGGCCACCCATGCCAGGAGTCCTTCATCCCCGTGGAAGGTCGTCTCCAGCTGTGGCATCAGGCCTATCACGAAGATCGCGCCCCAGATACGGTTGGTGATGATCGAGGCGGTGAGAGCGAAGCTGCGGATCATCCACCGGCGGTGCTCGCCGAACCGGCGTCGGCGGGCGGCCTGCCAGCCTTTCACGGTCACGTAGAGCCAGACTGCCGCGAGCAGCACATTGCTGGCCCGGGTGGCCGGTCCGAACGGGGTGAGCGAGCCGATCGTGAGGGCCGCGACACCGGCGGGCAGGACGCCACCGAACACGTAGACCCGGCCGAGCCGCCGGTGTGCGACCGGATGCCGGCGGCGGAACCATGGCCAGATCTGGAAGACCGAACTGATCAGAGCCACGCTGCCGAACAGCACGTGCGGCACGAGCAGCCAGAAGTGCGCGACGCCGAGCTCCGGTGGCTGCGGGACGCGGGATCGCGCCGGGTCGAAGCTCAGATACGGCGGGATCGAGAAGGCCACGAAGATCACCACGATCGCCGCGAAAGGAACGATCCACGGGCGCTGCCACCATCGAGTCACGTCACGCTCCTAACTGCGTATGTGATACGCATAGAGCGTATGCCATACGCAATAAACGGGGAAGTGCCTAGGATGAGTCCGTGCCGATGGAGATTCCCCGTACGCTCAAGGTCCTCTGGGGTCTGGAGGAGCGCCGCAACCGCGGCCCGCAGCCGGCGTTGACCCTGGACCGGATCGTCGCCACCGCGATCGAGATCGCTGACCACGACGGCCTCGCGGCGCTCTCCATGGCACGTCTCGCCGAGCGTCTCGGCAGTGCGCCGATGTCCCTCTACCGGCACGTGGCCAGCAAGGACGAACTGCTCGTCTTCATGCAGGACGCCGCACCGGGCGAGCCGCCGACGCTGCCGCCCGGATGGCGCGTCGGTCTCGGGACGTGGGCCCGGGGATTGCAGGCGGTCTTCCACCGCCATCCGTGGATCCTCCATGCCTCGGCCGGCCGCCCACCACTCGAACCCGGTCAGCTCGCCTGGCTGGACCGCGGCCTGTCAGCCTTCGACGGCACACCGCTCACCAGCCACGAGCGCCTCCAAGCGGTCATGGCGACCCTCTACTACGTGCGCGGCGAGGCGCAGATCATGGCGGTCCTGCTCACCGGTGAGGCGGACGTGACCGAGGACGCCTACGGCGCTCTGATCGGCAGCCTGGTGACCGCTGACCGGTTCCCGGCACTGGCCGCCGCGATCGCCGACGGCGTGTTCGCCCCGGAAGCCGAGGACGTCACCTTCGAGACCGGTCTGTCTCGTCTCTTCGACGGCATCGAACTCCTCATGTCGGCAAGGAACTGACGGCGGAATGGCAGATCTGGAACGGTTGCGCCAGATCCCGGCCCGGCGCGCGAATCTCGACGCGGACGAGTTGGAGCTGATCGACCGTGCCAGGCGTGCCGGTGCCACCTGGCCGGAGATCGCCGAGGCGCTCGGCCTGACCAGCCGTCAAGCTGCGGAGCAACGCCGGCACCGCTTGGCACAGGCTGCGGAGCGTGCTTCCCGCCCGCATCGTGCCGAGCTGGATCAGGGATACGGCGACACCGCCCCCGAGCTGCGCAGACGTGCCATAGAACTGCACCGGCGAATCGGCGCTGATCGCCGCTGGGACGCCCGCTTCCCGCGTGCCGCGCTGGTCCGCGAAACCCTGTTCGCCGCCCCCGACGCGCCTCCCGGCGCCCTTTACGACCTGGTCGCCGCCGTCCTGGAGGACCTGGCGGATCCCGGCGTCCCCGATTTCCCCGCCCCACTGCGCGCGGCGGTCGACCGTTTGCGAGCGGCCGGGATCAGAGGACCGCGATCTGCTTGAGGTAGGCGGTCACGTCGGCCGGGTCCCGGGTTACGCAGCCGATGTAGTTGTCCGGCCGGACCAGCACCAGTGTCGGCTCGTCGATGTCGTAAGCGCGGGCCGCGTACCCCTTGGGGTCTTGAAGGTGATGGATCGGGACCGTGAACTCCGGCAGTGGCCCGGCCCAATCGAAGGCCAGGAGCGTGGCATGGGGGCCGCGCAGCAGATCGAAGACGCGGCCCTCGGCGAGAGGGGAGTCCGGCGCGCGGTCGCCGGCTCGCACCGCGCCCGGCTCGGGCCGGTGCTCGGCCGCCAGCGTGCCGCCCCGATAGTTGAGCGAGAGCTGCCGCAGCACCGGATCGTCGCGGCGCATTGCATCCGCCGAGCCCTCGACGTGGCCGCGGTGCAGCCGGGTGCTGATGCCGAGGACGTCTGCCGCGACCGGCAGGCGCTCCTCCTCATAGGTGTCGAGCACACGGTCGTCACCCGTCGCGATCTTCCAACCCAGGTTGTACGCGTCCTGGATTCCCGTGTTGAGCCCCTGCCCACCGGCCGGTGAATGCACATGCGCGGCATCGCCGGCCAGGAACACGTCGCCCACCCGGAAGCGGGACACCATCCGGATGTTGGCCCGGAACTCGGACCGCCAGCCCACCTCAGTGACCGTGATCGACGGGTCGACCGAGGCGACCAGCTGCCCGGCGGAGAGACTGGTGGGTGGAGCCGTGAGCTGGAACCAGTCACCGCCCGGCAGCGGACACAACCCGAGCCGGAACGACCCGCGCTCGGAGCCCGGCCAGACATGCCAGTGATCGCGGTCGAGGCCGGTCAACCGGACGTCGGCGATCATCAGCCGCTCCTCCTCGTGGGTCTCGCCCTCGAACTCCACGCCGAGCGCCCGCCGCACCGTGCTCCGCCCGCCGTCGGCGCCCACCACATAGCGCGCCCGCACCACCTCGCCGGTGCTGAGCGTGACCCGGACCCCGCCCTCCTCCTGCTCCAGCTCGGTGACACCCACCCCGAACTCGACCGGGATCCCCTCGGCGAGCAACTCGGAGGTGCGCCACTGCGGGACCATCCACAGGTTGGGCCAGGGCACGGAGGGGGTCGGCTCGTGCAACTCGTCGAGCCGGAAATCGTGATGGCCACCGGGCATGTGAGCGCGCAGCGACGGATAGTCGGCGCCGGCGGCCAGGAACCGGTCGATCAGCCCGAGATCGTCGAGGACCTCCAGCGTGCGTGGCTGCAGCCCCTTGCCGCGGGACCCGTCGAAGGGCCGCTCCGACCGCTCGACGATCCGGTAGGGCACGCCGTGCCGGGAGAGCTGGCGCGCGAGGGTGAGCCCGGTCGGCCCGGCGCCCACGATCATGGTGAATCGAGATTCAGTGAACATGAATTCACCATAGGGCACTGCTAATCTCCCGGTCAAGGAGGTTCGGATGGCGGCAGTGGGGATGCGCAAGCAGCAGGCGGCGCAGACCGAGGCGGAGCTCAAGGCGGCCGCGATCCGGGTCTTCGAGCGGGTCGGCTATCTGAACGCCAAGATCACCGACATCACGACCGAGGCGGGCCGGGCGACCGGCTCCTTCTACAAGCACTTCGCGAGCAAGGAGGCGCTGCTCGAGGCGCTGCTCGCCGACCTGCTCGCCGAGGGCGACGAGAGTGCCGAGCTGGAGGGCCATCTCGACGACTTCCGGGATCGCGCGGCGGTCCGCTGGCACGTCTCGGCCTACTGGCACTTCCACCGCCGCCATCGCCCGCTCATGGTCGCGCTGCAGCAGGCGGCCATCGTCGACGAGGGCTTCGCCCGCCGCAGCCAGGAACTGCTCGAACCGGACCTGCACCACATCGCCGACCACATGCGCGGCCTCGATCTGCCCGGTGATCCGCTGGTGGCGGCCTCGCTGTTCACCACGACGCTGTCCGGTTTCGCCGCCACCTACCTCGGCGGCCACGGCCGCGCTCCCGAAGTCTCCGACGACGAGGCGATCGAGACGCTGACCTCTTTCCTCCACGCCGGCCTCGGCGGTGGCCCGAGCTGATCATCGCGGGTGCGGGCGGGCGGTCACGGCGGCCTCGGCGACGGCGCGAGCTGATCATTGCGGGTACGTCTTGCGGGTGCGGGCCGGGGCGGTCATGCCGGCCTCGGCGGCGACGCGGGCTGAGCAGCCCGGTCCGGCTTCCTTCCCGGTACGCTCCGCGCGCCCCGCGGCCACGCAAGTGCCCGGAGGAGGGCGGCTCAGCGTGGTCGAAGGCCCGCGAACACCACCGCCAGGGTCCGCTCCCGCAACTCCGCGTCCCACCCGCCGTGCAGCGCCCCGTGGGTGACGCTGACCAGCAAGGCCATCACCTCGGGTAGCTCCACCGAGGGTGACACCGTCCCGGCCGCCTGCGCCTCGCTCAGCAGCCCGCCGACGGCTTCGCTGAGATGGCCGACCGCCTCGGGCAGGCGGACGGCTGTCCCGCCGCTCTCGAGCAGGCCGACGACCGTCCGCTTGTAGGACGCCTGGGCGGTCAGCTCGGTGAAGAACTCGAACAGCCCCTCCCCGCCACCGCGCTCGCCGGCCGACTCGATCAGCTCGGCCAGCAGCCGCTTCATGATCGCGCCGAGCAGGTCGCCCTTGGTGGGGAAGTGCCGGAACACCGTGCCGATCGCGACGCCCGCCCGCCGCGCCACCTCCTCGGTCGAGGCGCCCGGCCCGGTCTCGGTGAACACCTCCTCGGCGGCGACCAGGATGCGGATCCGGTTGCGCTGGGCGTCGGCGCGCAGCGGAGGGCCGCCGGCCGGCCGCGAAGAAACCTCTTCCAAAATGAGTCTCCACTCATTATCCTGGACCTCAAGTCGAGTGCCTACTCATCTTATCGGGAGGATCGCTGTGACACCGACCGAGATCTTCGACAGCATGCGTTCCCGCTGGCTCGCCGACCAGCCGACCTACGATCCCGACCTGCTCGCCGACGACGTGGTGGTCGAGGTGCCGTTCGCCGCCCCGGGCCGGCCGGTGCGGACCGAGGGCAAGCAGCGGGTGCTGGAGTTCACGCGGGCGGGCCGGGCGTCGTTCCCGGTGCGCTTCGACGACTGCCGCGACGTGGTGATCCACCAGACCGCGGACCCAGAGGTGATCGTCGTTGAGTACGAGTTGGCCGGCACTCACACCGGGACCGGGGTGACCGCGTCGGCGCCTTTCATCGGGGTGCTCCGGACCAGGGGCGGCAAACTAGCCCACTGGCGGGAGTATCAGCACACCATGGCCATCGTCCAGGCTCTCGGCCAGGCGTAGGCCTCGATCGGGATCAGCGGCCTGATGGCGATGAAGGCCAGGGGCACGAGCTGGTGGCCCCAGCGTTTGCCCAGGCTCTCGGTCAGGTGTAGGCCTCGATCAGGATCAGTGACCCGATGGCGATGAAGACCAGCGGCACGAGCCAGTGGCCCCAGCGCTCGACCACCGCGATCACCTTGCGGTGCGAGCCGAGCAGTGATCCGGTCAGGCACCACACCGCCACGAGGATGGCGAAGACGACGAGGTAGACGACGATCTCGCCCACGCTGGACGTCCGGAAGAGGGGTGTGTAGACGGCGATGTTGTCGGCGCCGTTGGCGATCGTGATGGCGGCGATGGGCAGCGGGCCGGCGGCGGCGATCGGCGGCTCGCCGTCGGAGCCGTCGCGGAGGGCGCCGATGAGGCCTTTGACGCCGAGGGCGATGGGCAGCAGGCCGAGGAGGCCGATCCAGCGGTCCGGGACGAGGGCCAGGCCGAGCGCGGCGAGCAGCGAGACGCCCACCAGGGTGGCGATGCCGAGGTATTGACCGGCCCAGATCTGCCAGGGCCGGGGCTTGCCGGAGGCCCGGGCGGAGAGGAAGAGAACCGTCAGGACGATGAGGTCGTCGACGTTCGTGCCCACGAAGACGCCCACGGCGGCCAGTACCGAACCCACGCCGGGATCCTAGGGCGCGCCGAGAGGGGCAGAAGAAACGGATGCCCGGCACGACGCTGTGCCGGGCATCCGAAGAAGCCGGGTATCGGGCACGCCGTTGTGCCCGATACCTGGAGCCGGGGGATCAGCGCTTGCTGATCGCCTTGCGGTAGTCGCTGTTGAGGCGGCCGATGAGGCTCAGCGGGATGCCCTTCGGGCAGACCGTGGTGCACTCGCCGGCGTTGGTGCAGCCGCCGAAACCGGCGTCGTCCTGTGCCTGGAGCATGTCGATGACGCGGCTGTCCCGCTCGGGCTGGCCCTGCGGCATCAGACCGAGGTGGGCGATCTTCGCCGCGGTGAAGAGCATCGACGAGCCGTTCGGGCAGGCCGCCACGCAGGCGCCGCAGCCGATGCAGGTGGCCGCCTCGAACGCGGCGTCCGCGTCCTTCTTCGGCACCGGGGTGGCGTGGGCGTCCGGCGCGGTGCCGGTCGGGGCGGTGATGTAACCACCGGCCTGAATGATCTTGTCGAAGGCGCTCCGGTCGACGACCAGGTCCTTGATCACCGGGAAGGCGGCGGCACGCCACGGCTCGACGTCGATCACGTCGCCGTCCTTGAACTTCCGCATGTGCAGCTGGCAGGTGGTGGTGGCCTTCTCCGGGCCGTGCGCCACACCGTTGATGACCATGCTGCACGCGCCGCAGATGCCCTCGCGGCAGTCGTGGTCGAACGCGATCGGGTCGTCACCGTTGAGGATCAGCGTCTCGTTGAGGACGTCGATCATCTCGAGGAACGACGCGTCCGGGGAGATGCCCTTGACGTCGTAGGTGACCATCTTCCCGCCCGCTGTGGGACCGGATTGACGCCACACCCTGACCTTGATGTCCATTACTTGTAGCTCCGCGTGCTCGGGTGGACGTACTCGAAGTTGAGGTCTTCCTTGTGCAGGGTCGGCTTGCCGTCGGCGCCGAAGTACTCCCACGCCGCGGCGTAGCTGAACTCGTCGTCGTGGCGCAGCGCCTCACCGTCCGAGGTCTGGCTCTCGGCCCGGAAGTGACCACCGCAGGACTCGCGGCGGTGCAGCGCGTCGATGCACATGAGCTCGCCGAGCTCGAGGAAGTCGGCCACCCGGCCGGCCTTCTCCAGGTTCTGGTTGAGCTCCTCGCCCTTGCCCGGCACCTTCACCCGGGTCCAGAACTCCTCCTTGAGCGCCCGGATCAGACCGACGGCCTTGGTGAGGCCCTCCTCGGTCCGCTCCATGCCGCAGTACTCCCACATGATCTGGCCGAGCTCGCGGTGGAACGAGTCCACCGTCCGGTCGCCGTCGATCGACAGGAACCTGGCGATCCGGTCCTCGACCTCCTTGCGGGCCTCGACGACCGGGGCGTCCGTCTCGGAGACGGCCGGGAAGGGGCCGGCCGCGAGGTAGTTGCTGATCGTGTTCGGGAGCACGAAGTAGCCGTCGGCCAGGCCCTGCATCAGCGCGGACGCGCCGAGCCGGTTGGCGCCGTGGTCGGAGAAGTTCGCCTCGCCCACCACGAACAGGCCGGGGATCGTCGACTGGAGGTCGTAGTCGACCCAGAGGCCGCCCATCGTGTAGTGCACGGCGGGGTAGATGCGCATCGGCGTCTCGTACGGGTCCTCGCCCGTGATCCGCTCGTACATCTCGAAGAGGTTGCCGTACTTCGCCTCGACGGCCTTGCGGCCCAGCCGCTTGATCGCGTCGGCGAAGTCCAGGTAGACGCCGAGGCCACCGGGGCCGACGCCGCGGCCCTCGTCGCAGACGTTCTTGGCGGCCCGCGACGCGATGTCGCGGGGCACCAGGTTGCCGAACGACGGGTAGATCCGCTCCAGGTAGTAGTCGCGGTCCTCCTCGGCGATCTCCCCGGCGGGCTTCTGGCAGTCCTCGGCCCGCTTCGGCACCCAGACCCGGCCGTCGTTACGCAGCGACTCCGACATCAGGGTCAGCTTCGACTGGTGCGAGCCGGACTCCGGGATGCAGGTCGGGTGGATCTGCGTGTAGCAGGGGTTCGCGAAGAGCGCGCCCTTGCGGTGGGCCCGCCACGACGCCGTGACGTTGCAGCCCTTGGCGTTGGTGGAGAGGAAGAAGACGTTGCCGTAGCCACCGGAGGCGAGCACCACGGCGTCCGCGAACTCGGTGGTGATCTCGCCGGTGACCATGTCCCGCACGACGATGCCGCGGGCCTTGCCGTCGACGATGATCAGCTCGAGCATCTCGTGCCGGGCGTTCATCTCGATGTTGCCGAGGCCGATCTGCCGCTCCATCGCCTGGTAGGCGCCGAGCAGCAGCTGCTGACCCGTCTGGCCCCGGGCGTAGAAGGTCCGGGACACCTGGGTGCCACCGAAGGAGCGGTTGTCGAGCAGGCCGCCGTACTCGCGGGCGAACGGGACGCCCTGGGCCACGCACTGGTCGATGATGTTCACCGACACCTGGGCGAGCCGGTAGACGTTCGACTCGCGGGCCCGGAAGTCGCCGCCCTTGACCGTGTCGTAGAAGAGGCGGTAGACGGAGTCGCCGTCGTTGCGGTAGTTCTTCGCGGCGTTGATGCCACCCTGCGCGGCGATCGAGTGCGCGCGGCGGGGGCTGTCCTGGTAGCAGTACGACTTGACCTTGTAGCCGGCCTCGGCGAGGGTCGCCGCGGCCGAGCCGCCGGCCAGGCCGGTGCCGACCACGATGACCGTCAGCTTGCGGCGGTTCGCCGGGTTGACCAGCTTGGCGGAGAACTTGCGGCGCTCCCAGCGGGTCTCGACCGGCCCGTCCGGGGCGGCCTTGTCGACGACCGGTTCGCCCTCGGCCCAGAATTCGTTAGCAACCATGATCAACCCACCAATCCGGTCAGGACCGCGAAGGGCACCGACAGGTACATCGCGACGAGCACCACCGAGAGGACCAGCGCGACGGCCTGGGCCCGGCGCTCACCCTTGGTGGTCTGCTGGCCCAGCGTGCGGAACGCGCTCCAGATGCCGTGCCGCAGGTGGAAGCCGACGGACACCACCGCGAGGGTGTAGAAGAGGGTCACGTACCAGCGCTCGGGGGCGAAGCCCGCGACGACCCGGGCGGACGGGTCGGAGTCGCCGCCGGCCGGGTTGAACGTGCCGGTCGTCAGGTCGAGGATGTGGTAGATCACGAACAGCACGATGATCACGCCGCCCCAGCGCATGGTGCGCGCGGCGTAGCTGCCCTGGATCTTGGGCCGGTGCGCGTACTTGACCGGCCGGGCCTTCTTGGCGCGGATGGTCAGCACCGTGGCCGCCCAGATGTGCAGGCCGATGCCGGCCAGCAGGCCGATCCGCTGGATCCAGAGGAACCAGCCGTGCGGCAGCAGGGGCGTGCCGAGCTCCCGCAGCCACTCCGCGTAGTGGTCGAAGTCCGTCTCGCCCACGAAGATCTTGAGGTTGCCCGCCGCGTGCGCGAAGAGGAACAGCACCAGCAGCGCGCCGCTGACTGCCATGACCAGTTTGAGGATGACCGACGAGGGCCGGACCGACTTCCGCGGCGTGGGGCGTGCCGTCGCACCCGCCGCGTTGGCCGTCTTCGGAATAGGAGTGTCTACCGCCACGAGTTGGAAGGTAGGAAGTCCCGAACGATTCGTCTAATGCATGCCGGGTCGGCCTACCATAGATATAGGCTATTACTGTGCAGCTGCAACAACTCAGGTACTTCGTAGCGGTGGCGGAGTTTAGACATTTCACCCAAGCGGCGGACGAACTCGGCGTCTCCCAACCTACTTTGAGTAAGCAGATTCACACCCTGGAAATGTCACTCGGAGCCCCCCTTTTCGAGCGGATCCGCGGCGGCGTGACCCTCACCGTGGCCGGCGAGACGCTGCTGCCGCTCGCTCAGCGCATGATCGCGGACGCCGACGCGGCCCGGGACGCGGTCGCCGACATCGTCGGCCTGCGCCGTGGCGAGGTCCGGCTCGGCGCCACCCCCAGCCTCTGCTCCTCCCTGCTCCCGGCCGTGCTGCGCGACTACCGCGCCGAGCACCCCGGCATCCGGCTGCACGTGACCGAGGGCAGCTCCCAGGACCTGATCGCCGAACTGCTCGCCCACACCCTCGACCTGGCCCTGATCGTGCTGCCCGAGCAGGGCGCCGACCCGGCCCTGGAGACCGTCGAGCTGCTCCGGGAGAGCCTCGTGGTGGCCTCGGTCGCCTCCGGGCCGGCGCCCACCGTGGCCCGGCAGCTGGACCTCACCGAGCTGCGGCACACCCCGATGGTGATGTTCCGCGACGGGTACGACATCCGTGACGTGACCCTGCAGGCCTGTGAGCGGGCCGGGTTCACCCCCAAGTTCGCGGTGGAGGGCGGCGAGATGGACGCCGTACTGGCCTTCGTCGAGGCCGGTCTCGGGGTGGCCCTGGTGCCCAGCATGGTGCTCGCCAACCGGCCGCTGCTGCGGGCCACGCCCCTGGCCCCGCCCGGCATGCGGCGGACCATCGCGCTCGCCCAGCGCCGGGCCGCCATCCTGCCGCACGCGGCGGCCGCCCTGCGCGAGGCGGTCATCGAGCACATCGCGGCCGGTGAACTCCCGTTCGGGGTACGCGCTCTGTGATCCACCGTCCACTTCGGGTAGTCAAGTGGGAACCCCGCGTTTAGCATCCGAGTGTGTGGCATGGCGAGTACCGGCATCCCCGGCTGGTCGAGGTCTACGACACCGAGCGCCTGTGGGGCTGGGAGGACGACTTCTTCATGCGGGTGCTCGCCGAGCGCACCGCGCCCCGGGTCCTCGACATGGGCTGCGGGACCGGACGGCTGGCCATCGCGATGGCCGGGGCCGGCCATGAGGTGACCGCCGTCGACCCGGCCCCCGCCGCGCTCGACGCGGCCCGCCGCAAGTCCGGGGCGGCCGGGGTCCGCTGGCTCCAGGGGTCCTTCGAGGACCTGCCGGCCAGGGCGGCGTTCGACGCCGCCTTCATGACCGGCCACGTCGCCGAGCACATCGTCACCGACGAGGACTGGTCCGGGGCGCTGCACCGCCTGCGCGGCTCGCTGGTCGCCGACGGCCGGCTCGTCCTGGACAGCCGTGACCCGTCCGGCCTCCCGTGGCGGGAGTGGGCGCCGGACGACACCCGGCGGGACATCGTGCTGGCCGACGGCTCGGTGGTGCAGGCGTGGAGCGAGGTCGCCTCGACCGACGAGGACGTGGTGTCGGTCCTCCACCACTACCGGTTCGACGACGGGCTGGAGCTGACCAGTTCGGCCGCCCACCGCTTCCGCGACGAGATCCAGCTGCGCGACTCGCTGCGGGCCGCCGGCTTCCGGGTGGATCAGATCTACGGCGGGTGGGGCCGTGAGCCACCCGGGCTCAGCGGGGACGGTGAACTGATAGTGATCGCGATCGCTGAGCCTCGAATGCTGCCGTGATGTGCCGCTTTACCCGCTGAACCATTGCGAGACATGAATCCCGGACTACTATCCGGCACGCATCGGTACCGACCATTACGACGGGGTTGGGTGACATGTCCGACAATGAGTGGCCAAGGGAGTTGCCCCCGCCGAACCACGGCGACTGGGGCGACGAACCTCCGCAGGCTCGCAGCCGCATGTTGCTCTCCGCCGCCCTGGTGATCGTGGTCCTGCTGGTCGCCGGCGGGGTCGCCTGGCAGCTCATGCGCAACGGGTCCGCCCAGCCGGCCACGCAGGCCAGCGCCGCCCCGTTGCCGTCGTCGACCCAACCCAGTGTCACCCCCTGCCCCGACCCGGAGCTGACCGTGGCCGCGGCGCCCGAGATCGAGCCGGTGATCCGGGCCGCGGCCACCACTCTCCACCCGCCCGGGCAGCGCTGCGCGCCGATCCTGGTCCGGGCCGAGGAGCCCGGCGTCACCCTCGCCGCGGTGGACCAGCCGGACGTGTGGGTGCCGTCCAGCAGCGCCTGGCTGCGCATCGCCGAGGAGAACAAGCTCGCCTTCCGCACCTCCGGGGCCACCCTGGCGTACTCGCCGGTCGTGCTGGCCGCGCCCGAGGCGATCGGCAGTCTGTACATCAAGGACGGCAAGACCAGCTGGAACGAGCTGATCGAGGGGGTGGCCGGCGAACGGATCCCGGTGGCCATCATGTCCGACCCGCTGAAGACCAGCACCGGCCTGCTCAGCGTGCACGGCGTGCACGCGGCCACCGCCCTGGCCGCCAAGGACCCCGGCATCGCCCAGCTCCGGGCGCTCACCCTGCGCAGCCGCCTGACCGACGCCGCCGCCGACCCGGGCCGCCTGCTCAGCCGGATGGCCGCGCAGTCCGACACCACCTCCGCGGTCTACGACGTCGGCGTCTTCCCGCTGGTCGAGCAGCAACTCCTCGCCTACCAGAAGGGCGGGCACCGGGTGGCGCTCACCGGTGCGGCGCCCTCCGACGGGATGGTCGAGGCCGACTACCCGTACGCGATCCGCAAGGGCGCCAAGACCGGCCTGGCCGACCGGCTGCGCGCCGCGATCACCAAGCAGGCGCTCACCGAGGCCGGTTTCCGTGCCGAGCCGACGGCCGGTGGCGCCCGCCTGCCCGGCACCGGCAAGGCCCTGCTCGACCCGGCCCGGCAGTGGGCCGGATTCCAGAACCTCGCCTTCCAGGTGCTGCTCCTGATCGACGCCTCCGGTTCGATGAACGAGAAGATCGGCGGCGGTCCGGCCACCAAGGCGTCCCTGCTCCGTGAGTCCGGCGCGAGCGCGGCCCAGCTGTTCAACCGGGACACCACCATCGGTATGTGGTATTTCGGGGCCGGCGCCGCGAACAGTCCGGCGCACACCGAGGAGGTGTCGTTCGGGCCGATCAACGGGGACGCCGGGGGCAAGAAGCGGCGGGACGCCCTGACCGAGAAGATCAAGACGTACCGGCCGCAGTCGAACGCCGGCACGCCGCTCTACCAGACCGTCCTCGACGGTGTCGACGCGATGCGTGACGAGGTGAGGTCCGGCAAGCCCTCGGTCGTGGTGGTGCTCACCGACGGCGCCGACGGCGGGACCAGGTTCGCCATGCCCCAGCAGGAGTTCCAGAGGCGGCTCGCGGCCGGCCGGGACCCGGCCCGGCCGGTCCCGGTGATCGCGGTCGGTTACGGCCCGGACGCGAACATGCCGGCGTTGCAGAGCATGGCCAAGGCCACCGGCGGCCAGGCGATCGCCGCCAAGAACCCGGCCGACCTGGCCTCCGCCATGGCCAAGGCCTTCCTGGCAGCGCGAGCCACCAACTAGCGCGAGACCCGGCTAGACGGCCGGGCCGATCTGATCGGCGACAATCCGGGCGGACAGGGTGACCATCGGCAGCCCACCGCCCGGATGCACCGACCCGCCGACCAGGTACAACCCGTCCACCGGCCCCCGGTTGCCGGGCCGCAGCAGCCCACCCGCGGTTCCGTAGATGGCCCCGCCCGGCGCCCCGGTCGCTTCGGCCAGGTCGGCCGGCGTACGCGTCTCGGCGAACTCCAGCCGCCCGCGCACGTCCAGCCCGCGCCGGGCGAGCACCGCCAGCACGTGATCCGCGTACGCCCCGGCCAGCCCCGGCCGCCGCCAGTCCACAGCGGACCAGCCGGTGCCCTGCCGTGCCGCGTTGACCAGCACGAACCACGCCTCCCGGCCGTCCGGCCGAACCAGCGGATCGTCGGCCCGGGTGACGAACACCGCCGGATCGTCCACCGGCCGCGCCCGCCGCCCGGGCGCCCCGAAGACGGCGTCGAACTCCGCGTCGTAGTCGGCCGGGAAGAACACCGTGTGATGGGCCAGTTCCGGAGTCTCCCCGCGCACGCCGAGCAGCAGCACGAACCCGGCCAGGCTCCGGTCGGCCAGCCCGCGCAACGGTTTCGGCGCGGGCAGCAGATCCCGGTAGAGGGTGGCCGCGTCCACGTTGGAGACCACCACGTCGGCGCGCTGGAACTCACCCGACGCCAGGCGCACCCCGCGCACCCGGTGGTCCGCCTCGATCGCCGTCACCTCGGAGCGCAGCCTCACCCGTACCCCCTGATCGGCGCACCGGGCGTGCAGCGAGTCACCGAGCGTGACCAGACCGCCCGGCAGATACCACCCACCGTGCGTGAGTTCGGCGTAGGGGATCGCGGCGAGCGCCGCGGGCGCGCGGCGGGGATCCGTCCCGGTATAGGTGGCATACCGGTCCAGCAGCATGCGCAACCGCGGATCCCGCAGATGACGCCGGCCCAGCGCCCGCAACGACGACCACGGCGCGATCGCCGCGAGATCACCCACCCGCCAGGAGAGCCGCGCCAGCGACGCGGCACTCACCGGACGCTGCAACACCGACTCCCACGAGGCGTGCCAGATCCGCGCGGCCCGCCGCCAGAACCGGTCCCAGTCCGCGGCCGCCTCCGGGCCCAGCGCCGCGCCGATCCGCTCCAGGAAGACACCGTGATCGGAGGACGAATCGAGCGTCACACCGTCCGGGAAGACGTGCCGCACCACCGGATCCAGCGGTCGCGGCCGCAGATCCAGACCCAGGTCGGCGAACACCTCCGGCAGCGTGAGGAGGCTCGGGCCGGTGTCGAAACGGTAGCCGTCCCGCTCGTGCACACCCAGCTTCCCGCCCGGCCGCGCCGCCCGCTCGTGCACGGTCACCCGATGCCCGGCGGCGGAAAGCCGCAACGCCACGGCCAGCCCGCCGACCCCGGCGCCGATCACCACGATCTCACTCACCGCATCGCCTCCCGCGCGCTCCCCGCATGATCACCCTGAGTGCCGTCTTCGGGTACGCGAAAAGCCGCCCCCCACCGCACACGACCCGTCCCCGGAGCTTCCGCGAGCTGACCGGCGGGTCCGGGCCGTAACGCCCCGCCGGGCGGACCTGCCGGGTCGAGGTCACAGAACACGACCCCGCCAGCTGAGCAGGTTCCGGCGCCGCCGGTGGAACGAGCGGGCGACCAGCCAGCCGAACAGCACGATCGAGAGCGGATGCGCGAACGCGTCCGGGACGGCCCGGCCACCGGTCGCCACCGCGCTGATCACCCGGCCGGTCACCCCGAGCAGGCAGGCCGCCAGAGCGACGTCCCACCAGGGACTCGCCAGGAACAGGACCGGCACGGCGTACAGCAGGAGGAGAAGAACCACGACGGCGGCCGCGCCGAACGCGGAGCCGAACGACGCCCACAGCGATTTGCCGTAACCGTCGGCGAGTTCCCGCCAGGAACCGTACATGTGACAGGTGGCCAGGCGGGAGCCGTCGGCGAGGGCGATCCGGCCGCCGGAGCGTTTCACCGCGCGGGCCAGGCCGATGTCCTCGAGCACGTCGTCGCGGACCGCGGCATGGCCGCCGGCCCGCTGATAGCCGGCGCGATCCAGGACCAGCCACTGACCGCCGGCCGCGGCCAGCGACGGCCGCGGCGAACGCTCCATGCCGCGCAGCGGCAGAAACGTCAGCCAGGACCATTGCAGCAGCGGTTGCACCAGCCGCCCGGCGCCGACGATCTTCGGGTACGGCGAGAGCAGCGTCACCCCGGCACGCCGCAGAAGCCCGGCCGCCCCGGCGATCGCATCCGGTTCCAGGACCACGTCCGCGTCGACGAAGACCAGCACGTCCGCGTCCGCGGCGTCGTCGGCCAGTTGCCGGCAGGCGTTCGGCTTGCCGAGCCAGCCCGCGGGCGGGCCGGTCCCGGTGAGCAGGCGCACCCGCTCGTCCCCGGCGGCGATCCCCCGGACCACGCCGGCGGTGCCGTCGGAGGAGCCGTCGTCGAGAACGTGGATGCTCAGATCCGGGACGCCGCGCTGAGCCAGCAGCGACTCCAGGCAGGGGGCGACCCGCCCGGCCTCGTCGCGCAGCGGCAGCAGGACGGCGACCCGCTCGCCGGTGACCGCGTCCCGGCGCGGGCGGCGCAGCAGCAGCGCGTTGACCACGGTGTGCGCGGTGAGCAGCAGCAACGGCGCCAGCGCGAGCCAGGCGATCATGCGCGCAGCCGGGGCAGCAGCGGAAGGACGAAGGCCCCCATCAGCACGCCACCCCACACCGCGGACGCCGGCAGCCCCAGGAAGACGGCGTGCGCGAGAACCGACGAGAAGTAGGTCCACAACCAGAGCGCCAGCATCGGGCCGTCACCGGGCGTGGCGACGGAAGGGCCGACCGCGAACGACAGCGCCGTCATCAACAGCAGCGCGAACCCGAGCCAGCCCAGGTAGTTGCCGACCGGAACGCCGGGCACACCGGGCAGCGCCGGAACCGGGTCATGCCAGCGCCAGTAACCCTCAGCGACCATCTGCGGATCGAGAAACAGATCCCAGGCCGCCAGACCGCCGGCCGCGACCGCGATCCGGGCCACCCGGCCCTCGGCCACGCGCACCGCCGCGAGCCACGCCGGCCAGGCCATCCAGGTCCAGGCCAGCGGAATGATCAGGGGTACGCCCAGCAGCCTCGGCCCGAGCTGACCGGAATAGTCGTAGGAGCCGAACGGGAAACCCGTCGCCACCCCGACCGCCTCCACCGCGAAACCACCCAGCGCCGCCGTGCCGATGAGCGCGGCCGCGGCCCGCACCCCACGGCTGAGCAGCGCGTGCGTCACCGACAGGAGCACGCCGATCAGCACGGTCGCCACGGTCAGCCCGGCACGGGTGTCACCGGTGGTGAGCGGATACCAGACCTGGGCCAGCACCAGCCCACCGAGCAGGAACCACACCGCTCAACCGCCGGCCTGCCGCTCGACGATCGGGATCTCCCGCCCGAGGATCGCGAACGCCCGCTCGTCCCCCGGGAACAGGAAATGGCGCAGCACGTCACTGAACCCGAACCGCCGGTACAGCCGCCAGGCCCGGGACGTCTGCTCGTCGGCCTCCGGAGTGGACAGCAGCACCGTCGCGCCGTCGGCCATCGCCAGCAGGGCACGCAACTGCCGGGCGCCGATCCCGTGACCCTGCGCCGCCGGGCGGACATGCAACTCGACCACCTCGAAACAGTCGGCCAGCCACCGATGCCGGGCCGGCTCGTCGAGGGCGGACCGGACCTGGTCGTGCCACCACTGGCCGGGAGCGGACGTGTAGCCGTACCCGAACCCGGCGACCCGGCCCTCCGCGGTCAGCGTGGCCACCGCCCGGAACCCGGGCCGCCGCGCGTGCGAGCCGATGTAGCCGCGGCGGGTCTGCAACAGCTCCTTGCGATAGCCCATCGCCTCGCCGTAGACCGCCACCACGTCGTCGAGCCGGCGCAGCAGATCATCCGGCTGCCAAGCAACGAGCCTCATCGCGTCGTCCGCTCCTTCTCGTCAGCGGTCCACCCCAGCACGGTGCGGTCGCCGCTGATGTCCAGCACCGCGAAACGGGCGAACAGCTCCTCCGCATACCACCGGTCGGTGGGAGTGCGGGCGATCACCGCGCGGTGTTCTGGCTGACGGTACGCGAAGGCGGTGAGATCCGCCGCGCCGCGCCACACGCTGACCGTGCCCTGCCAGCCGATCGGCGCCTCACCCACCCCGAAACGGGCCAGCAGCCCCGGCGCCGCCGCCACCTCCCGGGCCACCGCCGGCACCGCCCGCCAGAACCGCAGCGCCCGGGACGGCCGCAACCGGGCCCGGGTCAGCGCCAGCACCATCCCGTCCCAGCGGCCGGCCGGCCCTCCGTGTGGCCCTCCTTGTGGCCCTCCGTGCGGCCCTCCGAGTGGCCCTCCGTGTGGCCCTCCGCGCGGCCGGAACGGGCTCACGCCACCCCACTCACCGCGGCTGACCAGCGGCTCCAGATCCAGCCGCACCCGCTTCACGGCGATCCGATCCCACGTGGGGAACCGGACCGGGTGGTCACTCACGGTGATGGCGGCCCAGCGGGTCAGATCGGTGTCGCCGGGGCCGAAAGTGGAGCCGGTGCCCGTACCCAGGAATCTGCCGAACCGGAGCCCCTCGAGACGGCGGCGGGCTTCGAGATGGCGGCGGGCGAAAGCCATGCGCAGCATGGCGGAGCCGACGGCCTGCCGCGGGACCCGCCAGACGTGCAGGCTGACCAGATCATCGGTCATCGCGCCACGGTACCGCGGCCTCCGCGAGGCTCCCGGTCACGCGACCTCCGCGGGGCTCCCGGCCGTCACGCGGACCAGCTCCGGATAGGTGATCGGAAAGACCGACCGGGGTACGCCGCCGGCCGCCCAGATCACCGGATAACCCTCCAGATCGACGTCGACCAGGGTGCGCACCGGCTTCGGATGGCCCAGCGGGGCGACCCCGCCGATCGCCTGGCCGGTGTGCTCCCGGACGAACTCGGGCGTGGCGCGGCGCAGTTTCGCCACGCCGATCGAGGCGGCCACCTTGGCGGTGTCCACCCGGTGCGCGCCCGAGGTCAGCACCAGCAGCGGCTCACCGTCGGCGTCGAAGATCAGCGAGTTGGCGATCTGGCCGACCGTCACGTCCAGCGCGGCGGCGGCCGCCGCCGCGGTGTGCACCGCCTCGTCGAGGATGACGATGTCGGCCACGTCGGCGCCCGCTTCCCTCAGCGCCTCCCGGACCGCGATGACGTTGGGATGGTTGTGCATCGCCCCATCCTGCCCGACTGTCCGCTTCGATCAGTGGCCCACGGCCTTGGCGCTGGCCTCCCACAAGCGCGCGGCCAGGGCGCTGTCGCGGGCGTGGGCGGCCGGCCGGGTGACGGTGTGGCCCACGTAGTAACCGCCGTCCACCAGCTCCGCCTCGGGCGTGGTGGCCAGCCAGACCAGCAGCTCACCGGCCTTCTCCGGGGTGACCAGGAAGGGCGCGTACTTGTAGAAGAGCCGGGTGACCCGGCCGGTGCCGAAGTTGGTGCGCACCACACCCGGGTGGAAGGACACGCTGAACACCTCCGGCCAGCGGCGGGCCGCCTCGGCGGTGAACAGGATGTTGGCCGCCTTGCTCGCCCCGTAGGCCTGCCACGAGCTGTATTTCCCCGGATCGCCGTCGAGCCGCTCCGGATCGGGACTGCCCTGCATGTGCGCCCGGGACGCGGTGTTCACCACCCGGCCGCCCCGCAACTGCTCCCGCAACAGGCCGGTGAGCAGGAACGGCGCCAGGTGATTGCCCTGGATGGTGGCCTCGAAGCCGTCACCGGTGCGGCGGAACTCCCCGACCATGCCGCCGGCGTTGTTCGCCAGCACGTCGATCCGTGGGTACGCCGCGCGCAGCTGATCGGCCAGCGCACGCACCTCTGCGAGACTCTCGAAGTCGGCCCGGAAGGCGGCCGGCTCCCGGCCCCCGGCCGCCGTCACCCTTTCGACGGCGGTGGCCAGCCGACCGGGATCGCGGCCGACCAGCACCACCTCGTCGCCGCGGGCGGCGAACCGCTCCGCGGCGGCCAGACCCACTCCGGAACTCGCCCCGGTCACCACGATCGTCGCCATGCCGCCATGGTAGTCACGAAGCCGTCGATCATCCGT
Organism: Actinoplanes flavus; assembly: GCF_017592555.1. Taxonomy (GTDB): domain Bacteria; phylum Actinomycetota; class Actinomycetes; order Mycobacteriales; family Micromonosporaceae; genus Actinoplanes; species Actinoplanes flavus. The sequence goes on along the minus strand of NZ_JAGFNS010000003.1, from coordinate 365,925 downwards.
TCGAAAAAGCCGGTGGCACGAGCCGCGAAGGTTGCCATTTTGTCGGAGGGGGGTGTTAGTCTCTGCGGTAGTTAGAACGGATGTTCGAAAGGGTGTTCGTTCGGCTCCGGGATCGTGTTTCGCGGCACGTGTCCCGGGTGCGGTGGCCCGCGAAGCGCCGCACACCCTGGTCCGGGCATTCGCGGGTCCGGGCCTCAAGGCAGGCCGTCGCCCGCCACCCCCGACCCCCGGTGGTGGGCGACGGACCCGCCGGCGGTGCCGGCCGGGTGTGGTGTGGGGAAGCTTCACACCCGGCCGGCTTGCCGCCGGGCGGCCCGGACGGGCCGCCCGCCGGGGCTCCGGCTGCCCATTTCGGAGCTCCGGTTCCCGGCACGGCATGCTGCGTCTTCCTCCGCAGCGATCGGTTCGACCCACCACGTCGGATGCGAAACAGGCGAGGAGATACGACGATGGCGAGCACCACGGCCCCCGGCCTCACGGCGGCTCCCGGTCCGGCGAGCGCCGGCGCGGCCCCCCGGGCGGATTCGCCCACGGTCCCGGCTCACATGCTGCCGCACCGCACACCGTCCCAGCTGCTGTCGCTCGCGCGGGCGGGCTTGATCGAGGCGGCGCACACCACCCCTGACGGGCTGCGCTACGCGGCGGCGCATCTGGCCGCCCTGCGCGCGGCCGCCGCCCTGCTCGCCGCCCGGGCCCGGCCATCCGCGCCCGGCCGCCGCAGCCGGGCGACCAGTGTCTGGTCCCTGCTGGTTCTGGTGGCGCCCGAGTTCAGCGACTGGGCCGGCTATTTCGCGCTCGGCGCCGGCAAGCGCGCGGCGGCCGAGGCCGGCATCCCTCATGTCGTGAGCGCCCGCGAGGCCGACGACCTGGTGCGCGCCGCCGAGCAGTTCGTCACCGTGGCGGAGTCCGCGCTCGGGCTGACATACCAGCCACCCTTGGCCGCGTGACCGCCCGCTCGCCGTCCCGGATCGCTCGTCCGCCGTCGTGGATCGCTCGTCCGCCGTCCCGGATCGGCCGCCTGCCGTCGTGGATCGCTCGTCCGCCGTTGCGGATCGGCCGTCTGCTATTGCGGGCCGCTCGTCCGCCGTTGCGGATCGCTCGTCCGCCGTCGCGGGCCGCTCGTCTGCCGTTGCGGATCGGCCGTCCCCTCGGCCGCGCGCCGGCCGCCCGGCCCGGGTAGCCCGGCTCAGCGGCAGCCCGGCCGGGTGCGGCCCGCCTCACCGGGTGTGGGTTCGTGAGGGCGTCGACAGCTGGTCCGCACTGGCTCAAGCCCTGACGGACCGGGTCCCGCGTCGCGGCGGTCTGGGACTCGATGATCCGGCTATCCGCGGTCCTGGGTCCGGTGGTCCTGGGATCGGCGGTCCGGTTCTCTGCGGCCCGAGGTTTTGGGCCCGGTTTTCCGTGGCCCCGCGCTTCGGCGGCTCGGTTCTTCCGCGGCTCTGGGTTTGGCGGCACGGGTTTCGGTAGGTGCGATTTTGGTGGCCCGGATGCCAGCAGGCCTAGTGCCGCAGCTCGGATCCCGGCAGCTCGGGTCTCGGGCTACGGCGGGACCGGGCTTTACCGGCCGGGCTGTGTGGACCGGATCTCGGCAGGTCGGGATGAGCCGGACTTCGACGGGCGACGGCTTGGCGGGCAGGAGCTGCCTTGACAGGTCAGATCTCGGTGGGCCGGATTTCGCGGGCCGGGCTTGGCGGGCCGGGGCGTTGGTGGGCCGGGCCTTGGTCCGAGTGGCCCGGGCTTGGCGGTCGGGTTTGGCGGTTGGGCCTTGGTCCGAGGGGTGGGGTTTGGCGGGCTGGTTGACGGGTCGGGTTTGGCGGTCGGGCTTTGGTCCGAGTGGCCGGGCTTGGCAGGCGGCTTGGTCCGAGTGGCTGGGCTTGGCGGTCGGGTTTGGCGGTTGGGCCTTGGCCCGAGGGGTGGGTTTGGCAGGCCGGGCTTGGTGGGCCGGGCTTGGTGGGCCGGGCTTGGTGGGCCGGGCTTGGTAGGTCGGGCCTTGGCCCGAGTAGCCGGGTTCGGCGGTTGCGCGGCGGCGGTGGCCGGTGAGCAGTGAATTGACGGGGATTGTGCGATAGAGCGGGGCATGACGTGGCAGGGCGCATGATCAATGGTGCGGCCGCCCTCGCGGAACTGGTGCGGACGGCGACCGGGACCGGTGAACCGGGGGTGCACCGGCTGCTGCCGGTGGCACCCGAGTTGAGTGGGCTGTTGCCGGGGCACGGGCTACGGCGGGGGAGCACGGTGGCCGTCGCCGCCGGGCGCAGCGTGTCCGCCGGTGGCCGGACCTCGCTGATGCTGGCGTTGCTTGCCGCCGCCTCGCGGAACGGCTCCTGGTGCGCGGTGGTCGGAGTACCCGCGCTGGGCGCGCTCGCCGCCGCGGAGAGCGGCATCGTGCTGGAACGGCTCGCGCTGGTGCCCGACCCGGGGCCGGACTGGCCCACCGTGGTGGCCGCGCTGATCGACGGCGTGGACGTGGTGGTCGCGGCGGTTCCCGGGCCGGTGCCGGCGTCCGTCACCAGCCGGCTGGCCGCGCGGGCCCGGCAGCGGGGAAGCGTGCTGGTGCCGTTCGGTGAGTGGTCCGGCGCCGACGTGACCCTCGAAGTCGGCAAGGGCCGCTGGGAGGGTCTCGGATCCGGCCGGGGGCGGCTGCGCCGTCGAGAGGTCACCGTCGTGTCCCGCGGGCGGGGCGCGGCCACCCGGCCCCGGGAGATCACCATGTGGATGCCGGGCGTCACGGTCCGGGACACCATCCTGCCACCCCCACCATCCGTAGCGCCCCCGTCACCCGTGTCGCCTCGGCCGTCCGTAGCGCCCCCGTCACCCGTGTCGCCTCGGCCGTCCGTGTCGCCCCCGTCACCCGTGTCGCCTCGGCCGTCCGTGTCGTCCTTGGCTGGGCCGTCGTCCGGGTCGTCGTCTGGGGGGGCCCTGACCGGGGCGGTCTCGTCCTTTGTGGCGGGGTCGGGTTCGGCGTTGCCTTCGTCGGGCCGGGTGACTCCGTCTTCGGTGGTCCGGCGGGTTTCGGGTTCGGTACCGCTTCTGCTGTGTCCTCCGGGTTCTCCGGCCGAGGCGGGGGCGGACCTGACGTGTGCGCTGGTGAGGGGCTAGTGGAGGCGGCTGTTCGTACCCTGCTGGTCTGGTGTCCGGACTGGCCGGTGGTGGCCGCGGAGATCGTGGCGGGGGTGCCAGCGGCCGAGCCGGTCGCGGTGATGTTCGGGAACCGGGTGCTGGCCTGTTCCGAGGCGGCCCGGCGGGAAGGTGTGCGGCGGGGGCTCCGGCGGCGGGAGGCGCAGGGACGCTGCCCGCAACTGGTGGTCGTGGAGCACGATCCGGGGCGGGACGCGCGGGCGTTCGAGCCGGTGGTGGTCGCGATCGAAGGTGTGGTGGCCGGGGTCGAGGTGATCCGGCCGGGGGCCTGTGCGGTCGCCGCCCGGGGGCCGGCCCGCTACTTCGGCGGGGAGGAGACGGCCGCTGAGCGGATCGTCGAGCAGGTCGCCCTGGAGTGCGCGGTGGAGTGCCAGATCGGGCTCGCCGACGGGGTGTTCGCGGCCGGGATCGCGGCGCGGACGGGACGGATCGTCGAGGCGGGAGGTAGCCGGGACTTTCTGTCCGGCGTACCGATCGAGGCTCTTGAAGAGCCGGAGCTGACCGACCTGCTGAAGCGGCTCGGGGTCAAGACGCTCGGCGATTTCGCGGCGTTGCCGGCGGGGGACGTGCTGACCCGGTTCGGGTTCTCCGGGGCCCTGGCGCACCGGCTCGCCTCCGGGGGCGATCATCGGCCGCTCGCGGTGCGCCGGCCACCGGCCGATCTGACCGTGGAGGAGACCTACGACGAGCCGCTCGCCCGGGTGGACGTGGCGGCCTTCGCGGGGCGGGCGCTGGCCGAACGCCTGCACGAGAGGCTGGCCGCGCACGGGCTGGCGTGTACCCGGCTCGGTGTGGAGGCAGTCACCGCGGACGGTCAGGAGCTGTTCCGGGTGTGGCGGCACGACGGTCTGCTCGGGGCCGCCGCCATCGCCGAACGGGTGCGATGGCAGTTGGACGGCTGGCTCACCGGCGCGCGGCGCGGAAGGACGGCACAGCCCACCGCGGGACTGGTGCGGTTGCGGCTGGTTCCGGACGGGGTGCTGGCTCATGTCGGACTGCAACCGGGGCTCTGGGGTGAGACCGGAGCGGAACGGGACCGTGCGCACCGGGCGTTCAGCCGGGTTCAGGGTCTGCTCGGCCCGGAAGCGGTGGTCACGCCGGTGCTGAGTGGCGGCCGGTCGGCGGACGACCGGGTGCGGCTGGTGCCCTGGGGCGACGAACGGGAACCGGAACGGCCGGTCGCCGAGCAGGCCGAGCCGATTCCCGGCATCGAGACGGTTCCGGTTCTGGAGAGGGCGGTGGCTCCGCCGTTGCGGCTGGTCGCACCGATTCCGGCCGGCGACGAGGGGGAGGGGGCCGGGGTGGAGCGGCGCGCCTCCCATCTGAGGTTGGTGGGCGGGCTCCGGGCCGAGCCTTCCAACGGGGTCGAGACGTTCGGCGTGGTGCGGCCTGAGACGACCGGGGACGGGGGCGGGACGGCCGGGTTCGCGATGGTCGAGGTGAGGGCCGGTCGGCCCCGGCGTGCCGGGCGGAAACCGGCCGCCCTGCCGCCGTGGCCCGGGCGGCTGCCGCGGCCTTCGCCGGCCGTGGTGCTGGAGCATCCGCTGCCGGCCGTGGTCGCCGACGCGGAGGGCCGGGCGGTCGGGGTGAGCGCGCGGCTCGAGTTGACCGGCACTCCCGCGACGTTGACGGTGGGCCGGCGGGAGCCGGTGGCGATCACCGGCTGGGCCGGGCCGTGGCCGGTGGACGAGCGCTGGTGGGCGGCGGGCGAGTCGCGGCGGCGGGCCCGGTTCCAGATGGTGCTCGCGGACGGGCGCGCGTTGCTGCTGACCCTCGCAGGCGGCCACTGGATGGTCGAGGCCGTCTATGACTGAGCAGGAGTTTCGATGAGCTTCCACAACCCGGACGTGCCCTGGTGGCGGCTGGAGAGGGCGCTGTCCGGAAAGAGCGGCCCGGCGGCGGAGGCGGACGGGGAGAGCGGCCCGGCGGCGGAGGGGGACGGGGAGAGCGGCCCGGCAGCGGAGGCGGACGGGGAGAGCGGCCCGGCAGCGGAGGCGGACGGGGAGAGCGGCCTGGCGGCGGAGGCGGAGCCGGAAGGGAAGGGTGGGCGGCGGGCGCTGTGGGCGATTCCCGCGCAGCAGGTGGTGGATCCGCTGATCGTGGACGGCGACGGCGGCGATTCGCCGGCCTGGAGCCGGAAGCGGGAGCCCTACCGCCCGGCGCCGGGACTGGTCCGGGCCGAGGGGACGGTCGACTACGCCGAACTGCACTGTCACACCAACTTCAGTTTCCTGGACGGCGCCAGCCACCCGGAGGAGCTGGCCGAGGAGGCGGCCCGGCTCGGCCTGACCGGCCTGGCGGTCACCGATCACGACGGCTTCTACGGTGTGGTCCGCTTCTCGCAGGCGGCCCGCGAACTGGGCCTGCCCACGATCTTCGGGGCCGAGTTGTCGCTGGGCCTGTCCCGGCCGCAGAACGGCGAGGCGGATCCGGAGGGCACGCACCTGCTGGCTCTCGCGCACGGCCACGAGGGGTATGCCCGGCTGGCCCGGGTGATCTCCGAGGCGCAGCTGCGCGGCGGGGAGAAGGGCCGCCCCGACTACGGCGACCTGGAGCGGGTCGCCGAGACCCTGCGGGATCACGTGCTGGTGCTGACCGGCTGCCGGAAGGGGACGGTGCCGTCGGCGCTGGCCACCGGGGGCATGGAGCGGGCGGCGTACGAGCTGGACCGTCTGGTGTCCCTGTTCGGCGCGCCGAACGTGGCCGTGGAGTTGACCGACCACGGCGACCCGATCGACGGCGACCGCAACGACGCCCTGTTCGAGCTGGCCCGCAGTCGTCGCCTGGAGGTGGTGGCGACGAACAACGTGCACTACGCGACCCCGTCGCGCCGCCGGCTGGCGACCGCCCTGGCCGCGGTCCGGGCCCGGCGCAGCCTGGACGAGATGGACGGCTGGCTGCCCGCGGCCGGCACCGCCCATCTGCGCAGCGGCGCCGAGATGGCCCGCCGGTTCGGCGGCTATCCGGGCGCGCTGGAGAACGCCGCGGTCTACGGCGGTGATCTGGCGTTCGACCTGGACCTGGTGGCGCCCCGGCTGCCGGACTACCCGGTGGGTGACGGGCACACCGAGATGAGCTGGCTGCGGAAGCTGACGATGGAGGGCGCGGCTGAGCGTTACGGCCCACCGTCGGCGAACCCGAAGGCCTATCAGCAGATCGAGTACGAGCTCCGCATGATCGAGGAGCTCGGTTTCCCCGGCTACTTCCTGGTCGTCTACGACATCGTCCGGTTCTGCCGGGAGAAGCGGATCTACTGCCAGGGCCGGGGTTCGGCGGCCAACTCGGCGGTCTGCTACGCGCTCTGGATCACGAATGTCGACGCGGTGCGCTACAACCTGCTCTTCGAACGGTTCCTCGCCCCGGAGCGGGACGGCCCACCGGACATCGACGTCGACATCGAGTCGGACCGGCGGGAGGAGGTGATCCAGCACGTCTACGAGAAGTACGGCCGGGAGCACACCGCCCAGGTGGCGAACGTGATCTCCTACCGGCCCCGGTCGGCGGTCCGGGACATGGCCCGTGCGTTCGGTTTCTCGCCGGGCCAGCAGGACGCCTGGAGCAAGCAGATCGACCGTTGGGGCGATGTGGCCGCCACCGACACCGACATGCCGGAGATGGTGCGCGACTTCGCCAACGAGGTGCAAACCTTCCCCCGTCATCTGGGCATCCATTCGGGCGGCATGGTGATCTGTGACCGGCCGATCATCGAGGTCTGCCCGGTCGAGTGGGGCCGCATGCCGGGCCGCACCGTCCTGCAATGGGACAAGGACGACTGCGCCGCCGTCGATCTGGTCAAGTTCGACCTGCTCGGGCTCGGGATGCTGTCGGCGCTGCACTACGCGTACGACATGATCGAGGACGAGCTGGACATCGGGACGATGCCGCTGGACGACGCCGAGGTCTACGAGATGCTCTGCCGGGCCGACTCGGTCGGGGTGTTCCAGGTGGAGAGCCGTGCCCAGATGGCCACGCTGCCCCGTCTCAAGCCACGGGAGTTCTACGACCTGGTCATCGAGGTGGCGCTGATCCGCCCGGGGCCCATCCAGGGCGGCTCCGTCCACCCGTACATCCGCCGGAAGAACGGCCTGGAGGCGCCTCGCGTGCCGCATCCCCTGATGAAGAACGCGCTGGCCAAGACTCTCGGTGTGCCGCTTTTCCAGGAGCAGTTGATGCAGTTGGCGATCGACGTCGCCGGCTTCGACCCGTCGGAGGCCGATCAGTTGCGGCGGGCGATGGGCTCGAAACGGTCGATCGAGAAGATGGAGAGGATCAAAAAGCGACTGTACGACGGGATGGCCGCCAACCAGATCACCGGACAGCTGGCCGACGACCTGTTCGTGAAGCTCTCCGCGTTCGCCAGTTACGGCTTCCCGGAGAGTCACGCCATGAGCTTCGCCTACCTGGTCTACGCGAGCGCCTGGCTGAAGCGGTACCACCCGGCGGCGTTCTGCGCGGCCCTGCTCAACGCGCAGCCGATGGGCTTCTACTCGCCGCAGACGCTGGTCGACGACGCGCGCCGGCACGGGGTCGAGGTGCGCCGGCCGGACATCAACCGCAGTGATGCCATGGCGACGCTGGAGACCACGCCGGAGAGCCGGTGGAGATCCGCGGCCGGGGAGCCACCGCACGCCTGGGGGATCGGTGGCCCGGCCGTCCGTCAGGGCCTTTCCAGCATTCGTACGATCGGTGCCGACCTCGCCGAGCGGATCGAGCAGGAACGCCGTACCCATGGTCCTTATCGGTCAATGACGGATCTCGCCCGGCGTACCGGATGCTCCACCGCCCACCTGGAGGCTCTCGCCACGGCCGACGCGTTCGCGGGTTTCGGGCTCTCGCGCCGGGAGGCGCTGTGGGCCGCGGGGGCGGCCGCGCAGGACAAGCCGGACCGTCTGCCGGGCACGGTGACCGGCACCGAGGCGCCGGTGCTGCCCGGTATGAGCGACGTGGACATCCTGGTCGCGGACGTGTGGGCGACCGGCCTGTCACCGGAGACGCATCCGGCCCGTTTTCTGCGCGAGGAGCTGGACCGGGCCGGGGCGCTGCCGATCGAGCGGCTCGCCGCGGTGGAGGCGGGCACCCGGATCCGGGTCGGCGGGATCGTCACTCACCGGCAGCGTCCGGCCACCGCGGGCGGGGTGACTTTCGTGAACCTGGAGGACGAGACCGGGATGCTGAACGTGACCTGCTCGCCGGGTCTGTGGCAGCGCTACCGGAAGGTGGCCCGGATGAGTGCGGCGCTGCTGGTGCGCGGCCGGCTGGAGAAGGTGGAGGGGGTGCTCAACCTGGTGGCGGACCGGCTCGACGCGATCAGCCCACCGGTGACACCCGCGTCCCGCGATTTCCGGTGATTCGTGCATTTTGGGGTATATGGTGCTTCGGGAAAACCATCCGGGGGGCCTCATGATCCGTACGATGATCGGTCTTGCCGTGGCGCTCGCCGCCGTGGCGGGTGCCACCGGCCCGGCCGCGGCCGTCACCGGAGACGCCGGCCCGCGAGGCGCCGCCCTCTCCAAGCTCACCTTCACCTACCAGGCCAAGGTCGTCCATCTCACCTGCGACCCGGCCGGCGGCGACCACCCCCGGGCCGCTCAGGCCTGTGCCGTGCTGCGCGACATCGACGGGAACCCGGCCCGGCTCAAGCCGGGCGACGCGTTCTGCATGCTGCTCTACGCGCCGGTCACCGCCCGGGTGCAGGGCACCTGGGTGGGCCGCAGCGTCCGGTGGCAGCAGACCTACGGCAACACGTGCGAGATGGCCCGCGCCACGGGCGTGCTGTTCCAATTCTGAATGGACGTCACGGTTACGCTGCCCTCGTGGAAACTTCTACGCGTACCGGTCGTCCGCACGTCACGGCTCGCACCGCCGCGGTCTGGGCGGTGCTCCGCCGGGAGTTGGAGCGGCAGGGTCGCGAGCTGACCGTCCTCGACGTCGGCGGGGGCACCGGCGGGTTCGCCGTTCCGCTCGCCGAGGCCGGCCACACCGTCACCGTCATCGATTCCAGCCCCGACGCGCTCGCCTCCCTCACCCGCCGGGCCGCGGAAGCCGGCGTCGCCGGCCGGGTCCGTGCCGTGCAGGGCGACGGCGACGCGCTCGCCTCCCTCGTCGAGCCGGGCAGCGCCGACCTGATCCTCTGCCACTCCGTCCTCGAGGTGGTCGACGAACCGGCCGGGGTGGTCGCCGCCATCGCCGCCGCGCTCCGCCCGGGCGGCGCGGCCAGCGTGCTGGTGGCGAGCCGGGCCGCGGCGATCCTCGGCCGCGCCGTCAACGGCCATCTGAAGGCGGCGGCCGCGCTGGTCACCGACCCGGCGGGCCGGGCCGGGCCGCGCGACACGCTGCTGCGCCGCTACGACGCGGCGGGCGCGGGCGATCTGCTCACCGCCGCGGGGCTCCAGGTCGAGGAGACCCATGGGGTACGCGTGATCGCCGACCTCCTGCCCGCGATCGTGCTGGAGGAGGACCCGCAGGCCGTGCTGGAACTCGAACTGGAACTGAGCGCCCGGCCCCCGTTCCGCGACGTCGCCTCCCAGTTGCACCTCTTCGCCCGCCGCCCGGCCGTCACCCGGCCATGACCCGCCGCCACCCCGGTCCCGGCCCCCGGGCGGGGCGGCCGGATCCCCTGACGGCCGGCCGGGTCCGGTTGCCAGCCGGCTCTGAGCGCTGTTTCGAGGGGGCCGAGGCAACTCTCACGGCCGGCTGGACGGATTCCGGGCTGCTGGTAGGAGGGTGGCGATGACGGTTTCCGGGGGTGGACTGTTCGCGGAGCGGCCGCGGCCGGTCGGGGCGGTGCCCGAGGACGGGCTGCCGGAGGAGGCGTTCCGCACCGTGACGCCCGCCTACGGAGCGGGCAGTCTCGCCGACCTGCTGCCCAGCGTGTGCGCGGTGCTCGGGGTGCCGGGTGCGGTCGACGTCCTCGGTCTCGGGGAGCGGCTCGACGGGGTGGACCGGGTCGGGGTGCTGCTCGTGGACGGGCTGGGGACGTACCAGTTGCCGCAGGCCGCCCCGTTCGCCCCGGTTCTCACCGACCTGGCCCGGGGCGGCCGTCCGGGAGACGGGCTCGGCGAGAGTGGGGTGCTGACCGCCGGGTTCCCGTCGACCACGCCGGTCAGCCTGGTGACGCTCGGCACCGGAGCGACGCCGGGCGCCCACGGCGTGCTCGGGTTCACCCTGCGCCGTCCGGACGGGCGGGTGCTCAACCACATCCAATGGGCTGACGACCCGGATCCGCGCGACTGGCAGCCGGTGCCGACCCGGATGGAGGTCGCCGTGGACGCCGGGGTGCCGGTCACCGTGGTGAGCGCGCCCGAGTTCGAGGGGACCGGTCTCAGCCTGGCCGCCAACCGGGGCGGCCGGTACAGGGGTGCGGGTGACGGCGCCGCGGTGACCGACGGGATGCTGGCGGCGCTGCGCTCCGGTCCCGGCCTGGTCTACGGCTACCACCCGGATCTGGACCGGGCCGGGCATCTGGACGGGGTCTGTTCGGACAGCTGGCGCGCGGCGATCCGCGGGGTCGACCGGATGCTGGACCGGCTGGTGCACGGCCTCCCGGCCGGCGCGGCGCTCCTGGTGATCGCCGATCACGGCCAGCTCAACGTGCCCGCGGCCGCCCGGTACGACCTGGGCGCCGACCCGGTCCTCGGAGCCGGGGTGATCGGTGTGACCGGCGAGCCCCGGGTCCGCTACCTGTACGTCGCGGACGGCGCCCGGGACGACGTCATGGCGAACTGGCGGGCGGTCCTCGGTGACGACGCCCGCGTGCTGTCCCGGGACGAGGCGATCGCCGAGGGCTGGTACGGCCCGGTCCCGCCCCGGCACGCCGATCGTCTCGGGGACGTGGTGGTGATGTGCCGGCGCCGGGCCGTCGTGCTCGCCTCCGGTTGGGAACCGGCGCGAGTGGGCGAGTTGATCGCCTACCACGGCTCCGGTACCGCGGCCGAGATGACGATTCCGTTCTTGATCGCCCGATAAGATCTATTTGCTTCAATCGATTTGTCTGGATTTCGCGAGTGTCCGCCGGGGTCTTCGTGGGATCATGTGTCCAGGCAGCTCACGGCCGGTGATCAGGGACACACGCTGCCGTGACGGACGGGTTGTGCGGCGCGATGATCGGTCTTTTGGGACGAACCGATCTTCGGTACCCCGAAAATCACCCGCACTCGGTCGTCGTCCCGCTTTCCGACCCGCCGACCCGCTCGTAGACTTGCGTGATAAGGCAGCCGACGGCTGCCCCGCATCATCACACCTGCACCACCCCGACCCCGCTGCGGGGCCGGACATGCGCCCGGGGAGGAATGCCGTGCCGCTCTCGGAGCACGAGCAGCGGCTGTTCGATCAGATCGAGCGGTCGCTTGCCGAGGACCCCAAGTTCGCCTCGGCTGTGCGGGCCAGCGACCCGCGTTTCCACGCACGGCGCCGGCTCCTCATCGCCGCGTTCGTGATCGTCCTTGGTCTGGCTCTGGTCGTCTACGGGACGGTCGACCAGAACACGCCGCTCGGCGTGGCAGGCTTCGTCGTCATGCTCGGTGCCGCTGCCTTCGCGATGCAGTCGAGGCGCCGCAGCCAGGCGCCCGACCTGAAATCGGTCGGGGGCACGGCGACCCGCCGCACCCGCGCGAGCCGTAAGAGCGGCGGCTTCCTGGAGCGGCTCGAGGACCGGTGGCGCCAACGCCCGGAGGGGCATCGCTGACCCACCGAGCCGGCTGACAGGCCGGCTCCGATGACCGGCGGCCGGACCATCCGGCCGCCGTCGTCATACCCGCCGTCGTCATACCCCCAGCCTGCCGAGAGCCCGGCCGACCCCGTGGAGCACCCGCCCGCTCGGCGCACGGCCCCGGCTCGCCGTGAGCGTCGTTTACCCGTACCGCTGAAGAGGCGCCACTCGCAGTGAGTGGCGCCTCGCGCTGTAGTGGATCTCAGCGTGCCCGGTTCAGAAGGCGGCGCGGGTTGAAGCGGGACAGGGACTCCCCGAGGCTGCTCATCCGCTCGGCCGCCCGGGTGGACCACTCCGCCACGCCCAGACGCCAGCTGAGCAGCACCGACGGCGGCAGGAGGGTGGCGCGCAGGCGGGTCCCGGTGGGGGCGGCCTCGGCCATGCCGGAGCGGACCCGGGAGAGGGCGACCGCGAGTTCGGCGCCCTGGAGAGGGAGCCGGGCGTAGCGGGCGCGTTCCTCGGCGGTGCCCAGCAGGGTCGCCGCCTCGGCCGGGTCGCCGGTGAGGGACGACTCGCGGATCAGCCGTTGGGCGGTGATCCGGGGCGTCTCGGTCGGGTCCACCGGCACCTGGTAGTCGATCATCGAGTCGATGAGTTCGTCCCAGGCGGCGTGGGCGTCCGCACGGGCCCGGCCGGTTTCGCTGGTCACCGTGATGTCGGTGATCCCCTCACCGCCCTCGGCGGACAGGACCGCAGGCGCCGGCGCCGGCACCGTGGCGGCGTGCCTCCGGCGGCGGACCAGGATCCGGCGCAGAGCCGGCACCAGCAGCAACGCGATGATCAGCGCGACCCCGCCGGCGATCCACAGGCCGGTCCAGGAGGTCTCGTCGGCGATCGGGCCGGCCGCGCCGGTCTGGTTGCCCTCGATCTCCGCCCGGTTGGGGCGCTCGGCCGCGCCGGGGCCCGCCGACGAGTCGACGCCGGTCGCGCCGGGGCCGGTCGAGGTGGAGGCCGCCGGGGCGGGCCGGTCCACGTCGGGCGCCCACGCCGAGCGGGCCGAGCCGGTGACCGAGGCGGACGGCGTGGCGTCGAACGGCACCCAGCCGAAGCCCTGGAAGTAGACCTCGGTCCAGGCGTGCGCGTTCCGGTTGGTGATCTCGTAGGTGCCGTTGCCGATCGGCTTGCCGCGGGTGAAACCGAACACCACCCGGGCCGGGATGTCGGCGGCGCGGACCATCCACGCCATCGCGGCCGCGTACTGCTGGCAGTAGCCGGCCTTGTTGTTCAGAAACTCGGCGATCTCCGAGGCTTTCCCGGTCGACGGCACGGACAGGCTGTACTTGAACCCGTTCTCCTGGGAGAAGAAGTCGTAGATCGCCCGGACCTTGTCGTAGTCGTTGTCCTTGCCGGCGATCAGCGCCGCCACCTTCTGCTCGACCGTCGCGTCCGGTGGCCGGGCGGTGAACGCCATCAGCGGGTCACCGGGATCGAGCGAGTCCGACTGGCGCAGCGCGGCGGCGTTGAACGTGGGCCGCAGGTACGTGACGTCGTACTTCTGCTCCTTGGTGGTGGCCCGTCCGGAGAACAGCACCTGCTGACTCGGGTCGTACGCCCAGTTGCCGTTGAGGTCGCCCACCCCCACCGGATAGCTGTAGAGGGGCGCCATGTTCTGCTGGAGCCGGTCGGTGACCTGGACCTGGGCGTGGTACTGCGCGTACCTCGCCGCGCTGGTGGCCGCCACCTGCCGCGGATCGGGCAGGCCCTTGCTCAGCGAGTCGCCCTTCGGGGTGTCGTGGGCGAAACCGTTCTCCGTCAGCACCTCGGCGACGCCGAACCGCAGGTAGAACGGCTCCGGCTCGTCGGTCGTCACCTGGAGCAGCTTGACCGTCTGGGAGTGGTTGAGCTGCCCGCTCAGCGACGCGAACAGGTTGATCCGGCCGCCGTTGCCGGTGCCCGGGCCGTTGCCGATGCCCGGGCCGCTCTGCGTGATCCGGGAGAGCAGGCCACCGCTCACGGTGGGCACCGCCAGCGGCAGCAGCACGGCCGCGAGCACGCCGACCAGGCCGATCCGGCGCCCGGCGGCGGCCAGCGGGGAGGGCTCCCAGACGTCCACGTCGCGTCCGTCGCCGGTGAACCGGCGGCCGAAGCGGCGCACCCGGTCCACGTTGTCGGCGACCAGGAGCCACAGGTAACCGACGGCGCCGATCATGAACGGCACCGGGGGCACGCTGTCCAGGTAGATCGCGACCGGGATGGAGTAGATGGCCAGCATCGGCAGACCGGCCAGGGCGGGCCGGCGGAACACCGCGGTCAGCAGGTCGACCGCGATGGCCACGACGCCGACGCCGAGCACCGTGACGAACAGCAGGCCGTCCCGGTCGGGGACGGGCACGCCGTACGACCGGGTGTCCTCCCCGGCCTGGTGGATCAGATCCATCCAGTGGCCGAAGGTGTCCGGCTGCGGGATGAAGAACTCCCCGCCGCTCGGGAAGAGCCAGGTCAGCGACAGGACGAAGGCGGCCACCATGCTCGCGGTCTGCGCCCAGGTGGGGAACCGGAAGGTCCGGGTGGCCACCGCGGCACCCTGGATCAGCAGCACCGTGAGCAGGCACTGCATCAGCCAGGTCCAGTCCTTGAAGATCGACGACAGCGGCGCCGCGGCGAGCAGCGTGGCCGCCGCCGCGACGAGTCCGAGGCGACGCCGGCCGGTCATCGGACGACCCCGCTGACCGTCTCGGCCATCGCCGCGCGGTACGCGAAGCCCTGCGAGCCCCGCGCCACCGTCGGCCAGAGCGCCGCCAGGGTGTCGCCGTGCGTCACCGGGACCGACCGCCAGCCGCTGCGGATCAGGGCGAGCGACGCGGCCGCGTGTTCCCGGTCGGCCTCCTGCCGTTCGCCGTCGGCCAGCGGCACCCAGGTGGAGCTGTCCAGCGCGAACCCGATGCAGGTGGCGCCGTTGCCGCGGAGCTGGCCGAGCAGGCCCGCCTCGGCGGTGGTGAGCGCGCCGAACAGGCCGATCACCAGGCCGCCGTCGCTGCGCTGCCGGACGTGCTCGACCAGGATCGAGATGTCACCGTTCTGTTCCGCCTTCACGTCGGCCAGGGTGTCCAGGATCAGGCTCTCGCCGCCGGCCTCGGAGGCGTCGATGTCGGTGCCCGTCCCGGTGACCAGGCGCAGTTTGTAGCCGGACTCGCGCAGGTGCACCGCGATGCTGGCGACCGCCGACACCGCCCACTCGAAGCTGGCCGTCGGGCCCTCGCCGCGGTGCGCGTAGACCCGGGTGTCCAGCACGATCGTGGCCCGGCTCTCCCAGGGCTGCTCCTCGCGGCGGACCATCAGCTCGCCGGTCCGGGCGGTGGACCGCCAGTGCACCCGGCGCAGATCGTCGCCGCGACGGTACTCACGGGTGGCCGCGTCGTCCTCGCCGTGCACCGCCACCGAACGGGCGCGGCTGTCGCCGGTGCCCGCGTACTCTCCGGCGAGGCGGACCCGGGGCAGCGCCACCACCTGCGGGATCACGGTGAGCCGGTCCACGCTGGGGAAGGAGCGGGTCAGCTCGCACAGCCCGAACGGGTCGGTGAGCCGGACGATCAGCGGGCCGATCGGGTAGCGGCCGCGGATGTCGGCGCGCACCGTGTACGCCACCGAGCTGGCCTGGTGTGCCCCGAGCCGCTCCAGCACGACGCGGGGGCGGCTGCCCAGCGCGTACGGCAGGCGGTCCTCCAGCAGCATGGTGCCGGTGGGGAGACGGGACAGGTTCTGCAGGCGCAGGATGACCCGCGCGCTCGACCCGACCGGCGCCCGCCCCGGCTCCAGCGACCGGGTGCAGGCCAGCTTGTAGCGGCTGCGACCGACATACCACGCGGCGAGCAGCGGGAGGGCGGCCAGCAGCACCGCCACCCGCAGCAGGTCACGCTCGCCGAGGATGAGCGCCGAGACCGCGGCGGCGATCGCCGCGGCCAGGAACGAGCGGCCGCGCGTGGTGAGCCCCCGCAGCGCCTCCCGCATCCTCACCGCCCCCGTGACTCGTACGACGCGCGCCCGTCACGGGTGTCGTAGGGATTGCGGGCGTGCGGCAGCGGCAGCCGGTGCACGATCTCGGACACGATGGCGTCCGTGGTCCGCCGGTTGAGCTGGGCGTCCGCGGTCGGGATGATGCGGTGCGCGAGGACCGGCACGGCCAGCGCCTGGAGATCGTCGGGGAGCACGTAGTCACGGCCCTCCAGCGCGGCCACCGCCTTGGCGGTGCGCAGCAGCTGGAGCGTGGACCGGGGCGACGCGCCGAGCCGGATCTCCGGAGCCTCCCGGGTGGCGGTGACCAGGGCGATCGCGTACTGCTGGACGGCGTCGGCGGCGTGCACCGCGCGGGCCGTCTCGATCAGCCGGCGGACCAGGGCGGCGTCCGCCACGGCCCGCAGGTCGTTGAGCGGGTCGTGGTCGCCGTGGCCGCTGAGCATCGCCAGCTCGGCCCGCGGGTCGGGGTAGCCCATCGCGATCCGGGCGGTGAACCGGTCGCGCTGCGCCTCGGGGAGGGGGTAGGTGCCCTCCATCTCGATCGGGTTCTGCGTCGCGACCACCATGAACGGCGCCTGCAGCTCGTAGGTGGTGCCGTCGACGGTGACCTGCCGCTCCTCCATGCACTCCAGGAGGGCGGACTGGGTCTTCGGCGAGGCCCGGTTGATCTCGTCGCCGACCACCAGGTTGGCGAAGACCGCGCCCGGCTTGAACTCGAAGTCCCGCGTCTCCTGGTTGTAGACGCTGACCCCGGTCACATCGCTGGGCAGCAGGTCGGGCGTGAACTGGATGCGCCGCACCGAACAGTCGATCGAGCGGGCCAGGGCCTTGGCGAGCTTGGTCTTGCCGACTCCCGGCACGTCCTCGATCAGCAGGTGGCCCTCGGCGATCAGGACCGCGAGTGCCAGTCGGACCGTCGCGCTCTTGCCCTCGATGACCTGTTCGATGTTGGCCATGATGGCTTGCGTCGCGGCGCGGAACTCGGCGCTCGTCAGCGGGCCTGACGGCTCGCCCCAGGTCGGCGTTGTCACGGGCCTCCTCCAAATACGTGTCTACCCCCGTTAGGCGGAGATCACCCACCGTCAAGGGGCACCGTAAGGTCGCGGGCGCCCAGCGGCCGTGGGCCCCGGCGCTCGCCACCCGTCCCCACAGGTTATCCCCGTACATCCGCATCGCCGAAAGGCCTGATCGTGACCCTGTTGATATCGGTTTTCGGGGGATACCGGACGAACGCGTGTCATCCGCCGCCCAAAGGCGGTCGCCTGTGGACAGCCGGGAGTATTTCACGCGCCCGCCATACCGGTCGCCGTCCGTGACGGGGGAGGGGTATCATGCACGCATGGCTCGGTCTTTCCTGCTCCTTAGCCGGCCGTGCTGATCCGTTAGTCGGACCAGGCACGGCTACCCCTCCTGCGCGAGGGGCTTTTTTATGCCCTCTTTCCGAGAAAAGACGAGACGTAGACGAGATGGTGAAGATGAGCGAGACCGAGACCCCACCGTTCCGCTATACCGCCGCGACGGCCGGCGAGATCGAGCTGCGCTGGCAGGACCACTGGGCCGAGAAGGGCACCTTCCACGCGCCCAACCCGGTCGGTGAGCTGGCTGATCCCGCGCACCCCCGAGCGGGTGCGCCCAAGCTGCACGTCCAGGACATGTTCCCGTACCCGTCCGGCGCCGGCCTGCACGTCGGTCACCCGCTGGGCTACATCGGCACCGACTGCTACACCCGCTACCAGCGGATGGCCGGCTACAACGTGCTGCACCCGATGGGCTTCGACGCGTTCGGCCTGCCGGCCGAGCAGTACGCGGTGCAGACCGGCACCCACCCGGCGGTCACCACGGCGGCGAACGTCGAGCGGTACCGGCAGCAGCTGCGCCGGCTGGGCCTGGCGTACGACGACCGCCGGTCCTTCTCGACCACCGACCCGGAGTACTACCGCTGGACCCAGTGGATCTTCCTGCAGGTCTTCAACTCCTGGTTCGACCCGTCGGTGCGCAAGGCCCGCCCGATCAGCGAGCTGATCGCCTCCTACGAGGCCGGCGAGCGCGGCCCGGAGTGGGCCGGCCTGTCCGCCGCCGAGAAGCGCAAGGTCATCGACGGCCACCGCCTGGCGTACGTCTCCGAGGCCCCGGTCAACTGGTGCCCGGGCCTGGGCACCGTGCTGGCCAACGAGGAGGTCACCCCGGACGGCCGCTCCGAGCGCGGCAACTTCCCGGTGTTCCAGCGCAGCCTGAAGCAGTGGATGATGCGGATCACCGCCTACGGCGACCGCCTGGTCGACGACCTGGACGCGCTGGACTGGCCGGAGCCGGTCAAGCTGATGCAGCGCAACTGGATCGGCCGGTCCCGCGGCGCGCACGTCGACTTCCCGGTCGACGGCGGCGTGATCAAGGTCTTCACCACCCGCCCGGACACCCTGTTCGGCGCCACCTACATGGTGCTGGCCCCGGAGCACGAGCTGGTCGAGCGGATCACGCCCGCGGCCTGGCCGGAGGGGACGCACGCGGTCTGGACCGGCGGTCACGAGAGCCCCACGAAGGCGATCGCCGCCTACCGGGCGGCCGCTGCCGCGAAGACCGACGAGGAACGGACCGCCGACGGCAAGGTCAAGACCGGCGTCTTCACCGGCGCCTACGCGACCAACCCGGTCAACGGCGCCCGCATCCCGGTCTTCGTCGCCGACTACGTGCTGGCCGGCTACGGCACCGGCGCGATCATGGCGGTGCCCGGCCAGGACGAGCGGGACTGGGCCTTCGCCGAGGTCTTCGAACTGCCCATCATCCGTACGGTGAAGGCTCCTGAAGGGTTTGAAGGGGCTTTCACCGGCGACGGACCGGCGATCAACAGCGACTGGCTGGACGGCAAGGAGGTCGCCGAGGCCAAGGCCGCCATGATCGAGTGGCTGGAGGCGAACGGCAAGGGCCGCGGCGCCACCACCTACCGGCTGCGGGACTGGCTGTTCAGCCGGCAGCGCTACTGGGGTGAGCCGTTCCCGATCGTCTACGACGAGACCGGCCTGCCGATCGCGCTGCCCGAGTCGATGCTGCCGGTCGAGCTGCCAGACGTCGACGACTTCTCGCCGCGCACCTTCGACCCGGACGACGCGGACACCGAGCCGGAGACCCCGCTGTCCCGCAAGAAGGACTGGGTGCAGGTCGAGCTGGACCTGGGCGACGGCCCGAAGACCTACACCCGCGAGACCAACACCATGCCGCAGTGGGCCGGCTCCTGCTGGTACGAACTGCGCTACCTGGACCCGCACAACGAGAAGGTCCTGGTCGACCCGGAGAACGAGGCCTACTGGATGGGCCCGCGCAAGCCGGGGGACGCGGGTGGCGTGGATCTGTACGTGGGCGGCGTCGAGCATGCCGTTCTGCATCTGCTGTACGCCCGCTTCTGGCACAAGGTGCTGTTCGACCTGGGCCACGTCTCGTCGTTCGAGCCGTTCAAGAAGCTGTTCAACCAGGGCTACATCCAGGCGTACGCGTTCCGCGACGACCGCGGCGTCATCGTGCCGGCCGAGGAGGTCGTCGAGCGCGACGGCAAGTGGTACCACGGCGACCAGCAGGTCAACCGCGAGTACGGCAAGATGGGCAAGTCGCTGAAGAACGTCGTCACCCCCGACGAGATGTGCGAGCAGTACGGCGCCGACACGTTCCGGGTGTACGAGATGGCGATGGGCCCGCTGGACGTGTCCCGCCCGTGGGACACCCGCGCCGTCGTCGGCTCCCAGCGCTTCCTGCAGCGTGCCTGGCGTCTGGTGGTCGACGAGGAGACCGGCGCCGTCCGGGTGACCGACGAGCCGCTGGACCCGAAGACCCGCAAGGTCCTGCACAAGGTCATCGCCGGCGTCCGTGAGGACATGGAGGAGCTGCGGTTCAACACCGCGATCGCCAAGCTGATCGAGCTGACGAACGCGCTGACCCCGCTGCCGGTCGCCTCCCGCGAGGCGGTCGAGCCGCTGGTGCTGATGCTGTCCCCGTTCGCCCCGCACATGGCCGAGGAACTGTGGAGCAAGCTGGGGCACGACGGCTCGCTGGCCTACGCCGACTTCCCGGTCGCCGACCCGGCCCAGCTGGTCGCCGACGCGATCACCTACCCGGTGCAGGTCAACGGCAAGGTCCGCGGCCGCGTCGAGGTCTCCCCGGAGACCGGCGAGGCCGAGGTCCGCGCCGCCGCGCTGGCCGCGGTCGCCGAGGCGCTGGGCGGCAAGGAGCCGAAGAAGGTCATCGTGGTCAAGGGACGCCTGGTCAGCGTCGTCGTCTGACCACTGGGTGGACACGGCCCGTCGCGGTACGCCGCGGCGGGCCGTCGCCTGTTTGGATGGGCGGCATGCCTGACGTCCTCGCCGTCGCCCCGCTCACCAGGCCCGTCGACGCGACCGTCCGGCCGCCCGGCTCCAAGAGCATCACCAACCGGGCACTGCTCTGCGCGGCCCTCGCCGACGGCACGTCCACCCTGTCCGGAGCGCTCTTCGCCGACGACACCCGGGCCATGATGGGCGCGGTCGGCGCGCTCGGCGCGACGGTCACCCTCTCCGAGAGCGATCGTACGGTCGTCGTGCGCGGCATCGACCCCGGTGCGGCCGGTGGCGCCGGGACTGTCGACGCCCGCCAGTCCGGCACCACGTCACGGTTCCTGCTCCCGGCGGCGGCTCTGCTCGGCGGCCGTACCGTCGTCGACGGCAGCGAACAGTTGCGGGCCCGCCCGTTCGGCCCGGTCCTCGGCGCGCTCCGGCAGATCGGCGCGCGCGTCGAGGAGCTGGACCGGCCCGGCTTCCTCCCGGCCGCGGTCACCGGGCCCGCGCACGGTGGCCCGGTCGAGGTCAGCGGCCACATCTCCAGCCAGTTCCTGTCCGGTCTGCTGATGGCCGGGCCGCTGATGGAGCGCGGGATCGACGTCACCCTCACCTCGCCGCTGGTCTCGGTGCCCTACGTGGAGATGACCAAGGCGGTGATGGCGGCCTTCGGGGTGACCGTCACCGGGCTCACCGTTCCGGCGGGCGCCTACCGGCCGGCCGACTACACGATCGAACCGGACGCCAGCGCGGCCTCCTACTTCCTGGGGGCGGCGGCGATCACCGGCGGGCGGGTCACCGTCTCCGGCCTGGGCACCGGGAGCCTCCAGGGAGACGTACGGTTCGCCGACGTCCTGGAACGGATGGGCGCTTCGGTGACCCGTACCGCCGACGCGGTGACCGTCCGCGGCGGCTCGCTCCGCGGCATCGACGTCGACATGGCCGACATCTCGGACACCGCGCAGACGCTGGCCGCGGTCGCCGTCTTCGCCGACGGGCCGACCCGGGTCCGGGGGATCGGGTTCATCCGGGGCAAGGAGACCGACCGGGTCGGCGCCGTCGTCACCGAGCTGCGCCGGGCCGGGATCGACGCGGTCGAGGACGCCGACGGCTTCACCATCCACCCGGGAGCGCCGCGGCCGACCCGGTTCGCGACCTACGACGACCACCGGATGGCGATGAGCCTCTCGCTGATCGGCCTGCGTGCCCCCGGCATCGAGATCGCCGACCCGGGCTGCGTCGCCAAGACCTACCCCGGCTACTTCACCGACCTGGCCACCCTGGCCTGATGCCGCCGGGCGAGCGGTGTCCTCCCGGATGACCGGGAGTCCTACCGGCGCCCCTGGCCGCGGTTCGGCCCGTTGGTGAGGCGGCCGATCTCCCGGCGCAGCAGCGCCGCCTCGGTGAACCGCCCGAACCGCTCCAGTACGTCGGTGCCGGTCAGATAGGCCCCCATCAAGGCCTCGGTGAACATGTCCGGTTGCTCATGCGCCAGCGGCCGGTAGATCTGGATCGCTTCGTCGACCGACTCGAGCGCGCCCCGCTGATCGGCGCCGAACTCCGCGCACACTGCCGCGTACGCCTCCAGCGCTCCGGCCAGGCCGAGGCGCTCCGCCGGGTCGGAACGGGCCAGCCGCCGGTGGACGGTGACGGCCTCCCGGGCCGCCCCGAGCGCCGCTTTCGAATGTCCTAGCTCGGCTCGCAACACGGCGTGGTTGCCCACCGCCGTCGCGAATGGCCGCAGGTACGACTGCGGACTCGCGTCGGCCAGCCCGCGGAGGATGGCGACCGCCTCCTCGGTGGGCGCCAGCGCCTGCTCGGTGCGGCTGACCTCGGCCAACCGGGCGCCGAGGTTCATCAACACCACGGCCAGGAAAGGCCGGTGCACCAGTGGGTCGGCCTCGGCCAGGCGGCGGTACGCGGCGACCGCTTCCTCGGACGGCGGTAGCGCCTCCTCCGTGCGGCCGAGTTGGGAGAGCCAGACGCCGAGGTTGGCGAGCGCCCCGGCGAGCGCCGGCAGATGCACCCGCGGGTTGGCCTCGACCAGGCGACGGAAGAGGGCGATGCCTTCGGCGGTCGGCGGCAGCGCCTGTCGCCGGCGGCCCAGCTCCGCCATCCGGACGCCCAGGTTCAGCAGGGACGCGGCCAGCTCGGGTAGGAACCGCTGCGGCTCGGCCTTCGCCAGCCGGCGCAGGATCCGAGTGGCCTCCTGAGCCGGGCGCAGGGCGTGTTCGGGGCGACCGATCTCGGAAAGTCGCACGCCGAGATTGCTCAGCGTGACCGCCAGGAAGGGCAGGTGGTGCTCCCGGTCCGCTCTGGCGAGCCGCCTCTGGATGGCGACGGCCTCCTCGCTCGGGGCCAGAGCCTCCTCCCGGCGGCCGGTCTCGGCGAGCCGTACGCCGAGATTGGTCAGTGCGATGGCGAGAGCGGGCGAGTGAGTCTCCGGAGCGGTGCCCGCCAGCTTCCGCAGCAGGCCCACGGACTCCTCGGCCAGGGCCAGGGCCTGCTCCAGACGACCCAGCCCGGCCATGATCCCGCCGAGGTTGCCGACCGCCACCGCGAGTTCGGGCAGCAAGGCCAGCCGCCGATAGAGGGCGGTCGCCTTCTTGGCCGGCTCCAGGGCCTCGGCGTCCTGTCCCACGCTGGACAGGCACAAGGCGTGCACGCTGTACAGGCGGGCCTGTTCGGCGGGGTCGGTGGTGCGATCGAGGCGGTGCCGGGTCAGCCGACCGGTGATCGCGGCTGCGGCGATGTCGAGGTCGACGTCCCGGGTGGCCGGTAGCAGCGGCTCGACGGCGGCCAGGACGTCCGGATCGACGCCGGGGATCTCCGCCAACCGGGTGAGGGTGGCCCCACCCGCCCTCACCGCCCACTCCGGGTACGCGCTGACCAGCGGATACAACACACCTGTGGCGATGTGTGGCCACCGGTGGGCGGTCTCGGTCAGAACCGTGACGGTGCCGGCAGCCCAGGCCGGGGTGTCGCCCGCGCCGGCCACTGCCGCGGGCGCCGTGAGGGCCCAGTCGTCCGCGAGCCCGGCGACGTCGGCGCCGATGTGGGCATGGCCAGGGGTGGTGAGGGCGATCAGATCCTCACCGAGCCGGTCCGGGCGGAGCGCCTCCAGCACGGTCACGGGGTCGGCGGCGGGCTGGCAGACGCGGTGGTCGTCGATGAGCTGATCGGCGTCCGGGACGGTGCCGGCAAGACCGGACCGGGTGAGAATCTCCTGGGCGGCCGGGCGGGGCAGCGGCCCGGCCAGGGTGGCCAGGCAGGTCGTGCGGTGCAGTTGCCGGGCCGAGCTGAGCAGCGGATCTTCGGCCCGGCCGCTCATCCGCTGCCAGTGTTCGTACTCGCGGCGCAGCAGGAAGGCGGAAACCGCGTGCGGGGTGGCCGGGACCGGGGAGTCCCGCCGGCGGGCCTCCACCGCGACGAGGGCGGCCATGTGCACGGCCAGAACCTGCGTGTAGGCCGGCCGGTCGAGACCGGACGGGTCCGGCCACCCGTTGCCGGACCCGAGCGCGTCGGCGAAGTGTGCCGCCGCCGTGGTGAAGAGCTCGGCCCGGTCCAGAGTCGTGGGCAGCGGCGCCAACGGCACGTCATCGGCGGTCACGCCGAAGTCACCGTCCAGGCGGCTGGTCACCGCCGGCCACCAGTACCCGGTGGAGCGGGCCAACAGCAGGACCCGCAGGGTCAACGGGGCCTGCACCGCGATGTTGACCAGGTCGCCGAGCAGGGCCAGCAGATGCGACGGCGGCCACCGGTCCGCATAGTCCACGAGCACCAGGACCTTGCCGTCCGGCGGCAGCGGCACGCGGCTGGACGTGGTGACACCGGCGGGAGCGCTGTGCGTCACCCGCCACACCGCCCAGTCCTGTCCCCCGCAGCGGCGGGCGAATTCGCCGGCCAGCCGGGTCTTGCCCTGCCCGCCGGGGGCATGCAGGAGGCGGACCGGTGTGGCCGTGTCGGCGGCCCATCCGGCCAGGTCGTCCAGCTGGTCGTCGCGTCCGGCGAACGGCACCACCCGGTGCCGAGGGAGCAGCAGCCGGCTCGGCTGTGCCCGGGCCAGATCACGCGGCAGCGGATCCGCCTCGGTGGAGAACACCTCGATCCGGTACGGCGGGGGCATCCGCGCCTGAACGACGACATCGCCGGTGACCTGGCTGATCTGGATCACATCACCGAACACCAGGCTGTTGGAGATCGCCTGGTGGTGCGTGGAGCTGTCACCGGTGAGCCGCCGCCACAGCCTCATCGGTCCGGCCCGGTCGTCATCGCGCCATCATGGACCGCCGCGCCGTCCCGGGCCATCGGACAGACGGTCGGCGATCCGACCTTCGGGCGTGCGGAGGCGGTGCGCCGATCAGGCGGGCAGGGGAGCGCGGCGGGCCGTGTGGCGCCAGCGCAGGATGATCGCCGTGGAGAGGACGAAGCTGAACGCGGCCGGGGCGAGGGTGAGGAAGTTCATCTCGCCGGGGGCGACGACCGCGGCGCCGATCACGGCGTAGGTGACCGTGGACGGGATGGCGGCGATGGTGGTGCCGAGCAGGTAGCGCTTGCGGCACACGCTGGTGGTGCCGTAGGCGTAGCCGACCAGGCCGAACGGGGCCAGCGGCAGGAAGCGGACCAGCAGGACCGCGGCGAGGCCGCGACGGTTCAGCCAGCCGTCGAGGCGGGCCAGGCGGCTCCCGGCACGGGCCTGGAGGGCGCCGCGCCCGGCCCAGCGGCCCGCGTAGTAGGTGGCGACCGCGGCGATCACCGCGGCGGCCAGGGCGGCCGCGGAGCCGGTGACGGCGCCGAGCAGGGCGCCGCAGGTCATCGTGATGAGGGTCCGCGGGACGAGAACCGACAGCAGCATGCCGCCGAGGAAGGCCACCGCGAACACGGCGCTCGGGCCCATGGCGGACAGGGTGTCGGCGATGTCCCGCAGCGGCAGCACGGCGGCGAGGCCGGCGAGAGCGCCCACTCCGGCGCCGAGCAGGGAGAATCGGATCAGACGGCGCTTCCACCCCAGCGGGGTGCAGGCGGTGGGGGCGGCAGCCCGGTCAGTGGCCTGAGGGTCCGCGGGGATTTCGGTGCCTCGCGGGTCGATCAGGTTGTCGGTCATGCAGGCCTACCGCCCCAACTGTCGTCGTTTCAGGACTCGGTGGTGCCGGTCTAAACCGCGTTCGTCGCGGCGAGCCGTTCGTTCCGGAGGCGCTCACTCCAGGTGTCGTCGAGGGGAGTCAGCCTATCCGCGCCGGTGGACCAGCGAAGGAGCAGATCGGCTATCGCCGGGTTGCGGGCCAGCGCCGGGCCGTGCGAATACGTTCCCAGGATCTTGCCCGCCCAGGCGCCCTCGGTCTGGCCGTCGTTGCCGATGCCGCCGGTCACCCGGGCGAGTGGTGCGGCGTGCGCGCCCAGGTGGGTCCGCCCGCCGTGGTTCTCGAATCCGGTCAGTGGAGGCAGGCCGAGCCGCGGGTCGATGTCACCGCGCAACTCGCCGACCGCCCGGGTCTCGCCCCGGTCGGAGGTGATGTCGAGCAGTCCCAGCCCGGCGCACTTGGCCCCCTTGGCATAGAACGAGTGACCGAGAAGCTGGTAACCCGCGCAGATGGAGAGGATCGCGGCGCCCTGGTTGACCGCCTGGTGCAGGCCGCCGTCGGTGAGCAGCCGCTGGGCCGCCAGGGCCTGCGGGCCGTCCTCGCCGCCGCCGATCAGGTAGATGTCGGCGCTGTTCGGCATCCGCTGGTCGGAGCGGACCTCGTAGGTCTCCACCGGGATGCCACGGTCGGCCGCCCGGCGGGCGAGGATGAGCATGTTGCCCCGGTCGCCGTACGTCGACAGCAGATCCGGGTAGATCCACACGATCCGCAGGGACTCAGTTGACACGGTCCAACTCCGCTCGAATGTCCTGGAACGCCGTGTAGTTGGCGATCACCTCGAGGCGGCCGGGCGGAACGGACCGCAGCGCCTCGTCGAAACTGTTTACGTGCCGGAAGGGCACGTGGTTCACCTGGAGCCGGACCGCCAGGTCGAAGGCGCGGTCACCGGTGATCAGCACCGGCCGGTCGCGCAACGGCGAGAAGTCGACGTCGTAGAGCCACGACGTGTCCAGGCCGTCGGGGTCGCGGGCGTTGATGGAGAGCAGTGTCGGCGCCTGGTCGGCCATGTCGAAGGCCTCCAGCCAGCTTGCCGGGTTCTTCGCCAGCAACAGGCGGATGTTGCGGCCGTCACGGTCGACCTGGGCATACCGCCCGGCGATCGACGCGACCCGGGAGAGCCGGGGCAGCGCCTCGATCGGGCGGACCCCGAACTCGGCGGCCACGGCCAGCGCGGTGGCCGCGTTACCGATGTTCACCCGGCCGGGCAGCTGGAGTTTCACCAGGTGCCAGTCGCCGCGGGGGTCGATGACGCCCTCGTCCTCGACCACCCACTGCGGACGCGGGCGGCGCAGCGGGCAGCCGGTGCACCACCAGTCGCCACCGGACCGCTCGATCGGGTGGCCGCTCTCCGGGCAGACGAACGAGTCGTCGTGCCAGCGCTGGCCGGCGCTGAACCAGGTGGTCTGCGGGCTGCTCGCGGCCGCCCACACCACCATCGGGTCGTCGGCGTTGGCGACCACCCGGATGTCGGGGTGGCCGGCCAGCGTGGTCTTCCACAGCTGCGCCATCATGGCCACCTCCTTCGCCCGGTCGAGCTGGTCGCGGGAGAGATTGAGCAGGGCCACCACCTTGGGCCGGGTCTGGTCGATGACCTGGGCCAGGTAGTGCTCGTCCACCTCCAGCACGGCGAACGGGGTGTGCCCCTCCTTCGCCAGCGCCGAGGTGTGGCCGGTCGGCATGTTGGCGCCGAACGAGTTGGTGGCGACCCGGCCGAGCACGCCGACGGCGGCGGCGGTGAGCCGGGTCGTGGTGGTCTTGCCGTTGGTGCCGGAGACCAGCGCGACGGCGCGGCCCGCCGCCAGGTGGGCGAGGAGATCGGGGTCGATCTTCAGGCCGATCCAGCCACCGATCACCGAGCCGTCGCCGCGACCGGCGGCCCTGGAGAGCGCGGCCGCGGTCTTCGACACGGAGGTCGCGACCTTGGCGATGAGAGGCATTCCGTCCGTCACGCCAGCGAGGGTACCGGACGCGAAGGTTACGTCGAGTTGCCAGACGGTCAAGATCACCGACCACTTCGGGTTTTCCGGGGTCCGGACGATTCGGACGTGCTCCCAACAGGGTGACGGACTTTTTCTGTGTCCTGATTCACCCGTAACCCTCGACCAAGAGTCACCGATTCAACACTTTACGTAGCGGCATTTGTCTCGCGGAGGTAACAAATTGGACAGCAACAAATATGCCAAACACGGAGAGTGATCAATGCGGCGCTGACGATCATGGCCGAATTCAGGTAGCAAAGATTCGCCGGCGGCACACCGCCCGCCGGCCGCACCGGACCGGTTCACGCCGAGCCCTGCCCCGGACCGGACGGTGCGACACCGCAGTTGGCCAGACCACGACAAGGCAATCGGGGGCAGGGACGGGGGACCCATATCCGGTCTCTCCCGCGCCGCCCGGCTTCCACGGGCGACGCATCCGGGAGCGACCTCGGGGTGAAGCCGCACCCATCCGCGGCCGGGCATGCCTTCCCGCCCGAACCCGACAGCTAACCTCGCAGGCGTGCCGGAGGGATTTCTCTACCGTGCACGAACACAGTTCGCGCCGGCGTCGTCGCACGTCCGTCGGCACCGGTACCGTCGCACTGTCCCTGGGGCTCTGCCTCTGCGCCGGCCAGTTGGTCGCCGCATCGCCGGCGGCGGCCGCGACCGCCACCGTCACCCCGGTCACCGCGAGTGCGGCAGCCGCGAAGATCACGCCCCAGATCGCCACGAAGGCCAGCACCCGAAACCTGGCCTGGGGCTCCACCCTCAAGATCACCGCGAAGGTGATCGACCCGGCCACCGGCCAGGTCGCCAAGGGCACGGTCCGTCTCCAGGGCTGGAGCAACGGCGCCTGGCGCACCTGGGACACCGACACCGTCAAGGGCGGCGCGGTCACGCTGACCGCGAAGCCGACGAAGACGGTGTGGGTCCGGACCCTGTTCACCGGGACCGGGTACAACCAGCAGGCCACCACCAAGGTCAAGGTCAAGGTCCGCGCCAGTGGCGCCAAGGTCCTGGCCGAGGCCAAGAAGCACAAGGGCGCGCTGTACCTGTTCGGCGCCGCGGGCCCGAAGCGCTTCGACTGCTCGGGCTTCACCAAGTACGTCTACAAGAAGGCGGCCGGCAAGAGCCTGCCGCACAAGGCGAACTCGCAGCAGAAGTACGGCAAGTCCGTCGCGAAGAGCAACAAGAAGATCGGTGACCTGATCATCTTCCGCAACGGGTCGTACGGCTACCACGCCGGGATCTACGCCGGCAACGGCTACGTCTACGACTCGCCGCACAGCGGGGCCCGGGTCGGCAAGCACAAGATCTGGAACAGCAACTACGTGGTACGGCGCCTCGTCGCGTAGCGCCCGTAGTAGATAAGGAACGGCGCTGTGGGGGGGGGGCCCGGGGGGGGGCCCCCCCCCCCCCCGCGGCCCCACCCCCCCCCCCCCCCCCCCCCGCCCCCCCGGGGGCG
>NZ_JAGFNS010000003.1:195080-337233 GCF_017592555.1 Actinoplanes flavus | reverse complement strand
TATATACGCCCCGGCGGGGGGGGGTGGCCCCGGTTCCGGGCCCCACCCCACAGGCGTCTCCACTTTCCTCCACGCACCCGTCCCGATCGCCTCGGGCGCGGGTGTTTTCGTACCCGCGGCGCCCGATGTCGGAAACCGGACCGGGTTGATCATGCGCTTGGCCCTCCACTCCGCTCCACCGCCTGTGAACAGGGATTTCGTCCGCGAAAAGGCCTCGCGAGCGATCGCTTTCGGGTTGCAGGTGGAGGGAAGTGGAGTAGAGTGGGGCCCAGTGGCAGGGGCGGAGGAGCGCAGCCGGACCTGCCGGCCCGAGTTGACAGGCGGTCCACTCCCTCCGCGAAGGAGCGGGCGCCACGGCAAAGGGGTGGGGGCCGATGTTTCTCGGCACGCACACTCCGCGCCTCGACGAGAAGGGCCGGCTGATCCTCCCGGCGAAGTTCCGTGATGAGCTGGCGGGAGGTGTCGTGATCACGAAAGGGCAGGAGCGCTGTCTTTACGTGTTCCCGATGCCGGAGTTCCAGCGCATCGCCGGCCAACTCCGTGAGGCGCCGGTGACGAACAAGGCGGCCCGGGCGTACAGCCGGGTGTTCTTCGCCAGCGCGCACGACGAGGTGCCTGACAAGCAAGGCAGAGTCACGATTCCTGCCCATTTGCGGGAGTATGCCAGCCTTGGTCGCGACCTGGTGGTGATCGGTGCGAGCACCCGGGTCGAGATCTGGGACAAGCAGTCCTGGGACGACTACCTCTCGGCGAGCGAGGAAGAGTTCGCCGGCATCGAGGAGGGGGTGCTGCCCGGCGGACTGTAGGGCGTGGCACTCGGTGGGCCGCTGGTTCGGCCCGGATCGTCCGAGGGTTGTTCACGACCTTCCGTGAGTAGCGGATCGGGTGACGGCGAGTCCGTCGTGAACAAATCCTCGATGCCGCCGTACTGCGAGATCTCCAGCCGCTCCCGCTCCTGGCGCCTCTTCCCCGGCGCCAGGCGTGTGTCCGCCAGCCGGTTCGCCGGCACGGACAGAGCGGATGGGGATCTGGCGGTACGGAGGGCGGGCCGGGCCGGAACGGCAGTAACTGAACAACCGGGTGAGACGCGGACGGGTAAGGCAATTGGGGGGCGACATGGGGGAGCCGCGGGGCACACACGTGCCGGTGCTGCTCGAGCGCTGCGTTGAACTGCTCGCTCCCGCTCTGGAGTTGCCGGGTGCCGTCCACGTCGATTTCACGCTGGGTCTGGGCGGGCACGCCGAAGCGGTCCTGGAGCGGTTTCCGGACGTGGTCCTGGTCGGGCTGGACCGGGACACCGAGGCGCTGGCGCACGCACGGCACCGCCTGATCCGGTTCGGTGACCGGGCGCGCCTGGTGCACGCCGTCTACGACGAGCTGCCCCGGGTTCTCGCGGAGCTGGACATCCCGGCGATCCACAGCGGACTGTTCGATCTCGGGGTGTCCTCGTTGCAGCTGGACGAGGCGGACCGCGGGTTCGCGTACGCGCAGGACGCCCCACTGGACATGCGGATGGACCAGTCCCGCGGGGTGACCGCCGAGGAGATCGTCAACGAGTACGCGCCGGGTGAGCTGGTGCGCATCCTGCGGCAGTACGGCGAGGAGAAGTTCGCGCCGCGGATCGTGTCGTCGATCGTGCGGGAGCGGGCGAAGGCCCGGATCACGTCGACCGCTCGTCTGGCCGAGCTGGTGAAGGACTCCATCCCGGCCGCCGCGCGGCGAACGGGTGGAAATCCGGCAAAAAGGACTTTTCAGGCACTACGCATTGAGGTGAACGGCGAGCTGGAAGTGCTCGAGCGAGCGGTTCCTGCTGCCTTGGACGTGTTGGCGCCCCAGGGGCGTCTTGTGGTGATGAGTTATCAATCGTTGGAGGACCGGATCGTCAAGCGCGAACTCACCGCGAGGTCGCGCAGTACCGGGCCGGTCGACCTTCCGGTCGAGCTGCCCGGGACCGGTCCGAGTCTGCGGCTGCTGACCCGTGGGTCCGAGCCGCCCAGCGAGGCGGAGGTGGCGGCGAACCCGAGGGCGGCCTCGGTGAAGCTGCGCGCCGTGGAACGGATCGACGAGCAGGAGCAGAGCCGGAAGCACAACCAGGCAGTCGGGGCGGTCCGCGAACGGCCCCGGATGTCTACAACTCGCGGGGGACGAGGGCGGTTACGCCCGGGGGCGAACGAGGAAGAGGGGGAGGGACGAGCATGAGCGAGCGATCCGACGCGCCGCGGTCGGGGGGCCGATCGGCGCAGCCGCGCGACAAAGCCGGGGTGAGCCGCGATGCCGAGACCGGAAGCAGCGGTGTGCGGGGGGCACGCCGGTCCGGTCGTTCCGACACGCGCCGGTCAGGGATCCGGGGCCGGGAGGCGGCCGAGCCCGCGTCGGTCGACGGAGCCACCGCGCTGAACATCGAGGTGACCGGCGACACGCCGCCGATCACGGGCCGCACCCGGCTGTGGGTCGCGCCGCCGCTGCCGATCCGCGCGCCGCGGGCCACCTTCGCGGCGACCGTGATCGCCGTGGTCCTGGTCGGTGTGGTCGGCATCCTGCTGATCAACACCAAGACCGTGGAGCGGTCCTTCCGGCTCGACGCGCTCCGCAAGGAGAAGGTCGCGCTCGACAAGCAGCAGCAGGAGCTGGACCGGCAGTTGGTCGAGAAGTCCGGCCCGGGCAACCTGGCCGCGGCGGCCCGGCGGCTCGGCCTGGTGCCGGCCGAGGCGCCCGCGGTGATCTGGCTGCCGGAGGGCACCATCGTCCGGACGCCGGTGCCGGGCCGGGGCGACCGGCCGGTGACCGCCTCCGACGACCTGAGCCGGGCGGGCACGCCGTCCGCGGGGACCGGGGAGTAGGCCGGCATGACGCCGAGAAACGAGGACGAGGCACCGCGCCGGGGCAAGCAGCCCCGGCGCGGTTCGTCACGTGACCTGCCGGGCGACGAGCAGCCCGACGACCCCCGGGAGGGCCGGCGCGGGTTCTCCAGCATCGGGGAGGCGCGGGCGTACACCCCGCGCGGCCGGACCGTGGCCGAGCGGGGGCGGGTGCCACGTACCGGGGGCCGCAACGCCGACCCGTTCCGGCCGGCGTTGCAGGTGCTCGACGGGGGCGAGAGCGGCCAGCGGACCCGTGGCCGCGGCCGCCCGGCCGAGCAGCCGCCGGCACCCCGCGAGAAGGCCGCCGACAAATCCCGCGAGAAGGCCGCCGACAAGCCCCGGGCCGCCGACAAACCCCGCGAGAAGAGCGCCGGCAAACCCCGGGAACGCCAGCCGGAGCGGCGTGGACGCGAGACGCCCGGCCGTACCGGAAAAGGGGGATCCGGACCACGACGGACCGTGACCAGCAGGCCGAAGCCGGTCCCGTCGGAGCCGCCGAAGCTCGCCAACAGCACCCGCCGGCTGCGGCTCGGCACCGTGCTCGCGCTGTCGTTGTTCGTCACCATCGGGGTCCGTCTCGTGGTGCTCCAGGTGGCGACCTCCCCGGAGGAGGCCGAGAGCCTGCTCAAGCTGCGGGAGAACCGGCTCAGCACGGTGGCGCTGCCGGCGCCGCGCGGCAGCATCCTGGACCGGGACCGCCACGTGCTCGCGCACAGCGTGGAGGCGCGCTACGTCTACGTCGACCCGGAGAACGAGGAACTGCGGAAGAACGTGGCCGCCATCGCGGCCAAGCTGGCGCCGCTGCTCGGCATCCGGCAGTCCGAGCTGCTCGAGGACATGGGCCGCAAGCAGGTGCTCGGCAAGTGGCTGAAGTTCCGCTACCTGGCCCGTGGCGTGCCGGTCGCGGTGGCCGACGCGATCGAGGAGCTGGACCTGCCGGGGATCTACACGCACTCCGATGAGCGGCGTGACGTGCCCGGCCGGGACCTCGCGGCGAACCTGATCGGCTTCACCGGCGACGACCACCACGGCCTCGAGGGGCTGGAGGCGCGCTACGACGATCTGCTGCACGGCACCGACGGCAAGCGGGTCTTCGAGGTCGGCACCGGCAAGAAGCTGAACCTGCCGATCCCGAGCGGATTCCAGCAGGAGACCCCGGCCCGGCCGGGCAGCTCGTTGCAGCTCACCATCGACCAGGACCTCCAGTACCAGGTGCAGCGGGTGCTCAACACGGCCGGCCGCAAGCAGAACGCGACGGTGGGCAGCGCCGTGGTGCTGGACATCCAGACCGGCGAGGTGCTGGCCCAGGCCAGCTACCCGCCCTACAACGCCGCGGACGCCGAGAAGTACGACGCCGACGAGCGGATCGACGCGGCCAGCAGCATCGTGACCGACCCGGGGTCGAGCCACAAGGCGTTCATCTTCGGCGCCGCCCTCCAGGAGGGCCTGATCAAGGCGGACGAGCTCATCGAGATCGGTCCGGCGATCAAGAAGGGCGACACCAAGTTCGAGGACACCCATCCGCAGAAGACCGGCACCCGGATGACCCTGCCGGGGCTGATGGCCTACTCGTCGAACGTCGGCACCATCCTGATCGCGGACCGGCTCGGCAAGGAGAAGGTCTACGAGTACCAGCGGAAGTTCGGGCTGGGCCGGGCCACCGGCGAGGGGATGCCCGGCGAGGCCGAGGGTGAGCTGCTCAAGCCGGAGGACTGGAGCGGGTCCTCGTACGGCTCCGTGCCGATCGGCCACAGCGTCTCGGCGACCCTGATCCAGATGGCGGCCGGGTTCGCGGCCATCGCGAACGACGGTGTCTACATCCAGCCGCACCTGATCAAGGCGACCATCTCCGGCGAGGACGGCGAGGTGACCCCGGCCGCCGCGCCGGAGACGCACCGGGTGCTGGACGCCGACGTGGCCCGCCAGCTGCGCCTGATCATGGAGGCCGTGGTCGACGTCGACGGTGGCACCGGTGGCGCGGCCGCGGTCCAGGGCTACCGGGTGGCGGGCAAGACCGGCACCGGCAAGATGCTCATCGACGGCCAGTACACCAGCCACAACGCCAGTTCCTTCATCGGCATGGCGCCGGCCGACAACCCGCGGTACGTGATCGGCGTGTCGATGGACGTACGGGAGGGTGGCGGCGGTGACGTGGCGGCCCCGGCGTTCAGCGAGATGATGAATTACACCCTTCTTCATAACCATGTGCCACCGTCCGGTAGCAAGGCGCCGAACTTCAAGATCAAGGAGTGAAGCGGGTCGCATGGCGTTGACAGCAAGCCCCCGGGTACGGGGTAGGGTCTGACGCCGTGTCCGGCATTCCACGTCCCGAGACCGTCACGCCGTGCCTGTTGAGGCGGCTGGCGGAGCTGATACCGGCAGAGCTGACCGGCGGTGACGTCCCGGTCACCGGCGTCACCCACAGCAGCGGCGCGGTGCGTCCTGGTGATCTCTACGCGGCCCTGCCCGGCGCCAACCGGCACGGCGCGGAGTTCATCGCGGACGCCGCCCGGTCCGGTGCGGTGGCCGTCCTGACCGACCCGGCCGGTCTGCCCGCCGCGCTCGCCGCGGGGCTTCCCGCGCTCGTCGCCGCCGACCCGCGGGCGGTGCTCGGCGCCGCGTCGGCGGCGATCTACGGGGAGCCGTCCCGGCGGCTCACCATGATCGGCGTGACCGGCACGGCCGGGAAGACCTCCACGTCGTACCTGGTCGAGTCCGGGCTGCGGGCCGCCGGGCTGGTGACCGGTCTGGTCGGCACGGTGGAGACCCGGCTCGGCGACCTGGTGGTCAAGAGCGTCCGCACCACCCCGGAGGCCACCGACCTGCAGGCGGTGCTCGCCGCTTCCCTGGAGCACGGCGTCCAGGCCGTGGTCATGGAGGTCTCCAGCCACGCGCTGGTGATGGGCCGGGCCGACGGGATCCGGTTCGCCGCCGCCGGGTACACCAACTTCGGCCAGGACCACCTGGACTTCCACCCGACCTCGGAGGAGTACTTCGCGGCCAAGGCGCGGCTCTTCGACGGCCGGTCCGCGGTGGCGGTGCTCAACCACGACGACCCGGCCGTGATGGGCCTGTTCCGCGAGGGGACGATCACCTACTCGGCGGCCGGGGACACCGCGGCCACCTGGTGGGCCTCCGACGTGCGGCCGTCCGCGTTCGGCCAGCGGTTCACGGCACACGGCCCGGACGGCCTGACCGTCGCGACCGGGGTGGCGCTGCCCGGCCTGCACAACGTGGCGAACGCGCTGCTCGCGCTGGCCCTGCTGGTCGCCGTCGGGATCGACCCGGCGGTCGCGGGCGAGGGCATCGCGGCCTGCCGGGGCGTGCCCGGCCGTCTGGAGCAGGTCGAGGCGCCCGGTGAGGTCCTCGGCGTCGTGGACTACGCCCACAAGCCGAACGCCATCGTGGCGGCGCTGGCCGCGCTGCGCGAGCTGGCCACGGCGCGCGGTGGGCGGCTGATCTGCGTGATCGGCGCCGGCGGCGACCGGGACAAGGGCAAGCGGCCGCTGATGGGCGCGGCCGCGGCGCACGGCGCCGACCTGGTGATCATCACCGATGACAATCCCAGGACCGAAGACCCGGCATCCGTACGCCACGCGGTGCGCGCGGGCGCGGAGGAGGCGTCCACCGCCGCCAAGGTCATCGAGGTGGCCGGACGGCGGGCCGCGATCGACGAGGCGGTCCGGCAGGCCGTCGCCGGTGACGTGATCGCGGTGCTCGGCAAGGGCAACGAACAGGGCCAGGAGGTGAACGGTCAGGTGCTGCCGTTCGACGACCGGATCGAGCTCGCCCAGGCGCTGGAGGCGCACGCATGATTCCGCTCTCGCTCGGCGAGATCGCCTCGATCACCGGTGGCCGGGTGGCCGGCGGCGACCCGTCGGTGATCGTGACCGGCCCGGTCGAGTACGACTCCCGCAAGATCGGCCCGGGTGGCCTGTTCGTGGCGTTCGCCGGGGAGAAGGTGGACGGCCACGACTTCGCGGGCGTCGCGATCGAGCGGGGCGCCGCCGCGGTCCTGGGCTCCCGGGACACCGGCGTGCCCGGGGTCGTGGTCGAGGACCCGCTGGCCGCCCTGGCCGCCCTCGCCCGGGTGGTGGTCGCCCGGCTGGACAAGCTGACCGTGGTGGGCCTGACCGGGTCGTCCGGCAAGACCACCACCAAGGACTACATCGGCCAGCTGCTG
This sequence comes from Actinoplanes flavus, assembly GCF_017592555.1. Classification (GTDB taxonomy): domain Bacteria; phylum Actinomycetota; class Actinomycetes; order Mycobacteriales; family Micromonosporaceae; genus Actinoplanes; species Actinoplanes flavus. The sequence continues at coordinate 330,189 of NZ_JAGFNS010000003.1, read as the reverse complement.
TCCCGGCTCGGGCCGACGGTGGCGCCGGCCGGGTCGCTCAACAACGAGCTCGGCTTTCCGTACACGGTGTTGCAGGCGACCGACCAGACCCGGTTCCTGGTGCTGGAGATGGGCGCCCGCGGGATCGGGCACCTCCGCTATCTGACCGAGATCGCCCAGCCGTCGATCGGTGTGGTGCTGAACGTGGGCGCCGCCCACATCGGCGAGTTCGGTTCGGTGGAGGGCACCGCGCAGGCCAAGGGTGAGCTGGTCGAGGCACTGCCGGAGTCCGGGACCGCGATCCTGAACGCGGACGATCCGCTGGTGGCCGGCATGGCCGCGCGGACGTCGGCGCGAGTCGTCATGGTCGGTTCGAAGGGTGATCTGACCGCTACTGATGTCGTCGTGGACGCGGTGGGCCGGGCCTCCTACACTCTCGTTTCCGGCCAGAGATCCGGGCACGTCCGGCTTTCGGTGGCGGGGGAGCATCAGGTGGCCAACACACTCGCGGCGGGCGCCGTGGCGCTGGCCGCCGGCATGGCCTTCGACGACCTGGTCGCGGCGCTCGGCGAGGTCGGCATCGTGTCCGGCCGCCGGATGGACGTCTTCACCCGTCCCGACGGGATCGTCGTCATCGACGACTCCTACAACGCCAACCCCTCGTCGACCTCGGCCGCGCTGCGGGCGCTGGCGTCGATGGGTTCCGGAAAGCGCACCACCGCCGTGCTCGGCTACATGGCCGAGCTCGGCGAGTTCGAGGTGTCCGGACACGCCGAGGTGGGGCGGCTCGCCGCCGAGCTGGGCGTGGACCGGTTGATCGTGGTGGCCGGCGAGGCCCGTCCGATCCTGGACGGCGCGACCGGCGTGGCCGGGTGGCGGGGCACGGGGCACTTCGCCGCCGACCAGGCCGCCGCGATCGAGATTCTGCGCCAGGACCCGCACGCCGACGACGTCGTGCTGGTCAAGGGTTCCCGGTACCGCACATGGGACGTCGCCGACTGGCTGCGGCGCCCCGAGGAGGTTCAGCCCACGTGAGGGCAGTCATCGTCGCGGCCGCGGTCGCCTTTCTCATCTCGCTCTTCGGCACCCCGATCGCGATCCGGGTCTTCTCGGCGCTCAAGGCCGGTCAGCCGATCCGCTCCATCGGCCCGCAGACCCACCTGGGCAAGCGGGGCACCCCGACGATGGGCGGCGTGGCGTTCATCCTCGCCACCGTCCTGGCGTACGTGGCCGGGCACGTGGCACTGACCACGCTCCCGGAGCGGCAGATCGCCCAGGAGAAGCCGACCATGACCGCGCTGGTCCTGCTCGGCGTCTTCGTCTTCTGTGGCGCGGTCGGCTTCATGGACGACTTCCTCAAGGTGCGCAAGCGCAACTCGGACGGTCTCAGCGCCAAGGGCAAGCTGCTCGGCCAGTTGCTGATCGGCACCGGCTTCGGCATCGCGGCCCTGTACTTCCCGAGCACCAACGGGCAGACCGTGGCCAGCGAGCGGATCTCCTTCATCCGGGACGTGAGCTGGCTGGACGTCGGCAAGGTCGGTTCGGTCATGGTGTTCGTCTTCGTCATCATGGCGATGTCGAACGGCGTGAACCTCACCGACGGCCTGGACGGCCTGGCCACCGGCGCCTCGATCCTGGTGCTCGGCGCGTACTCGCTGATCGGGTTCTGGCAGTACCGGCACTGGTGCGGTGACAACGACTACGTCGGTCAGGCGGGTTCGCTCACCGCCCAGCACTGTTATCAGGTCCGGGATCCCCTCGAGATCGCGATGATCGCGGCGGCGGCCGCGGCGGCCTGTGTCGGCTTCCTCTGGTGGAACACCAACCCGGCCCGGATCTTCATGGGCGACACCGGCGCGCTGGCGCTGGGCGGCCTGATCGGCGGTCTCGCGGTGGCCACCCGGACCACCCTGCTGTCGGTCATCATCGGCGGCCTCTTCGTGATCATCACGATGTCCGTGGTCATCCAGATCATCTCGTTCAAGACCACCGGCAAGCGGGTCTTCCGGATGTCGCCGTTGCAGCACCACTTCGAGCTGGCCGGCTGGAGCGAGGTCAACATCGTGGTGCGGTTCTGGATCATCGCGGGCATCTGCGCCGCCATCGGTCTGGGCCTGTTCTACAGCGACCACCTGGCGGTCATGGGATAGATCTCCGCGCGACACGCCATCGACGTGACGCGGCGGAATGTGGACATCGGACGAAGATGGGGGTATGGCGGACGACCGTATCCAGAAAGCGGCCCGCCCGTCACTGAGCCGGCAGCTGCTGCCCGCGGTGCACGGGCTGCTGGCCAGACCCCTGTCGTCGTACTACCTGCTGATCTCCAGCTGCACCCTGCTGCTGCTGATCGGCCTCACCATGGTCTTCTCGGCGACGTCCGTGAAGGCGTACGCCGAGAAGGGCAACGCCTTCACGGACATCAGCAGCCAGGCGGTGTACGCGCTGCTCGGCCTGGTCGCCTTCTGGATCTGCCAGCGGCTGCCCGCGGTCACCTTGCGGGTGCTCGGCCGGGGCCTGCTCGTCGTCTCGGTCCTTCTGCTCGCCCTCCTCGCCGCGATGATCGCGCTGGCCTCGCTGGGGGTGCTGAGCCGGAACGCCGACGGCGACCCGATGCTCGGCCCGCTCGTGGCCCACTTGAACTGGCTGTACTTCGGCCCGGTCAGCATGCAGCCGGGCGAGCTGGCCAAACTGGCCATGGTGTTGTGGGGCGCCGACGTGATCGCCCGCAAGGGCCCGGCGCTCGGCCACTGGCGGGAGCTGGCCATGCCGCTGTTCCCGGTGATCGGCCTGCTGTTCGTCCTGGTCGGCTACAACGACCTGGGCACCATGCTGGTGCTGCTGGCGCTGATCGTCGGCCTGCTCTGGGCGGCCGGCGTCCGGCTGCGGATCTTCGGCGCCCTGGGCGTGCTGGGCCTGGCCGGTGTCGGCCTGCTGATCGCGGCCGCCTCCCGGGGCGCCGGATCCGGCTCGGCGGACGCGGAGAACTACCGGTGGCGCCGGCTGACCGCCTTCATGGAGCCGCTGGAGAACTGCGACACCACCTCCGAGGCCGGGCGCTGGTGCTATCAGCTCATCCAGGGCCGGTCGGCGATCTTCGAGGGCGGCTGGTTCGGGGTCGGCCTGGGCAAGAGCGCGCTCAAGTGGGGGTACGTGCCGGAGGCCGGCAACGACTTCATCTTCGCGATCGTGGCCGAGGAACTGGGCGTCGTCGGCTGCGGTGTGGTGCTGGTGCTGCTGTCGGTGCTGGCGTACACCGGCTTCCGGATCGCCCGCCGGGTGAACGACCCGTTCCGCCGTCTCGCGGCCACCGCGATCACCACCTGGCTGGTCGCCCAGGCCGTGATCAACATGGGTGGCGTGGTGAAGCTGCTGCCCATCACCGGCCTTCCGCTACCGTTCATCTCCGCAGGTGGCAGTGCCCTGATCGTCACTATGGCGGCGATCGGCATGCTGGCGTCCTTCGCCCGTGCGGAACCGGACGCGTCACGTGCCCTGAACGCCCGTCCGACGCCGCGATGGGTGCGGCTAGTCTGGGCCCCGCTGCCGCCGCTCCCCCCGCCGCGGCGGCCGGGACAGCAGCGCCCGCCGGCCCAGAAGAAGGCCGGCCGGGCACCCGAAACCTCGGGGGGCGGAAGGAGACGGTGATGGGTCCGCTGCGGTCGGTCGTTCTCGCCGGAGGAGGCACCGGTGGGCACATCTATCCGCTGCTCGCCTTCGCCGATGCTCTGCGGCGCCACTTCCCCCAGATTCGGATCACCACGCTGGGCAGCCCCAAGGGCATGGAGAACCAGCTGATCCCGGCCGCCGGCTACGATCTGCGGTCCATCCCGGCGTTCCAGCTGCCCCGGTCACTCAACCTCGACCTGCTGCGCACCCCGGACCGGATGTACCGGTCCGCCCACGCGGCCGGCGAGATCATCGACGAGGTGCAGGCCGAGGTGGTGGTCGGCTTCGGGGGGTACGTGTCGGTGCCCGCCTACCTGGCCGCCTGGCGCCGGGAGCTGCCCATCGTGATCCACGAGGTGAACGTTCCGCCGGGCGTGGCCAACCGGATGGGCATGAAGTTCACCAAGCGCGTCGCCGTCGGGTTCCCGCATCAGCTGGAGCAGGCCGAGGCGCTGCGCAACGCCCGGCTGGTCGGCGTGCCGCTGCGCACCGGGATCACCCACATGGACCGGCCGGCGCTGCGCCCCCAGGCCCTCTACCACTTCGGACTGCGGCCGGACCTGCCGGTGCTCTTCGTCTCCGGGGGTTCCTCCGGCGCCCGTACCATCAACCTGGCCGTGGCCGCCGCGGCCAAACGCCTGGCCCACGCCGGCATCCAGGTGCTGCACGTGCAGGGCGGGCGCAACGACCCGTTCGAGGTGCCGAACGACCTGCCGGTGCCCTATGTCGTCGTGCCCTACCTGTCGGACATGCAGCTCGGCTACGCTGCCGCCGACCTGATGCTCTGCCGGGGAGGTGCGATCACGGTGGCCGAGACGACCGCGCTCGGCATGCCGGCGATCTACGTGCCGTACCCGTTCAGCAACCAGGAGCAGCGCCGCAACGCGCTGCCGGTGGTGGAGGCGGGCGGTGGCCTGCTGGTGGACAACAGCGAGCTGACGCCGGACTGGATCGAGCGCAACATCGTCCCGCTGGCGCGGGACCGGCAGCGGCTGGCCCAGATGGGCACGGCGGCGGCGGGTTACGGCCGGCGTGACGGTGACGAGCAGCTCCTGCGCTTCGTTCTGGAAGCGGTGAGCTGATGCTGCGGATTGAGGGAGTGGAACTGTGAACACGGCGGAGCTGACGCCGGCCGGTGAGATGACCGCCGAGGACCTGGGCAGCGTGCACCTGATCGGGATCGGCGGTGTCGGCATGGCCGGCCTGGCCCGGCTCCTGCTGACCCGGGGCGTGCCGGTCTCCGGCAGCGAGCTGCGGGAGTGGCCGGCCCTGGCCGCCCTGCGGGCGCTCGGCGGCACGGTGCACATGGCACACGAGCCGTCCAACCTGGACGGCGTGGACACCGTGGTCTACTCGACCGCGATCCCGCGGGACCACGTGGAGCTGGTCGAGGCGCGCCGCCGCGGGCTGCGCGTGCTGCACCGCTCCGAGGCGCTGGCCGCGGCGATGACCAACCGGCAGACCATCGCGGTGGCCGGCACCCACGGCAAGACCACCACCACGTCGATCATGACGGTGATCCTGCAGCACGCCGGGCACGACCCGTCGTTCGTGATCGGCGGCGAGATGTCGGCCGCCGGGTCGAACGGGCACCACGGCACCGGGCCGCACTTCGTGGCCGAGGCGGACGAGCACGACCGCTCGTTCCTCATCTACCGGCCGCATGTCGCGATCATCACCAACATCGAGGGCGACCACCTCAACAACTGGGGTGACCTGGAGACGCTGAAGGCCGGGTTCCTCGAGTTCGGCTCGCTGGCCGACGGGTTCGTGGTGACCTGCGCCGACGGGCCGGGCACCGAGGAGCTGATCGCCGGGCTGAAGGCGGCCGGGAAGACCGTCTACACGTACGGCGAGTCGGCCGGCGCGGACCTGCGGATCTTCGACGTCGTCTCGTCGGTGAGCGGGGTCCGCTACTCCGCCGAGCTGGACGGTGTGCCGCTCGGCGAGTTCAAGCTGGCGCTGCCCGGCACGCACATGGGCCTGAACAGCGCGGCCACCGTGCTCACCGCCCTGAAGCTGGGACTGCCGCTGGACAAGGTGGCCGAGGCGCTGGAGTCGTTCCCGGGGGTCCGGCGGCGGTTCGAGCGCAAGGGCATCGCGGCGGGCGTGCGGGTGTACGACGAGTACGCGTACCACCCGACCTCGGTGAAGGCCGCGCTCCGGACGCTGCGGGAGGTGGCCGGGGACGGCCGCCTGCTCGTGGTGTTCCAGCCGTACCGGGTGTACCGGACCCGGGACCTGGAGGCCGAGCTGGCCGACGGGCTCCAGGTGGCCGACGAGGTGATCTGCATGGAGGTGTTCGGTCCGGGCGAGACCCGCGGCCCGGGTGAGGGCGGCCGGGCGCTGACCGCGGCGATCGACCTGCCCGACGAGCACAAGGTCTTCGTGCCGGACTGGCAGGACGTGCCGGCCGAGGTGGTCCGGCGCAGCCGTCCGGGCGACGTGGTGGTGACCATGGGCGCGCCGCCGATCTCGCTGATGGGCGACGAACTGCTGGCCGCGCTCGCCGAGGCGGACCAGCAGCCGGACCTGGCCCGGTAGTTCCGGTGGCGGGCGGGGGCACGCGCAACTGGCGGCTGGTCCGGGCGGACACCGACGCCGTGCCGCCGTCGGCACGGCGGTTCATGGCCCGCGCCCGGGAGCGGCGCCTGCGTGCCGCCATGCCCTGGCTGACCGGGGCCGGCGTCGTGCTGTTGGCCGGTGGCCTGGCCTGGGTGGTCTACGGCACCTCGCTGTTCGGGGTGCGGGAGGTCCGGGTGGTGGGCGCCCAGGTGCTCACCACCGAGCAGGTGCGGGCCGCCGCCGCGGTGGAGCCGGACCGCCCGCTGGCCCGGGTCGACCTGGACGCGGTGGCCGCCGCGGTGCGCGGTCTGGCCCCGGTGGACCGGGTGCTGGTCACCCGCAGCTGGCCGTCGACCGTGGAGATTCAGCTGGTGGAGCGCACCCCGGTGGCCGCGGTGCCGGCCGGGGAGCAGTTCCTGCTGATCGACGACGAGGGTGTGCCGTTCCGTGCGGTCGCCACGCCGAAGGGCCTGCCGCTGGCCCGGGTGGCGACGCCGGGCCGCAACGACGAGAACACCGGCTCGGCGCTGACCGTGCTGGCCGCGCTCAGCGACGAACTGCGCGAGCAACTGGTGGCGATCTCGGTGGCCTCGCCGGTGCAGATCCGGCTGGAGCTGCGCAAGGGCCGGGTGGTCATCTGGGGTGACGACACCGCGAGCAAGCAGAAGAGCATCGTGGCCACCGCGCTGCTGCGGGAGAGGGGCGACGAGATCGACGTGAGTGCCCCGTCGGTGGTGACCATTCGCTAGGCATGCTGATAAACGGACAAAGCATCACGAACGCAATAAATGGTTCAAGGTTACGGGTCAGTCGGATACTCACCACGTAAGCGGACGCGACACGCCGCTCCGGGTCTTTGGCTGAGGCCGCATGTCCGCATACGTTGCCCCGAGAGGTTCGAATGGTTGACATAACTCTGAACCTCTAGTAGAGGGTGAGGGTTTCCTCGCCCTCCCTTGTACGGCAGCGGATGTCGAAGTGCGGTTCCCAAGACCGCAGGGGCCCTCGACGTCCGCCAACCCTGGAAGGGATGGCTGAGCCCGATGACACCTCCACACAACTACCTTGCGGTCATCAAGGTCGTCGGCATCGGCGGCGGCGGCGTGAACGCTGTGAACCGCATGATCGAGGTTGGGCTCAAGGGCGTGGAGTTCATCGCCATCAACACGGACGCACAGGCCCTGTTGATGAGCGACGCCGACGTCAAGCTCGACGTCGGCCGGGAACTGACCCGTGGCCTGGGCGCCGGCGCGCAGCCCGAGGTCGGCAAGAACGCCGCCGAGGACCACCGCGACGAGATCGAGGAGGTGCTCAAGGGCGCCGACATGGTCTTCGTCACCTGCGGCGAGGGCGGCGGCACCGGAACCGGTGGCGCGCCCGTGGTCGCCAACATCGCCCGCAAGCTGGGTGCGCTCACCATCGGCGTGGTGACCCGCCCGTTCAACTTCGAGGGCAAGCGCCGCCAGGTGCAGGCCGAGGCCGGCATCGACGAGCTGCGCAACCAGTGCGACACCCTGATCGTGATCCCGAACGACCGGCTGCTCGCCCTGGGCGACCGCGGGATCAGCATGATGGACGCGTTCCGTCAGGCCGACCAGGTGCTGCTCTCCGGTGTGCAGGGCATTACCGACCTGATCACCACCCCCGGTCTGATCAACCTGGACTTCGCCGACGTCAAGAGCGTGATGAGCAACGCCGGCAGCGCGCTCATGGGCATCGGCAGCGCGCGCGGTGACAACCGCGCGGTCGAGGCGGCCGAGAAGGCGATCTCCAGCCCGCTGCTGGAGCAGAGCATGGACGGCGCCCGCGGCGTTCTGCTCTCCATCGCCGGTGGCTCCGACCTGGGCCTCTTCGAGATCAACGACGCGGCCCAGCTGGTCACCGACGCGGCCCACCCGGACGCGAACATCATCTTCGGCGCGGTCATCGACGACGCCCTCGGCGACGAGGTGCGGGTCACCGTGATCGCGGCCGGCTTCGACGCCGGCTCGCCCGCCTACAAGCCGGCCGAGCCGACGCGCAAGGTGCCGGCCCCGACGCCGGGGGGAGCCTCGCTGCCGCCGGTCCCGCCGCCGGTCACCCCGCCGCCGGCGAGCACCCCGCCGCCGCGCAGCCGGGTGCTCTTCGACGACGTGGACGTGCCGGACTTCCTGAAGAACGGCTCCTGAAGCGCGCCCTCTCCCGTACCTCCAAGAAGGTTGAACCTTGACCGACCCCGGACGGCGCGCTGAGCTCGCCGCCTCTCTCGAACAGGTGCGGGAGCGCATCGCGCGTGCCTGCGTGGCGGCCGGAAGGCCGCCCGGGGCGGTCACGCTGACCGCGGTGACCAAGACCTACCCGGCGAGCGACGTCCTGTTGCTCGCCGGGCTCGGCGTCACCGACGTCGGCGAGAACCGCGATCAGGAGGCGGCCGCCAAGGCGGCCGAGGTGAGCGCGGCGGGAGCGCACCTGCGCTGGCACTTCGTCGGCCAGCTGCAACGCAACAAGGTCAGATCAGTGACCGGGTACGCGGACGTGGTCGAGTCCGTGGACTCGGTCCGTCTGGTCGCGGCCCTGGCGAAGGCGGCCGTGGAGCGGGAGACACCGCTGGAGGTGCTCGTCCAGGTGAGCCTGGACGGCGACCCGGCACGCGGGGGCGTGACCGAAGACGATCTCTGGCGGGTATCCGACGCGGTGGCCTCGTCCCCGGGCCTGCGGCTCGGCGGCGTGATGGCCGTCGCGCCGCTCGGCGAGGACCCCGGCGCGGCCTTCGCCCGGCTGGCCGTTCTCGCAGGCCGGATGGCCTCCGAACACCCCGGGGCGACGACCGTCTCAGCGGGGATGAGCGGCGATCTGGAGGCCGCCGTCCGGCACGGGGCGACACACGTACGGATCGGTACATCTTTACTCGGGATGCGAAACTCGCTGCGGTAGCCTTGCCGCGGGCAGCAAACTACACAGGTGTTGTTTTACGCGACCTGTCGCGGGTCATGATCCACACCGCGGCCGGTGCGTCCGACGACGCGGCGTCGCAACGGGTCGTGGGTCCGAATCGGACCCGGGTTTCGGCTCGTGAGGGGGGACGCGGCACGCCAGGGGGCGCGGGCCGCAACAGCGGACGGAGGTGGGGGCCATGGGTTCTCGGCAGGGAGTGGCGGCATGAACGACCGGAGGGAGTTTATGCCGCCACCGGCCTGGGCTCTTGACTCCCGAGAGGGGGGTCAGTCATGAGCGGAGGCGCGTTTCGCAAGGCGGGCGTGTGGCTCGGCCTCGTCGAGGAGGACGACGACCGCGGTTACGACGACCGCAACTACCGGGAGAGCTCCTACCGTTCGCGGGAGCGTGAGCGCGACCGCTCCGACCGCTACTCCAGCGACCGCTACTCGGACGAGTTCGCCGAGGACGAGGACGAGGAGGAGCGCGCCGTTCCGCGGGCCCGGTCCGACCGTCGCCCGTCCCGCGCCGACCTCGACCGTCCGTCCCGCGGTGACCACGACCGTTCGTCCCGCGCCGATCTGGACCGCCCGTCCCGCGGGGACCTGGACCGTTCGTCGCGCGCCGACCTGGACCGGGAGGAGAGCGAGCGCCTCGATCGGGCGAGCGTCCGCTCCATCACCCGGCCGTCGGTCGCGCCCGAGCCGTCCGGCGCCCTGACCTACTCCACGCGGGACAACCTGGCCCTCAAGCCGCAGCCCGCGCACCCGGAGCCGGTTCGCCAGCGCCAGGTCGAGGAGGAGCAGCGGTACCAGATCACCACGCTGCACCCGACCACGTACCGGGAGGCGCGCACCATCGGCGAGCACTTCCGTGACGGCGTCCCGGTCATCATCAATCTGACCGAGATGGATGAGTCGGACGCTCGCCGGCTGGTCGACTTCGCCGCCGGGCTGGCCTTCGGCCTGAGGGGTACGATCGAGCGCGTGACCAACCGGGTCTTCCTGCTCTCTCCGGCGAATGTGCAGGTCACCGCGGAGGACAAGGCGAAGATCGCCGAGGGTGGCTTCTTCACCCCGAGCTGATCGACCCGGAATTGATTGACCCGAACGAGGGATCCGCCTGACGTGCTGTCGATCGTGTTCCAGATCCTCTACATATTGCTGTACCTCTTCTTCATGGTGCTGTTGGCCAGGTTCGTGCTGAGCGCGGTGCTCCAGTACGGACGGCGCTGGCAGCCCAGCCGGGGCGCCTCGGCCGCACTCGAAGCCGTGTGGAGCGTCACGGATCCGCCCCTCAACGCGTTGAGGCGTGTGATCCCACCGCTGCGCATTGGTAACGTGAGTTTGGACCTGGCTTCCATCGTGCTGCTGGTTATCCTGTTCGTGCTCATGGACTTCGTATTGGCAAGACTGATCGTGCAATACAGCTAGACAGCAGCCCCAACCGCGGCCGCGACTGACCCGAGGAGTTTCGATGCCGCTGACCCCGGCCGACGTTCATAACGTCGCCTTCAAGAAGCCCCCGATCGGCAAGCGGGGGTATGACGAGGAGGAGGTCGACGCCTTCCTGGACGAGGTGGAGCGCGAGCTCGCCCGTCTGATCGAGGAGAACAACGAGCTTCGTGCCCAGGTCGAGCGTGGTGGCCGGGGCGGCGCTCCCGCCGGTCCCGCGGCAGACCCCCGCCTGGCGGCCGAGCTCAACGAGCTGAAGGCGCAGCTGGACCGTGTCCAGCGTGACAAGACCGCGGCCGAGCAGGCCGCCCGGCAGATGCAGGCCGAGCTGGAGCAGGTCCGTGCGCAGGGCCCCGGCGCCGGTGCCGGCGCCACCGGCGCGGACGGCGAGCAGCAGGCCCTGCGCGTGCTGATGATGGCGCAGCGCACCGCCGACGACCACGTGGCCGACGCCCGCCGCGAGGCCGACAAGCTTCTCTCCGACGCCCGCTCCAAGGCGGAGGAGGTCACCCGTGAGGCCCGGGCCAAGGCCGACGCCCTCGAGCGCGACGCTCGCCAGCGCCACCAGGAGGCCATGGGCGGCCTGGACGCGAAGCGGACCGCGCTGCAGAAGCACATCGAGGAGCTGAAGCAGTTCGAGCGGGAGTACCGCACCCGCCTCAAGGCGTACCTGGAGAGCCAGCTCCGCGACCTGGACGGCCGCGGTCAGGGCCTCGAGGCCGAGCTGACCCGCGCCGACTCCAACCGGGCCGTGGGTGGATCGGGCGGTCTCGCCGCAGCCGGTCTCGCCGGATCGTACGGCGGCCGGACCAACTCCATCGAATCGGGTCGCTGACACAGCCCCCCGCACCGCGACGAGGATGAGCCATGATCGTTGCTAGTCTCCTGCTCATCCCCGTCGCGGTTCTGTTTCTCGCGCTAGGGCTGGTCAACGGCTCGAGCAGCCTTCTCATAGCCTCGATCGTGGTCAGCCTGCTGGCCGCGGTCGCTCTCGTCATCGGGACCCGGCAGGCCGCTACCCGGCGAGCGGCCAGGGACGCCTCCGCGGTGCCGCCGCGCCCCGTCCGCCGAGATCCCGAGTTCGGCGAACCGGTGCCGCCGGCTTCCGCCGCCACCAACGCTAGCGATTCTGCCCCCGAGCCGGTGGGCGCCGCAGGCGAATCCCGCAGCTATGACGAGCCCGATCCGGCCGATGTGGACGAGGCCGTGCCGGCGGGAGCCACTCATCCGGGTGACGTCGGGGAGCCCGCCGGGCCCGCTCCCGCAGACTATGCCGATTCTGACTCCGCGGCGGATTCCACCCCGGATCCCGAGGACGTCCCCCCGCCCGCCGGGGAGTCCGACGAACAGGCGTGGCGTCCGGCCCCGGCCGAGACCGCTGTGGAGCAACCGGACGAGTTCGACGAACCGGACGCCGACGACCCCGACGACGAGCCGCTGCCCCAGTCGGTGCGGCCGGCCGACGCGGTGCTGGTCGCGCGGTTCGACACCGAGGTGCTGGTGGTGGACGGCCGGCCTCGCTACCACATGGCGGACTGTCCGCATCTGGTCGGCCGGCTGACCGAGCCGCTGCCGGTGAACGAGGCGGTCGAGCTGGGGTTCAGCCCGTGTGGTCTCTGCCGGCCGGTGGACCGGCTGGTGGCCACCGTGGCCCACCAGCGTTGAGGGGCCCGGCCGGTGTCTCGGTGCCGGTGCGGGTGCGTCCCGGCGCCGGCCGGACCCGGGTGGGCGGCCGTTACGAGGGCCCGCACGGTCCGGCCCTGATCATCGCGGTGGGTGCGCCCGCGGTGGACGGCAAGGCCACCGAGGCGGTGCGCCGGGCGCTCGCGACCGCACTGGGCGTGCGCGCCGCCGAGGTCTCCCTGCGGCTCGGGGCGACCAGCCGGGACAAGGTCTTCACCGTGACGGCGCCGGCGGAGGAGTGGGAGGGGCGGCTCGCCGATCTGCGCGACGACAACAGGTGATCTTTCCGTCACGGTGGGTGTATCGTCGGTTATCCGACGCCTCTGTGCGCGCTTCGTGGCCGTTTGTCGTTTCCGCGATTCGCGCCGGGTTGTCGGGATACTTCACGTTCCGTATCCTTGCCAACCTCACCGAGTGCGCGGCCGCCCCTGTCAGCCGCGCCGTTTGTGCAGGTGGGGCAAGATCTACCGCGGCCGTCGCGGTGGCACGGGGACCAGACAAGGGGACAGACGGCACGGCCCGGCGAGCCGGCGCCGCCGGAGTTCCGCAGAGCTGACCGCCGCGCCACGCGCGGCCGAGGGAGCGACGATGGCCAAGGCAACCGACATCCGGCCCGGTTCGACCGGTACGTCCGCCGCTGAGCGCAACCGCAGTGCCGCCGAGACCGAGGAGATCCGGGCGGCGCTGGTCGCGCGGCGTGACGAGCTGCAGGCCGAGTACGATCAGGCGCTCAGTGAGATCACCGAGTTGCAGCGCGAGCGGCTCGCCGACTCGGCCGGGGACGACCAGGCCGACACCGGCACCAAGACGTTCGAGCGGGAGCAGGAGATCACGCTGGCCAACAACCTGCTCGAGCGGATCACACAGGTCGAACGTGCGATCGATCGCCTCGGGTCGGGCAACTACGGTTGGTGTGAGCGGTGCGGCACCCAGATCCCGGTCGAGCGGCTGGCTGCGTTCCCCTCCGCCACCCTCTGTGTCTCGTGCAAGCAGTTGGAGGAACGACGCTGAACGCCGACGAAAAGGCCGCGCCGGGGTTCGCACCCCGCGCGGTCGCCGTCCTGGCCGTCACCACGGCGGTCGCCGTGGCGGTCGACCAGTGGGTCAAGCACCTCTCCACCGAGAACCTGGATCCCCACGAGCCGGTTCGCCTCTTCGGTGGCCTGATCTACCTGTCGCTGCTGCGCAACAGCGGAGCGGCGTTCAGCTTCGGCAGCGGATACACCTGGGTCTTCCCGCTGATCACCCTGGTCGTCGTCGGGGTGATCGTGTGGCTCGCCACGAAGCTGCGCTCGGTGCCGTGGGCGGTGTCGCTCGGCCTGGTGCTGGGCGGCGCCCTGGGCAACCTGACCGACCGCCTGTTCCGTGCGCCCGGCCCGTTCCAGGGTCACGTGGTCGACATGATCAGCGTCTTCGCTCCGTACGGGGAGAGGTTCGCGGTCTTCAACATCGCCGACAGCTGCCTCACCGTCGGGGTCTGCCTCGCCGTGCTGCTGGAACTGACCGGCCGCCAGCGTGACGGCAGCCGGATCACCAAGGAGAAGCCGGTGGCGGGCACCCAGACGGAGGAGAAGGCGTGAGCGGGCAGCGTTCCCTTCCGGTCCCGGACGGGCTCCACGGGATGCGGCTGGACCAGGCCGTCTCCCGGCTCTTCGGGCTCTCCCGCACGGCCGCGGCCACCCTCGTGGAGGCCGGTGACGCGCTGGTCGACGGCGTGCCCCGGCCCAAGTCGGAGAAGGTGGTCGCCGGCTCCTGGCTGGAGGTGACCCTGCCGTCCCCGGTGGCCGCGCCCGCGATGGTCGCCGAGCCGGTGCACGGCCTCGGCATCATCTACAGCGACGACGACATCGTGGTGGTGGACAAGCCGGTCGGCGTGGCCGCCCACCCGAGCCCCGGCTGGACCGGCCCGACCGTGGTCAGCGGCCTGGCCGCGATGGGGCAGAACGTCGCGACCAGCGGAGCCGCCGAGCGGCAGGGCATCGTGCACCGGCTCGACGTGGGCACCACCGGCCTCATGGTGGTGGCCAAGAGCGAGACGGCGTACAGCGTCCTGAAACGCGCCTTCAAGGAGCGCGAGGTGGAGAAGCGGTACCACGCGGTGGTCCAGGGGCACCTCGACCCGCTGCGGGGCACCATCGACGCCCCGATCGACCGGCACCCGACGGCCGACTACAAGTTCGCCGTCATGTCCGGTGGCAAGCCGAGCGTCACCCACTACGACACGGTCGAGGCCTTCCGCTCGGCCAGCCTGGTGGACGTGCGGCTGGAGACCGGGCGGACGCATCAGATCCGGGTGCACTTCTCGGCGATGCGGCACCCGTGTGTGGGCGACCTGACGTACGGGGCCGATCCGACCCTGGCGGCCCGCCTCAAACTGGACCGGCAGTGGCTGCATGCACGGGAGCTGGCGTTCGCACACCCCCGTACGCACGATGAGGTCCGCTTCGTCAGCGACTACCCTGCTGACCTGAAATACGCGCTGGACGTCCTCCAGGACGCCGGCTGACCGTCGGGAGCATCGCCGTGGACCGCGCGCACCGCATGCGGGCAGTCCTCGTCCGGTTCGGGGGCGCCTCGCTCCGGTTGCAGATCATGACCGGAGCGGCGCTGGCGGCTATCGTCGCGCTGGTGCTCGCGGTGTTCTGGGCCGACCGGGAGCCACCGGCCGGCACCGACCCCGGTGAGGTGCTGCGCGTCGGCGTGGTCGAGGGCCAGTCGGTGGGTGGCTACCTGGCGGCGTCCCGCGACGAGCTGGCGCGGCTCACCGACCCGTCCGCCGCGGTCGCCGGGGACACCTGGGCGCTGGTGGCCTTCCGGCGCTACGCGGCGCCCGCCGGGCTGGCCGATCTGCTGTCCGGGGCGCAGGTGGCGCAGGTGTACACGCGGGTGCCGCTGACCGGCTCGCGGACCGCGGTGAACCGGATCCCGGTCTACCGGCTGCCCGATGACGTGACCGCCGGGATGAACGCGGCGGCCGTCTCCCGGGAACGCGAGCGCGCCGACTATCAGCGGCTCGGCCGGGCGCTGACCGGTGAGGGGCGCAACGAGATGCGGTTGCGGGCGGCCTACGAGAGCGCCGCCCGGATCGCCGCCGAGGAGGCCTCGGCCTACCGGGCCGGATGCGAGTGCGTGTTCGCGGCGGTGGTGCGCGGCACCCCGGCCGCGCTCGGCGGGATCGCGGACCGGCCCGGGGTGCGGGTGGTGGACCCGGCTCCCGAGGTGCGCCGGCTGGACCGGACCGAGTTCCGGCCGCCGCGGCCCGAGGAACGGGAGGCGGTGCCGGTGGTCCCGGCGCCGTCGGCCACGCCATCCGGGAATCCCGCCGTTGCCCCGGACGCCACCGGACCGTTACCGTCGTCGATCGGGGTCCATGTGACATCCGCCTCACCGGAAAGTTCAGGCCGTACGCCGCCCGCGGCCGTACTGCCTTCCGAGGATCCGGTTGCCGTACCCTCGGCGTCGGACGCGAGTCCTGCTCATGGTGGTCCGGATGTGTCACCGGGAGCATCCACCGGCGATTCCGGCCGTTAGGTTTTCCGTCCGCGCAACGTTCGGGTGGATGCACGTGCACGACCGGGGTTCCGTCATGTGATCAAGAACGACCGGGGGATGGGCGCTCGGCCGGTGGCCCGAATAGGGTTCTCCTCCGTAGCCTGTCAGGGGCGAGACCATCGCCGTGAATGATCGGGTAGGCGCAGAAAGGACGAGCCGTGGACGGGACCGAGACCGGCTGGGGCCGGCCTGCGGAACCAGCCCCGCGCTGGCGGGCGCTGCTCGACCGGGCTCGGCATGGTGGCCGCAGCGAGGAGCCGGAAGAGGCTCCGCAGCAGCCGGAGACGCCCCCGCAGCAGTGGAACCAGCAGCAGCCGAGCCGTGGCTCGGCCGCGGTCGAGCGCCGGCCGTTCAACCCGCTGGACCCGCGGCAGGCCGCGTTCGACGGCCGGCAGCAGGCTCAGCCGCAGCCCGGCGGGTTCGAGCGCCGTGCCCCGGAGCCGCCGGCCGACCCGCAGCGCGCCGTCCCGCAGCGGCCGATCAACCCGCTCGACCCGCGCTGGCAGCGTGGCCGCGAGCAGGAGCAGCACAGCTTCTTCGAGCCGGCGCCGCGCACCCCGCAGCAGCCGCCCCAGCCGCCGGCCGCGCCGCCCGCGCGAGAGTACGGCGCACCCACCGGCTACCCCCAGCAGAACGGCTACCCGCCGCCCGGTAACGGTTACCAGCCCCCGCCGGCCAACGGCTACGCCCCGCCCGCCGGTGCGTACGGGGCGTCGGCCGCCGCGTACCCCCAGGCCCCGGTCGCGCCGCCGCCCGTACCCCCGCAGGCGTCCCCGCCGCCGGCCGCGCCGGTCCGGGCGCCCGCCGCCCCGCCCGCGCCGGTCCGGGCACCGGCCGCTCAGCCGTCGCCGGTCTCGCCGGCGCCCGCCGCCGCCCGGATCGAGTGGCGGCAGAGCCGCACCGAGGACGGCATGGACCGCGCCGTCTCGATCATGCGGCGCAAACTGGGCAAACCCCGGGTGCTGGCGTTCGCCAACCCGAAGGGCGGGGTGCACAAGACCACCGCGACCGTGCTCGCCGCGGCCACCATCGGCAGCGTCCGCGGCCGTGGCGTGCTCGCCTGGGACGACAACGAGCTGCGCGGCACCCTGGGCCTGCGGGCCGGCAGCGCCCGGCACGCCCGGACCATAAAGCACCTGCTCGCCGACCTCATGCGGATCGAGAGCCTGCACGGCGACGCGCTGCTCCAGGAGCTGGACGCCTATCTGCGGCACGCCTCGGACGGCTCCTACGACGTGCTGGCCGGCGAGGAGAACCCACGGTTCGCCCAGCGGCTGGACCAGGCCACCGTGCGGCGGGTGATGGACCTGCTGCGCCGCACCCACGACGTGATCTGCGTCGACACCGGCAACAACGTGGAGAGCGTCAACTGGCAGACCGTGATGCGCTCGGCCGACCAGCTGGTGATCACCACGGTGCCCCGGGAGGACGCCGCCTTCACCGCCGACTGGATGCTCGACGTGCTCGAGGAGAGCGGGATGGGCGACATGGTGTCCAACGCCGTGACGCTCATCTCCTGCCCCTCGGCGGGTCATCTGCCGCTGCTGGAGGACTTCAAGAAGCACTTCGCCACGCGGACCCGCGCGGTCGCCGTGGTGCCCTACGACCCGGCCCTGGAGGTCGGATCCTCGATCGAGTACGGCGACCTGCAACAGGAGACCAGGCAGGCCTGGCTCCGCGCGGCGTCGACCATGCTGGAGCCCTTCGCGGAGTAGGTTTCTGTCGTACGGCGGGGCTAGGCTTCACGGCACCGTTCGGGGAAGAGGGGGTTCCGGGTGTCTGACTCGTTCGTGCACCTTCACGTGCACACAGAGTATTCAATGCTCGACGGGGCGGCCCGGATCAAGGAACTCCTCGCGGAGGCGAAGCGGCTCGGCATGCCGGCCGCGGCGATCACCGACCACGGCAACATGCACGGGGCGTATGACTTCTACAAGCAGGCCAAAGACGCCGGTGTGACGCCGGTCATCGGTGTCGAGGCCTATGTCGCGCCGGAGTCCCGGCTGGACAAGAAGCGCATCAAGTGGGGCCGTCCCGAGCAGAAGTCGGACGACGTCTCCGGTAACGGTGCGTATACGCATATGACCATGTGGGCGCGCAACGCGGTCGGTCTGAAGAACCTCTTCCGGCTCAACTCGCGGGCCTCCATCGAGGGCCAGCTCGGCAAGTACCCGCGGATGGACTTCGACATCATCGCGGAGCACGCCGAGGGCATCATGGGCACCACCGGCTGCCCGTCCGGCATCGTGCAGACCCGGCTGCGGCTCGGCCATTTCGACGAGGCGCTCAAGTCCGCCGCGCGCTACCAGGAGGCGCTCGGCAAGGACTACTACTTCCTCGAGATCATGGACCACGGGCTGTCGATCGAGAAGCGGGTCCGGGACGGCCTGCTGGAGATCGGCCGGAAGCTCAACATCCCGCCGCTGGTCACCAACGACTCCCACTACACCCACGAGGCGCAGGCCGCCGCGCACGACGTGCTGCTCTGCGTGCAGACCGGCAGCAACGTCGCCGACCCCAACCGGTTCCGGTTCGACGGCTCCGGCTACTTCGTGAAGTCGCCCGACCAGATGCGCGCCGTCGACTCGTCCGAGGCCTGGCAGGAGGGCTGCCGCAACACCCTGCTGGTGGCCGAGAAGGTGGACATCGACGGGATGTTCACGTTCAAGAACCTGATGCCCCGGTTCCCCATCCCGGACGGGTTCACCGAGCCGGAGTACTTCCGCCACGTCGCCTTCGAGGGCCTCCGGGGGCGGTTCCCCGGCGGCATCCCCGAGTCGCACGTCAAGCAGGCGGAGTACGAACTCGGCGTCATCATCGAGATGGGCTTCCCGGCGTACTTCCTCGTCGTCGCCGACTTCATCCAGTGGGCGAAGAACAACGGCATCGCGGTCGGCCCGGGCCGTGGCTCGGCGGCGGGCTCCCTGATCGCGTACGCGATGGGCATCACCGACCTCGACCCGATCCCGCACGGCCTGATCTTCGAGCGGTTCCTCAACCCCGAGCGCATCTCGATGCCCGATGTCGACATCGACTTCGACGAGCGCCGGCGCGGCGAGGTCATCCGGTATGTGACGGAGAAGTGGGGCGAGGACAAGGTCGCGCAGATCGCCACCTTCGGCACGATCAAGGCGAAGGCCGCGATCAAGGACTCGGCCCGGGTGCTGGGCTACCCGTTCGCGGTCGGCGACAAGATCACCAAGGCGATGCCGCCGGACGTCATGGGCAAGGGCATCACCCTCGGCGGCATCTTCAACAAGGACGACAAGCGGTACAACGAGGCCGGTGAGGTCCGCGGGCTCTACGAGACCGACCCGGACGTCAAGAAGGTCATCGACACCGCGCAGGGCATCGAGGGCCTGATCCGGCAGACCGGTGTGCACGCCGCCGGCGTCATCATGAGCGCCGAGCCGATCATCGACCACATCCCGCTGTCCCGCCGGGACGCCGACGGGGCGATCATCACGCAGTTCGACTACCCGACCTGCGAGACGCTCGGCCTGCTGAAGATGGACTTCCTCGGCCTGCGGAACCTCACGATCATCGACGACGCCAACAAGAACATCGAGCTCAACCACGGCCAGAAACTCGATCTGCTGGGTCTGCAACTGGACGACCCGAAGGCGTACGAGCTGCTCGCCCGCGGTGACACGCTGGGCGTGTTCCAGCTCGACGGCGGCCCGATGCGGTCCCTGCTGCGGCTGATGAAGCCGGACAACTTCGAGGACATCTCCGCCGTCCTGGCCCTCTACCGGCCCGGCCCGATGGGTGTCGACTCGCACACCAACTACGCGCTCCGCAAGAACAAGCTCCAGGAGATCACCCCGATCCACCCGGAGCTGGAGGAGCCGCTGCGGGAGATCCTGGAGCCCACCTACGGCCTGATCGTCTACCAGGAGCAGGTGCAGCGCGCCGCGCAGATCCTGGCCGGCTACAGCCTCGGCCAGGCCGACCTGCTCCGCCGGGCCATGGGTAAGAAGAAGAAGGAGATCCTCGACAAGGAGTTCGGTCCCTTCCGGGACGGGTGCCGCGAGCACGGCTACTCCGACGAGGCGATCCAGGCCGTGTGGGACGTCCTGGTCCCGTTCGCCGGCTACGCGTTCAACAAGGCGCACTCCGCGGCATACGGGCTGGTCTCCTACTGGACGGCCTACCTCAAGGCGCACTACCCGGCCGAGTACATGGCCGGTCTGCTGACCAGCGTCGGCGACGACAAGGACAAGATGGCCATGTACCTGGCGGAGTGCCGCCGCATGGGCATCCAGGTCCTGCCGCCGGACGTCAACCAGTCCGCCGGGCCGTTCACCCCGGTCGGCACCGACATCCGGTTCGGTCTCGGCGCGGTCCGCAACGTCGGCGCCAACGTGGTCGAGGCGATCGTCCGCTGCCGCAAGGAGAAGGGCGAGTACGGCGACTTCTACGACTTCCTGTCCAAGGTCGACGCGGTGGCCTGCAACAAGCGGACCATCGAGTCCCTGATCAAGGCCGGCGCCTTCGACTCGATGGGGCACAGCCGCAAGAGCCTGCTCGCCGTGCACGCCGAGGCCATCGACGCCTACGCCGACGTCAAGCGCAACGAGGCGGCCGGGCAGTTCGACCTGTTCGGCGCGTTCGGCGACGACGCCGGCGCCGGTGGGTCGGCCGCGGTCACCATGCCCCCGATCGGCGACAGCGAGTGGGACAAGCGGGACAAGCTGGCCTTCGAGCGGGAGATGCTGGGGCTGTATGTCTCCGACCACCCGCTCGCCGGGCTCGAGGTCCTGCTGCAGAACTCGGCGGACACCAGCATCGCGGCGCTCAACGAGGAGGGCTCGGTCCCGGACGGCCAGGTCGTCACGCTCGCCGGCATCCTCACCGGAGTCCAGCGGCGGATCACCAAGCAGGGCCGGTCATGGGCGTCGGCCACGCTGGAGGACCTGGCCGGTGGCGTCGAGGCGCTGTTCTTCCCGAACACGTACGAGCTGGTCGGCCAGTACATCGCCGAGGACGCCATCGTGGTGGTCAAGGGCCGGATCGAACGCCGTGACGGCGCCGCCCGGATCATGGCGATGGACATGTCGATCCCGGACATCACCCACAACCCGGACACCAAGCCGGTCACCCTGACGATGCCGATCACCCGGTGCACGCCACCGCTGGTCGACGAACTCAAGGAGATCCTGGTGAGCCACCCGGGCGACACCGAGGTGCACGTCCATCTCCAGAACGGCAGCCGGACCACGATCATGCGGCTGGGCGGGGTGCGGGTCGCGGCGACGCCGGCCCTGCGCGCCGACCTCAAGATGATCCTCGGTCCGTCGGCCGTCGCCTGACCGTGCCGGCTGATCTGGAAGGATCGCAAGGTGTACCCGAGTGAACAGCCGGCCGGGCCGTCCCGACCATCCACACCGGAGGCCGAGTCGCGGCCCGTCGCGGCCTGGCAGCAGATGTGGCGGCTGAACGAGGGCAGCCGGCGCCCGTGGCGGCGGTCGCTGGCCGTCGCGGCCGGCGCCGCCGGGACGATCGCGGTGCTCGGGGTGCTCCTCGGGCTGCTCTGGGCGTGGCTCACCCCCACCGTTCCGGTGGTCCTCACCGGCGCCGGGAAGGCGCAGGCCTACGACATGTCCGAGCGGTACGTCGCGGCCGACGGCTGGATGACCCTGCTCGGGCTGGGCTTCGGGGTGCTCGTCACGCTCGCGGCGTGGCTGATCCTGCGGCGGGACCGGGGTCCGTACCTCCTCGGCGGGGTGGTCGTCGGCACCCTGGTGGCTGGCCACTGGGTGGCGCCCTCGGTCGGCGAGCTGCTCGGGCGCGGCGCGTACGAGGAGTGGAAGGCGACCGCGCAGCTCGGCGCGACCTACCTCGCGCCGCCGGAGGTGCAGTCGCTCGGGCCGACCCTGATCCCGGCCTTCGTGGCGGCGATCCTGCTCACCCTGCTGGCCGGGTGGTCCAACGACCCCGACCTGGACCATCCGGGCGCGCAGCCCGGGTGGGGGCCGAACCACGCCTACGAGCCGCCCTCTGTGGACGGCCACGACGCCGCGGCGCCCGGGTACGAACTGGTGGCCGATCCCGAATCGGCGGCGGCCAACGGCACCGCGCCGGGCGAACGGATCACCGACGGCGGCGAGCATCCCCACCGGGAGCCGCACCCTCCCGCCTGACCGGATCCATCACGGCCGGCCCTGAGAGCCGCCTCACGCGGCGTGGACGGCCGGCCCTGAGGGCTGTTTCACGCGCCGTGTGACGGCTCTGGGCCGGCTGGATTCTGCGGGTGGCTCATAGGGCTGTTCGGGGGCGGGGACAGCTTTGAGGCCAGCCGACCACTCACGCCCGGCGGGCGCGGCACGGTCGGTACCCGGCAAGGGCTCGCGGGTCTGGTACGGCGGGTTGGCGTAGCCCGTACAAGAGAGGTCAGTTGGGGCTTGCCGGCCGGGCCAGGTCGGAGAGTGGGACCGGGACGGCCCGGACCCGCGCCAGCAGACCGGCCTCGCGGTTGAGTATGCGCAGCTCGGCGCGCAGGCGGCTGGCGGTGTCCGGCATCGCCAGCAGCATCTGGCGCTCGTCGACGGTGAGCTGGGCGGTGGCGGCGACCAGGTGGGAGAGGACGGTCGCGTCGTCGGGCACCTGCTCGAGGGTCTCGCTGTTGGGGCGCAGCAACTCGAGGTACGCGCGGAACGCGGTGAGCACCCGCGGGGCCAGCAGCGTGGCGGTGTCGCTCGGCTGCTCCTCGTCGGGGAGCCAGCGGACGTGGGCGGTCAGATAGGGTTCGGCGCCCTGCTCGACGCTGAGGACGGTGAACCGGCGGCGGCCGACGGTCATGATGTCGAAGCGGCCGTCCGGAAGCTCGGTGACGTGGCGTAGCTCGGCGGTGCAGCCGACCTCGTAGACGTCGGTGGCGGTGACCGGCGTCTGGGGGGAGTCGCCGTCCTCGGCGACCTCGCTGCCGTGGCGGAGGGTGACCACGCCGAACTCGTGCGGTGTCTCCTCCGACGCGGCCACCAGCTCGCGCACGAGGGTGCGGTATCGCTCCTCGAAGATGTGCAGGGGCAAGACCAGACCGGGGAAGAGCACCGTGCTCAGCGGGAAGACCGGCAGCCGATCGCTCACGCGTTCAGCCTAGTCCCCGCCCGACCATGGTCAACCCGCCGCGGCGTGCGGGTGTCTCAACGCCTGGGCCTGGGGAGTCGCCGCGGGAAACCCCGTTGGGTGGCCGCCTAGACTGGGTGACGTGCTGAATCGGATCGACCTGCGCGGCTCCCGCCGTGACCCGCGCGGTCTGCTGCCCCGTGCCCAGCTCGACGTCTCCGTGGCCGTCGAGAGGATTCGCCCGCTCGTCGAGGCGGTCCATGAGCATGGTTTCAGCGCGATCCGGGAGGCGACCGAGCGGTTCGACGGCGTCACCCTGGAGCGCCTGCGGGTGCCGGCCGAGGCGATCGCCGCGGCCGCCGAGACGCTCGACCCGGAGGTGCGGGCCGCGCTCGTCGAGGTGATCCGGCGGACCCGGAAGGTGCACGCCGACCAGCGCCGCGCCGACGTCACGACCCAGGTGGTGGACGGCGGCACGGTGACCGAGCGCTGGCTGCCGGTGCGCCGGGTGGGCCTCTACGTGCCGGGCGGTCTGGCCGTCTACCCGTCGACCGTGGTGATGAACGTGGTGCCCGCCCAGGAGGCCGGCGTCGAGGGCCTGGTGGTGACGTCGCCGCCGCAGGCCGCCAACAACGGCCTGCCCGACGCGCGGGTGCTGGCCGCGTGCGCGCTGCTCGGCGTCACCGAGGTCTACGCCGTCGGCGGCGCGCAGGCGATCGCGATGCTGGGCTACGGCTCCGACGGGGTTGACGAGGGCGACCGCTGTGCGCCGGTCGACGTGATCACCGGGCCGGGCAACATCTGGGTGACCGCGGCGAAGCGGCTGCTCCAGGGCACCGTCGGCATCGACGCGGAGGCCGGCCCCACCGAGATCGCCATCCTGGCCGACGACACGGCCGACCCGCGGCACGTCGCGGCCGACCTGATCAGCCAGGCCGAGCACGACCCGCTGGCCGCTTCGGTCCTCGTCACCCCGTCGCCGGAGCTGGCCGACGCGGTCGAGATCGAGCTGGAGAAGCAGGTGGCGGCCACCAGGCACCAGGAGCGGGTGCGCACGTCGCTGACCGGCGAGCAGTCCGGTGTGGTGCTGGTCGACGACCTGGAGCAGGGCCTGCGGGTGGTCGACGAGTACGCGGCGGAGCACCTGGAGATCCAGACGAGGGACGCGCGCGAGTGGGCCATGCGGGTCCGGAACGCCGGCGCGATCTTCGTGGGGGCGTATGCGCCGGTGTCGCTGGGCGACTACGCGGCCGGGTCCAACCACGTGCTGCCGACCGCCGGGTGCGCGCGGCACTCGTCGGGGCTGTCGGTGCAGTCGTTCCTGCGGGGCATCCACGTCGTGGAGTACACCGAGGAGGCCCTGCGCGACGTGGCCGGGCACGTCGTCGCCCTGGCCAACGCCGAGGACCTGCCCGCCCACGGTGACGCGGTGACGGCGAGGTTCGCGAAGTGACGACCATCGACGATCTGCCGATCCGGGACGATCTGCGGGGCACGTCGCCGTACGGCGCCCCCCAGCTCGACGTCGCGGTGCAGTTGAACACGAACGAGAACTCGTACCCGGTGCCGGACGACGTGGTCGAGGCGATCGGCAAGGCCGTGCAGGCCGAGCTGCGTGACCTCAACCGCTACCCGGACCGGGACGCGATCGCCCTGCGCAACGAGCTGGCCGGCTATCTGGGCCACGGCCTGACCACGGCGAACGTGTGGGCCGCGAACGGGTCGAACGAGGTGCAGCAGCAGCTGCTCCAGGCCTTCGGCGGCCCGGGGCGCAGCGCGCTCGGCTTCGGGCCGTCCTATTCGATGCACCCGCTGCTGGCACAGGGCACCGGCACCCGGTGGATCGGGGCGCTGCGCGACCCGGACTTCGGCCTGCGCCCGGAAGCGGCGGTCGCCGAGATCGAGAAGCACGACCCGGATCTGGTGTTCGTCTGCTCGCCGAACAACCCGACCGGCACCGCGCTCGACCCGGCCGTGATCGACGCGGTGCTGGGCGCGGCCCGCGGCATGGTGATCGTCGACGAGGCGTACACCGAGTTCTCCCGGCCCGGCACGGCGAGCGCACTGACCCTGCTGCCGCACCACCCGCGCCTGGTGGTGAGCCGGACGATGAGCAAGGCGTTCGGGTTCGCCGGCGGGCGGCTGGGCTATCTGGCCGCCGACCCGGCCGTGGTCGACGCCGTGCAGCTGGTGCGCCTGCCCTACCACCTGTCGGCGATCAGCCAGGCGGCCGCGCGGGCCGCCGTGGTGCACCGGGCGTCGCTGCTGGCCACCGTGGAGGCCATCAAGGAGCAGCGCGACCGGATCGTGTCGGTCCTGCGGGCCCGGGGGGTGAAGGTGGCCGACTCGGACGCCAACTTCGTGCTCTTCGCCGTCTCCGCCGATCAGAAGGCCGACTGGCAGGCCTTCCTGGACCGGGGCGTGCTGATCCGGGACGTCGGCCTGGCCGGGTGGCTGCGGGTCACCGCCGGCACCGAATCCGAGACCACCGCTTTCCTGAACGCCGCCGAGGAGATCCTTTCGTGAGCCGGACTGCCCGTATCGACCGTGTGACCAACGAGACCAAGGTGCTGATCGAGATCGACCTCGACGGCACCGGCAAGGGCGACCTGAACACCGGGGTCGGCTTCTACGACCACATGCTCAACCAGCTCGCCAAGCACGGCGGGTTCGACCTCACGGTCCGCTGCGAGGGCGACCTGGAGATCGACTCGCACCACACCATGGAGGACACCGCCATCGCCCTCGGCGAGGCGTTCGCCAAGGCGCTCGGCGACAAACGGGGCATCCGGCGGTACGGATCGGCCACCATCCCGATGGACGAGGTGCTGGTCCGGGCCGCCGTGGACCTGTCCGGCCGGCCCTACGTGGTGCACGACGAGCCGCTGCTCACGCCGTACATCGGGCCGGTCTACGCGACCAGCATGACGCGGCACATCTTCGAGGCGTTCGGCCACGCCGCCAAGGTGACCCTGCACGTGGACGTGCTCCGCGCCTGCCGTCCGGGCGGCCACCCGGACGCGCACCACGTCGTGGAGGCCCAGTTCAAGGCGTTCTCCCGGGCGCTGCGGGAGGCCGTCGAGATCGACCCCCGCAACGCCGGCTCGCTGCCCTCCACCAAGGGGGTGCTGTGATCTCGCTGGTGCTGTTCGCGCTCGCCGGGATCCTGATCGGCGGCGTGATCCAGCTGGTCAAGTCGGGGGCGACCCGGTTCAGCATCGGGATCACCGCGGTGCTGGCGGTGCTCGCGGTCGCCGGCGGGTTCGCCTGGTGGCCCTCGGGGGAGGCGTGATGGCGAAGAGTGTGGTCGTCCTCGACTACGGCTCGGGGAACCTGCGGTCGGCGGAGCGGGCGGTCGCCCGTACCGGGGTGGACGTGACGGTCACCGGCGACCTGGCGGCCGCCGCCGAGGCGGACGGTCTCGTGGTGCCCGGCGTGGGGGCCTATGCCGCCTGCATGGCCGGGATCGAGGCGCTGAACGCCCGGCCGGTGATCGCCGAGCGGGTGGCGGCCGGAAAACCGGTGCTGGGCATCTGCGTCGGCATGCAGATCCTCTTCGAGTCGGGGGTGGAGCACGGCGTCGAGACCAAGGGGCTGGGCCTACTGCCCGGTTCGGTCACGAAGCTGTCCGCGCAGCGGATCCCGCACATGGGCTGGAACACGGTCGACGTCGCGGAGGGCTCACGGCTGCTGGACGGCCTTCCGGCGGGGGCACGGTTCTACTTCGTCCATTCGTACGCCGCTCAAGATCTTGATCTGTTGAGCGATGCCCGGGTGACCACCGCGTCGCATGATCGGCCGTTCGTGGCCGTGGTGGAGGCGGGCGCGCTCAGCGCCGCCCAGTTCCACCCGGAGAAGTCGGCCGACTCCGGTTACCTGCTGCTGAGCAACTGGGTCGCGACGCTTTGAGCAAGGAACGTGCCCGGCGCCGGGCCGAGCGGCTCGCCGTTCAGGAGCGGGAGAAGGCGGTCCGTGCCCGCCGGGTGGCCCGCCGGGAGCGGCGCCGCACCTTTCTGAAGAGTCTGAAACCGAGGTTCGGCCGGGACGGGCGGCTGTATCACCGCAGCCGCCGGCAGCGGATCGGCATCGTGGTCGTCACGCTGCTGGCCGTCGCCGCCGTCTGGACGCTCATCCCGGACCTGCCACTGCGCATCATCCTCACCGCCATGCTCGTTCTCGCCGTGCCGGCCCTCGTCGTCGTGGTGCTCGGCCGCCGGTCTTAGCTTTCGTCAGGAGAAACATGACCCTCCAACTGCTGCCCGCCGTCGACGTCGCCGACGGCCAGGCCGTCCGCCTGGTGCAGGGCGCCGCCGGCTCGGAGACCGCCTACGGTGACCCGCTCGAAGCCGCGCTGGCCTGGCAGAACGACGGCGCCGAGTGGATCCACCTGGTCGACCTGGACGCGGCGTTCGGCCGTGGCTCCAACGCCGGCCTGCTCGCCGACGTGGTGCGCCGCCTCGACGTCAAGGTGGAGCTGTCCGGCGGCATCCGCGACGACGCGTCGCTGACCCGGGCGCTGGCCACCGGCGCCCAGCGGGTCAACATCGGCACCGCCGCGCTGGAGGACCCGGAGTGGTGCGACCGGATCTGCGGCGAGTACGGCGACCGCGTGGCGATCGGCCTGGACGTGCGCGGGCGGACCCTGTCGGCGCGCGGCTGGACCCGGGACGGCGGCGACCTGTACGAGGTGCTGGCCCGGCTGGACAAGGCGGGCGCGTCCCGGTACGTCGTCACCGACATCACCAAGGACGGCACCATGCGCGGCCCGAACCTGGATCTGCTGCGCGAGGTGTGTGCCGCCACCGACAAGCCGGTCATCGCCAGTGGCGGCGTCTCCACCCTGGACGACCTGCGGGCGCTGGCCACCCTGGAGCCGGTCGGGGTGGAGGGGGTCATCGCGGGCAAGGCGCTCTATGCGGGCGCGTTCACCGTACGAGAAGCTCTTGCCGTTCTCGGTTGATCTTCCAAGCTTCACGTAGTGCCTGTTCGGCGGCCCGGATGGCGGGCCGGGCCGCTGAGGAGTCCCGCCAGGCGAGAACCACGCGGCGGGTAGGTGTCTGATTTATTCGGACGATTCGGACGTCTTCCGGCAGGGAAGAGCGTGCCAGCCGTGGGATGAGGCCGACTCCGAGCCCGGCGGCGATCAGCGTCAACTGCGTCTCGAACTCGCCCACCTGGAAATCCGGCACCACTCCGGGTAATCGCCGGATCAGGTACTCGTAGCAGACGTCGCCCGCCCGGACGCCGATCCAGCGCTCGTGACGAGCTTCCTCCACATCGATGGTCCCGGCCAGGCGATGATCACGCGGCACGACCAGGTCGGCGTGATCCTCCCCGAGTGTGATCTTCGAGACCCCGTCCGGGTAGCGCAGCGCCACCTCCGGCCAGTCGTCCAGCACCGCGAGGTCGACGTGGCCGCGGCGCAGCAGGTCGAGCCCCTCGTGCGGATTCACCTCGATCAGCCCGGTGGTCAACTGCGGATGATCGGTGGCCAGACGGCGCAGGGCGTGCGGCATGAGCGCCCGGCAGGCGGTCGCGAAGGCCGTCATGGTGAGCCGCCCGGTGACCGTGTCGCGGTGCGCGGCGAGCGCCGTCTCCGCCTCGTCCAGGCTGGTCAGCACACGCTCGGCGTGATCGGCGAGGACCCGGCCGGCCTCGGTGAGCCGCAGCCGCCGCCCGTCCTTCTCGACCAGTGTGGCGCCGGTCTCCCGCTCCAGCTTGGCGAGTTGCTGGGAGACCGCCGACGGGGTGCAGTGCAGCGCGTGGCCGGCGGCGAGAACCGTGCCGTAGCTGGCCACCGCGTGCAGCGCCCGGAGCCTCCCCACGTCAATCATGTAGCGATGCTACATCGACGGTGTAGCTTATTTTGCTGGTGCTTAACGTTCCGGCCGGGTGAGGCTGGGCCTCATGAGACCGCGTGACCTCGCCCTCGCCGTCGCCGTGGCGGCCGTCTGGGGATTCAACTTCGTCGCCATCGACGCCGGGCTGGAGCACTTCCCGCCGCTGCTCTTCTCCGCCCTGCGCTTCGGCCTGGCCGCCTTCCCGGCGCTGCTGCTGGTCGGCCGCCCGCAGGTGCCGTGGCGCTGGCTCGTCACGGTCGCCCTGGTCCTCGGCGTGGTCAAGTTCAGCCTGCTCTTCATCGGGATGCACGCCGGGATGCCGGCCGGCCTCAGCTCGCTGGTCCTGCAGAGCCAGGCGATCTTCACGATGCTCTTCGCCACGCTGTTCCTGCGGGAGCGCCCGCGCCCGGTGCAGCTCGCCGGGCTGGCGGTGGCGCTCGCCGGAGTCGCCGTGGTGGCCACCCGGATGACCGCCAACCTGCCCGCCTTCCTGCTCGTCATCGGCGCGGCCGCGGCCTGGGGCGTGTCCAACGTCGCCACCCGCAAAGCGTCCCCGCCGGACACGCTGCGCTTCATGGTCTGGGTGAGCGCCCTGGCCACCGGCCCGCTGATCATCCTCACCCTGCTGGTCGACGGCCCGGCCGCCGACCTGGCCGCGCTGCGTGCCGTCGACACCGAGGCGGTGCTGGCGGTGCTCTACATCGCACTGATCTCCACCCTGGGCGGGTTCGCCGGCTGGGGCTACCTGATGCGGCGGTACGGCGCCTCGACCGTGGCCCCGTTCTCCATGCTCGTCCCGTTCTTCGGCATCGCCTCGGCCGCGCTGTTCCTCGGCGAGCGGATCCACGGCACCGACGTCGCCGGTGGCGCGCTGGTGGTCAGCGGCGTGCTTGTGGGACTGGTCAGGTCCCGCCCGGCGCGGAAACCGGAGATGGTTAGGGTGGTGGCATGACGGTCGCGGTACGAGTGATCCCCTGCCTGGACGTGGACGCCGGCCGGGTGGTGAAGGGTGTCAACTTCGTCGACCTGCGTGACGCCGGCGACCCGGTCGAGCTGGCCGCCGCCTACGACGCGGCCGGCGCCGACGAGCTGACCTTCCTCGACGTGACCGCCTCCTCCGACGACCGGGGCACCATGCTCGACGTGGTCCGGCGCACCGCCGAGACGGTCTTCATCCCGCTCACCGTGGGCGGCGGCGTCCGCTCCCCGGAGAATGTGGACGTGCTGCTGCGCGCCGGCGCCGACAAGGTCGGGGTCAACACGGCGGCCATCGCCCGTCCCGCGCTCATCTCCGAGATCGCCGAGCGGTTCGGCAACCAGGTGCTGGTGCTGTCGCTGGACGTGCGCCGTTCCGGCGGGCAGCCGAGCGGCTGGGAGGTCACCACGCACGGCGGCCGCCGCAGCGCCGGGCTCGACGCGATCGAGTGGGCCGCGCGGGTGGCCGAGCTGGGCGCCGGGGAGATCCTGCTCAACTCGATGGACGCCGACGGCACCAAGGCCGGCTTCGACCTGGAGCTGATCCGGGCGGTCCGGAAGGTGGTGGACATCCCGGTGATCGCCAGCGGCGGGGCCGGGGCGGTCGAGCACTTCCCGCCGGCCGTCGAGGCGGGCGCCGACGCGGTGCTCGCGGCGAGTGTCTTCCACTTCGGCGACCTCAGCATCGGCGAGGTCAAGGACAGCCTGCGGGCGGCCGGCAACCCGGTCCGCTAGCTAGCGGCCGTCGGCCAGCCGGAGGCTGTACTCCCGGACGGCCGCGTTGTAGGCCTGCTCGTCCAGCGTCCACTCGGTCCAGCCGGGCCGGGCCGCGCGGTTGAGCTGCGCGTGCAACGTCATCACGGCCGACGACAGGCCGCTGAACGGCCGGGTCCGCCAGAGCTGCTCACCGGCCGGGGCGATCTCGAACACGTCGTCGTCCACGGTGATCAGCCCGGCCCCGGCCAGGCGGCGGATCGACTCCTCGAGATCCTCGCGGGTGGGCACGCTGTGGTGCAGGAAATCCGCCGCGGCCAGCAGGTCGGCCAGCGTCGCCCCGGTCACCGGCAGCGCCGCGTGCAGTGCCCGGTCACGCTCGAGGCGCTCGGCGATGACCGCGGCGACGAAGATCCAAGCGTCGTTCCAGTTCCAGTCACCGGCCCCCATGCCGCAATGATGCCGTGCCGTCGGCGTACCCGGAAGCGAATGTGTCCGGAAGATCACTGCCGGCCGGTCGCCGGGCGGTCAGCAACGGCAGGAACAGGTGCACCAGCGGGCCGATCGCCAGCGCGTACGCGATCGTGCCCACCCCGACCGTCCCACCCAACAGGAAACCGGCGCCCAGCACGGTCAGTTCGATCCCGGTACGGACCACCCGCAGCGACACCCGCGGGAACCGCCCGGCCAGCCCCGTCATCAGCCCGTCGCGCGGCCCCGGCCCCATCCGGCTGCCGATGTAGAGGCCGGTCGCGAACCCGTTCAACAGGATCCCGCCGACCAGATAGCCGACCCGGCCCGGCATCGTGGCGGCGGACGGCAGCAGCGCGAGGGCCGCGTCCGCCGCGAAGCCGACCACGACCAGATTGGCCACCGTGCCGAACCCGGGCCGCTGCCGCAGCGGGATCCACAGCAGCAGCACCGGGATGCCGGTCAGCAGCACCACCCAGCCGAAACTGATCCCGGTGACCTCGGAGACCCCCTGGTGGAAGACGTCCCACGGGTTGAGGCCGAGGCCCGACTCCACCATGAGGGCCATGCTGGCGCCGTAGAGGACGAGACCGGCGAACAGTTGTGGCACACGGCGCAGCAGGCTCATGACAGCCACTCTTCATGCCAATCGCCCGGTGCTAAAGTGCCAATTCATCGGAGGTGGCTATGACGACGTCGGTACGTGGAGACCAATTGGCCCGCCTGCTCGGCCGGTGGCACGCACTGCCGGGCCGCCGCCGCAGCCCCGACTACGCCGCCCTGGCCGCCGCCGTCCGCGGGCTGCTGTCCGACGGGCGGCTCGCGCTCGGCGTCCGGCTGCCCGCCGAACGGGAGCTGGCCGAGGCACTCGGAGTCAGCCGCACCACCGTGTCCGCGGCGTACCGGAACCTCCGCGAGACCGGCCACCTCACCAGCCGGCGCGGCGCCGGAAGCTGGACCACCCTGCCGCACGGCCACCGGGTGGCCACCTCCGGCCTGTGGACGCCCGACGACGACCTCGACATGATCGACCTCGGGGTGGCGGCCTCCGCGGCACCGGTCGAGCTGGTGCCGGCCGCCCGCGCCGCCGCCGACGAACTGCCCCGCTACCTGGGCAGCGCCGGCTACCACCCGACCGGGCTGCCCGAGTTGCGGGCCGCCGTCGCCGAGGCGTACTCGGCCCGCGGCGTGCCCACCTCGGCCGAGCAGATCCTCGTCACCAGCGGCACCCAGCAGGCCCTCGACCTGGTGTTGCGCCTGTCCGTGCCGGTCGGGGCGCCGGTCCTCGTCGAGACGCCCACCTACCCGAACGCGCTGGCCGCCCTCGCCGCCCGCCGCGCCCGGATCAGCACCCACGGCATCGACATCGAAGCCGGATGGGACGGCGAGATGCTGCTCGGGGCGCTGCGCCAGACCCGGCCGCGGATGACCTACGTGATCCCCGAATTCCACAACCCCACCGGCCACCTGATGCCGGCCTCCCTGCGCGAACGCCTCGTCGCCACGGCACACGCCACCGGCACCGAACTGATCGTCGACGAGTCGTTCGTGGACCTTCCCCTCGACGGGGAGCCGATGCCGCCGCCGGTCGCCGTCTTCGACCGGCACTCCCGGGTCACCTCGATCGGCGGCATGAGCAAGGCGTACTGGGGTGGCCTGCGGATCGGCTGGGTGCGCGCGTCCGCCCCGGTCGTGCAGCGGCTGGCCGCCATCCGGGTCGGCGTCGACATGGCCAGCCCGGTTCTGGAGCAGCTCGTCGCCGTACAGTTGCTCCGCCTCTCCGCGGAGATCGTCGCGGCGCGCCGGGCCCAGCTGCGGTTCCGCCGCGACGCCCTGATCGCCGAACTCCGCGACCGCCTCCCCGAATGGCGTTTCGTCACCCCCACCGGCGGCGTCACCCTCTGGGCCGAACTCGACGGCCCCATCTCCAGCGCCCTCTCCCGCGCCGCCGAGGACGTCGGCGTCCGCTTGGCGCCCGGCCCCCGCTTCGGCCTCGACGGCACCCTCGAACGCTTCCTGCGCCTACCCTTCACCCTCCCGGCCGACGACCTGGTCGAAGCCGTCCGCCGCATCGCCTCCGTCCGCCACGACCTCGACCACGCCACCGGCCCGTCCTGGCGCACCCCCGCCGTCATCGCCTGACCCCGGCCGGCCCACTCGGTCTCCGCGGCTGGTCGCGCTTCTTCACACCCGTTTCCGGTACGGGCTGCGCCGCCCCGCCGCATCCCGGCCGTCCCGCCGGCGCCACGCGAGCATCTGCCGTCCCCCGCCTGTGCCGCGCCCGCCGGGCTGAGCTCGGTGGTCCAGCCGCGCGCGATCACCTGCCGGGTCGAGGCCGCGGCGCGCCCACCGGCTGACCGGCGTTCCGGCCGGTCCGTTCTCCGGCGGCTGTGCACTGTGGTCGATCCCGCCCGGCCGGTCCTGGCGGCTGTCTCGAAGCGCTCGAGACAGCCGGCGTGTTCGGCGGGATCGTTTCGAGGGTTTGAGGCGGCCGGTCAGATCAGCCAGGCGCCGTCGCGCATCAGGGTGCGGCCGCGGATCTCGTCGACCTCGCGCCAAGCCTGGACGCGGTCCGGGCGCAGGACCAGGAAGATGTACGACGGGCCGGCCGTGCGCGGATCCCAGTCGTTCTGCCCGGCGTAGGCCTCGCCGATCCCGGGCGCCTCGGAGACCGGAACCCAGCGGTCCAGCACGGCGTCGATCATGATGACGTCACGGGTGGGGCCGAGCCCGACACGCGCCTTGCCGGTGGCGATCAGGCTGCGGGCGGTCGGCGACTCCCGATCCGTGGCCAGGACGATCCGGTCCTCGTGCCAGGCGAGGGTGAGCGGCACGAGATACGGTCCGTCGGTCGCCACCCAGGCGTCCACCACCGGGGCCGCGAGGCGGGCGAGGGTGTCGGCCTTGCGCTGGGCTCGTGTTCTCACGGCATCGCTCATGGCCGCCAGCCTAGACGCGCTCCCGATCTTGCCGACTGGCGCTCATCGCTGTCTCGGCGGGTTTGAGATGTCTCTGCGAGCCGGCGGGACCCCGGGGCGTGCGGTGTCAGCCGCCCGGTCGGGCGGGACCACCGATCTACGCCCGGCGGGCGCGGCACGGGCTGGGGTACGGCAGGTGGTCGCGTGGTGCCGCGGGACGGGCGGGGTTCGGCGGGGCGGCGTACGCCGTACCGGGAAGGGGGTGGGAAACGAACGACGGCCGGCAGGCCCTGATGGACCGCCGGCCGTCGCTGAGGTCGGGTCAGATCTGGGCGAGAGTGCCCGCGTACATCTTGTCGATCTCGTCGGAGAAGTTGGCCTCGACGCTGCGGCGCTTGATCTTCATGGACGGGGTGACCTCGCCCGCCTCGATGCTCAGGTCGCGCGGGAGGAGGGTGAACTTCTTGATCGTCTCCCAGCGGTTGAGCTTGCCGTTGAGCTCCTGGATGTAGCCCTCGACCAGGGCGATCGTCTCCGGCGCGGCGACGATCTCGGCGTAGGTCTTGCCGGCCAGCGGGCCGGACGCCGCCCACGTGGTGATAGCTTCCTCGTCGAGGGCGATCAGCATGGTGACGAAGTTGCGGTTCTGGCCGATGACGACCGCCTGCGAGGTGTACGGGCAGACCGCCTTGAACGAGCCCTCGATCGCGGACGGGGCGATGAACTTGCCGCCCGACGTCTTGACCAGGTCCTTCTTCCGGTCGGTGATCTTGAGGTAGCCGTCGGCGTCGATCTCGCCGATGTCGCCGGTGCGCAGGAAGCCGTCCTCGGTGAACGCCTCGGCGGTGGCCTCCGGCAGGTTGTGGTAGCCGCGCATCACCGGGGCGCCGCGCAGCAGCACCTCGCCGTCGCTGTCGATGCGGACCTCGAGGTCGCCGAGCGGCTGGCCGACCGAACCGATCTTGAGCTTGCCGCGGCGGTTCACGAAGTTGGCGGCGCAGGCCTCGGTCATGCCGTAGCCCTCCAGGATCTGGAGGTTGGCCGCCGCGAAGAACTCGGAGATGTCGCGGCTGAGCGCCGCCGAACCACTGACCAGGACCTTGATGTTGCCGCCGAGCTTGGCCTGGAGCTTGGAGAAGACCAGCTTCTCGGCGATCGAGTACTGGAACGCCAGGCCCGCCGGGATCGGCTTGCCGGCCTGCTGGAGGGCCACCCGCTTCTTGCCGGTGGCGACCGCCCAGCTGAAGATCTTCGGCTTCAGGCCACTGCCGGAGAGGCCGCTCGTGACGGTCTTGTTGTAGACCTTCTCGTAGATGCGCGGCGGGGCGCACATCAGGGTCGGCTTGATCACCGCGAGCAGGTCGATCAGCCGGTCCACGCGGCCGTCGACGTAGGTCGGGACGCCGACGTGCAGGATGCCGCAGAGCAGCGTCTTGCCGAACGCGTGCGACATCGGCAGCCACAGGTAGTGCAGGTCGGTCGGGGAGAACAGGCCGAGGCTCTCCTGCGCGACGCCCTCCCATGTCCAGCCGCGGTGCAGCAGCTCGACGCCCTTGGGGCGGCCGGTGGTGCCGGAGGTGTAGATCAGGGTGGCCAGGGTGTCCGGGCCGAGCTGGGCGACCACGTCGTCGATGAGGCTGGGCTCGCGGGTCAGCGCCTCGGCGCCGAGCTGCTCCAGGTCGGCGAGCGTGATCTGCGGCGGGGTGGCGCCGGCGTCGGCCGGGCCGTCGATCAGCACCACCTTGGTGATGGCGGTCTCCGTGCCGGAGATCTTCAGGGCCTGCTTCGCGTTCTCCGCGATCAGGACCTTCGAGCCCGAGTCGGACACGATGAACGCGGTGTCCTCCGGCTCGGTGGTCGGGTAGACCGTGGTGGCGGCCGCGCCGGCCACGTTGATGCCCAGGTCGGCGAGGATCCACTCGAGCCGGGTGTTGGACAGGATCGCGACCCGGTCCTCCAGGCCGACACCGAGCTCACGCAGGCCGGCGCCGATCGCCTTGACCCGCTCGCCCACCTGCCGCCAGGTCAGCCACTCGGCGCCGGTGTCCGTCGCGTTCGGCCCGGCCAGGGCCTGAGCGTCGGGGGTCTTGGCCACGCGCTGGAAGAGCATGTCCGGGATCGACCGGTAGGGAACCTCGAGAGCCATCGGGCGCCGCCTTCAACCTGAACGGGGGGTAGGTAACGTGAGTGTTACCGCACAGTAATGGGCGCACGGCATCACCGGAAGAGTCTGTAACAATCGCTCTCATCCTAGTCAGCGGACGGGCCGGGTCCAGAGCACCGCACATCTCGCATTAGGTTTGCCGCCATGACATTCCTGGTGATCGGCGGTACCGGCATCGACACCGTGGTGCCGGTGGCGGACCTGCCCGTGCTCGGCGCGGACTCGGCGCGGCCGCAGGGACCCATCCTCGATCACGTCTCACACACCGGAACATGTGTGGCGCTGGCGTTGCGGGCGCTCGGTGAACGGGTCTCGGTGATCGACACGGTCGGTGACGACGAGCCGGGCGGCCGGGTCCGGGCGGCCTTCGCGGAATGGGGCATCGGTCTGCGCGCCGCGCCCGCCCCGGCCGGCACCCGCCGGGCGGTCAACCTGATGAGCCCGGACGGCCGGCGGCTGTCGCTGTACGACGGGCGCGACGTCCCCGGATACCGCCTGCCGGTGGAGTACTACCGGCCGCTGCCGGCGGACGTCCGGCACGTCCACGTGACGATCATGGACTACGCCCGGCACCTGCTGCCCCCGCTGCGTGAAGCCGGTGTGTCGATCTCCACCGACCTGCACGACTGGGACGGCGAGAACCCGCACCACCGGGACTTCGCGCTCGGCGCCGACATCGTCTTCGTGAGCGGCGTGCAGCTCGCCGACGGCGCCGCCGAGCGGATCCTGACAGAGGGCGTGGCCACCAGGGTCGTGGTGACCAACGGCGGCAAGGGTGCCGACCTGTACACCCGGGACGGCGTGACGCACCGGGACGCGGCCGACCCCGGCGCGCCGATCGTGGACACCAACGGCGCCGGCGACGCGTTCGCGGCGGCGTTCCTGTCCGCCTGGCTGTCCGGCGCCGGCGACGACGACTGCATGGACCGGGCGGTCATCGCCGGGGCGTACGCGTGCACCGCCCCGGTCGGCGCCGGCTCGTTCATCGACCGGGACACCCTCAGCGCCCGCCGGATCTGACCCCGCCTACGCCGAGGACTCCTCGCGAACCGTCTCCGGGCTCACCGAGGAGGCCCGGCCGCGGCCGCTGACCGCCTGATGGAGCACCGCGCCACCGGCGATCACCAGGCTGAACAGCGCCGGCCACCCGTTGAGCCAGAGCAGCCCGCCGACCGCCACGAACGCGATCCCGGCCACCACCCGCGACCCGCCGGCCGGCAGCAGGCGCAACGCGGCCGCCGTGCCGATCACGTACACCAGCGTGAAGCAGCCGGTCACCAGCAGGGCGGCGGTGTGCAGGTCGAGCGGCAGCAGGACGGCCACGATGCTGCCCAGGAGAATGAGGGTCAGCGACCGGCGCTGGGTGCCGAACACCCGGGCCGGCAGGGCGCCCTCGGCCGCCAGCGCCGCGCCGAGACGGCTCGCGCCGGCGAAGTACGCGTTGACCGCCCCGAGGGTGAGCACCACCGCCACGATCGCGGTGACGATCCGGACCGGGCCGCCCAGGCCGATCGCGAGCAGGTCGGCCAGCGGCGCCCGGCTGCCGGCCAGCGCCGGGCCCAGGGCCAGCACACTGACCGTGGCGACGGCCAGATAGAGGACACCGACCACGGCGACCGCGATCAGGGTGGCGCGGGGCACGTCGCGGCGCGGGTTCCGGTACTCCCCGGACAGTGAGGACAGCGCCTCCCAACCGGCGAAACCCCACACCAGCAGGGCCGCGGCGGCGCCGATCCCGGTCCAGCCGTGCGGGGTGAACGGGGTCAGATTCGCGAGGTCGGCGTGCGGCAGGGCGGCCACCACGGTGACCACCAGCAGGGTGGTCAGGCAGATCGACAGGGCCAGCTGGACCCGGCCGGAGACGCGCAGACCGAACCAGTTCATCGCGTACGCCGTACCGACGATCGCCAGGAAGGCGGCCAGTTCGGTGAACCGGCCGCCGCCCAGGACGCCGGAGACGTACCCGCCGGTGAAACCGACCGCGACCGGCGCGCCGAGCGGGACGGCGAAGTAGAAGCACCAGCCGACCGCGGCCGCCACCCGCCGGCCGAACGCCATCTGGGCGTAGGTGGACACCCCGCCGCCGTCCGGGTAGCGGGCGCCGAGCGCCGCGAAGGTCCAGGCCAGCGGGGCGGACAGGACGATCAGGACGAGCCAGGCGACGAGCGAGGCGGGGCCGGCGGCCTCGGCGGCGAGCGCCGGCAGCGAGATCAGCCCGGTGCCCAGGACGGCACCGACGGAGAGCGCCGCGCCCTGGGCGACGGACAGGTTGGAGCGAGGGGACATGGGCTTGAACCTAGGACCGGACCGGCCTGTCGATCGAGCCAATTCCCGGCGCCTCCGATGGGCCGCTCAGATGCCCAGGCGGGCGGTCCGGAGCCGTTCCGCCACCTCGGGCGGGCCGTCGACGGTGACCCGGGCGGCCCGCTGCCGGCCGAAGAAGAACACCGCCAGCTCGCCGACGTCACCGGCGACCCGGACCTGCGGGTCCGCGCTGTCACGGACCGCCGGGAACCCGGCCGGCTCGATCGCGGCGGTGACACCGAGACGGCGCAACCCGGCCTTGGCGATCAGCCGGACGTTGCGCCAGAGAGCGGCCTCCAGCTCCCGGTCCAGGGTGCGGGGCTGCCACGTGCCGCCGCCGCGCCGGACGTCCTCGTGGTGGATGAACATCTCCATGGTGTTGGCCAGCGGATCGACCAGCGGGTTGCTCACCGGGCTCCACACCGGCGGGGTGCGCAGCTGGGCGATCAGTTCCGGGTACGGCAGGGCGGCGCGGGCCAGGCGCACCCGCTCCCCGTACCCGGCC
The DNA here is from genome assembly GCF_017592555.1 of Actinoplanes flavus. Taxonomy (GTDB): domain Bacteria; phylum Actinomycetota; class Actinomycetes; order Mycobacteriales; family Micromonosporaceae; genus Actinoplanes; species Actinoplanes flavus. The sequence continues at coordinate 291,415 of NZ_JAGFNS010000003.1, read as the reverse complement.
AGCGGGCGGATCAGCAGCCCCGCCGCGGAATCCGGCCGCCGGTCCCGGACCACGATGTGCGCGGCCAGGTCCCGGGTGGTCCAGCCGGTGCAGAGCGTCGGCGCGTCCGGTCCCTCACTCGACAGCAGGTCGGCGAGCGCCGCCCGCTCGGCGCGGGCATAGTTGGTCATCGGTCGATGGTATGCAGAACGACCTGCTCCCCGGTGACCGGCGGGAGACAGGAACCCGCACTGCACGCGGCGTATCCGACGGTCACCTCGTGCTGATCGCCCGCTCCGGCCCGGACCGGCACGGTGAGCGTGACCGGCCCGTCGGGATAGACCGGCACCACGAGGCCGAGGCCGGCGGGTCGCAGCTCGGTGACCGCCCGGTCGGCGGTGACCGGCCCGGTGGGGGTCAGCGCGCCGCCGGGCCGCGCCACGGTGGGGAAGCCGATGCCGTCCACGCCCCCGGCCGGGAGGTCCATGCTGTACAGGTGGAAGCCGTCGGGCGGGGTGAAGGTGGCGGTGAGCAGGCCGGCGCGTACGGCGAGTTCCACGGTGACGCCTCCGCCCTCGTAGCGGCCGGCCATCTCGGGCACCGGCGCCGGTGAGGCGGAACAGGCGCTCAGCGTCAGGATCGCGAGCACCGCGGCGAGGGCCCTCACTTCGCGGCCGGCGCCCACCGCGTCAGGAACGCGTCGACGTCGGCCGCGGCCATCGAGCGGGCTGACGCGAACGAACCGTCGTTGGTGGCCACCTTCACCTTGCCGGCCGGGGTGAGCACCACGAGTGCCGGGATGCCGCTGCTCTCCAGGTCCACGCCGACCCGGTCGGCCACGTCCAGGTTGCGGTCGAACTCGCCGACGTCGACGCTGACCACCTCGAAGCCGGCGACCAGCTTGGCGTTCACCGCCGGGTCGGCGGACAGCTTGGTGAGCACCCGGCAGTCCAGGCACCAGTCGGCCCCGAAATCGACGATCACGTTGCGCCCGGACTTCCCGGCCGCGGCGAGGGCCTTGACGATGTCGTCCTCGGCGTCCCGCCCGGCGTCGTAGTCGCCGAGCAGCACGGACGGCCCGGCCGGTGACGTGGCGGTGGACGGGGACGAGGCGGTGGGGGCCGCGGACGAGGAGTCGTTCACCGAGGCGGCCGGGGACGGGCCGGTGCCGCAACCGGCCAGGACCAGCGCCGCGAGCACGGTCGGAAGCAGCGTACGCCGCATGGGAGCCCTTTCATAGATGATCATGCGGCGGGGAGCTTAACCGGCCGGTCGCGTGGTCGCCGCCCGGTGTCCGGGTGGCTGCGGAGGCAGACGGTGTAATTGTGGCCACACTGTAAACGGCCGGTGTGGGCGGCAGGATGGACGGGTAAGGCCGGTCGCGCCGGCGAACACTTACCAGTCAGGTAGGACATTGAGCAGCGGTACCGGCAACGACGTGCTGGGACGGGGACTGCGGGTGCTCGGGAAAGCGATCCGGGCGGAGCCACGGCTCTTCGTCGTCAGCTCGCTGGGCAGCAGCCTCTTCGGACTTCTCATCGTCGCCAACTCGTACGTCGTCGGCTTTCTGATCGGCCATGTCGTGGCGCCCGCCTTCGCCGCACACCGGGTGAGCGCCGCGGGCCTCGCGCTGGCCGTCGCGGCCCTGCTGGGGATCAGCGGGCTGCGGGTGGCGAGCATCTTCGCCCGCCGGCTCGGGGCCGGGTTCATGCAGTTCCGGCTGCAGGCGCGGTACCGGCGGGCGGTGACCCGCCGCTATCTGTCGCTGCCGCCGGAGTGGCATCAGCGGCACGCCACCGGCTCGCTGCTGTCCAACGCCGGCTCCGACGTCGAGGCGGCGTTCGCGCCGATCGCGCCGCTGCCGTTCGCGGTCGGCACGATCGTGATGCTGCTCGGCGCGATGATCACGCTGTTCGCCACCGACTGGGTGCTGGCCATGGTCGGTGTCGCGCTGTTCCCGGCGCTGTTCGCGCTGAATTTCTTCTACTCGCGGCGGATGTCGCCGCGGCAGATCCACGCCCAGCGGATGCGGGCCAAGGTCGCCACTGTGGCGCACGAGAGCTTCGACGGCGCCCTGGTGGTCAAGACGATGGGCCGGGAGGCCGACGAGTCGCGCCGGTTCGCCGTCTTCGTCACCGAGCTGCGCGACGCCCTGGTCGCGGTCGGCCGGCTGCGCGGCGTCTTCGACCCGCTGATGGAGAGCCTGCCCAGCGTCGGCACCCTGGCCGTGCTGGTGCTCGGCACCTGGCGGTTGCAGACCGGCGCGGTCACCGTGTCCGAGGTGATCAGCGTGGCCTTCCTGTTCACGGTGCTGGCGTTCCCGGTGCGCGCGATCGGGTGGGTGATCGGCGAGCTGCCGCGCAGCGTGGCCGGATGGGACCGGGTCCAGGCGGTGCTGTCGGCGGAGGGCGATCTCCGGTACGGCGAGGGCGAGCTGCCCGGCGACGGCCCGGCCGAGCTGCGGTTCGACCGGGTCGGTTACCGGTACGCGGGCGGGCCGCCGGTGCTGTCCGAGGTGAGTTTCACCGTACCGGCGGGCCGGACGGTGGCCCTGGTCGGCGCGACCGGCTCCGGCAAGTCCACGATCGCCGCGCTGGCGTTGCGCCTGGTCGACCCGGATTCCGGCAACGTGTCCCTCGACCGGGTGAAACTGCCCGACCTGTCGGCGGCGGCGCTGGCCGGGGCGAGCGCGCTGGTGCCGCAGATCCCGTTCGTGTTCGACGACACGGTCCGCGGCAACGTGTCGCTGGACCGGCCCGGCATCGGCGACGACGACGTGTGGGCGGCGCTGCGGCTGGCCCAGGCCGAACGGTTCACCGGCGGGCTGCCGGAGCGGCTGGACACCGCGGTCGGCGAGCGCGGCACCTCGCTGTCCGGCGGGCAGCGGCAGCGGCTCACCCTGGCCCGGGCGCTGGCCGGGCGGCCCCGGCTGCTGGTGCTCGACGACGCCACCAGCGCGGTCGACCCGCGGGTGGAGGCGGCCATCCTCGGCGCGCTGCGTGCGGCGGGGACGTCGCTGCTGGTGGTGGCGTACCGGCGGGCCAGCATCGCGCTCGCCGACGAGGTGGTCTACCTGCATCAGGGCCGGGTCGTGGCGACCGGCACGCACCAGGAGCTGATGGCCACCCAGGAGGGGTACCGGGAACTGGTCACGGCGTACGAGAAGGCGGACAAGTGAGCGAGCTTGCGAGCGAACCATCGGGCTCGGTTCTGAACTCATGTCGGCGCCGGAGCGAAGCGGAGGTGACGGCATGAGCGACGTCGGGACTTTCTCCACCCTGCGGCGCGGGCTGGCGCTGTCGCCGGAGCTGCGGACCGGGCTGGCCGGCACGATCGCGCTGGCGGTGCTCCAGATGGCCGGCCGGGTGTCGGTGCCGGTCGCCGTGCAGCAGTGCATCGACCACGGCATCAACGGCCCGTCCGGCCCGGACACCCGGATCGTGCTGGGCTACGTGTCGATCACCCTGATGGTGCTGGCCGTGTCGACGTTCTGCGGCTTCCTGATGACCCGGCGGCTGTTCACGGTCAGCGAGACGGCGCTGGGCGGGCTGCGGTCGCGGACCTTCCGGCACATCCATGACCTGTCGATGCTGCACCAGCAGTCCGAGCGGCGCGGTTCGATGGTCTCCCGGGTCACCGGCGACGTGGACCAGATCTCGGTGTTCCTGCAGACCGGCGGCGTGCAGCTGATGCTCGCCAGCGGTCAGCTGATCGTCTCCTCGGTGGTGATGTTCGCGTACTCGTGGCAGCTCACCCTGGTGGTGCTGCTCGCCTTCGGCCCGGCCGTGGCGGTGATCCGGCTGTTCCAGAGGCGGTTGGCGTCGGTCTACCGGACGGTCCGCGAGCGCAACGGCGTGCTGCTCGGCGCCGTCGCGGAGAGCGTGGTGGGCGCCACGGTGATCCGCTCGTTCGGGGTGGCCGGGCGCACCGGGAGGCGCATCGACACGGCCGTGGACGATCTGCGGACCGCCCAGCAGCGGGCCATGCGCACCAGCGTCACCAGCTTCTCCAGCGGGGAGATCGGCGCCGGCCTGGCCCTGTCCGGGGTGGTCGTCGTCGGCACCCTGCTCGGGGTGGCCGGTGACCTGACGGTCGGCCGGCTCACAGCGTTCCTGTTCCTGGTGACGCTCTTCATCCAGCCGGTGCAGATCGCCACCGAGCAGCTCAACGAGGCGCAGAACGCGGTGGCCGGCTGGCGGCGCATCCTGGACGTGCTGGACGTCGACCCGGACGTGGCGGACCCCGACGACGAGGGCGTGGAGCTGCCCGCCGGCCCGCTGTCGGTGCGCTTCCGGGACGTGTCGTTCCGCTATCCGGGCGGCCCGATCGTGCTCTCCGGCGTGGACCTGGAACTGGGGGCGCGGCGCAAGTACGCGGTGGTCGGCGAGACCGGCAGCGGCAAGACCACCTTCGCCAAGCTGCTCACCCGGTTGATGGACCCGGCCGAGGGCACGGTCCTGCTCTCCGGGGTGCCGTTGACCGCGGTGCGGTTCTCGTCGCTGCGGTCGCGGGTGGTGATGGTGCCCCAGGACGGGTTCCTGTTCGACGCGACGATCGCCGAGAACATCCGGTTCGCCGAGCCCGCGCTCACCGACGGGCAGCTGCGGGAGGCTTTCACGGAACTGGGGCTGGGGGACTGGCTCGCCGGCCTGCCGGCCGGGCTCGACACCCCGGTGGGGGAGCGCGGGGAGGCGCTCAGCGTCGGGGAGCGCCAGCTCGTCGCGCTGGTCCGGGCGTACGTCGCGGACCCCGACCTGCTGGTGCTGGACGAGGCGACCAGCGCCGTCGACCCGGCCACCGAGGTCCGTTTGCAGCACGCGCTCGAACTGGTGACCCGGGGCCGGACCACGGTCGCCATCGCGCATCGATTGTCGACGGCTCAGGCCGCCGACGAGGTCATCGTGGTGGATGCGGGCCGCGTCGTGCAACGCGGCCCGCACTCCGTCCTCCTCACCGAGGAGGATTCGATCTACGCCAAGCTCTACGCCAGCTGGTTGGAACAAACACGCTGACCGGCTTTCGTGGTGCGCCGGTGAGATGAGCGCGTCGCCCGCCGCGGCTGCACGGTTCGCGCAGCCGCGGCGAGAGGCCCGCCATTTCAGCGATTCAAGAGCCTGTTGCTTATCGGGCGTAGTACTCGACGACCAGCTGCTCGTCGCAGAGCACCGGGACCTCGGAGCGCTGCGGGGCACGGATCACCGTGGTGCGCAGCTCCTCGAGAACGGTCGACAGGTACGGCGCGGTCGGGCCGTCGATGTGGGTGCCGGTCGCCGCGATCTGGAACGGCGGCTTGGAGCGGCTGGTCTCCTTGACCTCGATGACCTGACCCGGCTTGAGCTTGTAGCCGGGGCGGTCCACCTTCTTGCCGTCCACGGTGAAGTGACCGTGCACGACCAGCTGGCGGGCCTGGTAGATGGTCCGGGTGAAACCGGCGCGGAACACCGTCGCGTCCAGGCGGCGCTCGAGCAGCGTGACCATCGTCTCGCCGGTCTTGCCCTCGGCCTTGTGGGCGGCGTCGTACGCGGCCCGCATCTGGACCTCGCTGATGTTGTACTGGTGGCGCAGGCGCTGCTTCTCGAGCAGCCGGACCTGGTAGTCCGAGCTCTTACGCCGGCCACGGCCGTGCACGCCCGGCGGGAACGGGCGCCGCTCGAAGTACTTGACGCACTTACGCGTCAGAGGGATGCCGAGAGCTCGGGAGAGCTTGGCTTTGGGTCGAGAGTTGTTCAACTGCGATCTCCTGTTACGGTAAGCCTTGCCTAACTTAGGTAAGCCTAACCGGTGCCCGGAGGTGCTCGTCATGCAACCCAGTCCCGCCGAGATCGCGCGCACGCTCGCCGCCGGTCACCTGCCCGCCGTCGCCCACATCGCCTGCCGTCCCGGCCCGACTCCGGTCCGGCACGTCACCGATGCACAGGGACGCGTGCTTCTGCTAGTGCCTAGCGAGGGTACCCTCGCCGGCGCTCTGCGCCCACAGGAGGGCAACGACGACACCGCCCTGGTACTGGACATCCGGGACGTTCCGCCGATGGCCTCCTCGCCCTCGCTGGGCCGGATCTGGGTCTCCGGCTGGGCCGCGAAACTGTCCGGCGACGACGCCCGGGCCGCGGCCCTGGACTACGCGGAAACCGACGCCTGCGGCGACCTGCTGGACATCGGCGACGGTCAGAGCCTCTACCGGATGGAGGTCGCCGAGGTCCGTCACGAGCGCAACGACAAGCTCGTCGAGATCGACCCGGACGACTACGCCGAGGCCACCCCGGACCCGCTGCGGACCGTCGAGTTCGACCTGATCGCCGACCTGGCCGATCACCACATGGCCGAGATGAGCGACTACGTCCGCCGTCAGCTGGGTGCGGCCGCCCGCCCCGGCGACGAGCCCAAGGTGGTACGGCTGGACCGTTACGGCTTCCTGGTCCGCATGGGCGGCCGCAGCGCCCGCCTCGCCTTCCCGCGCCCGGTCACCGACCGGCACGACCTGGCACACCTGCTGCACCCGGTCCTCTGCCGCCGCTGCTGCGACAGCGCCGCCTGAGGACCCCCTGATCGAGGCGGGCTCCCGCGGCCCAACCTTCTGCCGCCGTCAGGCCGCGGGAGCCCGGCCTCTGCCCTGCCACCCGGTGCCGCGGGTGGCAGGGCCCACTACTCTTCCGCGATTCCCGTCACAGGGACAGGATCCGGTCCAGGAATTCCCGGTAGCCGCGCATCGCCATCCGCATGCTCTCGGTGTCCGGCGTGCCGGTGCCGCGCAGCGGGTCGAGCTCGTCGCGCTCGGCGAGCAGCACCTCGGTCAGTTCGTTGACCGCGTCGGTGAGCAGGTCGTGCGCCCGGGTCAGGGCCCGCTCCGGGTCGTCGACGAACTCGGCCTTCACCTCGTGCCACGCCGCCCGGAAGTGCCGGGCCGCGTCCTCGTCCCAGATGGTCCGGCCGATCACCGGCTGCGGCTCCTCGGCGGCCGGTTCCGCGGCCGGCTCCTCCGCCTCCTCCTCACGGGCCCGGCGGCCCGCGCGGCGCACCGGCTCCACGTCCTCCAGGCTGGCCGAGCGGCGAGCCGACGGGATCTGCTCCTCGACCGCCTCCTCCCGGGCGCGCAGGCCCGGGATGCTCACCGTGAGGCCGCCCAGGGCGTCACCGCCGGGGAAGGACGGGAAATCGGGAGCGGCGGGAGCGGCCGGGGTGACCGAGGCCACGCCGTACGCCTCCGGCTGCCGGCCCAGGCTGTAGCCGGACGGGACGAACCCGAAGCCGCCCTCGGTTGCCGGCGGCAGGTCCGCGTAGCCGGAGGTGTCCTCGGCCGGCGGCCGGGTGGCCGGGATCTGCACCTGCGCCGGCGACACCGGGGCGGGCACCGCCGGGTCGGCCGGCTCGGCGTTCTGGCCCTCCGGGCCGCCCGGCTGGCCGGAGACCGGATGCAGGGTGCCGGCCGGGTGGTCCGGGGTGAAGTCGGCGACCGTGTACGGGTTCGGCGCGTAGGCCGGCGACACCGGGGCGCCGGAGACCGGCCCGTCCGGGACCGGCGTGACCGGCTGCGTGGCGCCGGGGACGCTGGCCCAGCCGGCGGCGGGCCGCTGCGGCTCCGCCGGGATCTGGCCCGGCGTCTCCTCGGTCGCCTCGGCCGCCGCGTCCGCGGCCGCGTCGCCGGCCGGCGCGTAGCCGGGCGCCCCTGCCCGTCCGTTCATGTCCTCACGTCCGTTCTCGTCGCTGGGTTCCGCCACCTCGGCGGCGTCCTGATCGGCGTCGGCGTCCGCCGTCGCCTCGCCGGCCGGCTCCGGGCCGTCCGGGGAGGCCTCGGGCTCCTCGTCGCCGTCCTCCGCCGCCACCGTCGCGGGATCGTCGCCGTCCCGGTCGCCGAAGAGGAACCTCCCGGCACGCCCGCCGAGGCCGAAGCCCCCGACGCCCTCGGGTTCGGAGGACTTTACGTCCTGCGGAGCCTCCGGCTCGTCGTCCGAAGGCACTGAGTGATCAGGATCGCCGTGCCTTTCCCGGGCCGGTGGACCGGGCGTCGGACGGCCGCCGGTGGACCCGCTCCGGGCGGCCGCGCGGTTCAGTCCGAACGGGTCCGCCGGGCTGCCCGCCGAGGCGATCGGCGCCAGCGGGGGGATGGGCCGGCTGCGGAAGGTGCCGAGCTTCGACCCGGCGAGCAGGTCGGCGGGCGTCTCCAGCGGCTCGGGCGGTGCGATGGGCGGCTCCGGATCATCCGTATCCGGACGGACCTGCCAGAACCGGGCGAGCCCGGGCGAGGGCCGCGTGTTGTCGTGGCTGGACGTCGGCTCCATTGGGGTTCACCACTCCCGTCGCGAGGCGGCGCCCGCCGGGATTGCCGCATGCCGCTGGTGGTGCAGGGCGGGCGCTCTGGGCGACGGTACCGCCCCGGATCGTCCCGCACATCCCCGGTTACCGGATCGTGGGCCCCGCAGCGGGTCGTTACGGCTTGCGGAGGCGATGGGGGAGAATCCAGTCCGTGCCCGAAGCTGAGACCATCCTCGACCCGGCGATCGCCGCCCGCCTCAAGCGCACGCCCGACGGTCTCGTCGCGGCGATCGTGCAGGAACACGGCACCGGCGACGTGCTCATGCTCGCCTGGATGGACGACGAGGCGCTGCGCCGCACGCTGACCACCGGCCGCGCCACCTACTGGTCGCGCAGCCGCGGGGAGTACTGGGTGAAGGGCGCCACCTCCGGTCACCACCAGCACGTCAAACGGGTCTCGCTGGACTGCGACGGCGACGCGCTGCTGGTCACCGTCGTGCAGACCGGCGCCGCCTGCCACACCGGCACCCACACCTGCTTCACCGACGACCTGTTGGAGGCACAGTGACCAGCGGAGCGACCGTCCCCGACGAGGCGGCGTTCGTCGCCACGAGGCGCCGGGTCGTCCCGGTCACCCGCAAGCTGCTGGCCGACGGCGAGACCCCGGTGGGCGTCTACCGCAAGCTGGCCGGCGGCCCGGGCACCTTCCTGCTCGAGTCGGCGGAGCAGGGCCTGGCCTGGTCCCGGTACTCGTTCGTCGGGGTGCGCAGCGCGGCCACCCTGGTCGAGCGCTACGGGCAGGCGGAGTGGCTCGGTTCGCCTCCGGACGGCGTACCTCTGGGGGGTGATCCGGTCGTGGCCCTGCGCGAGACGGTGGCCGCGCTGACCGGCGGCCCGGCCGCCGACGAGGCCCTGCCGCCGCTGACCGGGGGCATGGTCGGCTACCTCGGCTACGACCTGGTCCGCCGGTTCGAGCGGCTGCCGTCCACCGCGGCCGACGACCTGCGGCTGCCCGAGCTCGGCATGATGCTGGCCACCGACCTGGTGGTGCTGGACCACCACGAGGGCTCGGCGCTGCTGGTGGCCAACGCGGTGCTGCCGGAGGACGCCGACGACGCGGCCCGGCGGGCGGCCTACCACCAGGCCGTCGGCCGGCTGGACGCGATGACCACCGCGCTGTCGCGGCCCACGCCGCCGATGGTGTCGACGGTCGAGCGCCGCCCGGCCGGGGAGCCGGTCAGCCGGACCCTTCCGGGGGAGTACCAGAAGGCGGTCGAGGAGGCCAAGGAGGCGATCCGGGCCGGCGAGTGCTTCCAGATCGTGGTGGCGCAGCGGTTCGAGCGGCCCACCGACGCCGACCCGCTGGACGTCTACCGGGTGCTGCGGGCCACCAACCCGAGCCCGTACATGTACCTGCTGCGCTTCGACGACTTCGACATCGTCGGCTCGTCGCCGGAGGCGCATCTCAAGGTCAGCGCCAACCGGACGGCGCTGCTGCACCCGATCGCCGGCACCCGCTGGCGCGGCGCCACCCCCGAGCAGGACGCGGCGCTCGCCGCCGAGCTGCTGGCCGACCCGAAGGAACGGTCCGAGCACGTGATGCTGGTCGACCTGGGCCGCAACGACCTGGGCCGGGTCTGCGAGCCGGGCAGCGTCGAGGTGCCGGAGTTCGCCCGGATCGAGCGGTACAGCCACGTCATGCACATCGTGTCGACCGTGGTCGGGCGGCTGCGCGAGGACCGGTCGGCGTTCGACGCGCTGGCCGCCACGTTCCCGGCCGGCACCCTGTCCGGGGCGCCGAAGGTCCGGGCCATGGAGATCATCGAGAGCCTGGAGCCGACCCGGCGCGGCCTCTACGGCGGGACGGTGGGCTACTTCGGCTTCGCCGGTGACATGGACATGGCCATCGCCATCCGGACCGCGCTGATCAAGGACGGGGTGGCGTACGTGGGGGCCGGCGCCGGCATCGTGGCCGACTCCGACCCGGCCGCCGAGGAGCAGGAGACCCGCAACAAGGCCGCCGCCGTGCTGGCCGCCATAGCCTCGGCCGAAACCCTGCGCGCCGCCCGATGAGCCGCAAGGGTCCGCTGGTCGCGGTCGTCTCCTGCCTGGCCGGGGCCGGTCTCGCGCTCTACGCGGCCACCCGGGTGTGGGCGGTCCAGGTGGAGCGGCGGCCGGGCCTGTCCGACCTGCGGGCCGAGCAGACCGGCGCCGACGTGGAGCCCTGGCTGATCGGTCTGGCCGTGGTGGCGCTCGCCGGGACGGGCGCGCTGCTGGCCACCCGCGGCGTGGCCCGGCGGCTGCTCGGGGTGCTGCTGATCGGCGCCGCGGCGGGGATCGTGGCGGGCGCCGTGCTGGCCCGGGTCACGCTCGATCCCGGCGCGGCCGGGGCGGCCGGCTCGATCTGGCCGGTGCTGTGCCTGCTGGGCGGCGCGGCCGTCGCGGTGGGCGGCCTGCTGGCGGCGCGTCACGGCCATCTCTGGCCGGCCATGTCCGCCCGGTACGAGCGCACCGCGCCCACCGCCGCGGAGTCGGTGGACGGAACCCGGGAACTGTGGGACGCCCTCGACCGGGGGGACGACCCGACCGCGCGCGGCCCGGATCACCCGTAAGAGGTCCCCCGGAAGAGTCGGGTCAGACGGCGAGCGAGCGGGCGCGGCGGGGCCGGGCGGCCGGACGGGTGGCGATCATGGCGGCGACCGCGCGGGCGGTCTCCGCGCGGGCGGCGGCCCGGGCCCGGTCGGCCTGGATGGCGTCCCACGCGTTGTCGCGCGCGGTCCGCACGTTGTCCGATCCGACGACGGCGCGCTGCACCCCGGTGGCGACCTCGGCCGCGACGGACACCAGGACCCGTGAGACGGCGGCGAAATTCATCGGCTGGTTCAGCATGTCGGTGGCCATGGGTCGACTCCGCATCAATCGTCCGGCTGGCTGACGGCGTCCTGACGGCGCCGGGACAAGTCTGCCCGAGTCACATGATGGCCGAGTCCTATTTCCGCACGGTGACACCCGTGTCAACGCGGAGTGGCATCGGCCGAACGGTGGAAGTGCCCCAGCACAGCGGGGCGCGAGCGGCGTCACCATGTGAGGGATGAGACATCGGCGCCGGGCAGCCTGGCATTATGCCGCAGTCCATTCCGTGAGGCGCGCCATACCCCCAGGAGGCCGTCACACCCTGTCACCTCCTAGCATCAGGCCGAAGACACCCGGAGAGGGGAGTCATTAGGTGACATCCGATCAGGCGGAAGCGGGCGGTGGCGGACCCGCTCGCGGAGCGGCTTCGCAGAACGTGCTCGAGGAGATCCTCGCCGGCGTCCGGGAGGACGTGGCGGCGCGGCAGGCGGCGATGCCCCTGGAGAGGGTGCGCGAGCTCGCGGCGGCGGCGCCGCCCGCGATCGACGCGTACGCGGCGTTGCGCAAGCCCGGAGTGGCGGTGATCGCCGAGGTGAAGCGGGCGTCGCCGTCCAAGGGCGCGCTCGCCGACATCCCCGACCCGGCCGAGCTGGCCGGGGAGTACGCGGCCGGCGGCGCCCGCTGCATCAGCGTCCTCACCGAGGGCCGCTGGTTCGGGGGCTCGCTCGACGACCTCGCCGCGGTTCGTGCCGCGGTCCGGATCCCGGTCCTGCGCAAGGACTTCGTGGTCTCCAGCTACCAGGTGCACGAGGCCCGCGCGCACGGCGCCGACCTGGTCCTGCTGATCGTCGCCGCACTGGAGCAGAACGTTCTGGTCGGCCTCCTCGAGCGCATCGAGTCGCTGGGCATGACGGCCCTCGTCGAGGTGCACAACGAGGAGGAGGCGGATCGGGCGCTGGAGGCGAACGCGAAGGTCATCGGCGTCAACGCCCGGGACCTGCGCACCCTCCAGGTGGACCGGTCGGTGTTCGAGCGCATCGCGCCCGGACTTCCGCAGAACGTCGTGAAGATCGCCGAGTCCGGGGTGCGCGGCCCGCACGACCTGATCCGGTACGCGTCGGCCGGCGCCGACGCGGTGCTGGTCGGTGAGGGTCTGGTGACGCAGAAGTCGCCGCGCGACGCGGTGGCCGAGCTGGTCAACGCCGGCAACCACCCGGCGACCCCGAGGCCGGTGCGGTGAGCGCGCCGAGCCTGCCGGACCTGGCCGGGCACTTCGGCCGGTTCGGCGGACGGTTCGTGCCCGAGGCGCTGATCAAGGCGCTGGACGAGCTGGACGCGGCGTACCGGTCGGCGAAGCGGGACCCGGAGTTCCAGGCCCGCTTCCAGGATCTGCTGCTCAACTACGCGGCCGTGCCGTCGCTGCTGTACCGGGCGCCCCGGCTGTCCGAGGCGCTGGGCGCGGAGATCCTGCTGAAGCGGGAGGACCTGAACCACACCGGCGCGCACAAGGTGCGCAACGTGCTGGGCCAGGCGCTGCTCGCCAAGCGGATGGGCAAGCCCCGGGTGATCGCCGAGACCGGCGCCGGCCAGCACGGCGTGGCCAGCGCGACCGCGGCCGCCCTGCTGGACCTGGAGTGCGTCGTCTACATGGGCGAGACCGACACCCAGCGGCAGGCGCTGAACGTGGCCCGGATGCGGATGCTGGGCGCGACCGTGATCCCGGTGACCAACGGCTCCCGCACCCTGAAGGACGCGCTCAACGAGGCGCTGCGCGACTGGGTCTCCACCGTCGAGACCACCCACTACCTGCTCGGGACGGCGGCCGGGCCGCACCCGTTCCCGGAGCTGGTGCGCGACTTCGTGGGCGGCATCGGCGTCGAGGCCCGGGCCCAGTGCCTGGAGCAGCTCGGCCGGCTGCCGGACGCGGTGGCCGCCTGCGTGGGCGGCGGGTCGAACGCGATCGGCATCTTCCACGCCTTCGTGCCCGACGAGAGTGTCCGGCTGTACGGCTTCGAGGCCGGCGGCGACGGGGTGGAGACCGGCCGGCACGCGGCGTCGATCACCGGTGGGTCGGTCGGCGTGCTGCACGGCAACCGCACCTACCTGCTGCAGGACGACGACGGCCAGACCATCGAGTCGCATTCGATCTCGGCGGGCCTGGACTACCCGGGTGTCGGCCCGGAGCACGCCTGGCTGCACGACACCGGCCGGGCGGTCTACGAGCCGGTCACCGACGCCGAGGCCATGAGCGCGTTCCAGCTGCTCTGCCGTACCGAGGGGATCATCCCGGCGATCGAGAGCTCGCACGCCCTGGCCGGCGCCGCGAAGATCGCCCCGCGGTTGCGCGAGGAACTCGGCCGGACCCCGACGATCGTGGTGAACCTGTCCGGTCGCGGCGACAAGGACGTGCACACCGCCGGCGCCTACTTCGGCCTGCTGGACCAGGTGGAGACGGTCGTACCGGGGGAGAACACGTGAGTATCGCGCAGACGTTCGCGAAGGCGAAGGCGGAGAACCGCTCGGTGCTGGTCGGCTGCATGCCGGCCGGGTTCCCGACGGTCGAGCACAGCATCGAGCAGATGATCGCGATGCACGAGGCCGGCTGCGACGTGATCGAGGTCGAGCTGCCGTACTCGGACCCGGTGATGGACGGCCCGGTCATCCAGCGGGCCAGCGACATCGCGCTCGCCAACGGCGTCCGCACCCGGGACACCTTGAAGATCATCGAGGCGGTGGCGTCCGCGGGCGCCACGGTCGTGCTGATGACCTACTGGAACCCGATCGAGAAGTACGGTGTCGACGCGTTCGCCCGGGATCTGGCCGCGGCCGGGGCCACCGGTCTGATCACGCCGGACCTGATCCCGGACGAGGCGGCCGAGTGGATCGCCGCGTCCGACGCCCACCGGATCGACCGGACGTTCCTGGTGGCGCCGTCGTCGACCGACGAGCGGATCGCGATGACCCTGGAGAACTGCCGGGGCTTCGTCTACGCCACCGCGCTGATGGGCGTCACCGGCGCCCGCAAGGCGGTGTCCTCGCAGGCGCCCGAGCTGGTCGCCCGGATCCGGTCGATCGACCCGGAGATGCCGGTCGGTGTCGGCCTGGGCGTCGGCAACGGCAGGCAGGCCGCCGAGGTGGCCGCCTTCGCCGACGGCGTGATCGTGGGCAGCGCCCTGATCCGGTGCGTGCTGGAGGCGCCCGACCGGGCCGCCGGTCTGCGTGATCTGCGTGCCCTGAGCGCCGAACTGGCCGACGGGGTCCGGGACCGCTGAGCGAACAGGGCACCGGCCGGAAATAGCCGGTGCCCTGGGCATCCCATATCGGTTCTCCAGCGGTAGCGTGTGCACCCGTGAACATCGCCGCCATCCCCAGTCCCACCGAGTCGGTGTGGCACCTTCTCGGGTTCCCGATCCGGGCGTACGCGCTCTGCATCATCGCCGGCATGGTCGTCGCGACCCTGTTGATGGAGCAGCGGCTGCGCCACCGGGGGGTGGCGCCGTGGACCTCGCTGGACATGGTGGTCTGGGCGGTGCCGTTCGGCATCGTCGGCGCCCGGATCTACCACCTGATCACCTCCCCGCAGGAGTATTTCGGCGCCGGCGGCGACCCGATCCGGGCCCTCTATATCTGGGAGGGCGGTCTCGGCATCTGGGGCGCGGTCGCCGGTGGCGCGGTGGGCGCCTGGATCGCGTCGCGCCAGATCGGCCTGCCGCTGAGCGTGTTCGCCGACGCCCTCGCGCCCGCGCTGCCGGTGGCGCAGGCGATCGGCCGGTTCGGCAACTGGTTCAACAACGAGCTGTACGGGAAGGTCACCACCCTGCCGTGGGGCCTCGAGGTGCACGAGATGGACTCGGCGAACCCGGGCCACGCCACGGTGATCGACGGCGAGCCGGTGACGAAGCCGGACCTCTACCACCCGACGTTCGCGTACGAGGTGATCTGGAACCTGGGTGTCGCCGCCCTGGTCTGGCTGCTGGACCGCAAGTTCAAGTTCGGCCGTGGCCGGGCCTTCGCGCTGTACGTGATGGCCTACACCGCCGGCCGCCTGTGGATCGAGATGCTGCGCGTCGACGAGGCGAACTCCTTCTTCGGCGTCCGTCTCAACGTGTTCGTCTCGGTCGCCGTCTTCGCCGGCGCGCTGATCTACTTCCTCGTGGTGAAGGGCCCCCGCGAGTACGTGGTGCCGATCGACGCCCCGGAGACCGCCCCCGAGCCGTCCGAGGCGCCGGCGAGCGACGTCTCGCAGGTGGACGTGTCCGGCGACGCGAAGGACGCCGCCCGCAAGATGCCGATCGCCTACCAGGTGGTCAGCCGGGAGCGGTTCGAGGTGTACCAGCGCACCCACATCCTGCCGCCCGTGGAGCAGAACGACGCGGTGTCGGCGACGGCCGGCGACACCCCCTCGTCCGACGAGAGCTGACCCTCATGCGTACGGCCGTGGTGGTGGGCGCCGGGATGGCCGGCCTGGCCGCCGCGGGCGCGCTGTCGAGGTCCGGCTGGCGGGTGACCGTGCTGGAACGCGCGGAGCGGGTGGCCGCGCCGCCGGCCGCCGTGGTGCTCTGGCCGACCGGCCTGCGGGCTCTGGAGGCGCTGGATCCGGACGGCGGCTGGACCGCGATCGCGTCGCCGCTGCCGGACGGCGGCGTGCGCCGCCCGGACGGGCAGTGGCTGGTCGCGCCCCGGTCCCGGCCGGGCGCCGGCCCGGCCCCGGCGGTCGTGCACCTGGAGGATCTGTTCGACGCGCTGGTCGCGGGTCTCGGGGACGCCGAGATCCGGACCGGTTTCGAGGCGACCACGGTCCGGGTGGGCCGGCGGCAGCGGCCCGCGGTCGGCGACGGCCGCACCATGGTCGAGGCGGATCTGCTGGTCGGTGCGGACGGCATCGACAGCCGGGTCCGTGCCGCGGTGGCGCCCGAGGCGGTGGCCGTCGGTTCCGGGTTCGCCGCCTGGCAGGCGGTCATCCCCGGGTTCCGGGTGCCGCGGCTGGACGGTGACCGCAGCCTGGGCGGGGAGACGCTCGGCGCCGGCTACCGGTTCGTGGCGATCCCGCTCGGTGACCGCGCCGCCGGCCGGGGCGGTGTCTACTGGGTGGCGACGGCCGCCGGTGCGGCGCGTCCCGAGTCGCCGGCCACTCAGCTGGCCCTGTTGCGCCGCTGGTTCGCCGGCTGGCACGAGCCGGTCGGCGCGCTGCTGGACGCGACCCGGCCGGAGGATCTGGTTCCGCAGGGCGTCCGGGAGCTGCGGCCGTTGCCGCGCTCCTACGGTTTCGCCGCGGGCGCCGGTGGGGTGGTGCTGATCGGTGACGCCGCCCACGCGATGCCGCACCATCTGGGTCAGGGCGCGTGCCTGGCGTTCGAGGACGTGGCGACGCTGCGTTCGCTGACCGCCACGGCCGGGCCGGGCGGGGAGCTGATCGCGGCCGTCGAGTCCTACAGCCGGGTGCGCCGCCCGCGCACCACCACGGTGGTCCGGCAGAACCGGCGGATGTCCGCGGTGGTCCAGGCCCGCGGCCGGCTCGCGCTGCGCGCCCGCGACGCCGCGCTCAATCACATGCGCCCGCGAATGCTGGGCCGCCATCTGGATCCGGTCACCGATTGGACGCCACCGGACTGAGGGATTTCTCTCCCTTTCTGGGAAACCCCTATTCCCGGTACGCGTATGAGCGTTCCCGAACACATTTCCCGCCGTTTCGCGGCGCACCGCGAGCCACTGCCGGGTCCCGGCCGTGACGCGCCCGCCGGCGTGAAGCGGTGGGTGCGGCCGGCTGTCAGTGCTGTTTCAGCGCCGCCGACAGCACTGACAGCCGGCCGGGCCCGGCGCGCGGAGCCGGCCGGGGTCGCACGCTCAGATGGCAGGACGCGGGAGGTGGAAGATCTCACATTCCCTGTGATCTGTTGGAAACAGTCGTTTCCCTGGGCCCGGAGCGGTCAGGAGGCTCCACGCGGTAAGTGGTGATCATGCCAAGACTGCTTACCGCGTACCAGATGGTGGGAAGTGTGAGGGATTCGCGCTGACCGTCAGAGAGGCGCGGCGGCCGGTTCGCCGATGCAGGCCGTGCCGACCCGCCGGAAACCGACCCTGGTGTAGAGCCGCGCCACGTCGTCGTCGCCCGCGGAGAGGAACACCAGGTCCGTCCCGCCGGCCAGCAGCCGCCCGGCGAGGAGGGCCGTGAGCTGGGAGGCGTAGCCGCGGCGCCGCGCCGACGGCAGGGTCGCCACCCCGACGATCTCGGCGACGTCCCCGCGGCGCTGGCTGGTCGCGGTCGCCACGATGCCCTCCTCCGGCGTCTCGGCCACGACCGTCACGAAGTCGCCGGTGGCGGCCAGCTCCCGGGCGTGCCGCACCGCCGCCGCGGTGGGCGGCTCCGCGGCGTCCCGTTCGGCCGGGCCGGCACCCTCGATGAGCAGCGCGTTCTCCGCCGACTCCAGGGGCGCCTGGTAGGCCGGGGCGGCGAAGCCGAGCCGGGCCACCGCCCGGGAGGCGCCCAGGTCGGCAGCGAACGTGGGCGCGGCGGGATCGAGCAGCCGGGCGGTGGCGCCGCGCAGCGGCAGGTCCGGCACCAGGGCCGCCGGATCGAGCACCAGCAGCGGCGCGAGCAGCACGTCGAGCCCGGCCGAGCGGGCCACCGCGAGCAGGTCGGGCGTGGTCTCGTGGACCCACTCGAAGGTCTCCGGCAACCCCAGCTCACGCTGGCGGCGCCGGACCGCGGTGAGGTCGGCTGCCGAAGGGGTGTGCGAACCCCGCGCCGGGCGGGCATAGTAGGGCCAGCCCTCACCGTCGCGGACGAAGAGAACCAGCGTGCCGATCTCCTCGACCCGCGCCCAGGGGCGGGGCAAAGCGTCGTAGAACCGCTCGAGTCGGTCGAAGAGGCCGGAATCCACTGGCGCCATCGCGCGAGACTACCGGTCGATGCACCTGCTGTGCTATTCAGTTCGTCCGCCGATCGGTGCGCAGGATCGGTACGAGGTGTGATCAATCCGCATCTGGCGGAGATCAGAGGCTCTTAACGTAGACTCAAGAGACTTTGCAGGGCCGACGTCGTCCCGACCTCAGATGGAAACACCAGTGACGACAGGAGGCCCGGTGGCATATCCGCACCCCCAGGGGCTTTATGACCCTCAGTCGGAGCGAGACGCCTGTGGTGTCGCATTTGTTGCCGACATTCACGGCCGTCGCTCCCACGATGTGGTGGCCAAGGGTCTGTCCGCGCTGATCCGGCTCGATCACCGGGGCGCCCGCGGCGCCGAGCAGAACACCGGTGACGGCGCCGGCATCATGATCCAGGTTCCGGACGCCTACTACCGCGCGATCGCCGGCTTCGAGCTGCCGCCCGCCGGTCACTACGCGACCGGTCTCGTCTTCCTGCCCACGGACCCCGACGATGCGGCCCGTGCGATCAAGGTCTTCGAGAAGTACGTGCTCGTCGAGGGCGGCGAGGTGCTCGGCTGGCGGGACGTGCCGGTCGACCCGTCCGACCTGGGCGCCACCGCCGAGGACGCCCGCCCCGCGATCCGCCAGGTGTTCCTGGCCGCGCACCGGCTCGTCGACGCGCCCGCCGGCCCCGCCGGCGAGCAGCTGTCCGGGCTGGAGCTGGACCGGGTGGCGTTCTGCATCCGCAAGCAGGCCGAGCGGGAGACCTCCCAGCGCGGAGTCCCGGCGTACTTCCCGTCGCTGTCCTCGCGGACCGTCACCTACAAGGGCATGCTCACCCCGGAGCAGCTGCCGGCGTTCTTCCCGGAGCTGTCCGACGACCGGGTGGACAGCGCGATCGCGCTGGTGCACTCCCGGTTCTCCACCAACACGTTCCCGTCGTGGCCGCTGGCGCACCCGTACCGGCTGATCGCCCACAACGGTGAGATCAACACGATCCGCGGCAACAAGAACTGGATGGCGGCCCGCGAGGCGCTGCTGTCGTCGCCGCGGATCCCGGGCAACATCAAGCGGCTGTTCCCGATCAACTCGCCCGAGGCGTCCGACTCGGCCAGCTTCGACGAGGTCCTCGAGCTGCTGCACCTGGCCGGCCGCAGCCTGCCGCACTCGGTGCTCATGATGATCCCCGAGGCGTGGGAGAACGACCCGGACATGGATCCGGCCCGCCGCGCCTTCTACCGCTTCCACGCGAGCCTGATGGAGCCGTGGGACGGCCCGGCCGCCGTGGCGTTCACCGACGGCACCGTCATCGGCGCCGTCCTGGACCGCAACGGCCTGCGCCCGGGCCGCTGGTGGCACACCGCCGACGGCCTGGTCGTGCTGGGTTCCGAGGCCGGTGTCATCGACTTCGAGCCGCAGCAGGTCGTCGCCAAGGGCCGCCTCCAGCCGGGCAAGATGTTCCTGGTCGACACCGCGGCCGGCCGCATCGTCCACGACGCCGAGATCAAGGCCGAGCTGGCCTCCGCCGAACCGTACGCGGACTGGCTGCACGCCGGCCTGATCGAGCTGGCGGACCTGCCCGCCCGCGAGCACGTCATCTACACCCACGACTCGGTCACCCGCCGCCAGCAGGTGTTCGGCTACACCGAGGAAGAGCTCAAGATCCTGGTCGCGCCGATGGCGCGGACCGGCGCCGAGCCGCTGGGCTCGATGGGCACCGACACCCCGATCTCGCCGCTGTCCACCCGGCCGCGCCTGCTGTTCGACTACTTCCACCAGCTGTTCGCCCAGGTGACGAACCCGCCGCTGGACGCCATCCGCGAGGAGCTGGTGACCAGCCTGTCGTCGACCATCGGCCCGGAGGCGAACCTGCTGGACCCGGGCCCGGCCAGCTGCCGGCAGATCGTCCTGCCGTACCCGGTGATCGACAACGACGAGCTCGCCAAGATCCTGTCCATCGACGAGGACGGCGACCTGCCCGGCTTCAAGGCGGTCCGGGTCTCCGGGCTGTACCCGCTGCGCGACGGGGCGGCCGGCATCAAGGCCCGGCTCACCCAGATCTGCCGGCACGTGTCGGAGGCCATCGAGGACGGCGTGCGCATCCTCGTGCTGTCCGACCGCGACTCCAACGCCGACCTGGCGCCGATCCCGTCGCTGCTGCTCACCGCCGCGGTCCACCAGCACCTGGTGCGCGAGCAGACGCGTACCCAGGTGGCGCTGGTCGTCGAGTCCGGCGACTGCCGCGAGGTGCACCACGCCGCCGTGCTGATCGGCTACGGCGCGGCCGCGGTCAACCCGTACCTGGCGTTCGAGAGCGTCGACGACCTGATCGCCACCGGCGGCCTGGTCGGCGTCGACCCGCGCAAGGCGGTCCGCAACTACGTCAAGGCGCTCGGCAAGGGCGTCCTGAAGATCATGTCCAAGATGGGCATCTCGACCGTGTCGTCGTACTGCGGCGCCCAGGTGTTCGAGGCCGTCGGCCTGGACAACAAGCTGCTCCAGCGCTACTTCGCCGGCACCTCCGGCCGGATCGGCGGCGTCGGCCTCGACGGCATCCACCAGGAGGTCAAGGCCCGCCACGACAAGGCGTACCCGGCGAACCGGGCCGAGCGGGCGCACCGGCGTCTCGAGGTCGGCGGCGAGCACCAGTGGCGCCGCGAGGGTGAACTGCACCTGTTCAACCCGGAGACCGTCTTCCTGCTCCAGCACGCCACCCGCAGCAAGCAGTACGACGTCTTCAAGCGCTACACCGAGAAGGTCGACGAGCTGTCCGCCGCGGCCGGTCACCTGCGTGGCCTGTTCCGCTTCGCGTCCGACCGCACCCCGGTCCCGATCGACGAGGTCGAGCCGGCCGCCGAGATCGTCAAGCGGTTCTCCACCGGCGCGATGAGCTACGGCTCCATCTCCGCCGAGTCGCACGAGACCCTGGCCGTCGCCATGAACCGGCTCGGCGCCAAGTCGAACACCGGCGAGGGCGGCGAGGACGTCGAGCGCCTCTACGACCCGGAGCGCCGTTCCGCGATCAAGCAGATCGCCTCCGGCCGGTTCGGTGTGACGAGCGAGTACCTGGTCAACGCCGACGACCTGCAGATCAAGATGGCGCAGGGCGCGAAGCCCGGCGAGGGCGGCCAGCTGCCCGGCAACAAGGTGTGGCCGTGGATCGCCAAGACCCGGCACGCCACCCCGGGCGTCGGCCTCATCTCACCGCCGCCGCACCACGACATCTACTCCATCGAGGACCTGGCCCAGCTGGTCCACGACCTCAAGATGGTCAACCCGATGTCGCGGGTGCACGTCAAGCTGGTCAGCGAGATCGGCGTCGGCACGGTCGCCGCCGGTGTGGCCAAGCTCAAGGCCGACGTCATCCTGATCTCCGGCCACGACGGCGGCACCGGCGCGTCCCCGCTGAACTCGCTCAAGCACGCCGGCACCCCGTGGGAGCTGGGCCTGGCCGAGGCACAGCAGACGCTGCTGCTCAACAAGCTCCGCGACCGCGTCACCGTGCAGGTCGACGGCCAGCTCAAGACCGGCCGCGACGTGGTCGTCGCCGCGCTGCTCGGCGCCGAGGAGTTCGGTTTCGCGACCGCTCCGCTGATCGTCTCCGGCTGCATCATGATGCGCGTCTGCCACCTGGACACCTGCCCGGTCGGCATCGCCACCCAGAACCCGGTGCTGCGCGAGCGCTACACCGGCAAGCCGGAGTTCGTCGAGAACTTCTTCATGTTCCTCGCCGAAGAGGTCCGCGAGATCCTGGCCGAGCTGGGCTTCCGCAGCATCGACGAGGCCATCGGCCACGCCGAGGTCCTCAACGTGGTCCAGGCCGTCGACCACTGGAAGGCCAAGGGCCTCGACCTGGCCCCGGTCCTGTACGTTCCGGAGCTGCCCGAGGGCGCCGCCCGCCGCGGCGTCGTCGCCCAGGACCACGGCCTCGACCAGGCGCTGGACAACCAGCTCATCGCCCTGGCCCAGCCGGCCCTGACCGACGGCCTGCCGGTCCACGCCGACCTGCCCACCCGCAACGACCAGCGCAGCGTCGGCGCCATGCTGGGCGGCGAGGTCAGCCGCCGCTTCGGCGGCAACGGCCTGCCCGACGACACCATCTCCTTCACCCTGCGCGGCACCGGCGGCAACTCGTTCGGCGCCTTCCTGCCGCGCGGCGTCACCCTGCGGCTCATCGGCGACAGCAACGACTACGTCGCCAAGGGCCTCTCCGGCGGCCGCGTCATCGTGCGCCCCGCCGAGGACGCGCCGTTCACGGCGGAGGAGAACACCATCGCCGGCAACACCCTGCTGTACGGCGCCACCAGCGGCGAACTGTTCCTGCGCGGCCGCGTCGGCGAACGGTTCGCGGTCCGCAACTCCGGCGGCCACGCGGTCGTCGAGGGCGTCGGCGACCACGGCTGCGAGTACATGACCGGCGGTGTCGTGGTCGTGCTCGGCCCCACCGGCCGCAACTTCGCGGCCGGCATGAGCGGCGGCAAGGCGTTCCTGCTCGACCTCGACCAGAACCTGGTCAACCCGGAACTCGTCGACCTCGCGCCGCTCACCGACGGCGAACGCGACCTGCTGCGCTCGCTCGTCGAGAAGCACCACGCCGAGACCGACTCGGCCGTCGCCGGGCGCCTGCTCAAGGACTGGGCGAACGCCGTCGAGCGGTTCACCGCCGTGGTCCCGCGCGACTACAAGCGCGTCATGGAACTGATCAAGACCGCCGAAGCCGCCGGTCGCAACGTTGACGAGGCGGTCATGGGGGTTACCAGTGCCTGACCCTAACGGTTTCCTCCGCTACCAGCGGCAGCTCCCGAAGCGCCGCCCGGTGCCGGTGCGCATCCTGGACTACAAAGAGGTCTACCCGCCCGCCGGCGAGGAACTCATCCGCGACCAGGCCACCCGTTGCATGGACTGCGGCATCCCGTTCTGCCACGACGGCTGCCCGCTGGGCAACCGCATTCCGGACTGGAACGACCTCGTCCGTACCCAGCAGTGGGAGGCCGCGGCCGACTCGCTGCACGCCACCAACAACTTCCCCGAGTTCACCGGCCGGCTCTGCCCGGCGCCGTGCGAGGCGGCCTGCGTGCTCGGCATCGCCGACGACCCGGTGACCATCAAGCAGGTCGAGGTGGAGATCGCCAACCACGCGTTCGACCTCGGCTTCGTCCGGCCGCAGCCGGCTCCGGCCGCCTCCGGCAAGTCGGTCGCGGTCGTCGGCTCCGGCCCGGCCGGCCTGGCCGCCGCCCAGCAGCTGGCCCGCGCCGGCCACGCGGTCACCGTCTACGAGCGCGACGACCGCATCGGCGGCCTGCTCCGCTACGGCATCCCGGACTTCAAGATCGAGAAGCACGTCATCGACGCGCGGCTCGCCCAGATGTCCGCCGAGGGCGTCGAGTTCCAGACCGGCGTCGACGTCGGCACCGACATCACCGCCGACGACCTGCGCGAACGCTACGACGCCGTGCTGCTCGCCGCCGGCGCCCTGGCCGGCCGCGACACCCCGGAGACCCCCGGCCGGGGGCTGAAGGGCGTGCACCTGGCCATGGAACACCTCGTTCCGGCCAACCGGGTCGTCGCCGGCCTCCAGGACTCCACCCCGATCGACGCGCACGGCAAGCACGTCATCATCATCGGCGGCGGCGACACCGGCGCCGACTGCCTCGGCGTCGCCCACCGCCAGGGCGCCGCGTCGATCACCCAGCTCGACCAGTACCCGCTGCCGCCCGACATCCGGGCCGGCGTCAAGGACCCGTGGCCCACCTGGCCGCTGATCCTGCGCAACTACGCCGCCCACGAGGAGGGCGGCGACCGGGTCTTCGGCGTCGCCGTGCAGGAGTTCGTCGGTGACGCCGACGGCAACCTCGTCGCGGTGCGCATCGCCGACGTCAGCGTCCAGCGCGTCGACGGCGTCCGCACCGTCGTCGTCGCCCCCGGCACCGAACGGGAACTGCGCGCCGACCTCGTCCTGCTCGCCATCGGCTTCGAGGGCACCGAGGACCAGCCGCTGCTCGCCCAGTTCGGCATCAGCCGCAACCGGCGCAACGTCCTCGACGCCGACCAGGGCTGGCAGACCGCCGCCGAGGGCGTCTTCGTCGCCGGCGACATGCACAAGGGCGCCTCGCTCATCGTCTGGGCGATCGCCGAGGGACGCGCCGCCGCCGCGGCCATCCACTCCTATCTCGGTGCCGCCGGGGAGTTGCCCGCCCCGGTCCGCGCCGATTCGCAGCCGTTGTCCGCCTGACAGCGAATCGCCGAAAAGGCCCGTCACCGACACCGGTGGCGGGCCTTTTCGCCGCCCCGGCCAAAACGGCCGTTAATGCCCGGCCCGGCCGTCGACACAATGGCGCACGTCGATCAAAGAGCGGTTTTCGGGCGACCGGCGCGCCCGAACCGGTGCCGCAACCCCGTCCGGCATCGACGAGCATGACTGTCGTCAAGGTCGTCTTCCCAGCCCACGGTACGCGCGCCCCGTACCCCTCAAGGGGGTTGTGGCATGTGCCGACGACCACCCGAAGCCGACCGCTAGGCTGAACCGGCGGTCGCTGAAGCCCGCGGACGACGCAGCGCACCCGCCCACAGCGGGTTGACCTCGCCGTCGACACCCGCAGTTCATGCCGATGACGGGGGTCGGCCGCCTGGCCACCCCGAAAGAAGGATTAGCCTGATGGCCGTGACACGCCGCGCAAAGATCGTCTGCACGATGGGCCCCGCCACCAAGTCACCCGAGCGCATGCTCGGCCTGGTGGAAGCGGGCATGAACGTGGCCCGGATGAACTTCAGCCACGACACCCGGGAAAACCACCGGGAGATGTACGAGCTGGTCCGCGCCGCCGCCGAGCAGGCCGATCGCCCGGTCGCCATCCTCGCCGACCTCCAGGGCCCCAAGATCCGCCTCGGCAAGTTCGCCGACGGCCCGCACCGCTGGGAGACCGGCGACCGCGTCGTCATCACCAGCGACGAGATCCTCGGCACCAAAGAGCGCGTCAGCTGCACCTACAAGAAACTCCCGCACGAGGTCAAGGTCGGCGACCGCCTCCTCATCGACGACGGCAAGGTCGCCATCGAGGTCACCGGCGTCGACGGCGAGGACATCCACTGCCTCGTCACCGAAGGCGGCCCGGTCAGCAACAACAAGGGCGTCAGCCTCCCCAACGTCGCCGTCAGCGTCCCCGCCCTCAGCGACAAGGACGAAGAGGACCTCCGCTTCGCCCTCGGCCTCGGCGTCGACCTCGTCGCCCTCTCCTTCGTCCGCGCCCCCGAGGACATCGACCTCGTCCACAAGATCATGGACGAGGAGGGCCGCCGCGTCCCCGTCATCGCCAAGGTCGAGAAGCCCGAGGCCGTCGACCACCTCGAAGCCATCGTCCTCGCCTTCGACGGCGTCATGGTCGCCCGCGGCGACCTCGGCGTCGAACTCCCCCTCGACCAGGTCCCCCTGGTCCAGAAGCGCGCCGTCCAGCTCTGCCGCGAGAACGCCAAACCGGTCATCGTCGCCACCCAGATGCTCGACTCCATGATCGAGAACTCGCGGCCCACCCGCGCCGAGGCCTCCGACGTCGCCAACGCCGTCCTCGACGGCACCGACGCCGTCATGCTCTCCGGCGAGACCTCGGTCGGCAAATACCCGGTCCTCACCGTCAGCACCATGGCGAAGATCGTCACCACCACCGAAGCCGGCGCCATGGGCGTCCCGCGCCTCCAGCACGACCCGCGCACCCACGGCGGCGCCCTCACCGTCGCCGCCAGCCAGATCGCCCGCAACATCGGCGCCAAGGCCCTCGTCGCCTTCTCCCAGACCGGCGACACCGTCAAGCGCCTCGCCCGCCTGCACTGCGACCTGCCGCTCTACGCCTTCACCCCGGTGTCCGAGGTCCGCAACACCCTCGCCCTCAGCTGGGGCGTCGAAACCTTCCTCACCGACTTCGTCGAACACACCGACGACATGTTCCGCCAGGTCGACGCCAAGATGCTCAGCATGGGCCTGGCCAAGCCCGGCGACTACGTCGTCGTCGTGGCCGGCTCCCCGCCCAACGCCCCCGGCTCCACCAACACCCTCCGCGTCCACCAGATCGGCTCGCTCGTCGACGCCGCCAAGGTGTGACCTTGATCCAGGGACAGGCCGCCGTCGACCAGCTCCTCGAGCTCCTCGACCTCAAGCGGGTCGACGCGGCCACCTTCCAGGGCGAAAGCCCACAAACCGGAGCCCAGCGCGTGTTCGGCGGCCAAGTCGCCGGACAGGCGCTGGTCGCCGCCGGCCGCACCGTCGACCCCACCCGGCACGTCCACAGCCTCCACGGCTACTTCGTCCGCGCCGGCGACCCCACCGAACCCATCACCTTCCACGTCGAGAACATCCGCGACGGCCGCAGCTTCTCCGTCCGCCGCTCCACCGCCAGACAACACGGCAAAACCATCTTCTTCATGTCCGCCTCCTTCCAGATCCCCGAAGAAGGCCTCGACCACCACACCCCCGCACCCGACGACGTCCCCCCACCCGAAGACGTCCCCACCATCCTGCACTGGGCCGAGAAATACCCCGAGCGGATGGCCATGTTCAAGAACTCACCACGCTCCGTCGACGTCCGCTACGTCGGCGTCCCCGGCTGGGTCCCACCCGGCGACCGCGACATCCAACCCCAGCAACGCGTCTGGATGCGCCTCGACGGCAAACTCCCCGACGACCCGCTCATCCACGCCTGCGCCCTCACCTACGCCAGCGACATGAGCCTGCTCGACGCCGTCCTCTCCACCCACGGCGAAGTCTGGGGCCCCGGCGGCGTCATCGGCGCCAGCCTCGACCACGCCCTCTGGTTCCACCGGCCCTTCCGCGCCGACGAATGGTTCCTCTACGACAGCGCCAGCCCCAACGCCAGCGGCGCCCGCGGCCTCGCCAACGGCAGCATGTTCACCCGCGACGGACGCCACATCGCCAGCGCCGTCCAAGAAGGACTCCTCCGCCGCATCGGCGGCTGAACCCCCCTACTCGGAGCCCTCCGACTCCGGCCGCGACACCCCCGCCTCCACCAGGATCGCGTCCAGATCAGCGGTCGTCCGCACCATCCGGTCCGGAAAACCCTCCCCCGACCGCCCGCCGAACACCCCCACCGGCACCGCCGTCACCGCCGAACCACCCGGCCGCGCCCGATGCCGCGCCACCGGCCGCGGCGCATCCTCCACATCCGACACACCCGCCGCATAACCCCGCGACGCGGCATCCGGCTCAGCCGGCCACCTCAGCACATCCCGCCGCGGCCCGGCCACCTCACGCAACCGCAACGCCGTCACCAACTCCGCCACCGCACGCAACACACCCAGCGCACCCAGCACCACCATCACCAGACGCGCCGACCGCGCGAACGGGCTCGCCGCGAAGAACCCCAGCCCCGTCTCCAGCACGCCCACCACCACCAGCAGGCTCCACACCCGATCCGAACCCCGGGTCATCACCCCCACCGCGATGTCCAACACGCCGCGCACCATCAGATACCAGCCCACCAGCGCCGCCGCCGTCATGAACGACCAGAACGGAAGCGTCGCCAACAAGCCGGCCGTCACCGTGAACAACGCCGCCAGACCCGCGTTCAACCACCACATCCGCGTCCCCGCCAGCGCCCGGACCAGCTCACACAGCGCGCCGAACAACACCACCGGACCCGCCACCGCCGCCACACTCACCGGATCCAGCCGCAACATCGTCCAGCCGATCGCCAACCACACCGCGCCCGCGACCATCAACCAGCGCCATATGCTCTTGCGCTCGACGGTCGAAGGCGAAGAACCGGACCACAACATGAGGCCTCCCGCGCTGAAGCTGTCCCTGCCATGACAGCATCCGGCGCACCCCACGACCCGGCGTTCGGAAGATTCAGACCAAGATCAAAACCATCAGATGGTACGGCGTAAGCGACGTCACCACTTGGGCCCGACGAACTCGTCCAGCCGCGCCACCGCGCCCCGCCGGGCCACCGAGAGAGTGTTGCGCCGCGCCATCCGCCACTCGATCCCGAGCCGGTCGAGCGCCTCCTGGCAGATCCGCATGATGTCCACGGATTCATTAACGAAGTTGTAACGTGGGTACCGATACGGCCTTCCCCGGGCGATTACCCGGTTGATGAATCGGCTGCCGTCGGAATGGAACAGCCCGCGGACGAGGCGCCCCGGATGTTCGCCGACGAATTCCCTCTGCCAATCGGTGAGGACGATCTCCCGCCGGTGTTTGGCTCCCGGGCCGTGTTGCGGGAGAAGGCAGGGCCAGTGCGTCCAATGTGCGCGAACGCTGATGCAGCCCGGCTTTTCCTGATAGCCGACGGTGCGCACACCGCAGGCCGTCATGGCGTGGGTCACTTCATGAATCAGTCCGAGGTACCGGTTGTCGCACGCGACCGTCAGCAGCGGGACGCGCTGGGTTGTCAGGAGATGGCCGTCTCCCAGGTACTGGCCCAGGAGGTAGCAATATGACGCGACGTCGTCGGGTCTCCGCGGCGGGTGGTCACATCGCCAGCAACGCCGATCGATCTGCGACGTCCGCGCGCGTTTGCTGTAGAGCCAGCACGCGACCGTATTACGGGACAGCCCCAGTTTCCGGTGAATCTCCGAAAAAGGAACTCCAGCGGCATGCATCTCGAGCGCGGCAATGCGCAGATGAGGGGAGTGGATTCCGCGCCTCCCCGTGATGGTCGGCTCGTTTATTGGTGTCCGCGGTGGGATTCGAACCCACACTTGATGCTGTTTGAGAGCATTGCCTCTGCCGTTGGGCTACGCGGACGAGCATCATCAGGCGGGCGCAAGTTAGGTCACGCCAACCCGAGCACTCGACAGCCTACCCACTAGGCTTAGGGCGGCGACACCCAGATACCCGGGTGTCGCGACATCGACGTTCTGGGGGTAGGGGTTTCCGTGGCCGACACGCAGGCTGGTGCCGAGCGCAAGCGGGTGCTCATCGCCGAGGACGAGGCCCTCATCCGACTGGACCTCGCCGAGATGCTCGTCGAGGAGGGCTATGACGTGGTCGGGGAGGCGGGCGACGGTGAGACCGCCGTGCGCCTGGCCGAGGACCTGAAGCCGGATCTGGTGATCCTCGACATCAAGATGCCGATCATGGACGGTCTGGCGGCGGCGGAGCGGATCGCGGGTGGGCGGATCGCGCCGGTGGTGATTCTGACGGCGTTCAGTCAGCGTGATCTGGTGGAGCGGGCGCGGGCGGCGGGTGCGATGGCGTACCTGGTGAAGCCGTTTCAGAAGTCGGATCTGGTGCCGGCGATCGAGATCGCGTTGTCGCGGTATTCGGAGATCTCGGCGTTGGAGTCGGAGGTCGCGGGGCTGACGGAGCGTCTGGAGACGCGGAAGTCGGTGGAGCGGGCCAAGGGTGAGCTGATGACGAAGTACGCGATGACGGAGCCGCAGGCGTTCAAGTGGATTCAGCGGACGGCGATGGATCATCGGATGACGATGCGTGAGGTGGCTGACCGGATTCTGGCCGAGCAGCAGGCGGAGGCTGATCCGCCGAGATGAGACGTGTGGGCAGGTTGCTGGCGGGGGTGTTGTCGCTTCTACTGGTGGGCTGTTCCGCGGGTGCTGTTCCGGAGCCGTCTCCTGTGCCGTTCGGCTGGCAGGAGGCGGCTCTGCCGTCTTCTGGGGGTGTGCCGGTGGTGCGGGAGGCGGTGTGGTGCGGGGACGGTTGGTTCGTGGTGGGTGCGGTGCGGGATGCGGCGGGGGAGACGCGTCCGGCGGTGTGGTCGAGTGTCGACGGCCGGTCGTGGTCGGTGGTTCCGGTGGCGCCGCGGAGTTATTACGGCGAGCGCAGTGTGCTGGTGATGGGGGCGTGCCGGGCGGGCCGTCTGGCGGCGGTGGGCTGGAAGCGTGGGGGCGCGCATGCGAATCCGCGTACGGCGTCGTGGTTGCGGGCGGCGGATGGGGTGTTGCGGGAGTTGCCGGCGCCGTTCGAGTTGTACGGCGGTCCGCAGGCGATGAATGTGTCGCGGTTGGACGCGGGTGACGGTGGTTTCCTGATTTCGGGGAATCGGATGTCGGGTGCGGCGGTGTGGTGGTCGGGTGATGCGTCGCGGTTCGCGTTGCGGGAGCGTGTCGCCGGTCTGGCGTCGGACGTGTCGGGGGAGACGTGGGCGTTCGACGGTGTGGGGGTGGGTTCGGGCTGGTTGGTGGTGGGTGGTTGTCTGCCGGCGGGCCGGATCGATCGGGATGTGTGTGGTTGGCGGTCGGTGGATGGGGTGTCGTGGGAGCGCCTGGTCGCTGAGGGTGATTCCTCGGAATACGAGGAGTTGCATAGAGTGGCGCTGGTCGATGGCGTGCCGGTGGCGGTGGGGTTCCGGGGTCCGGTGTTCGGTGTGTGGCGGCTGGAGTCGGGCCGGTGGCGGCCGGTGGGTTCGTTCGGTTCGTGGCGGCCGAGTGCCTGGTCGGGGGTTCACTCGGTGGTGGTCGCGGGTTCGCGTCTGGTGGTCTCGGCGGGTGACGGTGTGGGGTACGCCCTGTGGGTGTCCTCCGACGGTGGTGTCTCGTGGGGGCGGGTGGAGCCGCCGGTGGTGGTGGGTGCGCGGCCGGAGGTGGCTTTGGCGGCGGCGGTGGGTGGTGGCCGGTCGGTGTTGGTGGCTGATGACGGTGTTACTGGCCGTGTTTACACGGCGGACATCGGAGCGTAACGGTGTTGATGATTGAGAAGGCCTGTACCGGGCCTGATCGGTCGGACTTTTGGGCAGCGCTCTGTAACGGTTTGGCATGCAGGCCCGCTACGTCTTCTTAAGGAATTCCCAGCCCGCTACGCTGCGCCATCACGAGCAGTGCGCAGGGGCTTGCGGTTTTCGGGTGTCGGGGGCGGTGACGCGTGAGCGTGTTGTCGGCTCGGCCCGGTGACGCTTCCCTGCACCGGGATGAAAGGTCATAAGCCTTGAGGCGTAACTATGTACGGGCCCTGGGTGCGGTCGGCCTCGCCACCGCGATGCTGGCCGCGGCAGGTTGTCAGGACTCCGGCGGGTCCGGGACGACTGACGCGTCCGGATCGTCCTGCGGCAAGATTGCGATCTTCGGCGCTTTCACCGGTCCGAACGCGGGTCTGGTGCTGCCGTCGCTGAACGGCGCGAAGATGGCCGTGAAGCAGCACAACGCGGCGAACCCCGACTGCCAGGTGACCCTGCAGGAGTTCGACACGCAGGGCAACGCCGACCAGGCGACGCCGATCGCGAACCAGGTGGCGCAGGACCAGTCGTTCACCTCGGTGATCGGTGGTCACTTCTCCGGTGAGTCGAAGGCGACCATGCCGATCTACGAGGCCGCCGGTCTCGTGATGGTGAGCCCGTCGGCGACCGCCGCCGAGCTGACCAAGGCGGGTAACAAGTCGTTCCACCGGGTGGTGGGTAACGACTCGACCCAGGCGGCCGCCGCGGTCACCTACATCAAGAACACTCTGAAGTCGCAGAAGGTCTTCCTGATCGACGATGGCCAGACCTACGGTGTGGGCATCATCGGCGAGGTGAAGACCGGTCTGGGTTCCCTGGTCGTCAACTCCGACAAGGTGCAGACGGACCAGCAGAACTTCGACGCGACCATTTCGAAGATCAAGTCGTCGGGCGCGGACCTGATCGCGTACGGCGGTTACACCAACGAGGCGGCTCCGCTGCTCAAGCAGGCCCGTGCGGCCGGTGTGACGGCGAAGTTCCTCGGCTTCGACGGTCTGTACGACCCCGGTTTCCCGTCGGGTGCCGGTGAGGCCGCGGTCGGCGCGATCGTGACCTGCCCGTGTCTGCCGGCCGCTGAGGCGGGTGGCACCTTCTCGGCCGACTACCAGAAGGAGTACGGCCAGGCTCCGGGTTCGTACGGTGCTGAGGGCTACGACGGCGCGAAGATCCTGCTCGAGGGTTACTCGGCGGGCAAGAAGAGCCGTGCCGACCTGCTCGCGTGGGTGGACGCTTACGACAAGCAGGGCGTCTCGAAGTACCTGAAGTTCGACGAGACCGGCGACGTGGACAAGTCCAAGGTCGTCATCTGGTCGTACGAGGTCAAGGCCGGCGGCGCGATCGAGCCGCTGTCGGAGATCAAGCTCAGCTGAGTCCAGCTCTGATACGGCCGGAGGCTGTTGCCTCCGGCCGTATCTGGTGCAAAGGGGTTTATGTGAACTTCGATGAACTCTTCGGGCACCTGGGCCAGCACACGGTGGACGGCTTGTCCAAGGGCGCTATCTACGCTCTTGTCGCGCTGGGCTACACCCTGGTCTACGGCGTCTTGAAGCTGATCAACTTCGCCCACTCGGAAGTCTTCATGGTGGGTACTTTCGCGGTCCTGGGGACCTGGACCGCGCTCGGGGCCACAAGCAACCCGAGTGTCGGAATGATGATCCTGTTCCTGCTGGCCGGCCTGGTGGCCGGTGCGCTGGCGTCCGGCGCGACGGCGGTGGGCGTGGAGCTGATCGCTTATCGGCGGCTGCGGCGGATGAACGCGCCGCCGCTGATCTTCCTGATCACGGCGATCGGTCTGTCGCTGGTGCTGTCCGAGGCGTTCGGCCTGTGGCAGGGCCGGCTGATCAAGGGCATGCCGACGATCGTGGAGCGGGAGATCCTGTTCACGATCGGGAACACCGAGGTGACCAACACGCAGCTGCTGACGATCGTGTCGGCGCTGGTGATGATGATCCTCCTGGACGTGTTCATCAACCGCACCCGGTACGGTCGTGGCGTGCGTGCGGTGGCGCAGAACCCGGACACGGCGGCGCTGATGGGCGTCAACAAGGACCGGGTGATCCTGCTGATCTTCCTGCTCGGTGGTCTTCTGGCGGGGGCCGCCGCGCTGCTCTACAACGTCCGGTACGGCAACACCCGGTTCAACGTGGGCTTCCTGTTGGGTCTGAAGGCGTTCACGGCGGCGGTACTCGGTGGCATCGGTAACCTGCGCGGCGCACTGCTCGGTGGCCTGCTGCTCGGTGTCGTCGAGGTGTACGCGGCCACGCTGCTGACGTCGAGCTGGGAGGATGTGGCGGCGTTCACGGTGCTGGTGGTCGTGCTGCTGTTCCGTCCGACCGGTCTGCTGGGTGAGTCGCTGGGGAGGGCCCGGGCATGACGACGGATACGGCAACGTCGAAGTACGGCATCGGCGGTCTGCGCGCCAAGTTCGGCGAGCGGTGGGCCGGTCTGCCGAAGTGGCAGCGGTCGCTGGCGTTCATCGCTTTCGTGATCTTCCTGTACTACCTGCCCTACCTGGGCATTCCCGGTTTGACGTGGCTGCGGACCGACTACATCGCGAACGGCAACAACTGGGCGGGTGTGCTGTTCACCTGCGCGGTCTATGTGCTGATCGCGATCGGGTTGAACGTCGTCATCGGTCTGGCCGGTCTGCTGGACCTCGGTTATGTCGGCTTCTTCGCGGTCGGCGCGTACAGCGTGGCGCTTTTCGGGTCGACGCAGTCGCCGGTGGTGAAGTCGCTGCAGGCCCAGTTCGGTCTGTCGGAGGAGTGGGCGGTCGCCTGGGCGATCTGCATCCCGATCGCGCTGTGCCTCGCGATGATCTCCGGTGTCCTGCTCGGTGGCCCCACGCTGCGGCTTCGCGGTGACTATCTGGCGATCGTGACGCTGGGCTTCGGCGAGATCATCCGCATCGTGGTCCGCAACGTCGAGTGGTCCGGCGGTCCGGCCGGTATCGCCGCGATCCCGGGCCCGCAGGGCAAGCCGTCGCCGGACAACAACGTGTTCGGCCTGATCGACGCGAAGCCGTGGTACTGGCTGGCGCTGACGACCGTGCTGCTGATCGTGTGGCTGGTGCGGCGGCTGGAGAACAGCCGGGTGGGCCGGGCGTGGCTGGCGGTCCGTGAGGACGAGGACGCGGCCGCGGTGATGGGCGTGTACCCGTTCAAGTTCAAGCTGTGGGCGTTCGCGATCGGCGCGGCCCTGGGCGCCCTGTCCGGGCTGCTGTACGCCAGCCGGAACGGGTTCATCGAGCCGAACCAGTTCAACGCTCAGCTGTCGATTCTGTTCGTGGCGATGGTCGTGGTCGGTGGTTCGGGCAACATGGCCGGTGTGGCGCTGGGTGCCGTGCTGCTGGCGTACCTGCCGGAGCGGTTCCGGGAGTTCTCGGAGTGGCGGTTCCTGGTGTTCGGCCTGGCGCTGGTGCTGGTCATGCTGATCCGTCCGCAGGGCCTGATCCCGAGCCGGCGGCGGGCGCGCGAGTTGAAGGACCGTCAGGAGGAGGTGGCCGTAGGTGTCTGAGAACACCGAGGTGCTGCTCGACGTCGACCACGTGACGCTGCGATTCGGCGGTGTGGTGGCGCTCAACGACGTGAGCTTCAGCATCAACAAGGGTGAGATCCTCGGCCTGATCGGCCCGAACGGCGCCGGCAAGACGACCTGCTTCAACGTGATGACGGGCGTCTACAAGCCGACCGAGGGCCGGGTCGCGTTCGACGGGCAGACGATCACCGGCAAGCGGCCGCACGCGATCAACCGGATGGGCATCGCCCGGACGTTCCAGAACATCCGGTTGTTCCCGGAGATGACGGCGCTCGAGAACGTCATGGTCGGTGCCGACTCGCAGCACTTCACCAGTGTTCCGGGTGCGCTGTTCCGGCTCTACCGGGTGCGCCCGAAGGAGGAGGAGCTGCCGCAGGTCACCTCCTCCAACGGCATCGTGCGGATGTGGCAGGAGATCAGCCGTACGTCGGCGAAGATCTTCGGCATCTCGCGGCACACGCTGGAGGAGCGGGCCGGCGAGCGCAAGGCGCTGGAGCTGCTGAAGTTCGTCGGCATCCACGGCCGGGCCAACGAGCTGGCGCGCAACCTGCCGTACGGTGACCAGCGGCGCCTGGAGATCGCCCGGGCTCTGGCCACCGAGCCGAAGCTGCTCTGCCTGGACGAGCCGGCCGCCGGCTTCAACCCGGCGGAGAAGGAAGACCTGATGAACCTGATCAGGCGGATCCGGGATCTGGGCTACACGGTGCTGCTGATCGAGCACGACATGCGCCTGGTGATGGGTGTGACCGACCGGATCGTGGTGCTGGAGTTCGGCAAGAAGATCGCCGAGGGCACCCCGGCCGAGGTCCGGGAGAACCCGAAGGTGATCGCCGCGTACCTGGGGGAGACCGCAGATGCTTCTTGAGCTCGACGACATCACTCTGCGGTACGGGCGGATCGAGGCGCTGCACGGCCTGAGCATCCACGTCGAAGAGGGCGAGATCGTGGCCCTGATCGGCGCGAACGGCGCCGGCAAGACGACCACGATGCGGGCCATCTCGGGGCTGAACCCGCTGGCGTCCGGCAAGATCCGGTTCGCCGGCAAGGACATCACCACGATGCGCGCCGACCTGCGGGTGCCGCTGGGCATCTGCCAGTCGCCCGAGGGCCGTGGCGTGTTCCCCGGCATGACGGTGCTGGAGAACCTGGACATGGGCGCCTACACCCGCAAGGACCGGGCCGGTGTCGCCGCCGACCTGAAGCGGGTGTTCGAGCTGTTCCCCCGGCTGGAGGAGCGGCAGAAGCAGATCAGCGGCACGATGTCCGGCGGTGAGCAGCAGATGCTCGCGGTCGGCCGCGCGCTGATGTCCCGGCCGAAGCTGCTGCTGCTGGACGAGCCGTCGATGGGCCTCGCCCCGATGATCATCCAGCAGATCTTCGACATCATCGTGGAGATCAACCAGCAGGGCACCACGGTGCTGCTGGTGGAGCAGAACGCGCAGCAGGCGCTGGCCCGCGCCCACCGCGGGTACGTGCTGGAGACCGGCCGGATCGTCAAGGAGGGCACCGGTCAGGACCTCCTGCACGACCCGGCGGTCAAGGAGGCGTACCTCGGCGTCGCCTGACGCAGCCGTGCCGCGGGGCGGTCACCCTCACCGGGTGGCCGCCCCGCGGTGCGCGCGGAAACTTGTCAGACCCGGCGACTAGAGTTCTGGGACGTGAGCGACGACGCCCAGACCCCCCGACTGCTGCTGCTCGACGGCCACTCGCTGGCCTACCGGGCCTTCTTCGCGCTGCCCGTGGAGAATTTCAGCACCCACACCGGTCAGCCGACCAACGCCGTGTTCGGCTTCACGTCGATGCTCATCAACATGCTGCGCGACGAGAAGCCGACCCACATCGTGGTCGCCTTCGACGTCTCCCGCGTCTCCTTCCGCACCGAGAAGTATGCGGAGTACAAAGCCGGCCGCTCGGAGACGCCGAAGCCGTTCCTGGGTCAGGTCAGCCTGATCAAGGAGGTGCTGGAGGCGCTGCGCATCCCGGTCGTGGAGAAGCCCGGCTACGAGGCCGACGACATCATCGGCACCCTGGCCACCCAGGGCCGCGCCGCCGGCATGGAGGTGATCATCTCCACCGGTGACCGGGACGCCTTCCAGCTCGCCGGCGACCACGTCACCATCCTGTACCCGGTCCGCGGCGTCTCCGACGTGTGGCGGATGACACCCGAGGCCATCGAGACGAAGTACTTCGTACCCCCCTCCCGGTACCGCGACAAGGCCGCCCTGGTCGGCGAGTCCAGCGACAACCTGACCGGTGTGCCCGGCGTGGGCGACAAGACCGCCGCCAAGTGGATCAAGGAGTACGGCGGCCTCGACGGCATCGTCGCCAACGTCGACAAGATCAAGGGGAAGGTCGGCGACAACCTGCGCGCCCACCTCGCCGACGTGATGCGCAACTACGACCTCAACGCCCTGGTCTGCGACCTGGAGCTGCCGCTGACCCCGGCCGACGTGCGGTGGGAGGGCTGGGATCGCGAGGCGGTGCACCAGGTCTTCGACGCCCTCGAGTTCCGGGTGCTGCGCGAGCGGCTGTATTCGTACCTGGAGGCCGTCGAGCCGGAGGCCGAGGCCGGCTTCGACATCGACGCGTCCGTGCTGCGCTCCGGTGGCGTCGCCGCGTGGCTGCGTGAGCACGCCGGCACCGCCCCGGTCGGCGTCGCCGTCACCGGCACGTTCGGCCGCGGCGCCGGCCGGCTCACCGGCGTGGCCGTGGCCACCGCGGGCGGTCCCGCCGCCTGGTTCGACCCGGCCACCCTCGACGAGGACGACGAACGCGCCGTCGCCGCCTGGCTGGCCGAGCCGTCCCGGCCCAAGGTGATCCACGACGCGAAACCGGCGCTGCTCGCCTTCCACGCACACGGCTGGCAGCTCGCCGGCGTCACCACCGACACCGCCCTCGCCGCCTACCTGGCCAAACCCGACCAGCGGGCGTACGACCTGAACGACCTCGCCCTGCGCTACCTCAAGCGGGAGCTGCGCGTCGAGGAGCCGTCCGACGGCCAGCTCGCCCTCTCCTTCGAGACGACCGACGACCACACCGCCGAGCAGGCGGTGATGCTGCGCGCCCGGGCCACCCTCGACCTCGCCGAGGTCCTCACCGCCGAGCTGTCCCGCGACGGCGGCGAGTCGGTCCGGCTGCTCGCCGACGTCGAACAGCCCCTGTCGGTCGTCCTCGCCGAGATGGAACGGCGTGGCATCGCCGCCGACACCGACTACCTGTCCGAGCTGGAGTCGCACTTCGCCGCCGAGGTGAAGGCCGCCCAGCAGGCCGCGCACGAGGTCGTCGGCCGCGAGTTCAACCTCGGCTCGCCCAAGCAGCTCCAGGAGATCCTCTTCGTCGAGCGCAACCTGCCGAAGACCAAGAAGATCAAGTCGGGGTACACCACCGACGCCGACGCGCTCACCAACCTGTTCGAGCAGACCGGCGACCCCCTGCTGGCCCACCTGCTGCGCCACCGCGACGTCGCCAAGCTCAAGTCGACCGTCGACGGCCTGCTCAAATCGGTCTCCGACGACGGCCGCATCCACACCACCTTCAACCAGACCGTCGCCGCCACCGGCCGGCTCTCGTCGACCGACCCCAACCTGCAGAACATCCCGATCCGCACCGAGGAGGGCCGGCGCATCCGCCGCGCCTTCGTCGTCGGCCCCGGCTTCGACCAGCTGATGACCGCCGACTACAGCCAGATCGAAATGCGGATCATGGCGCACCTGTCCGGCGACGACGCGCTGATCGCCGCGTTCAACTCCGGCGCCGACTTCCACGCCGCCACCGCCTCGTCGGTCTTCCACGTCGGCCTCGGCGAGGTCACCCCCGACCAGCGACGCAAGATCAAAGCCATGAACTATGGCCTGGCGTACGGGCTGAGCGCCTTCGGCCTCTCCAATCAGCTGAGCATCTCCACCGAGGAGGCGCGCACCCTGATGACGGAGTATTTCGAACGGTTCGGCGGCGTCCGCGACTACCTCCAGGCCGTCGTCCAGCGCGCCGGGAAGGACGGCTACACCGCCACCATCCTCGGCCGCCGGCGCTACCTGCCCGACCTGAGCAGCGACAACCGCCAGCGGCGCGAGATGGCCGAACGGATGGCCCTCAACGCCCCCATCCAGGGCTCCGCCGCCGACATCATCAAGATCGCGATGCTGCACGTCGACGAGGCCCTCAAGGACAGCGGCCTCGCCTCCCGCATGCTCCTGCAGGTCCACGACGAACTCGTCTTCGAGATCGCCCCCGGCGAACGCGAACCCCTCGAGGACCTGGTCCGCCGCGAAATGGGCGCCGCCTACCCCCTCTCCGTGCCTCTGGAGGTCTCCATCGGCGCAGGCCGCGACTGGAACGGCGCCGACCACTGACGTAGCCCAGCCCGGCCTTCCCTCGGGCCGGCCTTCCCTCGCCGCGGGCTTTCCTTGGGCTGGGCTTCCCTCGCCCCGGCCCTCCCTCGCCCCGGCCCTCCCTCGCCCCGGCCCTCCCTCGCCTCGGCCCTCCCTCGCCTCGGCCCTCCCTCGCCTCGGCCCTCCCTCGGGCCGGGCTTGTCTCGCGGGTGGGGTTTGGTCGGGTGCGGCTTGTCTCCTGGTGGGCTCTTCCCGGGCCGGACTTCTTTTGTGGGTGGGGTTTCGGTCGGGTGGGGTTTGTCTCGTGAGTGGGGCTCTCTGCAAGCCGGATCTCTCTCGCGGATCGGCCCTTCGAGCCGGGGTTCATGCTCGCCGGGCCTTCCGCCAGCTGGCTCATCGATGGGATTGGGGTAGGCGGTGACGCCC
The DNA here is from genome assembly GCF_017592555.1 of Actinoplanes flavus. Lineage (GTDB taxonomy): Bacteria > Actinomycetota > Actinomycetes > Mycobacteriales > Micromonosporaceae > Actinoplanes > Actinoplanes flavus. The sequence continues at coordinate 252,489 of NZ_JAGFNS010000003.1, read as the reverse complement.
GGGTGGGTGACCGGAGCACCCGTCCGGGTGGCATCCGGGCCGCAGTTTGCCCCGTTCTGACACCCTGGTCCGATGCCGATCCGATCGATGCCGATGGAGGCCGACGCCGACCCCGGCGCTGACCTCGCACCGATCGGCCCGGCGCTCGGGGGCGGAGCGCTGGACGAGGACCAGGCCGGGCACCTCGCCGGCCCGTTCAAGGCGCTGGGCGACCCGGTCCGGCTGCGCCTCTTGTCGATGATCGCCTCGGCCGCGGACGGGGAGATCTGCGTCTGCGACCTCAGCGCCGCGTTCCCGCTCACCGGCCCCACCATCTCGCACCATCTGCGGATCCTCCGGGAGGCCGGACTGGTCGACTGCTCCCGCCGCGGCACCTGGGTCTACTACCGGCCGGTCCCCGCCGCCCTCACCCGCCTGGCCGGCGTCCTGGACGCCCGCCGCGCGCCCGCCGAATCCTGACCGCCGTTCGCTCGCCCGTGCCGCCCTAAGCGTCCGACGGGCGGTCGCTCGCACCACCGTCGGCCTCCGGCGTGTGGTCGCTTGCCCGTGACGCCGTCAGCCTCGGACGGCTGGTCGCTCGGTCGCGCTACCGTCGGCCTCCGGCGTGTGGTCGCTCGCTTGCGCCACCGTCAGGCTCCGGCGTGTGGTCGCTCGCCCATGCCGCCGTCGGCCTCCGGCGGGCGGTCGCTCGCTCGTGCCACCGGCAGCTTCGGACGGCGATCGTTGATCGGCGGGACCGCCGGATCGTGCCGGCGGTCACTTCTTGAGCGGGTCGTGGCCCCAGTTCATCAGTGAGTGCCGCCACCGGCTGTCGGCCACGTCACCGTCGGGGCGTTGGGCCGTGTGCCGATGGACGTAGCCGACGACCTTGCGCATGTGCTGCTCGTCGGCCTCGGTCAGTTCGGTCTTCTTCTTGCCGAGGATCCCGACGATCTTCCGGCCGGAGTGGTGCCCGACCGACTCGGCGCCCGGCGACGACCTCTGGCCGGCCGCTTTCGAATCCTCGGTTTCCAGCCACGTCCGCAGCTCGCCGGCGGTCATGTTCACCGCGTCACGGAATGCGGCGTACACCTCGGTGTCAGTCATGGCGTAACGCCCCCGGCTTGTGCACCGCCTCACGCCCGGTCTTGTCGCTGCGCACCTTGTACTGCGGCTCCTCCGCCGACGCCGCCACGGTCCGCCCGGCGCTCTCGGTCCGTTTGGTGATCTTCTGCTGGACGGTGCCGTGGACGTTCTCTCCGTGACTCCGCCACGACACCTTGTCACCCTTTTTCAGGTTCTTTCCCTCGTTGCCCATATCCGCCGAGTACCCCCGCGGCGCGGCAAATCACCCGGCCGGCTCTCGGCGCTGTTCCGGCGTGCTCGAGACAGCGCTCACGTCCAGCGCGGGGGCTGTTCGGGGGTGGTTGAGGCAGCGCTGGGAGCCGGCCGGCGGGTCAGTGTTTCGGGAGGTCGCAGACGAAGATCGCGGTTCCCGGGAACAGCCGGCCGCGCAGTGGGCTCCACTGACCCCACTCCTGCTCGTGACCGGCCGGCCACTCCGACTCGATCAGGTCGCGCAGCACGAACCCGGCCGCCACCAGCTCGCGCACCCGGTCGCCCAGGGTGCGGTGCTGCTCCAGGTAGGTGACCGTCCCGTCGTCGTCGCGTTCGACATAGGGGGAGCGGTCGAAGTACGAGTTCCGGGCCACCAGCCCGTCCTCGCCCGGCTCGTCCCAGAAGATCCACCGCATCGGGTGGGTGACCGAGAACACCCAGCTGCCGCCGGGCCGCAGCACCCGGGCCACCTCGCGCATGGCCGCGCCGGAGTCGGCCACGAACGGGATCGCCCCGAACGCCGTGCACACGATGTCGAACGAGTCCGCGGCGAACGGCAGCGCCATCGCGTCGGCCTGGACGAGCGGCACGCGTACCCCGGTGCGGTCCTCGGCCTCGCGCGCGTGCCGCAGCATGCCCCCGGAGAGGTCCATGGCGACCGGATGGGCGCCCTCGCGGCGCAGCCACCGGCTGGCTGCCGCGGCGCCGGCGCCGAGTTCCAGGATCTTCTTCCCCGGTACGGCGCCGAGCAGCCGTGCGTCGGCCTCGCGCAGCCGCTCGGGGCACCAGACGAAGTCCACGTCGCCCAGGAAGGCGCCGTGCTCCTCCTGGTAGTCATCGGCGTCGATGTCCCACCAGGCCCGGTTGCCGCGGCGCGCCTCGGCTTCGGTGGGGGTCTCGTTCGAGTGGTGCGAGGTCACCCGGCAACGGTACGGCAGGCGTGTCCACCGTACCGATTCAGCCCATATAGGGCATGCTGACGGGTTCCGGCCCAACAATGTGCCGCGCTCCTCAGGAGGGCTTGCAACCTGTGGTAATGCGCACGGTAAGCTAGTCGATGCGCTCGCGGATCGTGTGCCTCGGCAGGGAGCAGGCTCCGTGGTCGCCGGTCTCGGCATGATCGACTGTAATGATCAGACTGCTTCAACGGTTGGGTCGTCTCGCTCGTTCGTGTCGCTTCCGGCGGCAGTTCCGTGGAGCGCGAGAGACACCACGAATCCATTCCGTTCGGAGCAACTGTCCACATGACGAGCAGCATCGAGGCCACCTCGAGCGCCAACAAGGTCACCGTCGACGATCTCGGATCCGAGGAAGCATTCCTCGCGGCCATCGACGAGACCATCAAGTACTTCAACGACGGCGACATTGTCGAAGGCACCGTCGTCAAGGTCGATCGGGACGAGGTCCTGCTCGACATCGGCTACAAGACCGAGGGCGTCATCCCCTCGCGCGAGTTGTCGATCAAGCATGACGTGGACCCCGCGGAAGTGGTGTCGGTCGGTGACCACATCGAAGCCCTCGTCCTCACCAAGGAGGACAAGGAGGGTCGCCTGATCCTCTCGAAGAAGCGTGCTCAGTACGAGCGCGCGTGGGGCACCATCGAGAAGATCAAGGAAGACGACGGCGTCGTCCGTGGTTCGGTCATCGAGGTCGTCAAGGGTGGTCTCATCCTCGACATCGGCCTCCGCGGCTTCCTCCCGGCCTCCCTGGTCGAGATGCGCCGTGTCCGTGACCTGCAGCCGTACGTCGGCCGTGAGCTCGAGGCGAAGATCATCGAGCTGGACAAGAACCGCAACAACGTGGTCCTGTCCCGCCGCGCCTGGCTCGAGCAGACGCAGTCCGAGGTTCGCACCGAGTTCCTCAACAAGCTGCAGAAGGGCCAGGTCCGCAAGGGCGTCGTGTCCTCCATCGTCAACTTCGGCGCCTTCGTGGACCTGGGCGGCGTGGACGGCCTGGTGCACGTCTCCGAGCTCTCCTGGAAGCACATCGACCACCCGTCCGAGGTCGTCGAGGTCGGCCAGGAGGTCGAGGTCGAGGTGCTCGACGTCGACCTGGACCGCGAGCGCGTCTCGCTGTCGCTGAAGGCGACCCAGGAGGACCCGTGGCGTCAGTTCGCCCGGACCCACGCGATCAACCAGATCGTCCCGGGTAAGGTCACCAAGCTCGTTCCGTTCGGCGCCTTCGTCCGCGTGGACGACGGCATCGAGGGCCTGGTGCACATCTCCGAGCTGGCCGAGCGTCACGTCGAGCTGCCCGAGCAGGTCGTGCAGGTCGGTTCGGACGTCCTGGTCAAGGTCATCGACATCGACCTGGAGCGCCGCCGGATCTCGCTGTCGCTCAAGCAGGCCAACGAGGGCTTCGTCGAGGGCGAGGAGCACTTCGACCCGACCCTCTACGGCATGGCCGCGACGTACGACGCCGAGGGCAACTACATCTACCCGGAGGGCTTCGACCCGGAGACGGGCGAGTGGCTCGAGGGCTACGAGAAGCAGCGCGAGACGTGGGAGAAGCAGTACGCCGACGCCCGCGAGCGCTGGGAGGCCCACACCAAGCAGGTGCAGGCGTCCCGCGACGCCGACGCCGAGGCCGCGCTCAACCCGGCTCCGGCCGGTGGCGTGACCACGTCGTCGTCCTCGACGAGCTCGTCGGCCCCGGCGCGCTCCGCCGAGGAGCCCGCGGGCACCCTGGCCACCGACGAGGCTCTCGCCGCTCTGCGCGAGAAGCTGGCCGGCGGCAAGAGCTGAAACTGACGCGAGTCAGCCGGTAGTACCCAAAGGCCGTCCCGACTCCGGTCGGGGCGGCCTTTCGCCGTTCGCGAACGGGGTCCGCCTCCCCGGCGCGGCGGCCGGACCCATCGCCGATACTTGATCCCATGCTGAGAGTCGGGCTCACGGGTGGTATCGGTGCCGGTAAGAGTGCGGTCGCCAGCCGGCTCGCCGAACGGGGTGCGGTGATCATCGACGCCGACCTGCTCTCCCGGGAGGTGGTCCAGCCCGGCACCGAAGGGCTGGCCGAGATCGTCGCCGCGTTCGGGCCGGGTGTGCTCACCCCCGACGGCGAGCTGGACCGCCCGGCCCTGGGCGCCGCGGTGTTCGGTGACGAGCAGGCCCGCCGCCGTCTGGAGCAGATCATCCACCCCCGGGTGCGGCAGCGGACCGTCGAGATGACCCGTGCGGCGGGGGCCGACGCCGTGGTGGTCAACGACGTGCCGCTGCTGGCCGAGGTGGGGCTGGCTCCCACGTACCACCTGGTGATCGTCGTCACCGCGGACCGTGACGTGCGTCTCGACCGTCTCACCCGCCTGCGTGGCATGACCGCGGCGGAAGCCGCCGCCCGCATCGACGCGCAGACCGACGACGACCACCGCCGGGCCGTCGCCGACGTCGTCCTGGACAACGACACCGACCTGGACCGGCTGCACGCCCGGGTGGACCGGGTGTGGCAGGAGCGGCTGGTCGAGTTCGAGCGCAACCTGCGGCTGCGGCGTTCCGCCCCGAGGAGTCCCGGCCCGCGCGTGCTGCCCTCGGATCCGGAGTGGCCGCGTGCCGCCGCCCGGCTCGTCGCCCGGCTCCGGCACGGGCTCGGTGACGATGTCGGGATCCATCACATCGGATCGACCGCGGTGCCCGGCCTGCCCGCCCAGGACGTCATCGATCTGATGATCGGCGTGCGCACCCTCGGCGAGGCCGACGCGCTCGCCGGAACACTCGCCGACCTGGGCTTCCCGGCGCGGGCCGGCGACTGGTCCGACCATGCCTACGGGATCCCCGGCCGCACCTGGCCGAAGCGGATGCACGGTTGTGCCGACCCGGGCTACCGGGTCGACCTGCACGTCCGCGTCACCGGGTCGCCCGGCTGGCGGTTCGCCCTGCTGACGCGCGACCACCTGCGGGCCGTGCCGGAGGCCCGGGACGCCTACGCCGCGGCGAAGCAGTCGCACGTGCGCGGCAGCCGGGACCGGCTCGAGCAGGAGGCCCGGGCGGCCGACGACTGGGCCGAGGCGACCGGCTGGCAGCCCGGCACCGACTGAGACCGGCACGGGAAGGGGCCCTCGCGGCGGCCGGGTCGTGCGGTGAACGACCCACCGCGGGTGCGCTCGCCAGGGCGTCCGGGGCGCATCGACCACGGTGCGGTGCGGCGGGCCGTGTGGGGACCCGCGCGCTGCCGGCGGCCGCCGCGAGCGGCCTACCGGCCCAGCGTAGGCAGCGCCGGAAATCCGGACAATGCCGTGCGGTGGGGCCGAATGTGCACCCTCAGCACGCCGCTTCGAGAACTTGTCACACCCCCGACGTACGGTGATGGGCATGGCGCTAGACATCCCACGACTCGACGGCCGGTTCGAGGTCGTCAGCGACTACCAGCCCGCCGGTGACCAGCCGGCCGCGATCGACGACCTGGAGCGGCGGGTCCGGCGCGGCGACCGGCACACCGTCCTGCTCGGCGCCACCGGCACCGGTAAGAGCGCGACCACGGCCTGGCTCATCGAGCGGCTCCAGCGGCCGGCCCTGGTGCTGGCGCCCAACAAGACGCTCTGCGCCCAGCTCGCCAAGGAGTTCCGCGAGCTGCTGCCGAACAACGCGGTGGAGTATTTCGTCAGCTACTACGACTACTACCAGCCCGAGGCGTACATCGCCCAGACCGACACCTACATCGAGAAGGACTCCTCGATCAACGAGGAGGTGGAGCGGCTGCGCCACTCGGCCACCCGTTCCCTGCTGACCCGGCGGGACACGATCGTGGTCGCGACGGTCAGCGCCATCTACGGCCTCGGCACCCCGCAGGAATATGTCGACATGGCCGCCCGGGTCAAGGTCGGTGAGGAGATCGACCGGGACAAGCTGCTGCGCAAGCTGGTCGACATCCAGTACACCCGCAACGACATGGCCTTCCAGCGTGGCACGTTCCGGGTCCGGGGCGACACCCTGGAGATCATCCCGGCCTACGAGGAACTCGCCGTCCGGATCGAGCTGTTCGGCGACGAGGTGGAGAAGCTCTACTACCTGCACCCGCTCACCGGCGACGTGATCCGCGAGGTCGACGAGCTGATCATCTTCCCGGCCACGCACTACGGCGCCGGCCCGGAGCGGATGGAGCGGGCGACCCGCGACATCGAGGCCGAGTTGGCGGAGCGGCTCGCCGAGTTCGAGCGGCAGGGCAAGCTGCTCGAGGCGCAGCGGCTGCGGATGCGGACCACCTACGACCTCGAGATGATGCGGCAGGTCGGGTTCTGCAACGGCATCGAGAACTACTCGATGCACATGGACGGCCGGACGTTCGGGGAGCCCGCCTACACCCTGCTGGACTACTTCCCCGACGACTTCGTCACCGTCATCGACGAGTCGCACGTGACGATCCCGCAGATCGGCGGGATGTACGAGGGCGACGCCTCGCGGAAGCGGATCCTCATCGAGCACGGCTTCCGCCTGCCCAGCGCCGCCGACAACCGGCCGCTGCGGTTCGACGAGTTCCTCGAGCGCGTCGGCCAGATGGTGTTCCTCTCCGCCACCCCCGGCAACTGGGAGATGGAGCAGGCCCAGGGCGAGTTCGTCGAGCAGGTGATCCGCCCCACCGGCCTGGTCGACCCGCACGTCGTGGTGAAGCCCACCAAGGGCCAGATCGACGACCTGATGCACGAGATCAAACTGCGGACCGAGAAGGACGAGCGGGTCCTGGTCACCACCCTCACCAAGAAGATGGCCGAGGACCTCACCGACTATCTCCTGGAGAACGGGATCCGCGTCCGCTACCTGCACTCCGAGGTCGACACGCTGCGCCGGGTCGAGCTGCTCAAGGAACTGCGCAAGGGCGACTACGACGTGCTGGTCGGCATCAACCTGCTCCGGGAGGGCCTCGACCTGCCCGAGGTGTCGCTGGTCGCCATCCTCGACGCCGACAAGGAGGGCTTCCTGCGCAGTGGCCGGTCCCTGATCCAGACCATCGGCCGGGCCGCACGGAACGTCTCCGGCGAGGTCCACATGTATGCCGACAAGATCACTCCGTCGATGCGGGACGCCATCGAGGAGACCGAGCGGCGCCGGGCCAAGCAGATCGCCCACAACGAGGCCAACGGGATCAAGCCGCAGGCGCTGCGGAAGAAGATCCACGACATCCTGGACGACATCTACCGCGAGGCCGAGGACACCGACGAGGCGGTCGGCGCGCCGATGGTCGGTGGCGCGGGCCGGCAGATGTCCCGGGGCAAGGCGCCCGTCCCGGAGACCCGCTCGAAGGGCAAGGCGGCGGCCGCTCCGGCGCGCGCCGGTATGGCCCGGGCCGAGCTGGCCCAGCTCATCCAGGACCTCAACGAGCAGATGCTGGGTGCGGCCCGGGAGTTGCAGTTCGAGCTGGCCGCCCGGATCCGCGACGAGATCCACGACCTGAAGAAGGAACTGCGCGGCATGGACGCGGCGGGGGTGAAATAGCCCTGATCCGGGAGTCGCCGCGGCGGATGACCGGCGCGGGGGCGGGCGAGGCATGGCTTTGCGCCGGCGTCGGCAACCCGGCCGCCGCGCTCTACCGCCGGCTCGGATTCCGGGGAGCACGGGCGCCGGGCCCGATACCGGCACGAGCTCGGCTGAGCCGAGCGGCGGGAGTGCCCACGGCGTACTGGGAAGGGGTTTGATTTCGCAGGTCAGGGCGTAGTCTGAGAGGAAATGGGCGCCCCGGGCCAGCGACGGAGTCGGCGGACGCCAGAACAGCCTGGTTGAGTGGTTTGGCCGCGAGCTGTGCCACTCCCTGTCCTCCCGGTGTGCCGATTGCGCCTCGGATGCGCAACAATGGCTGCTGTGGGAGGGGAGTATTCCCCCGCTCCGGTCTCGTCAACACGGAACGCCTCTTGCGGGCGGACCCGGGGCCGGTGGTCACGGACCGTGCCTGGTTCGTGGCGGAAGAGACCTCCGACAGTCGCACGTCGCTGTTCTCGCTCGGATCATGGGTGGGCGCAGCGACGACCCGTGTCTGCCGGAGGTCCTCGTTGAACGTTTCCGCCTGGGTCTGGGTCGCCACCCTGGTCGCCCTCATCGCGGTGCTAGCCGTCGATCTGCTCATCATCGGCCGCCGGCCACACGAGCCCAGCATGAAGGAAGCGGGGGGCTGGGTCGCGTTCTACGTCGGCCTCGCCGTGCTCTTCGGCATCGGGGTCTGGCTGGCCGCGGGCGGGCAGGCGGCCGGTGAGTTCTACACCGGCTGGCTCACCGAGTATTCGCTGAGCGTCGACAACCTGTTCGTCTTCGTGATCATCATGGCCCGCTTCGCGGTCCCGCGGCACCTGCAACAGAAGGTGCTGCTGATCGGCATCGTGCTGGCGCTCGTCATGCGTGGCGCGTTCATCGCCGCCGGCGCCGCCCTGATCTCGCAGTTCTCCTGGGTCTTCTACATCTTCGGCGCGTTCCTCGTCTACACCGCGATCACGCTGGTCAAGGGTGGGGAGAACGACGAGGACGACTTCAAGGAGAACATCCTGATCCGCTGGGCGAAGCGGGCGCTGCCGCTCTCCTCGTCCTTCGGCGACGGCCGGTTCAGCATCGTCACCGAGGCCGGCAAGCGGCTGTTCACCCCGATGCTCATCGTGATGATCGCGATCGGCACCACCGACCTGATCTTCGCACTCGACTCGATCCCGGCGATCTTCGGCATCACGAAGGAGCCGTACCTCGTCTTCACCGCGAACGTGTTCGCGCTGATGGGCCTGCGCCAGCTGTTCTTCCTGCTCGGCGGCCTGCTCGAGCGTCTCGTCTACCTCAACATCGGTCTCGCCGTGGTGCTCGCCTTCATCGGCGTGAAGCTGGTCCTCGAGGCCCTGCACACGAACAGCCTGCCGTTCCTGCACGGTGGCCAGCCCTTCCACTGGGCCCCGGAGATCCCGATCTGGCTCTCCCTGCTGGTCATCCTCGGCACCCTGGCCGTCGCCACGGTCGCCAGCCTGGCCAAATCCTCCCGCGACAAGAAACGGGAACTGATCACCGCCGAGCGCTGATCCACCGACGAAGAACGCGGGGTCCTCGATCGAGGACCCCGCGTTCTGCCGTCCGGAGAACCGGAGAAGGCCCGCCCTCCGACGGAGGGCGGGCCTCATCTCACTGCTGGTGCTTGCGGCGAGCCGCGGCGCGACCGCGGGTCGTCTGGTCGAGGACGACCTTGCGGATGCGGACCGCGGCCGGGGTGACCTCGACGCACTCGTCCTCGCGGCAGAACTCGAGGGCCTGCTCCAGGGACAGCTTGCGCGGCGGGATCAGCTTCTCGGTCTCGTCGGCGGTCGACGAGCGCATGTTGGTGAGCTTCTTCTCCTTGGTGATGTTGACGTCCATGTCGTCCTGGCGCGAGTTCTCGCCGACGATCATGCCCTCGTACACCTCGGTGGTCGGCTCGACGAAGAGCTGGCCGCGCTCCTGGAGGTTGGTCATGGCGAACGCGGTCACCACACCGGCCCGGTCGGCCACGAGGGAGCCGTTCTGGCGGGTCCGCAGCTCGCCGAACCACGGCTCGTAGGCCTCGAACAGGTGGTGCATGATGCCGGTGCCGCGGGTCTCGGTGAGGAACTCGGTCCGGAAGCCGATCAGGCCACGCGCCGGGACCAGCCACTCCATGCGGAGCCAGCCGGTGCCGTGGTTGATCAGCTCCTCCATCCGGCCCTTGCGGGTGGACAGCAGCTGGGTGATGGCGCCCATGTACTCGTCGGGGGCGTCGATCGTCAGGCGCTCGACCGGCTCGTGCACCTTGCCGTCGATGGTCTTGGTGACCACCTGCGGCTTGCCGACGGTCAGTTCGTACTGTTCGCGGCGCATCTGCTCGACCAGGATGGCCAGCGCCAGCTCGCCACGGCCCTGGACCTCCCACGCGTCGGGGCGGTCGGTCGGCAGGACGCGGAGCGACACGTTGCCGATCAGCTCCTTGTCGAGCCGGTCCTTGACCATGCGGGCGGTGACCTTCGCGCCCTTGACCTTGCCGACCATCGGGGAGGTGTTGGTGCCGATGACCATCGAGATGGCCGGCTCGTCGACCTGGATCAGCGGCAGCGGCCGCGGGTCCTCGGCGTCGGCGAGGGTCTCACCGATCATGATGTCGGTGATGCCGGCCACCGCCATGATGTCGCCGGGGCCGGCGCTCTCGGCGGGCTTGCGCTCCAGGCCCTCGGTGATCAGCAGCTCGGAGATGCGGACGTTGCTGATCGTGCCGTCGGTCTTGCACCAGGCGACGGTCTGGCCCTTGCGGATGGTGCCCTGGTGCACGCGGCAGAGGGCGAGACGGCCGAGGAACGGCGAGGCGTCGAGGTTGACGACGTGCGCCTGCAGGGGCGCGCCCTCGTCGTACTTCGGGGCCGGGATGGTCTCCAGGATGGTGCTGAACAGCACCTCGAGGTCGGTCGAGTCCTCCGGGACGGTGCCGTCCTTCGGCTGGGTCAGCGAGGCGATGCCGTCCCGGGCGCAGGCGTAGACGATCGGGAAGTCGATCTGCGACTCGTTGGCGTCGAGGTCGAGGAACAGCTCGTACGTCTCGTCGACGACCTCCTTGATCCGCGCGTCCGGCCGGTCCACCTTGTTGATGATCAGAATGATCGGCAGCTTGGCCGCCAGCGCCTTGCGCAGCACGAAGCGGGTCTGCGGCAGCGGGCCCTCGGAGGCGTCCACCAGCAGGGCGACGCCGTCGACCATGGTCAGGCCGCGCTCGACCTCACCGCCGAAGTCGGCGTGGCCGGGCGTGTCGATGATGTTGATGGTGACCGGGGCGCCCTCGGCGGGCTGGTAGCTGATCGCCGTGTTCTTGGCGAGAATGGTGATGCCCTTTTCCCGCTCCAGGTCCATGGAGTCCATGACGCGGTCGGCCATCTCGCCACGCGCGTGGGACTGGCTGCCCTGGCGCAGCATGGCGTCGACCAGGGTGGTTTTGCCATGGTCGACGTGAGCGATGATGGCGACGTTGCGTAGGTCGGTGCGGGTCTGCATGACGTCCATTGTTCCCGGCTCAGGTTGCCGATAGTGACACGGGGTCAAGACCCGAATCTTGTGGTCTTCTGTCCGTTTTTCAGTCTCCCGAGATCATCTGATCACTGTTAACGTCCTTCATCGATGTATCACGGGGGAAGGTCGACATCGATGAAGAACCGCATCACCATGGCGGCGGCGGTCACGGCACTGATCGTGACGGCGGGCTGCGGACTGGCCAGCGCCGGCGAGAAGGAGCCGGTGGGAGCGCCGCCGCCGGTCTCGGTGGAGCCGACGGTCGAGGAGACGACGCAGGAGCCGGAGCCGGAACCGACGACGCCGTCCCCGGCGCCGTCGAAGACGAAGGCCTCGAAGAAGCCGACGGCGAGCCCGAGCCCGGCCCAGACGGACTGGAGTCAGGTTCCGGACTGTTTCGACTACGTGGGGAAGAACATCTCCAAGGCCAAGGCCAAGACGGCGCTGAAGAAGGCGTCGGGGCGGATCTACTGGCGCACCGAGGCGCCCCAGCTGAAGCTCAACTTCACCCTGGTCAAGGCGGTGTCCTGGCAGGAGAGCGGCTGGCAGAGCGCGATCAAGAACTGTGACGGTGGGTTCGGTCTCATGCAGGTGATGCCGGACACCCTGGATCACATGAACCAGCGGTTCGGCCTGGCCTACGACGCGACCGGGAACCACCAGGACAACGCGTACGCCGGGGCGAACTACCTGGCCTGGCTGACCCGGTACTTCGGGGACAGGTACTTCAAGGAGAGCTACGACCTGAGCCCCTCGAAGTGCAAGAGCCACTCCAGTTGGTGTCTGCTGAACGTGGTCGTCTCCGGCTACAACGCGGGTTACGGCACGGTGGACGCGGCGGCGAAGAGCAAGACGCTGCCCAATCCGGATTACGTCGACTCGGTGCGCTCGCTCATGGCCGACTGCCCCTGCGACAAGTACTGAGGTCAGGCGGGATACACTGGGGGACGTTCCCCGAGACCTCAATTTGGTGCCAACCACGGCGGTCAAGTACTGTCTCGGGGTTGTCGTGTGTCGTTGATGCTGGCGAGCTGCGTTTGTTTCGGCCCGTGCAGCTCACCCAAAGGAGCCCTACTCAATGCCGCCCAAGAAGAAGACTCATGAGGTAACCCTCGCGCTTGAGGCGGGTAACGCCGCGATGGTCGACCTCGGTAAGATGCTCGGCCCGACCGGCGCCAACATGCGTGCCGTCAAGGTCGAGTACGACGAGGCCACCGCGAAGAACCGGGGCGAGATCATCCCGGTCATCGTGTCGGTCTACGAGGACCGCAGCCACACGCTGGCCTACAAGACGCCGCCGACCAGCTTCCTCATCCGGAAGACCCTGGGCATTCAGTCCGGCGCCGCCAACCCGCTCACCACGACCGTCGGCACGCTCAGTGCCGAGCAGGTCAAGGAGATCGCCGAGCGCAAGCTGGTCGACCTCAACGCGAACGACCTCGACGCCGCGATCAAGATCGTGTCCGGCACCGCCCGTTCCATGGGCGTGAAGGTCGCTTCCTGAAGTAGCTGTCGAGAACGGGCCCCGGTGATCACCGGGGCCCGTTCTTCTTGGGCGCGATCACCTCGTCGATCAGGCCGTACTCGAGGGCCTCGGCGGCGCTCAGGCTGCGGCCGGCGGACAGGTCGTCCTCGATCCGGCTGCGCGGCTTCCCGGTGATCTCGGCCAGCCGGACCACCACCTCCTCCAGCTCACGCAGGTGCTGCCCGGCCGCGGCGGCCACCTCGTCGGCCGTGCCGGTGACCCCGGCGGCCCGCGGCTCGGCGAGTTTGAACCGGGCGTGCCGGTACGCCGCCCGCTGATCCGACGCCGCCAGGACCGCCAGCACCGCCCCGCCCGCCTCCGAGGTGACCAGGGCGTGCACCGGAGCCGACAGCGAGTCGATCACGTCGATCACCGCGAGCGCCGCGCTCAGCTCCCCACCCGGGGCGGCCACGTGCAGTTGGATCGCCTCCGGCCCGGCCGAGTCGAGCGTCAGCAGGGCGGCCGCGGTCCCGGTCGCGGTCTCGCCGGTGAGCCGGCCGCGCAGCATCACGATCCGCTGTTCGAAGAGCCGCTCCTCGAGCCATCCGGGGAAGCCGGGCTGCTGCTGCGGCCACTCGGGCGGCTGATTCGGCTGCGGGAACAGGGGCATCGGCCACCTCCGGTCGTCGCGGGGTAGGCCCAGCGTATCCAGGCAGCCGTTGGTTCTTCGGGAAGAGCCACCACCGATGTCCCGGCAATGAGACAACATGGTGGTGGGTGATGTCGTCTTATATCACAGCGAACGGACCCAAGTGCTCCGCCGGAGCACCCGCGACGGCTCCACCCTGATCTGCAAACGGGCCACCGGCCTCGGCGCCACCCGGCGCGTCGAGCGGGAACGGGCCGTGCTGAGCCGCCTCGCCGGCGTACCCGGGGTACCCCGGCTCGCCGGCCACCAGTCGCGCCGGTTGCTCGTGCTGGAGGACGACGCGGCTTCCCCGGTTCGGGCGCCGGTGCCCGTACCCGAGCTTCTCGACATCGGTCGAAGCCTGGCGGCGACCCTCGCCGCCGTGCACCGCGCCGGGGTGATCCATCGCGACGTCACGCCGGCCAACGTCGTCCTGCCCCCGCACGGGCCGGCGCTGCTCGTCGACTACGACCTGGCGCTGGCCGGAGCGGCGGAGGCCGACGAGGTGGGCGGTCCGGTCGGCACGCTCGGCTTCCTCGCCCCGGAGCAGACCGGGCGGATCCGCCGCGCGGTGGATCCCCGCGCCGACCTCTACGGTCTGGGCGCCACCCTCTACGCCCTGGCGGTGGGCGAGCCGCCGTTCACCGGCGACGACGCTCTGGAGCTGGTCCGCGAGACCCTGGTGGAGCCGCCGCCGGCGCCCACCGGGCCGCCACCGCGGCTCCGCGAGATCATCATGCGCCTGCTGGAGAAGGACCCGGCGAACCGCTACCAGAGCGCCGAGGGGCTGCTCCACGATCTGACCCGTTGCCGGGACGATCCCGACGGTGGCTGGCCGCTGGGCGAGCGGGACTTCCCGGCCCACTTCGTGCCGCCGGCCGCCCTCATCGGCCGGGACCGGGAGGTGCACGCGCTGACCGCGGCGCTGGACCGGGCGCTCACCGAGGGCGGCCGGCTCGTGCTGATCACCGGGCCGTCCGGGATCGGCAAGAGCGCCCTCGCCCGCAGCCTGCGGCCGGCGGTCACGGCACGCGGCGGCTGGTTCGCCGTCGGGCGGTTCGAGGAGTTCCGGACCGGTACGAGAAGCGGCGCCATCTCCCGGGCACTGCGAACCCTGATCCGTCTCGTCCTCGCCGAACCCGAACCCGAGGTGGCGGCGGACCGTGCGCGGATCGCCGAGGCGCTCGGTCCCAACGCCGTGGTCGCGTCCACCGCGGTCCCGGAGATGGCCGATCTGCTCGGCGCGCCGGGCGGGCCGTCCGCGTCCGACCCCTCGACCGCCCCGGGCCGGATGGCGGCCACCGCCGTCGCCCTGATCCGGGCCCTCGCCGCCGGGCACCGGATCGTGATCGTCCTCGACGATCTCCAATGGGCCACCACCGGGTCGCACCGGGTCCTGGAAGCGATCGTGAACGCCGGGCCGATCCCCGGGCTGCTGCTGGTCGCCACCTACCGGGACGAGGAGCGGCCGCTCGCGCAGCTGCTCGACCGCTGGCAGCGCGACGGTGCGACGGAGCCGGTGATCCGGGTCGGCGGGCTGGATCGTGAGGGGTCCGCCCGGCTGGTCGGCGCCGTGCTTCGGATACCCCCGGCGGTCGCGTCCGCGCCGGCCGAGCTGATCGAGGCGACCGCCGCCGGCAATCCGTTCGCGACGGTCGAGGTGCTCAACGCCCTCCGCGCCGAGGGCCTGCTGCGCCCGGTCGCGGACGGCTGGTGGTGGGAGCCGGACGCGATCCGCGACTTCGTCCGCTGCCACCGGGTCCCGCAGCTGCTGGCGGCCCGGATGGCGGATCAGGCGGACGGGACACGCCGGATCCTGGCGGCGCTCGCCTGTCTCGGCGGGGACGTCGGCACCGGCTTCCTGGCCACCGCGACCGGGACGCCCGAGCCGGAGCTGGCCGGGCTACTGGCCCCGGCGGTCACCGAGGGCCTGATCCTGCTCGCCGACGGAGCCGTCCGCTTCCGGCACGACCTGGTGCGGCAGGCCGCCCGGGACTGCCTGGCGCCCGGCGACCGGGACCGGCTCCAACGGGACATGGCCCGGCGGCTGTCCCGGCACGAGCGGTACCGGCAGGAGGCGGCCGAGCAGTACCTGCCGGTGGTGGACCTGGTGGACACACCGGACGAGCGGCGGGCCGCCGCCGCCCTGCTGCACGGCGCCGCCCGGCGGACGATCCAGATGACCAACCACGCGGTCGCCATCGAGCTGCTCGACGCCGCCGAGCGGCTCCTGGCCCCGGTGGGCGGAGACCGGGACGCCGTCACCGTGGACCGGCACACCACCCTCTACTGCCTGGGCCGGCTCGACGAGGCCGACGAGGTGTACCGGGAGCTGACCAGCCGGTCCCCGGACCTGCTCACGCTCGCCGCCGCCACCGCGAACCAGGTCAACAGCCTGACCCAGCGAGGACACACCCGGGAGGCGTACGAGCTGGGCACGGACGTGCTGCGCCGGTTCGGCATCGACTACCCGGACGACCCCGGTCCCGTGGTCCGGCGGGAGGCGGCCGTCCTGCGGGACTGCGCCATCGACCTGAGCCGTGCCGTGGAGACCGCCGATCCCCGGGCGCTCGCGGCGGGCCGGATCCTCAACCGGCTGCTCGCGCCGGCGTACGTGCTGGGGCCGCTGACGCATGCGTGGGTGCTGCTCCAGGTCGTGGAGCTGTGGCGGCGGGCGGGGGTGTGCGCGCCGGTGGTCGGCTCGCTTGGCGCGGTGATCTCCGCGACGATCCACCTGTTCGACGACTACCGCACCGGTCACCGGTTGAGCCGGTACGTCGTCGAGGCCGGACGGAAGCACGGCTATCAGGCGGAGACCGCGATCGCCCGGTACATGCACCTCTTCCTGGCCGCGGAGTGGTTCGAACCGCTGGAGGACGTCGCCGAGGCCGGCCAGGACGCCCGCGAGGAACTGCTGACCGCCGGGGACGTCCAGGTCGCCGGGCTGCTCTCGGCCCGCCTGGTGGCCGTACTGCTGGAGACCGCCGACTCGCTGGAGACCGTCGCCGAGGAGATCGACACCTCACTGGCGTTCGCCGAGCGCACCGGCAACCGGATCGCGGCGCTGTCGCTCACCGAGTACCGGGAGCTGACGCGGGTGCTGCGCGGCGGGGAGCCGCTCGCCGGACCGGACGAAGGCCCCACCTACCCGCCGGCGCTGGCCATCCACCACGTCAACCGGGCTCTCGTCGCGCTGATGTGGCAGGACGACGAGGACCTGGACCGGTGTTCCGCCGAGGCGATGGAGCACGTCGAGGCGATCCGCGGGCTCTACCCGACGGCGCTGGTCCGGGTGGTGCGCGGGATAGCCCTGGCCGCCCGGGTACGGTCCGGCGACACCGGCGCCGCCGCCGAACTCGGCACGGTCCGCGACTGGATCGCCCGGCGGGCCGCCGACGGGCCCCGCAACTTCCGGCCCCTGCTGCGCCTGGTCGACGCCGAACGGTGCTGGGCGCTCGGCGATCCCGACAGCGCGGCCCGCGAGTTCGACGCCGGCCTGCACGAGGTGGCCGGCCGGCCCTGGCACCGGGCCGTGCTCGCCCAGCGGGCGGCCCGGTTCCAGCTGGACCGGGGGCTGGAACACGCGGGGCGGCAGCTGCTGACCGAGGCGCGCGACACCTACCGCCGGTGGGGCGCCGAGGGGCCGCTGCGACGGATGGAGGCCGAGCACCCGTTCCTGCGCGCGGAACGGGTGAACGACTCCGGTCACGGGACCGGCGCCGACCGGATCGACCTCATGGCGATCCTGCGGGCCTCCCGCGCGCTGAGCTCGGCCATCACGCTGGCCGACCTGGAGGAGCAGGTCGGGGACGTGCTCAGCGCCATGACCGGGGCCACCCGGGTGCACCTGGTGCTCCGGCAGCCGGGGAGGCGGGATCCGCGGCCGGCGCCGGCGACCGCGGTCCGGTACGTGACCCGGACCCACCGCCCGCTGCTGGTGGCGGACGCGACCCGGGACGACCGGTTCGCGCGGGACCCGTACCTCGCCGGGCTGGACCACTGCTCCCTGCTGGCGATGCCCATCCCGAGCCGGGCCGTCGACGTCGCCGTCCTGGTGCTGGAGAACCACCGGCAGGGCGGCGTGTTCTCCACCGACCGCCTGGAGACGGTGGAGCTGATCGCCGGGCAGCTGGCGGTCTCGCTGGACAACGCGCTGCTCTACGACTCGCTGGAGGACACCGTACGGGTCCGTACCTCCGACCTGGAGGCCGCCAACCAGCTCAAGGCCGACCTGATCGGCATGCTCGGCCACGAGATCAACAACCCGCTCGCGGCGATCCTCGGCGGCCTCGACCTGATCCTCGACGAGGACGACCTGCCGGAGCCCGTCCACCACGCCCTCGTCCGGGTGCACCGGACCACCCGGCGGCTCGCCGCCATCGTCCAGGAGGTTCTCGACCTGGTCAGCCTCGACGCCGGCCGGCTGGGCGGGGCGCCGGGCCGGGGGGGGGGGGCCGCGCCGGTGGTGGCGGCCGGGGTCGGCGCCGGCGCCGGCGACGTCCCGGTGACGTGCCCGCCGGACCTGGTCGCCGTGGTGCAGCCGAGCCACCTCGACCAGATCCTGACCAACCTGGTCAGCAACGCCGGCAAGTACGGCGGCGGCGCCACCGCGGTCGTGGCCCGGGCGGACACCGCGGCCGTGACGATCGAGGTCCACGACCGGGGGCCGGGCGTGCCGCCGGAGTTCCGGGACCGGCTCTTCGACCGGTTCGCCCGTGCCGAACCGACCGCGGGCCGGGTGCCCGGCACCGGTCTGGGGCTCTACATCGTCCGGGAGTTGGCCCGCGCCAACCAGGGGGATGTCCACTACCGGCCCGGCGCCGGTGGAGGATCGATCTTCGAGGTGACGCTCATGCAACCCGAGGGAGGTGCGAGCCGTCAGGGAGGCGTGAGAGCGAAGGAGGGGCTCGTGTGAAGAACGAGCGTGATGAGCAATTCCACCAGTTCGTGGTCAGCCGGAGGGCCGCGCTGGTGCGTACGGCGACTCTGCTCACGGCCGGCGACGCCCACCTGGCCGAGGACCTCGTCCAGTCCACGCTGACGAAGCTGTACGTCGCCTGGCCGGCGTTCCAGCGTGCCGACAACCCGGACGGTTACGTCCGGAGGGCGCTGGTCAACGCGCTGACCGACGAGCGGCGGCGGTGGTGGCGGCGCACGGAACGGCCGATGGCCGAGGTCCCGGACCGGGCGGCCGCCGAGTACGCCGGTGGTGACGTCTCCGACGGGCTGCGCGCGGCCCTGCGGGAGCTGCCACCGCGGATGCGGGCGGCGCTGGTGTTCCGCTACTTCTACGACCTCGACGTCGCCGACACCGCCGACGCCCTCGGGTGCTCCGAGGGGACGGTGAAGAGCCAGACCGCCCGGGCACTCGACCGGCTCCGGGCCGTGCTCGGCCCCCATCCCTCCTTGGCACTGCTCTGATCAGGAGAAATTGACATGATGAACCTCCACGACGGGCTGGCGCGGATCGCCGGCCCGGACGCCGAACCGACCCCGGAGCAGGTCGCCGCCGATCTCGCCCGTGGCCGGACCGCGCTGCGCCGCCGCCGGACCGTGCAGGCCGCGGGCGGCACCGTCTTCATGGCCGCCGCCCTGGCCGCCGTGATCGTCGCCGGCACCGGCCTCGCCTCCGGCCCGTCCGCCCCGGAGGCGGTTGACCGGCCGTCCACCAGCTCTCCGGCGACCGGGCCCACCGCGCTCGTCGCCTACCAGGGCGAGCAGCCGAAGGGCTTCACCCTGGACAAGGTCCCCGAGGGCTGGGTGCTCCAGGGCGCCGACGAGTACGGCATCACCATCGCCCCGAAGGGCATCCCGGACGTGGTGCCGTCCAACGCGCCGCCGGGCGTTCCGGACAACGACCCGCACAGCTTCGAGGGCAAGATCATGGCCCAGCTCCAGGAGTTCGGGCCCGGCGAGGACATCGCCGGTGGCAAGAAGCTGACCATCAACGGCAACGAGGCCGTGCTCACCAAGATGCTCGACCAGACCACCGGTCACGCCCTGTTCGTGAAGCTGGGCGAGAACCGCTGGATGTACGTCCAGGTGTGGGACGGCCTGGGCTGGGGCGAGCAGCAGGTCGTCGAGTTCGCCGCCGGCGTCCACGTCGACGACAGCGCCAAGGTCACCCACGGATAGGTGACGGGTGGGCGCGCGTCACCAGCCGCGCGCCCGCCACTCCTCGAGATCCGGGCGTTCCGCGCCCAACGTCGAGTCCTTGCCGTGGCCCGGGTAGAACCAGGCGCCGTCGCCGAACCGGCCGAACACCCGGGCCTCCAGATGGTCCATGATCTGGTGGTGGTTCTCCGGGCTCGTCGTCCGCCCGTGCCCTCCGGGGAACAGGCTGTCGCCGGTGAACAGATGCTCGCCCCGGTAGGACAGCACGATCGAACCGGGCGTGTGCCCCACCACGTGGATCACGTCCAGGGTGTGCCCGCCGACCTCGACGGTGTCGCCGTCGCGCAGCGTCCGGGTCACCACCGGGATCTCGGCGGCGTCGTCGGCGTGTGCCAGCGACTCGGCGCCGGTGGCCTTCACCACCTCGGCCAGCGCCTGCCAGTGGTCGGCGTGCCGGTGGGTGGTCACCACGGTTCGCAGCCCGGCCGGGCCGATCAGCGCCAGCAGGGTCCCGGCGTCGTTGGCCGCGTCGATCAGCAGCTGCTCGCCGGTCGCCGCCCGCAGCAGATAGGCGTTGTTGTCCATCGGGCCGACCGACACCTTGGTCAGGGTGAGGCCGTCGCCCAGGTCACGGACCGCCGGCTCGCCGCCGGTCACCACGTCGCCGGTGTACTCGGAACTCATCTCCACCTCGCGGGCTCGGGTAGCTCGCCGTCCGGCGAGACCGTCAGATCGGCGCCGTCCGCCCGGCCGATCAGCCAGGCGGCCAGCGCCCTGGTCGGGCCGCCGACGACCGGGCCCGCACCGGAGCCGATCACCAACGGGTGCTCCAGGCCGAACGGGCGCAGCACCATGTCCGGCGAGCCGGCCGGCGGATCGGTGACGATCGCCCGCAGCAGGCGCAGCGCGAACGCGTCCGGCCAGTCGGCCGGGGTGTAGCCGCGGCCCAGGTCGACCCGGTGCACCTCCACCTCGCACAACCGCAGCCACGGAACCGCGGCGGCGCTCTTCGCCAGCGGCAGCCGGGTCGTCCAGGAGGCCGCCGGCATCGCCGCCGCCGCGTCGGCGAACCGCTCGTGCGCGGCCCGCAGATCCGCCAGCTGCTCGGCCACCGGACGGGCCGCGCCCGCCTCGATGCCCGCCGTCCGCTCCTCCGGCGACGCGTAGGCCGGTGTCTCCACCCCGGTCCGGGCCCAGGTCAACAGGTTGGTCAGGGCGTCCGCGTTGCGCGCCAGATGGGTCAGCACGTGCCCGACCGTCCAGCCCGGCAGCAGCGACGGCGCGCCCATCTCGCCGTCGGTCAGCGAGCCCGCGGCACGCAGCAGCGCCTCGGTGGCGTCCTCCACGTCCGTCATCAACACCAGCGGATCCATGGTCACAGCCCGACCTTACCGGTGCCGGGCCCGCCGCCACGGAATTCGCTTTCGCCGCGCTGACCAGCGCCGTACCGTCGTGGCAGACGCGCTGATCGATCGAACCCAGCGGAGGAGGTGAGGACCGTGCGTTTCACCGTTGCCGCGTCCCTTCACCCGGGGGCCTCCCCAAGACCGTAAAGGGTTTTCATGTCGTACCCCCTGTCCCAGCTCGGCTGGGACGACCACTTCGTATCCACCTTCCAGCGGTTCGACCGGCCCGACTCCGAACCCGGGCGTGTCCTGCGGGCCGACCGTGGCGTGTGCACCGTGCTGACCGCCACCGGAGTGACCCGGGCCACCCTCGGTGGCGGCGTCCTGCTCGACGCCGCCCGCGACCCCGCCACCCTGCCCTGTTCCGGTGACTGGGTGGTGCTGCGCCGATGGCCCGACCGGCGGACCACCCTCGAGCTGGTGCTGCCCCGCCGGACCACGCTGATCCGCCGGACCGCCGACAAGGACGCCTCCGGCCAGGTCCTCGCCGCGAACATGGACACCATCGCGGTCGTCGAACCGATCCATCCGGAGCCCGACGACGCCCGCGTCGAACGCCTGCTCGCCCTGGCCTGGGAGTCCGGGGCCGATCCGCTGCTGGTGCTCACCAAGAGCGACACCAGCGCCGACCCCGGCGCCGTCGCCCGCCAGCTCGGCGCGCTCGCCCCCGGCGTACCGGTCGTCCCGGTCAGCGTGTGGCAGGGCACCGGCCTCGACCGGCTGCGCGACCACGTCGGCCCGGGCCGCACCCTCGCCCTTCTCGGCCGCTCCGGCGCCGGCAAGTCGACCCTGGCGAACGCGCTGGCCGGCGCCACCGTCATGCCGGTCCAGGAGGTCCGCGACGCGGACGGCAAAGGCCGCCACACCACCGCCTACCGCAACCTGATCACCGTGCCCGGCGGCGGCGCCGTCATCGACACGCCGGGCATCCGGGGCGTCGGCCTCCTCGACACCGCGGGCGGCCTGGATCGTGCCTTCGCCGACGTGACCGGCCTGGCCGGGCGCTGCCGCTTCGACGACTGTCGTCACGAGAGGGAGCCGGGCTGCGCCGTCCAGGCCGCCCTCGCCGACGGCTCGCTGCCACCGCGCCGCCTGGCCAGCTGGCGCAAACTCCGCCGCGAGGTCGAGGTGGAGAGCGGGCGGCGCTCGGTGCGCCTGGCCCGCCAGCGCCGCGCCCAGACACCCCCGAGCTCCCGCCGCCTCTGACTCCGGTCACCCGCGCGCTTCCAGAAGATCGACACCATTTCCGGT
The DNA here is from genome assembly GCF_017592555.1 of Actinoplanes flavus. Classification (GTDB taxonomy): domain Bacteria; phylum Actinomycetota; class Actinomycetes; order Mycobacteriales; family Micromonosporaceae; genus Actinoplanes; species Actinoplanes flavus. The sequence goes on along the minus strand of NZ_JAGFNS010000003.1, from coordinate 230,292 downwards.
ACGCGTCTGCGGAGCTCTGCCGTACCGGTGATCTCGCTGCCCACTCCGGGCCGTCGCCCGGCGCCGGGCGAGCGGATCTCCCCGGCCGGCCACCGGCCGCAACAGACCCGGCGGACGTGCGGCGTTGGGAGGGGCGGTGGCGGCTCTGGCACAATTCGCCCGGTGCGTGCGGCGGATGAGATGACCGGAGAGCGGGCGGCGGCGGTCGTGGCGGAACCTGCGACGGAGCCGGCGGCGAGCCCGGGCGGCGGGAGGGACGCCCGCTGGCGGCTCGCCGATCTGTGGATCGCGCTGGGGTTCCTGGCGCTGGCCGTGCTCGTGGTGATCCAGTTGTGGATCGACCCGAACGGGCGGGTCCTCGCCGGCAACGACGACGACCACGGGATCTTCCTGTTCATGCTGGCCCACGCCGAGCGGGTGATCTTCGACGGGGCGCCGCTGTTCTTCGAGGACCGGTTCAACGTGCCGGTCGGTGTGAACATGATGGCGAACACGTCCATCCTGGCGCTGGCGTTGCCGCTGGCGCCGGTCACGCATTTCCTCGGCGGCGGGGTGACCGTCGCCCTGCTGATCACTCTCGGTCTCGGCGGGACGGCCTTCGCCTGGTACTGGGTGCTCAGCCGGCATCTGGTCCGCAGCCGGCTCGCGGCCTGGATCGGTGGCGTCTGGTGCGGCTTCGCCCCGGCCATGGTCTCGCACGCGAACGGGCACGTGAACTTCGTCAGCAACTACGTGCTGCCGTTCATCGTGTGGCAGGTGCTGCGCTTGCGGGAGCCCGGCCGGGTGTGGCGGGGCGGGATCATTCTCGGTCTGCTGATCGTGTTGCAGATCTTCATCAACGAGGAGGCGCTGCTCTTCGCGGCGCTCACTCTGGGGATCTTCGCGGTCTCCTGGGCGCTGATGGCGCGGGACGAGGCCCGGCGGGTGTGGCGAGGTTTCACGGCCGGGCTGGGGGTGGCCGCCCTCACCTCCGGCGTGCTGACCGGCTACCCGCTCTGGTACCAGTTCTTCGCCCGTGGCAACTATCACGGGCAGCCGTTCGAGCCGACCGCCTACGTCACCGACCTGGCCTCGCTGGGCGCCTTCGCCCGGCAGTCGCTGGCCGGTCTGGGCGTGGTCACCCGGCGGCTGAGCGTGAGCGCGACCGAGGACAACACGTTCTTCGGCCCGTTCGGCCTCGTGATGATCATCGTGGCGATGGTGATGCTGTGGCGGTCGGTGGCGCTGCGGGCCACCGCGATCGCCGGGCTCGCCCTGTTGGTCATGTCGTTCGGCCCACAGTTGCGGGTGCTCGGCTTCAAGACCGTGATCCCGCTGCCGTTCGCGCTGGTCAGCCACGTGCCGGTGATCGACCTGGTGAGTGTGACCCGGTTCGCCATGGTGCCGGCCACGGTCGCCGGCATCCTGCTGGCCTTCGCGGCGGACCGGATCGGGTCGTACCCGCCGGAGCGCCGCAAGCGGTTCTGGATCGGCATGGCCCTCGCGCTGGTGCCGCTGTTCCCGAAGCCGTTGCCGGTAGTGGCGGGCGACCCGATGCCGGCGTTCCTCACCGAGGGGATCTGGCGGCAGTACGTGCCGGAGGGGAAGACGCTGGTCACCGTCCCGCTGCCGGACGTGACGACCGGGCGGACCGGGCAGCGCTGGGCGGCCCTCAACAATCTGGACTACGCGACGCCGCGCGGCTACTTCATGGGCCCGGCGAACCCGCCGTCGGACGACACCGGCTCCTGGTCCGCCCCGCACCGCTACACCTCGGAGCTGCTCTGGAGCGTCCGCGAGTACGGCTACGCGCCGGTCCTGACCGACGCCGACCGCCTGCGGATCCGGGGTGACCTCGGTTACTGGCGCGCCGCCGCGGTGGTGCTGGTGCCGGACAGCCGGAATGGCGCGCTGCTCAGGGCTGTTCTGGTGGACGTCCTCGGCGAGCCGGAGTTGGTGGGCGGCGTCGAGGTCTGGAGAGTTAACTCGGAAGAGTGAGCGGGCGTCTGCGGAAAATTGTCGTACCCCGTCGCTAGAGTGTCTGCTCGACTCATACACCTGTACGGGTCCGATCCTGAATGCGGAAAGGCTGGCCGTGGCCGACCGACTGACAATCCGTGGCGCCCGCGAACACAACCTGCGTGACGTCAACCTCGACCTGCCCCGTGACGCCATGATCGTCTTCACCGGCCTCTCCGGCTCGGGCAAGTCGAGCCTCGCCTTCGACACGATCTTCGCCGAGGGCCAGCGGCGCTATGTGGAGTCCCTGTCGTCGTACGCGCGGCAGTTCCTCGGCCAGATGGACAAGCCGGACGTCGACTTCATCGAGGGTCTGTCCCCGGCCGTCTCGATCGACCAGAAGTCGACGTCGCGCAACCCGCGCTCGACCGTGGGCACGATCACCGAGGTCTACGACTACCTGCGCCTGCTCTTCGCGCGGACCGGCATCCCGCACTGTCCGGTCTGCAAGGAGCGGATCAGCCGGCAGACCCCGCAGCAGATCGTCGACCGGGTCCTCGCCATGGCCGAGGGGACCCGGTTCATGGTGCTGGCCCCGGTGGTCCGCGGCCGCAAGGGGGAGTACGTCGACCTGTTCGCCGAGCTCCAGTCCAAGGGCTACGCGCGGGCCCGGGTCGACGGCGTGGTGCATCCGCTCACCGAGCCGCCGAAGCTGAAGAAGCAGGAGAAGCACACCATCGAGGTGGTGATCGACCGGCTCAGCGTGAAGGCGTCCAGCAAGCAGCGCCTCACCGACTCGGTCGAGGCCGCGCTCGGGCTGGCCGGCGGCATCGTGGTGCTCGACTTCGTCGACCTGCCGGAAGACGACCCGGAGCGGGAGCGCCGCTTCTCCGAGCACCTGGCCTGCCCCAACGACCACCCGCTCGCCATCGAGGACCTGGAGCCACGGGTCTTCTCCTTCAACGCTCCGTACGGCGCCTGTCCCGAGTGCTCCGGCCTCGGCACGAAGAAGGAGGTCGACCCCGAGCTGATCATCCCGGACGTGGAGAAGAGCCTCAGCGAGGGCGCCGTCCAGCCGTGGGCCGGCGGCACCACCCAGGAGTATTTCCTGCGGCTGCTGGAGGCCCTGGCCGGCGCCGAGAGCTTCAGCCTCGACACGCCCTGGCGGGCACTGCCCAGCCGGGTGCAGAAGACCGTGCTGTACGGCGCCGACGACCAGGTCCACGTGCGGTACCGGAACAAGTACGGCCGCGAGCGCTCCTACTACACCGGCTTCGAGGGCGTGGTGCAGTGGATCGAGCGGCGGCACAACGACACCGAGAGCGACTGGTCGCGCGAGAAGTACGAAGGCTACATGCGCGACGTCCCCTGCTCGGTCTGCGGCGGGGCCCGGCTCAAGCCCGAGGTGCTGGCCGTGACGGTGGCCGGCAAGAGCATCGCCGAGGTGTGCAACCTGTCCGTGGGCGAGTGCGCCGAGCTGCTGTCCGGCCTGGAGCTGGACGACCGGCAGAGGCTGATCGCCGAGCGGGTGCTCAAGGAGATCAACGCCCGGCTGCGGTTCCTGGTCGACGTGGGCCTGGACTACCTGTCGCTGGACCGCGGCGCGGGGACCCTCTCCGGCGGCGAGGCGCAGCGCATCCGGCTCGCCACCCAGATCGGCTCCGGCCTGGTCGGCGTGCTGTACGTGCTGGACGAGCCGTCCATCGGGCTGCACCAGCGCGACAACCACCGCCTCATCGAGACCCTGGTGCGGCTGCGCAACCTGGGCAACACGCTGATCGTGGTGGAGCACGACGAGGACACCATCCGGACCGCCGACTGGATCGTCGACATCGGGCCGGGCGCCGGCGAGCACGGCGGGCAGATCGTGCACAGCGGCACCGTCGAGGGCCTGCTGGCCAACGAGAAGTCGCCGACCGGGGCCTACCTGTCCGGCCGGAAGTCGATCCCGCTGCCGGCCGGCCGGCGGCCGCAGACGCCCGGCCGTGAGGTCGTGGTGCACGGCGCCCGCGAGCACAACCTGCGCAACCTGACCGTGCCGTTCCCGCTGGGCCAGTTCATCGCGGTCACCGGGGTCAGCGGTTCGGGGAAGTCGACGCTGGTCAACGACATCCTGCACACCGTCATGGCGAACCAGATCAACAAGGCCCGGCAGGTGCCCGGCCGGCACACCCGGGTCACCGGCCTGGAGCACGTCGACAAGGTCGTCGGGGTGGACCAGTCGCCGATCGGGCGGACGCCCCGGTCGAACCCGGCCACCTACACCGGTGTGTTCGATCACGTCCGCAAGCTGTTCGCGGAGACCACCGAGGCCAAGGTGCGGGGGTATGGTCCGGGCCGGTTCTCCTTCAACGTGAAGGGCGGCCGCTGCGAGAACTGCTCCGGCGACGGCACCATCAAGATCGAGATGAACTTCCTGCCGGACGTGTACGTCCCCTGCGAGGTGTGCAAGGGCGCTCGGTACAACCGGGAGACCCTGGAGGTGCACTACAAGGGCAAGACCATCTCCGAGGTGCTGAACATGCCGATCGAGGAGGCCGCGGAGTTCTTCTCGGCGCTCCCGGCGATCCACCGGCATCTGCGGACCCTGGTCGACGTCGGCCTCGGCTACGTGCGCCTGGGCCAGCCCGCCACCACCCTGTCCGGCGGTGAGGCACAGCGCGTCAAGCTCGCCTCCGAGCTGCAGAAACGCTCCACCGGCCGGACCGTCTACGTGCTCGACGAGCCGACCACCGGCCTGCACTTCGAGGACATCCGCAAGCTCCTGATCGTGCTCAACGGCCTGGTCGACAAGGGCAACACGGTGATCACCATCGAGCACAACCTGGACGTCATCAAGACGGCGGACTGGCTGATCGACATGGGTCCGGAGGGTGGCCACAAGGGCGGCCTGGTGCTGGCCACCGGCACCCCGGAGGAGCTGGCCGAGGTGCCGGAGAGCCACACCGGGCAGTTCCTGCGGCACATGCTGGGGCTCACCGGCGAGGGGCGGGGCTCGGCGGCCGCGACCGGCCGGGCCGCGAAGGCGAACGGGTCCACCGCCGCCCCGCGGGCGCGTGCCACCCGGTCCCGGGCGAAGGCCACCGCCTGATTTAGGAACTTCTTAGACGACTCTCAGCAACCGCACCCGGTTGGTCTTTTAAGGTCTCCCGGGTGCGGCGCTGTTTGTCGACACCAGGCAAACCGGTCGGGCGAACGCGGAGAAAGCGGGAAAATCTCGCGTCGTACCGTTGAACTGATCACGGCATCTGATCCGTACCCCGGGGCGACTCCGCGTGACATTGGCGGCAGAGAACAGGTAGTGGAGGGCGACAAATGACTGACGTGCAGCCGGGGACCGACGCCGAGATCCAGCAGGACCGACCGGGCACCGCCTCGACCCGGCGCGTCGTCCTGATGGGCGCCGGCGCCGTCGGCGCCACCGCGGTGCTCTCGGCCTGCGGGACCGCCGGCACCAGCGGGACCAACCCGAACGGCACCGACTTCGGTGACAACCCGGTCCCGGCCGGCAGCGCCGCGGCCGAGGGCGGCGGCGACGCCGGTGGCGACACGGGCGGCGGCGGCACCGGCAACGTGCTGGTGGCGACCTCGAAGGTGGCGGTCGGCAGCGGCGTCATCCTGGACGAGGTGGTCGTCACACAGCCGGCCGAGGGCACCTACAAGGCGTTCAGCAACGTGTGCACGCACCAGGGCTGCAAGGTCTCCGAGATCAAGGACGGCCAGATCATCTGCAAGTGCCACAACAGCCTCTTCTCGATCAAGGACGGCGCCCCGACCTCGGGCCCGGCCGGTCAGCCGCTGGCCGCGGTGGCGATCGACGTGGACGGCGACAACGTGGTGACCGCGGCCTGATCCGGCTCCTGTCGCAAGGCCGGAGGCCCGGCGCCGTGGCGGCGGCACCGGACCTCCGGTCGGGCAATTCTGTCAGTCCCTGGCACTAGTGTTGGAGTTGTGCCAGACCCGTCCACGTACCGCCCGGCGCCGGGTACCATTCCGGACGCTCCCGGTGTCTACCGCTTCCGCGATCCGGCCGGCCGGGTCGTCTACGTCGGCAAGGCGAAGAGCCTGCGCAACCGGCTGAACTCGTATTTCGCCGATGTGTGGACACTGCACCCGCGGACCCAGCAGATGGTCACCACCGCCGCCGCCGTGGACTGGGTGACCGTCGGCACCGAGGTCGAGGCCCTTCAGCTGGAGTTCTCCTGGATCAAGGAGTTCGACCCGCGGTTCAACGTGAAGTACCGCGACGACAAGTCGTACCCGTTCCTCGCCGTCACCCTCGACGAGGAGTTCCCGCGCCTGCAGGTGATGCGCGGCGTCAAGCGCAAGGGCGTCCGCTACTTCGGCCCCTATTCGCACGCCTGGGCCATCCGCGAGACGCTCGACCTGCTGCTGCGGGTCTTCCCGGCACGGACCTGCTCGGCCGGGGTGTTCAAGCGGGCCCACCAGATCGGCCGGCCGTGCCTGCTCGGCGACATCGGCAAGTGCTCGGCGCCGTGCGTGGGCCGGGTCAGCGCCGAGGAGCACCGCGACATCGTCGACGAGTTCTGCGACTTCATGGCCGGGCGGACCGACCAGTTCCTGAAGCGGGTCGAGCGGGAGATGCTGCGCGCCTCCGAGGAACTGGAGTTCGAGCGCGCGGCCCGGCTGCGCGACGACCTGGTGGCGCTGCGCCGGGCCCTGGAGAAGCAGACCGTGGTCCTCGGCGACGGCACCGACGCCGACATCGTGGCCTTCGCCGACGACCCGCTGGAGGCCGCCGTGCAGGTCTTCCACGTGCGCGGGGGCCGGGTGCGGGGGCAGCGCGGCTGGGTGGTGGAGAAGGTCGAGGAGCTGTCCACCGGCGACCTGGTGCACCACTTCTGCACGCAGATGTACGGCGAGGAGCACGGCGAGACCGACGTCCCCCGTGAGCTGCTGGTGCCCGACCTGCCCGACGACGCCGACGCGCTCGCCGACTGGCTGTCCGCGCACCGGGGCAGCCGGGTCAGCCTGCGCGTGCCCCAGCGCGGCGACAAGAAGGCGCTCATGGAGACCGTCGCCCGCAACGCCACCGAGGTGCTGCAACGGCACAAGCTGCGCCGGGCCGGCGACCTGACCACCCGCAGCCGGGCGCTGGAGGAGATCGCCGAGGCTCTCGGGATGGAGGGGGTGCCGCTGCGCATCGAGTGCTTCGACGTGTCGCAGATCCAGGGCACCGACGTGGTCGCGTCGATGGTGGTCTTCGAGGACGGGCTGGAGCGCAAGAGCGAGTACCGCCGCTTCATCGTGCGCGGCAACCCGGACGGCAGCGGCACCGACGACCTGTCGGCGATGAGCGAGGTGATGCGGCGGCGGTTCGCCCGGTTCAAGGCTCTCGAGCAGCACGACGACGCCGAGCTTCCGGGCATCGATCCGCTGACCGGCAAACCGCGCAGGTTCGCCTACCCGCCTCAGCTGATCGTGGTCGACGGTGGCCAGCCGCAGGTCAACGCGGTCGCCGCGGTGCTGGCCGAGATGGGCGTCACCGACGTGGCGCTGTGCGGGCTGGCCAAGCGCCTGGAGGAGGTGTGGCTGCCGGCCGACGACTTCCCGGTCATCCTCCCGCGGACGTCGGAGGCGCTCTACCTGTTGCAGCGGGTCCGGGACGAGGCACACCGCTTCGCCATCACCTTCCACCGGCAGCGCCGCTCCAAGCGGATGACGGCGTCGGCGCTGGACGAGGTGGCCGGGCTGGGCGAGGTGCGGCGCAAGGCGCTGCTGCGGCACTTCGGGTCGATGAAGCGCATCGCCGAGGCCACCCCGGAGGAGATCGCCGAGGTGCCCGGCATCGGCCTGCGGACGGCGGAATCGGTTCTGGCGGCCCTGCGTTCACCCGACCCGGGGAAGACTGGAGAGCGGTAACGCTCCCCGGCCTACCATGTTGTGTCCGCGAAACAGACGCAGGAGGCGTGCGTGACCGAAGCGATGCCGGACCTCGGATCCGACGAGGTGCTGGAGCCCGACGAGGCCGGGACCGACCTGGTGGTGGTGACCGGGCTCTCCGGCGGTGGGCGCAGCACGGTGGCGCGGGCCCTGGAGAACGTCGGCTTCTACGTGGTCGACAACCTGCCGCAGGCCCTGATGCTGGAGATGGCCGAGCTGGCCTTCGCCGCCGGGGGAGCGGCCCGGCGTACCGCAATGGTGCTGGACGTGCGCAGCCGCGCCTTCTCCACCGATCTGACCGGCGCGGTCCGCGCGCTCAAGGAGCGCGGTTTCTCGCCGCGCGTGGTGTTCGTGGACGCCGACGACGAGGTGCTGATCCGGCGCTTCGAGTCGGTGCGGCGCTCGCACCCGTTGCAGGGCGACGGGCGGCTGGCCGACGGCATCGCGGCCGAGCGCAAGCTGCTCGAGGAGGCCCGCGAGCAGTCCGATGTGATCATCGACACCAGTCATCTGAACGTGAACCAGCTCCGCCGCCGGGTCGAGGAGCTGTTCGGCGGTGAGGACTCGCGCAAGCTGCGGATCACCGTGCTCTCCTTCGGCTTCAAGTACGGCCTGCCGCCGGACGCCGACTACGTGCTGGACGCGCGGTTCCTGCCCAACCCGTTCTGGGTGCCCGAGCTGCGCGAGCACACCGGCCTGGAGGAGGGTGTGAGCGGCTACGTCCTGGGGCAGGAGGGCGCGACCGACTTCGTCGCGACGTACGCGGGGCTGATCGCCGCCACCGCCCCGGGTTTCGAGCGCGAGGGCAAGCGCTATCTGACCGTCGCCATCGGGTGCACCGGGGGCAAGCACCGCAGCGTCGCGATCGCCGAGGAGCTCACCTCCCGGCTCAGCGCGATGCGGCTGTCCGCCCACACGTCGCACCGTGACCTGGGGCGCGAGTGACGGCGATCCGGGTGGTCGCCTTCGGCGGCGGACATGGGCTGAGCGCCTCGCTGCGCGCACTGCGGCACAGCGCCCGGGACCTGGACCTGGAGATCACCGCGATCGTGACGGTCGGTGACGACGGCGGCTCCAGCGGCCGCCTGCGCGTCGAGCGGGACGCGCTGCTGCCCCCGGGCGACCTGCGCCAGGCGCTCGCCGCGCTGGCCGCCGACCATCCCACGCACCGGCTCACCGCGACCCTGATGCAGCACCGCTTCGAGGCGATGACGGCCGCGTCCCGGGAGCCCGTGGCCGGCCGTGGCCCGCGGATCGAGCGGCGCGCCGACCGCAGCAAGGACACCCTGGCCGGGCACACGGTGGGCAACCTGCTGCTGCTCGGGCTGATCGAGATGCTCGGCGACCCGGTCGCCGCGCTGGACCACGCCGCCGAGATGGTCGGCGCGCAGGGCCGGGTGCTCCCGATGGCGCTGCACGCGGTCGGGATAGAGGCCGACGTGGTGCACGCCGACGGCTCCCGCGAGACGGTGCGCGGGCAGCACTCGGTGGCGGTGGCCGAGGGCCGGGTGGAGGCGGTCCGGCTGGACCCGGCGGATCCGCCGGCCTGCCCCGAGGCGATCACCGCGGTCCGCGAGGCCGACTGGTTGATCTTCGGCCCCGGCAGTTGGTACACGAGCGTTCTGCCGCACCTGCTGGTGCCGCGGCTGGCCGAGGCGATCGTGGCGAGCCCGGCCCGCCGGCTGGTCACGCTGAACCTCAGCCCGGACAAGGAGACGATCGGGCTCTCCACCGCCGATCACCTGGCCGCCCTGCATTGGTATCTTCCCGAGCTCCGGGTGGACACCGTGCTGGCCGACGCCAAGTGGGCCGGGGAACCGGAACCGGTCCGCGCCGCCGCCCAGGAGCTCGGCGCCGAGCTGGTTCTGGTGCCGGTGGCCGTTGCGGACGGAAGTCCACGGCATGATCCTGAGGCATTGGGCGCCGCCCTGGTGCCAGTATTGGGCGCCACTCGTTGATTACTGACGTAGTGCGGCACACACTGTTCAAGATCCGGCGCATGAGGTGACAACACGATGGCGATGACGGCAGCGGTCAAGGACGAGCTGAGCCGGGTCGACGTGCCCAAGCCCTGCTGCCGCCGGGCGGAGATGGCGGCGTTGCTGCGCTTCGCCGGAGGGTTGCACATCGTCTCCGGCCGGGTGGTCGTCGAGGCGGAGCTGGACACCGGCGCGGTGGCCCGGCGGCTGCGGCGGGAGATCGCCGACGTGTACGGCTACCCCAGCGAGGTGCACGTCCTGGCGTCCGGCGGCCTGCGCAAGGGCAGCCACTACATCGTGCGGATCGTCAAGGACGGCGAGGTGCTGGCCCGCCAGACCGGCCTGCTCGACGTGCGCGGCCGCCCGGTGCGGGGCCTGCCGCAGCACGTGGTCAGCGGCAACGTGTGCTGCTCGGTGGCGGCCTGGCGGGGCGCGTTCATGGCGCACGGCTCGCTCACCGAGCCGGGCCGCTCCAGCGCCCTGGAGATCACCTGCCCGGGGCCGGAGGCGGCGCTCGCGCTGCGTGGCGCGGCCCGCCGGATCGGCATCACCGCCAAGGACCGCGAGGTGCGCGGTGTCGACCGGGTGGTGATCAAGGACGGCGACGCGATCGCCGCCCTGCTCACCCGGGTCGGCGCCCACTCCAGCGTGCTCGCCTGGGAGGAGCGCCGGGTCCGCCGCGAGGTGCGCGCCACCGCGAACCGGCTGGCCAACTTCGACGACGCGAACCTGCGCCGCTCGGCCCGTGCGGCGGTCGCGGCCGCGGCCCGGGTCACCCGGGCGCTGGAGATCCTCGCCGACGACGCGCCCAACCACCTCACCTCGGCGGGCCGGCTGCGCCTGGAGCACCGGCAGGCCTCCCTGGAGGAGCTGGGCGCCCTGGCCGATCCCCCGCTGACCAAGGACGCGATCGCCGGCCGGATCCGGCGGCTGCTGGCGCTGGCCGACAAACGCGCCCGGGATCTCGGGATTCCGGACACTGAGGCCGCTGTCACACCAGAGATGATGGCCTGCTGACAGGTGATGCCGATCACGCCCATCGAGGGACCTTAGGTCCTTATCGGGTGTGGCCGGATGGGTGAGGCTGATGACGTCGTTAGGCAACGTCGCGGTGATCCGTTTAGGTAACGTTCAGGTCGCGCCCCGCCGCTCCGCGGACGTGTGGACTCGGATAGTGTCACGGGTGACGGCGACGCTGCCGGCAGTCCGGCCGAGCCCCCCGTCACCGAAAGTCTGGGTGTGGCGGCCGGACGCCTACGTGTCGGCCGTTCATACGGTCGGCATGCAGACCCCTCCGCCGGTCGCAGAATCCGGCGGACCGAAACGAGGAGACCACCTGTGACCATCCGGGTTGGCATCAACGGCTTCGGCCGTATCGGTCGTAACTTCTTCCGGGCGGTTCTCGCCTCCGGCGCCGACATCGAGATCGTCGGCGTGAACGACCTGACCGACAACGCCACGCTGGCTCACCTGCTGAAGTACGACAGCATCCTGGGCCGTCTGGGCCACGAGGTCAAGGCGACCGCGGACGAGATCACCGTGGGTGGCAAGACGTTCAAGGCGTTCGCCGAGCGTGACCCGAACAACCTGCCGTGGGGCGACCTGGGTGCCGACGTCGTGATCGAGTCGACCGGCTTCTTCACCGACGCCACCAAGGCCAAGGCGCACCTCGACAAGGGCGCCAAGAAGGTCATCATCTCGGCCCCGGCCAAGAACGAGGACATCACCGTCGTGGTCGGTGTCAACGACAACCTGTACGACGGTTCGAAGCACAACATCATCTCGAACGCGTCCTGCACCACCAACTGCCTCGCCCCGATGGCGAAGGTCCTGAACGACACGATCGGGATCGAGAAGGGTCTGATGACCACGATCCACGCGTACACCCAGGACCAGAACCTCCAGGACGGCCCGCACAAGGACCTGCGCCGCGCCCGCGCCGCCGCTCTGAACATCGTGCCGACCTCGACCGGCGCCGCGAAGGCCGTCAGCCTGGTGCTGCCGGAGCTCAAGGGCAAGCTGGACGGCTACGCGCTGCGGGTGCCGATCCCCACCGGCTCGGCCACCGACCTCACCTTCACCGCCGCTCGCGAGACGTCGGTCGAGGAGGTCAACGCCGCGATCAAGGCCGCCGCCGAGGGCCCGCTCAAGGGCATCCTGGTCTACACCGAGGACGACATCGTCTCGGCCGACATCGTGACCGACCCGGCGTCCTGCATCTTCGACGCCGGCCTCACCAAGGTCATCGGCAACCAGGTCAAGGTCGTCGGCTGGTACGACAACGAGTGGGGCTACTCGAACCGCCTCGTCGACCTGGTCAAGCTCGTCGGAGCCTGATTCTGATCATGAAGACTCTCGACGACCTGCTCGGCGAGGGTGTCTCGGGTCGGCGCGTCCTGGTGCGCGCCGACCTGAACGTCCCGTTCGACAAGGCAAACCCGGGCGTCATCAGCGACGACGGCCGCGCCCGCGCGGTGCTGCCGACGCTGATCGCCCTGCGTGACGCGGGGGCCCGCGTCATCGTGATGTCGCACCTGGGCCGCCCGAAGGGCGCGCCGGACCCGAAGTTCACGCTCCGTCCGGTCGCCACGCGCCTGGCCGAGTTGCTCGGCTCGTCGGTGGTCTTCGCGGAGGACACCGTCGGCCCGGAGGCCGCCCAGACGGTGGAGTCCCTCCAGGACGGCCAGGTCCTGCTGCTGGAGAACCTGCGCTTCAACGCCGGCGAGACCTCGAAGGACGACGCCGAGCGTGGCGCCTTCGCGGATCAGCTCGCCGCGTTCGCCGACTTCTACGTCGACGACGCGTTCGGCGCGGTGCACCGCAAGCACGCCTCGGTGTTCGACGTCGCGGCCCGCCTCCCGCACTACGCCGGCGGTCTCGTCCTCAAGGAGGTCGAGGTCCTCAAGAAGGTGTCGGAGAGCCCGGAGCAGCCCTACGTCGTCGTGCTCGGCGGCTCGAAGGTCTCGGACAAGCTGGCGGTCATCCAGGCGCTGCTGCCCAAGGTGGACAAGCTCCTGGTCGGTGGCGGCATGTGCTTCACCTTCCTCAAGGCCCAGGGCCACGAGGTCGGCAAGTCGCTGCTCGAGGACGAGATGGTCTCCGTGTGTGCCGACCTTCTCGCGCAGGCGGACGGCCGGATCGTCCTGCCCGTCGACGTCGTGGCCGCCACCGAGTTCTCGGCGGACGCCGCTCACGACGTCGTCGAGGCCTCGGAGATCCCGGCGGACCGGCTCGGTCTCGACATCGGCCCCCAGTCCACGGAACTCTTCGCGTCGGCGATCGCCGGTGCCAAGACCGTGTTCTGGAACGGCCCGATGGGCGTCTTCGAGCTGGCCCCGTTCGCCGCGGGCACCCGTGGCGTGGCGGAGGCGATCACCAAGATCGACGGCTTCTCGGTCGTCGGCGGCGGTGACTCGGCGGCGGCGGTCCGCACCCTCGGCCTGGACGAGTCCGCGTTCGGCCACATCTCCACCGGCGGGGGCGCGTCCCTGGAGTACCTCGAAGGCAAGACGCTGCCGGGCGTCGCCGCACTGGAGAAGTGATGACGACCCGTAAGCCGATCATCGCCGGCAACTGGAAGATGAACCTCAACCACTTCGAGGCGAATCTCCTGGTGCAGAAGCTGGCCGCGAGCCTGACCGCCGAGCAGCTGGAGGCCGTCGAGACGGTCGTCCTGCCGCCGTTCACCGACCTGCGCACCGTCGAGTCGGTGATCGCGGACGGCAAGCTGAAGATCAAGTACGGCGCGCAGGACGTGTCGCCGCACGCCGGCGGGGCGTACACCGGTGAGATCGCCGGCGCCTTCCTCGCGAAGCTGGGCTGCTCGTACGTGGTGATCGGGCACTCCGAGCGCCGCGAGTACCACAACGAGAGCGACGAGCTGATCAACGCGAAGAACAAGGCGGCCTTCGCGGCCGGTCTCGTTCCGATCTTCTGCGTCGGCGAGGGACTCGACATCCGCGAGGCCGGCAACCAGGTCGAGCACGTGCTCGCCCAGGTCGACGCCGGGCTGGAGGGGCTCAAGACCGAGCAGCTCCAGCAGATCGTGATCGCGTACGAGCCGGTGTGGGCGATCGGCACCGGCAAGACCGCGACCCCGGACGACGCGCAGGAGGTCTGTGGCGCGATCCGGGCGCGGCTCGTGGAGAAGTTCGGCGCCGAGGTGGCCGACGTCGTCCGTATCCAGTACGGCGGCTCGGTCAAGTCGGGGAACATCGCCCAGATCATGGCGCAGCCCGACGTGGACGGCGCGCTGGTCGGCGGCGCGAGCCTGGACGCCGAGGAGTTCGCCTCCATCGTGCGTTTCCCGGAGCACGTCGCACGCTGAGAGTAAATAGCGCGTGCCCGGCCGTATGAATCGGCCGGGCACCCGCTATTGTGGGACCGCTGCTGTGCCCTTCGAGAGGAATGAACCCGACGATGCCGATCGCGTTCGCTTACACGTTGATCGTGTTGCTGATCATCACCAGTGTCTTGCTGACTCTGCTGATCCTTCTCCACCGGGGCAAGGGCGGCGGCATGTCCAGCATGTTCGGTGGTGGCGTCAGCTCCAGTCTGGCGGGCTCCTCGGTCGCCGAGAAGAACCTGGACCGGTACACCGTTCTGGTGGGAATCATCTGGTTCGCCTGCATCGTCGGGCTGGGCTTCTGGCTCAAATTGGAGCTGGCTGCCTGACGGCGGCTCGTAGTCGTAGAATCTGCCGCGCGGCCGGTTTCTCCGGCCGCGCGGTTTTTTGTCATCACCGTCCGGTTTGCTCTTCTCCGCTGCGAGCCGGACGGACCTTCGAGGCCCCTCGAGACAGGAGTGACGTCCGTGTCCAGTGGCAGCGCTATCCGCGGCAGCCGTGTCGGGTCCAGCCCGATGCGACCCGACGAGCGCACCGAACCCGCTCCGCGCCGGCAGGTGACCTATTTCTGCTCGGCCGGACACGACAGCATCATCTGGTTCGCGGCCGAGGCCGCGATCCCCGAGACCTGGGACTGTCCGCGCTGCGGTCAGCCCGCGGGACTCGACAGTTCCAACCCGCCGGGGCGGTCGCGCACCGAGCCGTACAAATCGCATCTGGCATATGTGAAGGAACGGCGCTCCGAGGAGGACGCCGCGGCGATTCTCGCCGAGGCGCTCGCCAAGGTCCGCCAGCGGCGCGGCGAATGATCGACAGCGCACCGGCCGAGCGGGGCGGCCGGTGCGCTTCTCATCGGGCCGATAATCTCCCTCGGGCCGGTGGCTTCCATCGGGCCGGTCGTGTCCGTCGGACCGGTGGCTTCCGTGGGGCCGGTCGTTTCCATTAAGCCGGTGGCTTCCGTGGGGCCGGTCGTTTCCATCAGGCCGGTGGCTTCCGAGGGCCCGATGGCTTTCATCAGGCCGGTGGCTTCCGTGAGGCCGGTCGTTTCCATCAGGCCGGTGGCTTCCGAGGGCCCGGTCGTTTCCATCAGGCCGGTGGCTTCCGAGGGCCCGATGGCTTCCGTCGGGCCGATGGCTTCCGTGGGGCCGATGGCTTCCGTGGGCCGATGGCTTCCGTGGGGCCGATGGCTTCCGTGGGCCGATGGCTTCCGTGGGCCGGTGGCTTCCATCAGGCCGGTGGTTTGCCTCGGGCCGGCGCGCCTCATCAGCCCGGCTCTTCTGCGCCGGGCCGATGTGTCCGCTCAGGCCAGCGGGCTCGTGTCGCGGGCCACGAACCGGGCGCCCGGATCGGCCATCGCCAGGTCCTGGAAGCCCAGCCGGCGGTAGAAGGCGTAGGCGCCGTGGTTCTCCGCGGCCATGCCGAGATGCACCCCAGGGACCCCGGCCGCGCGCAGGCCCTCCAGGAAGGCCGACATCAGCCCACGGCCCATGCCGCGGCCCTGCCATTCCGGCAGCAGGTCGATGTGCAGATGCGCCGGATAGGGCGTGAACTCCGGCCGTAGCATCCGGTCCGGGTCGCGGTGCACCGCGAGGAGGGCGGCGTCGCGCGGGTCGTCGGGCGCGAACCGGTCGACGGTCGCGGGCAGCCACTCGGTGCGGTACCACTCGACGAACGCCGGGGTGTCCGCCGTGCCCAGGATGTAGCCGACCGCCGTGCCGGTCCCGTCGTCGAGCACATGCGCGTGCTCCGGCTCCCGGATCACGTAGGGGACCGCCCAGACGTCGCCGAGCAGGCGGTCGGAGCTGTGCCTGCCGCGCGCGTCACCACCGGACGCGGCGGTGCGCACGCAGATGTCGTAGATCGCGTCGAGGTCGCTGGGCCGGTAGGCGCGGATCATCGGTTGCACCCCGGAAAGTCTAGGACTGTGGCGGCGATCACAGTCTCGGCGCCAACCTTTCGCCGGGCCACGCGTCTACTCCTGCGACAAGGCACCGATGATCAGGAGAGTCCCGATGCGTTTCTCGACCCGTGGCCTGAGCCTCACCCTCGGCGCGGCGGCCGTGCTGGGGATCGGCGGGCTGTCGGCCGCCGCGTTCGCCGACGACACCGCGCCCAGCCCGAAGCCGTCCCCGGCGGCCACGGCGCCCGGCGCCACCGCGGAGCCGGTCCCGAGCCCCAGCGGCGAGGCGACGACGCCGGAAGCCTCCCCGTCCACCGGCTACCAGGATCCGACGGCGTCCCCGGCCCCGTTCACCGGCTACCAGGATCCGACCGCGTCCCCGGCGCCGGTCACCGGCTACGAGGAGCCGACGCCGGTGCCGTCCGGAAAGGCCACCGCGACGAAGACGCCGTCGAAACCGGCCGCCACCCCGGCACCGGAGAAGCCGGCCGCCACCCCGGCACCGACGAAGCCGGCCGCCACTCCGGCGCCCTCGAAGCCGGCCGCCACCCGGGCGCCGGGCAAGCCGGCCGTCACGCCGTCGCGGTCGCGCTGACCCGGCGGGTACCGTTCGTTCCCGCCGTCTGACCCCGAGGTTCGCCTGTGCTCTCCGTCCTGCCCTTTCCCGCCCTGTTCGCCTGGCTGCGGGGCCTGTCCGCCGAGGTGCGCGCGGCCGGCCGTGGCGACCCGGGCGGGGCTCCGGCGATCAACGAGCTGTACCACAGTCGGCGGCTCAGCCTGGTCCGGCTGGCGGTGCTGATGGTCGACGACCTGCCGACGGCGGAGGACGTCGTGCAGGACGTGTTCACGGCGCTCTACCGGCGGCACGGGCCGGATCTGCGCGGGGTGACGGACCCGAACGCGTACCTCGTGACCGGGGTGACCAACGCGGCGCGCTCGGCCTTGCGCCGCCGCCGCACCGCCCGCGCCTATGCCGCTCCGCCGCCGGAGGCGATCCCGGCCGCGGAGGACGAGGCGCTGCTCGGGGAGAGCGACCGCGAGATGCTGCGGGCGCTGCGCGGCCTCACCGTTCGGCAGCGGCAGGTGCTGGTGCTGCGCTACTGGTCGGAGCTCACCGAGGGGGAGATCGCCGACACGCTGCGGGTCTCCCGCGGCACGGTCAAGTCGACGGCGCACCGGGCGCTGTCGATCCTGCGCGAGCGACTGGGGGAGCGGTGACCGACGAGGTGGAGCGCAGGTTGCGGAGCGCGCTGACGGCCCGGGCCGGGCAGATCACCGCGGAACGGCTGCGGTTCGAGCCGCCGCCGACGGTGGCCACGGCCCGTACGCCGGTGCGGCGCCGATGGTGGGCGGCGATCGCGGTCGCGACGGCGGCCGCCGGGGTGGTGCTGGGGTTCACGCTGCTCACCGGCTCGCCCGAGCCGACGCCGGTCCTTCCCGCCGATCCCGGGCCCGGCACGTCGCCGCCCGCCCCGGCCGCGTCGCCCGCGCCGTCGTTCGCCGATCCGTCGCCGTCGCCACCCACGTCGGCCCCGGCGACGCCGAGCAAGGCGGCCGGCTCCACGCCGTCGGCGCCGGAAACCGGTCCGGAGACCTCCGCACCGGCGGCGACGGGGACGAGGCAGGTCACCGCCAAGCCGCAGGCGACTCCAGGCTGACAGCACCGGGGACGAAAGCTGACGGCGCCGGGATGGGAGCCCGAGAGCGCCGGAGTCGAAGGCGGGAGCGCCGGAGCCGAAGGCTGAGAGCGATGGAGAGGAAGGCTGACGGCGGTAAGGGCGAAGGCTGACAGCGACGGTCCCGGGCGCGTCACGCGCCCGGGACCGTCGTCGCCGGGTGGGAGTCAGGCCCGGGTGGGCACGTTCGCCGCCGCTGCCTGGTCCAGCAGCCAGAGCGTCTTCTGTACGCCGGACGCGCTCGCCGCCGGCAGATGACCGCCGGAGAGGACGGTGCCGATCGGGGCGGCCTTGTCGGGCCCGGCCGCGATCAGCCACACCTCGTCGGCGCTCTGGATGGTGGGCAGGGTGAGGGTGACCCGGACCGGCGGCGGTTTCGGGCTGTCGAAGGTGGCGGCCGTGACGCCGGTCTGCTGGAGCACCGGGTGGTCCGGGAAGAGCGACGCCACGTGCCCGTCCTCGCCGACGCCGAGCATCAGCACGTCGAACCGGGGGAGTGCGGCGCCCGGTTCCGCGGCGGCGGCCAGTTCGGACGCGTAGCGGGCCGCGGCGGCGACCGCGTCGGCGCCGTCCGGGCCGTCGGAGGCGGGCATGGCGTGCACCCGGGCCGGATCCAGCGGCAGCTTGTCCAGCAGGGCGTCGCGCGCCTGGGTCTCGTTGCGGTCCGGGTCGCCGGACGGCAGGTAGCGCTCGTCGCCCCACCACAGGTCGACCCGGGACCAGTCGATGGCGGCGGAGGCCGGCAGTTCGCGGACCGCGCGCAGCACCTTGGCCGCGACCCGGCCGCCGGTCAGCACCACGCTCGCGGATCCGTGCACCGCCTGCGCGTCGATGATCTTGATGGCGAGACGTGCCGCCACCGTGGACGCCAGGATGTCGGCGTCCGGAACCACCACGACCACGGTCTCACTCAATTGCGTCTCTCCTTGTGAAGAGGCCGCCCGCCGCGGTGCGGTGGGCGGCCTCGATGCTGAAATCAGGCGGTGGAGCCGGCGATCGCGGCCAGCGCCGGATCCTTCCAGACGTGCACCCGGTTCGGGTTGCGGTGCTCCAGCCCGGACATGCCGGCCATCGCGCCGAGCGCGTCCGCGTAGATCTGGTCGGCGTCCAGCCGCCGCAGTTCCTCGGCCAGCTCGTCACCGACGGGCCGCTTCGGCAGCGGCATGTAGCGGTCCTCCTGGCCGGTACGGCTGAACAGCGCCGTGCCCTCCTCACGGGTGACCCGGACGCAGTCGCCGTTCTCGCACTGCAACTCCACCGAGTACATCCGGGGCGCCCGGTCGGTGTGCTCCAGCACCGGCTCGATGCCGAGACGGGACTTCAGCCAGCCGAGCATCAGCCAGGCGGTGGGGTCGCGGTCCGGCGCCACGATCTTCGCGCCGGTGACCCGGGCCTCGGTGCTGTCGAAGGCACCGGCCACCAGGGTCCGCCACAGCGTGATCCGGGTCCAGGTGAGGTCGGTGTCGCCGGGCGCGTAGTCGGCGGCCCGCTGCCGCAGCGCGGCCACCGGGTCGGGCGACTGCGCGCTGTCGGTGATCCGGCGGTCGGCGACCACGCCCAGGAAGTCGTTGGCGATCATGTTCGGCGGCTCCTCGTGCCACCAGGTGACCACCGGGACGTCCGGGGCGAGCAGCGGCATGACGACCGACTCGGCGTGCAGCGCGAGACGCCCGTACATCCGCATGACGACCGCCTCGGCCGGGCCGAGACGCCCGCCCACGACGATCTCCGCGTCCAGGCGGCTGCGGCCCTCCACGTCCGAGCGGACCACGATGAGCAGCCGGCAGGGGTGCGCGGCGGCGGCGATGGTGGCCGCCGCCTCGGCCTCCCGGACCTTCTTCTCCTCGACCACCGAGACCAGGGTCAGCGCCAGGCCGGAGGCCACGCCACCGGCGCTGCGGCGCTCCGCGGCCAGGGCCTTGACGACCTCGTTGCCGGTGGTGTCCCACAAACCGATCATGCCCGCCTCCAGGTGCGGCCCTCGCGCGCCAGCATCTCGTCGGAAGCCCGGGGACCCCACTCACCGGCCCGGTACGGCTCCGGTTTCGTGCCCGCCCAGGCGGCCTCCAGGGGGTCGATGACCCGCCAGGACTGCTCGATCTCGGCGGCGTCCGGGAACAGCGTCCGGTCGCCGATCAGCACGTCCAGGACCAGGCGCTCGTACGCCTCCGGGCTGGACTCGGTGAACGCCTCGCCGTACTGGAAGTCCATCGCGATGTCGCGGACCTCCATCGACGTGCCCGGCACCTTGGACCCGAACTTCAGGACCACGCCCTCGTCCGGCTGCACCCGGATGACCAGCTGGTTGTGGCCCAGCATCTCCACGTCGGCCGGGTCGAAGGGCAGGTGCGGCGCCTTCTTGAACATGATGGCGATCTCGGTGACCCGGCGCGGCATGCGCTTGCCGACGCGGACGTAGAACGGGACACCCGCCCAGCGCCGGTTCTGGATGCCGAGGCGGACCGCCGCGTACGTCTCGGTGGTGGAGTCGGCCGGGATGTTCGGCTCCTCCAGATAACCCACGGCGCGTTCGCCGGCGACCCAGCCGGGAAGGTACTGCCCGCGGACGGAGCCGGTGTTGATGTCGGCCGGCAGACTGATCGCCCGGAGGACCTTGAGCTTCTCCGCCCGTACCTCCTGGGGGTCGAAGCTCGTCGGCTCCTCCATGCCGACCAGGGCGAGCAGTTGCAGCAGATGGTTCTGCAGCACGTCGCGGGCGGCGCCGGAGGCGTCGTAGAAGGCGGCCCGGGTGCCGATGCCGACGTCCTCGGCCATGGTGATCTGCACGCTGTCGACGTACTTCGAATTCCACACCGGCTCGAACAGGCTGTTCGCGAAGCGCAGGGCCAGGATGTTCTGGACCGTCTCCTTGCCGAGGTAGTGGTCGATCCGGAAGACGTCCTCCGGGATGAACACGTCGTCGACGAGCTCGTTGAGCTGCACGGCGCTCTGGTAGTCGTGGCCGAACGGCTTCTCCACGACCACCCGGCGCCAGCCGCCGGACTTCGACGGGTCGGCCATGCCGGTGCGGTTGAGCTGGTTGAGCACCAGCGGGAAGGCGGCCGGCGGGATGGAGAAGTAGAAGGCCGCGTTGCCGGCGATGCCGTTGCGCTCCTTCAGCTCGTCCAGTGTGCTCGCGAGATGGTCGAAGGCCTCGTCGTCGTCGAACGAGCCGGGAATGAAGTGGAATCGCTCGGAGAGGCGCTGCCAGACGTCGTCGCGCCACGGGGTCCGGGCGCCCTTCTTGGCGGCGGCGTGGGCGAGCGACTCGAAGCTGCCGTCACCCCAGTCGGCGCGGGCGAAGCCCACCACCACGAAGCCGGGGGGAAGCAGACCACGGTTGGCCAGGTCGTACACGGCCGGGATGAGTTTCTTTCGGGACAGGTCGCCGGTGACCCCGAAGATCACCAGAGCGCAGGGCTCCGGGATCCGTGGGAGCCTTCGGTCCTGTGCGGTGCGCAGCGGATTACCCACGTTCTCATCCTGCCAGTTTCATCGAAGGCGGAGCGGCCTGTCGCGGGAGACCCCGCGACAGGCCGCGAACGTTGAACGTCAGGCCGCGTCGCTGGGGTTCTTCGCGCCGGAGGCGGCCGCCTTGAGCGACTTGGCGACGCCCTCCAGCAGCTCGTTCCAGCTCGCCTCGAACTTCTCGACGCCCTCGTCCTCGAGGACCTTGAACACGTCGGCGAAGTCGATGCCGGCCGCCGTGAGGTCGCTGAAGACCCGGTGGGCGTCCGCGACGTTGCCGGTCACGGTGTCGCCGCGGGTGGTGCCGTGGTCCTCGTACGCGAAGATCACCGGCTCCGGCATGGTGTTCACCGTGCCGAACGCGATCAGCTCCTCGACGTAGATGGTGTCGAGGAACTCCGGGTTTTTCGTGCCGGTCGACGCCCAGAGCGGGCGCTGCGGGTGGGCGCCGGCGGCGGCCAGCGCCTTCCAGCGGTCGGTGCCGAAGACCTCGGTGTACGCCTCGTACGCCAGCCGGGCGTTGGCGATGGCCGCCTTGCCCTTGAGCGCCTTCGCCGCGTCCGAACCGATCTTGTCGAGGCGCTTGTCC
Organism: Actinoplanes flavus; assembly: GCF_017592555.1. Taxonomy (GTDB): domain Bacteria; phylum Actinomycetota; class Actinomycetes; order Mycobacteriales; family Micromonosporaceae; genus Actinoplanes; species Actinoplanes flavus. The sequence continues at coordinate 208,493 of NZ_JAGFNS010000003.1, read as the reverse complement.
ACCTCGGTGTCCACGCGCGAGACGAAGAACGAGGCGACCGACCCGATCTTGGACAGGTCGTGGCCGTTCGCCTTCGCCTGCTCCAGGCCGGCCAGGAACGCCTCCATGACCGCGCGGTACCGCTCGACCGAGAAGATCAGCGTGACGTTGACGCTGATGCCCGCCGCCAGCACCTCGGTGATGGCGGGCAGGCCGGCCAGCGTCGCCGGGATCTTGATGAACAGGTTGGGCCGGTCGACCAGCCACCACAGCGTCTTCGCCTCGGCGACGGTGGACGCGGTCTCGTGCGCCTTGCGCGGGTCGACCTCGATGGACACCCGGCCGTCGACGCCGTTCGAGGTGTCGTACGCCGGGCGCATCACGTCGCTCGCCCAGCGCACGTCCTTGGCGGTCATCAGGCGGACCGCCTCCTCGACCGTCACGCCCTGGAGCGCCAGGTCACGCAGCTGCTCGTCGTACGCGTGCGCGTCGGAGAGCGCCTTCTGGAAGATGCTCGGGTTCGTGGTCACGCCGACCACGTGCTGCTCGGTGCGCATCCGGTCCAGCGAGCCGCTGGTCAGACGCACGCGGGAGAGGTCGTCGAGCCACACCGCCACGCCCTGCGCGGACAGCTCGGCAAGTCTGTCGGTCATTTCCCTCAACTCCTGAATGAAGGTCGCAGGTGGTAGAAGCTCAGTTGCCGGTCGTCTCGCCGAGGATCTTGCCGACCTTGGCGAGGGAGGCGTGGGCCTTCGCGACGACGTTGTCAGCGGTGAACCCGAACTGCTCGAAGAGCACCGGAGCCGGAGCGCTCGCCCCGTAGTGCTCGATGCTGACGGCCTCGCCGGCGTCGCCGATGATGCGGTCCCAGCTCATCCGGATGCCGGCCTCGACCGAGACCCGGGCCCGGACACCGTGCGGCAGCACGTGGTGCTGGTAGGAGAGGTCCTGCTTGAAGAACCACTCCTGGCAGGGCATCGAGACGACCCGGGTCGGGGTGCCCTGGGCCTCCAGGCGCTCCCGGGCGGTCAGCGCGATCGCCACCTCGGAGCCACTGGCGATCAGGATCACCTCGGGGTGGCCGGAGGACGCCTCGGCGAGGATGTAGCCGCCCTTGAGGGTGCCCTCGGCCGACGCGTACTTCGAACGGTCGATGGTGGGCACGTTCTGCCGGGTCAGCGCGAGCGCGGTCGGCCGGTCGGTGTGCTCCAGGGCGCCCCGCCACGCGTAGGCGGTCTCGTTGGCGTCGGCCGGGCGGACCACGTCGAGGCCGACGATGGCGCGCAGCGCGGTCAGCGTCTCGATCGGCTGGTGGGTCGGGCCGTCCTCGCCGATGCCGATCGAGTCGTGCGTCCAGACGAAGATGACCGGCAGCTTCATCAGCGCGGAGAGCCGGACGGCGCCGCGCATGTAGTCACTGAAGACCAGGAAGGTGCCACCGTACGGGCGGGTGCCGCCGTGCACCGCGATGCCGTTGAGGATCGAGCCCATGCCGTGCTCGCGGATGCCGAAGTGCAGCGTCCGGCCGTACTCGTGGCCCGGGAACTCCTTGGTCGCGTACTCCGCCGGGATGAACGACGGCTCGCCCTTCATGGTGGTGTTGTTGCTCTCCGCCAGGTCGGCGGAGCCACCCCACAGCTCGGGCAGCACCGGGGCGAGCGCCTCCAGGATCTTGCCGGACGCGGCACGGGTGGCCAGGCCCTTGGCGTCCGCCGGGAACTCGGGCAGCGCCTTGTGCCAGCCGACCGGCAGGGTCCGGGTGGCGAGCCGGTCGAAGAGCGCCTTGCCCTCGGCGTTGCCGGCGGCCCAGGCGTCGAACGCCTTCTGCCACTCGGCGTGGGCGGCCCGGCCACGCTCGACGGCCTGCTGCGTGTGCTTGACGACCTCGTCGTCGATCGCGAACGGCCGGTCGGCGAAGCCCAGCAGCTCCTTGGTGGCGGTGATCTCGGCGGCGCCCAGGGCGGAGCCGTGGATCTTGCCGGTGTTCCGCTTCTTCGGCGCGGGGTAGCCGATGATCGTCTTCAGGACGATGAACGACGGCTTGTCGGTCACCGCCTTGGCGGCCTGGATCGCGTTCCAGAGCTCCTCGACGTCCTCGGTGTACGGGTCCGAGCCGCGCCAGTTCACCGTCTGGACGTGCCAGCCGTACGCCTCGTAGCGGGCGCCGACGTCCTCGTTCTTGGCGATCCGGGTGTCGTCCTCGATGGAGATCTCGTTGTCGTCGTAGATGACCACGAGGTTGCCGAGCTTCTGCACCGACGCGATGGCGCTCGACTCGTGGCTGACGCCCTCCTCGATGTCGCCGTCGGAGGCGATCGAGTAGACGAAGTGGTCGAACAGCGACTCACCGGCGGCGGTGTCCGGGTCGAGCAGGCCGCGCTGGCGGCGGGCCGACATGGCCATCCCGACCGCGTTGCCGATGCCCTGGCCGAGCGGGCCGGTGGTGACCTCGACGCCGGGGGTGTGCCCGTACTCAGGGTGACCGGGGGTGAGTGAGTCCCACTGGCGCAGCGCCTTCAGGTCGTCGAGCGCCAGGCTGTAACCACTGAGGAAGAGCTGGACGTAAAGGGTGAGGCTGGAGTGACCGCAGGAGAGCACGAAGCGGTCGCGGCCCGCCCACTCCGGGTCCGTCGGGTCGTGTCGCATGACACGGTTGAACAGCAGGTAGGCGGCCGGGGCCAGGCTCATGGCCGTGCCGGGGTGGCCGTTGCCGGCCATCTCCACAGCGTCCATGGCCAGCACCCGGGCGGTGTCCACCGCCTTGCGGTCGAGGTCGGACCAGTTGAGAACGGGATCTGTGGCAGCCACGTCGGTTGTGCTCCTCGGGCAAAATAATGGAACCGTTTTCGAGTTGACCCTATCCAGTCGGGCTAAACGCATGCGCAGCGAACGCCCTAGGCACATACGCTGTGAGCGGACATGCCGGTTCAACGGGTGTGACCGCATGCACCCGTACCGGGTGCCCCGAGCAGCGGAGACGGCTGCGCGTAGGCTGTCCGGGCTGGCCGCCGGGTCGTCACCCGGTCAACGGCCGCGAATTTGAGCCGAAGCCGGAAGGTGGCTGTCCGTGAGCATGATCACCGAGCGTCCTGTCCGCGGACGGACGCCCGGCGCGGCGGAGCGCCCGGCGCGCACGCCCCGCCCCGGGGCCCGGCGGAGCTGGATGGCGGTGTTCCGGGCGTACCTCGCCCTGACCAAGCCGCAGATCGTCGAGCTGCTCCTGGTCACCACCGTGCCGACCATGATGCTGGCCGCCGGGGGGTGGCCCGACCCGGTCACCTTCGCCGCCGTGCTGGTCGGCGGCGGTCTGGCGGGCGGCGCCGCGAGCGCGCTGAACTGCTACATCGACCGCGACATCGACGAGCTGATGCGGCGCACCAAGCGGCGCCCGCTGCCCAACCACCAGATGACGCCGCGGGCCGTGCTGATCTTCGGCCTCACCCTCGCTGTGATCTCGGTCGCGCTGATGGGGCTTCTCACCAACTGGTTGGCCACCGCGCTGACCGCGTTCTCGATCTTCTACTACGACGTCGTCTACACGCTCTGGCTGAAGCGGCGCACCCCGGCGAACACGTTCTGGGGTGGCGTGTGCGGCGCGGCCCCCGTGGTGATCGGCTGGGCGGCGGTGACCGGCACCATCCCGGCGATGGCATGGGCGCTTTTTGCGGTTGTCTTCTTTTGGCAGATGCCGCATTTCTATGCGCTCGCGGTGAAGTACAAGGACGACTATGCGCGGGCCGGAATCCCGATGCTGCCGGTGGTCCGGTCGATGGAACGGGTGAACCTCGAGATCCTCGTCTACACCGTCCTCACCGTGGCCGCCTCGCTCGCCGCCTGGCCGCTCGGGCTGGGCCCGATCTACGGGGTCACCGCGATCGTGATGGGCGGGGTGTTCCTCGCCGAGGCGGTCCGGCTGGTGCGGCAGACCCGGGCCGGCGCGGCGATGAAGCCGATGCGCCTGTTCCATCTGTCCATCACGTACCTCACGGTGGTCTTCATGGCCGTCGCGGTTGACGCTCTGATCTGACCGTCGCACAGGATGCCCGGATTGTCGCCAGTGTCAGTCACTGTCCGTCACTCGTAGGGCGGATTCCCGGCCCGGCCACAATTAGGGCGTAATCGGCTCATAACAATGCGCTGGTTCTTGAAACCCGCAGGTAATTGGAGTCACAAAAGCGGCTTGGAGTGCCCCCTGCGGGGTTGCCGACTGCTTAGGCTGCGCAGCATGGCAGAAGGTTCCGTAATGACGCTGACCTCCGAGATCAAGTCCTTTGCCGCCGGTCACGGCGGCGCCAAGGCGGTGATCGAGTATGTCGGTAAGCGCGGCGCCCGCATCGTCCTCGTCGGCGAGGACGGTGAGTGGTCCGACCAGTTCGCCCCGGACACCGGCGTCGCCCGGGAGGCCTGCGACCACGCCGGCGTCCAGGTGGAGAACGAGTGGGAGCGCGAGCTCCTGGAGCAGATGCGGCCCAGCAACGACCTCTGGCGTTCGATGTCCCGCCGGAGCATGGCCCGTTGACGATCCGCGACTTCCGGGTCGCGCTGGTCACCTCGGCGGCCATGCCCGACCTCTGGGACGACGACCACCCCCTGCGTGACGCGCTGCGTCAGCGCGGGGTGGCGGTCGACGCGGTCTGCTGGGACGACCCGGTGGCCGACTGGGCCGCCTACGACCTGGTGGTGCTCCGCTCGCCGTGGGACTACGTGGCCCGCCACGACCGGTTCGTCGCCTGGGCCGCCTCCGTCCCGCATCTGGCCAACCCGGCCGACATCGTCGCGTGGAACACCGACAAGCGCTACCTGAGCGAGCTCGAGGCGGCCGGCATCCCGATCATCCCGACCACGTTCGTCGCGCCCGGCGAGAGCTGGACCGCGCCGGCCGAGGGGCAGTGGGTGGTCAAGCCGACGGTCAGCGCCGGCAGCCAGGACACCGCCCGCTACACCCTGCCCGGTCAGGCCGATCTCGCCACGGCACATGTCGAGCGGCTGACCACGGCCGGGCGGACCGCGATGATCCAGCCGTACCTGTCGGCGGTGGACACGGCCGGCGAGACCGCGGTGCTGTGCACGCCGGACGAGACCGGCGAGCTGACCTACAGCCACGGCATCCGGAAGGGCCCGATGCTCACCGGGCCGAACGGCGCGCCCGTCGATCCCTACTCCGAGGAGATCAGCCCGCGGCAGCCGTCACCGGCCGAGCTGGAGGTCGCCGAGCGGGTGCTCGCGGTCGTCCCGGGCGGGTCCAAGCGGCTGCTCTACGCCCGCGTCGACCTGATTCCCGGCCCGGACGGGGCGCCGATGCTGGTCGAGCTGGAGCTCACCGAGCCGTCGCTCTTCCTGTCGACCGCGCCCGGTTCCGCTGAGCGGCTCGCCGACGCGATCATCGCCCGTCTCTGACGCCACTCGCGCTCATCACGAAAGGCCGCCCTCCGGGGCGGCCTTTCTCTTTCGACGACCATTTCCGGTACGGCGTGAGCCGCGCTGTCAGGCGGCCGGGACCGGCTCGCTCGCGGTCGACGGCGACGGCTCGGCCGGGACCGGGGTGACCGGCCGGGCCCGCAGCGACCACACCACCGCCAGCGTCGCCGTCCACACCAGGGCGGAACCCAGCATGTGCGCGGCGACCAGCGCCACCGGCAGGTGCGTGAAGTACTGCACGAAGCCGATCAGCCCCTGGCCCATCTCCACCCAGAACAGCACCGCGACGGCGCGCACCGCGGCCGCCGGAGCGTCCACCGCGCGCAGCGCGAACCACATCGCCACGGTCAGGCCGATCAGCAGGAAGACCAGGTCGGCGTGCACCTGGGAGATCTGTTCCGGGTCCAGGCCGTTGCGCTTGGCGCCGTGGTCGCCGGAGTGCGGGCCGCTGCCGGTCACCACCACGCCGGCCGCGATCACCGCGAAACCGGCCGCGGCCAGCACCCGGGCGAGCTGCCGCAACGGGGCCGGGACCAGCGGAACCGGCTCGCCGTCGCCCTCGCCGACCCGCCGCCACAGGGCGAACGCCCCGGTGACCAGCGCGATCGACAGGACGAAGTGCAGGCCGACCACCCACGGGTTGAGGTTGGTGAGCACCGTGATGCCGCCGATCACACCCTGGCCGGGGATGCCGAGCGCCACCGCGACCGACAGCCTGATCAGCGAGCGCCGGCCCCGGGCCAGCGCGCCCAGGAAGCAGGCCACCGCGATCGCGATCAGGACGAAGGTCAGCAGCCGGTTGCCGAATTCGATGACGCCGTTGACGCCCATCTCGGGCGTCGTCGTGTAGGACTCGTCGGTGCACCGGGGCCAGGTGGGGCAGCCGAGGCCGGACTTGGTGAGCCGGACGGCCGCGCCGGTGACGATGATCCCGATGTTGGCCACCAGCGACGCGAACGCCAGCCCGCGCAGCGACGATCCGCACCATCGGACCGGGCGGGAGGCCAGGAAAGCGGACGCCGGGCGCACCTTGGAGGACTTCACCCCGCGCATCGTACGCTTGCCGTGGATCTTGGTTTTCCCAGCTCCGCATGCTGGTGGGGTGGATCACCGACCCCTGGTTTGCAGGCCCGCGGGGAAATACGTAACGTTGCCGTAGTGAAAAACGAGGTGCTGCTCCAGATCGGCGCACCGGCGCAGGCCGGCGCGACGGACGGGCGCACCCGTGACCGGGTCGCGCAGCTCCTGCTGAAGCGCGGCGCGGCCACCGCGGCCGAGCTGGGCGCCGTCCTGGGCCTGAGCCCCGCGGCCATCCGCAAGCACCTCGACGCGATGCTCGCCGACCACCTGGTGGAGACCCGGGAGGTCCGCAGCAACCGTCCGCGTGGCCGCGGCCGCCCGGCGAAGGCGTTCGCCCTCACCGCGGCCGCCCGCGAGGAGCTGAACCCGCACCACTACGACGGCATCGCCTCCGCGGCCCTGCGCTGGATCGCCCAGCACCACGGGCCGGAGGCCGTCTCCGCCTTCGCGGCGGCCCAGGTCGCGGCGCTCGAGGAGCGCTGCCAGGCGGCGCTGCGATCGGCGGACGGCGATCCGATCGCCCGCGCCGAGGCACTCGCCGAGGTGCTGACCGCCGAGGGCTACGCTGCCAACGCGACCACGATCGCGTCCGGTGGGCAGCTGTGCCAGCATTCCTGCCCGGTGGCTCACGTGGCCGCCGAGTTTCCTCAGCTGTGCGACGCCGAGACCGAAGTCATCTCACGGCTCATCGGCACCCACGTGCAGCGCCTCGCCACCATCGCGCACGGCGACGGGGTGTGCACCACGCACATCCCCACCCGCCACGCGCACCCGCTACCGCACTCCGCCGAAAACACGGTTAGGACAGATACATGACTGACCAGATCGCCACCCAGGAAGAGCACCTCGCCGCTCTGGGTCGCTACGAGTACGGCTGGGCGGACGCCGACATCGCCGGCGCCTCCGCGCAGCGCGGCCTGTCCGAGGCGGTGGTGCGCAACATCTCCGCACTGAAGAACGAGCCGGAGTGGATGCTGAACCTCCGGCTCAAGGGCCTGCGGCTGTTCGACCGCAAGCCGATGCCGCACTGGGGCGCCGACCTGACCGGCATCGACTTCCAGAACATCAAGTACTTCGTCCGCTCCACCGAGAAGCAGGCCGCCTCCTGGGAGGACCTGCCCGAGGACATCAAGGCGACGTACGACAAGCTCGGCATCCCGGAGGCGGAGAAGCAGCGCCTCGTGGCCGGCGTCGCCGCTCAGTACGAGTCCGAGGTCGTCTACCACAAGATCCGTGAGGACCTGGAGGAGCAGGGTGTCGTCTTCCTCGACACCGACACCGCCCTCAAGGAGCACGAGGACATCTTCAAGGAGTACTTCGGCACGGTGATCCCGGTCGGCGACAACAAGTTCGCCGCGCTGAACACCGCGACCTGGTCCGGCGGCTCCTTCATCTACGTGCCGAAGGGCGTGCACGTGGAGATCCCGCTCCAGGCCTACTTCCGGATCAACACGGAGAACATGGGCCAGTTCGAGCGGACCCTGATCATCGCCGACGAGGGCTCGTACGTGCACTACGTCGAGGGCTGCACCGCGCCGATCTACTCGTCCGACTCGCTGCACTCCGCGGTCGTCGAGATCGTCGTGAAGAAGAACGCCCGGGTGCGCTACACGACCATCCAGAACTGGTCGAACAACGTCTACAACCTGGTCACCAAGCGCGCCACCTGCGAGGAGGGCGCGACCATGGAGTGGATCGACGGCAACATCGGCTCCAAGGTGACGATGAAGTACCCGGCCGTCTACATGACCGGCCCGCACGCCAAGGGCGAGGTGCTCTCGATCGCCATGGCCGGTGAGGGCCAGCACCAGGACTCCGGCGCCAAGATGGTGCACGCCGCTCCGTACACGTCCTCGACGATCGTCTCCAAGTCGATCGCGCGTGGGGGCGGCCGCACGTCGTACCGGGGTCTCGTGCAGGTGCTGGAGGGGTCGTCGCACTCCAAGAGCACGGTCAAGTGCGACGCGCTGCTGGTCGACACGATCTCCCGGTCGGACACGTACCCGTACGTCGACATCCGCGAGGACGACGTCAACATGGGCCACGAGGCGACCGTCTCCAAGGTCAGCGAGGACCAGCTCTTCTACCTGATGAGCCGGGGCCTGACCGAGGACGAGGCGATGGCGATGATCGTGCGCGGCTTCATCGAGCCGATCGCCAAGGAGCTCCCGATGGAGTACGCGCTGGAGCTGAACCGCCTCATCGAGCTCCAGATGGAGGGGGCGGTCGGCTGACCCGGCCGGCTCTCCCACCCCTAACGAAGCGGACATAAAGGACGAAATGACTACCGAGGCCATCGCCCCGCCGAGCACCAAGTCGCAGGTGCTGCGCTCCTTCGACGTCGCCGACTTCCCGGCCCTCAACGGCCTGGAGGAGGAGTGGCGTTTCACCCCGCTCAAGCGGCTGCGTGACCTGGTCACCGCGAGCAAGCTGAGCGGGGCGGCTCCCTCCGTCGAGTTCGGTGACCTGCCCGCCGGCGTGACGGTGTCCGAGGCGGACGACGTGCCGTCGGTGCTCACGCCGTTCGACCGGGTCAGCGCTCTCGCGTACGGGTCGGCCGCCGGCGTCACCCTGATCGAGGTGGCCGCCGAGGCCGAGCCCGCCGAGGCCGTCGTGATCCGGCTGGTCGGCAAGGGCGGCGACGCCGCGGCGGCCCGCACCTTCGTCAAGGTCGGCAACTTCGCCAAGGCGACGATCGTCCTGGAGCAGACCGGTTCGGTCACGCTGGCCGACAACATCGAGGTCCTGGTGGGCGACAGCGCCCAGCTGACCTTCGTGACCCTGGCCGAGTGGGACCGGGACGCGGTCCAGGCCCAGCACGTCAAGTTCCGGGTCGGCTCCGACGCCCGGGTCCAGCACGTCCAGGTCACCCTGGGCGGCGACCTGGTCCGGCAGTTCACCAGCGTGGAGTACTCGGGCCGCGGCGGCGACGCCGAGCTGTGGGGCCTCTACTTCGCCGACTCCGGTCAGCACCACGAGCACCGGCAGCTGGTCGACCACGCGGTTCCGGACTGCCGCAGCTACGTGGGCTACCGCGGGGCGCTCCAGGGCTCGTCGGCGCACACCGTCTGGGTCGGCGACGTGCTGATCCGGGCCGCGGCGACCGGCACCGACACCTACGAGATCAACCGGAACCTGCTCCTCACCGACGGGGCGCGCGCGGACTCCGTACCCAATCTGGAGATCGAGACCGGCGAGATCGCCGGCGCCGGGCACGCGAGCGCGACCGGCCGCTTCGATGACGAGCAGTTGTTCTATCTGATGGCCCGCGGCATCCCCGAAGGGGAGGCCCGGAAGCTGGTGGTCCGCGGCTTCTTCGCCGAGCTGATCAACAAGATCCCGGTCGAGGAGCTGCGCGAGCGGCTCGGCGACGCCATCGAGGCACGCCTTGCCGAGGCAGGCCGGTAGTGACTTTCGAGTACGTCGGTCCGGTGTCGGACGTCGCGAAGGGCACCGCCCTCCAGGTGGAGGTCGACGGGGTCGAGATCGCGCTCGTCCACGCCGACGACGACACCTTCTACGCGGTCCGCGACGAGTGCAGCCATGCCTCGGTGGCCCTCTCCGAGGGCGAGGTGGACGGGTGCACGCTGGAGTGCTGGCTGCACGGCTCCCGGTTCGACCTGCGTACCGGTGAACCCTCCGGACCGCCCGCCATCGACCCGGTGGCGGTCTACCCCGTCGAGATCCGCGACGGCGACATCTACGTTTCGACGACATCAAGCAATGGAGTAGAGCCGTGAGCACCCTGGAGATCCGCGACCTGCAGGTTTCGGTGAAGCTGCCGGATGGCGAGCTGAAGCCGATCCTGAACGGCGTCGACCTGACCGTGAAGGCCGGCGAGACCCACGCCATCATGGGTCCCAACGGCTCCGGCAAGTCGACCCTCGCCTACTCGATCGCCGGCCACCCGAAGTACGAGATCACCGGCGGTTCGGTGACCCTCGACGGCGTGGACGTGCTGGAGCTGAGCGTCGACGAGCGCGCCCGGGCCGGCCTCTTCCTGGCCATGCAGTACCCGGTCGAGGTGCCCGGCGTCTCGGTGGCGAACTTCCTGCGCACCGCCAAGACCGCGATCGACGGCGAGGCGCCCAAGCTGCGCACGTGGGCCGGCGAGCTGCGCGGCGCCATGGAGAAGCTGGAGATGGACCCGTCCTTCGCCCAGCGCAACGTGAACGAGGGCTTCTCCGGCGGTGAGAAGAAGCGCCACGAGATCATGCAGCTCGAGCTGCTCAAGCCCAAGGTCGCGATCCTCGACGAGACCGACTCCGGCCTCGACATCGACGCGCTGCGGATCGTCTCCGAGGGCGTCAACCGCGTTCGCGCCACCGGGCAGACCGGCTTCCTGCTGATCACCCACTACACCCGGATCCTCCGCTACATCAAGCCGGACTTCGTGCACGTCTTCGTCGGCGGAAAGATCGTCGAAGAGGGTGGCCCGGAGCTCGGCGAGCGGCTCGAGGCCGAGGGTTACGACAAGTACAAGGTCAGGGCCTGAGGGGTTAACTGATGAGCTTCGACGTCGAGCGGGTCCGTAAGGACTTTCCGATCTTCGAGCGGGAGGTCAACGGCCACCCGCTGGTCTACCTGGACAGCGCCAACACCTCGCAGAAGCCGGTTCAGGTGCTCGACGTCATGCGTGCGCACCAGGAGCGGTACAACGGCAACGTGTCCCGCTCCGTGCACACGCTCGGCACCGAGTCGACCGAGGCGTACGAGGGTGCCCGGGCTCGCATCGCCAACTTCATCGGCGCGGCGAGCCCGGACGAGGTGGTCTTCACCAAGAACTCCACCGAGGCGATCAACCTGGTGGCGCACTCGCTGGGCCAGATGCTGCGGCTCGGGCCCGGCGACGAGGTGGTGATCTCCGAGATGGAGCACCACTCGAACCTGGTGCCGTGGCAGCTGCTCTGCGAGCGGACCGGCGCGACCCTGCGCTGGTTCGGCATCACCGACTCCGGCCGGCTGGACGAGTCCTCCCTTGACGATCTCGTGTCGGAACGGACCAAGATCGTTTCTCTGGTGCACATGTCCAACGTGCTCGGCACGATCAACGACGTCTCGCGGATCGCTTCCCGGGCCCGTGATGTCGGCGCGCTGCTCATGCTGGACTGCTCCCAGTCCGTGCCGCACCTGCCACTCGACGTCTCGTCGCTGGGCGCCGACCTGATCGCCTTCACCGGCCACAAGATGCTCGGCCCGACCGGCATCGGCGTGCTCTGGGGCCGGCTCGACCTGCTCGCGCAGATGCCGCCGTTCCTGGCCGGCGGCTCGATGATCGAGACGGTCACGATGGGCGGGACCACCTTCGCCGCGCCTCCGGCACGGTTCGAGGCCGGCACGCCGCCGATCACCGAGGCCATCGGCCTCGGCGCGGCCGTCGACTATCTGACCGGGCTCGGCATGGAGGCGATCCACCAGCACGAACAGGACATCACCCGGTACGCGCTGGACGCGCTCACCTCGGTTCCCGGCGTCCGGATCTTCGGTCCGGAGACGGTCGAGGGCCGGGGCGGCACGGTGTCGTTCGGTGTGGACGGGGTACACCCGCACGATGTGGGACAGATCCTGGACGCTCTGGGCGTCGAGGTGCGGGTCGGGCATCACTGCGCCCGGCCGGTCTGCTCCCGGTTCAGCGTCCCGGCGATGACCCGGGCCTCGTTCTACCTCTACACGACCACGGCGGAGATCGACGCTCTGGCGCGCGGCCTCGACCAGGTCCGGAAGGTGTTCGGCTGATGATGCTCGACGGTCTCTACCAGGAGATCATCCTCGACCACTACAAGAACCCGCACGGGCGTGGCCTGCGGGATCCTTACGACGGGGAGGCGCACCACGTCAACCCGACGTGTGGCGATGAGATCACCGTACGCGTATCCCACGATTTGAACGAAATTTCGTACGATGGTGTTGGATGTTCCATTAGTCAGGCTTCGGCGTCGGTGCTGCACGAGCTGGTGCAGGGCAAGGACGCCGCCGCGGCCTCGGAGATCCACCACGCCTTCGTCGAACTGATGCAGAGCCGCGGCCAGGTCGAGGCCGACGAGGAGATCCTCGGCGACGGCATCGCCTTCGCCGGGGTGGCCAAGTTCCCGGCCCGGGTGAAATGCGCGCTGCTGCCCTGGATGGCGTTCAAGGACGCGGCCGCGCGGGCCGGCGTGGAGGTGGGCGTGAGCCCGGAGGTGAAGGCATGACAGACAAGACCGACACGGCTCCGGCTTCGGACGGGGTATCCGCTCCGGAGGCCGACGTGGCCCGGACCATCGCCTCCGCCCCGGCTTCCGGGGCGGCTCCCGGCGCGGGCGAAGAGGTGCCGGAGTGGCTGGCCACCGAGCGGGCCGCGGCCGCCGACGCCGGCGAACCGGTCGAGGTCCCGGGCGTCAGCGTCTCGGCCTCGCCCGACGCGGCTCTCAGCGCGGACGCGCCGTCCGCCGCTGACGCCGCCGTGGACGCCGCACCGGCCGACGCCGTCGCCTCCGCCCCGGCAGCCGGTGGCGCCGCGGTGAAGAAGGCGTCGATCGCCGACGTCGAGGAGGCGATGAAGGACGTCGTCGACCCCGAGCTCGGCATCAACGTCGTCGACCTGGGCCTGGTCTACGGCACCCACGTCGACGACGACAACGTGGTCACCATCGACATGACACTCACCTCGGCGGCCTGCCCGCTGACCGACGTCATCGAGGACCAGACCCGGCAGGCGCTGCTCTCCGGCCCCGGTGGCGGCCTCGTCAACGACTTCCGCATCAACTGGGTGTGGCTCCCGCCGTGGGGCCCCGACAAGATCACCGACGACGGCCGCGACCAGCTTCGGGCGCTCGGCTTCAACGTCTGAAAGATCTCCGGCGAAGGGCGGCACGCTGATGGCGTGCCGCCCTTCGCTGTCGCAGCGTGTCCACGCTCGGCCGGCTCGGCGGGCGGGGTGGTTGGTGTGGGGGGTTT
>NZ_JAGFNS010000003.1:174012-195070 GCF_017592555.1 Actinoplanes flavus | reverse complement strand
GGGGGCGGGGGCTTCCACGTTCTCAACTAGCGCGGGGGCGGGGGGCCCGGGGGTGGGGGGCCCCCCCTTCGCTGTCGCAGCGTGTCCACGCTCGGCCGGATCGTCGGTCGTCTTCGTTCTTGTGGCGTGTTTACGCTCGGCCGGACCTTTGGCCGTCTTCGTTGTCGTGGCGTGTCCGGGCTCGGCCGGATCTCTGGTCGTCTTCGCTGTTCCGGTTCGTCCGCGTGCCGTCGAATCCATGGCCGTCTTCGTGGTTCCGGCCCGGTCCGCGCCCTGTTCGCACTCGCGGCGAGGTGGGTGTGCCGCCTTCTCCGCCGCTCCGGAGTTCCGTCCGGCCGGGTACGCCCTCAGAGCGGCCCATGATCAGGAGGACGGATTTCTGTCGTACCTCGGTGGTAGAAACGGGCATGAATTCGACTCCGCCGTTCTCCGAGCTTCTCGCCCTGATCGAAGGCCGGTCGGCAGCGCTGCGTGACGCCGTCGACGCCGCGCCGGATCCGGCGGCCCGCATCCCGGGCTGCCCCGACTGGTCGCTCACCGACCTCGTCACCCACATCGGCGGTGTCCAGCGGTTCTGGGCCGCCACGGTCGCCGCGGCCGACGACTCCGGGCCGCCCCCACCCGGGCAGCGTGGCGAGCAGGATCCCGAGGGCGACCTGCCGGAGTGGTTCAGCGAGTCCACCGGCCTGCTGCTCGACGCGCTGCGCACCGCCGGGCCGGACGCGCCCTGCTGGGCCTGGTGGGCCGAGTCGGGCGCGCCGCTGACGGCCGGGGCGGTCGCCCGGCACCAGGTGCAGGAGGCGGCTGTGCACGCCTACGACGCTCAGGAGGCCATCGGCAAGCCCGAGACGTTGCCGGCCGCCGTCGCGGTCGACGGGGTGAGCGAGTTCCTCACCGTCTGCCTCGGCTCGCTCGGGGCCTGGCCACACCGTCCGGCGCGGGTCGCCTTCCAGGCGCTCGAGGGCCCGTCCTGGATCCTCGACCTGTCCCCGGCCGGGGCGAAGGCCGACCCGGCGGCCAGCGGCGAGCCGGTCACCACCCTCCGGGGCACCGCGAGTGACCTGGTGCTGGCCCTCTACCGCCGCATCCCCCTGTCCGACATCCGCATCGACGGCGACCGCGCCGTCGCCGACCAGCTCCTCGCCTGGAGCAAGATGGACTGACCCACCACCGCCACCTCATTCACCGGCCGGTGGTCGGCCCGGTCTCCCGCTCTGCTGTCGGCTGGGTGGTCGGCTCGGCTTCTGCTCTGCTGCCGGCTCGCTCGTCGGTTGGTGGTCGGCCCGGTCTCCCGCTCCGCGGTTGTCTTGTTCATCGGCTGGTGGTCGGCTCGGCTGCCGCTCTGCTGCCGGCTCGCTCGTCGGCTGGGGTCGGCCCGGTCTCCCGCTCCGTCGTCGGCTCGCTCGTCGGCTGGGTGGTCGGCGGGTGTGCTGGATGGGGTGGTCAGACGGTGGCTACGGCCTTGTTGCGTTCGGGGTGCGGGGTCTCGTCGAGTTCCTGCCACGCCGGGAAGAGGAAGGGGGACACCGTCACCGCCAGGTAGCCGATCGCCGCCACCAGAGCGGCGGTGTGCAGACCGAGCATCTCGGTTGCCCAACCGCCGACGAGACCGCCGAACGGGATGCCGGCCCAGGAGACCGCGATCAGGACGCTGATCACGCGGCCGTGCAGGCGGGTCGGGATCCGGCGGTAGACGGAGGCCATCAGGATCGGGTTGACCGTGGACATGAGGGCGCCCGCGATCGCCGCGGTGGCCAGGACGACCCAGACCCGGTCGGTGAGGGCCAGGGCCAGCAACTGTGCCGGTCCGCCCAGGAAGAAGCAGATGCCGAAGGTGCGGCGCCGGGGCAGGCGTGGCGCCAGCACCGTGTACAGGAGGTTGCCCGCGACCGCACCCAGACCGAAGGCGGTGCCGATCACTCCCAGTGCGGCGGGTCCGTGTGGGCCGTCGCGTACCCACACCGGCACGAACACCGTCGCGAACGCCTGATCGAACAGGTTCGTGGCGAACAGCATCGCCATGACACCGACGATGAGGCGATCGCCGCGTACGTACCGGAAACCGTCACGGAGCGCGTCCGCGTACCCCTGCTGTTTGCTCTCGGCGCGAGCCGCGGCATCGGCGTGACCGACCCGGACGAGTGCGCCGATGATCAGCGCGCTGACCGCGAACGAGAGCGCGTCGAACAGCAGGACCGTCGCCGGGCCGAGGGTGGCGATCAGCACTCCGGCGAGCGGCAGGCCGACCAGGGTGGACGCGCGGCAGGTGCCGTCGTACATCGCGGTGCCGCGTTCCGTGGAGAGCCCGGCCGCGGCGATCGTGCGGGGCAGCAGCGCCCGTTTGGCCGCGTCACCGAAGCCGCGCAGCGCGCCGGCCAGGGCGATCAGCACCAGCAGCGCACCGAACGAGACGCCGTCGCAGTAGGCGATCAACGGGATGCCGGCTACCGCCAGGAGGCTGGCCACATCGGCGGTCACGGCGGTGGGCCGCGGGCCGACCCGGTCCACGATCGGGCCGCCGATCAGGCCGGACAGCACGTAGGGCAGCATCTCGGCGAATCCGGCCACCCCGGCGAGCAGGGCCGAGTCGGTGGTGACGAGGATCAGCCAGGGTACGGCGACGAAGGTGATCCGGCTGCCGAGCATGGAGATCGCCTCGGCGGTGAGGAGAGCGCCCAGCTGGCGGCTCACCGCGCGACGCGGGGGAGCCGGCCCGCGAAGAGAGTGAGCGACGGGCATCGATCGAACATAAGATCGCTGGCCGTTCGTGACAAGACAGTCATCGATACAAGGATCAGGTCGGGGGCAGGTGGTCGATCACGTTGTAGCGGTCCAGCGTCAGCTCCCCGGAACCGCCGTCGAACCGGGTGATGGACGCGTTCCGCACGCTGCCCGCCTCGCGTTCCACCTCCAGCACCTCGTCCCAGTCCAACTGCTCGATGACGGCCCGCATCATCAGGACCACCGCGTCGTGGGCCACGACGATCACCCGTTGCCCGGCGTGGTCGGTGTGCAGGTCGTCCAGGAACGACTTGAGCCGGATCGCGATGTCGGCGAACGACTCGCCGCCCGGTGGCACGTACTCGAACTCGCCCGCCTCGGCCCGCCGCGCCGCCTCCTCCGGGTAGCGTGCCGCGACCGCGGCGTGGGTGAGCAACTCCAGTTCGCCCATCAGCCGGTCCACCAGGCGGTCGTCGGTGCGCGGCGCCGGCAGATCGAGGCCCGACGTCGCGGCGGCGATCCGCCACGTCTCACGCGCACGCAGGTACGGCGACGTGATCACCACCTGTGGCCGGTGCTCCTCCGGTAGCGCGGCCAGCCATGTGCCCAGCGCGGCGGCCTGCTCCTCCCCGGTTTCGGTGAGCGGCACCTCCGCGTCGCGGCCGCTCACCGCCGCTTCCAGGAGCCCTTCCGCGTTGGCTGCGGTGAACGCCACGTTGGCCAGGCTTTGCCCGTGCCGGACCAGAATCAGTTCAGCGACCATGATCGGACCCTACCGATTCGGCCCGTGTCGGTCACGTTCCGAGTTCAACAGAAAGCGTCTGGTAACTGCGTTCATTGCGTGAAATGACCCTCCGGTGCATTCGCACGGTCGTCTTCCCGCCGCCGGCTCCGACCCACGAAAAACCCGATCGTGTACGCCCGAACGCCCCCAAAAGCAGCCCCTCGCCCCGCTCCCGCCTCGGTCCCCAAGCCCGCCGTCGGCCGGCCTCGCCCGTCCAGCGGTTGATCCCGCCCAGCTAACCGTGGGCGCTGTCTCAGCACCGTCGAGACAGCCCTGAGAGCCAGCCGGTCGCTTCCAGTTGGCCGTGGATGTCGTCTCAGTGCGGAGGCGGCCCGTGTCCCCGTTGCCGCTCAAGTCTCGAAACCCGCTCGCAGGTGGGCAGCACCGCCCGGGGAGCGGTTGATCTTGTCCAGCTGGTCGTGGGCGCTGTCTCAACGTCGTTGGGACTGCCCTCAGCGCCAGCCCCGGTCGGTTCCAACTGGTCGTGGGTGTTGCCGTAGGTCGAGGCCTCCCGTGTCCCTGTGCCGCCTCGGTCTCGAAGCCCGGCCGCATCGTCCGGAGGGCGGTTGATCTTGTCGGGCCGGTCGTCAGGGCTGGCTCAGCGCCGTCGAGACAGCCTTGAGAGCCAGCCGGTCGGTTCCGGCTGGCTTCCGGTGCTGTCTCGACCGCTCCCCAACAGCTCCCAGGACCAGCCGGACAAGATCGACCACAGCGCGCAGCCACCTGAGAAAGAACAGGGCACGCCCCATGACCTCCAACCGAATCGAGGGCCGCGCAGGCCGGGTTGCGCGACCACGCGGTGGTGGGGCTGGTCGTGGGCTTGGTGGGATGAGTGGCGGAAGGTGAGCGGGCTGGTCGTGGGTGGTGGTGGCTTGGTGGGCGGTGATGGCGATAGCCGTCGGGTGAATGGACTGGTCGTGGGTGGCGGTGGTGACTGGGTCGGCGGTGATAGCGATAGCGGACGGGTCAGCGGGCTCATCGTGGCTGGAGTGGTTGCGGTGGCGGCTGGGTCGGCGGGCGATTGGGGGGATAGGTAGGTGGGCCGTCGCGGGTGTGTGGGTGGGGACGGGGCTCGTCACGGGGCGATTGCGAGGGAGGGTGTGGCGGGCGGTGGGTGGCGTCGGGTCACCGTGGGCGGTGGTGTGGGTTGGGCGCGGAAATTGGGTGGCCGGGAGGGGTGGGCCGGGTTGAAGATGGCGGCGTGACCAAGCTGAAGCGTTACCCCGCCGTCTCTGTCGCCGTGGCCGATCGGGCCGTGCGACAGCAGGTCGGCGCCGAGTCGATTGCGGGTCGCCGGCAGCGGTCATGAGCGGGGCGTTTCTGGCCGGCGTGGTCGCCGGCTACGGCATCGCGGTGCCCGTGGGAGCCATCGGTGTGCTCATCGCCGGGCTCAGCGCGCGGACCTCGTTACGGGTCGGCGCGGCCGCCGGGCTCGGCGCGGCCACCGCGGACGGCATCTACGCGCTGGTCGCCGTCGCCGGGGGAGCGGCCGTCGCGGCCGCGATCGCGCCGGTGGCCGTGCCGCTGCGGTGGGCCGGGGCGGTGGTGCTCCTCGCGTTGGCCGGATGGACCGCCTGGGGTGCGATCCGCGCGACCGGGGTGGCCGAGCGTGACGAGCGGCCGGCGACGGCGTTCCGTGCCTACGCCGGTGTTCTCGGTCTCACGCTGCTCAACCCGGCCACCGTGATCTACTTCGCGGCGCTGGTGCTCGGCAGCGGCGGCGCGGGAGGCGGCGTGTGGTTCGTGGCCGGCGCCTTTCTCGCCTCGGCGAGCTGGCAGCTCCTGATCGCCGGTGGCGGCTCGCTGATCGGCCGGTTCCTCACCGGCCGGCGCGGCCGCCTGATCACCGCCCTGGTCTCCAGCATCGTGATCGCCGGCCTGGCCCTCCAGTTGCTCGTCACCGATTGACCTGGGCGAGAAAAACAATGGTTCAGTGGTTGCGGGGGTCCTCGGCGCGGCCTGGGGCGTGCCGGGCGCGGCGGCCGGTTGGGCCTGGTGAGAAGGCGCGTGTGCTGCCGGTTGACCTCGGCTCGGCTTTCGGAGGCGGTGTGACTCAGTGGTCGCGGGGGTCTTCGGTGCGGCCCAGAGCGCGCCTGGCGTGGGAGTCGGTGGTGGCCAGTTGCTCCAGCTCGGGCCGGCGGCCGGCCAGGGCGAGCAGGCGCATGTGCCACAGGTGGCTGTTGTGCCGGTAGTGGTCCGCGCTGAAACACTCGGCGTGCGCGCTCACCAGCGTGATCGCCTCGTCCCAGTCCTTCCGCTCTTCGGCCGCTAGCGCGCGGGCGTGCCAGTCGTGGGTGGTCACAGGTGTTTGGCCGCCTCTCGGCGGGAGAGTGGGGACAGGCGGTCGCCCTGGGCGGACAGGAAGGCGCGGACCGCCTCCGGGTCGGTGCGGGTGTGCTGGCGCAGCGCCCAGCCGATCGCCTTGCGGATGAAGAAGTCGCGGTGGCCGGCCTGGGCGGCGCAATAGCCGAACAGGCGGTCGGTGTCGGTGGCCGGGCCGTAGGTGAGCTGATGCAGGATCGCGGCCCGGACCAGCCACATGTCCTCGGCGCGGGACCACTCGTCCATCCGGGTGACCGTCTCCGGGTGCCGTCGCACCAGGCCGCCGACCACGTGGGCGGCCAGCGCGTCCACTGTGTCCCACCAGGATTTCGTCACGATCAGCTCGGCCACCGTGTCGAGGAACGCCGGGCCTGGGACCTTGATGTGCTTCGCCAGGTAGTCGCAGGCGAACTGCTGGAACTCGCGCTCGTCACGGGACCAGCAGGCCAACGCCACGTCGCGCAGCTCGGCCTCGGCCGGTGATGGCAGGCCGGCCAGGGCCACGCGGGCCCGCGCCCGCCGCACCGGGCTGGTCAGGCCGAGGAAGGGGAACTGATCGCGCATGTAGGCCGCCGCCCCGACCGCCCGCACCGGGTCGCGGGCCTCGTCGAACGCGGCCGCGAGCCGGTCGACCAGAACCACAGCCAGATCGCTCATGTCCCGCATCCTGCCACCGGGGTACGACAGAAATCCGCGGAAGTAGGGTGGGCGGAATGGGGGAACGTGCGGCGGCCGGCGGTGGCAAGTGGGTCGATGTCGCGCCCGGGCGGCTGCCACGATGGCTGGAGAATTTCGCGACGCGCCATGGCCCGTACCGTGAAGAGGGGTTGACGGTGACCGCCGCGGACGGCGCGTCGGCGACGCTGCACGCGCCCCCGGGAGCCGGCCCGGTCACGACGATGGCCGAGCTGATCCGGGAGGCGCGGGCGCCGCGGCGGCTGGGGTTGCTGTTGGCCCGCAAGGGCGCGGTCGCGGTCGGTGTCGCCGACGGCGACGAGCTGGTGACGTCCAAGGTGGACACCCATTATGTGCAGGGGCGCACGGCCGCGGGTGGCTGGTCGCAGCAGCGCTTCGCGCGCCGCCGGGACAATCAGGCCAAAGCGGCCGCTGCCGACGCCGCCGGCATCGTGGGGCGCATTCTCCTTCCGGAGGTACGCACGATGGCCGCGCTCGTGGCCGGAGGTGACCGTGTGGCGGTGGACACCATTCTGGCCGTGCCGCAGCTGAGGGCGGTGGCCGCGCTGCGTACCGGAAGGTTGCTGGATGTGCCGGAGCCGCGGCACGCGGTCCTGGTGACCGCCGTGGCCGCGGCTCGCGCCGTGCCGATCCTGATCCGCGAGTGAAGCGCTGCCGATCCTGATCCGGGTGGGTCAGGCGACGGCGCCCGCCTTGAAGGTGTCGCACTGCTTCGGGTCGCCGGACTCGTAACCGACGCGGAACCAGTGCTGGCGCTGCTCAGAGGTGCCGTGGGTGAACTGCTCGGGGTCGACCCGGCCGCCACCGCGCTTCTGGAGGGTGTCGTCGCCGATCTGGCCGGCGGCCTGGATGCCCTCCTGGATGTCGGTGTCGGTGAGGCTCGTGAAGATCTTGTCGCCGTCCTTGTCGGTGGTGTTGGCGGCCGCGTTCGCCCAGGCCCCGGCGTAGCAGTCGGCCTGGAGCTCCAGCTTCACCGACTCCTGGTTGGCGGAGTCCGGGTCGCGTTCCTGCCGGCGGCGCATCTCGGCCTCGGTGCCGAGCACGTCCTGGATGTGGTGGCCGTACTCGTGGGCCAGCACGTAGGGCTGAGCGAACTCGCCCGGCGCGCCCAGTTGCCGGGACAGCACCTGGTAGAAGGAGAGATCGATGTAGACCTTGTCGTCGGCCGGGCAGTAGAACGGGCCGACGCCGGAGTCGGCGGCGCCGCAGGCGGTGTTCACCGAGCCCTCGAACAGGTGTGTCTTCGCCGGGACGTACTGCTCGCCGAACGCCTGCGGCAGCTCGTCACGCCAGTACGCCTGGATCGACGTCACGTAGAGCCCGTTGCGGCACACCAGCTGCTGGAGCTGCTCCGCGCCGGTGCTGCACTGGGTGATCGGCTGGCCGGTCGACTCGCCGCCGCCCCCGCCCATCGTGTTGATCCCGAAGTAGCCGCCGACCAGGGCGATGATCAGGGTGACCACGACGCCGGCGAGGCCGCCACCGCCGATCGGCAGCCCGCCGATGCCACCGCCGCCACCCGATCCGCGGCCGTCCTCGATCTGACCGGTGTCGATGTCGGCGCGTTCGTTGAGTTCCATAGTCGTCCCACCTTCACCACGGTTGCCCGGCGGCTTACCCGTTGATCTTGTGAATTAATCGAGTGGGAGGTGCCGTGGCGGCCCGGTAGTATGGCCGCGTGCTGCTCTGCGAAGGCTGACCTGCCCCGGCGCCGACCGTCATCTGCGATGGCCGGCGCTTTTCTGCGCCCTGAGTCAGCCGTCTCACCGAGAGCGAGAACCTCATGATCACCGCCACCGGACTGGAACTCCGCGCCGGCGCGCGCATCCTGATCTCCCCGACCACGCTGCGGGTGCAGCCCGGCGACCGGATCGGCCTGGTCGGCCGCAACGGCGCGGGCAAGACCACCACGCTCAAGGTGCTGGCGGGGGAGGGGATCCCGTACGCGGGAAGCGTCGAGCGGACCAGTGAGATCGGTTACCTGCCGCAGGACCCGCGTACCGGGGATCTGAACGTGACCGGCCGCGACCGTGTCCTGTCCGCCCGCGGCCTGGACACCATCCTCGCCGAGATGCAGAAGCTCGAGGTCCAGCTCGAGGAGAGCGGCGACGAGAAGCTGGTCCGGCGCTACGGGCAGCTGGAGGACCAGTTCTCCGCCCTCGGTGGCTACGGCGCCGAGGCCGAGGCCGCCCGGATCTGCGCCAACCTGGGGCTGCCGGAGCGCGCCCTGGCGCAGACCATCGGCACCCTCTCCGGCGGTCAGCGCCGCCGGATCGAGCTGGCCCGCATCCTGTTCGCCAACTCGGGGCAGAACGGCAAGGGCATCCTGCTGCTCGACGAGCCGACCAACCACCTCGACCAGGACTCGATCACCTGGCTGCGCGGCTACATGGCGCAGCACAAGGGTGGCCTCGTGGTGATCAGTCACGACGTCGAGCTGCTCGACGCCGCGGTCAACAAGGTCTGGTATCTGGACGCCAACCGCTCGGTCGTCGACATGTACAACATGGGCTGGAAGACGTACCTGGAGGCCCGCGAGACCGACGAGCGCCGTCGCCGCCGGGAGCGCGCCAACGCGGAGAAGAAGGCCGGCGCCCTGATGGCGCAGGCGGACAAGATGCGTGCCAAGGCCACCAAGACGGTCGCCGCGCAGAACATGGCCCGTCGTGCCGAGAAGCTGCTCGGTGGGCTGGAAGAGGTGCGTAGCTCCGACAAGGTGGCGAAGGTCCGGTTCCCGAGCCCGGCCCCGTGCGGCAAGACCCCGCTGACCGCGTCCGGGCTGTCGAAGTCGTACGGCTCGCTGGAGATCTTCACCGACGTCAGCGTGGCGGTGGACCGCGGTTCCCGGGTCGCCATCCTGGGGCTGAACGGCGCCGGCAAGACCACCCTGCTGCGGATGCTGGGCGGCCTGCTGGAGCCGGACACCGGCGAGGTGCGTGCCGGGCACGGGCTGCGGCTGGGCTACTACGCCCAGGAGCACGAGACGCTGGACGTGGACCGGACCATCCTGGAGCACATGCGCAGCGCCGCGTCGGAGCAGACCGACACCGAGCTGCGCAAGATCCTGGGCGCCTTCCTCTTCTCCGGCGACGACGTCGACAAGCCGGCCGGTGTGCTCTCCGGCGGTGAGAAGACCCGGCTGGCCCTGGCCACCCTGGTCTGCTCGGGCGCCAACGTGCTGCTGCTGGACGAGCCGACCAACAACCTCGACCCGGTGAGCCGCGAGCAGGTGCTGGACGCGATCGCCAACTACCCGGGCGCGATCGTGCTGGTCACCCACGACGCCGGCTGTGTGCAGGCGCTGAAGCCGGACCGGGCGATCCTGCTGCCCGACGGCGACGAGGACGCCTGGAGCGACGACCTCCTGGAGCTCGTCGAGCTCGCCTGAGCCGGGATCATCGCCGATCGTCAGTTGTCAACAGGTGCCCACACAGACAGTGCGATGTTCGGGCGTTTGCCAACAGGTCGGGCGCTCGGCCGGGGCTCGTTCCCAAGGTCGAGTGTCACGCCATGGAGCGATCACAGCACTCTCCGGAGCGATCGAGGGCCTCCCCTCGATCGAGTGTTTCCGCAGGTGATCGATGGTCTTGGGCGACGGCCCCGCGGTCCGGAAATGCCTTCCGAGAGGCTGCCGGCAAACTGTCTGACATTGATGCCGGTGGTAACCGTCAAGTTCCTGACAGTAATAAATGGGCACGTTCACGGGGGCTAGATGCCTGGCGCATGATCGTTCGAGACGGTGTAATAGGAGGGACCGTATCTGACCGCACTGTCTGCGACGTGAGGATTCAAGATGGCAGCCACTGGCACAGCTACCAGTACTGAGAAGGGTCGTCGAATCGTCGGTAGCGAGCGGCAGTCGCTCGCCAAGGACCTGGTGAAGCGTTACACCTCCGGCGAGAGCATCCGCGCGCTGGCCGCTTCCACCGGCCGTTCCTACGGATTCGTCCACCGCGTGCTCACCGAGTCGGGAGTTCAGTTGCGCCAGCGTGGTGGCGCCCGCCGCCGCAAGAAGGCGTGACGACCGGCAACGCTCGACCCAGTTCCACCGACGACGTCGGCGTTCGCTACGAACAGGACGGGCCGGTCGCGACGGTGACGTTGTGCCGGCCCGACGTTCTCAATGCCCAGACTCCAGCCATGTGGACGGAGCTCGGCAACATTTCCCGAAAATTACCGGGTGACGTGCGGGTCGTCATTGTCCGGGGCGAGGGACGCGCGTTTTCCGCCGGCCTGGATCTGTCGGTGGCACGTGGCGACGGCGATTCTTCTCTGGCCACCCTGGCGCAGTTGTCCGCGTCCGAGTGTGCGGATCGGATTGCCGGGTTCCAGACCGCGTTCACCTGGTTGCGCAGTCCGTCCATTGTGACGATTGCCGCTGTGCAAGGACACGCGATCGGCGCCGGCTTCCAGCTTGCGCTGAACTGCGACATGCGGGTCCTCGCCGACGACGCGCGGTTCTCCATGGCCGAGGTCACCCTCGGGCTGGTTCCCGATCTGGGCGGTACGAAGCGGCTCACCGAGCTGGTCGGCCCGTCCCGGGCGCTGGAGATATGCGTGACCGGCCGGCGGATGGCGGCCGACGAGGCGGACCGGATCGGCCTGGCGACGGCCGTGGTCCCCCGAGCCGAACTGGACGGGACGGTGGCCGACCTCGCCGCGGCGGTGCTGGCCGCGGACGCCGGTGCGGTCGCCGAGATCAAGGCCCTGCTCGCGGGTGCGCCCCTGCGGTCGTACGCGGAGCAGGACCGGGCCGAGCGCGAAGCACAGACCCGCAGGTTGAGCGACCTGCTGGGTTCCGGGGAGTAGATCACCTCCCGGGATTGTCGTACCCACGGGGCAGACTGTGTTCTGCCCCGTCGAACGGCACCCGGGAGGTGACATGTCCAGCTGGAGTGTCCTGCGCTCGATCCAGAACGCGGACCGCGTCAGCCGGCACCGTGTGCGCGAGGGGACGGCTGGGCGGATCCTGCGGTTTGCCGTGCCGTACCGGCGCGACATCGCGGTGTTCCTGCTGACCGTGGTGCTCGCCGCCGGGATCGGCGTGGCCACCCCGCTGCTCGCCGGCGACGTGATCAACGCAATCACCGCCGGGCGGGCGGACGCGGTGATCCGGATCGCCCTGGTGATCGCCGTGCTGGCCGTCGCCGAGGCGCTGCTGTCGCTCGCCCAGCGGTGGTATTCGGCCCGCATCGGCGAGGGCATCATCCTCGACCTGCGCACCCGGGTCTACGACCACGTGCAGCGCATGCCGTTGCAGTTCTTCGCGCGCACCCAGACCGGTGCCCTGGTCAGCCGGCTCAACAACGACGTCATCGGCGCGCAGCGGGCCTTCACGTCGACGCTCTCCGGCGTGGTCAGCAACGTCATCCAGCTGGTCCTCACGGCCGGGGTGATGTTCACCCTGTCCTGGCAGATCACCGCCCTGTCGCTGCTCCTGCTGCCGGTCTTCATCGTGCCGGCGCGACGGGTCGGCAAGCGGCTCGCCGAGATCACCCGGGAGTCGTACAACCTCGACGCGAAGATGAACGCGACGATGACCGAGCGGTTCAACGTCTCCGGCGCGCTGCTCGTCAAACTCTTCGGGCGGCCGGAGGTCGAGGCGGCCCGGTTCGGCGAGCGCGCCGGCCGGGTCCGCGACATCGGCGTCCAGCAGGCGATGTATTCCCGGACCTTCTTCGTCGCGATGCTGCTCGTCGCTTCGCTCGCGCAGGCGCTGACGTACGGGCTGGGCGGCTGGCTGGCGGTCCGCGGCGACGTCTCGGCCGGCACCGTCGTCACCCTGGCGCTGCTGCTCACCCGGCTGTACGGTCCGCTCACCGCGCTCAGCAACGTCCGGGTCGACGTGATGAGCGCGCTGGTCTCCTTCGACCGGGTCTTCGAGGTGCTGGACCTGCGACCGGGCATCACCGAGAAGCCGGGCGCCACACCCATCCCGGCCGGCTCCGGGCTCATCGAGTTCCGGGACGTGCGGTTCCGCTACCCCAGCGCCGCCGAGGTGTCGCTCGCCACCCTGGAGGACGTCGCCAGCCTCGACCACCGGGAGAACGAGGAGGTCCTCGCCGGCCTCGACTTCACCGTCGAGCCGGGGCAGATGGTCGCGCTCGTCGGCCCGTCCGGCGCCGGCAAGTCCACCACGTCGATGCTGGTCTCCCGGGTCTACGACGTGACCGGCGGCTCGGTTCGGATCGGTGGGGTCGACGTGCGCGACGCCACCCTCGCGTCACTGCGCGACACCGTCGGTGTCGTCACCCAGGACTCGCATCTGTTCCACGAGACCATCGCCGACAATCTTCGGTACGCGCGACCAGACGCCACCGAGGAACAGATGTGGGACGCGCTCACCGGCGCGCGGATCGCCGGGCTGGTGCAGGCCCTGCCGGACGGGCTCGACACCGTGGTGGGGGAGCGCGGCTACCGGTTCTCCGGCGGGGAGAAGCAGCGGCTCGCCATCGCCCGGCTGCTGCTCAAACAGCCGTCGATCGTGATCCTCGACGAGGCCACCGCCCATCTCGACAGCGAGTCCGAAGCCGCCGTGCAGCGGGCTCTCGCCGAAGCGTTGCGCGGGCGGACGGCGCTGGTCATCGCGCATCGGCTCTCCACCATCCGCAAAGCCGATCAGATTCTGGTGCTGGACCGCGGAAGGATCGTCGAGCGGGGCCGGCACGAGGAGCTGATCGTCGCGGGTGGGCTTTACGCGGACCTCTACCGGACCCAATTCGCGGAGCTCCCAGCACGGGAGATGCTCGCTGATCCACTTGTCGGGGAGGAGAGCGGACAGGCCGGCTCGGTGCGCTGAGCTTCCCCGACGGAATCGTCAGGGGCGGTGGCGGGCCGGGTGACGGTGCAGGAGGCCGCGCGCCGGGAGGACGTCGGGCGGGCTCGGGGCGCCGGCGGTGCCGGCTGGTGGCGCCGGTTCGGAGGCGGCGGCGGATGGCTCGGCGCGGGGCCCTGGGTTCGTGCCGGTTTCGCTTGCGCCGGTTTCGCCCCGGTCGTGGGCGCGGGCCGCCGGATTCGTGCCGGGTCTTTCCGGGTCGGTCCCACCCTGGCCGGGAGTGCGGGCTTCGCTCGGGTGTGTCCCTCCCCGGCCGGAGGTGCGGGCCGCCGGGTTGGTGCGGGTTTCGCGGGGGTCGGTTTCGCCCTGGCTGGGGGTGCGGGCTAGGGGGTTCGTGTCGGCTTTGCGGCCGTCGGTCTCAGTCCGGCCTGGGGCGGGGGCCGCCGGGTTGGTGCGGGTTTCGCGGGGGTCGGTCTCGTCCCGGCCGGGGGTGCGGGCTAGGGGGTTCGTGTCGGCTTTGTGGCCGCCGGTCTCAGCCTGGCCTGGGGCGGGGGCCGCGGGGTTCGTGCGGGTTTCGCGGGGGTCGGTCTCGTCCCGGCCGGGGGTGCGGGCTAGGGGGTTCGTGTCGGCTTCGTCGATGCCGGGGATCCGGGCCGTGGGGGCCACGCCGGGTGGCCGGCTGGACTTCGCGAGGCGGGCGGCCAGTGGCTTGGCGGTCACGCCGTGGGCGAAGACGCTCAGCAGGATGGTCACGCCGATCACGGCCACCGCGCGGTCCGCCTGCGGGCCGAGACCCTCGACGGCCAGCATCGCGAAGACGACCGACGCCAGGCCGCGCGGGCCGAACCAGCCGATGAAGGCGACCGTCCGGGCGGAGAGGCCGCTGCCGATCAGGACCAGCGCCACCGGCAGCATCCGGATCACCGTGAGGCTCAGGATCGCGTAGCCGACCACCAGCCAGTCGGTGTTGGCGATGACGATCGGCACCGCGGCCGCGCCGAAGACCAGCCAGGTCAGCAGCGATGCCAGGCCGGCGGTCTGTTCGACGTAGAAGACCTCGTGGGCGCCTCCCCGGCCGGCCGCCGCGCCGAACACGAGACCGGCCAGGAAGGCGGCGACGAACCCGTTGCCGCCCACCAGATGCGCGCCGATGTAGACGGCCAGGGCCAGGGCCAGCACGCCCGGCCCGGCGAAATCCTCCGACGCCCAGCCCCGCGTGCGGGCCACCCGCATCGCCCGGCCACCGACCAGCCCCGCGCCGACGCCGATCGCCACCCCGATCACCAGGCCGGTCAGCCCCGCATGCGACCCTCCGACCATGCCCGCGGCGCCGGCGATCGCGAGCGCCACCACCGGGGTGGCGATACCGTCGTTGAGCCCGCTCTCCACATTGAGCGCCCGCCGGATCCGGGGCGGCACCGACGGGTCGGTCATCACGGCGGCGCCCAGAGCCGCGTCCGTCGGGGCCAGGGACGCGCCGACCAGCAGCGCCAGCCACAGGCCCATCTCCCCGAAGAACGCCGCGGCGAGCAGCGTGCCGGCCACGATCGTGAGCGGCAGGCCGATCCCCAGCAGGCGTGCGAAGAGCCCCAGATCGGCGCGGAATTCCGGCAGGCCCACCCGGGACGCGTCGGCGAACAGCACCCAGACCAGGGTGACCTCGGCCAGCAGCCGCACCACCTCGCGGGTGGTCTCCGGATCGGGCATCGGCCCGGTGGAGAGCAGCAGCCCGGCGGTCACGAACAGGATGGGCGCGGTGAGATCGGCACGGCCCAGCCGCGCCGACCACAACCCCCACCCGAACACGGCGAGCAGCGCCAACGCCGCCGCCGTTTCCGTCATACGCCGATCACACCGCGAGACGGCCCTCGCCAGGATCATCCCGGCCGGATGAGCCGGCAGGCGTCCGGGCGGATCCGTGCGCGGACGCGGCGAGGGTAAAATCGGATGTCCACTGTGGGTGGCGACGGCTAGGGTCGGCCGCATGGAGATGATCGCGCGCAATCCGGTTGACGGCGTCTATCCGGCCACCGGTGACTACGTGCACGCCATGGAGGTTCGTGGGGCTCAGCGGATGCTCTTCGTCTCCGGGACGATGGGCCTCGACCCCGCGGGCAAGGCCGGCGCCGGTCTCACCGAGCAGCTGGAACTCGTCTGGAACAACATCCGCGCCATCCTCGCCTCGGCGGAGATGACGGTGGGGAACATCGTCCGCCAGACCAGCTATCTGCGCGACGCGTCCTACGCCGAGGAGAACGCGGCGGCCCGGGTGGCGGCGCTCGGCGGGCGGGTCATCCCGACCACCGCGATCGTCGTACAGACGCTGGAGAGCGACTGGCTCATCGAGCTGGAGATCATCGCCGTGGCCTGAGCGGGCCTGGAACGCGGGGGTTCAGAGGACGGCGGCGCGGAGCGCCGCGAACTCGCTGATCAGCGCGGGCAGCTGGAAGTGCGCGTTCAGGCCGCTCGGGTTCGGCAACACCCACACCGGTACGCCCGCGAGCGCCTCCTCCTGCGGTCCGAGCCGTGCCTTCGGGCGGCCGAAGGCGGCGCGGTAGGCGGTCACCCCGAGCACCGCGAGATACCGCGGCCGTAGGCGGGCCACCCGTTCCGTGAGCTGGGCGCCGCCCTCGGCGTACTCCTCGGGGGAGAGCTCGTCGGCGCGGGCGGTGGCCCGGGCCACCACATTGGTGATGCCGAGCCCGAGGGCGGGCAGCAGGTGTTGTTCGGAGGGGTCGAGCAGGCGGTCGGTGAAGCCGGAGCCGTGCAGCGCCGGCCAGAACCGGTTCCCCGGACGGGCGAAATGGTGACCGGTCGCCGCCGAGTAGAGGCTCGGGTTGATGCCGGAGAACAGCACCAGCAGACCGGGCCCGGCCACGTCCGGAATGGTCCGCCCGGCGGCGGCCGCCACCTCCTCGGCGCTGGGCCGGCCCGTGGAAGCCGGGCTGGGTCGGGCCGTGGAAGCCGGGCTGGGTCGGGCCGTGGAAGCCGGGCTGGGTCGGCTCGCGGAAGCCGGGCTGGGTCGGCTCGCGGAAGCCGGGCTGGGTCGGCTCGCGGAAGCCGGACTCGGCCGGCTTGCGGAAGCCGGGCTGGGTCGGCCCGTGGAAGCCGGACCGGGCTGGGCCGTGGAAGCCGGTGCGGGCTGGGCGGTGGAAGCCGGTGCGGGCTCGGTGGGTGAGGAGGTCACAGGGTGCGGAGGGCGCCGCCGTCGACCGGGACCGCCACGCCGGTCACGTAGCCGGCGGCCGGGGAGAGCAGGAAGGCCGCCACCCGGCCGAACTCGGTGGGCTCGCCGATCCGGTTCAGCGGGATGTTCGCGGCGATCGTCTCGGCCGCGGCCGCCGGGTCGGGGGCGGCTTCGAGGAGTTCGCGGCTGCGGTCGGTCATGAAACGGCCCGGCAGGATGCTCAGCACCCGGACGCCACGCGGGGCGAACTCGTCGGCCATGTCCTTCGCCACCATGGCCAGGCCGGGACGGAAACCGTTGGAGAGGCCCAGACCGGTCAGCGGCGTCTTCACCGAGGTGGAGAGGACCAGGCCGATGGCGCCGCCCTCGGGCAGGGCGGAGGCGAACGTACGGGCCGCGCGCACCGAACCGAGGAACACCGTCTCGAAGGCGGTCGTCCACTGGTCGTCGCTCATGCTGGCCGCGGTGCCCGGAGTGGGGCCGCCCACCGAGATCAGCGCGCCGTCGAGGCGGCCGAACCGCTCCTGCGCGGCGTGCACCAGCTCGCGCGGGGTACTCGGGTCGGCCAGGTCGGCGGTCACCCCGAAGGCGTGCTCGGGGCCGCCCAGCCGGTCGACCGCCTCGGCGACCCGGTCGGCGTCGCGCGACGAGATCACCACCCGTGCGCCGTCACCGACGAGCGCCTCCGCGGTGGCGAACCCCAGCCCTCGCGAGGCGCCGGTGAGGATGAAGACACGATCAGCCAGCCCAAGGTCCATGGGACGATCCTGCCATCCGGCGGCCGAGCGCGGTCGCGGTGGCCGCGTCGGCCGGCAGGAACGCCTCGATGGCCAGCTCGGACAGGGTGACGTCGCGCGGGGTGCCGAGCATCGACGTGATGCTGAACATGTTCAGGTCGTCGAACCGCAGCGGCACCACCAGACCGTCGGGGCGGGTGTCGGCCTCGCCGCCGGGATAGCCGGCCAGCTCGGCGTGCAGCTCGTGCAGCACCGGGTCGGCGGTGGCCGCGGCCTGCCGGTCCAGCCGGT
This sequence comes from Actinoplanes flavus, assembly GCF_017592555.1. GTDB lineage: Bacteria > Actinomycetota > Actinomycetes > Mycobacteriales > Micromonosporaceae > Actinoplanes > Actinoplanes flavus. The sequence goes on along the minus strand of NZ_JAGFNS010000003.1, from coordinate 177,557 downwards.
GCAGGAGGTGGGTGCGCCACTCGGCGAGGTTGCCGATCCGGGGCGCCATGCCGTCCGGGTGCAGCGCCAGGCGCAGCACGTTGACCGGCGGGGTCAGCAGCTCCGGCGCGCATCCCTCGGTGAGGAGGGCCACCGCCGCGTTGCCGTCGACCATCGTCCAGTGCCGGTCCACCAGCACCGCCGGGTTCGGCCCGTGCCCGGCCAGCACCTCGCGGAGCGCGGACAGCACGTCGGCCAGCGGCGGGCCGTCCAGTGCCGATTCCGGGTAGGCGGGGGCGTACCCACCGGCCAGCAGCAGCTCGTTGCGGGCGCGCAACGGCACGTCCAGCTCCTCGGCCAGCCGCAGCAGCATCTGCCGGGTCGGCCGGGAGCGGCCGGTCTCCACGAACGACAGATGCCGGGTGGACACCCCGGACCGGCCGGACAGATCGAGCTGGCTCATCCTCCGGGTGTCCCGCCAACCGCGCAGCAGCTTTCCCACCTCGCCCATGCGGGCAGCCTAGGCAGGGGTTCCGCGCGGTCACCATTACCTCCGGGGTAATCGACGCCGTTCCCGCCGCCGGGCAGGCTGTGGCCGTCATCAGCCGACCACAGCGAAGGGACGACGAAGATGAGCGACTTCGACACCGTGATCGACCGGTACCTGGGCGTGTGGAACGAGACCGACCCGGTCGCCCGGCGGGCCGCGATCGACGAGTTGTTCGCCGAGGAGGTGCGGTACATCGACCCGTTCGCCGCCGTGGCGGGCCGGGCCGCGCTGGACGCGGTCGTCGACGGGGCGCAGCGGCAGTTCGCCGGGCTGGTGTTCAGCTCCGGCGGGCCGGTCGACGCGCACCACGACCAGGCGCGTTTCACCTGGCATCTGGGCCGGCCCGGCGGCGAGCCGCTGGTTGTCGGCTTCGACGTGGCGGAACGCGACGCCGACGGCCGGATCGTCCAGGTGCTCGGCTTCATCGACCGGGCGCCGGGCCGGTAGGGATCAGGCGGCGGGCTTGCGCACCGCTTCCTCGACCACGTCGAGGACGCGGGCCAGCTCGCCGGCCGGGCGGCCGGTGGCCAGGTGCAGCACTAGGCCGTCGTAGGCGAGCTCCAGGAACTGGGTGAGAACCTCGACCGGTACGTCCTCGCGCAGCACACCGGCCTCACGCTGCCGCTGGAGCCGCTCGCGGGTGGCGTCGGCGATCGCGGCGGACCGCTGGGCCCAGCGTTTGGCGAAGGCCGGGTCGGTACGCAGGCGGTGTGACACCTCGAGCTGGGTGCCGAGCCAGCCGGCCGTGTCGCCCTCGCTGTTGCCGGCCCGGTCCAGCAGGTCGCGCATCACCTGGACGAGGCCGTTGCGGGCGACGGTCTCCACCATCGTGGCGGCGTCGTCCTCGGCGACGGCGAGGAACAGATGCTCCTTGTCCCGGAAATGATGAAAAATCGCGCCGCGCGACATGCCGGTGGCCTCTTCGAGGCGGCGGACGGTGGCGCCCCCGTAGCCGAACCGCGCGAAACAGGCGCGGGCCGCACTGAGGATCTCGTGGCGGCGCGCATAGAGCTGGTCCTGACTCACCCTGGGCACGCCGCTGATCGTGTCATGTGGCCGGACCCTCTTGCAATCCGTACGTACGGCTTACTACAGAGGGCGGTCCCACGATCGGATGATGCGAATTTCCTCATTCACCGCCGTGTCTTGTTAACAGTCCTGGACTGGGCGCTGCGGCAGGCGCTCACGTAAAGTGCCCGCGTGCCTCTAGTCTTCCTCGCCCTGGACGACACCCTGCTCGACCGCAGCGGTGCGTTCCGGCTGTGGGCTAAGGGCTTCCTCGACGAGATCGCCGCCCCTCAGGACGACCTGGAGTGGCTGGTGTCGGTCGACGCCGATGGGCTGACCTCGCGCTGGGACCTGGCCGACCTCATCCGGGAACGCTACCGGCTGCGTGTGCCGGTGATCGACCTGGTCGACGAACTGAACACCGGGCCGCTCACCTTCGAACGGCTGGACCCGATGGTCGGCTGCGCGCTGGAGATCGCGGGCGACGCGGGGCTGGTGCCGGTGGTGGTCACCAACGGGCAGACCGAGCAGCAGGAGGCCCGGATCCGGCGTACCGGGGTGGACCGCTATGTCGCCGACTGGGTGATCTCCGAGCAGTGCGGGGTGAGTAAGCCGAACCCGCGGATCTTCGCTCTGGCCGCGCAGCGGGTGCGGATGCGGCTGGCCGGGGCGTGGGTGCTCGGGGACAGCCCGGAGGCCGACATCGGCGGCGCCGCGGCGCTCGGGCTGCCCAGCGTGTGGCTGCACCGCGGGCGGGACTGGGTGGACAACCGGTTCGCGCCGACCCGCGTGGTGGGCAACGTGATCCAGGGCATCTCGGCGATCATGGCCGCCCGATGACGGCGGTCATGGCCGCCGGATAAATGGGTTGCGCCCGGTTCGGTGATCGGAAAGAGTGGGCGCGCGTGTTTCCCGACGAGAGAGAAGGGGGTGGACCTCGTGGCTGTCTTTGTCATGTCTGCGTCCCCGTTTTCCCCGATGACTTCTTTCTCTGAGGAGACCCTCGAGTGCGCGAGCACGAGACGACCATGCGCCGTGGGCGCCGTAAGTTCGACGACGACGAACCGACTTTCGTAAAACGCGGCCGGCTCGAGCCGGCCCTGCAGGAGGACCCCGATCTGCCCGAGGAGGGCGACCGCTGGTCCACCTGGGACGGCGCTCTGCACGGTCCCGATCCCCGGCCCGACTGGGTCCGTACCGAGTACGGCGCGGTCGACACCGAGCTGGGGATGCTGAAGACCGGCAAGGAGGCCGACGTCTTCCTGGTCCGGCGCGCCATCCCGGGCACCGGCCAGATCAGCATGCTGGCCGCCAAGCGGTACCGCGACGGCGACCACCGGATGTTCCACCGGGACGCCGGCTATCTCGAGGGCCGCCGGGTCCGCCGCTCCCGGGAGATGCGGGCCATGTCCAACCGGACCGCCTTCGGCAAGGAGATGATCTCCGGGCAGTGGGCGGCCGCCGAGTTCGGCGCGCTCAGCCGGCTGTGGCAGGTCGGCCAGGAGAGCGGGCTGATCTGTGTGCCCTACCCGGTGCAGCTGATCGGCACCGAGCTGATGCTGGAGTTCATCGGCGACTGGGAGACCGGCGAGGCGGCGCCCCGGCTCGCTCAGGTGCGCGCCGACACCGACGGGCTGGCCGACCTGTGGCGGCAGATGACCGACGCGCTGTCGGTGCTGGCCCGGGCGCAGGTGGCGCACGGGGACCTGTCGCCGTACAACACGCTCGTCCACGACGGGCGGCTGGTGCTCATCGACCTGCCGCAGATCGTGGACGTGATCGCCAATCCGCGCGGCGGCGAGTTCATCGCGCGGGACGTGCGCAACGTGGCCGGCTGGTTCCGGTCACGGGGGCTGGAGGTCGACGAGGAGGCGCTGGTCGAGCGCCTGCACTACGAAGCGGGGCTCCGGTGAGGTGCAGGCCGCTGCCCGGCCCGGGGGCCCCCCCGCCCCCCCCGCCCCCCCCCCCCCCCGCGCCCCCCCCCCCGCCCCGCACCCCCCCGCCCCGG
>NZ_JAGFNS010000003.1:3645-174002 GCF_017592555.1 Actinoplanes flavus | reverse complement strand
CTACGCGGGGGGGCTCCGGTGCGGGGCTGGCCGGGGCCCGCCCCGGGGCCGCCGCGCCCCGGGCGCCCGCGACCGGCGCCGGCTCACTGCACGTAGTTCTCCACCTCGTCGACGCTGTGGGCCTGCTCGGCGTCGGGGTCGTTCCCGGCCGAGCGGGCCGCACGGCGCCGGCGCAGCAGGTCCCAGCACTGGTCCAGCGACTCCTCCAGCTCCCGGAGGCGGGTGTGCTCCTCGTCCGAGGAGATCTTGCCATCGCTCAGCTGGCGGCGGAGCGCGTGCTCCTCGTCGACCAGATCGCTGATGCGGCTCAGCACAGTCTTGTCATCCATAGCCGGAGCCTAAGCACCCGGGCCGTGCCGGTGGGCGCTTGCCGCACCGAGTTCACGCCGACATTAGGATCATGTGGTGACGCTTGAGGCTCAGCGGGAGCACATCCTCTCCGGGCGGATGTACAACGACCTGACCCCGGAACTCGTCGGCGCCCGGGCCCGGGCCGTTCTGCTGACCAGCGAATACAACGACAGTTTCGGCCGGCCGCAGGCGGAGCGGGAGGCCCTCCTGCGGCGGCTGCTGCGGTCGGTGGGGCGGGAGTGCCACTTCGAGCCGACGTTCCGGTGCGAGTTCGGGTTCAACATCAGCGTCGGCGACCACTTCTATGCCAACTTCGACTGCGTGATGCTCGACGGCGGCGGGATCACCATCGGTGACCATGTGCTGTTCGGGCCGCGGGTCGGCGTCTACACCTCCAACCACGCGGTCGACGCGGCCGAGCGGGCGGCCGGGGCCTGCTACGCGAAACCGGTCGTCATCGGGGACGACGTCTGGGTCGGCGGCGGCGTCACCATCAACCCGGGCGTGACCATCGGCGACGGGGCGATCATCGGTTCCGGCAGCGTGGTCACGAAGTCCGTCCCGGCCGGCGTGATCGCCGCCGGCGTCCCGGCCCGGATCCTGCGCGAGATCACCGACGCCGACAAGACCGGCTACCGTCCCTGAGCGGCCCACGCGCGGCCGCCGGCATCGCTTCGAAGATCAAGACCGGGCGGTCGCATCGGAGTGGGTGGTACAGACCGCTGCTCCCGCCGAGGGCCGGGCGCGGGCGGCCAGTCGCCTGGCGGCTCCGGAACGGCCACCCCCACCCGGCGACGTGCGTGAGCGGTGACGCTCAACCCCGGCCGGCCCTGAGCGCTGTCTCGAGCCCCTCGCGACGGTGCTGGCGGCCGGTTGGATCTTCGTGGCTGGTTCTCAGGGCTGTTCTGGTGTGTTCGGGGGCTTGGCGGGGTCGGGGTGAGGGGGACCGCTTACGCACGTCGCCCGGGGTGGGGAGCGGTTTGGACGCGCCAGCGGCCAGCGAGTCGCGCCGGGCCCTCGGCGGGAGCAGCGGTCTGTACCCACCACCCCGATGCGACCTCGGGATTTTGATCTTGCAGTTGATCGTGAGGAGGTGCGCAGAAGCGGAACGCCCCGCCCTCCGGGTGCGGAGAGCGGGGCGTTTCGGTGATCGTCAGCCGCGGAGCATCTTGCGGAGGACGTACTGGAGGATGCCGCCGTTGCGGTAGTAGTCCGCCTCGCCGGGGGTGTCGATGCGGACGACGGCGTCGAACTCGATGCCGGTGTCCGTCGTCACCTTGACCGTGCGCGGGGTGGTGCCGTCGTTCAGTTCGGTGACGCCGGCGAACGAGAAGGTCTCGGTGCCGGTGAGGCCGAGCGACGCGGCGTTCTCGCCCTGCGGGAACTGCAGCGGCAGCACGCCCATGCCGATCAGGTTGGAGCGGTGGATGCGCTCGTAGCTCTCGGCGATGACCGCGCGGACGCCGAGGAGCATGGTGCCCTTGGCGGCCCAGTCGCGGGACGAGCCCGAGCCGTACTCCTTGCCGGCCAGGATGACCAGCGGGATGCCGGCCTCCTGGTAGGCGACGGAGGCGTCGTAGATGGTGGTCTGCTCGCCGGTCAGGTGGTTGAGCGTGAAGCCACCCTCGACATCGTTCAGCAGCTGGTTGCGCAGCCGGATGTTGGCGAACGTGCCCCGGATCATGACCTCGTGGTTGCCGCGGCGCGAGCCGTAGCTGTTGAACTCGGCGCGCGGGACGCCGTTGGCCGCGAGGTACTTGCCGGCGGGCGAGTCCGGCTTGATCGAGCTGGCCGGGGAGATGTGGTCGGTGGTGACCGAGTCGCCCAGCTTGGCCAGGACGCGGGCGCCGGTGATGTCGGTCACCGGGCTTGGCTCGGCCTGCATGCCCTCGAAGTACGGGGGCTTGCGGACGTAGGTGGAGTCACCGGACCAGGCGAAGGTGTCGCCGGTCGGGGTGGGCAGCGACTGCCACTGCTCGTCGCCGGCGAAGACGTCCTGGTACGCCGTGGAGAAGCCCTCGGCGCCGATCGCCTGCGCGATGGTCTCGTCGATCTCCTGGTTGGTCGGCCAGATGTCGTCGAGGTAGACCGGCTTGCCGTCCGAGCCCGTGCCGAGCGGCTCGGTGGTGATGTCGATGTCCATCGAGCCGGCCAGCGCGTAGGCCACGACCAGCGGCGGGGACGCCAGGTAGTTCATCTTGACGTCCGGGTTGATCCGGCCCTCGAAGTTCCGGTTGCCGGAGAGGACGCTGACCGCGGTCAGGTCGTTCTCGTTGATGGCGGCCGAGACCTCCTCGGGCAGCGGGCCCGAGTTGCCGATGCAGGTGGTGCAGCCGTAGCCGACCAGGTTGAACCCGATCTTGTCCAGGTAGGGGGTGAGCCCGGCCCGGTCGTAGTAGTCGGAGACGACCTTGGAGCCGGGAGCCAGGGTGGTCTTGACCCACGGCTTGCGGGTCAGGCCCTTCTCCACCGCCTTCTTGGCGAGTAGCGCGGCACCGATCATGACCTGCGGGTTCGAGGTGTTGGTGCAGGACGTGATGGCGGCGATGACGACCGCGCCGTGGTCCAGCTCGTACTCGACGCCGTCCTCGCCCTTGACCAGGGTCGGCTTGGACGTGCGGCCCTGGGCGCCGTTGGCGGCGCTGAAGGCGACCGGCTTGTCGGCCTCGTCGTCCACGCCGTTGGCGGGCGAGTCGGAGGCCGGGAAGGACTCCTCGCTGGCCTCGTCGGCGTGACCGTGCGGCGCGGCGTAGGTCGGCAGCGCGCTACGGAACGCGGACTTGGCCTCGCTCAGCAGGACCCGGTCCTGCGGGCGCTTCGGGCCGGCCAGCGACGGGACGATCGTCGACAGGTCCAGCTCGAGCTTCTCCGAGTAGTCCGGCTCGGCGTTCGGGTCGAGCCACAGGCCCTGGCGCTTGGCGTAGGCCTCGACCAGCGCCACCTGCTGCTCGGTGCGGCCGGTGAGACGCAGGTAGTCGATGGTCTGCTCGTCGATCGGGAAGATCGCGACGGTCGAGCCGTACTCCGGCGACATGTTGCCGATGGTGGCCCGGTTGGCCAGCGGGACGGCGCTCACGCCGGGGCCGTAGAACTCGACGAATTTGCTGACCACACCGTGCTTGCGCAGCATCTCGGTGATGGTGAGCACCAGGTCGGTGGCGGTGGTGCCGGCCGGGGCCTCGCCGGAGAGCTTGAAGCCGACGACCCGCGGGATCAGCATGCTGACCGGCTGGCCGAGCATGGCGGCCTCGGCCTCGATGCCGCCGACGCCCCAGCCCAGCACGCCCAGGCCGTTGACCATGGTGGTGTGCGAGTCGGTGCCGACCACGGTGTCCGGGTAGGCCTGGCCGTTGCGCTCCATGATGGTGCGAGCCAGGTACTCGATGTTGACCTGGTGCACGATGCCGGTGCCCGGCGGGACGACCTTGAACTCGTTGAACGCGGTCTGGCCCCAGCGCAGGAACTGGTAGCGCTCGCGGTTGCGCTGGTACTCCAGCTCCACGTTGCGCTGGAAGGCGTCCTCGCGGCCGAACAGGTCGGCGATGACCGAGTGGTCGATGACCAGCTCGGCGGGGGCGAGCGGGTTGACCTTGGTGGGGTCGCCGCCCAGGTCCTTGACGGCCTCGCGCATGGTGGCCAGGTCGACCACGCAGGGAACGCCGGTGAAGTCCTGCATCAGCACCCGTGCCGGGGTGAACTGGATCTCGACACTCGGGTCGGCGTTCTGATCCCAGCTGCCGAGCGCGTTGATGTGGTCGGCGGTGATGTTCGCGCCGTCCTCAGTGCGCAGCAGGTTCTCCAGGAGGATCTTCAAGGAGTAGGGCAGGCGATCGTGCCCCTTCACCTTGTCGATCGTGAAAATCTCGTAGCTCGCGTCTCCGACGCGCAGCTCGCTCTTCGCACCAAAGGTGTCGAGGCTGGCCACCGTCATCTCCTTCACACCCAGCGACTGGAAGTCAAGTCTTTCGCACCGAAAGGGCGACCTTCGGGTTAGGTTTGCCTAACTCTCGGTTGTGCGTGTCCGGTAAACCGTACGTCCGTCTTGTAAGCCTGTGCAAGGCGGGTCCCACCGGCCGAGTCTTCCAGCCCTTCATCGGGACGCCCGGAAAATGTCGTATCCCGCTGCGATGATGTGCCGGTGACAGGAGGCGATCCGCGGTGGCTGATCGTGCACTACCGGCGCGACGACGGTGACTACGCGGACTGGGTGCTGCACGCCTGGGGTGACCTCGAGCCCGGCGCCGGCCCGGCCTATCCCGGCGGCGTCCCGTTCGCGGGAGAGGACGAGTGGGGCCGCTTCGCCTGGGTGCCGCTGTCCCGCGACGCGCAGAAGGTCGGCTTCCTGGTGCTCCATCGCGGGGGCGTCAAGGACGTCGAGGTCGACCGATGGGTCTCGATCCGCGAGGCGAGCGAGATCTGGCTCACCGCCGGTGACCGTGCGGTCTCCACCGTCGCGCCGGAGACCACGCCGTCCGCCCCCACCACCGTGGTGATCCACTACCGGCGGCCCGCCGGCGACTACGCCGGATGGGGCCTGCACTGCTGGGAGGGCGTCTTCGTCAAGGACCGCACCCGCTGGGGCACACCGCTGGCGCCCACCCGCTTCGACGCGTTCGGTGCGGTCTTCGAGGTTCCGGTCCGGCCCGACGGCGTCGGCCTGCGCTACGTGCTGCACCGCGGCGAGGAGAAGGATCTGCCCGACGACCAGCGGCTCGACCTCACCGTCTGCCGGGAGGTGTGGCTGACCGCCGGGGTGAGCGCGCCGGTCCGCCCCGACCTCGGGACCCTCGGCCCGGAGCGGGACCCGGCCCGCGCGCACGCCGTCTTCATCGACCGGACCACGGTGGCGCTGCCCGACTGGTTCGCCGCCCGCGCGGCCGCGTTCACGCTGGGCGGGCTGCCCCTGGCGCCCCGGCCGGGCGGCCTCTTCCCGGCGCAGAGCCGGCGCTTCCCGCACCTTCGGGCATACCGCGCCTTCGCCGTCCCGGAGACCGATCTGGACCCGCTGCTGCGGGACCGTCTGCTGGTCGAGGGGCGGGACCACGCGGGTGCGGTGGTCGCGGTCACCGCGGTGCAGCTCGCCGGGGTGCTCGACGACCTCTACGAGGCCGCCACCGGGGCCGAGCTGGGCCCGGTGTTCGAGGACCACGACCGGCCCCGGATCTCGGTGTGGGCGCCGACCGCCCGCACCGTGGAGCTGGAGCTGTTCAAGGACCCCGCCGACGAGCCACGGGTCCTGCCGATGGAGCGCGACGACACCACCGGCGTCTGGTCGGTCACCGGCCGGCGCAAGTGGCTCGGCCGGTGGTACAGATTCCGCGTCCAGGTGTGGCAGCCGGCCGCACAGCGGATGGTGACGACCAGTGTGACGGACCCGTACTCGGTATCCCTGGCCACCGACTCCACCCACAGCCAGCTGATCGACCTGGACGATCCGGCGCTGCGCCCGCCCGGCTGGGACACCCTGGTCAAACCGCCGCCGGTGGCACCGGCCCGGATGCAGATCAGCGAGCTGTCGGTGCGCGACTTCTCCATCCTGGACGGCTCGGTGCCGGTCGCCGAGCGCGGCACCTACCTGGCCTTCACCCACCCCGAATCGGCCGGGATGCGCCATCTGCGCTCGCTCGCCGAGGCCGGGCTCACCCACGTGCACCTGCTGCCGGTCAACGACTTCGCCACCGTGCCGGACCGCCGCGCCGACCAGTCGGTGCCCGCCTGCGACCTGGCCACGTTCCCACCGGACTCGCCGGAGCAGCAGCGGGCCGTCATGGCGGTCGCCGACACCGACGGGTTCAACTGGGGTTACGACCCCTGGCACTGGACGGTGCCGGAGGGCGGTTACGCCACCGACCCGGCCGGACCGCACCGGATCGTCCAGCTGCGCCGGGCGGTGATGGCCCTCAGCGCGGCCGGGCTGCGGGTGGTCCTCGACGTCGTCTACAACCACACCATGCACGACGGGCTCGGCCGGTTCAGCGTCCTCGACCGGATCGTGCCGGGCTACTACCACCGGCTGCTCGCCGACGGCAGCACCGCCGAGTCCTCCTGCTGCCCCAACACCGCGACCGAGCACGCCATGATGGACCGGCTCGTCGTCGACTCGCTGGTCACCTGGGCACGGCACTACCGGATCGACGGGTTCCGGTTCGACCTGATGGGCCACCACCCGAAGGCGAACATCCTGCGGGTCCAGGAGGCGCTCGGCCCCGGGGTGGTGCTCTACGGGGAGGGGTGGAATTTCGGGGAGGTGGCCTATGACGCCCGGTTCGTCCAGGCCACCCAGGTCAACATGGCCGGCACCGGCGTCGCCACGTTCAACGACCGGCTGCGGGACGCGCTGCGCGGCGGCGGGGCGTTCGGCGACGACCCCGGGGTGCGCGGGTTCGCCACCGGGCTCGGCTCGGCCACACCGCTGTGGCTGCACGACCGGATCAAGGTGGGGCTGTCCGGGGCGCTCCTGACGTACCGGTTCGTCAACCACGACGGGGTGGAGCGCAGCGGCGCCCAGATCGACTACAACGGCTCACCGTGCGGCTACGCCCACGACCCCGGCGAGGCGGTCAACTATGTGGACGCGCACGACAACGAGATCCTGTACGACGCGATGGCCTTCAAACTGCCCCACGGCACGTCCCAGCTGGACCGCGCCCGGATGCAGGTCCTCGCTCTGTCCTTCGTGGTGCTGGGCCAGGGCGCCGGCTTCGTGACGCTCGGCACCGAGCGGCTGCGGTCCAAGTCGCTGGACCGCAACTCCTACAACTCCGGTGACTGGTTCAACCAGATCCGCTGGGATCCGGGCCTGGGCAACGGGTTCGGCGTGGGCCTGCCGCCGGAGCCCGACAACGGCGACAAGTGGGACTACGCCCGTCCGCTGCTCGCCGACCCGGACCTGGTGCCCCGGCCCGACGTGATCGAGCTGACCGCGGACCGCTACCGGGAGTTGCTCCGCATCCGCCGCTCCTCGCCGGTCTTCGGGCTGGCAGACGCCGAGGAGGTGCAGCGGCGCCTGTCGTTTCCGCTGGGCGGCCCGCAGGAGTCACCCGGCGTGATCGTGATGTGCCTGGACGGGACCGGGCTGGACGCCCGCTGGAGCCGGGTCGTGGTGGTGTTCAACGCCACCGCCGAGCCGGCCCGGCCGGGGCTGCCCGATCCCGGGTCGTTGCGCCCGCACCCGGAGCAGGCCGCGTCAGCCGATCCGGTCCTACGGTCCGCCACGCCGCACGAGGTGCCGGCCCGGTCGGTCGCGGTCTTCGTCAGTGACACCGTCTGAGCAGGGAGATACATGTTCGTCGAGGAGAACGTACGGGTTGCCGTGGCGCGTGGCGAGCACGACTGGATCACCCTGGTGGAGGAGTGCGCCGAGGACTTCAGCGGCGAGGTCGCACCGGAGGAGATCCGAGCGCTGGCCACCCGGCATTTCGCGGCCCACCTCGAGGCGCAGGTGGGCTGGCCCCGGCGGACCGACAGCGACCGGCTCACCGACGCGTTCCGGGCGCTGGACGCCGCCGGCATCACCGCCCGGCAGGACTTCTCCTGCTGCCAGAACTGCGGGGTCGCCGAGCTGCGCGACGCCCCGGGCCGGGGATTCGTCTTCTACCACCAGCAGGACGCCGAGCGGGCGGCCGGCGGCGGCAGCCTGTGGCTCGCCTTCGGGCCGGACGTCGAGGCCGGGCGTGAGGTGGTGGCCGCGCTGCGCGCCGAGGGCCTGCACGTGGACTGGGACGAGTCGGCCGGCCAGCGGATCCACGTGCGGCTGCGGTGGGCCCGCCCCCGGTACGGGCGGATGGCCGCCCACCCGTCGGAGCCGGGCGGCCGGGAGATCGGCGTCGAGGTGGTCCGCGGCCGGCACCGCGTCCCGGGGCGGCTCCCGGCGGCCGTGCTCGGCGAGGTCGAGCTGCCCTGGCTGCCCGCCGGGGTCGAGCTGGAGCTCACCGACGGCGACCGGACGGTGGCGGTGCACCGGGAGTTCGACCGGTTGATCGGCGACGGCCGCGCGGTGGGCCGGTTCGACGGGCTGCGGCTGCTGGCGGACGGCGAGATCGGTGAGCCGCCGGCCGAGGCGGGGCTGATCGAGGTGACGTACCAGACGCTGCCCGGTGGGCCCGCCGAGTCCGCCGGGCGGCCGATGACGATCGCCGAGGTCACCGATGTGCTGCGGCGGCTGCCCACGCGGACCGGGTCGTGGCTCAGCGCGGTCGGCCGGTCCGGCGGGTGCGTGCAGGTGGTCTGGGAGGAGGCCGGGCTGTGGCTGGAGACGCCGGATGTCGAGGCGGCCGCGTCGGTCGGCAAGCACACCACCCTCGACGACGCGGAGCGGATGCTCGGCGTGCTGGCCGATGAGGACCGGGTCGCCGTCCGGGAGCTGCCCGGTGTGATCAGCCGGCCGTGGTGACGAGCCGGGGCACGGTGGACGGGCGCGGCTGCGCTAGATTGCGCCGCGTGGGAGTTCTGCGGTTCGAGCGGGTGCTGTGTGCGGTGGTCGTGGCCGGGCTGGCCGGGGGATGCACGTCCTCTCCGGACAGTGAGCCGGTGATTCAGGATCCGCCGCCGTCGGTGGCCGCGTCCGCGCCGGCCTGGACCGAGCCTTCGGCCTACAGCTTCGTGCTGACCCGGGGTTGTGACACCGCCGCACCGCTGGGGCGCTACCAGGCCACCGTCTCCGGCGGGAAGGTGACCGGCTCGCAGCGGATCGGCGCCTCCGCCGCGGCGCCGACCGCCTCGGCCGCCGTCGACCTCGGCCCGGCGACCGGGCAGGAGGGCGAGGAGATCGAGGTGCCGACGCTGGGCGAGCTGATCGCCATGGCGGAGACCGCCGAGGAGGACGGGGCCGAGGTGGCCACCGAGTTCGACCTCTCCGACGGTCATCCGGCCAAGGTGACCATCAACGTCACCGACACGGCGGCCGGCGCCGAGTGCTGGATCATCTCCGACTACCGGAGGCAGTGACTCAGCCGGGCAGGCGAGGACCCGCCTCACGCTGCGCCGCGAGCCACTGCTCCACCTCGCCGGAGGAGCGCGGCAGACCCGCCGACAGGTTGCGGCAGCCGTCCGCGGTCACCAGGACGTCGTCCTCGATGCGGACGCCGACGCCGCGCAGCTCCTCGGGCACCAGCTCGTCCTCCGGCTGGAAGTAGAGGCCCGGCTCGACGGTGAGCACGTAGCCCTCCTTCAGCTCGCCCTCCCGGTACGTCTCGTTGCGCGCCGCCGAGCAGTCGTGCACGTCGATGCCGAGCATGTGGCCGAAGCCGTGCAGGGTCCACCGCCGGTAGATCGTGCTGTCGTCGGCCATCGCCTGGTCCACCCCGACCGGCAGCAGGCCCAGGTCGTGCAGGCCCTCGGCGAGCACCCGCATGCAGACCTTGTGCACGTCGCGGAAGACCACGCCCGGCTTGATCGCGTCCATGCCGGCCTGCTGGGAGGCGTGGACGATGTCGTACACCTGCCGCTGCAACGGGGTGAAGACGCCGTTGACCGGCACCGTGCGGGTGACGTCGGCGGTGTAGAGGTTGTGGCCCTCCACGCCCATGTCCATCAGCAGCAGCTCACCCGGCACCGTCACGCCGGTGTTGCGCACCCAGTGCAGGATCGTCGCGTGCGGGCCGGCGCCGACGATCGAGGTGTAGCCGACGTCGTTGCCGTCGTGCCGGGCGCGCAGCCCGAACACGCCCTCCAGCAGCCGCTCCCGGACACCCCGGTCGGCCGGCAGGACGCGGGCCACGTCTTCGAAGCCGCGCACCGTGGCGTCGATGGCGGCCTGCAACTGGGCGATCTCCCACTCGTCCTTGACCAGCTTCAGCTCGGAGATCACGTGGGCCAGCTCGCGGTCGCGGAGCTTGGCACGATCCGGCTCGTACGGCAGGACGGCACGGTCCACATGCGGGTCCAGCCCGCGCAGCACCCGGGTCCGGCCCGGCGCCGCCCCGGCCAGCGCCGGGCCCAGGTCACCGAGGGCGGCGGTGGGCAGGCCCAGCTCGGTCGACTTCTCGGCCAGCGTGTGGGTGCGCCCGACCCAGAGCTCGCCGTTGCGGTCGCGGAAGAAGCGGTCGGTGTCCTTGGAGTTGCGCTGCCGGGTGTAGAGCACCGCGTCGTGGCCGGAGCCGCTCGGGTGCAGGATGAGCACGCTGTCCGGGTCGTGGTCACCGGTCAGGTAGAAGAAGTCGCTGCCCGGGCGGAAGTGGTAGTCGGTGTCGTTGGCCCGCACCTTCTCGTTGCCGCTCGGGATGACCAGCGTCTCGCCGGGGAACGCCTCGGAGAGCGCGGCCCGCCGCTTCGCGTAGTTGGGCACCTCGGGCCGGGGCGTGACGGTGAGCGGATCCTCCCGCCAGCCCTGGCGCATGAAGCTCAGGAACGCCTCGGGGAAGTCCGGGTCGTGCGACTCGGTCTTGGGCTGGGTGCCGCTGTTCTCGGCCGTCATGGGTGCCTCCGTTCTCGGTGCCACCGACGTTACCGCCTGGGCCGCCCGGCCCGGCAGGGCCGGGCGGTGTTCGGTCAGCGGCCGCTCCGTTCCCCGTACGCCGGCAGCGCGTCCCTGGTCAGGCAGGCCAGCCGGGCCCCCGCGGTGCCCGCCTCACCCGGCCCGGTGTGGGTGTGTTCGGCGTGCAGCACCAGCGACCACGGCGCCCGTTTCCGGTCGAACGTCCACTCCTGCGCGCTCACCGAGCGGCCCACCCCGTTGCGGCCGGCGGTGAGGTCCAGCCAGACCTCGTTGCGCGGGTTGGCGTAGGCCGGGTCCACCGACGGGCGGCCCGGTCCGGCGGCCGGATCCGGGCGGTGCTGGTAGTGCGGCCCGGCGGCGGCCGGATCCTCGCCGCACGGGCTGGTGTGCAGGTGCGCCCCGTAGACACGGCCGGGGATCAGGCCGGTGGCCAGCAGCTTCACCCGTACCCCTGCCGGGGTCTTCTCGACCGTGACCGTGGCCCGCGCGCCGGGCGGGACCAGCGCGGGTTGGTAGGTGACCGCGGTGGCGCCCGCGTGCCAGCGCTGGAATGTCCCCTCGTACTCGAACCTGGGCGCGGCGGCGTTCGCGGCGGGCGTGGCGAGCAGGCTCAGCGCGAGCGGCGCCGTGAGGATCAACAGACGACCATTCATCCGGTAATTATCCCAAATTCACCCATATCGGCCCGCTGATCGTGGGTCCTGGCCCGTCGGTGCCCCGCGCCGGATGAGAGGCTGACCGGCATGGGCTACGCGATGGTGATGGGCGAGGCGCTGGTCGATCTGCTCGAGGCCGATCTCGACGGCGAGCGCGTCTACCGCCAGGCGATCGGCGGCGCCCCGCTCAACGTGGCCGTCGGCGTGGCCCGGCTGGGCGGCGAGGCACGCTACGCCGGCACGCTGAGCGACGACACCCTCGGCGACCGGATCGCCGCCTTCCTCCGCGAGACCGGCGTCGGCGATCGAGGGGTACGCCGGGTGCCCGTCCCCACCACCCTGGCCGTGACCACCTTCGAGGGCGCCGAGCCGGCCTTCACCTTCTACGGCGAGCCGCCGTCCTACGCCCTGCTCGCCCCCGCCGACCTGGATCCGGCCGAGGTGGCCGGCGCCGCGGTCCTCTACACCGGCTCGATCAGCCTGCTGCGCCGCCCGTTCCTGGACGCCGCCCGCGCCGCCTGGGCCGTCCCCGGCCCACTGCGCGTCTTCGACCCGAACGTGCGGCCCACCCTGCTGCCCGGTGCCGCCGCCGTGACCGCGCTGCGTGAGCTCGCCGAGGAGTTCTTCGCCACCGCCGACCTGGTCAAACTGAGCGCCGCCGACGCCGTGACGCTCTACGGTGAACCCGGCCCGGCGGCCGCCGCCGCGCACATCCGCTCCCTCGGCGCGGCCACCGTCGTGGTGACCGACGGCGCGCGGGGAGCCCACCTCGCCACCGCGGACGGCGCCGTCACACTTCCCGCGCCGCAGGTCGGCGCGGTCGACGCCACCGGCGCCGGCGACTCGGTGATGGCCGCCCTGATCAGCCGCCTGCTCACCGACGGCGGACCCACCACGGCGGACCACCTCGGCTTCGCCCTGTCGGTGGCCGGCCTCGTCTGCGAACGCCGGGGCGGCGCCACGGCCATGCCCACCCCGGCCGACCTGGAGGCCCGCTGGGGCGTCCGCTGAGGAGCGGGACCCCTCCCGGTACGCCCACGGCGCACCGCCTCGTCCTCAGCGCCGTTTCCGCGCCCCGGCCCCGATGGGCTCGCGGGTGAGGGTGGCCGCGGTCTGGCTCTCGGCGCCGATGCTGTCGGCGGTACGGGTGAGCCAGCCCTGCCTGTTCATGGTCAGGAAGGCGTACATCTTGATCGGGATCGCGATGAAGACGACCACCAGCGCGGTGACCGGCAGGAGCAGGATCTCCCGCGGGTGGCGGCGCAGGTGTGAGTAACCGCGGATGCCCCGGCCGAGCAACAGCCAGATCGAGACGAGCGCGATCGAGTGAGCGGTCGGTTCGAGCCGGCTGACGAGCACGTAGCCCAGCGTCAGGCTCATCGTGATCGGGGTGAGCAGGTACTGCAACACGGTGATCTTGGTGACCGCCGGGGTGCGCCAGAGCCAGCCCTTCCACAGTGCCGTCAGGTAGCAGCGGTACGAGTTCCGGTTCCACCGGACCCGCTGCTTGACGAAGGCGCGCAAGGACGACGGGGACATCGTCAGCACCTTGGCGGTCGACTGGTGCACCGTCCGGTAGCCCTGCGCCAGCACCAGCCAGGTGAGCCGGACATCGTCACCGGCGACGCACCGGCGGCCGAGGAAGAACTCGTCCTCCAGGTGGTTCAGCACCGGCAGGATCGCCGAGCGGCGGTACCCGGCGGTACGGCCGGAGAGGCAGGTGACGGCGCCGGCGCGTCCCATCGCCGGCATGTTGTCGTAGTGGCGCAGATTGGCCAGCCAGTCCGCGATCCGGCGCCAGATGCTGCTGGTGCGCTGGTACACGTTCTGCTGGGTGCCGACGCCACCGACCCGCGGGTCGGCGAAGGGCATCTGCACGGCGTCGAGCAGGCCGGGCAGCCAGCGGGTGTCGGAGTCGACCAGCGCCACCAGCTCGCCGGTGGCGGCACGGATGCCGACGCCGAGGGCGGAACGCTTGCCGCGGTGAACGAAGGGGATGACGCGCAGCCGAGGGTCGTCCACCTCGGCGAGCCGGCGGATGACCTCGTGATCGTCGACGTCCGGAACGACGATGACCTCGGTGGGGTTCTGTTCCAGCCACGTGTCCAGGCAGTCGAGCAGGATGTCCGGGTCTTCCCGGTAGGCCGGAACGACCACCGAGACCGAGCTGCGGAAGTCGTTGACGGTCGGGCGGGCGAGGCGGGACAGCGTCACCCGGTAGATCCAGAGAGACCAGGAGACGATGCCGGCCAGGGCGAGCAGCACGATGTCACGCCGGCTCATCCCGCCGATGGCCGGGACCGCGGCGGACCAGGCGACGTCGAGGAAGTGGGACACGGAACGATCTCCTCGGGAGCGACCAAGGACATCGGCGACCAGCCGGGCGGCGGTTCGGAGCCTCGCCCACGGCCTTCAATGGACCGTCTGAGAATATCCCGTCTTCACGCCATTTTTCGGTCATCAGATGATCATCGTGTCCGGTGGTCCTTCGCCGCGCCGGCCGGGATCAGTCGCCGAACGCGCGGGCGATGAAGCGCTGCCGGTCGAGGACGACCCGCTCCAGGCGGACCTCGGCCACCAGCAGCTCACCGTCGTGGACGGTCACCTCGAAGAGGAGCTTGCGCCCGTCCACCTTGGTCAGCGTGGCCTGCGCGACGACCCGGCGCCCGAGCGGGGTGGGCGCCCGGTGCTCGACCTCCGCCCGGGTGCCGACCGTGGTGATCCCGCCGGGGATCTGGCGGGCGGTCGCCGCGACCGTCGCCGCCTCGGCCAGGGCGAGCACCCGGGGCGTGCCGAGCACCGGCACGTCACCGGAGCCGAGGGACTGTGCGGTGTCGGCGTCGGTGACCAACAACTCGACCCGGGCACTGAGACCGGGCGCGAACTCCGGAGGCTCCATTGGCAAAGCTTAAGGCCGTCCGGGCGGTTGCCAGAACGTCTCGGCCACCGGCGCCGCCGATCCGTCCGCAACCGGACTCGCGCCGCCACCGCCGGCGCCGACCGGGGTGGCACGGGCGCGGCGGGCGCGCAGGGCGAGCTGATCGGCGATGGCGTAGGCCTCGGCCAGGGGCCGGTCGTGGGCCGCGCCGGCGTGACCGCCGGCGGTGTCCGCGTACACCGTGGCCAGTCCGAGGCGGCGCTGCACCGGGCCCTGGACGACGCGGACACTCTGCATCCGGGCGTACGGGATCAGGGTCGTCTCGCGGGTGACCCGCCCGGAGCGGGAGACGAAGACGTCGGCCGCCAGGCCGGCGCCCAGGAAACGCAGCCCGAAGGGATGCAGCAGGCGGGCCCGCGGCGGGGGCGGCGAGGTGGCCAGGGTGGCCAGGTCGACGCCGGGCAGCGCGGCGGCGACCAGGGCGCGTGCGGTCGGCAGGTCACCGACCGGCATGAGGCGGTCGGAGCTCTTGTCGTCGCCGGGATCGGGACCGGACAGGCCGGCGATGTCCATCCGCAGGCGCATCCACCCCTTGGCCCGCCAGAGGAACGGCCAGGTGACCCGCACCGCCTGCACCCGGCGCGGCGGCACCACCTGACTGCGCGTCTCGGTGAGGCCGTAGTGCAGCACCAGCCGCTCGCCGCCCTCCCGGGCGAGCTGGAAGTCCCAGTCGCGCAGCACTCGCCGGATCGGCTGGAGGAGGACACCGGCCATCGCGGTCACCGTGCTGGCGATGCCGATGAACGTCCACGAGCCCTCCAGCAGGAACTGGGCGGCGACCCAGGCCACACCGAACGGCAGGAAGATCGCCTGCGGGGTGAGCAGCTGGCTGATCAGCAGATCGTGGTTGCGGACCCGGTAGAGCGGCGCGGCGCCGGCCGGCTGGTCCGGCCCGGCGGTGTCCACCGGGGCGGCCCGCCCGGACAGCGCCAGCAGCCGCTCCCGGAGGGTGGCCGCGTCCCGCACGGTGAGGTAGGCGAGCGGGGCCTCCGCCTTGTTGCCGCCGACCACCTCCAGCCGCAGCTCGGCCAGGCCGCTGAGCTGGGCGAGCAGGGGCCGGCGCAGCTCCACGGCCTGGAGCCGGTCGAGCGGGATGGCCCGGTTGCGCCGCCAGACCAGGCCCTCGGTGATCCGCAGCTCGCGGGCGACGACGTGGTACCCGGTGTTCCACCAGCCGACCGCCGAGAAGATCACCACCCCGACCGCGAGCGCCAGCACGATGAGCGCGAAGTCGGTCGGCCCGATCTGCCCGAGGGTCTGCCAGGAGAGCGCCGCCACGATCACGACGATGCTCTTGGCGCCCTTCAGCAGCGGGCTGAGCGGGTGCAGGCGACGGCGTGGCTCGATCTCCGGCGCCGGCCCGGAGGGGGCGGGAGGTCCGGTGTCGCTCACAGGCCCTCGGCCCGGTCCTCGCCGAGGGCGGTGAGCCGGTCCCGGAGGCGGGCCGCCTCGTCCGGCGGCAGCCCGGGCACCCGGGCGTCGCTGGCCGCCGCGGCCGTGTGCAGTTGCACCGTGGCCAGGCCGAACGCGCGCTCCAGCGGCCCGGCGGTGACGTCCACGTACTGCATTCGCGCGTACGGCACGATGGAGAGGTGGCGGACCACCAGGCCGTGCCGCACCAGCAGGTCGTTGTCGCGCTCGGCGTAGCCCCAGGCCCGGACCGCCCGGACGGCCACGCCGGCACGCCAGAGGCCGAGGACGACGACCGCGGCCATCCCCCACAGCCACGCGGTCTGGCCGCCGATGATCCGGCCGGCGAGCAGGCCGCCGAGCAGCACGACGGTCCAGGTGGCGACGCCGATCAGGTGCACGGCGATCAGCCGGCTGGACAGCGGGCGCCAGGTGACGGTGTCCGGCCAGGGTTCGAGGGCATCGACGACGGTTCGCGCGGGCGGCTCGCTCACCCTTGAAGCCTAAGAGACGATCGCCTCTCCCGACGAGGTGAAGGGTTCGACCTCACGCAGGAACCCACGGGCCTCCAGGAAGGAACCGAGCGAGGCCCGGTGCTCGTCGCAGGCCAGCCAGGTCTTCCGCCGCTCCGGAGTGTGGATCCTCGGGTTGTTCCACCGCAGCCGCCAGACCGCGGGCGCACGGCAGCCCTTGGCGGAACACTGGGGGGAGATCTCCTCGACCATGCCGTAGACATTACGGAACGGGAGTCTTAGCGCCGGGCGGCCACGGGGGAAGCCGCCCGGCGACGAGCCAAATGCTACACGCTTCCCATGGTCGGGTATCCACCCGGTGACCGTGCCCGATCCGGCGGATCGCGCAGAAAGATCAACACATTCGGTCCATGGCACCGTGGGCTGCGCGGATCGCGGGGTTCCGGAATGATGACGGCCGAATGACGACGGGCCGCCCTAGGCTGGGCGGCGCCGCTGGGACCGGCTCTTAGGAACCTCTCAGCCGTGTGTTGTCGTATGTCGTGTAAGTCTTGAGCGTCGGCGTCGAAGAGCCGGCGCATCTCGACCGTTGTGGAGGACCGGTGGCGCAGCCGAGCACGCCCGAGACCGAGACGAGCGGCGGGTCCGGGGCGCCCGTGCCCCCGGCACACGACGCGTCACAGCTCGAGCGCGCGATGTTCGAGGTCAAGCGGGTCATCGTGGGCCAGGACCGGATGGTCGAGCGGATGTTCGTGGCCCTGCTGGCCCGCGGTCACTGCCTGCTCGAGGGCGTGCCCGGCGTGGCCAAGACCCTCGCGGTGGAGACCCTGGCCAAGGTCGTCGGGGGCACGTTCTCCCGGGTGCAGTTCACTCCGGACCTGGTGCCGGCCGACATCGTGGGCACCCGGATCTACCGGCAGTCGAGCGAGCAGTTCGACGTGGAGCTGGGCCCGGTGTTCGTCAACTTCCTGCTGGCCGACGAGATCAACCGGGCGCCGGCCAAGGTGCAGTCGGCGCTGCTCGAGGTGATGGCCGAGCACCAGGTGTCGATCGGCGGCAAGAGCTACGACGTGCCCGACCCGTTCCTGGTGATGGCCACGCAGAACCCGATCGAGCAGGAGGGCGTCTACCCGTTGCCGGAGGCGCAGCGGGACCGCTTCCTCATGAAGATCCTCGTGGGCTATCCGACGGACAGCGAGGAGCGCGAGATCGTCTACCGGATGGGGGTGAGCGCCCCGGAGCCGAAGCAGATCTTCACCCCGGAGGACCTGCTCGCCCTCCAGGGCCGCGCCGACCAGGTGTTCGTGCACAACGCGCTGGTGGACTACACGGTCCGGCTGGTGCTGGCCACCCGGGCCCCGGCACAGCACGGCATGCCGGACGTCGCCCAGCTGATCCAGTACGGGGCGAGCCCGCGCGCCTCGCTCGGCATCGTCCGGGCCACCCGGGCGCTGGCGCTGCTGCGCGGCCGCGACTACGCGCTGCCCCAGGACGTCCAGGACATCGCCCCGGACATCCTGCGCCACCGGCTGGTGCTCAGCTACGACGCGCTGGCCGACGACATCCCGGCCGACCACATCGTGGCCCGGATCATGCAGACCGTGCCACCGCCGCAGGTCTCCTCCCGGCAGGGCGCCGGGCCGAACGGCGGGCCGCCGGTCGCGCCGCCGGTCCCGCCCGGCCCGATGACCCCGGTCTCGGTGGGCGCGCCGCAGTCCGCCCAGTACGTGGCCGGCCCGGCCGGGGTGCAGCCGACCAGCGGCGTCCCGGCGGGTGTCTTCGACAACGGCCGGCCCCAGCCGCCGGCCGGCCCCTGGCCCACCTCTGGCCAGCCCGGACCCCAATGATCCGGCCCGGCACGGCGGTGCCGGTCGCCCCGGAGGAGGCGGCCCGGGCCGAGGCCGTCCTCGCCAAGCTGCAACTGCTGGTCACCCGGAAACTCGACGGCCTGCTCCAGGGCGACTACGCCGGCCTGCTGCCCGGCCCGGGCAGCGAGGCGGGCGAGTCGCGGGAGTACCGGCCGGGCGACGACGTCCGCCGGATGGACTGGCCGGTGACCGCCCGGACCACGCTGCCGCACGTCCGCCGTACGGTGGCCGACCGGGAACTGGAGACCTGGCTGGCCGTGGATCTGTCGGCGAGCCTCGACTTCGGCACCGCGAAATGGCTCAAACGGGACCTGGTGCTCGCGGCCGCCACCGCGATGGCCCATCTCACCGTCCGGGGCGGCAACCGGATCGGCGCCGTGGTGGGCACCGGCTCCGGCGTACCGGAGAGGAAGGTGAGCCGGAGCTGGTGGCGCCGGAAGCCGGAGACGGTGGGCGACCCCGCACCGGGCGGCCCGGTTCTGCGGCTGCCCGCGCGGGCCGGCCGCAAGGAGGCGCAGGGCCTGCTGCGGGCGATCGCCGGGACCACGATCCGGCCCGGCCGCGCCGACCTGGGCGAGCTGATCGACTCGCTGAACCGGCCACCCCGGCGGCGCGGCGTGGCCGTGGTGATCTCTGACTTCCTGGCCCCGGTGGAGGGCTGGGCCCGGCCGGTGCGCAAGCTCGGCGTCCGGCACGACGTGCTCGCCATCGAGGTGGTCGACCCACGTGAGCTGGAGCTGCCGGACGTCGGGGTGCTGACCTTGGCCGATCCGGAGTCCGGCATGCTGCACGAGGTGCAGACCGCCGACCCCGGGCTGCGCCAGCGGTACGCCCAGGCGGCGGGGGAGCAGCGTGCCGCGATCGCCCGTGCGCTGCGCGCCGCCGGCGCGGCCCATCTGCGGCTGCGCACCGACACCGACTGGCTGCTCGACATGGTCCGCTTCGTGGCCGCTCAGCGCCACGCCCGTACCCGAGGGACCACACGATGATCCGTTTTCTGGAGCCGTGGTGGCTGCTGACGCTGCTGCCGGTTCTGGCCATGGCCGGTCTGTACGTCTGGCGGCAGTTCCGCAAGCGGCAGTACGCGATGCGCTTCACCAACGTCGACCTGCTCCGCACCCTGGCCCCGAAGGGCCTGGGCTGGCGGCGGCACGTCTCGGCGGGCGCGTTCCTGCTGATGCTGGGCGCGCTGGCGGCGGCCACCGCCCGCCCGTCGGTGGACACCGAGGAGCCGCTGGAGCGGGCCACCGTGATGCTGGCCATCGACGTGTCGCTGTCGATGCAGGCCGAGGACGTGGCGCCGAGCCGGATCGAGGCGGCGCAGGAGGCGGCGAAGGCGTTCGTGGCCGAGCTGCCGCCGAGCTACAACCTGGGCCTGGTGTCGTTCGCGAAGGCGGCGAACGTGCTGGTCCCGCCGACCAAGGACCGGGCCGCGGTGATCAGCGCGATCGACGGGCTGACGCTGGCCGAGGCGACCGCCACCGGTGAGGCGGTGTTCACCTCGCTGGACGCCATCCGGATGGTGCCGGCCGACGGCGCGGACGGCGCCCCGCCCGCCCGGATCGTGCTGCTCTCCGACGGCTACCGCACGTCGGGCCGCTCGATCGAGGACGCGGCGACCGCGTCGGCGCAGGCCAACGTGCCGGTGTCGACGATCGCGTTCGGCACCGACACGGGTGTGGTCGACATCCGCGGCTCGGTGCAGCGGGTGCCGGTGGACCGCCTCTCCCTGCAGGAGCTGGCCGAGAACACCGACGGCTACTTCTACGAGGCGGCCTCGGTGAGCGAGCTCAAGCAGGTCTACGAGGACATGGGCAGCTCGATCGGGCACCGGACCGAGCCACGCGAGGTGACACGGTGGTACGCCGCCGCGGGCCTGCTGCTGGGCCTGGCCGGCGCGGCGATGAGTCTGCTGTGGACGTCCCGGTTGCCCTAGGGGGTGTTGTGCGCCAGGACGAACAGCACGACAACCCAGGCCGAGAGCAGGGTGAAACCGAGGGGCGCGACGATCTTCTTCATGGTTGAACCGTCTTCCGCTGGTGACTGAGCTACGGGCGTAGGTCACTTCGCGGCCGAGAGCCACCGCACGCCGGCGGACCGGCCTCGACGGGGCCGGTGGCGTGCGGGTGGGGGTCGAGTGTCAGCGGTCAGAAACGCTGACGAGCGTCCCGGCCACGACTGGGAGGATCGCTATCTCGCACAGCGATCACCTCCACTACATAGCCGGGCCAGAACCGTGTCGGACTGTACCCCTTAACCACAACTTAAGAAAATCGGCGCCGCCCTGAACGTGGTGTAAGTCGGCGGGACCATCCCTCGGCAGGGGTAGTGCGGGCCGATAGTCTCGCCTTTCAGAGGGATCGTCGTGACCCTGTGTGATGACCCGTCGATTGGAGTGTGTTGTGGCTCGCACCGTTCTGGTGACCGGAGGAAACCGCGGCATCGGCCTGGCCATCGCCCAGGCCTTCGCCAAGCAGGGGGACCGGGTGGCCGTCACCCACCGCGGCTCGAACGTCCCCGACGGCCTGTTCGGCGTGCAGTGCGACATCACCGACTCGTCGGCCGTCGACGCGGCGTTCACCTTCGTGGAGAACGAGCTCGGCCCGGTCGAGGTCCTGGTGGCGAACGCCGGCATCACCGACGACACGCTGCTCATGCGGATGTCCGACGAGCAGTTCGAGCGGGTGATCGACACCAACCTGACCGGCGCGTTCCGCTGCGCGAAGCGGGCCAGCTCCAAGATGCTGCGGGCCAAGTGGGGCCGGATCGTCTTCATCTCGTCGGTCGTCGGCCTGTACGGCGGACCCGGCCAGGTGAACTACGCGGCGAGCAAGGCGGGCCTGGTCGGCATGGCCCGTAGCATCACGCGTGAACTGGGCAGCCGCAACATCACCGCGAACGTGGTGGCGCCCGGTTTCATCGAGACCGAGATGACCGCCGTCTTGCCGGACTCGCGCAAGGCCGAGATCATCAAGGCCGTCCCGGCCGGTCGTCTCGCGGCCACGGACGAGGTCGCCGCCGCGGTGACCTTCCTCGCGAGCGACAGTGCGGCGTACATCTCGGGCGCCGTGCTCCCCGTCGACGGGGGCCTCGGTATGGGGCACTGATGTTTTCCGAGACTTTTTCAGGAGAGAAGTAAAAGTGTCTGGACTGCTGGCCGGTAAACGGCTGCTCGTCACCGGCGTCATCACCGACGCCTCGATCGCCTTCTCGGTGGCGAAGCTGGCCCAGGAGGCCGGCGCCACCGTGGTGCTCACCGGCTTCGGCCGGCTCTCGCTGGTGGAGCGGATCGCGAAGCGGCTGCCCGAGCCGGCCCCCGTCATCGAACTGGACGTGACCAACCAGGAACACCTGGACGGCCTCGCCGGCCGGGTTCGCGAGCACGTCGACGGACTGGACGGCGTGGTCCACTCCATCGGCTTCGCCCCGCAGAACGCCCTCGGCGGCGCCTTCCTCGACACCACCTGGGAGGAGGTGTCGCAGGCGCTGCACGTGTCGACGTACTCGTACAAGTCCCTGGCCACCGCCTGCCTGCCGCTGATGGATCAGGGTGGCTCCATCGTCGGCCTGACCTTCGACGCGACCAAGGCGTACCCGCTGTACGACTGGATGGGCGTCGCCAAGGCCGGGCTCGAGTCGGCCTCCCGCTACCTCGCCATGTACCTGGGCAAGCACGGCATCCGCAGCAACATCGTGTCGGCCGGCCCGCTGCGCACCATGGCGGCCAAGTCGATCCCGGGCTTCAGCGAGTTCGAGGACGCCTGGACCCAGCGGGCGCCGCTCGGCTGGAACCTGACCGACCCGGAGCCGACCGCCCGCGCGGTGTGCGCTCTGCTGTCCGACTGGTTCCCGGCCACCACGGGTGAGATGGTGCACGTCGACGGGGGCTACCACGCGCTTGCCGCGTAACACGGTGGCAGGATGGGCGGGTGGTTTACGACGCGTTCGTCCTGCTCTCCTTCGGCGGGCCCGAGAAGCCCGATGACGTGATGCCGTTCCTGCGCAACGTGGTCCGCGGGCGCGGCGTCCCGGACGAGCGCCTCGCCGAGGTGTACGAGCACTACATGCACTTCGGCGGGGTGTCCCCGATCAACCAGCAGTGCCGCGACCTGCTCGCCGCGATCGGGACCGAGTTCGCGGCGCACGGCGTGGACCTGCCCACCTACTGGGGCAACCGCAACTGGCACCCGATGCTGGCCGACACCCTGGCGACGATGCGCGACGACGGGATCGAGCACGCGCTCGGGTTCGCCACCAGCGCCTACGGCGGGTACTCGTCCTGCCGGCAGTACTGGGAGGACATCGCCGCGGCCCGGGCGCACGTCGGGCCGGGCGCCCCACGAATCGCCAAGCTGCGGCAGTTCCACGACCATCCCGGTTTCGTGGATCCGCACGCGTCCGCCGTACGGGAAGCCTTGACGAAGCTGGACCCGGACCGCCGGGCCTCCACCCGCCTGGTCTTCACCGCCCACTCGGTGCCGGTGAGCATGGCCCGGACGGCCGGGCCGGAGGGCGGGCGCTACACCGCCCAGCTCGAGGAGACGGCCCGGCTGGTGCACGCCGCGGCCGCCGCCGACCTCGCCTGGGACCTGGTCTGGCAGAGCCGCTCCGGCCCGCCGCACATCCCGTGGCTGGAGCCGGACGTCAACGACCACCTGGCGGCGCTCGCCGAGAAGGGGATCACCGACGTGGTGGTCAGCCCGATCGGGTTCGTCTCCGACCACCTCGAGGTCATCTGGGACCTGGACAACGAGGCGAAGGACACCGCGGAACGGCTCGGCCTCGGCTACGCGCGGGCCGCGACCCCGGGAATTCACCCGTCCTTCGTGTCGATGGTCCGGGAACTGGTCCAGGAGCGGACCGATGATCGACAACGGGCCGCGCTCGGTAGGCTGCCGACGTGGGACGTCTGCGCCGCGGACTGCTGCCCTCCCCCCGCGCGACGAGGAGCATCTTGATGAAGGAGCGCAAGGCGATCGAGAGCTGGCTCACCGATATGGACGGTGTCCTCGTCCATGAGGGTGAGCCGGTGCCGGGCGCGCCCGAGTTCGTCAACCGGATGAAGGAGAGCGGCAAACCGTTCCTCATCCTCACCAACAACTCCATCTACACGCCCCGCGACCTCCAGGCCCGGCTCTACCGGATGGGCTTCGACGTCGACGAGACCTCCATCTGGACGGCCGCGCTGGCCACCGCCCAGTTCCTCGCCGACCAGCGGCCCGGCGGCACCGCGTACGTGATCGGCGAGGCCGGCCTGACCACCGCCATGCACGCGGCCGGCTACGTCCTCACCGAGTTCGAGCCCGACTACGTGGTGCTCGGCGAGACCCGCACCTACAGCTTCGAGGCGATCACCAAGGCGATCCGGCTGATCAGCGCCGGCTCCCGGTTCATCTGTACGAACCCGGACGCCACCGGCCCGTCGAACGAGGGCCTGCTCCCGGCCGCCGGATCGGTCGCCGCGATGATCTCCAAGGCGACCGGCGTGAAGCCGTACTTCGTCGGCAAGCCGAACCCGATGATGATGCGGTCGGCACTCAACGCGATCGGCGCCCACAGCGAGACCACCGCGATGATCGGCGACCGGATGGACACCGACGTGCTGTGCGGTCTCGAGGCCGGGCTGGAGACGATCCTGGTGCTCACCGGGATCAGCAGCCGGATGGAGAGCGAGACGTACCCGTACCGGCCGTCCCGGATCATCAACTCGGTCGCCGACCTGATCGACGAGATTTGAGCGTCGTCGAGGCGGCGGCCTGGGTGTGTGTCCGCGAACGCCGGGTCCTCGTGGTCCGGGCCACCGGGTCGGACGCCTTCTACCTGCCCGGCGGCAAACCCGAGCCGGGGGAGCCGGACGCCGTCGCGGCCGCCCGCGAGGTGTCCGAGGAGGTCGGCGTCAGCGTCGACCCGGCCCGGCTGCGGCACTTCACCACGATCGACGCGCCCGCCCACAACCGGCCGCCGGGCACCCGTGTCCGCCTCGTGTGCTTCACCGGCGACCACCCCGGCGAGCCGGCGGCGGCCAGCGAGATCGCCGAGATCGGCTGGTTCACGTCGGCCGACGCCGACCGGTGCGCGCCCGCGATCCGGATGGTCCTCGACGAGCTAGTCGGCGCGGACCTGATCGACTGAGCGGGCGTGCTCGGTGAAGAACCGGGTGGCGATCGCGGTGTGGATGCTGAAACCCAGCTCGGTCGGCCCGTAGAGCACCTCCCGCCGGACCGTCTCCTCGGTGTCCGGCTCCGGCGGCAGGTCGGCCGGGCTGCGCATCGCCGGCAGCAGGCCGAAGATGAGGACCGTGCCGTCGGGGGCGCTGACCGTGTCGTACAGCTGGACACGGCCCGGATCGGCCACCACCCCGGTCTCCTCGGACAGCTCCCGCACCGCGGCGGCCTGCCAGGTCTCGCCCACGTCGATGAAGCCGCCCGGCAGCGCGAGCCGCCCGCGCGCCGGCGCGATCCCGCGGCGGACCGCCAGCAGGCCGGCGCCGACCGGCTGGACCGCCACCGCCACCGGGGTGGGGTTGAGATAACTGACCTCGCCGCACGCCATGCAACGGCGCGGCCACGGCTGGTTGATCGTGAACCGGGCGCCGCAGTAGCTGCAGTGCGCGTGCCGGTCGAGGGCCGGCCTCACGGGCGCAGCGGGGAGTTGCAGGCCGCCACCAGGGCCTGGCGGCAGGCGGCGGTCAGCGGGCGCAGAGCCTCGTCGCGCTGCTGGGCCTCGTAACCGTTCACCGCGCCGCCCGGCGCGCTCGTCTCGGCGAGGGCGAGCACCTGGTCCAGGACGCTGGCCCGGGCGAACAGCCGCCGCGAGCGCGGGTCGAACCCGGGCGGCAAAGTCTCGGCGCTCTCCGGGCGGCGCAGCGCCTGCAGGGCGCCGGCCAGCTCCGGTTTCCACTGCGCCACGTCGAGCCGGGTCAGCCGGGCGGTGGCCTCGCCGAGCGCGGTGGTCAGCTGCGCCTCGGCCTCGGCGGCGCCCATCTGAAAGACCTGCCGGTGCTCCGGCGCCTCGTGGACCCGCCACAGCACGGTGGAGAACTCCACACCCGAACCGGACGTGTGCCGCCGGACCTCCGGCACCACACCGAACGACGGGGTCATCACCGCCTCGCCGGCCAGCAGCGCCGCCCCGGTCAGGTCGCCCGGGCCGGGCAGGCCGCGCGGGTCGCCGGGCACCGGCAGCACCAGGCGGATCTCGTCGGGGTGCAGCTTCGCGAAGATCGGCAGGCCCTGGGGGAGCGGGACGTCGGTCCAGGTGCCGGGGGCGTCGGCGACGAGGTGCTCCTCGTCCGCGGCGATCTCGTCGGCCAGCTCGTCGAACGGGACGAGGCCGGCGCGCCAGGCGCGCACCCAGGCCACGAACCTGGTGGACCGGCGTGCGGTACGGGTGGCCGCATCGGCTGCGGGTGACATGCGAGCAAGGGTACGTGCCGGTGCGGAGAGTTGTCTCGGCTCGGAGCGTCACCGCCGGTGTGTCCGTGATCGCGCGTTACCGTGCGGGACATGTATGGGGAGGATGTGCTGGCGGGCGACTGGCGCCGCCGGAAGGTGACACCGGAGGTGGTGGCCGAACCGGATCTGGTGGTCGAGGACGCCGGCTCCGGGTTCTGCGGCGCGGTCGTCGGATTCGAGCTGGGCGCCGTCGTCCTGGAGGACCGGCATGGGAAGCGCCGCAACTTCCCGCTCGCCCCGGCCGCGTTCCTGCTGGACGGCCGTCCGGTCACATTGGTCCGCCCGTCCGCGGTCAGGGCGCCGGCGCAGCGCCGGGTCACCGCGTCCGGGTCGGTGGCCGTCGACGGCGTGCGGGCCCAGGTGGCGAAGGCCAGCCGGATCTGGGTGGAGGGCATCCACGACGCCGCCCTGGTGGAGCGGATCTGGGGCGACGACCTGCGGATCGAGGGCATCGTCGTGGAGCCGCTGGACGGCATCGACGACCTGACCGGCGCGGTCGCCGCGTTCCGGCCGGGGCCGTCGCGCCGGCTCGGCGTACTGGTCGATCATCTCGTCCCGGGGTCCAAGGAGAGCCGGATCGTGGCCCGGGTGACCGACCCGAACGTGCTCGTCACCGGTCACCCCTACGTGGACATCTGGCAGGCGGTCCGGCCCGAACGGGTGGGCCTGCGCGCCTGGCCGGTGATCCCGCCGGGCCGTCCGTGGAAGGAGGGCGTCTGCGCGGCCGTCGGCGTCCGGGAGCCGGCCGACATGTGGCGCCGTGTCCTCGCCTCGGTCAGCTCCTACAAGGACGTCGAGACCCCCTTGATCAACTCGATGGAGCGGCTCATCGACTTCGTCACCGTCCTGGAGGACTGAGCACGCGGCCGATGCGGCGGGCGGCCTCGGCGAGGCGGTCCGGCGGGTGGGCGGCATAACCGATCACCAGGCCCGGCGGCCCGGTTCGGCGCCGGTGCCAGGTCAACGGCTGCACCAGTACGCCCTCGGCCGCGACCCGCCCGGCCACCGCCACGTCGTCGGCCGTCCCCGGCAGCAGCACGAGCAGGTGCAGCCCGGCCGCCACCCCGGCCACCCGCACGTCCGGCAGATGCTCGCGCAACCCGGCCAGCAGCGCGTCCCGCCGGGACC
Organism: Actinoplanes flavus; assembly: GCF_017592555.1. Taxonomy (GTDB): domain Bacteria; phylum Actinomycetota; class Actinomycetes; order Mycobacteriales; family Micromonosporaceae; genus Actinoplanes; species Actinoplanes flavus. Next base: position 147,289 of record NZ_JAGFNS010000003.1, on the reverse strand, counting down.
GCTGGCGGGCCCGGACCGCCCGCAGATGCCGCTCGTAGTCGCCGGACGCCAGCAACTCGGCCAGCACCAGCTGCGGCAGGGCCGGATTGCCCAGATCGCTGGCGTGCTTGGCGGCGAGCAGCTCGGCCTGCATCGGTCGCGGCGCGATGAGCCAGCCCATCCGCATGGCCGGGGCCAGCGATTTGGAGACACTGCCGAGGTACGCCACCCGCTCCGGCATCGACCCCTGCAACGCGGCGACCGGCGCCCGGTCGTACCGGTGCTCGGCGTCGTAGTCGTCCTCGATCACCAGGTTGCCGCCGGACGCCCAGGCCAGCAGCTCCCGGCGGCGGTCCGGGGCCAGCACCACCCCGGTCGGGAACTGGTGCGCCGGCGTCAGCACGGCCGCACCGGCCCCGGTCGCGGCCAGATCGCCGATCCGCATCCCGTCCGCGTCGACCGGCACACCCACCTGCGCCATGCCCCAGAACGCCATCTGGTCGGCGGCGCCCCGCGACCCCGGGTCCTCCATCGCGACCGTCGTGACACCCCGGGTCTTGAGGACGTGCGCGACCAGGGCGAGCCCTTGCGCCACGCCCGCGGTGACCACCACGTCGTCCGCTTCGGAGCGGACCCCACGCGTACGGGCGAGCCAGGCGACGAGCGCCGCTCGCAGCCGGGGCGTGCCGCCCGGGTCCCCGTAGCCGAGGTCCGCCGCCGTGACCCGGTCCAGCACCGTGCGTTCGGCCCGCAGCCACGCCGCCCGGGGGAACGCCGACAGGTCCGGCACACCCGGCGACAGGTCCAGGTCGATGCCGTCCGGGGCGGAGACCGGCAGCCGCAGCTCGTCCAGGGTCCGGCGGCGATCCCCGGCCGGCCGGGCCGCGAGCGCCGTGCCGCGCCCGGTGACGACCGTGCCCGACCCGGTCCGCGCCCCGGCCAGTCCCTCGTCGGCCAGCCGCTGGTAGGCCTGCACCACCACACCCCGGGAGACGCCCAGCTCCCCGGCGAGCAGACGGGTGGCCGGCAGCCGGGCGCCCGGCGGCAGCCGCCCGGCCGTGATCGCCGCCCGCAGCCCCTCGGTCAGCCAGGCGGTCAGCCCCTTGGCCGGCGCCTCCCCGGCCCGCAGCTGGAGAAAGTCCGATCCGGAAATTGGTCCACCTCATCCCGCTCGAATTGGCCCTCGAACCGGACCATACCCGGGGGAACGATTCCCTTCATGACACTCTCCACCGCGCCGCCGCGCCCACCCCGAACCGCGCGCCTCGGGCTGGCCGGAGCGGCCGGCATGGTCTTCGTCGGCGGCAGCGTCGCGGTCTCCGGCCACCTCGCCGACGCGCCGCTGTTCACCGTGCAGGCCGTCCGGTACGGGGTGGCCTGCCTGCTCCTGCTCGGCTACGCCCGGTGGTCCGGCACCCCGGTGCACCGGCCCCGCGGCCGGGAATGGCTCTGGCTGCTCGGCGTCACCCTGACCGGCCTGGTGATCTTCAACGTCGCCCTGATCCAGGGCTCCCGGCACGCCGAACCCGCGGTCATCGGCGTCGCCGTGGCGTGCGTGCCGATCGTCCTCGCCGCGGTCGGCCCGCTGCTGGAGGGCCGCCGCCCGGCCGCCCCCGTGCTGGCCGCCGCCGTGGTGGTGACCGCCGGCGCGGCCCTGGTGCAGGGGCTCGGCCGTACCGACGCGGCCGGCGTGGCCTGGGCGGCCGTGACCTTCGCCTGCGAGGCCGCCTTCACCCTGCTCGCCGTGCCGGTGCTGGGCCGGCACGGGCCGCTCGGCGTCTCCGCGCACGCCACCTGGCTGGGCGCCGCCGTGTTCGCCGCGGTCGGCCTCACCGTCGAGGGCCCCGGCGCGCTCACCCGGCTCCACCTCGACGACGTCCTGGCCGGCGCCTACCTGGCCGTCCTGGTCACGGCCGTCGCGTTCCTGCTCTGGTACACGTGCGTGGCCGGCATCGGCTCCGGCCCCGCCGGCCTGCTCACCGGCGTGGCCCCGGTCGCGGCCGCCGCCACCGGCATGGCCCTCGGCGGCCCCTCCCCGGCCCCTCCGGTCTGGCTCGGCATCGCCACGGTCGGCGCCGGCCTAGCCCTCGGCCTCTCCGCCTCGCACAGCCGCTGATCTTGTCCAGCTGGCTGCCAGTGCTGTCTCAGGGCGCTTGAGACAGCACTGAGAGCCAGCCGGACCACCGAGCTCAGCCCGGTGGGGCGGCACGGGCTTGACCCGGCAGGTGGTCGCGGAGGTGGCGGGACGGGGTGGTTGCGGTGGGGGACGGGCACGTCCGTACCGGAGACGGGTTGGTCTTTCAGGCCAGATGGCCGGGGTCGCGGCTGTAGCGGAAGGTGGCGATGTCCAGGCGTTCGGCCGTGCCGTCGGGGTCGCGCAGGATGCGCAGGATCTCGCCCTCGTTGTCACCGGCGAGGCCGCGCCACCGGTCCGGAGCCTCGCGCGTGAAGCGGGTGCGATGGTTCGGGCCGGTCATCACGAGGGCGTCACCGTCGGGCAGCAGGGAGTACTCGCGGCCCATCCACCACCAGCGGCCGAGGATCTCGGCGGCCTCGCCCTCGGGTGCGGCGGGCGGGCGCCACGCCGGGACGGGGGTGGGCTCGCTGTCGAGCGTCGCGGTGAGGGCTTCCAGGCCGACGTCCTTGATGCTGGTGCCGTCGAGCCCGTAGGCGTTGGCGAAGACGATGACACCCATCCGGCTGCGGCGGTGTACGGCCAGGTGCGCGACATAGCCGGGCATCGAGCCGCCGTGCCCGGCATAGACCCGCTCGCCGACCCGGTACAGCTGCGGGCCGAGGCCGTGCCCGGCGGTCCAGGACTCCAGATCGCTGATGGCGACCGGCGTGCACATCTCGTCGACCGTCTCCCGGGACAGGACGGCGGGCGCCGGATCGGCCAGGAAGGCGGCCCATTTCGCCATGTCGGTGACCGTCGACCAGAGCTGCCCGGCGGGCGCCATGGCGCCGGTGTCGGGGCGCGGCTCCTCGTGCAGGGCGCCGCCGAGGGCATGCCGCACGACATAACCCCGGGCGTACGGCTCGACCGGCGCGTAGGTGGTGCGCTTCATGCCGAGCGGGTCGAGGACGCGTTTGCCGGCGAGTTCCGCCCAGCCCATGCCGGTGACCCGTTCCAGGACCGCGCCGAGCAGTCCGTAGGCCAGATTGGAGTAGCGGTAGCGGCGGTACGGCGGCCCGGCCAGCTTCTCGTAGGTGAGGTCGGCCAGCAGCTTGTCCGCGTCGCCGCCGGGGTTGCGTTCCCACCACGGGCCGTCCGGCTCCCGTTGCAGGCCGGAGACGTGCCCGAGCAGCTGGCGCAGGGTCACGCCGCCGATCGGGGTGCCCGGCAGATGCCGGTAGAGCAGGTCGTCGAGGGCGAAGAAGCCCTCGTCGCGCAGCTGCATCACCAGGGTCGCGGTGATCGTCTTGGTGATCGAGCCGAGCCGGTACTGGGTCTTCGGGTCCGGGCGGGGCTGCTCGCCGGCGCCCGCGAAGTGCAGGACCGCGCGGTCGCGGACGACGGCCAGGGCGAGCGACGGCACCCGGCCGGTGGACTGTGCCCGGGCGGCGATCCCGTCGATCCGGCGGACGGTCTCCGGTAGCAGCGTCACGGTGGGTTCCCTCCCCTGCGGCGAACTGATGGGTCTAACTGTTTGAACCGGATTCGGCTACGCCACCGTGGAACGTCGCCGTGAGTGCATGGACGTGTCACGATCGGTGTTGTGGAAGCCGTGCTTTGGATCGTCCTCGCCGTCGTCCTGGCGATCGCCGAGGCCTTCACCGCGACGATTCTGGTCATTTTCTTCGCCGCCGGTGCTCTGGCCGCGGCGGGCGCCGCCGCGCTCGGCGCGGGCCTGGTCGCCCAGGTGATCGTCTTCGCCGTGGTGTCGGGGCTCTCGGTGGGTGCGCTCCGCCCGATCATCATGCGGCACGCCCGTTCCGCCCTGGAGTCCGGGGAGCGCCCGTTCGGGATCGAGGCGATCGAGGGTTCCCGCGGCCTGGTGGTGGAGGAGGTCTCCGCCGACCACGGCATGGTCAAGATCGACGGCGAGCTGTGGCAGGCCCGCTCGGTCGACGGCCAGGAGGTCTTCCTTCCCGGGGCGCATGTCCGGGTCGTCAAGCTGCGGGGCGCGACCGTCCAGGTGTGGCACGACGACCTGCCCGATCTATAGAAGGAGTGGGTTGATGGAACAGATCGTCCTGATCCTCGTCATAGCCATCGTCGTGCTCGTCGTGACCACGCTCGTCAAGTCGGTCCGGATCGTCCCGCAGCAGCGGATGGACGTCATCGAACGACTGGGGAAGTACCAGCGCACCCTCTCACCCGGTCTCAACCTGCTGGTGCCGTTCGTCGACTCGGTACGCACCAAGGTCGACATGCGCGAGCAGGTGGTCTCCTTCCCGCCGCAACCGGTGATCACCTCGGACAACCTGGTCGTCTCGATCGACACGGTGCTCTACTTCAAGGTGGTCGACCCGGTCCGGGCGACCTACGAGATCTCGCACTTCCTCCAGGCCATCGAGCAGCTGACCGTCACCACCCTGCGCAACGTGATCGGCTCGCTGGACCTGGAACGGGCGCTGACCAGCCGCGAGGAGATCAACCGGCACCTGTCCGGGGTGCTGGACGAGACCACCGGCCGCTGGGGCATCAAGGTGACCCGGGTGGAGATCAAGGCGATCGAGCCGCCGCCGAGCATCCGCGACTCGATGGAGAAGCAGATGCGCGCCGAGCGGGACCGGCGGGCCGCCATCCTCAACGCCGAGGGCCACAAGCAGGCGCAGATCCTCACGGCCGAGGGCGAGAAGCAGGCCGCCGTGCTGCGCGCCGACGGTGACCGGCAGGCCCGGATCCTCCAGGCGGAGGGCCAGGCGAAGGCGATCCGGACCGTCTTCGACGCGATCCACCAGGCCAATCCGTCGCAGAAGGTGCTCGCCTACCAGTACCTCCAATCGCTCCCGCAGATCGCCAACGGCACCGCCAACAAGGTGTGGATCCTGCCGACCGAACTCACCAGGGCGCTGGAGGGGCTGGGCGGGGCCCTCGGCGGCCTGGCGGGCATGGTGGGCGACGAGCCCCGGCCGGACGTGGACGCGAGCGCCGTCGAGCGCGAGGCGGCGGCCGCCGCCGAAGCCGCCGCGGCCGAGGCACGCCGGGTCGACGAGGCGGTGCGAGAGGCCGAGGCGGAGGCCTCCGGACGGCCGGGACTGCCCGCCCCCGACCTGATCCCGCCGACCGCCGCGCTGGGCGGAGCCGACTACGACGGGGTCCAGCACATCGAAAAACACTGACTTTTTCAGCTTTTGTGAGATCCGCCGCATTCGGTGATGACTGTTTGACATGCTTCGCAGCAGGATTCCCGACCGGTGCCCCCGGCCGCTCGGCTTGTTGCCCCAGCTAACGAGGCGGAGCCATGAGCATCAGCCACCGTCAGACGGCGAGCGGCCGACCCCTACGGGTCGCGCCGGCGTGGGTCGGCGCGCCGACCACGTCCGAGGCGGACACGCACCTCCTGCCGGTGCGGGACGCCGTCTGGATCTGGTCGGTCCGCCGGTACGCCCGGCTGGCCCTGTGGGCGCTCCCGGCCGCCGCGGTCTTCTACGGCTGGCTCACCCTCGGCGTCCAGGGCGCACCCGGCCCGCTCGCCGTCGGCCTGCTCGCCGGATGGCTCGCCATGATCTCCCTGATCGCGCTCGCCGGGCTGCTCGCCGGATCCCGCACCCGGCGGTGCGCCCTGGCCGGGCTGCTGACCACGCTGGCCGGCGCCACCCTGCTGCTGCCGGTGGCCGCCCTGCCGGAGGACGCCGTGGTGGCGAGCGCGCCGATGGCCGCCGGGCACGTGCCGGGCCTGCTCGCCGTCGCCGCGGCGGTGTGCGGCGCCGGGATGCTGCTGCTCGGCTGGGCGGTGTTCCGTTCCCAGCTCGTCAACCCCGCCGACGGGGTGCTGCTGATGCTGGCGGCGCTGGCGATGGGCGCGGGCACGTCCGTGGACCAGCCCGTACCCACCGTCGGCGCCCTGCTCGCGCTGGCCGGCGGGATGGGGCTGGCCTGGACCGGCGGCCGCCTCGTACCCCGTTCCTGACTCAGCGGGTGATCTCGTAGAACCCGATCGCCGCCGCGGTCGCCACGTTCAGCGAATCCACCCCGTTGTGCATCGGGATCACCACCCGGGCGTCGGCCGCCTCCAAGGCGGTACGCGTCAGCCCGGGCCCCTCCGCGCCGAGCAGCAGCGCGGGCCGCTCCCGCTGGGCCGGGGTCAGGGCGGCGATCGACACCGCGCCCTCGCCCGGCGTCATCGCCAGCAGGGTGAACCCGGCCGCCCGGATCGCCTTGAGGGTGCCCGGCCAGTCGTCCGACTTCGCGTACGGAATGGCGAACACCTCACCCATGCTGACCCGCACCGCCCGGCGGTAGAGCGGGTCCGCGCAGTTCGGCGACAGGACCACGGCGTCGATGCCGAGCGCCGCCGCGCTCCGGAACAGCGCACCCAGATTGGTGTGCGTGTTCAGCCCCTCCAGGACGGCCAGGCTGCGCGCCCCGGCGAGCAGTTCCTCCATCGCCGGCAGCTCCCGCCGGTGGAACGACGCCAGAATGCCCCGGTGCACGTGGAACCCGGTGATCGACTCCAGCACCGGCGGTGGAGCGGTGTAAAGCGGCGCCTCCGGCGGCAGCCCGGTCAGCTGGTCGGCGCGCTTCTCGTCGACCAGGGCCGAGCGCATCCGGTAGCCGGCCCGCAGCGCCCGCTGGATGACCAGTTCCCCCTCGGCGATGAACAGGCCGTTCGGCGGTTCCCACCGGGTCCGCAGCTCGACGTCGGTGAGGGCAAGATAATCGCCGATCCGTGGATCGTCCGGGCTGGTGATGCTGAGTGCTGGCACACCGGCATTATTCGCGGGGTAGGGTCACCCTTGTCGAGTTCGCCGGGGGTGATCCGTGTCGGATCCGCATCTGCTCGCCCTGCTGCGTGCTCTCCGGCTGCGCCAGAACGCGCCGGACGCTGTCGCCGCCGGAGCGGCCGACGTCGATGCCGCGCTCGGCGAGATCCCCACTCCGAAGAAGGCCGGCGACGACGGCGAGGAGGCCGGAATGCCCCCGTCGCACTTTCCCGAAGAGGGCGCGGCAGGCCTCCTCTGGCGCGGCGATCCCGGCGAGGCGCTCGGCCGCTCCAGCCTCCAGAGCCGGTACGGCCCCGACCGTGGCATCCCACCGGTCGGCGGTGTCGTCCCGTCCGGCCCGACCGGCCCGGTGCCGAACATCCCGCCGGTCGCCCCGGCCCGCCGGATCGGCGGACCCGGCACCGAGTTCCCGCCACCGCAGGGGCCCGGTGGCCATCCGGGCCGCCGCCGTCCCGGAGTGCCCGGCAAACGAGGCACGCCCCGGCCGGACGGCATCGACCCGGCGGACGGCCAGGCGCTGCGCGACACCCAGCGGCTGCTCCGCGCCAGCCTCACCGCCGCCGGCGGCATCGACGACGTCGCCGACCGGCTCTGGACAGCCCTGCGGCAGGCACAGCCGGCCCTCCTCGACGCGCTCCCCGGCAGCCCGGAGACGCAGCGCACCCAGCTGTCCCGTGCGCTCACCTGGCTGGTCGGCCGGCTCGACGACCCACCCGCCCTGGTCGCCGGCTGCATCCAGCTCGGCGCGGTGCTGGCCGAATGTGGCATCCCGTGGACCCGGCTGCGGGTGGTCGGCGCCGCGCTGGCCGAGGCGATGCGCGCCGGGATGGCCCCGGGCGCCTGGCGGCAGGACTTCGACCAGGCCTGGCGCTGGACGTGGCAGCACCTCTACGAGTGGCTGGTGCACGGCGGGACGCTCGTCGCGTACCAGCCGACCGTCTGGCCCGCCGAGGTGATCGAGCACGACGTGCGCCGTGCGGACCTCGCGGTGATCACGTTGCGGCCGTCGCTGCCGATGCCGTTCCGCCCCGGCCAGTACACCCGGATCGAGGTCGACGCCGTGCCCGGCGTCCGGCGGCCGTACTCGGTGGCCGGCTCCCCGCACCACGACGAACTCATCGAGCTGCACGTGCGGGCCAAGACGGAGACCGGCGTCAGCGGCACCCTCGTCCACCGGACCCGCCCCGGCGACCGCGTCCGCCTGACCCGCCCCGAAGGCGACATGGGCCTTCCCGCCGAACCACGCCGCGGCATCCTCATGATCGCCGGCGACACCGGCGTGGCCCCGATGAAAGCCATCCTCGCCGAACTGGCCGCCACCGACGACAACCGGGCAGCCGTCCTGTTCTGGGGCGTCCGCGACCGGACCGAGCTCTACGACCTCGACGCCCTCACCGACCTGGCCGCCCAGGCGCCGCGCGCCGCCGTGGTCCCGGTGGTGGCCGAGGGCGATCCCGGGCCCTACGAATCCGGCCTGGTCACCGACGTGGTCGCCGCCTTCGGCGAGTGGGCCGGCTTCGAGGTCTACCTGGCCGGGCCGCCGCTCATGCTGACCAGCACCAGCTCCGCGCTGCACCGGCTCGGCGTGCAGCCCGAGCGCATCCACCACGACCCGGTCGAATAGACCCCTTTCCGGTACGCGCCGCGCCCGCCCCCGACCACACCAGGACCGTTCCGCCCTGCCACGCGAGGCAGGCGCCCCCGAACGGCCGTAACGCGCCTTCCGGCGTGTCGCGTGCCCCCACGCCCCCACAGACCCGAACACCACACCCCTCCCGGCGCAGCACCCCCTCAATCCCCATGTAGGCATCCGCAGGCGGCACACTGCACGTCCCGGGCCCACCAAACCGCGCGATCTTGAACGCGTCACCACCGAATGCGGTGGCAATTCGTCCAAGGTCGCCGTGGGTGGGCGGGTGTGGCGTGCCGCGTGTCTCGCGCTCGCCGGACGCCGGACGCCCAAGATCTTGAACGCGTCACCACCGAATACGGTGGCAATTCGTCCAAGGTCGCCGTAGGCGGGCGGGTGTGGCTTGCTGCGTGTCTCGCGTTCGTCGGATGGGAGCGATCTTGAACGCCTTGCCACCGGTTGCGGTGGCAATTCGTCCAAGGTCGCTGTGGGCATGCGAGGGTGGCGTGCTGCGCGTGCCGGGCCCATCGAACCGCGCGATCTTGAACGTGTCACCACCGGATGCGGTGGCAATTCGTCCAAGGTCGCCGTGGGTGGGCGGGTGTGGCGTGCTGCGTGTCTTGCGTTCGTCAGGTGGGCGCGATCTTGGACGCGTCGCCACCGGATGTGGTGGTGATTCGTCCAAGGTCGCTGTTGGGCGGGCGGGTGTGGCTTGCTGCGTGTCTCGCGTTCGTCGGATGGGCGCGATCTTGAACGCCTTGCCACCGGATGCGGTGGTGAATCGTCCAAGGTCGCCGTGTGGGTATGCGGGGGTGGCGTGCTGGGTGTCCCAGACCCACTGAACCGTGCGATCTTGGGCGCGTTGTCACCGGATGTGGTGGTGATTCGTTCAAGGTCGCCGTGGGTGGGTGGTGTGGCGTGCTGGTTGTCTCGCGCTTGCCGAGCGGGCGGGATCTTGGACGGGTTGCCACCGGTTGCGGTGGTGAATCGTCCAAGGTCGCCGGATGGCGAGCGCTCGCGGTGCCACCGCTGCGATCCTGATCGCGAAGCGGTCGGGATCGCCGAGCGGAGTTGGCCGCCGGCGCGTGTTGCGCGTCGGTGCCGAAGGGACAGCGCTGATCTTCCACGCGATCGCCGTCCTGATCGCGGTGAGTGACATTCGGCGGGTTCCGGGTGGCGCAGGCGTCGTCAAGCGCAACTACCAACCCGCCGCGACCGGCGCAACGGCCGGGAGGGGGCAGGGTGGGTGCCTGGTGATCACTGCCGTGACCGTTCGTCTGCGGTGAGTGGCGTTACGGCCGGGAGTGGGCAGGTGGGGTGCTTGGTGATCACTGCCGTGACTGTTTGTCTGCGGTGAGTGGCGTTACGGCCGGGAGTGGGCAGGTGAGGGCGCCTGGGGGCGAGCGTTGCTGTGACTGCCCGGTCGGGGTGAGCGGTGCAGCGGTTGGGGTGAGTAGGTGGGTGTCAGGTGAGGTTTGCCGTGACTGTCCGGTTCGTGTGAGCGGTGCAGCGGCTGGTGAGGTTTGCGGTGACTGTCCGGTTGGGGTGAGTGGTGCAGTGGCTGGGGTGGGCAGGCGGGGCGGCTGGCGAGCGCTGCCGTGACCGCTTGTCAGCGGTGAGTGGTGTTATGGCCGGAGTGGGCAGGTGGGGTGTCTGGTGAGCGGTGCCGCGACCGCCCGGTCGGCGTTGCCGGTGGCAGGCGGGTGGGTCACCGATTTCAGTCCGGCGGTGGGGTGCGGGCCGGGCCGCCCCGCCAGCGCGCGTCGCGCGGGCGGGACGGTTCGAAGGGAACAGGGCAGCGGCGCCTGGACCGCGCAGGGTGCTAGGGGACGGCGTAGCCGGGGACGGAGGGCCAGCGGACGGTGAGGACCACCGACTCTTCGGCGGCGAACCAGGAATGGTCGACGCCGCGCGGCCAGACCACGTAGTCGCCCTGCTTGTCCAGGACGACGGTGCGTTCCGGGAACTCCATGTGGAAGCAGCCGCTGATCAGCACCAGCAGGGCGGTCCGCTCCTCGCCGCGGACCCATGCGGCCCGCCGGTCGCCGCGCGGATGGCGGCCCCACTTGATCTCGACGTCGGTGCTGTGCCGGGGGTCGCCCTCCGGTTTGAAGTGCCCGAGCAGCCAGCCCCGGTCGGCGAGCGCGTCGGGGTCGGCGTTGCCCACGTAGATCTCGCTCATCCGGCGACCGCCTCGTCGAGGATCTTGCGGTAGGCGGGGGGCACGTGGTTCGGGCCGCCGGGGGTGAACACGTCGGAGTGGGAGACCTCGGCCCACGCGGTGGCCGGCACGGCGGCGCGGAGTTCGGCGAGGACCGGCGCGCCGTCGGTCAGCATGGCGAGGGCGACCAGGCACTCCTCGGCCTCGCCGACGCATTCGAACGGCTTGTGCGCGTCGATGCCGAGCAGCTCCAGGAACCCGGCCGTCTGGGACGGGTCGGCGAACAGGTCCCGCCCGAAGATGTGCGCGAGCCGTTCCCGGGGCATGTGCGGGGCCATCGCCAGGAAGACGAACCGGCACTTCGGACAGTCACCGCACCAGCGGGCCGTCGGGTCGTGCAACTTGAACGCCTTGTTACAGCTAGTAACAACATCATCGTACGCAGTGTGACCGGCGAACAGTTGGGCGATGTGCAGCTCGGACAGCGGCCGCAGCAGGGAGAAATACGGGTCGGGCAGCCCCGCGTACGCCGTCACGGCGGCCCGCAGCAGCCCCTCCGCCTCGACGCCCTTGGACCACTGGTGGTTCACCTCGTGACCGTTCCAGATCAGGTTCGGGTCGGAAGCGGACCGTTCGTTCGACATCACCACCGGGCCGAGCCCGTGCCAGACCGCGGTGGCGATGGCGATCAGCGAGTTGATCGCGGTGACCGGGATGTGCCCGTTCAGCGCGCCGGCCTTGTTGAGCTCGAAGAGCCGCGGGTCGAGCTTGCGGCGGGCGGCCAGCGCGGGCAGGCTGGAGGCGGCGTTCACCTTCTCGATCACCGGGTTCGGGTTGACCGAGAACGGCACCGGGTCGAGCCCGGCGGCGCGCAGGATCTCGAGGGTGACGATCGAGTCCTTGCCGCCGCCGACCGCGGAGAGCGGCCGGCCACCGGTGACCCCGGTGGGCCCGGCGGCCGGGATCACGCCCGGCGCCTCCACGGTGAGCTTCAGCACGTGCGGTAGCTGGTTGCGGTACGCGTACTCCGCCATGCCTTTGGTGTAGACGGCCGTGAGAAGGTCGGTGACCTGGGGTGGCACGGGTTTGGGCGCGACCACCCGGGCCGGCGCGCCGACCTTGAAGTAGCTGACCCCGGCCACCACGTGCAGCAGGTCGAGCACCCGGGTGAGCGCCTCCGGCACGGCCGGGTCGGCCGGCACCGGCAGCATGATCGTCTCGGTGAAGCGCAGTGGCTCCGGTCCGTCCAGCAGGTAGTCGAACGCCGCCACCCCCGTCACCGGATCGAACGTGTACGAGGGGAACTGCATGACGTCGAACCGCACCCGGAGTCTCCTTGCCTATGACCGAGGGGCAATATTAGTTCGGTCCGACGAGGTTCGACGCGAAGCGGGGAGACGACGTGCGCCTGGCAGACCTGCGCGGCCGTTCGGTGGCGGTCTGGGGGACCGGCCGGGAGGGCCGGGCCGCGGTGACCGCGATCGCCCGCCATCAGCCGTCCCGCCTGATCGCGGTCGACGACAGCGCCAACTATCTGTCCGTGGAGTGGACCGATGAGCTGGCCGAACTCGCGCCGCTGGCCGGTGGCGAGCACGCCTTCGCGGCCCTCGCCAGCGCCGACGTGGTGGTCCGGTCGCCCGGGGTGCCGTCCACCCACCCGTTCATGGTCGAGCTGCGTGCGCGCGGGATCACGGTGACCGGCGGCAGCGCGCTGTGGATGGCCGAGCACGCCCGGAAGACCGTGGGGGTCACCGGCAGCAAGGGCAAGAGCACCACGTCCAGCCTGATCAGCCACCTGCTGACGGCGGTGGGGCGGCCCAACGCGTACGGCGGGAACATCGGCGTGCCGCTGCTCGACATGCCCGAGGCGGAGCTGTACGTGCTGGAGCTGTCCAGTTATCAGTGCGCCGACCTGACCGACTCGCCGCGGGTGGCGGTGGTCACCTCGCTCTTCCCGGAGCACCTGGACGCGCACGGCGGCGAGCGGGAGTACTACCGGGACAAGCTGAACATCCTCCGGCACGGCCCGGAGCTGATCGTGGTGAACGGGACCGACCGGCGGCTGCGTGACGAGATCCGCGGGGTCACCGACGCGGGCCGGTTCCCGCCGGTGCCGGCGGCCGCCGCGGACTCCCGGTTCCGGGTCGAGGACGGCCGGGTCTGGTGCAGTGACGAGCCGCTGTTCCCGCGGGACGCGCTGCGCCTCAAGGGCCGGCACAACGAGGGCAACCTGTGTGTCGCGCTGGCCGTGCTGGACGGCATGGGCGTGGACGTGGAGGCGGAGCGGGCGGTCGTCGAGGCGGCGGTCCGGTCGTTCGCGGGGCTGCCGCACCGGCTCGCCGAGATCGAGGACCCGTCCGGGCTGACGTTCGTCGACGACACCCTCTCGACGAGTCCGTACGCCGCCATGCACGCCATCGAGGCGTACGAGAACCGGCCACTCACCGTGCTCGTCGGCGGAAACGACCGCGGCCTTGACTACTCACCGTTACGTGATTTTCTGGCCGACCGGGAACTCACCGTGATCGGCCTGCCGGACAGCGGCCCCCGCATCCTGGAGGCGCTGGCCCGCCTGCCCCGGGTCCGGACCGAACCGGCCGAGGACCTGGTCGACGCCGTCCGCCTGGCTCGCAAGATCACCCCAGCCGGGGGAGTGGTGCTGCTGTCCCCGGCCGCACCCAGCTACGGCCGCTTCCGCAACTTCGAACACCGCTCCGAGGTCTTCGCTCAGGCGGTCCGCGACACGGCGGAGGCCTGATCCGGCCGTGACACCGCCGCGGCCGGGACGGGCGGCGCCGCAGACTGGGCAGGCTGTGCCGTAGACAGGGCGGGCTGTGCCGTAGACAGGGCGGGCTGCGCCGCGGACGGGGCGGCCTGCGCGGTGGACTGGGCGGCCTGTGCCGTAGACAGGGCGGCCTGCACCGTGGCCAGGGCGGGCTGCGCCGCGGCCGGGACGGGCGGTCCGGTCCGGATCTGGTAGAGCTCCACACGATCCGGGCCGGATTTCGCGACGAGCGTGGTGGTGACCGTGGTCGACACGAGCCGGGACGTGCGGACCTGGTCGTCCGGCTTCGGCTCGGGGCAGGGTGTGCCCGGCGTCGGGGGGACCGTGGTGCCGGAGATGCCGGCGTAGGCCTTGACGATCCGGAAGCCGGTGATCTTCCGCGTGCCCGCCGCGCGGACCACCGTGACGGTGAGGAACTCTTTCGCGTCCTGGGCGGTGTGTACCGCCCGGACGGGGCGGGCGCCGGCTCGGGCGCACACCACCGCGTAGACGTCCTGAACCAGCTTCACGTGCTCGAACTCCAGGCCTTTCGCCCGGGCCCGAAGGGTGGCGGCGTCCCAGTCGAAGGCCTGCCGCACGTCCTCGGCGTCCACGAAACCGGTGTTGGTGGCGAAGTCGAAGGTGACTTTCGCGTGGGCGGGGCCGGGGAGAGCCAGGGCCGCCATGACGATCACCGGAAACCATCGCATGCCTGTTTCTCCTGAAATGAGAGCAATTGCCCCTATGCTTCCACGGCCCGCGCGTACGGCGTACCGGAAATTTTTTTGATCTTGTTTCGGGTGTGACGACAACGTTTCAGCGCGTCACGGAGACCGGGTGATCGGATGATCGCGACTCACCGAAATGGCCGGGCGCGCATCGGCTGTTCGGGCGATCACAAAAGCGAGTAATTCAGACATGTGATGGCGGCCACGTCGTATCGGCCATTTGGGGATCGATGGCGGTCATCCGCCCCGTCCGAAACATCAGTTCATCTGCGCTGCTCCGGTAACGGTTTGAAAACTTCCTTCACAGCCTTGACAGCGAGGGGCGGTTAGTAAGAACTTTTACCGCGACAGTAAACAGTCCTTCCTGAAAGGGTGACCGATGGCTGAGCCGGAGATGGACGGCGCCGCGTGGACCGCGGCGGCCCCCTCGCTGGTTCGCGCCCACGCCGCTCTGAACAGGAGCAACGGGAGCGACCACGGGGGCGGGCGCACCACCACCGCGAACGGCGTGGACCATCCGCCCGTCGACGGGGTGCTCGCCCGGGTCAGGACATTGCTGCCGGACTTCACCGGGGCGCTGCAGCGCGTCGCCGAGCAGGTGCTCGCCGACCCCGCCGCGGCCTCCCGGGCCACCATCGTCGAGCTGGCCGAGCGCAGCGGCACGTCGCCCGCGACGATCACCCGGTTCTGCCGGGCGGTCGGCTTCGACGGATACGCGGACCTTCGCCTCGGCATCGCGGCGGAGACCGGCCGGGCCCGCTCGGCCGGCTGGACCGTGGACATCGGCCGGGAGATCCAGCCGAGCGACCCGCTCGAGCGGGTCCTCGCGCAGATCATGGCGGCCGACACGCGGGCCATGCACGACACCGCCTCGCTGCTCGACCTGGGCGAGGTGGAGCGGGCCGCGGTGGCGATCGCCGCCGCGCCACGGGTGAACATCTTCGGCGCCAGCGGAAGCGCGCTGGTCGGCGAGGAGATGCAGTTCAGTCTGCACCGCATCGGCATTCCGGTGTGGGCCTGGACCGACGTGCACAACGGTCTGGCCAGCGCCGCCTTGTCGAGGCCCGGCGACGTCGCGCTCGGCATCTCGCACAGTGGCGAGACCGGCGAGACGATCGAGCTGCTCGCCGAGGCGAGCAGCCGGGGCGCCACCACGATCGCGCTGACCAGTTTCCCCCGTTCCCCACTGGCCGAGCTCGCGGACATCGTCCTGCTCACCGCCACGCAGGCGACGACCTTCCGGCCGGACGCGCTCAGCGCCCGCCACCCCCAGCTGGTCGTTCTCGACCTGCTGTACGTCGCCGTCGCGCAACGAACTCACGAACGTTCGCACGCCGCGTTCCAGCGCACCGCTCAGGCGGTGCACGGGCACAAGGCCGCGAAAGACAGCTGAACCCTTAAAAAGTATGAAATCCCCTCGGGAGGAAAAGTGAAGCGCAAGATCGCGGTCGCGGCGGCGCTCGCCGCGTCGCTGTTCGGTGCGGCCGCCTGCGGCAACTCCGGTAGCGACGAGGGTGCGACCTCGGCCAACGGCACGGTCGACGGCAAGGGCAAGACCATCAAGGTCTGGCTCATGGTCGACGCCGAGACCAGCTGGAAGAGCGTCGTCGAGGACGCCTCCAAGCGGTTCACCGAGGCCACCGGCGCGCAGGTCAACGTCGAGTACCAGCAGTGGGCCAACCACCTCACCAAGCTGGACGCGACGCTGGCCGGCTCGGACGTCCCGGACGTCGTCGAGCTGGGCAACACCGAGTTCTCCAAGTACGTCTTCTCCGGCGGCTTCGCCGAGCTGAACAAGGGTGACTTCGAGAACTCCGGCACCTGGCTGTCCGGCCTCTCCGGCGCCTGTGAGTCCGAGGGCAAGACCTACTGCGTGCCCTACTACGCCGGTGCCCGCGTGATGATCTACCGCACCGACCTCTTCGAGAAGGCCGGCATCACCGAGGCCCCGAAGACCTACGCCGACTTCCTGTCCGCGGCCGACAAGCTCCAGACCGGCAACGCGGCCGACAAGAAGTTCAGCGCCGTCTACATGCCGGGCCAGTACTGGTACGCGGCGATGTCCTGGGTCAAGTCGACCGGTGGCGAGATCGCCAAGCAGGACGGCGGCAAGTGGGTCGGCCAGCTCTCCACCCCGCAGTCGCAGGAGGGCCTGCAGCGCTGGGTCGACATGGTCAAGAAGTACTCGAAGGCCGACGTCACCAAGAACGAGAACGAGCAGGCCGGCATCTTCTCGCAGGGCTCGGGCGGCATCTTCTACGGCAACGCCTGGGAGCAGGGTGTCGCCGAGGAGGTCCGCAAGGACCCGAACGACCCGAACTCCGCGCTGGTCCCGACCAAGGTCAAGGGCAAGCTGGCCGCCGCCCCGCTGCCCGAGGTGCCGTCCTTCCTCGGTGGCTCCAACCTGGGTGTGACCGCGAAGAGCGCCAACAAGGAGCTCGCCGCTCAGTGGGTCAAGTACTTCACCGACAGCAAGTCGATGGAGGGCCTGATCAAGGCCAGCGCGCTGCCGAACGCGACCGCGCTGCTGGACAAGGCCGCCACCGACAACCCGAAGATCGCGCCGGCCGCGCTGTCCGCGAAGAACAGCTGGTTCCCGCCGAACGCCGAGAAGTGGGCCGACGTGGAGAAGGGCAACATCCTCCAGACCATGCTGACCGACATCCTCACCGGCAAGAAGACGGTGGCCGACGGCGCCAAGTGGGCTGACGAGCAGATCGCCGCCACGCTCAACGAGGCCTGATGACGCAGGTGCCGCCCGCCCTCGGGCGGGCGGCACACCGCACTGGAGGATCATGATGCACGCCGTCGACTCCCGGCCCGCCCCGGCACCGGCGCCGCAGGCCACGCCGCCCAAGACCGCCAAGCGAGTGCGCTCCCGTAGCCAGCGCGACTCCGGTGTCGCCTGGCTGCTCTCCCTGCCCACGCTGCTGATCCTGATCGCGATGCTGGGCTACCCGCTCTACCGCATGATCGTGCTGTCCTTCCAGAACATGCGGCTGCGGGAACTGTTCTCCGGCGCCACCCCGCCGTGGGCCGGCGTCGACCAGTACACGAAGGCCCTCACCGACAGCGTCTTCTGGGGCGTCGTCGGGCGGACCGCGGGCTTCACGGTCGTCTCGGTCACCCTCTCGGTGCTGGCCGGGCTGGGCATCGCGCTGCTCATGCGGCGGGTCACCCGCGGCGTCCGGATGTTCATGATGATCGCGATGATGTTCGTCTGGGCCCTGCCCCAGCTGGTCGCCGCGCAGGCCTTCCGCTGGCTGACCGACTCGGACTTCGGCGTCCTCAACTACGTGCTCACCCAGCTGGGCCTCGACTACTCCACCCACAGCTGGTTCGTCAACCCGTGGGAGGGCTGGGCGGTGATCACCGCGCTGGTGGTCTGGGCCGGCATCCCGTTCCTGGCGATCTCGCTGAGCGCCGGCCTCACCCAGGTGCCCAAGGAGCTCCTGGAGGCCGCCACGGTGGACGGCGCCAACCCCTGGCAGTCGCTGCGCAACATCACCCTGCCGATCCTGAAGCCGCTGCTGATGATCGTCACCACGCTGTCGGTGATCTGGAACTTCGGCCTCTTCACCCAGAACTGGGCGCTGCGCGACGGCCACCCGGAGCCGGTCTACCAGACCCTGGCGACCTACTCCTACACGCAGGCGTTCGGGCGTTCCATCTACAGCTACGGCTCGGCGATCTCGGTGATCACCGTGCTCCTGATGTTCGGCGTGATGGTCTTCTACATCCGCCAGATGTTCAAGATCGGAGAGGTGGACTGATGGCCCGCCACGACGATGGTGTGATCACCGTCGGACGTAGCCGTACCGGAACGTTCTTCGCGAACGCCACCGGTATCGTCTTCGGTCTGATCATGATCTTCCCGGTGTACTGGGTGCTCAACACGGCGTTCAAGCCGGACCGCGAGGTCCGCAGCTTCACACCCACCTTCTGGCCGCACGACTTCACGCTGGACAACTTCAAGTCGGCGCTCGGCGAGGAGCTGTTCATCCCGAGCATGGTCAACGGTCTGATCATCACCGCGATGGCGGTGGCCGCGGCGCTGGTGGTGGGCTTCCTGGCGGCGCTGGCGATCGCCCGGTTCAGCTTCTACGGCCGCAAGGCGATCATCCTGGTCGTCCTGGCGGTCCAGCTGGTGCCGTTCCTGGCCCTGCTCATCCCGCTCTTCCTGATGCTCCAGAGCGTCAACCTCACCAACTCGCTCGTCGGCGTGGCGCTGGTCTACCTGGTGCTGCTGCTGCCGTACACGGTGTGGACACTGCGCGGCTTCATCTCCGGCATCCCGCGGGAGCTGGACGAGGCCGCGATGATCGACGGCTGTACCCGGGCCCAGGTGTTCTGGCGGATCATCCTGCCGCTCACCGGTCCCGGTCTCGTCGCCACCTCGGTCTACGGGTTCATCCAGGCGTGGAATGAATTCATCATCATCAACACGCTGAACGACCCGAAGAACCAGAACCTGATGGCCTGGCTGCTCTACAACCAGACCGAACGTGGCACCGCATGGGGTCCTCTCATGGCCGGTGCGATCATCACCTCCATCCCGGTGGTGGTGTTCTTCCTCCTGATCCAGCGCAACATCGCCACCGGTTTGACGGCCGGCGCCGTCAAGGGCTGAACCCGAAAGGACATCGATGTCTGACATAACGAACTCCGAACTGGACCGCCGCACCCTGCTGCGCCGCG
This sequence comes from Actinoplanes flavus, assembly GCF_017592555.1. Lineage (GTDB taxonomy): Bacteria > Actinomycetota > Actinomycetes > Mycobacteriales > Micromonosporaceae > Actinoplanes > Actinoplanes flavus. The sequence continues at coordinate 128,435 of NZ_JAGFNS010000003.1, read as the reverse complement.
CCGCCGCGGTCGGCCTGGCGGCGACCCCGGCGGTCGGCATGCTCAGCGCCTGTGTGGGCGGGGGCGACGAGGACACGACCGAGCAGGCCACCGGTACGAAGTCCGCGGACAACCCGCTGGGCATCGACCCGAAGGCGCCGATCGAGATCGTGATCTTCGACGGCGGTCTGGGCACCAAGTACGCCACCGACGTCGACACCCCGATCTACAACAAGAAGTGGCCGGAGTCGAAGGTCGCCTACTCGGCGACGCAGGAGATCTCGACGACCGTTCAGCCGCGCCTCAACGCCGGCGACGCGCCCGACATGATCAACAACTCCGGCGCCAAGATGATGGACTTCGGCGCCATCGTGGCGGCCGGCCAGGCCCAGGACCTGACCGAGCTGTACGCCGCCGCGTCCTTCGACATCCCCGGCAAGACCGTGGCGGAGACGCTGGTCCCGGGCACCGCCGAGTGGGGCAGCTACAACGGCAAGCCGTACGCGCTGAACTACTCGTACACCGTCTTCGGCATGTGGTACAACGCCACCCTGTTCGAGAAGAACGGCTGGACCCCGCCGGCCACCTGGGCCGACTTCATCACCCTCTGCGACAAGATCCAGGCCGCCGGCATCGTCCCGTTCGGCTACGCCGGCGCGAACGCCGCGTACTACATGGTCCGTGCCCTGCTCACCAGCGCCGGAAAGATCGGCACCGAGCAGGTCCTCAAGGACATCGACAACCTGAAGCCCGGCGCGTGGACGAACCCGGCCGTCCTCGAGGCCGCCAAGGCCTGGGCCGAGGTCGGCAAGAAGTACCTGGACAAGTCGTTCCTCGGCCTCAAGCACACCGAGGTCCAGCTCCAGCAGAACCAGGACAAGGTCGCCTTCTACCCGTGCGGCTCCTGGCTGGAGAACGAGCAGGCCAAGGACACCCCGCCGACCTTCAAGTACGCGGTCGCGCCGTACCCGAGCGTCACCGCCTCGGACAAGCTCCCGGCGACCGCGATGAACGCCGCGGCCGGCGAGATCTACTTCGCGTCGTCGAAGGGCAAGAACCCGCGCGGCGGCATGGAGTACCTGCGGGTCATGCTCTCCAAGGAGGCAGCGACCGAGTTCACCAGGCTCACCAAGTCGCTGACCGTGGTGCTCGGCGCCGCTGACGGTGTCGAGCTGTCCCCCGGCCTGAGCAGCGCCAACGAGGCGCTGAACAAGGCCGGCAAGGACGTCTTCATGGGCTACCTGTTCGACACCTGGTACAAGAAGCTCGGCGACGAGTCGCTGAGCGCCGTCAACGACCTGATGTTCAAGGGCGGCGACGCGCAGAAGTTCTGTGACCGGATGGAGGCCGCCTCACAGGCGCTCGCCAAGGACTCCTCGGTCCAGAAGCAAACCCGTAGCTAGTAGTAGTGAGGTAGAGCGCCATGCGGCACGGTAAGTACCCCTTCATCATCGGCTTCCTTGCCGTGCCGGTGGCGCTCTACGCCACCTTCGTGGTGGCGGCGTACATCCAGACCTTCCAGCTGTCCGTGGCCAGCTGGTCCGGGTTCGGACCGATCAAGTACGTCGGCTTCGACAACTTCGTCAAACTGTGGAACGACGACCTCTTCTGGAAGTCGTTGCGGCACAACGGTTACCTGCTCCTGCTGCTGCCGATCGTGACGATCGCGCTCGGTCTGCTCTTCGCGTTCCTGCTGAACGTGGGCGGCGGATCGAAGGGCGGCATGACCCGCGGCGTCTGGGGCTCCAAGGTCTACCGGGTGATCTTCTTCTTCCCGCAGCTGATGGCCCTCGCCATCGTCGCGGTGATCTTCGGCCGGGTGTTCGCCTCGGACAAGAGCGGCATGATCAACGGCCTGCTCCCGGACTCCTGGGCGCCGTGGCTGTTCCTGGCCGACGAGCGCTGGGCGCTGACCTGCATCCTGGTGGTGCTGGTCTGGCAGGCGGTCGGCTTCTACGTGGTGCTCTTCTCGGCCGGCATGGGCTCGATCGAGCACGAGATCTACGAGGCCGCGGCGCTGGACGGCGCCACCCGGGTCACCCTCTTCTTCCGGATCACCCTGCCGCTGCTCTGGGGCACCATCCAGACCGCGTGGGTCTACCTGGGCATCGCCGCGTTCGACGCGTTCGCCCTGATCAACATCATGACCGTGGACCGCGGTGGCCCGGACGGCGCGACCTCGGTGCTGGCCATGATGATCTACCGCAACACCTTCGAGTACTCGCAGGTCGGGTACGCCTCCGCGCTCGGCGTGGTGCTGTTCTTCCTGACCCTGACCTTCGCCGCGCTGACCCTGCGGGTCACGCGACGTGACGCCGTCTGAGAGGCCCGCACATGACCACTTTGACCGCGGCCGTCTCCGAGAAGAAGTCGCAGAAGAAGGTGGAGATCCACCGTCAGGTCCGCGCCTTCAACGGCCTGGCCCACGTGGCCCTCGTCTTCTGGGCTCTGGTCACCGCCGGACCACTGATCTGGGTGCTGCTGGCCTCGTTCAAGACCAACACCGAGATCTTCCTGGGTGAGCCGTTCTCCCTGCCGGCCTCGTTCTCGCTGGAGACCTACGTCTCCGCGTGGGACCAGGCGCACATCGGCCGCTACTTCCTGAACAGCGTCTTCGTGGTGGCGGTCAGCACCGCCGGCACCATGCTGTTCGGGTCGATGGCCGCCTACGTGCTGGCCCGGTACACCTTCCCCGGCAACCGGGTGCTCTACTTCCTGTTCGTCTCCGGTCTGGCCTTCCCGACGTTCATGGCGCTCGCCCCGCTCTTCCACATCCTGAAGAACCTGGGGCTGCTGAACTCGTACCTCGGCCTGATCCTGGTCTACATCGCCTACTCGCTGCCGTTCACCGTCTTCTTCCTGGCCGCGTTCTTCCGGACGCTGCCGCACGAGATCGACGAGGCCGCGACGGTCGACGGCGCCTCGCACACCCGCAAGTTCTTCCAGATCATGATGCCGATGGCGAAGTCCGGCCTGGTCAGCATCACGATCTTCAACATCGTGGGGCAGTGGAACCAGTACCTGCTGCCGCTGGTGATCATGCAGGGGCAGGGCGCCGACCAGAAGTGGGTGCTCACCCAGGGCATCGCGAACATCTCCACGCAGGCCGGTTACCACGCCGAGTGGTCGACGCTGTTCGCCGCGCTCACCCTGAGCATCCTGCCGATGATCGTGGTCTATGCGATCTTCCAGCGGCAGATCCAGGCCGGTCTGACCGCGGGCGCGGTCAAGTAAAAGTTGTCATACCCCCGGGCGACAATGGCCCGGTGCTGGTAGCGGTGGTTCCCGACCCGGACGGCCCCGGTGGCCGTCTGGGCCGGCACGCTTCAGGCGAGCGGTGGCACGTCCCCGATCTGGCCGCCGCGGTCGCCGCTCTGGAGGCCGCCGAGCAGCCACGCTGGGTGTGGACCTCGACCACCGACGTCTACCCCGCCCTGCTGCGCGCCGGCGTCCGGGTGGCCCGCTGCCACGATCTCGAGCTGACCGAGGCGCTGCTGCTCGGCCACGCGGGCCGGTGGGGTGAGCCACGCGGGCTCGCCGCGGCCGTCGCCCGTCTGCGCGGCCTCCCGGTCCCTCCGGACCGGCCCCGGCCGGACGCCGAACCGCCGGGCTTCGCGCAGGTCGCCCTCTTCGACGCGGTTCCGGCCGAGCGCGTGGAGATCGCCGACCTTCTCGAGGTGTACGAGGACCAGGCGCGCGGAATCAGCGGGACCGGTCAGCCCGGCCGGTTCCGGATGCTGGTGGCCGCCGAGTCCGCCGGCGCCCTGATCGCCGCCGAGATGGGCCACACCGGTCTGCCGTGGCGCGCCGACATCCACGACGAGCTGTTGCGTGAGCTGCTCGGCCCACCGCAGCCGATGGGCCCGCCCCGCCGCCTCGCCGAGCTGACCGCCGAGATCAACGCCGCGTTCGGCACCCACGGCCTGCACCCCGACCTGCCGGCCGAGGTGGTGCGCGCGTTCCACCGGGCCGGCATCGAGATCCCCAACACCCGCCGCTGGGTGCTGCGCCGGGTCGACCATCCGGCGGTCGCGCCGCTGCTGGCGTTCAAGGAGCTGTACCGGATCTGGACCGCGCACGGCTGGGCCTGGTGCGACGCCTGGGTGCGGGACGGCCGCTTCCGCCCGGAGTACGTCCCGGGAGGCGTCGTCTCCGGCCGCTGGGCGACCCGGGGCGGCGGCGCCCTCCAGGTCCCGAAGGTGGTGCGCCGGGCCGTGGTGGCCGATCCCGGTCACACCTTCGTGGTCGCCGACGCCGGCCAGCTGGAGCCCCGCGTCCTGGCCGCCGTCTCCGGTGACGAACGCCTGGCCCGGGCCGCCGCCGCCGGGGATCTGTACGCCGCACTGGCCGCCGACTCGTTCGACGGCGACCGTGGCAAGGCCAAGATCGCCCTGCTCGGCGCCATGTACGGCCAGACCGGCGGCGACGCCATCCCGGCCCTCGCCGTGCTCCGCCGCCACTACCCGACCGCTTTCGACTACGTGGAGGCCGCCGCCCGCACCGGGGAGGCCGGTGGTCTGGTCCGCTCCTGGCTCGGGCGGACCTGCCCGCCGGTGGCCGGGTCGTGGCGCGAGGCCGGGCTCGATCCCCCGGACGAGGTGGCCCCACCACCCGGCCGGGCGAGAGGCCGGTTCACCCGCAACTTCGTGATCCAGGCCACGGCCGCCGAGTGGGCGCTGGTCCTGCTCGCCACCCTGCGCACCGAGCTGGCCGGCACCGACGCCGAGCTGGTCCTGTTCGTGCACGACGAGGTGGTCGTGCACTGCCCGGTCGAGCAGGCCGACCGCGTGGTGGCGGCGGTGCACGCGAGCGCGGCATCGGCCGGCCGTCTGCTCTTCGGCGCCACCACGGTGCGTTTCCCGTTGGACGTCTCAGTGGTTGGTGCCTACGGGGACGCGAAGTGAAAGGGTCGGTATCGTTGACGGTCCGGCCGAGAGGCGCTGCAGCGGGGCCCACCCGTCACGCTCGACCGGTGAACCACCCGAAACAAGGGCGCCTCCGACTTCTCAGGGATCTCGGAGGTGTTCTCGTTGACTCAGACCGTCACCCAGCTGCGTGAGCTGCTCGCTGAGCGAATTCTGGTGCTGGACGGCGCGTGGGGCACGATGCTCCAGGGCGCGAAGCTGACCCCGGCCGACTACCGCAACGAGCTCATCCCGGCGGACCACCCGCAGGACGTCACCGGCGACCCGGACCTGCTGATCCTCACCCGGCCGGACGTCATCCTCGACGTCCACCGGCAGTACCTGGCGGCCGGCGCCGACATCACCACCACCAACACGTTCACCGCGACCAGCATCGCCCAGGCCGACTACGGGCTGGAGCACCTGGTGCGGCAGATGAACGTGCAGGGTGCCCGACTGGCCCGCCAGGCCGTCGAGGAGGCCACCGCGAAGGACGGCCGCCCCCGGTTCGTGGCCGGCTCGGTCGGCCCGCTCAACGTCACCCTCTCGCTGTCGCCCAAGGTCGACGACCCGGCCTACCGCGCGGTCACCTTCGACCAGGTCAAGGCGACCTACGCGGAGCAGATGTCGGCGCTGGCCGAGGGCGGCGTCGACATCTTCCTGATCGAGACGATCTTCGACACGCTGAACGCGAAGGCGGCCGTCGCGGCGGCCCGTGAGGTGGCCCCGGAGATCCCGCTGTGGATCTCCGTCACCATCGTGGACCTCTCCGGGCGTACCCTCTCCGGCCAGACCGTCGAGGCGTTCTGGCGGTCGATCGAGCGCGCCGAGCCGCTGATCGTCGGGGTGAACTGCGCGCTCGGCGCGACCGAGGCCCGCCCGCACGTCACCGACCTGGCCCGGCTGTCGAACGTCTACGTCGCCGCCCACCCCAACGCCGGCCTGCCCAACGCGTTCGGCGGCTACGACGAGACCCCCGCCGTGACCGGTGGGCTGCTCCAGGGCTTCGCCGCGGACGGCCTGGTCAACATCGTCGGCGGGTGCTGCGGCACCACCCCGGCGCACATCGCGGCGGTCGCCTCCGCCGTCGCCGGCGCGGCTCCGCGCGTCATCGACCCGCCCGCCCCGACCACCCGGTTCAGCGGCCTGGAGCCGTTCGCGATCGGCCCGGACACCGGCTTCGTCATGATCGGTGAGCGGACCAACGTCACCGGCTCGGCCAAGTTCCGCCGCCTCATCGAGGCCGACGACTACCAGGCCGCCGTGGACGTGGCCCTGGACCAGGTGCGCGGCGGCGCCAACCTGCTCGACGTGAACATGGACGCCGACCTGCTGGACAGCGAGCGGGCCATGGTCACCTTCCTCAACCTGATCGCCACCGAGCCCGAGGTGGCCCGGATCCCGATCATGATCGACAGCTCGAAGTTCTCGGTGCTCGAGGCCGGCCTCAAGTGCGTGCAGGGCAAGGGCGTGGTCAACTCGATCAGCCTCAAGGAGGGCGAGGGCCCGTTCCTCGAACACGCCCGCCGGATCCGGGACTTCGGCGCCGGTGTGGTGGTGATGGCCTTCGACGAGCAGGGCCAGGCCGACACCCGCGACCGCAAGGTGGAGATCTGCGGCCGCGCCTACGACCTGCTGGTCGGTGACGGCTTCGACCCGCACGACATCATCTTCGACCCCAACGTGCTGGCCGTCGCCACCGGCATCGCCGAGCACAACGGGTACGCGAAGGCGTTCATCGAGGCCCTCCCGCTGATCAAGCAGCGGTGCCCCGGCGCCCGTACCAGCGGGGGCATCTCGAACCTGTCGTTCGCCTTCCGCGGCAACGACGTGGTCCGCGAGGCCATGCACTCGGCGTTCCTGTTCCACGCCGTCAGGGCGGGCCTGGACATGGGCATCGTCAACGCCGGCCAGCTCGCCGTCTACCAGGACATCCCGGCCGACCTGCTGGAGCTGGTCGAGGACGTGCTCTTCGACCGCCGCGAGGACGCCACCGACCGCCTGGTCACCTTCGCCTCCACCGTCACCGGCTCGGGCGCCAAGCGCGAGGTCGACCTCTCCTGGCGCGACGCCCCGGTCGAGGCGCGGCTCAGCCACGCCCTGGTGCACGGCATCGTCGACTTCATCGAGGCGGACACCGAGGAGGCCCGGCAGAAGCTGCCCCGCCCGCTCGACGTCATCGAGGGCCCGCTCATGGACGGCATGGGCGTGGTCGGCGACCTCTTCGGCTCCGGCAAGATGTTCCTGCCCCAGGTGGTCAAGAGCGCCCGCGTGATGAAGCGGTCGGTCGCCTACCTGCTGCCCTACATGGAGCAGGAGAAGGAGGAGAGCGGCAACCACCGCGGCCAGGGCAAGGTCGTGCTGGCCACGGTCAAGGGCGACGTCCACGACATCGGCAAGAACATCGTCGGCGTGGTGCTGGGCTGCAACAACTACGACGTGATCGACCTCGGTGTGATGGTTCCGGCCGCCAAGATCCTGGACACCGCGATCGCCGAGGGCGCCGACGCCATCGGCCTCTCCGGCCTGATCACCCCGTCGCTGGACGAGATGGTCGCGGTCGGCGCCGAGATGCAGCGGCGGGGCATGAAACTTCCGCTGCTGATCGGCGGGGCCACCACGTCCAAACAGCACACCGCGGTGCGGATCGCCCCGGCGTACGATGCGCCGACCGTGCACGTGCTGGACGCCTCCCGTGTGGTCGGCGTGGTCTCCGACCTGCTCGACCCGGTCCGCGCCGGCAAGCTCGACGAGGCCAACCGGGCCGAGCAGGAGCGCCTGCGGATCCAGCACGAGCAGCGCCACTCGCAGCCGCTGCTCACCCTGGAGCAGGCCCGCGCCAACCGCGAGACGGTCGACTTCGGCGACCTGCCGGCGCCCGCGTTCACCGGTGTCCGCGAGGTGGCGCCGACCATCGCCGAGCTGCGCCGGCTGATCGACTGGCAATTCCTGTTCCTGGCCTGGGAACTCAAGGGCAAGTACCCGGCGATCCTCGACCAGCCGGTCGCCCGCGAACTGTTCGACGACGCCAACACGCTGCTCGACCAGATCATCGCGGAGGGCTCGTTCCAGGCCCGCGGCCTGTACGGGTTCTGGCCGGCGCACGCCGACGGCGACGACATCAGACTGGCGAACGGCGCGTCCTTCCCGATGCTGCGGCAGCAGACCGAGAAGCCGGCCGGCCGGGCCAACCGCTGCCTCGCCGACTACATCGCCCCCGCGGGGGACCACCTGGGCGGGTTCGCGGTGGCCATCCACGGCGCCGAGAAGCTGGCCGCGAAGTACGAGGCCGAGCACGACGACTACCGGGCCATCATGGTCAAGGCCCTGGCCGACCGGCTGGCCGAGGCGTTCGCCGAGTACCTGCACCTCAAGGCCCGCCGCGACTGGTTCGAGCCGGACGCCCAGCCCAAGCTGGAGGACCTGCACGCCGAACGCTTCCGCGGCATCCGCCCGGCCCTCGGCTACCCGGCCTGCCCGGACCACAGCGAGAAGCGCGACCTGTTCGAGCTGCTCGGCACGTCGGCGATCGGCGTCGGCCTCACCGAGTCGTACGCGATGACCCCGGCCGCCGCGGTCAGCGGCCTGATCTTCGCGCACCCGGAGTCCCGCTACTTCACCGTCGGCCGGCTCGGGAAGGACCAGATCGAGGACTACGCGCGGCGCCGCGGCGTCCCGGTCGACGAGGTGGAGCGCTGGCTGCGGCCGAACCTCGCGTACTCGATCGACTGAGCGGGCCCGGCCGTGCCGCGGAGTGCCCGTGGCACGGCCGGACCGCCCCGATCCTCCGTCGAGGTGAAACGCGGGCGGAGCCGGCCCCGCCGGGTTTACCGTCGCCGGATGTACGGGTATCCGGCTGGCGTCGCTGACCTCCGGAGGGAAACCTTGGCCGAGCCGCATGTCACTCTCGACCCCCGCACGCTCACCCCGGTGGAGGAGAAACTGCGCGGTCCCCTGGAGGAGCAGCTCAGCTCCGCCCTCCAGGCCGCGACCGTCAAGGTCCGCCACCAGTACGCGGGGGAGAGCGTCGAACAGGTCACCCGCATGCTCCTGGAGCAGGCGCGGGCCGGCCTGCACCCGGACATCGCCGCCGGCTTCCACCCCGACCACGAGCAGCTGCGCCACGTGGCCGAGGTGATCGTCACCCAGGCCCACTGACGTCAGCAGTAGTGGGAGGCGCCCTTCGCCGCGTTCCGCGCGGCGGCGCCTTCCAAGCGATGATCAGCGATCTTGTTCCGGATTGATCCGGGTACGCAGGTTGAAGATCAGGTCGATGACCAGGGCCGTCCAGCCGGTCTGGTGCCAGGCGCCCAGGCCGGCCCCGTCGTCGCCGTTGAAGTACTCCGGGAAGGCGATCAGGTCCTTCCAGTCCGGGTGCGCCTGGAACAGTTCGGTGGCGCCGTAGATCGGCCGGCGGCCCTCGGCGTCCGGCACGAACAGGCCGATCAGGCGGCGGGACAGGTCGTCGGCGATCTCGGTGAGCCCGGCCTTGCGCTGCGAGCCGGTCGGGTATTCCGCCTGCAGGTCCTCGCCGTAGAACTCGGCGAACTCCCGCAGCGCCTGGACCAGGAGGTAGTTGACCGGCATCCACACCGGGCCGCGCCAGTTGGAGTTGCCGCCGAACAGGCCGCTGGTGCTCTCGGCCGGCTCGTAGCCGACGGTGAAGTCCGAGCCGCCCAGCGACACCGTGAACGGTTTCTCCAGGTGGGCGCGGGACAGGGTGCGCAGCCCGTACGGGGAAAGGAACTCCTCCGGGTCGAGCAGACGCGCGAGAATGCGCAGCAGCTGGTCCTGACCGACCATGCTGAGCAGGCGCTGGCGGCGCCGGTCGGCGCCGCCGAGGCGCCGGGCGCTGATCACGTCACCGAACTCACCCTGGTGATGCAGCATCCACCGGACCCGTGAGTTGATCTCCGGGAGCCGGTTGAGGGTCTCCGCGGTGAGCCGGGTGGTGGCGGCCAGCGGCAGCAGGCCGACGATCGAGCGGGCCTTGAGGGGCACCCGGTGGCCGTCCGGCAGGCGCAGCACGTCGTAGAAGAAGCTGTCCTCCTCGTCCCACAGCCCCTGCCGGTACGCCGCCTCCGCGATGTACGTGAAGTGCTCGAAGAACTTGGTGGCCATGTCCTCGTAGGCCCGGTCGTGCAGGGCCAGGATGATCGCCATGTCGAGCAGGTTGAGCGCGTACATGGCCATCCAGCCGGTGCCGTCGGACTGCTCCAGCACCCCGGCGACCGGCAGCGCGGCCGACCGGTCGAACGGCCCGACGTTGTCCAGCCCGAGGAAGCCGCCTTCGAAGACGTTGTTGCCGCCGACGTCCTTGCGGTTGACCCACCAGGTGAAGTTGAGCAGCAGCTTGTGCATCACGCGGGAGAGGAAGTCGAAGTCCCGCCCGCCGTCGATCTTGAAGACCTGCAACGCGGCCCAGGCGTGCACCGGCGGGTTCACGTCCGAGAACGACCACTCGTACGCCGGGATCTGCCCGTTCGGATGCATGTACCACTCGCGGAGCAGCAGCAGGAGCTGGGACTTGGCGAAACCCGGGTCGACGCGGGCGATGCTGACGCAGTGGAACGCCAGGTCCCAGGCGGCGTACCAGGGGTACTCCCACGGGTCCGGCATGCTGATCACGTCGAAGCTGTTCATGTGCCACCAGCCGTTGTTGCGCCCGTAGCGCCGGCCCGGTGGCGGCGGGGCGTTGCCCGGGTCGCCGTGCAGCCACTGCTTGACGTCGAAGTGGTAGAACTGCTTGCCCCACATCAGGCCGGCTACGGCCTGCCGGGCCACGTCCTTCTCGTCGTCGGTGGCCGCCTCCGGCAGCACCTCGGCGAAGAACTCGTCGGCCTCGGCGAGCCGGTCGCGCATCACCGCGGCCCAGCCGTCGCCGAGGTCGGCCGGCGGCAGCGCCCGCTCGCTCTGGGTGAGCCGGAGCCGGATCGTACGGCTCTCGCCCGCCCCCAGCGTCACCCGGTAGTGCAGCGCACCCTTGGTGCCGGTCCCGGCCGGGTTCACCGTCGGCATGCCGAGCGTCAGGTGGTCGTTGATCCCGTCCTTGGGGAACGAACTGCGGCCGGGCAGCCCCCACAGCCGCTGCGCGTTCGTCTCGTTGTCGCACATCAGCGGGTGGGGCGTGTCCTGCCCGTCGAGGGTGATGTGGCCCAGTGAGCGGTGCCGCCCGGACAGCCGCCCCGGCGTACCGATGATCTTCGGGACCCGGCGGCCTGGCAGCCCCCACGACCACGTGTTGCGGAACCACAGGGTGGGCAGCACGTGCAGGGTGGCGGTTTCCGGGCCCCGGTTGGCGACGGTGACCGCGATGCAGACGTCGTGTGTGCCGGCCTTGGCGTAGTCGACGGTGACCGCCCAGAACCGGTCCTCGTCGAAGATCCCGGTGTCGACCAGCTCGTACTCGCCCTCGGTGCGTGACCGCTGCCCGTTCACCCGGACCAGGTCGTCGTACGGGAACTCGGCCTGCGGGTAGTGGTAGCGCCAGCGCATCCACGAGTGGGTGGGTGTCGAGTCCTGGTACCACCAGTAGTCCTTGGCGTCCTCGCCGTGGTTGCCGCCGTCCCCGCCGAGCCCGAACATCCGCTCCTTCAGGATCGGGTCCCGGCCGTTCCACAGCGCCAGCGCGAAGGCGAACGTCTGCCGGTCGTCGCAGAGCCCGGCCATGCCGTCCTCGTTCCACCGGTACGCCCGGGAGCGCGCGTGGTCGTGCGGGAAGTAGTCCCACGCCGTGCCGTGCTCGCTGTAGTCCTCACGAACGGTGCCCCAGGCGCGCTCGGCGAGGTACGGCCCCCACGCGCGCCACGGCTGCTCACCGGAATCGGCCTGTGCGAGGCGTACCCGCTCCGACACGTCCGTCCCCACCCCCATCCGCAGATCGGTCTCGGAGTCGATCACATTGAGACTGTCACGCTCATATGTCAAACGTGTAAGGCCCGGGGCGGCGGCACCAGAGGACCCCCGGATCCGCACCCGGGGAGCAACTCCGGTACCGGACTCTTCCTAACGTGCGACGAGAACTGTGGGCTGTGCTCACCTGGACAGCCGTGGTGGTGGCCTGTGTCGCCCTGCGGGTGAGCCTCGGGGCGACGGACTCCTCCTACCTGGTGACCGTCGCCCCGTACATGCTGGTCAGCGCCGGGGTGCCGGTCGCCGTGCTGTTCGGAACGCTCCGGCACCGGACACCGCACCGGGCCGGCTGGTTCCTGCTGGCCGTGGCCCAGGTGCTGTACGCCGTCGCGGACGGGATGACGGTCCGCGACGACTGGCTCGGCGACTTCCTCGAGCCGACGCCGGCCGACCTCGTCTACTTCGGCTCCTACCTGCTGCTCTCCGCCGCCGTGCTGGTGTTCATCCGGCGCCGCACCCCCGGCTGGGACATCCCGAGCGGCATCGACGCCCTGGTCGTGTCGATCAGCGCCGGCCTGCTCACCTGGATCTACGTGCTCCAGCCGCTGACCTCCGACTCGGAACTGCCGCTCAACGCGAAACTGACGCAGTCGGCGTACCCGGTCCTGGATCTGATGATGTTGATCCTGGCGATCCGCCTGGTGATGGGCACCGGCACCCGCGGGCCGGTCCTCTGGCTCCTCCTCGGCAGCCTCACCGTCATGTTCGGCGTGGACACGGCGTACGCGGTGGAGGGCATCGCCGACGGCGGTTCGGTCGAGGCGGCCTACCTCGACGCCCTGTGGATGATGTCGCTCGGGCTGCTCGGCGCGGCCGCCCTGCACCCCGGCGTGCGAAGATTCGCCCAGCGCAGCGACACCGCCCTGCCGGACGCCTCACCGGGCCGGCTCGGCGTCCTCGCCGTCGCCGTGCTGATGGCGCCGGGCGTCCAGTTCATCCAGTGGCTGCGTGGCGAGCCGATCAGCGTGCCGCTGGTCAGCGCGGCCTGCGCGGTCATGTTCCTGCTCGTGCTCGCCCGGATGTACGGCCTGGTCACCGCTCAGCGGCGGGCCGCCGTCACGGACAGCCTGACGGGCCTGCACACCCGCCGGTACTTCACCCATGCGCTGGCCGTCGAGTGCCGCCGGGCCACCCGCAGCGGCCACGGCGTCGGCCTGCTGATCATCGACGTCGACCACTTCAAGAAGGTCAACGACGGGTACGGGCATCCGGCCGGCGACCAGGTGCTGCGCGAGGTGGCCCGGCGACTGGCCGCGGGCAGCCGGGCCGGCGGCGTGACCGCCCGCTACGGCGGCGAGGAGTTCGTGGTGCTGGCCCCGCACACCGGTCCCGACGAGCTCTACGCCCTCGCCGAGCGCCTCCGCGAGGAGATGGCCGGCCTCCCCGTCGACATCGGCGGCGAGCTGCTGTCGGTGACCGTGTCGATCGGCGCCGCGGCCGCCGTCCACCCCGACCCGGAGTCGCTGCTGCACGACGCCGACGAGGCCCTGTACGCGGCCAAGGCGGCCGGCCGCAACCGCGCCATCCTGTCCGGACCGGTCAGCCTGGGTTGAGCTCGACCAGGTGGCCCGTGCGGCGTCAGCCGCCCGGTACGGGTTGACCTTGACCAGGTGGCCCGTGCGGCGCCAGCCGCCCGGTATGGGTTGAGCTTGACCAGGTGGCCCGTGCGGCGTCAGCCGCCCGGGCCGGACCGTGCGGCGCCAGCCGCCCGGTCAGGTTAGGGTCGGCGACGTGCCAGCTTCCGAATACGTCACCGGGCTTCGCGCCAAGACCGGCCCGGGCCTGATCATGTTCCCGTCGGTGACCGCCGTGGTCTTCGACGACCGTGGCCACATCCTCCTGCACCAGCGCAGCGACAACGGCAGCTGGACGCTGATCGCCGGGATGATGGACCCCGGCGAGCAGCCGGCCGACACGGTGGTGCGGGAGGTGGAGGAGGAGACGTCGGTCCGGGTGGCGATCGACCGGCTGGCCGGGGTGGCGCTGCACGAGGTGACCTACCCCAACGGCGACCACTGCCAGATGGTCAACACCTGGTTCCGCTGCCGCGCGGTCTCCGGCGTCGCCCGGGTCAACGACACCGAGTCGGTGGCCGTCGGCTGGTTCCCGCTGGACGGCCTGCCGGACCTCAACCCCTACGCGCTGCACCGCATCCGCACGTCCCTGGCCGAGGAGGGCCCCGCCTGGTTCGCCGCGCCCGGCGACACGATGATCCCCGGCTGGTGACCCGGCCGGGTCAGGTGGCCAGCCAGCCGGGGCGGATCAGGCCGGCCTCGTAGGCGTAGACCACCAATTGGGCGCGATCCCGTGCGCCCAGCTTGATCATCGTGCGGCTGACGTGCGTCTTCGCGGTGGCCGGGCTGATCACCAGGCGGGCCGCGATCTGGTCGTTGGACAGCCCCTCGGCGACCAGCACCATCACCTCCCGCTCCCGGTCGGTGAGCTGGTCCAGTTCACGCGGCGGCTCCGGCGGCCGGCCCCGGGACGCGGCCGCGGTGAACGAGCCGATCACCCGCCGGGTCACGCTCGGCGACAGCAGCGCGTCACCGGCCGCGACCGCCCGCACCCCGCGCAGCAGATCCACCGGCTCGGTGTCCTTCACCAGGAACCCGGACGCCCCGGTCCGCAACGCCTCGAAGACGTACTCGTCCAGCTCGAAGGTGGTCAGGATGACCACCTTCGTACCGGCGAGGGCCGGGTCCGAGGCGATCCTCCGGGTGGCCTCCAGGCCGTCCACCCCGGGCATGCGGATATCCATCAGTACGACGTCCGGCCGCGCGGCCCGCACCACCTCGACCGCCCGCAGCCCGTCCGCCGCCTCGCCGACCACGTCGATGTCCGGTTCCGCGTCGAGCAGGGCCCGGAACCCGGCCCGCACCAGCGCCTGATCGTCCGCGAGCACCACCGAGATCACCGCTGCACCCCCGGCCCGCTCTCGGAGGTCGCCGGCCCGGCGGCGGCGGGGAACGCCACCGGCGGGCCGGGTGGGCCGGTGGGCAGGACCGCGGTGACCAGGAAGCCGCCGCCGGGGGAGGGCCTCGCGGTGAAGGTCCCGCCGAGGCTGTGGGCGCGGGCCTGCATGCCGGCGATGCCGCTTCCCCGCGAACCGGCGCCGTCGGCCGGGTCCTCCGCCTCGGGGCCGGGCGCCCGGCCGGTGTTGGTGATCGACAGCGTCAGCGCGCCGGGGGAGTAGCGGATCTCGACGAGGGCGGTCGGCTCCGGGCCGGCGTGCCTGCGCACGTTGGTCAGGGCCTCCTGGACGATCCGGTACGCCGCGCGGTCCACCTCGGCGGGCAGCTCGCGCTCCTCGCCGTCGGTCCGGGTCCGGACGGGGAAACCGGCGCCGGCGGTCAGGTCGGACAGGCGGCTCAGACCGAGGGCCGGTTGCCGGGGCGCCTCCTCGTCCTCGGTACGCAGGACGCCGAGCACCGACCGCACCTCACGCAACGCCTCCGCGCTGGCCGTCTTGATCGCCGAGAGGGCCTCCCGCGCCTGTTCCGGCCGGTTGTCCATCAGATGCAACCCCACTCCCGCCTGGACGTTGATCAGTGACAGGTGGTGCCCGAGGACGTCGTGCAGCTCGCGGGCGATCCGCAGGCGCTCCTCCGAGGCCTGCCGGCGCTCCTGCTCCTCCTCGGCGCGGGCCCGCTCGCGCCGGGCCCGGGCGATGGTCGCCACCTGGTCGCGGTGCACCTGGGACGCCATGCCGGCGAGCACCGCGCCGCCCAGCCCGGCGGCGGCGAGGGTCAGCTCCCGCAGCCCGGGACTGACTCCGGCCGGCAGGCCCAGCGGGCCGGCCAGGACGACGGTGACCAGGAGATACCCGGCCCAGGCGACGGCCGCGGCAATCGCGGCGGCGGTCCGGCGGCCCTGTTTGGCGCACGTGAAGAGGGCGATGGCGGGGGCGACCGCATACATCCAGTAGGGCTCGGCGTGGCTCGCGAAGGCGATCGACGCGGCCGCGGACACGGCGAAGGTCGCCACCGGGGCCCGGCGCCGCCAGAGCAGCGCCACCGGCCCGGCGAGCAGCAGGAGGTAGTAGAGCGGCCCGGTGGCGAGGTGGACGCCGCCCCGGTCGGCCAGCTCGTCGGTGCCCGCCAGGTGGAAGACGGCCGCCGCCACGGTGGCCCCGGGCGGCCAGCCGGCATGCCGTCCCCGCCGCCGCCACGGCGGCCCGGCCGGGTGCACCTCGCGCGGCCCGCAGTCGTCGGCCTGCCTCATGCCCCGAACCTACGGCACCGGACGGGCCGGCACATCGGCGTGCGGTAGGCCCCGCGCGGTACGACCCAGGGCGCATCCGGGCCGCCCGGGTACGACTCCGGGCGTACGAGACGGATCGGCGACGGCGCGGACTGCGCCGCACGGATGCCTCGCCGGGCCGACGCGCGCGCCCCGCTCCGGCGCCCACTCTGGTGTTCAGGGAAACGCGATCGAGGGAGACGACATCATGGAGACCACCCCGGCCCGCCTGCGCACCTCCGACACCGAACGGGAGCAGGCCGCCGAGATCCTGCGTGCCGCGATGGCCGAGGGCCGTCTCGACATGGTGGAGGGAGAGGAGCGGCTGGCCTCGGCGTACGCCGCGAAGTATCGCGACGAGCTGGCGTCGCTGACGGCCGACCTGCCCGGCGGTGGCCGGCACGCGCTGGCCCGGACCCCGCGGGCGCGCGCCGCGACACGCCGGTCGCTGCGCCGGCACGCCAGCTTCATCATGATCCTCGCCGGTGTCCTCACCGGCCTGTGGATCATCTCCGGCTCGGGCTTCTTCTGGCCGGCGATCCCGCTGACGTTCCTGGTGGTGGGGCTGGTCAAGCACGCCGCCCACGGCCGTTGGCGGCCGGAGTACACGTTCGGTCACCACCACGGTCGTTGATCGCCGGAAGTGTCGGGTGGCCGACCCCACTCCGACATGGACGTGACGGTCGTTGATCTTCTCCGTTCACTCTGCCAGAGTGGGCCAGTTTGTTCGGGGAGGGACAAGACAGATGATGGGTCCGTCGCACGCGCTCTCGGGCGCGGCCGCCTGGCTGGCCGGCAGTTGGGCGCTCGACCAGTTCGCCAACGTGAGCCAGACACCGCTCGAGGTGGCCGTCGGCACGGCGATCTGCGCCGGTGGCGCGCTGCTGCCCGATCTGGATCTCTCCGGCAAGGTGACCCGTAACCAGGGTGGCGCCACGGTGGCCCGCACGTTCGGTGTGGCGTCGCTGTTCGTGGCCGAGGTGGTGGAGAAGTTCTCGCTGGGCGTCTACACGGCGACGAAGCTGAGCCGGGACCCGCGCCGCGACAACGGCCACCGCACCTTCACCCACACGCTGCCGTTCTGTGCCCTGATCGGCTGGGGCACGACGGCGCTGGCCGACCGCTACGGCTACTGGGCGGTGATCGGGATCGTCTTCTTCATGGGCGGCCTGGCGCTGCGCGGCCTGTTCGACGAGTGGGCGGAGCGGGCCGGCTGGGTGATCGTGACGCTGTGCTCCGCCCTGATCGCCTGGTTCACGGCGGCGAACCTGCCCAGCGACCGCGGCTATCCGCTGCTGGGGCTGGCGGTCGGGGTGGGCTGTTTCGTGCACATCCTGGGCGACATGATCACCAAGAACGGCGTGCCGATCATGTGGCCGATTCCGGTCAAGCGCCGCATGTGGATGATGGTCGGCATCCCGAACAGCATGGCGGTGAAGGTCGGCGGCAAGGTCGAGGTGGTCGTCCTGCGCACCGCCTTCACCGTGATCGCGCTGCTGTCCATCGCCGGCCTGTTCGTCCCGAGCCTGCTGGAGCGCTTCAACCTGGACGTCTGGGCCGGTGGCCCAAGGTGAGGCTCTCGATCCCCTTGGACCACCGACACTGATTCGCTACCCGGGAACGGCCGGGCTAACCACGTCGGACAACAGTGGCGGCAGAAGTTCGCGGAGCACGTCGACGCCATCACGGCTGAGGACCGACTCGGGGTGGAACTGGACGCCCGCGAAGCCGGCGCCGCGCAGCGCGTGCACCGTGCGGTCGGCGGGGTCGACGGCCAGATCGACCGGCCCGTACGGCGACGCCGCCACCGGCGCCGCCGCGACCGCCGAGAAGCTGGAGTAGAAGCCGACCCGCCGGACCGTCCCGAACAGGTCGACCTCCCGGGCCAGACCCTGGTAGGGCGAGTCCCGCCGGGCCAGGGACAGCCCCAGCAGCGAGGCCAGGATCTGCTGCCCGAGACAGACCGCGAACAGCGGCCGCCGCCGGTCCAGCGCCTCCCCGGCGAGCCGGTGCAGCGCCGCCATCTTCGGGTCGGCCAGGTTCGAGGGGTCGCCCGGCCCGGGACCGAACACCAGCAGGTCGCTCTCCGGCAGGGTGGTCACCGACGTCCACGGCAGCAGCGTGACCCGCAGCCCGAGGGCCTTGAGCTGGTGGGCGAGCATGGCCGTGAACGTGTCCTCGGCGTCGACGATCACCGCGTGCCGGCCGGCCAGCGACGGCACGGTCAGCGCGCCCGGCGCCCGGGAGTCGAGCCAGAACCGGGCCAGCTCGTCGTTGCGGGCGGCCAGCAGGGCGCGTACCTCCGCGGTCTGCGCCGTACCCCGTACCGGAAGGGGCCGTGACGGAACCGCGCCCAGCGCGGAGAGCAGGCCGGCCGCCTTGGTATGGGTCTCCGCCACCTCGCCCGCGGGGGTGGAATGGCGGACCAGCGTGGCCCCGACCGGGACGCGCAGCGAGCCGTCGGGGGAGATCTCCGCGGTGCGGATGAGGATCGGCGCGTCCAGCGTCTGCCGGCCCTGCTCGTCGTGGTCGAGCAGGGCGAGCACACCGGCGTAGTAGCGGCGGCCGCGGCGCTCGTGCCGGGCGATGACCCGGCAGGCGTTCTCGATCGGGCTGCCGGTGACGGTCGGCGCGAACATGGTCTCCCGCAGCACGTCCCGGACGTCCAGCGAACCGTGCCCGGCCAGCAGGTACTCGGTGTGGGTGAGGCGGGCCATCTCCTTCAGATAGGGGCCGGCCACCTGACCGCCGTGCTCGGCGACCGTGGCCATCATCTTGAGCTCCTCGTCGAGGACCATGTAGAGCTCCTCGATCTCCTTCTCGTCGCGCAGGAAGTCGAGCAGCCCCTGGTAGCCGCCGTCGTTGCGGTAGGTGCCGCTGATCGGGTTCATCATGGTGACCCCGTCGGCGACGCTGACGTGCCGCTCCGGGGTGGCGCCGACCAGGATCCGCTCGCCGGTGTCGACCAGGAACGTCCAGTAGGTGCCCTGTTCCCCGGTGAGCAGCCGGCCGAACGCGGCCCGCGCCGCGGCGAGGGGATCGCCCTCGACCGTGGCCTCGTAGACCCGGTGGATGACGAAGTTGGCGCCCTCGCCGTGCCCGATCTCGTCGCGCAGCACCTCCTCGACGATGCGGCCGTACTCGTCGTCGGACAGGTCGAAACCGCCGTCGCGCAGGGTCAGCGGCCCGGGCGGGAACGCGTCCAGGGGTTCCCTGCTCACCGAGCGGACCAGCAGGCACTCCAGCGGGGCGCCGTCGTCGACGCGGTCGAAACCGCGCTCGCCGATCTGCCGGTAGGGGATCACCGCCAGCACCGGCGTGCCGCGGCGCAGCGGGATGTCGGCGAGCGTGGGGACGGTGACGACGTCCCCGGTCAGCACCTCGACGTGGTCGGCGCCGTCACGGTGGAGCAGGGCGAAGGGCATCGGGTCCTCTTTCGGTCGAGGACCGCCGGCCGAGGACCGGCCCCACGGAAAACGGCCGCCTCGGGGAGGCGGCCGCGGTGGTCATGCGCGGGAGAAGGGGCCGCCGGTCAGGCGGGCCACCACATGGTCGATTTCGCGCGCATGCCGGGAAGCTTACGGCCGGGCGGCCGGTCGCGCCAGACCCCTCAGGCGTACGGCGTACGCCTGAGGGGTCCGGCCGAGCGCTCAGCCGGCGAAGGCCAGGCGGACGGCGTCCCGGGCCCAGCTCATCCGCCCGATGGCGCAGTCCGGGTGCTCGCCGTACTCCTGGGCGACGATCTCGGCGCAGCCGGTCTCGCCGAGCTGGTCGACCATGGCGAGCACGGCCGTCCGGATCACCTCCGGAGTCGGTTCCTGGGAGCGCTGCACGGACGAGGCGAAGAGCGCTTCACTACGTACGTCGTCGATCAGGGCGTTCATCATTCCTCCCGGGCGTTCGCGTTGCGCGGTGATCCTCACTTCGGTACAGCACACCGGCTGCCGGATGCATTACCGGCGTACCCCGGTTGCGGGTGGGTTGCAGACCATATTTCCGAGACGAGCTTCATGACCCTTTTTATCGGTATATGTTGCGAGCGCAAGCCGAGGATCGGGGGAGCCGCGTGACGACCGTCCTGGTGGCCGACGACGACGCCGACATCCGTGAGCTGGTGGCCTTCAAGCTGGAACAGGCCGGGCTGGAGGTGCTCACGGTCGGCGACGGACAGGCGGCCGTGGACACGGCACGGGCCCGGCGCCCCACGCTGGCCGTGCTGGACGTCTCGATGCCGGGGCTCTCCGGCATCGACGTCTGCCGGAAGCTGCGGTCCGACCCGGCGACCGCCGGCACGCTGATCATCATGCTCACCGCCCGGGTCCAGGAGCAGGACGTGGAGGGCGGGCTCGGCGCCGGCGCCGACGACTACCTGACCAAGCCGTTCAGCCCGCGCGAGCTGGTCTCCCGGATCCAGGAGCTGCTCGCGCGGGCGGAACGTCAGTAGTTGGCCGCGGCCACCAGCTTCTCCAGGTCGCCGGCGCTCAGCGGACTGCCCGGGAACGCCGCCAGCCGCGCCAGCGGCAGGCTGGCCAGCATCATCAGCACCTCCTCGGTCATCGCCGGCAGCGGACCGTCGCCCGCCGCCTCGGCGAACGCCGCGCCCAGCACCTCGGCGCCGCGCGGGTCGGCGAACCACTCGCCGACACTCGACTCGGTGGTCAGCGGCACCCGGTCCGGGTCGCCGGGCACGTGCACGGTCACCGACGCCCGCACGTCCCGGGACGAGGCGCCCACCTCGATCAGGTACTCGCCGCCCTCGACGATCCACCGGCCCAGCCGGACGTCCCAGTAGGCCAGGTCGTCGCGGTCGACGGTCAGGACGACGTCGGCGGTCTCCCCGGCCGCGATCGGCACGCTGGCGAACGCCTTCAGCTCCCGCGGGGCCCGCCGCACCCGTGAGCCGGGCAGATTCACGTACACCTGCACCACCTCGCGCCCGTCGCGCGCGCCGGTGTTGGTCACCGGGACGCGGACCTCGACGCCGGTCGCCGTCGCGGTGGCGCGAGCCGCGCCGTAGCCGAAGGTGGTGTACGACAGCCCGAACCCGAACGGGTAGGCCACCTCCTGCTCGCGCGCGTCGAAGCCCCGGTACCCGATGTGCAGGCCCTCGCCGTACCGGACGTGGCCGTGCTCGCCCGGGAAGTCCAGGTGGGAGGGATGGTCGGCGAGCTTCACCGGGATCGTCTCGGCGAGCCGGCCGGACGGGTTGACCCGCCCGAACAGCACGTCGGCGAGGGCGCTGCCGGCGGCCTGACCGAGCAGCCAGCCCTCGACCAGGGCGGGCACCTTCCGGTCCCACGGCCGGGTGGCGACGACCGCGCCGTTGGAGAGCACCACGACGGTCCGCGGGTTGGCCGCCGCCACCCGCTCGATCAGCGTCACCTGGGTGGCCGGCAGGTCGATCGAGGTGCGGTCGGCGCCCTCGGTCTCGTGGACGCTGCCGACGAAGACGACCGCCACGTCGGCGGCCTTCGCGACCGCCACGGCCTCGGCCAGCAGGCCCTCGTCCGCGTCGCCCGCCACGGTGTAGCCGGCCGCGAACCGGACCTCGCCACCGGCCGCCGCGGTGATCTCGGTGAGCGCGTCGTCGAGCCGGGTCGGCGTGATCTGCGAGCTGCCACCGCCCTGGTAGCGCGGGGTCCGCGCGAACTCGCCGATCACCGCGAGCGTTGCCGGGGAGCCGAGCGGCAGCAGGTCGCCGTCGTTCTTCAGCAGGACGATCGCCCGTCCGGCGATCTCCCGGGCCAGCGCGTGGTGCGCTTCGGCGTCATAGCCGCCGGCCGGCCGCTTCCCGGCCTTCACGATCATTTCCCGTACGCGCTCCGCGCTCCGCCGCAGCAGGTCCGGGTCGAGGTCGCCGGACTCCACGGCCGCGACCAGAGCGGCGTCGCCGTCCGCGTCCGGCCCGGGCATGGTCAGGTCGAGCCCGGCCGCGACCGCCCGCACCCGGTCCACCACGGCGCCCCAGTCCGACACCACCAGGCCCTCGAAACCCCACTCGCCGCGCAGCACCTCGGTGAGCAGCCAGTGGTTCTCGCTCGCGTACACCCCGTTGATCCGGTTGTAGGCGCACATCACGGTCCACGGCTGGGCCTTCGTGACCACCCGCTGGAAGGCCCGCAGGTAGATCTCCCGCAGCGTGCGCTCGTCGACGTCGGCGCTGATCCGCATCCGCTCGGTCTCCTGGCTGTTCACCGCGAAGTGCTTCAGCGACGCGCCGACGCCCCGGCTCTGCAGGCCGCGCACCCACTCGGTGGCCAGCACCCCGGTCAGGATCGGGTCCTCGGAGAAGTACTCGAAGTTGCGGCCGCCCAGCGGGGTGCGCTTGAGGTTGACGCCCGGCCCGAGCAGCACCGCCACGTCCTGTGCCCGGCACTCGTCGCCGAGCGCCTCGCCCATCCGGCGCAGCAGCTCGGGATCCCAGGTGGAGGCGCTGGCCACGGCCGGCGGGAAGCAGGTGGCGGGCACCCCGGCCAGCAGATCGCCGTCGCCGGCCTGCATGCGCACCCCGTGCGGGCCATCGGTGACGGTCACCGCGGGGATGCCCGCGGACTCGACCGGCGCGGTGTGCCAGAAGTCGCCGCCACTGGTGATCGCCGCCTGCTCCGCGGTGCCGAGGTCCATCGCCGTCCACCTTACTGAGTACCTACTAGGTATCAATTGACCCGTAACATAGCCAGGTCAGAGGTGGTCCGGCAAGAGGTTGCTGATAGGAAAGAGCAGTGCAGACCTCCCCACCGTTCCGGCGTGACCGCGCCCGGTTACCAGCCGCCGAGCGGCGCCGGCAGATCCTCGAGATGACCACGAGACTGATCGCCGAGCGCGGCTTCTGGGGGCTGTCCATGCAGGACGTCGCCGACGGCTGCGGCCTCACCGTGCCCGGCATGCTGCACCACGTCGGCTCCAAGGACAGCCTGCTCGTGGCGGTCCTGGAATACCGCGACGAGGAGGACGCCCGCTCGCTGGCCGGGAAGCTCGGCCTGCCCGTGCACCAGCTCTGGGCCGAGGAGCCGCGCCGCGTCACCCTGCCCGAGGTCTGCTCCGCGCTGGTGCGCCGCAACGCCGAACAGCCCGAGATCGTCCGGCTCTTCGCGGTGCTGGAGGCCGAGTCGCTGGCCCCCGGCCACCCGGCGCACGGCTACTTCAAGGCCCGGCAGCGGCGCACGCTGGACCAGTTCGCCGCCCTGGCCGAGGGCGACGTGCCCGGCCCGCGCGAGCTGGCCGTCCAGGTGGTCGCCCTGATGGACGGCCTCCAGATCCAGTGGCTGCGCGAGCCGGAGACGATCGACCTGGTCACCGCGTGGGACGCGGCGGCGGCCCGTCTGTTCAGGCCTTAGGGTCCGGCGCCCCGAGCCAGGAACGGACCTCGGCGCACTCCTCCTCGGTCAGGGCGATCGCGGCGGCCTCCGCCCGGTTCAGCACGTTGTCGGCGAACGCCGACGCGATCTCCTCGGCGTCCGGCGGCGGCTGCCGGTAGAGCGGGGCGCCGCCGAACGCGGTCCCCCGGGTGACGAACGCGATCGCCGACCGGCTCACGTCCACCCCCTGCCCGGCCAGCGCGTCGCGGGCCCAGCGGGTCGCCTCGGTGAGGTTGAAATGGTGGCCGGCGGCGTAGTCGGCGAGCGCCCGGTAGACCGGCTGCCACATGTCCCGCGGCAGGCGCGGCAGGCCGAGCGGGGCGCTCAGCCGGACCACCGGCTCCGGCGCGGAACCGGCCCCGCCCGCGGTCTCCGGCGGCCCGTGCCGGCTGTCGTCCCACACGAAGTGGTTGGAGAACTTGGCGTGCGGCAGCCGCAGGCTCTCCAGTGCCCGGACGAACCCGCCGAACCCGAACCAGTTCGACTCGTCCACCCCGGTGCCCAGCTGACGGCGCAGGTCGTGCGCGAGCGAGGCCAGGTTGAGCGGGCCCGGCGCCGCCGTGAACCGCCAGGTGACCAGATCCCGGAACTGCTCGAAGGAGGCCGGCGCCTCGGGCTCGCCGGGCGCCGACACCACCACCGGCTGCTCCTCGCTCTCCACCGGCTCGCCCTGCACCAGCTCCAGCAGCTCCTGACTGGTGATCAGCCGGTCGGCCACCGAGGTGAAGGCGAGCGCGGCGTCGGCCGGGGAGACGATCGTGGTCCGCCGGTCGGCCCGCCGCAGCCGCACCAGCAGCGGTGTCATGTCCGAGTCGCCGGACGCGATCACGAACTCGTCGTGCTGCACCGGATCGCCGAGCGCGTCCACCGCGTCGACCACCATCCGGATGTCGGCCGCGTTCTTCGTGTGGGTCAGCCGCGGGCAGTCGATCACCTCGAAGCCGGCGTTCACGAAGTACGGCCGGAAGCGCGAGTAGTAGAGCCGCTGCATCCCGGCGGCCGGATCGGGGTGCGGCACCCAGCCGCCCGGATTCATGTAGCACCGCAGGATGAGCCAGCGGCGTGGACCGTCCACGGTCAACGACGTGGTCAGCCGGGACAGCCAGGCGCCCGGCTCCTCGGCGAACTGGATGGCGACATCCGGGTCCTGCCTGATGAGAGCGCTGAACACGTTGTCGAAGTCCAGATACAGTGCGGCGCGTACGCGAGCCATGACCGAAACCTACCCCGCGTCGCACAACACGGGCGGCAGGGCCGCCCCGGAACACGGTTGACTCCGGTCGAAGCCCTGACGATCGGAGTCAAGCGTTGCAGCTCGCCCAGGTCCTCGACGTGATCGAGGCGCTGTTCCGGGCCGCGGCCCACCCGGAGATCGAGGCGGTGGAACGCTTCGGCGCGGGCATCGCACCCGGCGGCCCGTCCCCGGCCGGCGTCCGCATCCGGTACGGCGACGGCGCGCTCGCGTACCTCTGGGGTGCGATCTGGCCGCAGGAGACCGACCTGCCGGTGCCGGACGTGCTCCCGCCGCCGGCGGGCCGCCGGCCGGACCGGGTCGCGGTGCTGGCCGTGATGCTGCTCGACGCCGCCCGCCCGGCCGCCTTCCGCTCCTGGCGGCTCGTCGCGCTGGCCGACCTGGGACCCGGCGGGGAACGCGGGAAGGCGCCGCGCGGCGTGCGGATCGTCTGCGCCGACGGCACCTCGATGCTGCTGCGGGCCACCGCGGCCGGCGGCCCGGACCGCGCCCCCGAGCAGGAGCCGTATCCGGACTACCGGATCCCCGACGGGATCGGCGCGGGCCTCCCCACCGGCGTCAGCGCAGGCTGAACACCTCGCCGCGCGGGGTGAACGGCAGGCGGGCGCCGCGCGGCACGAGGTAGGCGTGCGGGCGCCGGATCCGCAGCACGTCGCACTCGCCGTCGGTGATCACCAGGATCGGGCCCTCCCGGGGGAAGTCGTCCGCGCGTTCCAGCAGGTCGATCGCCGGCTGGAGGCGGGTGCCGCCACGGCCGCGCACCCGCACCCGGCCGGCGATGCCGTCGACCGGCAGGTAACCGGCGTCGTACGCGGCCGCGTCGCAGAACACCACCCGGGCGGCCGGCACGTCCCGGGCGGTGGCGTACGACGCGATCGCTCCCAGCGCCCTGCCCATCAGCTGACGGCCCATCGAGCCGGAGGTGTCCACCACCACCCCGAACGTGTGCTTGCGGACCAGCTCCTCCGGGTGACGGCGGCCGGGACGCGGGATGTCCGGCACCCCGGCCATGGCGGCCGCCGACAGACCCGACGCGAACCGTTCCGGCCAGGACGGCTCCGCCCCCGGCCGGAACCGGACCGGGGTGGGATCCAGGTCCGGGGGACCGGCGAACCCGTCCGGCACCCCCTCGCGGCGCCAGCGGGCGGCCAGCGCGGCCTCCTCCGTCACCGGCAGCAGCTGCGGCAGCGGGTCCGGCTCACGGCCCAGCTTCACGGCCCGCTGGAACCGGGTCACCGCCACGCAGGCCGCCGCCCGGAACGCGGCGTCGTGCTCGACCGCCGGATCGAGGTGGTCGAAACCCAGATGCAGCAGGCAGTGCGCGAGCACCCAGCGCCACTCCTCCGCGTCGAGGCGGCGCGCCCGGCTCGCCGTGATCCGGCCGTCCATCGTGACCCGAGCGATCCCCGGGATCGGCTCGGCGACCAGCGTCAGCGACACGTTCGAGTGCGGGTAAAGGCGGCCCCGGATCATCGGCCCGAACAGCGGACTCGCACGCAGCTCCTGCCATGCGAGCTCGCAGGCGAGCGTGTTCGGATCGGACTCCGCCGGCAGGGGTGCGCGGACCATGCCTACGCCCGGGCCGCGACCAGGCGCGGCAGGTCGCGGCTCACCTCGACGAGGAACCAGCCGGGTAGCACCGGGTTACCGTCGCCGTCCGGCGCGATCACCAGACGGCCGCACTCCAGGGACAACTCGGCCAGCTCGACCAGCATCGCCTTGGCCCGGTGCGCGAACCGGCGCACGTTAGCCGAGACATGCGTCTTGTTCGCCGGCAGGTCCTTGATCAACCGGGCCCGGAACGCCTCGGCGAGGAAGTAGAGCAGATCCCGGTCGGACGGCGCGGACGGCCAGCCGACATCGCCGCGGACGATCGCGTCCAGCCCGTACCGATGCCGAATGATCTTGACGTATCCGCCGAAGGCGGTAGCGTGCGCCGGGCTGAGCGTGCCCGCCGCGAGCAGGGTGAGCATCTCCTCGCTGAGGCCGTCCCCATAGGAGTGCAGGGCATCGGAGAGCATGTGCCAGCTGCGCGGCGTGGAGAACGCCTCCTCCACCTTGGGCGGCGCGGACCACAGGTGATCCGGGCGTTCGGTCAGGTAACCGGTCACCCACGGGTGGATGCCGGCGCCCGTCGCCCACTCCAGCCAGTCCGTCCAAGAAGCCCGAAGATGTACGTGGATCAGACGGTTGACCAGCGCAGACGCCATCGGGCGGGCAAGCGCGTTGTCGCTGGACCGGTTGCCCGCGCCGATCACGATCGACCCGGCCGGCAGCTCGAAGTCGCCGATCCGGCGGTCCAGGATCAGCGAGTAGAACGCCTTCTGCACCTCCGGGCTCGACGCGTTCAGCTCGTCCAGGAACAGGCAGTACGGCTGGTCGCGGGCGATCGACTCGGGCGGCGCGAACCGGCTGCGCCCGTCCCGCAGCTCCGGCACGCCGATCAGGTCCTCGGCGGCCAGCTGGGTGCCGACCAGGGTGACGCACTCCAGGCCCAGCGCGGCCGCGAAATCACGGACCAGCGAACTCTTGCCGATCCCGGGCGCGCCCCACAGGAAGACCGGCCGCACGACGGCCACGTGGAGCAGCAGGCCGGGCAGCTGGGCGGGAGTGACCGTGATCGCGGAGTGCATGGCGGACAGTCTGGCCCGCCCCGGTCCGGCGGGGCATGCGATTTACGGGCCGCTCATCCGGCTTCTTTCCTGGGCCGCTCATCGGGCCCTTTTCCTGAGCCGCTCAGCGGGCTCTTCTTATGAGCCGCTCATCGAGGCTCCGACGCCGTTGCCGGTGCTCAGATAGTCGGTGCCGGGCAGCTTGGCGGCCGCCGTCCGGGCGCCCTCGGCGACCGCCGGATCCACCGACCGGAACGTCGCCTCGGAGAAACCGGACACCTGCCAGCTGTTGCCGGTCGGCTTGGCGGCCGCCGACAGCCCCTGCTCACCCCGCTCGTTGCCGATCGCGGCGTTGTTGCGCAGCACGGCCGGGGCGGTGGTGATCGCGAAACCCAGCCCGGTGTTCCGGAACGCCGTGTTGTTGCCCAGCTCGATCGCCCCGGTGTTGCCCTCGTCGACGAAGC
The DNA here is from genome assembly GCF_017592555.1 of Actinoplanes flavus. Taxonomy (GTDB): domain Bacteria; phylum Actinomycetota; class Actinomycetes; order Mycobacteriales; family Micromonosporaceae; genus Actinoplanes; species Actinoplanes flavus. The sequence goes on along the minus strand of NZ_JAGFNS010000003.1, from coordinate 100,715 downwards.
CGTGACCGTCGTTGCCCCAGGCCGCGTTGTGCCGGACCTGGTGCGCCGCGCTCACCGCCGGAGTGCCGCCACCCACCGCGAAACCGTTCGCCCCGTTGGCGTACGACCAGTTGTACTGCACCGAGACCCGGCTGTCGAAGGCGCCCAGATTGATCCCGTCGCCACCGTTGCGGAACGACCGGTTGCCGCGCAGCCGGTTGCCGTCGCCGTCACCGAACTGCACCGCCAGCCCGGAGCCCCGGTTCGCGTAGAAGTCGCTGTCCAGCACCTGGTTGGCGGCCGTCCCCGGGTCCCGCAGCATGATCCCGGTGCCGCCGTTGTCGTGCACCGACAGCCGCAGGTAGACGTTGTCCCTACAGGACAGGCAGGTGTAGGCGGCGTCCGGCGCACCGGTGATCTCCAGGTCCCGCATCGTCCAGTACGACGACCGCTGGGTGATCGCCCACTTGTCGGCCGGGACCGCCGAGGCGTCGATGACGGCCCGCTCGCCGCCGTACCCGCTGATCGTCACCCGCTTCTCCGCGGTGCCGCTCGTGCTGATCGTGATCGGGCTCGTCAGGCGGTGGGTGCCACCGCGCAACGCGATCGTCTGGCCCGGCCGCACCGTCGCCACCGCCTTCGCGATCGAGGCGTACGGGCGGGCCAGGCTGCCGTCGCCGTCGTCCGAACCGCCCGGCGACACGTAGATGTCCGCCTTCGGCACGCCCAGCCCGGCGACCGGGCGCGCGGTGGCGGCGGCCGACGGCGCTTCCGAGACGGCCGGGGCGGCGGGCCGCGACGCCGCGGCCGTCCCCGGGGCCGAGGTGATCGTCAGCGACGGGCCGAGGGCCGCGGGCCGCTCCGGCTCGTAGACCACGGCGTACGTCAGGCCGCCCCCGACCGCGACGGTGGCCGCCACCGCGGCCGCCGCCAGGCCCTTGTGCGAGGCCAGCGACTGCACGTGGGCGACCAGCGAGACACCGGACAGCGCGGACGGCGCGACCGCCGCGCCGCCCGCCGCCGCGGCCTGGATCCCGGCCCACAGCGCCACCGGCACCGGCAGCGCCGCGATGCCCAGCAGCAGCCGCTCCGGCGTGACCATCCCGCCCTGGTGGACGCGGCACCTCGGGCAGTCCCGCACGTGCCGGGCCAGGCGCTTGCGCCACACCGAATCGGCGGTGCCGTCCCAGAACCGGATCGTCTGCTGCAACTCCGGGCAGAGCGGCTTGGCGCGCAGCGCGCGGACCACCCCGCGGGACAGGTCGAGCTGCGCCTTCATCCGCTGCACCCGGACCGCGGCGTGCTTCGGGTTCAGCTCCAGGGCGGCGGCCAGCTCGGCCCGGGTCAGGTCGCCGCGGGCCTCCTGCCACCACAGCCCCAGCAGCTCCCGGTCGCGGTCCTCCAGCCAGCGGGTCGCCTCGGCCAGCTCCCGCCGCTGCTCGGCCACCACCAGCTCGGCGGTGGTGCGCTCGGCGAAGTCGCCGACCGGGTCCGGCACGTCCACCGGCTCCGGGTGGCGGCGCAGCAGGGTCATCTTGCGGGAGCGCAGATGCATGTGGACACGGCGGTACGCGATCGCCACCAGCCATGATCGGAAACGGTCGGGATCGCGGAGGGATCCGAGCCCGTTGATCGCCTGGAGCATGGTGTCCTGCACCAGATCGTCGACATCCGGATGCCCGTTCAGCGCCCGGCCGACGATGTTGTAGATCAGCGAGAGGTGACCGGTGATCAGCTGGTCACGGGCGGCGGAACGGCCCCGCTGGGCATCACGAACCAGCGCCGCGATGTCCTGTGCGAACGCAGTCTGACTCTCCGTCACCGTCCCGCTTCCTTCGTCGAGGTGGCCCTCCGAAGACCTGCAAATATCGAAGCCTGTGCCTGTGGTTTCTCGGGTGCGTGCCCGCTAGCTGCGACAATGTCCGTCCACTTGCAATCGAGCCGTATCGTGGCACAGCTTTTCGGAGCCTGTAAAGCTCGGTCCCGCGAGTTTTTGTTATCGCTCCCATGGCGGGGCATCTACTCTCCGCCACCGTTCCCCGGAGGTGGCGGACAGGAGACCCCCATGCCCGGACGAGCCGCCGCCACCCCTCACCCCGTCACCGTTCTCGCCGCCCCGGTTGCCTCCGCCGCCGTCGCCTCTCACCGCCGTTGCCCCTCACCGCCGTCGCTCCCCACCGCCGTTGCCCCTCACCGCCGTTGCCCCTCACCGCCGTTGCCCCTCACACCGTTGCCCCTCACCGTCGTCGCTCCCGACCGCCGTCACCCCTCACCGCCGTTGCCCCTCACCGCTGTCCTTGGCGTCCCCGCCGCCGGTTCCGGCCGGTCATGGGTGCAGTTTCGAGCGCCTCCGAGACAGTGCCCATGGTCAGCCGGGCAAGATCCACCACAGTGCACGACCACCTGATGCGGACGGCCCCGGGCCGGGGGCTCCTCAAGGCCGGGTTCCTTCATCGCGGTTGAGTTCTCTCCGCGCCGGGCGCTTTCCGGGACGGGCTCTCTTTCGCCGGGACTCGGCGGGAATGTCGTACCCGGCGCATAGTCTGCGATCGTGAGGGCGGAGCCGAGCATCCTGCACGTCGACCTCGACGCGATGTTCGCCGCGGTCGAGCAGCGCGACAAGGTGTCGCTGCGCGGGCGGCCGGTGATCGTCGGCGGCGTGGCCGGGCGTGGCGTGGTGGCAACCGCGTCGTATGAGGCCCGGGTTTTCGGCGCCCGCTCGGCCATGCCGATGGCCCAGGCCCGGCGGCTCTGCCCACCCGGCACCGCGTATCTGTCGCCACGATTCACGGCCTACAAGAAGACCAGCACGGTCGTCATGAGGCTGCTCCAGACCGTGTCCCCGCTGGTCGAGCAGGTCTCCATCGACGAGGCTTATGTCGACCTCGCCGCCGCCGATCACGATCTCAGCCCGTCCGGGGTGACCGCGCTCGCCCTCCGCCTGAAAGCGGAGATCGCCGAGGCCACCGGCGGCGTCACCGGTTCGATCGGCGCCGCCTCCAGCAAGCTCCTCGCCAAGATCGGCTCCGACCTGCACAAGCCGGACGGGCTGACCGTCGTCGCCCCCGGCGAGGAGCTGGCCTTCCTGCACCCACTGCCGGTCAACCGCCTCGGCGGCGTCGGCCCGGCCACCGAGCAGCGCCTGCACCGCTCCGGCGTCCGCACGATCGGCGACCTGGCCACCGTCGCGCTGGACGACCTGGTCGACTGGTTCGGCACCGCCCACGGGACGGGCCTCTACCGCCTGGCCCGGGGCGACGACAGCCGCCCGGTGATCAGCGAGCGCGAGGCCAAGTCGATCTCCGCCGAGGAAACCTTCGACGTCGACCTCACCGATCCGGCCCAGCTCAACCGCGAACTGGACCTGCTCTCCGCCCGCGTCGCCGGCCGCCTCCGCAGCAGCGGCCTGACCGGCCGGACCGTCAACATCAAGGTCCGCTCCCCGGATTTCACCACGGTGACCCGCGCCTTCACCCGAGATCAGCCCACCGACGACGGCCGCCTACTGGCCCAGCTGGCCCGCCGCCTCCTCGCCGAGGTCAACACCTCCGGCGGCGTCCGCCTCCTGGGCGTAGGCGTCTCCACCCTGGCCGACTTCGCCCAGGACGACCTCTTCTCCGCGGCCGCCCTACCACCCACCCCACCCGTTCACCCGCCCGCACCAGCACCCGCGCCCGCACCAGCGCCGGCACCGGCATCCCCTCCGGCGCCCGCGCCCGCGCCCGCACCGGCATCCCCTCCTGCGCCGGCGCCCGCGCCCGCACCGGCATCCCCTCCAGCGCCCGCGCCGGCACCGGCACCCGCGCCAGCACAGGCACCCGCGCCATTACAGGCACCCGCGCCCGCGCCCGCGCCAGCACAAGCACCCGCGCCCGCGCCCGCGCCGGCGCGGGCGCGGGCGCCGGCACCAGCACCAGCTGCCCCAACGGCACCGCCACCCGCCGTATCGGTGGCCCACAGCCCACCCGGCTCCGCTGCTTATCCCGCCGTCGGTTCCGCCCCTGAATCCGTTGCCGATTCGTCTGCGCGCTCGGCTGCCGGTTCATCTCCGGATCTCCTGTCCGGTTCTGCTGCTGGGTTCGTTGCTGATTCGTCTGCGGGCTCGGCTGCCGGTGCCGTTGCGGATCTCCCGCTCGGTACCGCTGTTCATCCTTCCGCCGGTTCCGCGGCTCAGCTCTCAGCCAGCTCGGCTGCTCAACCTGCTGTTGGTTCCGGTGCTGAGCCCGCTGCCGGCTTCGCTGCTCAGGCTGATGCCGATTCCTCTGGTCCCCTCGCAGCCGGGTTCACCGGCCGGCTCGGCGAGGAGTCTGCTGCTGGTTCCCCTGTTCCTCTTGCAGCCGGGTTCACCGGTCGGTCCGGCGATGGGTCTGCTGCCGGTTCTCCGGTCCAAGGGGCTGCCGCCGGGGCCGTTGCGCAACGTGATTTCGGGTCTATCGCCGAAGCCGTCGCCGAATCTGTTGATCAACCTGTATCACCCGCTGATCGGTCCGGTGAGTCGGTTGCCGTCCCGCCCGCAACCCGTCCCGGCGAGCCCCCTGATCCCTTCGCCGTGGGCCTCGCTGATTCGATGGCATCCGCCCCCAGCGCTCCGGCGGCCTTGACGAATCCCGCTTCCGCCGGGTCGCCACCCGCCCACTTCTCCAGCGTGGCCGATGCTCCTACCGATGTCGGCCCGGCCGCCGACGACCACGGCACCCAGGGCGACGTGGTGGCCCCGGCACCCGTCTGGCGGCCTGGTCAGGATGTCCGGCACGACGATCACGGGGCTGGCTGGGTGTGGGGGAGCGGCCTGGGCCGGGTCACCATCCGTTTCGAAGGCCCGCACACGCCCCCGGGCCCCGTCCGCACCTTCGCCGTCGACGATCCGCATCTGCATCCCGCCGACCCACCCGACTGGACCCTGCCGCCGACCACCCCTTGAGCCGCAGCCCGTGGAGGTTTCGCGATTCGGCGAGCAACTGATCGTTCACGGCACGGGGAAGCGTAGGTGTGGCTCATCGCCGCCCCTTTGACCCCCGGTTCGCGGATCTTGGACGTTTTCCCACCGAGCGCGGTGGTCGGTCGTCCAAGATCCGTGGGGTGTCGGAGTGAGGTGCCTTCCGTCTGCCGCTTGGTTCGGGGATCTTGGGCGTTTTGCCGCCGAGTGTGGTGGTCGATCGTCCAAGGTCTGGGGGATGTGGGGCTGGGGGCGGTTCCCGGCTGTGTCTGGTCGGCGGATCTTGGACGTTTTGCCACCGACTGCGGTGGTCGATCGTCCAAGATCCGTGGGGTGTCGGAGTGAGGTGCCTTCCGTCTGCCGCTTGGTTTGGGGATCTTGGGCGTTTTGCCGCCGGGTGCGGTGGTCGATCGTCCAAGGTCTGGGGGAGTTGGGGCTGGGGCACCTTCGGCTGTGGTCCGGCGCGTGGATCTTGGGCGTCTGTGCCGTGTGCTGTGGACGTGATGGATGGGCGTCTGTGCCGCGTGCTCTGGACGCGGTGGTTGGGTGTTCACGAGCCGGGTGTGTCAGGAGAGGGACTTCACGGTGAGCCAGTCCGCCGAGCGGGGGCGGTAACCGTATTTGATCAGGCCGTGGACGATGGCTGGGACGTGACCGGCACCGTAGACGACGGCCACCTCGATCTGTTCGGTGTGGCGTTCCTCGTGCAGCCGGTAGAGCGCCTCCAGCAGCATCGCGTCGCGGTCGCCGAGAAAGGCGTCCTGCAGGCGTGGGTACCGTTCGGCCCACTGCTCCTCGGACGTGGTGGGCAGGTCGTTCACTTCCAGGGCCCGTGACCAGATGGTTCGGGTGCCGCCGAACAACCGCACCGCCATGACCGCCGGCAGCAGTAGCCAGATGAGCATCCGCTGGTGGAGTGGAGCCCGTCGCCAGGCGGTACCGAATTCGGTCGCCGTCGCGTCCGGGTTCACGATGTCGGCGTTCGACGATTCGTAGTCGATCCTCTGCTGCACCAGGCCGGCCCGCCGGTTGAACCGGAGCACCGAGTAACTGAGCGTCAGCGCCCGGCCCAGCAGCGAGAAGCCGCTGTCGCCGCCGACGCCCTCGGTGACGATCACGTCCGCGGTACGCAGTCGGCGGGACACGGCCGTGAAGAACGCGGGCTCCGCCATGTGGATCATCGGGTAGACGACGAAACACATCGGCGTACCGTTCCGGCGCAGCCGGACCACCGCGGACCGCACCGCGAAGTCGCTGATCTCGATGATTTGCATGACGGCCCCCGAAACCGTGCATCCACATCCTTGCCGCCAGAGTGACATCCACCCTCAACACGCCGGCCGGCCGCGAGGACTGTCCGAAGGCCGCTGAAAGAGCGCTCACGGCCGGCTGGATGGCGCCGCGACGGGGTCCACTGCCAGCCGGATCTTTCCGGCCGGCTGTGAGGGCGGTTCGGAGGGCGTCGGAACAGCGCTCACGGCCGGCGGGATTGGCGGGCGGGTGCGGGTGAGGGCCGGGCAGGTGGTGAAGGGCGGGTGGTGCGTTGGGGTGACCGGCTTTGCGGGAGGGGTGCCTCGTGGCGGGGAAACGGCTTCTGGGGGCGGTGGAAGGGTGTGGAATAGGGATCGATGGGTACGCCGCATGGGCGATGGCGACCGCCGGGTTGTGCGGATGGTGCACGGCCCAGGGGTTGATCCGTACTGATGGATGTGGCGCGGGTTGGCAACCAGGTCGCCGGGGAGTACGAACGGTCCAGGGAGGGCATCCATATGACCGCAGTTTCCCCTCGTACCGTGCAGGCGCGGCCGTGGCCGGTGCGACGTGAGGTCAGGGGCTCCTGGCTGGCGCGGACGATCCGCACCACCGATGCCAAGCAGATCGGCATCATGTACATGGCGACCGCCCTGGTGTGGTTCGTGCTGGGCGGGCTGATGGCGTTGCTGATGCGTGCCGAACTGGGCCGGCCGGGCATGCAGATCCTGTCGCCGGAGCAGTACAACCAGCTGTTCACCATGCACGGCACGATCATGCTGCTGTTCTTCGCGACGCCGATCGTGTTCGCGTTCGCCAACTTCGTGGTGCCGATCCAGATCGGGGCGCCGGATGTGGCGTTCCCACGGCTCAACTCGTTCGCGTACTGGCTGTACTTCTTCGGCGGGATGATCGCGTTCGCCGGGTTCCTGGTGCCGGGCGGGGCCGCGGACTTCGGGTGGACCGCCTACACCCCGCTGAGCACGGCGGCGCACTCGCCGGGCGTGGGCGGGAACATGTGGGTGGTCGGGCTGGCGATCTCCGGTGTCGGGACGATCCTCGGCGCGGTCAACATGATCACCACGGTCCTGTGCCTGCGGGCGCCGGGGATGACCATGTTCCGAATGCCGATCATGACGTGGAACATCCTGCTCACGAGCGTACTGGTGGTGTTGGTCTTCCCGTTCCTGGCGGCGGCCCTCTTCGCGCTCGCCGCCGATCGGGTGCTGGGCGCGCAGGTCTTCAACGTGGAGACCGGCGGGCCGTTGCTCTGGCAGCACCTGTTCTGGTTCTTCGGCCATCCCGAGGTCTACATCATCGCGCTGCCGTTCTTCGGGATCATCACCGAGGTGGTGCCGGTCTTCAGCCGCAAGCCGGTGTTCGGGTACAAGACGCTGGTCGCCGCCACGATCCTGATCACCATGCTGTCGATGAGCGTGTGGGCGCACCACATGTTCGCCACCGGTCAGGTGCTGCTGCCGTTCTTCAGCCTGCTCAGCTATCTGATCGCGATCCCGACCGGCATGAAGTTCTTCGTCTGGATCGGGACGATGTGGCGCGGGCAGCTCACCTTCGAGGCGCCGATGCTGTTCGCCGTGGGGTTCATGGTGACGTTCCTGCTCGGCGGCCTGACCGGGGTGCTGCTGGCGTCGCCGCCGGTCGACTTCCACGTGACCGACAGCTATTTCGTGGTGGCGCACTTCCACTACGTGCTGTTCGGGACGATCGTGTTCGCGGTCTTCTCCGGCATCTATTTCTGGTTCCCGAAGATGTTCGGCCGGATGCTCGACGAGAAGCTGGGGAAGGTGCACTTCTGGCTCACCTTCGTCGGCTTCCACCTGACCTTCCTGGTGCAGCACTGGGTCGGCAACGAGGGCATGCCCCGGCGGTATTCGGACTACCTGCCAGGCGACGGCTTCACCACGCTGAACATGATCTCGACGGTGGGCTCGTTCGTGCTGGGGGCCGCCACGCTGCCGTTCCTCTACAACGTGTGGCGGTCGTACCGGGCGGGCCGGGTGGTGACCGCCGACGATCCGTGGGGGCACGGGAACTCGCTCGAGTGGGCGACGTCGAGCCCGCCGCCGCTGCGCAACTTCGACCGGATGCCGCGGATCCGGTCCGAGCGGCCCGCGTTCGATCACAAGTTTCCCGAGCTGGCGGCCGGTGGGCAGTCCGCCGCCGGGCCGCCCGAGGGTGGTGCGCGCCCGTTCACCGAGGAATCCACCGGAGGAGCGACCTATCCGGAGGACCGTACCGATCGTTGAGATACACGGGTTAACAACCATGTATCCGGAAATTTCGGACAAGGTGCTACGTGCGGATGGTGCTTTCTGCTCGAAAGCCCCGTAGCCCGCAAACCGTTACAGGCGATGAGAGATCCGACAACTCCCCCAGTCGGAAGGGATCTCATGCCGATCGCCCGTTCCTCGTCCCGTCCCGCCCACCTCACCGCGGCCGCGGCCGGAGTGGCGGCCGCGCTCGCCCTTCCCGTCACCCCGGCGGCCGCGACTCCGGCGACCCCCACCCCCGAGGGCTGCCATTACGGTGACTTCACCGCCCGGGCCGAGGCCGGCCTCGCCAAGATCACGGTGCTCGACCCGGGCCCGCTGGTGCGCGGCCTGCCCGCCCTCGCCGACGTCCGGCTCGCCGTGGCCGACGGCACCGTGAACAGCGCCGGCCGGCCGTTCAAGGCGGTCGCCGGAGCCCGGCACGCCGACGCCAAGCTGCTGGGCATCCCGGGCGGCGGCACCGGGGCGCAGCACATGGCCCCGTCGAGGTCGAACGGTCCGGTCACCGCCGAGCTGGCCCAGTTCCAGGCGGCCGGGCTGGCCACCGTGAAAGCCGGCAAGGCCACCGCCCAGGCGACCTGGGAGCCGGGGTACCGGTGCGGCCGGACCGGGCCGCTGACCAGGTCGGCCGTCATGCTCGGCGGGCTCTCCCTGCTGGACGGCACCGGGCCGGTCCCGGCCATCCACGCCGACCGGCGCCGGACCGGGCTGCTGCGGGTCGGGCCGAGCGGATCCACCCAGACCGCCACGGATCTCGTACCGGTGGCGCGGGGCCGGATCGGCGTACGCTCCGCGGCCGGCGCCGCGCTCAGCGACCTGAGCCTCTTCGCCGGCACCCCGCAGGAGATCTCGATCAAGGTGATCAACCAGCCCCGGCTCGAGGTGATCGCGGCCGTCGACCGGGTCCACTCCAAGGTCACCTACCGGCCGGCGGTGCTCTCGGTGACCGCGGCCGGCGAAGCGGCGCACGTGCTCAAGGACGCCGGCAAGGGGATCTCGCTCGACCTGCTCGGCGGGATCGAGGAGCGCAGCCCGGCGGCACTCCAGGTCCGGGTCTCCCTCGGCGATCTGAAGCAGCAGGTCAATGGGCGACAGGTACGCGCCGAGGCGGCCACCGTCCGGGTCGAGGTGACCCTCGGTCAGGTGCACGTGCTGGACGTGGCGCTCGGCAATCTGTCCGCGGCGGCCTGCGCGCCGGTCGCGGTGCGTGACGACAAGCCCCACGGCGAGCGCCCGCGCGGCCGCACCTCTCCGACGCCCGCGGCGGTGAAGCCGGTCGGCCGGATTCCGGCATCACCGTCGCCCGCCGCCTCGCCTTCGGCTTCGGTCTCGCCGTCCGGGGGTCCGCGTGACGGTCAGCTCGCCCTCACCGGCACCGACGTGACGGCGTACGGCTTCGGCGGCGCGGCCCTCGTCCTCGGTGGACTCCTGGCCCTGCTCTTCGGCCGCCGTGGCCGCCGCAACTGAGGCGCCGGTGGCTGCCGCGACTGAGGCGCCGGTGGCTGCCGCGACTGAGGCGCCCGTGCCCGCCGCGACCGAGGCGCCTGTGGCCGCCGCGACTGAGGCGCCCGTGCCTGCCGCGACTGAGGCGCCGGTGGTCGCCGCGACTGAGGCGCCGGTGGCTGCCGCGACTGAGGCGCCGGTGGTCGTCGCGACCGAGGCGCCGCAACCGAGGGGACGCGGGGTGAGCGTCAGCGGGTCAGCGCACCTCGCGGAGGTAATCCGCCAGACAGCGGCGCGGGTTCCACCCCTGGGCACGGGCCCGGCCGATGTCCAGGATCACCGCGTTGGTGAGCTGCTCCACGGCGTAGCGGGTGAGCACCGGCGGCCGCCGGGTGACGCGGGCCAGGGCGGTCGCCATGGTCGCCGCGGCGGTCGCCACGGGGATCGGCAGATGGCGGACGCGGGCACCGCAGACCGCCTCGACGACCCGGTCACGCCGATAGGGCTCGGCGTCCGCGATGTTGTAGGCCCCGGGGAGCCAGTCGACGGCGGCCAGGCAGGCGTCGGCCAGGTTCTCCACCGCGGTCAGGCTGAGCGGGACGTCCGGGCCGGGAAGCAGCGCCCGCCCGCCGCGCACCGCCCGCCGCAGCCGGGGCAGCAGGTGCTGGTCGCCGTGACCGTAGACGGCCCGGGGCCGCAGGACCACCGCGCCCGCCGCCAGGGCCAGGCGTTCACCGGCCGCCTTGGTCCGGCCGTAGGCGGTCATCCCGGCCAGCGGATGGTCCTCGCGGATCGGTTCCGGCCCGGCCGGTGCGTAGACGCTCGCGCTGCTCACCCACACCACGGTCCGCGTCCCGGCGGCCGCGAGGAGACGGGCCGCGCCGTCCACGTTCACCGCCCGGAAGGCGGCCTCGGCGACGCGGCCGGGCGGCGGGTCACCCACAGCCGCGGCGAGATGCAGCACGACGTCGGTTCCGGTCAGATCGGGCGGGGTACGGCGGGAAGCGTCCCAATACCGGAATTCCCCCACCGGGCCGGGTCGTCGCCCGAGACAGACCACATCGGCTCCCGCCGCGGCGGCCGCGCGAGCCACCACACCCCCGCAGAACCCGCTCGCCCCGGTGACCGCGATCCGTGCCGTCATCGGGCCGCCACGATCAGGCGGGACCAGCCGGGCAGGGCGCTGCGGCGGTCGGCGCGGGCGGCCCGTACCTCGGGGCGGTAGCGGGCCAGCGCCGTGAGGGTGTCGGTCAGCTGGAGCCGGGCCAGGCGCGCGCCGGGGCAGGCGTGCGGACCGGCGCCGAAGACGAGCTGGGCGATCCGGGCCGGGGCCGGGTCGGTGGGGTCGGGGTCGCGGTGGTGTGCGCCGGCCGCGTGCCGCGCCACCAGGATCAGCCGGTCACCGGCATCGACCGGGCAGCCGCCGACGACACCGCCGCCTGCCGCGACCCGGGGCAGCAGCGGGGTGGCCGCGGTCACCCGCAGCAGTTCGGCGGTCAGGGCCTCGGGGGCCGATGCGGCGTACTCCCAGAGGTCGGCGTCGGCGCACCAGGCCACCGCACGCGGCACCGCGGCGACGGTCGTGTTGATCGCGGCCACCGCCAGCATCGCCGCCAGCCCGTCGGCGGGAGGGCCCTCGGCTGGGCCGCTCGCGCTCGCATCGTCGGCGGGAAGGACGCCGGTGGGGCGGCTCGCGTTCGGATCGTCGGTGGGGAGGAGGCCGGGTGGGCGGCTCGCGCTCCCATCGTCGGTGGGCAGGAGGCCGGTGGGGCGGCTCGCGCTTGGATCGTCGGTGGAAGGGCGGGTGGCCGGGCCGGGTGACGACGGCGGACGGCTGGCGGGAGACGGGGTGAGCAGCGCGTTCAGGCGGGCCGCGGCGCGGTGGGCGGCCCGGCGGTGGTGCGGGAGGGTGAGGCCGGGCAGGTGTTCGCGGGCGGCGGCCGCGGCGGCGGTGCGGGCCGCCGTGGCGAGTTCGCGGCCGTCCACGTCGACGCCGAGCAGGGCGGCCGCCGTGGTTCCGGAGAGTTCGGCGGCCACGTCCACCAGGTCGATCGTCCGGCCGTCGGCGAGCGGGGCGAGGCGGCGTTCGAGGACCGCGAGCCAGATCGGGCGCAGCCGGGCCACCCCGTCCGCGCCGAGTGACTCGGCGAGGGAGCGGCGGGAGCCCCGGTGGTCGTCGCCCTCCTGGTCGAACAGCAGGCCACCGCCGGTCAGCCGGCCGGCCGCCCCGCCGGTGGTGCCCTCCGCGGTCCGGTCGAGCGGGACGCGGGTGAGGCCGTCCAGGTAGGCGGTGGGGGAGTGTGCGATCACCGTCCGGCCGAGCCGGAGCGCCGCCCGGCGCCGGGTGACCGCGAGCAGCGTGAACAGCACCGGGTGGGCGCGCAGGTAGACCGTCCGGTCCCGGCGCCGTGCCCGCCGCTGCGGGTGGCCGGCGCCGGTCATCGGACGTGCACCTCCGTCGAGGTGGGCGGACGCCAGCGGCGGTCCCAGTACCAGAGGAGGGTGCGGCGGGCGCCCCAGGCGCGCAGGCGGCGCAGGCTGGCCTCGACGACCACGTTCTCGGCCCGGACGATGCGGCCGGTCTCGCGGCGGGCGCGGTTGAGCATGGTGACGTCCTCGGACCCGTCCTCCAGGCGTTCCCGGGCGGTGCCGCCGCAGCGCTGGTAGAGGTCGGCGGTCACGGCCAGGTTGTGTCCGTGGATCAGGACGTACGGGGTGCGGTAGGCCGGATCCCGGTGCGCCTTGCGGTAGCGGCCGTAGAGGGCGGCCAGCCGGACCGCCGCCGGGAACACGTGGCGTTCCGCCCAGGTGGGGTTCTCGTCGCGGCGGGGGACGCTGCGCCCGCAGACGAGTTCGGCGCCAGTGGACAGGTGGGCGCGGGCGGTCGCCACCCAGTCCGGGGCCGGGCGGCAGTCGGCGTCGGTACGCAGCAGCAGTGTCGCGCCGGTGGCGATGGCGTGCCGGAACCCGGTGTCGGCCGCGGTCCCGGCCCCGGGTGCCGGTTCGGTGACCACCTCCACCGGGAACGGCGCGCCCACCGCGAACCGGCGGACCACTCCGGCGGTGCCGTCGGTGGAGGCGTTGTCGACCACGATCAGCCGGAAGTCCCGGTCGGTCTGGGCGGCGAGCGCCTCCAGCACGGCGCCGATCGTCGCGGCCTCGTCGAAGGCGGGCACGATCACGGCGAGCCCGGGCGGGAACCGGGTGCTCATCCCCGTACCCCCGGAGGTCTTCTCTGCTGCGGAATGCCGGCGGCGAGCGACGCGGCCGCGCCCCGGTCGGGTTTGCGGGAGCGCCCGGCGAGCGGAACCGGCGCGAAGACCACGCGGTCCGGACGGGCCGCGCCCATCCGGCGCAGCGGCTCGCGCAACGCGGCCTCGACCGCGGGGCGGCTGGCGCCCGGCGCCGTCTCGACCACCGCGACCACGTGTTCGTCGCCGTCACCGGCGGGCACGCCGACCAGGACCGCGAGGGCGACACCGGGCACGTGCAGGGCCGGCTCGTAGAGGCCGGGATAGATGTTCTCGGCCCGGCGCAGGATCATGTCCTTGCAGCGCCCGGCCAGGACGACGCGGCGGCCCCGCAGCGACGCCACATCGCCGGTGGCGACCCATTCGTGCGGCTCCGCGCCGAGGTAGCGGTCGCAGACACCGGCCCCGGCGAGCAGCAGTTGCCCGGTGTCGTCGAGGCGGGCCCGCACCCCGGGCAGCAGGTCGCCGACCAGGTCGCCGTCGCCGTCGTGGGCGGCCTTCTCCCCGGACGGGACGGCGGCCGCCGGGAAGACCTCGGTGAGCGCGTAGACACCCCACGCCTCGTCGGCGCCGGCCGCGCGGACCCGGGCGAGCAGGTTCGCCGAGACCGGGGCGGAGCCGCTGTAGACGTGGCCGGTGAACGGCACGCCGGCGTCGAGCGCGGCCCGGATCTGCGGTGGCGTCAGGTAGGTGGCCTGCGGTTTCAGGCCGGTGACCTGCTTCGCGAGGGCGCGTGGACGGCGGGCCGGCGCGGCGACCGGCGCTCCGGCGGCCAGCGACGGGACCATGACGAAGAAGGTGCCGCCGAGCACCGGGATCCCGGGGCGGGGCCGGACCAGATCGTGTACGGCGCGCAGCCCGGTGTCGAGGCCGGAGCGGGTGTGCACCACGGCCCGGGGGCTGCTGGTCGTGCCCGAGGTGAAGATGACGACCGCGTCGCCGTCGCCGTCGTAGGCCCGGGGAACGGGGCCGGTTCTCCACGACAGGGACGGAGCGTTGCCGGGCAGCCGTGGGCCGACCGTGACCGTTTCGGAGATGTCCGAGAAGTTCGGCAGGGCGAGGTGGACGCGGCGCGCCAACGGGGCCGCCCAGCCCGCCACCGCCTGCGCCGCCGCATCCGCGACGATCAGCGCGGGCGGGGCGAGCGCCAACCGTGACCGGAGCACATCCGGCCCCGCCGTCGGATCCAGCAGGGCCACCCGGACCCCGAGACGGTACGCCGCCAGCACCACGGCCAGCGCCCGTGGCCCGGGACGGATCGCGATCCCGAGCGTGTCGCCCACGGTGAGACCCCGTGCGTGCAGGGCGGTCGCGTACCGGTCCCGCAGCACGGCCAGATCGCCACGGGTCACCCGGCCGGCGAGCGCGGGCCGGTCGTCGCCGGCCCGCAGGCCCGCGCTCAGCTCATCGAGCACGAGGACTCCTCATCGTGCGCCGGGTTCTCATCGGGGGTCGGGGGAGAGCGGGCCGCTGCCCCGGTCGAGGTACCAGCGGGCGGTCCGCAGCACCCCGTACGCGCGCAGCCGCCGGGTCGAGTTCTCCACCACCATCGACCGGCTGTGCACGATCGATGAGGTGGTCCGGCGGACCCGGTTGAGGAAGAGCCGGTCGGTCGGCGACGGCCGCCGCGGCATCCCCCCGCAGGCCTCGTAGAGCTCCGCCGTGAGCGCCATGTTGTTCCCGGCGTGCATCCGGTACGGCGCCAGGCTCCCGTCCCCCCGGTGCGCCGGCCGGATCCGCCCGAAGGCCGCCGCCAGCGTCACGAGCAGCGCGAACACCGCCCGCCCGGCCGGACCGTGCTCGTCCCGCCGGGCGGTGATCCGGCCGCACGCCATCGCGGCGCCACCGTCCAGCGTGGCCCGGGCCGCCGCCACCCAGCCGGGCCGGGGCAGGCAGTCCGCGTCGGTGCGCGCGATCAGGACCGCCCCGCCCTCGATGGCGTGCCGGAACCCGGTGTCGACCGCGCAGCCGACCCCCTTCTCCGGCTCGACGATCACGTGCACCGGGAACGGGGCGCACGGCACGAACGCCCGGACCGCGTCGGCCGTCGTGTCGGTGGAGCCGTTGTCCACCACGAGCAGGGTGAAGTCGGTGTCGGTCTGGGCGGCGAGGGCGTACAGGGTGGCGCTGATCCGGGCCGTCTCGTTGTAGGCGGGCACCACGACCCAGAGGCGGGTCATGATCGTTCCCAGACCATGGTCATGATGCTGACGCCGCCGCCGAGGCCCATGAACAGCACCCGATCCCCCGGCGACAAATCCGGAAATGTCCTCTCTAGTTGGACACCGAGCGTGGCGCTGGCCATGTTCCCCAACGAGGTGACGGTGATCTCCAGCCGGTCCCGGGGCACCCCGGTCACCTCGACGAACCGCTCGAGGTAGGGCAGCGTCACCTGATGCACCAGGATCTTCGCGTAGTCGGTGAACTCGAACCCGGTCCGCGCCCGCACCCGGTCCAGGATGCTGGCCCCGATCTTCTCGAACACCCCGCGCAGCCGGTGCCCGTCGCCGGTGAAGTACGAGTACTCGTCCCCGCGCGGATGCCGTGACCCGCCGCCCGGGATACCGCCGACCGTCCAGTGCTCGGAGAACGTCTCGGTGTCGATGTCCAGGATGCCGCCACGATCCACCGGCTCGACCACCACGGCCGCTCCGGCGTCACCGAACGTGAACCCGGCGAACGACCGTCGCGCCTCCGCCATGTCCGCCACCCGCGGCCGCATCACCCGGCTCGGCGTCTCTCCGGTCACCACGAGCGCCCGCCGCGCCCGCCCGGCCAGGATCATCGACCGGGCCAGGTCGATGCCGTTGACGAAGCTGTTGCAGGCGTTCGTGACGTCCAGGGCGTGCGCCCGGCTGCCCAGGGCGTCCTGGAGGATGTGCGCGGTGGCCGGCTCCACCATGTCCCGGCTGGCCGAGGCGAACAGCAGCAGGTCGATGTCGAGCGGGTCCAGCTCGGCGGACTCCAGGGCGGCGCGGGCGGCGTGCAGCCCGAGGGTGGAGGCGTACTCGCCGTCGTCCGCGATGCGCCGCCGTTCGATGCCGGTGAGCCGGGCGAGCAGGCCGCGGGGTAACCGCCCGATGCCGTCCTGGAGCTCGGCTGTGCCGACCTCACGCTCCGGCAGATGCGCGCCCACCCCGGTGATCCCTACCCGCACTATCCCCCCACAGCAGCCGCCGGTCCCTCAGCATGACGGTTCAGTGTCCGATAGGACGACCGTGCCGGAACAGCTCTTCCTGCTGGGAAACCTGGGCACCATGATCACCTATGCGGCGATCGCGGTGGCCATCGCGGTGCCCCTGGCCCGGGCGGGTCAACTGCGCGCCAACCGGCTTGCCGTCGCCACCGCGCTCATCTTCCTCACCTCGGCGATCGGGCACGGGCTGCACGCGTACCTGGCGTTCGCCGGCCTGGAACGGGCTGGACACTCGGTGGCGATCGGGTGGGTCTGGGCGCTGGCCTGGTGGAACGTGGTCACCGCGGCGGTCGGGGTGTACTACTGGACGGTCCGCCGCGGGCACGCGCCGCTGCGTGGCGCGATCTACACCGGCCCGCACCAGCAGCGGCTGCTCGACGAGGCGGACACGCACCGGGCCACCCTGGAGACGGTCGTCGCGCACACCGACGAGGCGATCATCGGGCTGACCATGGAGGGGATCATCACAGCGTGGAACGGTGGCGCCGAACGGCTCTTCGGCTACTCCGCCGCGGAGATTGTCGGGCGGTCGGCGGCCATCCTCGCCGACGAGAAGGGCGCGGCCGAGCAGCGGGAGGGTTTGCGCCGGATCGTCCAGGGGGAGCGGGGCGTCGTCTACGAGGCGCGGCGCTTCGCCAAGGACGGCAGACCGATCGAGACGGCACTGAGCGTGGCGGCGATCCGGGACCGCACCGGCCGGCCCACCGGCATCTCGGTGGTGGCCCGGGACGTCACCGCCGCCAAGGAGGCCGCCGAGCGCCGCCGGGCCGTCGAGGAGCGCACCCACCAGGCGCAGCGCATGGAGAGCCTGGGCAAACTGGCCGGCGGGGTGGCGCACGACTTCAACAACATCCTGGCGATCATCGTGAACTACACCGACTTCGCGGCCGAGGAGGCGGCCGGCAACGAGGCGCTGGAGACCGACCTCAAGCACGTGCGCACCGCCGCCGACCGGGCCATCAACCTGACCCGCCAGCTGCTCACCTTCACCCGCGGCGACACCATCCAGCCGCGGGACGTCGACCTCAACGCCGCCCTCGCCGAGGTGCAGGCCATGCTCGCGCGGACCATCGGCGAGCACATCAACCTGATCACCGTGCCGTCCGCCGAGCCGGTCGTGGTGCACGCCGACCCCGGCCAGATCCAGCAGGT
This sequence comes from Actinoplanes flavus, assembly GCF_017592555.1. Lineage (GTDB taxonomy): Bacteria > Actinomycetota > Actinomycetes > Mycobacteriales > Micromonosporaceae > Actinoplanes > Actinoplanes flavus. Next base: position 83,216 of record NZ_JAGFNS010000003.1, on the reverse strand, counting down.
GCTGCTCAACCTGGCCATCAACGCCCGGGACGCGATGCCGGACGGCGGAACCCTGGTGCTGGAGGCCAACGTCGCCGCCATCGACGGCGACGAGCTCGACATGCAGCCGTCGCTGCCCGCCGGAACCTACGCCCGCCTGCTGGTCAGCGACACCGGCGAGGGCATGACCGCGGACGTGGCGGCGCACATCTTCGAGCCGTTCTACACCACCAAACCGCGCGGCAAGGGCACCGGACTCGGCCTGTCCACCGTCTACGGCATCGTCTCGGAGGCCGGCGGCAGCCTCAATGTCTACTCCGAACCCGGCGTCGGCACGACCTTCCGCATCTACCTGCCGATGGTCACGGTCCCCGGCGCGGCCACCACCGCGGCGCCGCGCCAGGACGATCCACCACCCGGTTCCGGCCAGACCGTCCTGGTGGTCGAGGACGAGCCCGCCCTGGCCCGGGTGGTCACCCGGATCCTGGCCGGCGCCGGCTACCACGTGCTCACCGCCACCGACGGCCGGCAGGCCCTCGCCCTCTTCGGCCAGCACGACTGCGACATCCTGCTGACCGACGTGATCATGCCGGAGATGTCCGGCCGCCGGCTCGCCGAGATCATCCACGGGACGCACCCGGACCTGCCGGTCCTCTACATGTCCGGCTACAGCAACGGCCTGCTCGGCACCACCCACGTGCTCGACGGCGACATCGCCTTCATCGAGAAGCCCTTCACCGCGAACGAGCTCCTCCACAAGATCGCCGAGGTGGTCCCCACGGTCAGGTGCCGGGGCGGGGGTTGAAGGAGGCCAGGACCACGGTGAAGCGGGCCAGCTCGGACGCCCACGACGAGCGGGGTGTCCGCCACTCGATCACATAGGACCGGCCACCGCTGCTGGTCACCCGGCGCAGCGCCCGCATGGCGGTGCCGTCCGGGTCGCGGAACGTGTACTCCCAGACGGCGCTGAGCGGCTCGGGCAGTTCCTGGAGGCGCAGGCGGCGGTAACCGTCCAGGCCGGCGTCACGTTCGGCGTCCTCCAGCGAGGCCACCACGTCGCCGGGCGGGCCGGGGAGCGGGGTGATGCCCAGAACGGTCCGGCCCCGTCTGCCGCCGGTGAAGGACAGCCCACCGGCCGCGAGTTCACCGGCCCGCCAGTTCGCCGGGACCGCCACCCGGAACCCGCTCGGGTCGATCCACCAGGTGAAACCGTCCGGGGCCGGCGGCGTCGACGTGGTGACGGCGGGGATGCCGCTGGGGACCGCGGACGGCGTACCCGAGCGCTCTCCGCCCTGAGCCTCGACCGCGACGGCCGTGAGGGTGGCGGCCAGGGTGACCGCCGCGGCGATCGCCGGAACCCGGCGGCGGAACCGCGAGCGTGGCCGCGCCCGCCCGGCCTCGACGATCTTCCGGAGGCGGGCCTCCACCTCGGCCGCCGGCATCCGGCGGTCCGGTTCCCGGCGCAGCAGCCCGGCCAGCACCGGCGTGAGCGGGCCGGCCCGGCGTGGCGGCGGTGGCCGGTCCCCGCCGACCGCCCGCAGGATCTCGGTGGTGGTCTCCCGCTGGAACGGCGGCCGGCCCTCCACCGCCTGGTAGAGCGTCGCGCCGAGCGACCACAGGTCGGACCGCTCGTCGGAGACGTGGTCGAAGACGCGTTCCGGGGCGATGTACTTCGGGGAGCCGAGGATGACCCCGGCGTCGGAGAGCCGCCGGACCCCGGCCGGGGTGACCGCGGGGCCGAAGTCGGTGAGCACGACCCGGCCGTCCAGCCCGATCAGGACGTTGCCGGGTTTGACGTCGAGGTGCAGCACCCCGGCCTCGCGGGCGGCCCGCAACCCGCCCAGCACGGCGAGGCCGATGGCCGCGACCCGGGCCGGCGGCAGCGGGCCGGACTCGCGGACCACCTGGTGCAGGGACCGGGACGGAAGGTACTCCATCACCAGCCACGGCCCGTCCCACGACGGGAGCACGGCGAGAGTACGGATGACGTTGGGGTGCACGACCCGGGCGGCGGCCTCGGCCTCGGGGTGGGCCAGACGGCGGATCAGCTCGTGCTGCGCCGGCGGCAGCCCGGCCGGGACGGTGCAGTGCTTGACGACCACGAACTCCGGCCCCGCGTCGCCGCCGGACTCGTCGGTGGCCAGCCAGACCCGGCTCATGCCGCCACCGGCGAGCGGGCGGACGAGACGGTAGCGCCCGGCAACGACCTCTCCCACCGTCGCCATGCAGTCACCTCGGTATGCCTGGTCGGAAGCAGCCTCGACGCTACCGCTGAGCCGCCACCGGAAACGGCGTGACGTAACTCTCGGGAGTCGTCTGATTATCCACTGTGACCAGCGAAATGGTGTCCTTCCATCCGCCACGCGGAGGAGTGGAGACGGTGTTTACCCGGATCCCGAGTGATGGGGCGAAGCGGGCAACTACCATCGACCGAATGGTGATGCTCGATGTCCGAGGGCTCTCCCACACCTACCCCGACGGCCACCCGGCGATCTCCGGCGTCGACCTGAGCGTGACCGAGGGCTCGCTGGTCAGCATCGTCGGCCCGTCCGGTTGCGGGAAGTCCACACTGCTGCGCTGCGTCGCCGGTCTGCTGCGCCCGTCCGCCGGTGAGATCCGCCTCGACGGCCGGCCGGTCGACGGCGTCCCGGACGGGCTGGCCGTCGTCTTCCAGGACTACGGCCGCTCCCTCTACCCGTGGCTGACCGTCCGCGACAACGTCGCCCTCCCGCTGCGCCGCCGCGGGCTGGCCCGCCCGCGGCGGCGCGCCGCCGCCACCGGGGCGCTGGAGTCGGTCGGGCTCGGCGGATCGGCCGGGAAGTACCCGTGGCAGCTGTCCGGCGGCATGCAGCAGCGGGTGTCGATCGCACGGGCGCTGGCCTACCGGCCCCGGCTGCTGCTCATGGACGAGCCGTTCGGGTCGGTGGACGCGCAGACCCGGGAGGACCTGGAGGACCTGCTGCTCGGCCTGCGCGGCTCGTACGCCATGACGATCCTGCTGGTCACCCACGACATCGACGAGAGCGTCTACGTCGGCGACCGGGTGGTGGTGTTCGGCGGGTCGCCCGGCCGGATCCGCGCCGACCTGCCGGTCACCCTGCCCGCCCCGCGCGAGCAGATCACCACCCGCACGCTGCCCGAGTTCGTGAAACTGCGCGCCGAGGTGGGCCGGTCAATAAAGGCTCCCCGCGCCGGCGGAGACCACGACGTCGAGTAGGCGCGGGCCGTCCAGCGCCCGGGCCAGCGCGTCCGGCAGCTCGGCGGCCCGGGTGACCCGCTCGGCCGGGAACCCGAAGCCCCGGGCCAGCGACACCAGATCCAGCTCCGGCAGGTCCACACCGGGCACCGCCGGGATGCCGATCCGGCGCCCGAGCGCGGACACCGCCTCGTACCGCCGGTTGTCGAGCACCACGACGGTGAGCGGCGCCCGGCGGCGGGCGGCCGTCCACAGCGCCTGAATGGAGTAGAGGCTCGACCCGTCGCCGACCACGCAGATCACCCGCTCGCCGGCGATCGCCCGGCCCACCGCCACCGGCAGCCCCCAGCCGAGCGCCCCGCTGCCGGTGGTCAGGTAGCCGTTCCGCCGGGTCACCGGGATCCGCTCGTGAAACGCGTCCTTGTGCGACGGCGCCTCCTCGACCAGCACCGCGTCCGGCGGCCGCAGCCGGTCCAGGACGGCCAGCACGGCGGCCGCGCCGAGCGGGTCGGTGAGCGGCGGCACGGGCGGCCGGATCCGGGCCGGCGGGCCGGGGCGGGCGGCCGGACTCACGAGGCGGGCCAGCTCGGCCACCCCGGCGCGGACGGTGCTGAGCACGCTGGTCCCGGTGGCCGCCCACGCGACCGCCGCCGGATCACAGTCCACATGGAACACCCGCGTGCCGTCGGCCACGAACGGCCCGTCGCTGTGTACGTGGTAGGTGAACACCGGCGCACCGATCACCAGCACCACGTCGTTGCCGCCGAGCAACCGCGCGACCGCCGACCGGACCGGCGGCAGGTGACCCTGGAACAGCGGATGATCCTCCGGGAACGCGGCCCGGCTCGGCATCGGCGCGGCCCACACCGCGGCCCGCAGCGTCTCGGCCAGCGCCACCGTCTCGGCCCACGCGCCGTCCTCGTCGATGCCCGGACCGGCCACGATCGCCGGGGCGCGGGCCGCCTCCAGTGCCTCGGCGACCTCCCGCAGCGCCTCCGGGCCGGCGGTGAACGCGGTCCGCGCCGACCGCGGCGGCACCGGATCGGCCTCGGCGTCCCAGTCGTCCTCGGGCACGGAGAGGAAGATCGGGCCGCGCGGCGGCGTCATCGCGACCCGGTGCGCCTCGGCCAGGGCGGTCGGCACGGCCGCGGCGCGTTCCGGCTGGTGACTCCATTTGACGTACGGGCGGGGAAAGGCGGCCGGCTCGTCGGCGGACAGGAACGGCCGGGTCGGCAGCATGGCCCGGGTCTGCTGGCCGGCCACCACGACCAGCGGCACCCGATCCCGGTACGCGTTGAACACCGCACCGAGCGCATGCCCCACCCCGCCCGCCGAATGCAGGCTGACCAGCGCCGCCCGGCCGGTGGCGACCGCGTACCCGGCGGCCGCCCCGACCGCCGACGCCTCCTGCAAGGCCAGCACGTAGTCGAAGTCGCCCGGCCAGTCCCGCAGCATCCGCAGCTCGGTGGAGCCCGGGTTGCCGAACCAGGTGGTCATCCCGGCGGCCCGGCACACCTCGCGGAACTCTTCCCGTACCGACGTCACGGCTGTCCCCTCCAGAGGAGTCGCTCCACCGCGCGCAGGCCCGCGTTGAGCGCGTAGCCCAGCATCCCGAGCAGCGCGATCGCCGCCCACACGGTCTCGTAGTCGAACCGGGTGGTCGCCTCCTGCAACCGGAACCCGATGCCGTCGGCCGCGCCCGGTTGCAACTCGGAGAAGACCATCAGGATCAGCGACAGCGACAACGCCAGCCGCAGCCCGGCGAAGATCTTCGGGAGGCTGGCCGGGACGATGACGTACGCCAGCCGCTCCGGCCCGGTCAACCGGAACGCCCGGGCCGTCTCCAGATGCAGCGGCTCCACCCGGCGGGCGCCGTCGGCGGCGTTCAGCAGCACCGGCCACAGCACGCTGAACACGATCGACGCGATCTGCGCGCGCGGCCCGATCGAGAACAGCACCACGAACACCGGCACCAGCGTCGGCGGCGGGATCGCCCGGAAGAATTGCAACACCGGATCCAGGAACTCGTAGGCCCACCGGGACCGCCCGATCGCGACCCCGAGCACCGCGCCCAGCAGCGAGCCGAGCGCGAACCCGGCGCCCAGCCGCAGCAGGCTGGGCAGCACGTCCTCGGTGGTGGCGCCGGCGCGGCCCAGGTCGTACATCTGCCGGGCGATCACCGACGGCGGCGGGAAGAACGGATCGGCCGCGGCGCCCGCGGCCACCTGCCAGGCGAGGAGGCAGAGCGCGAACAGCAGCCAGCGCTGCGCGAAACCCCTCATCGGTACGCCCACCGGAACATCCGCCGTTCGCCGCTCCACAGCAGACCGTTCACGGCCAGCCCGATCAGCCCGGCCCACACCGTCGCGGCCAGCGTGTCGTCGATGCCGCCCGGATAGGTCGCCGCCTGAGCGATGAAGATCCCGATCCCGGAGCCGAACCCGCCGAACATCTCCGCGGTCACCGCCAGGATCAGGGCCACCGCCGCCGCCATCCGGACCCCGGTCGCCACGAACGGCAGCGTGGCCGGCAACGACACCCGCAGCAGCACGCCCGGCGCACCGAACCCGAAGGCCCGCAACGTCTCCTTGGCCAGCGGATCGACCTCGCGCAGGCCGTACACCGTGTTGATCAGGATCGGCCAGACCGCCGCGTAGACGATCACCGTGAGCCGCATCCCGAGCCCGGCCCCGAGCATCATGGCGACCAGCGGGATCAGCGCCACCGACGGGATCGGCCGCAGGAACTCGACGATCGTGGTGACCGCCCGCCCGACCGCCGGCACACTGCCGAGCAGCAGCCCGAGCGGTACCGCCACGCCGACCGCGATCAGCAGCCCCAGCGCCCAGGCGGTCAGCGTGGCCGCCACGTCGGCCCGGAACAGCGGATCGAACGCCAGCTCCCCGGCCCGGGTGAGGATCACCGACGCCGGCGGGAGGAAGTCGCGGTGCACGATCCCGGCCCGGCCGAGCGCCTCGCTCGCCGCCACGACCAGCGCGATCCCGGTGGCGCCGAGGAGCAAGCCGGACCTCGTCAAGGCTGGAACACGATCGATCCGGCGTCGATCCGGTTGGTCAGCCGTTTCTGCTCGACCATCAGGTCGATCAGCTTCTGCACGCCGGCCGGGTCGCTGGTGTCGGCGAAGTGCGGCATCGTCATCACCTTCGCCACGGCCGGGTCGATCCCGCGGGCGTAGGTGGGCAGGATCGCCTCGACCTTCGCCCGGTCGGCGGCGATCGCGGACGCCTTGCGCAGCGCCCGCTGGAACGCGGCGGCCGTCCCCGGGTTCTCCTTCGTCCACGTCTCCAGGGAGAAGTAGCCGTCCAGCGGCATCTCGGTGACCGGGGCCGCGCCGCCGTCGGCGACCAGCCGCGCCCCCAGCTTCTGCACGGCGTCGGTGAGGAACGGTTCCTGGCTGTGGATCGCGTCCAGGTCACCCTTCTGCAGGGTGGCCGCCATCTGCGGGAACACCACCTGCCGGTAGTCGATCCTCGACGGGTCGACGCCGCTGCTCGCGGCGATCGCGTCGAAGGTGATCGCCTGGATGTTGTTGAGCACGTGCACCGACAGGCTGTGCCCCTCGAGACCCTTGACGTCGGTGATCGGCGAGTCCGGCATCACCAGCACGCCCATGAACCTCGGCGTCAGCCGGGTGCCCTCGGCGACCAGGTTGATCCGCAGGTCGCCCTTGTCGTGGCCGAGCAGCATCGACGCGTTGTTGGCGAAGACGATGTCCACGTCGCCGGTCTTCAGTGCCGGGTACGCCTGCGTGCTCTGCTGCACCGGCTGCGTCCGCACGGTCAGCCCCTCGGCCTCGAAGAGCTTCTCCTGGACGGCGATGTAGTACGGCGCGTTCACGACCAGCGACAACATCGCCACGTTGATGGTCGGCTTCTCCAGGCCGTTCGTGCCCTGCCGGGGCGCGGGATCACCGCCGCAGCCGGCGAGCAGGGCGAGGACGAGCGGTATGCCGAGGAGCTTCCGGAACCGGCCCATCCCCGCACCATATAGCAGATTGTCGATCTATGCCCCGTCTCCGCCCCACCCCGCCACTCCGGCCCCACAGCGCCGACCAGCCATCTCGCGCCCCACCCCGACAACTCGCGCTGTTCGGCTGGCGATGTGCTCGGCCGTCAGGATGGAAGGGGAGTTGCGCCGTCCAGCCGGTGCGGAGACCGGCTGGACGGGGGGAGCGGCCCGGGTCAGACCTGGGCCTGCTCCTCGTCGCGTTTCTCGGTGAGGGCGCGCAGCCGCAGCTTGGTGATCGCACGGCCGGTGATCTCGACGACCTCGGCGGTGTGGCCGTCGATGGTGACGGTCTCGCCGGGGACGGTGGGGATGTGGCCGAGCCGGGCCAGGAGCATGCCGGCCACCGTGGTGTAGTCGCCGGCGTCGGTCTCCTCGATCTCGACGCCGATGTCCGGCAGGTCGTGGATCGGGAAGGTGCCGGGCAGCAGCATGGCGCCGTCGTCCTCGCGGATCACCGACTGGACGTCGCGGTCGGTCTCGTCGTAGATCTCGCCGACCACCTCCTCGACCAGGTCCTCCATGGTGACGATGCCGTCGATGGCGCCGCGCTCGTCGACGACCATGGCGAACTGCTGCCGCTGGACGCGCAGCTGGCGCATGGCGTCGGACACCTTCAGCGTCTCCGGCAGGAACAGCGGGGTGAACATGTGGTCGCTGACCGAGCCGTCGGCGGCGATCAGGTCGCGCAGGTGGACCACGCCGAGCACGTCGTCGAGCCCCATCGGGCCGGTCACCGGCGCCCGGGAGTGGCCGGCCTCGACGAGGCGGGCCAGGCCTTCGGGGGCGGGCAGGCCGGCGGGGAGGATCAGCACGTCCCGGCGCGGGACGAGGATCTCCCGCAGGATGCGGTCGGCGATCTCGAAGGCGCCGCTGATGATGGTGCGCTGCTCGGCGGTGATGTCCTGCTGGGCGGCGACCATGTCGCGGATCTCCTCGGTGCTCACCTCCTCGCGGCCGGCGGCCGGGTCGCCGCCGGTGAGGCGGACGACCAGGTCGGTGGATTTGCCGAGCAGCCAGACGACCGGCCGGGAGAGGGTGGCCAGGACGTCCAGCGGACGGGCCACCAGCAGCGCCCAGCCCTCGGCGCGCTGCATGGCGATCCGCTTCGGGGCGAGCTCGCCGACGACCAGGGTGAAGAACGTCAGGACGATGGTGACCAGGATGATCGACACCGGTTCGGCGGCGCTGCCGAGGAAGCTCAGCGGCTCGATCAGCGGCTGCGCCAGCGACACGGCCGCGGCCGCGGAGGCGAGGAAACCCGCCAGGGTGATCCCGATCTGAATGGTGGCGAGGAACCGGTTCGGGTCCCGCGCCAGCTTGGCGAGGGTCCGTCCGGTGCGTGACTGCTTCTCGAGACGCTGCAACTGGCTCTCCCGCAGCGAGATGAGCGCCATCTCGCTTCCCGAGAACGCCGCGTTGAGCAGCACCAGCACCACGACGAGGACGACTTGCCAGCCGTATCCGCCCACGGCGGACATCAACTCCTTCACGAAGAGGCGAAGGTCCCAGGCTATCCGGAGACCCTGAGAACATTCCCAGCGAGAGGGGGCGTTAAGCGGCGCTATTAGACCCTTTTATGCTGGTACGTCCGGCGCGTCCCACGACCGCGATAGCCAAGATCACATTCCTGGGCAATGTCCGATTGTTTTCCTTGACTACCGCGAAGGCCGGGTGTCGAATCCGGTTCATGCCGCTGAAGAGATACGGGGTATTGCGCGCCGCCGTCGTCGACCGCCGCGTCGAGACCACCGGCACGCCGCATTATCAAATTCATCTTCGAGCGGCCGGGACGGATTTCCGGGCGGCTGTCAACGTGCGTTCCCAGCAGAGTCCTCCCGACCTGCTCTACCTGGGCGTCGACAACTTCCGGCACCCGATCCTGGAGCGGTTGCGCGCCATTCCGGACGGCTTCACCGAGATCGAGAGCCGGCCCGGCACCGCGGCGATCGACTTCATTCGCGGAAATCTTTTCGACCGGACCATGATGCGACCGGTGCCGACCACGGCGCCCGGGCCGGATAATGATCTCGGCGATTTCCTCGATCATCATGTCCGGCGGGCACTCGGTGATCTCGACGCCCGCGCGTACGTCTTCGGCGAGGCCTGGGGCCCGGAGGCGAAGGCCGACAAGATCTTCGGCTTCCGGCCCGGCAACGGCATCCACGACGTGCACATGAACCAGGGCAACAACGGCCGGTTCGCCGGTGACGACGGCGTCTACCAGGACGGCGCGCTGCTGCTCCACTTCCCGGCGGCCGACGACTGGGTGGCGATCTTCCTGGCCTTCCAGTCGCAGGCGTGGCACACCGACGACATCACCGGCCACCGGCTGCCGGGGATCCCGTCGCCCGGCCCGGCGCCCACCCCGGGCCCCGGCGAGCCCGACCACCTCGTCCGGATCGTCGCGGCGCTGGTCAACCCGCCCGGCCCGGCGCCCGAGCCGGAGAGCGTGACGCTGCTGAACACCACCCCGCTGGAGATGGACCTGGCCGGCTGGTCGCTGGCCGACCGGGCCGGCGCCCGGCACCCGCTGAGCGGCCGGCTGGCGGCCGGCGAGGTGACCCGGGTGCGGATCGCCCCGCCGGCCCAGCTCGGCAACGGGGGCGGCACGCTGACCCTGCTGGACGCCCGCGGGCTCAAGGTCGACGGCGTGGCCTGGACCGCCGATCAGGGCCGGCGCGAGGGCTGGACGGTCGTCTTCTAGGCCCGTCCAGAGCCCGATCGTGGACGCTGAACCACCTCCAGCGTCCACGATCGACGGCAGGGCTCTCAGTCGGGCAGGAAGACGCCGTCGAGCACCAGGTCGACGGCGCGGTCCGCGGCGGTGTGGGCGGCCGCCACGTCGGCGGTGGCCTCGGAGACGCTCTGCACCATGGTGAAGAGCAGGACCAGGTCGTCCGGGGTGAGGTCGGCGCGGACGTGCCCGTGGTCGCGGGCCCGGCGCAGCGGCACGGTGAAGGCGGTGACCAGCCGCCGCATGTAGCGCTGCTGGGTCGCGAGGTCGAAGCGGCGGGCCAGCCGGACCACGCCGCGCATCCCGATCAGTGAGTGCAGCACCTCGCGCAGCAGGGTGCGGAGTCCGGCCGGTTCGGTGGAGTGGGCGGCGATCCGGGTCTCCAGCCGCTCCATCTGGTAGCCGAGGACGGCGGCGGTCAGCGCGGTGCGGTCCGGGAAGTGCCGGTAGAGGGTAGCCTGGCCGACGCCGGCCCGGCGGGCGATCTCGGGCATCAGGGCGCCCGGCTCGTCACGGGCCAGCACCTCGCTCGCCGCCTCGAGGATGGCCGCCCGGTTGCGCTGGGCGTCACGGCGACGTGCTGTCGGGGTTCCGTAGATCACTCGCGCCCCCCTTGCTACCGACGAGTCACGTTACTAGCCGGTAACGAGAATGTCACCATCTTCAAATTCTCGGAACCGGTTCCTACGCTGCCGCCACGCTCTCGCCGTCCCCATCGAGGAGTGCTGATGGCGCTTCGCCGGCTCATCCCCCTGATCGCCGCCTTCGTGCTGGTGGCGTCCACCTTGACCGTCACCGCACCGGCCCACGCCGCCGTGGGTACCACCGGTTTCAAGGCCGTCGACATCACCGGTGACGGCGGCGTCGTCCTCAAGGCCAACGTCATCGCACCCTCCGCGGCCGGCCCCCATCCGGCCGTGATCCTCCCGTCCAGCTGGGGTCTCAACGACCTGGAGTATCTGGCCCAGGCGAAGGTGCTCGCCGGGCGCGGGTACGTCGTGGTGTCGTACACGCCGCGGGGCTGGTGGGCGTCCGGCGGCGAGATCGACACCGCCGGCCCGAAGGACATGGCCGATCTGTCCAGGGTGGTCGACTGGACGATCGCGAACACCGCCGCCGACCCGGCCCGGATCGGGGCGGCCGGTGTCTCGTACGGGGCCGGGATCAGCCTGCTCGGCGCCGCCTTCGACAGCCGGATCCGTGCGGTCGGGGTGCTCTCCGGCTGGACCGATCTGGTCTACTCGCTGTACGCCGACTCGACCCGGCACCGGCAGTCGGCCGGCCTGCTGGAACTGGCCGCGCAGATCGTCGGCAAGCCGAGCGCCGAGCTGACCGCCGTGCTCGGCGACTTCAACGCCAACCGGGACGTCGCCGCGGTGATGGCCTGGGCGAAGGTGCGGTCGGCGGCCACCTACCTCGACGCGATCAACGCGAACCGGCCGGCCGTACTGATCGCCAACGGCTGGGGCGACACGTTCTTCCCACCGAACCAGATGATCGACTTCTACGGCCGGCTGACCACCCCGAAGCGGCTCGAGCTGCGGCCCGGTGACCACGCGATCGCCGAGCTGTCCGGCGTGCTGGGCCTGCCCAACGACGTCTGGACCAGCCTGTACTCCTGGCTCGACGAGCACCTGGCGACCGGGGTGACGCGGGCGGACCCGATCTACCTGAGGCCGCTGAACGCCACCGGCGAGACCTACCCGACCTGGTCGGCGCAGACCACCTCGACGGTCCGCCACGGCCTCGGCCGGATCCGCCCGCTGGACGGCACCGGCCTGCTCGGCGGCGCGGTCAGCGGTGGTTGGAGCAAGCGGATCCCGACCGACACCGACACGGTCGCCTCCGGCGGCGTCGTGCTGCTCACCAACGGCGCGGCCGCGATCACCGGGGAGCAGCCGGAGATCTGGCTGCCGTTCGTGGACCGCGGGGAGGCCGGCGTCTGGGCGGCCGAGCGGCCGTCGACGGTGCAGCGGATCCGCGGGGTGCCGAAGCTGCACCTGGAACTGTCCGGCACCGAGTCGCGGGGCACCGTGGTCGCCTACCTGTACGACCTGGACGTGATCGGCAACGCCAAGCTGATCACCCACGCCCCGGCCACCTGGCTGACCGGCGCGGCCGGCGCCCGCGGCATCGACCTGAGGTTGCCGGCCACCGCCTACGACGTGCCGGCCGGGCACTCGCTGACCCTCGTGGTGGACACCGTCGACCCGCTCTACTACGACGAGAACGCGGCCGGCGACACGGTCACCATCGAAGGCGGGTCCTACCTGGACGTGCCGGTCGGCTGAGTGACGAGGGATATGGATCGCCTGCGCCCGCGGTGATCCATATCCTTTTAGGACTCATTGGCCGGGCTGGGAAACAGCGCGGAATCACGAGTGTCATTGCGGTTTCAGCCCGGGGCCCCTGGCCCGCAATGAACGGCCCATAGCTTGGGGCATCGTGAGAGCGCGATCGGTAATGGTCATCGTCGCCGTCCTGACGGTGGTGCTCCTCGGGCCACCGCCGGCGACGGCCGCACCGCCACCGGACTTCCAGACCTCGCTGGTGGTCGGTGGCGACCTCAACGAACCGTCCGGCTTCGAGATCGCCCCGGACGGGCGGATCTTCATCCTGGAGCGGGCCGGGACCGTCAAGATCTTCAAGGACGGGCACCTGCTGGCGACGCCGTTCGCCGTGCTGCCGTCCGAGCCGACCGGCGACCGGGGACTGATCGGCATCGCCTTCGACCCCGGGTTCGGCGTCGCCAACCACTGGGTCTACTTCTATTACACCGGCCTTGACCTGCACAATCGCCTGGTCCGTTTCGACGCCTCGGGTGACGTCGGCACCGACGGGCCGTTCACCATCTTCCGGACCGCATCGCTCTCCCAGCACCTGCACGTCGGCGGCAGCATCCGGTTCGGGCCGGACGGCAAGCTGTACTTCGCGGTCGGCGACAACGGCTACTCCAGCAACGCGCAGATCCTCTCCAACCCGCACGGCAAGATCCTGCGGATCAACCCGGACGGCACCATCCCGGCCGACAACCCCTTCGCCGGGCAGGCGGACAAGGAGCAGGCGATCTGGGCGTACGGGTTCCGCAACCCGTGGCGGTTCCAGTTCGACGGCCTCACCGGGAAGCTCTACGGCGGCGACGTGGGCGACTACACCTGGGAGGAGGTCAACCACATCGTCAAGGGCGGCAACTACGGCTGGCCGCTCAAAGAGGGAATGTGCACCGCGAATTGCGCCGGATTCATCAACCCCATTCATGTGTACGCCCATGACGGTGAAAGCGCCGCGGCCACCGGTGGACCGGTCTACCGCGGATCACTGTTTCCGCCGGAGTATCGGGGCGATCTGTTCTTCGCCGACTACGCCAAGGGCTTCATCCGCCGCGCCGACCTGGACGACGCCGGCAACGCCACGGCGGTGCACGACTTCGACGCGCAGGCCGGCGCGGTCGTCGACCTGAAGGTGGCGCCGGACGGGGACCTCTACTACCTGACCTACATCCCGGGGCGGCTCTACCGGGTCACGTACAGCCTGGGCAACCATTCGCCGACCGCGAACGCCACCGCCGACGTCGACAAGGGACTGGACCCGCTCACGGTCACCTTCTCCAGCGCGGGCAGCACCGACCCGGACGGCGACGAGCTCACCTACGCCTGGGACTTCGGCGACGGCACAAGCAGCACGGCGGCGAACCCGGTGCACGTCTACGACGACGTCGGCGTCTACACCGCGACTCTCACCGTCACCGACAGCGAAGGCCGGACGGGCACGTCCGTACCGTTGATCGTGCAGGTGGGGATCGCGCCGACGGTGACCATCGCGGTGCCGGCGGACGAGTCCACCTACCGGGCCGGGGACGTCGTCACCTACAACGCGTTCGCCCAGGACGCGGCCGGGTTCGACCTGGACGACAACGGCATCCGGACCATCGTGATCCTGCACCACCACACGCACATCCACCCGTTCCTCGGGCCGCTCACCGGACGGGCCGGGCAGTTCACCGTCCCGGACACCGGCGAGTCCTCGGCCGATACCTGGTACGAGATCCGGGTGACGGCCACCGACACCAACGGGCTGAGCACCTCGAAGTCGATCGGGATCCGGCCGGTCACCAGCACGGTCACCGTCGCCACCAGCCCGCCGGGGCTGACCGTCCACCTGGACGGGGTACCGGTGGAGACGCCGCACCAGGTGCTCGGCGTGGAGGGCTTCCAGCGTGAGCTGTACGCCCCGCCCACCGCGGTCGGCGCGGACGGCACGGTCTACCAGTTCCGGGGCTGGTCGGACGGCAAGGCGATCCGGCACACCGTCGCCACCCCGGCGGCGGACACCACCTACACGGCCACCTACGTGCCGTCGCCCGCCTTCACCGCCACCTTCTACGACAACACGAACCTGGCCGGGACCCCGGTGCTGACTCGCGCCGACCCGCGGATCGACTTCGTCTGGGGCGAGGCCGCGCCGGACCCGGCGGTGCCGGCGAACGCGTTCTCCGCCCGGTGGACCAAGAAGCAGCACTTCACCGCCGGCCGCTACCGGTTCACCACGGTCTCCGACGACGGCGTCCGCCTCTACGTCGACCGCCAACTGGTGCTGGACCGATGGCAGGGCCAGTCCGGCACCGCCTTCGACTGGATCGGCGACCTCGGCGAGGGCGTGCACACGATCACCCTCGAGTACTTCGACGAGGGCGGCGACGCGATGGCCACACTGGACTGGGCGGCCTCGATCGACCAGCCGTCCGGCGACTGGACCGCCGAGTACTGGAACACCCCGGGCGCCGGATCGGCCCCGACCGTGCCCACCGCCACGCCCACGCTGACCCGCGCCGAGCCGCACGTCGACCACGACTGGGCGCTCGGTTCCCCCGACCCGGCGATCACCCCGGACCACTTCACCGCCCGCTACCGCCGCACGCTCCACGTCGCCCCGGGTGAGTACGAGTTCACCGCCACCGCCGACGACGGCGTCCGGGTGACCGTGGACGGGCTGCGGATCATCGACGCCTGGGCCGACTCCGGCGCCGCCGCGCACACCGCCACCACCCTGCTCGGCGGCGGCCCGCACACGGTGGTGGTGGAGTACTACGAGAACGGCGGCGACGCGGTCGCGAAGCTCGCCTACCGGCAGACCGCCGACGCGGCCGACCCGCCGGACTGGGACGCCGAGTACTTCCCGACCATGGACCTGACCGGCGAGCCCGCCCTGACCAGGCAGGACACCGCGATCGGCTTCGACTGGGGTGGCGGCTCGCCCGGCCCGGCGCTGCCGGCCGACGGGTTCTCCGCCCGGTGGACCCGCACCGACACGCTCCCGGCGGGCGTCTACCGGTTCGCCGGGCAGAGCGACGACGGCATCCGCGTCTGGCTGGACGGCGTCCCGATCGTCGACCGGTGGGTCAACCAGAACGACACGTTCGGCACCGACCGGCTGGTGCTGTCCGGCACGCACACCATCCGGGTCGAGTACTTCGAGAACGGCGGCGGGGCCGTGGCGAGGTTCGGCTACCAGCGGGTCGGCGACGTCGGGCCGGTCGGCACGTGGAACGCCGAGTACTTCGCGAACCGCACCCTGGACGGCACGCCCGCGGTGACCCGGGCCGACGACGCGGTCGCCTTCGACTGGGGCGACGGCGGCCCCGCCCCCGGGATCCCGGCGGACGGCTTCTCCGCCCGCTGGACCAGGACCGCCGTCTACCCGGCCGGCACCCACCGGTTCGCGGCCACCGGCGACGACGGGATCCGGGTGCTGCTCGACGGCGTCACGGTCGTCGACGGCTGGTCCGATCACGGGCCCACCACCTTCACCGCCGACGTCGAGATCACGGCCGGTGAGCACACCGTCGTCGTCGAGTACTACGAGGCCGGCGGTGGAGCAGTCGCACGATTCACATCCGAGAGGGAGTCCCGGTAATGGCGGACATCGCCCCAGTTCGGCTCGCAGCGCCACCGGCGGTCAGCGTCGTGGTGCCCACCCGCAACGAGGCGGAGAACGTACGGCCCCTGGTCGAGCAGCTGAGAGAGGCGCTCGGCGCAACCCCCGCCGAGATCGTCTTCGTCGACGACAGCGACGACGACACCCCGGCGACCGTCACGGCACTGTCCGAACGGGACCCGGACGGCGTACGCCTGGTGCATCGCGCCGTGGGTGAGCGGACCGGTGGCCTGGGTGGCGCGGTGGCCGCCGGTCTGGCCGCGGCGCGGGCCCCGTGGGTGGTGGTGATGGACGGCGACCTGCAACATCCGCCGGAGACCGTGCCCGCGCTGCTGGCCGCCGGCCGCCGGAACCGGGCCGACGCGGTGGTGGCCAGCCGGTACCGCACCCCCGGCCGGGTGGACGGGCTCTCCGGCGGCTTCCGGCGGCTGGTGTCGCGCGCCTCCGGCACCCTCGCGAAGGTGTTCTTCCCGCGCCGGCTGCGGGCGGTCACCGACCCGATGAGCGGGTTCTTCGCGGTCCGGCGCGAGGCGGTGGACCTGGGCGCGCTGCGGCCGCGCGGCTACAAGATCCTGCTGGAGGTGGTGGTCCGCAGCCGGATGGCCCGGGTCGACGAGGTGCCGTACACGTTCCGGCCGCGGGCCGCCGGCGAGAGCAAGGCGTCCTTCCGGGAGGGGGTCCGCTACCTGCGGCACCTGAGCCTGCTGCGGCTGGCCGCCACCCGGCATCCCGTCTCGCCGCTGGGCCGGATGACCGGGTTCGCGCTGGCCGGCGGGGCCGGGACGGCGGTCAACTCGGCGGCGCTGTGGGCGCTCGGCGAGGTGGCCGGGCTGCCCTACCTGCTGGCCGGGTTCCTGGCCGTGCAGGTGGCGATCGTCTGGAACTTCGCGGTCATCGACAACCTGGTGATGCCGCCCGGCGAACACGCACGCCACCGCCGGTTCGGCCGGTTCCTGCTGTTGAACAACAGCCTCACCCCCGTACATCTGGGGTTGCTCTTCGGTCTGGTGCAGTGGGGTGGCCTGCACTATCTGCCCGCCAACCTGGTGGCCATCGTCGTGGTCTTCACCCTCCGGTACGCGGTGACCAGCCGCTGGGTCTACGGCGCGCCGCCCAGCGGGGTGGTGGGCACGCTGCGCCGGGCCGTGCAGACCCGGTTGCTGCTGGCCGCGCTGCTCACCGCGGTGGCGTTCCCGGCCCTCGTCGCGATCGCCTGGAACGGCCTGTGGACCCGCGGCGACGCGGTGCCGCTGCTGATCCCGGTGGCCGCCGGGGCCGCGCTGGCCGCCCGGCGGATCCGGCCCGGTCTCACCGAGCCGGACGTCCACGACCGGCAGGTGGACGGCCTGCTCGCCGCGGTCCTCCTGACCGCCGCCGGGACGCTGCTGGCGCTGATGCCGTCGCCCGGCTGGCTGGTTCCGGCGGCGCTCGCCTTCCTCGCCGGCTCGGCGATCCTGCTGGTGGGGACGCGTGCCGTGGCCCGGCTGCGGTGGGCGCTGCTGCTGCCGCTGGTGGCGATCGGCGGGGTGATGCCGGCGGTCGACGGCGCGGTCGACGCCGGGCTGCGGGCGGTCGTCACCCTGCTCGGCCGTCCGGCCGGCCCGACCAGCAGCGACGGCGGGCTGGTCACCGCGTATAAGGGCGCCGAGCTGTTGCTGCCCGCGCACCAGTTGCCCGGTCTGGCCCTGGCCGGTGGGATGGTCTGCCTGCTGATCAGCGCTGTGGTGATCTTCGGGTGGCGGGGGCGGGCCGTGCTCCGGGCGGCCGCCGCCTCCACCGTGCTGGCCGCGGTGACCGTCGGCGCGGTCCTGGCCGTGCTGCTGGTGGGCCGGCTCCTCGGCCCCGGCGCGTTCCGGATCGCCCAGCTGCCGGTCTTCGTCGACATCCTGCTGGCCGTCGTCGTGGCGGTCGTCGTGGCCCGCTGGTCGCCGGTGCCGGACCGGGCGCCGGCCCGGGCGGTCCGCCAGCATCTGCCGCGCGGCCGGTTCGTGCTGGTGGCCCTGCTGGCGATGGCCGTTCTGCTGAGCGTGCGGACGCTGCCGCAGATCGAGTGGATCACCGCCGGAGGTGTCCGGTGAACCCGTTCTCCGCGCGTACCGTGCTGTCCCGGGCGCAGCGGGCCGGGCTAGTCGTGGCGCTCGCCCTGATCGCGGCGTGGGCGGTGCTGCGCCCGATGATCGTGGTGCAGACCGTGGTAGCGGTGGTGACCGTGGCCTACGGCGCCGCCATCGTCTTCCGGGTGGTGCTGGTCTGGGCGGCGAGCCGCGGCGAGCACCTGATCCGGGTCACCGACGAGGAGGCCCGCGCGGTCCCCGACCACGAGCTGCCGGTCTACACGGTGCTCGTCCCGGCCTACCGGGAGCCGAGCGTCATCGGGCTGCTCATGTCGCACCTCGGCGCCCTGGAGTACCCGGCCGACCGGCTCGAGGTGATCCTGCTGTTGGAGGAGGACGACCGGGAGACCATCGAGGCCGCCGCGCGGGTGGCGACGGCGCCGCACGTACGCATCCTGGTGGTCCCCGAGTCGCAGCCGAAGACCAAGCCGAAAGCCTGCAACGTGGGCCTGGAACAGGCGACCGGCGAGTTCGTCACGATCTACGACGCCGAGGACGTCCCGGATCCGTTGCAGCTGCGCCGGGCCGTGGTGGCGTTGCGCCGGCTGGGCACCGAGTACGTCTGCCTCCAGGCCGAGCTCGGCTACTTCAACGTCGACCAGAACCGGATCACCCGGTGGTTCGCGCTGGAGTACGCCACCTGGTTCCGCTCCCTGCTGCCCGGCCTGGTGGCGCTGCGGATGCCGATTCCGCTGGGCGGCACGAGCAACCATTTCCGGGCCCGGGAGCTGCGGGACATCGGGGCGTGGGATCCGTACAACGTGACCGAGGACGCCGACCTGGGCATCCGGCTGGCCCGCTCCGGCCGGCGTGTCGGGGTGCTGCACTCGGTCACCCTGGAGGAGGCGAACTCCGATTTCATCAACTGGATCAAGCAGCGCAGCCGCTGGTACAAGGGCTACCTGATGACCTGGCTGGTGCATCTGCGCTCGCCCCGGGCCACGGTCCGGCAGCTGGGCTGGCGCGGCCTGCTCTGCCTCAACCTGTTCGTCGGCGGCACCCCGCTCGCGGCGCTGCTCAACGCGGTCCTGTGGGCCACCACGATCCTCTGGTTCCTGGACCGGCCGCCGGTGATGGAGGAGATCTTCGTGCCGCCGTTCTACTACCTGGGCGTGCTCTGCCTGGTCTTCGGCAACGCCACGGTGATCTACCTGAACGTGCTGTCGGCCCGCACCATGGACCGTCCCGACCTGCTCGGCACGGCCCTGCTGTCGCCCGCCTACTGGGCCATGATGAGCCTGGCCGGGGCCAAGGCCGCGTGGCAGCTGCTGGTCAAGCCGTCCTATTGGGAGAAGACCACGCACGGGCTGCATCTCGCCAAGGAGTCCGCTGATGTCGGTTGACGTTCTCGCGCCCCGGGAGACCCGCCGTGACCGGACCCTGCTCTACGGCCTGGTCTACCTCGCGGTCGCCGTCTGGTTCTGGCACAGCGATCTGGTCCCGGGCGACTCCGCGAGCCGGGTGGCGAACGCCTACTACACGCTGTTCAGCCGCGACCCGCACCTCGCGGCGATCGGCTTCGTCTGGAACCCGCTGCCGTCGCTGATCCTGCTGCCGTTCCTGCCGCTCGGGCTGCTCTTCCCGGCGCTCACCCAGCAGGGCCTGCTGGTGGTGCTCGTCTCGGCGGCGCTGATGACGCTGACCGTGGTGGTGGCGCACGACGTGCTGCGCCGCTCCGGCGTGCCGCGCGTCCCCCGGCTCGCGCTGACCGCCGCGTTCGCCCTGCATCCGATGATCGTCGTCTACTCCGGCAACGGGATGAGCGAGGCCGGTTTCCTGCTCTGCCTCATGCTGGCGGTCCGGGCCCTGCTCATCTGGTTCGAGACCGGCCGGGCCGAGTCGCTGGTCCCGCTGGGCCTGGCGGTCGGCCTCGCCTACGGCGCGCGCTACGAGGCACTCGCCCCGGTCGCCGCGGTCCCGCTGATCGTCTTCCTGACAACCCTGCTGCGTACGCCCGGAGCACGCGACAGGCGCATGGCCCTGGCCCGGACCGACGCCGTGATCGCCGGCCTGCCCGGGGTGCTGGCCGTCCTGCTGTGGGCGCTGGCCGGAAAACTGATCGTGGGCCAGTGGTTCGCCACGTTCTCCAGTGAGTACGGCAACTCGGCCCAGGTGTCCGCGAACGCCGCCGGGATCGGTTCGGTGACCGGCGACGACCTGCCCACCCGGATCGGCTACTGGGCGCAGCAGATGGCCGGCCTGTCGCCGATGTTCCTGGTACTGCTGCTCGCCGCCCTGGCCGCGGCGTGGGCGCGCCGGGATCCACGGGTGCTGGCGGCGGTCACCGTGCTCGGGTCGGTGCTGGCCTTCGACGCGCTGGCGTTCCTGTCCGGCACGTCGTTCGGCTGGCTGCGGTTCCACATCGCGGTGATCCCGCTGTCGGTGCTGCTGGCCGGGCATCTGATCGTCGCGTTCCCGCGCCGGGCGACCGTGGCGACGGCGCTCGTGTGCACGCTGGTGGCCGTCCCGGCGGCGATCGTCACCCTGAACCGGCCGGAGCTGGCCCGCGAGGAGTCGGAGTGGCTCACGGCGGACGGCGCCGCCCGTACCCGTGGACTGGCTCTGGTGAACCGTCAGGTGGCCGCCGACCTGGACGCCATGGGGTTGCCGGACGGCGCGGTCCTCACCGACGCGGCGTACGCGTTCGGGGTGGTCCTGGCCAGCGACCGTCCGAGGCAGTTCGTGATCACCCCGGACCGGGACTTCGCCGCGGTCCTGGCCGACCCGTCCGGTCACGGCGTCCGGTACCTGCTGCTGTCCGCCCGGGGCGCGGCCGACGCGGTCCGCCTCCGGCACTTCGGCCCGGACCCCGCCGCGGTGCCCACCACCGGCGTCCGGACCTGGCACGATCCGGCCGGCGGCCGCCAATGGACCCTCGTGCGGGTGTGAGGAGGACCGCCGGCCGCGAAACAATCCGGCCATGAGCGTGGAGTTTCTGGGTATGCGGCGGCACATGCGGCTGGGGGTGCTCGACGTCGGATCGAATACGGTCAACCTGGTGGTGGCCGACGCGGAGTCGGGGCTGCCGCTGCCGGTGCACACGTGGGAGCGGCGGCCCCGGCTGGCGCACCGGCTGCCGGCCGACGGGACGATCGGCGACGAGGCGATGCAGCGCATGATCGACGCGGTCGGCGAGGCGGCCGGCGAGGCGCACCGGGCCGGGGTGAACCGGATGTTCGCCTACGCCACGGCGGTGGTCCGGGACGCGCCCAACCGCGACGAGGTGCTGGTCGCGGTCGAGAAGGCGACCGGCGTACGCCTGGGGACGCTCTCCGGCATCGAGGACGCCCGGCTCACCTTCCTGGCGGCCCGGCGCTGGCTGGGCTGGCGGGCCGGGCCGATGCTGATGGTCGACATCGGCGGCGGCTGCCTGGAGGTGGCGTTCGGCCGGGACCGGCTGCCCGAGTCGGCGATGTCCCTGCCGCTCGGCGCCGGCCGGCTGACCCGCGAGTTCCTCCGGGACGGCGACCCGCCCTCGCCGCGGGCCGTCGAACGGCTGCGGCGGCATGTGCGGGACCGGTTCGCCGAGGTCGCCGCCCGTACCTCCTGGGAGTCGCCGCGGACCTCGGTGGCCGCATCGAAGACCTTCCAGCAGCTGGCCCGGCTCACCGGGGCGCCGCCGCTGCGGCTCGGCCCCTTCGTGCCGCGTGAGCTCAAGGCCCGGGAGTTGCGGCCCTGGATCAAGCGGCTGGCCGCGATGCCCAGCCCGAAACGGGCCCGGCTGCCCGGCGTGTCGCCGCACCGGGCCCGGCAGATCCTGGCCGGGGCCATCGTGGCGCACGAGGTGATGCGCCGGCTCGGCGTCGGGTCGGTGCGGATCTGCCCGTGGGGCCTGCGTGAGGGCATCCTGCTGCGCGAGCTGGAGGCCCGGCAGGTTCCGCTGGGCAACGCCGCCTGGGTGCCCTGGGACTGAAATATTTGGCCTCAGCGGGGACCGCGATGTGCCGAAACGTCTGGCGATTGATTCCTCGCTCGAAGGAGACAGTGCGTGCGGTTGTTCGGTTCCCGGACCGTGGATGCCGATGTGGCGCGGCCGGCCTCGCGGATCGTCGAGGCGATGGAGCGGCTGGTGCCGGCTCTCGACGACGTGACCGACCCGACCGGTGCCTGGCGGCTCACGCTGGACACCATGGTGGAGTTCTACGGCTTCGGCTACGGGGCGGTGTGGGCCCCGGAGGGGCAGGGCCGGATGCGGCTGGTGTACGAGACCGGGCCGATCCGCGACCGGATGCGGACCGTGCCCCCGCCGGGGCCGGGCGACGACGGGCCGGTCACCCGGGCCGCGCGCGGCCGTACCCCGGTCGTCGAGGAGCCCGCGAAGGGCGGCCCGCGCTCCCGGGCCGCCGCGCAGGCGGGCATGGTGACCGCGGTCGTCCTGCCGGTCGTCGACGGCCAGCGGGTGCCGGCCGTGTTCGAGTGCTACGCGCCGGTGCCGGTCGACGGCCACCGGCAGGAGCTCGCCTCCCTCCTCGGGATCGCCGAGCGGGCCCGGGCCGGCGCCGTCGCCGCGGCCGAGCTGCGGCAGGCGACCGACGACCGGATGGCGGTCACCACGGTCGTCAACCGGGTCGGCACCGCCACCGACAGCGCGTCGGTGATCCGGTCGGCGCTGGACGGGGTCCGGACCGCGTTCGGGTGGGCGTACGGGTCGTATTGGGAGATCGACGCCGAGGCCGACGTGCTCACGTTCGAGATCGAGTCCGGGTCGGCCGGCGACGAGTTCCGCCGGGTCACGCTGGCCGCCACGTTCGCGGAGGGCGTCGGGCTGTCCGGTCGCGCCTGGCGGGCCCGGGATCTGGTGTTCGTCCGGGACCTGGCGGAGCTGACCGACTGCGTCCGGGCGCCCGCCGCGCAGCGGGCCGGCGTCCGTTCCGGGGTGTGTTTCCCGATCGTGAGCGGCGACCGGATCGTCGGCACCATGGACTTCTTCACCACCGAGTACATCGAGCTGTCCGAGTCCCGGGCGGCCGCGCTGCGCAACGTGCAGCAGCTGGTGTCGCAGCGGCTGGACGTGGTCCGCGGCAGCGAGCGGGCCGCCGCCAAGGCCCGCGAGCTGCTGGACACCGTCGGCCGGCTGCGCAACGCCAGCGAGGACGCCACCTCGGTGGCCGAGCAGGCGGTCTCCCGGGCCTCGGCGATGACCGCCGAGGTGGCGGCGCTCGGTCAGGCGTCCAGCGCGATCGGCGACGTCATCAAAATCATCTCGTCGATCGCGGAGCAGACCAATCTGCTGGCGCTCAACGCCACCATCGAGGCGGCCCGGGCCGGCGAGTCCGGCAAGGGTTTCGCCGTGGTCGCCGGTGAGGTCAAGGAGCTGGCCCGGGAGACCGCCGAGGCCACCCAGCGGGTCGCCGACCAGATCGCCGGGATCCAGGCCAGCGCGGAGACGGTCGCCAGCGGCATCCACACCACCAGCGAGACGATCGGGGAGATGGACACCGTGCAGGCCCGGATGAACGACATCCTCGCCGAACAGGCCGAAATGGCCCGCGCGCTACAGGGTTGACCCCGATCGGTCGAACATTCGTCCTAGACTCCCCAGGGTGATGTGACGCGCACCATCATGCGTCTATGGGTCGACAGGAGGGGAGTGGAACATGAGCGGTGTTCGATTGCTGGTCGGGACGCGCAAGGGACTGTTCATCCTGACCTCGGACGGCAGGCGTGCGGACTGGAAGGTGGACGGTCCGCACTTCGCCGGATGGGAGATCTACCACGCCAACGGCTCGCCGGTGGACACCGACCGGCTCTACGTGTCGCAGTCCGGCGGCTGGTTCGGCCAGATCATCCAGCGCTCCGACGACGGCGGCGCCAACTGGGAGACGGTGGACAACGACTTCACCTACGCCGGTGACGTCGGCGACCATCTCTGGTACGACGGGACGCCCCGCCCGTGGGAGTTCAAACGGGTCTGGCACCTGGAGCCGTCCCGCACCGACCCGGACACGGTGTACGCCGGGGTGGAGGACGCCGCCCTCTACAAGAGCACCGACGGCGGCCAGAAATGGGTGGAGCTCAGCGGCCTGCGTACCCACCCGTCGGCGCCCAAGTGGCAGCCCGGCGCCGGCGGGATGTGCCTGCACACGATCCTGCTGGACCCGGTGAACCCGGACCGCATCTACGTGGCGATCTCGGCGGCCGGCGTGTTCCGCAGCGACGACGGTGGCGAGACCTGGCAGCCGATCAACCGGGGGTTGCAGAGCAACATGGAGCTGCCCGACCCGGACGCCGAGGTCGGGCACTGCGTGCACCGGCTGGCCATGCACCCGTCCCGCCCGGACACGCTGTTCATGCAGAAGCACTGGGACGTGATGCGCAGCGACGACGCCGGCGCCAACTGGCGTGAGGTGAGCGGGGACCTGCCGACCGACTTCGGCTTCCCGATCGCGGTGCACGCCCACGAGCCGGAGACGATCTACGTGGTGCCGATCACCAGCGACCAGCAGCACTTCGTGATGGACGGCAGGCTGCGCGTCTACCGCAGCCGGACCGGGGGCGAGCGGTGGGAGGCGCTCACCGCCGGCCTGCCCCAGGAGAACTGCTACGTCAACGTGCTCCGCGACGCGATGGCGGTCGACACGCTCGACTCCTGCGGCATCTACTTCGGCACCAGCGGCGGCCAGGTGTACGCCTCCGCCGACAGCGGCGACACGTGGCGCGCCATCGTCCGTGACCTGCCGCCGGTGCTCTCCGTGGAAGTGCAGGTGCTGCCGTGATCCGTGTCGTCCTCCCGCCCCACCTGCGCACGCTCGCGCACGTGACCGGGGAGGTGCGGGTCGAGGTGTCCGGGGAGGTGACCCAGCGGCACGTGCTGGACGCGGTCGAGGAGCGTTTCCCGATGCTGCGCGGCACCATGCGGGACCGGGCCACCGGCAAGCGGCGGGCGCTGGTGCGCTTCTTCGCCTGTGAGGAGGACCTGTCCAACGAGTCGCCGGACGATCCGCTGCCGGACCGGGTGGTCAAGGGCGAGGAGCCGTTCATGGTGGTCGGCGCGATGGCCGGTGGCTGATCGGCCCGGCCTGCCGGGATCGTCGGTGCTGGTGGCGGCATACGATCGGGGCATGGCCAGGCGTACCGGGGAGGCGACCCGCGAGGAGATCCGCAACGCGGCGACCCGTCTCTTCCGGGAGCGTGGCTTCGCCCGGACGTCGGTGCGCGACATCGCGGCGCAGGCCGCCACCAACCCGGCGCTGGTGATCCGGCACTTCGGCACCAAGGAGCTGCTGTTCCTGGACACCATGCACCTGACGATCGACGACGAGCCGCTGCTCGACGTCCCGCTGGAGCGGTTCGGCGAGCGTTTCATCGAGGTGCTGCTCGCCGACGACGACATTCGCGGCGTCTACCTGGCGCTGGTGCACGGCAGCAACGAGCCGCGGATCCGGGCCCGCCTCCGGGACATCCACGAGCGCACCTTCGTCGGCCCGGTCCGGGCCCGCCTCACCGGCCCGGACGCCGACGTCCGGGCCCGTCTGGCCGCCGCGGTGGTCGGCGGTCTGCTCTACGCCCTCTGGGTGGTGGAGGACGAGCAGTTGGTGACCGCCGGCCGGCCTGTCCTGGTGGCGCGTTACGGCGCGCTGTTGCAGCAGGCCCTGACCCCGCTCGGGTGACCGGCTACTGCACGGACCAGCCGCCGTCGGACGGCAGGATCACGCCGTTGAGGTTCACCCCGTCGTCGCTGAGCAGGAAGGTGATCGACGCGGCCAGGTGCTCGGCCTGCGCCACGCCCGGGATGAGCTGGAGGAACGGGCCGGTCCGCCCGCGCCCGAACGCGGAGGCGCCGGACGGGGCCATGCCGGTCGCCACCCCGCCGGGCGCCACCGCGTTGGTCCGGATGCCCTGCTGCCCGTACATGAAAGCGGTGTTCTTGGTGATGCCGACGACCGCGTGCTTGGACGCCGTGTAGGCGACGCCCGCCGCGTTGCCGCGCAGCGCCGCCTCGGAGGCGACGTTGACGATCGCGCCGCGCCCGGCGGAGAGCATGGCCGGCAGGACCGCGCGGGTGAGGCGGAAGACACCGTCCACGTTGACCGCGAAGACCTTCTCCCAGACGGCGTCGGCGGTCTCGTGGGCCGGGCTGAAGTCGTCGACCACACCGGCGATGTTGGCCAGGCCGTCGATGCGGTCGCCGGCGGCGGCCACGATCCGCTCGATGTCACCGGTCCGGGTGATGTCCCCGGCGACACCGACGAACGACTCGCCCAGTTCGGCCTCGGCCTCCTTGAGTTTGTCGGCGGTGATGTCGACGCCGATGACCCGGCCGCCCTCGCGGACGATGCGCGACGCGGTGGCCCGCCCGATGCCGGAGGCGGCGCCGGTCACGATGACCGTCCGGCCGTCGAAGCGCCCGGCGGTGATCCTCTCCTGCCAGCCGGTGCTCTCGCCGGACTCGGCCGGGGCGACGCCGCCGTTGACCTGGAGCACCAGGTCGTCGACCACCGACTGCGGCATCTTGCCCTGGCTGAGGGCGACCAGCTGCTGGAGCGGGATGCCGCGGACCGGCGCGAGCGAGGAGGCGTCGGCGCCGCCCGCCGCCAGCAGCTCGCCCAGAGCCGGGCCGCCCACCGGGTGGTCGAGCCATTCACCGACGGTGTTCGCCGCGGTCAGGGGCTTCGGCGCGGTCGTCATGGGGTGTTTCCCTTCGGTCATGGGGGAGCGGGGCGGAAGTCAACTTAGTTTACTTCGGCTCTCCCGGCGAGCCCGGACCAGGCGGGATGCGATCGGGCGAAACACGCTACGGTCCACCAATGGGACTGCTGGACAGGTTCGCCGGTTCGCCGCGGCGCCGTTTCGCCCAGCTCGCTCTCCGGGTGGCCCGGCGTACCCCCGGCGTGGAGCGTGCGGTCTACCAGCCGGACGACTTCGCCATCGCGATCCACCGGACCGGCGTGGCCGGCCCGGCCCATCTCTACCTCTCCAACGTCTTCCGGGAGACCGCGGACGCCTCGCCGGCGGAACGCCGGCAACAGCTCGAGCGCCTCATCCGGCTGATCGCGCCGCTTCCGGAGGAGGACTGGGAGGCGGTACGCGCGAAGCTGCGCCCGGTGTTGCGCCCGGTGACGTTCGGCGCGGCCGGGCCGACCGGGATGCGCCCGCCGCTGTCCCGCCCGGCCATGCCCCACCTGCGCGAACTCGTCGTGATCGACACCCCGGAGGCGATGGCGTACGTGTCGCCGGACCGCCTGGAGACGTGGGGCGTACCGGTCGACGAGGTGTTCGCGGTGGCCCGGGAGAACCTGGCCGTCATCGCCCGCGGCGCCCTGGACCGGCCGTGGCGCGACGGCATGGCGATCAGCATCCTCGACGACGGCGACGGCTACTTCACCTCGCTGCTGCTGTCACCGGGCTGGCTGTCCGAGGTGGGGGAGCGGATGGGCGGCCCGGCCCTGGCGTTCGTGCCGGACAGCAACACCCTGCTGGTCACCCCGCTGCCGGACACCGGGGCGGAGCAGATCTACGCCGCCGTGGAGCACTCCTTCGGCGAGGCGGTCCGCTACCTGTCCCCGGTCGGCTACGTGGCCGGGCCGGACGGGCGGTCGGTGCCGTACGCCCCGCCGCCCGGCCACCCGCACCACCGGCCGGCCCGCCGCGCCGACGCGGTGCTGGCGCTGACCGAGTACTCGAACCAGACCGAATGGCTCGCCGACCAGTACGCGAAAGCCGGCGTCGACGTGCACGTGGGCAGCCTGATCGCGGTCGAGCCGTCCGGCGGCGGCCCGGTCGAGACCATCGCCACCTGGACCGACGGCGTCAGTACGCTGCTGCCCCGCGCCGACTCGGTGGCGTTCGCCCGGGCCGGGACCGGCATCGACTTCCGGGTGCCGTGGCGGATCGCCGAACAGGAGGCCGGCCTGTGCCCGGAGCCGCTGCTCGCCCCGGCCCGCTACCGGGTCGAGACGTGGCCGCCCGCCGAGGTGCTGGACGGGCTCCGGCGGCATCGCCTGGACTGAGCATCCTCAGCTTGCCGATCCCGCACGGCGGGGCGCACGGTGGTCGGGGGAGACTGCACCCGAACGTACGGTGAGGGGAAGGGTCCGATGACAGCCTTCGACGAGGAGGAGGCCCACCTGCGGGTGGGACCGCCGGCCGACCACGCGGCCGGGCTCGAGGCCGTGCGCCTGAGCCTGGCGAACGCCGTACGGAAGATGGGTGTGCGCAAGACGGTGCGCAACCTGCGCACCCTGAACCAGCACGACGGCGTCGACTGCATGAGCTGCGCCTGGCCGGACCCGGAAGGCCGCCGGCACACCGCCGAGTTCTGTGAGAACGGGGCGAAGGCGGTCGCCTGGGAGGGCCAGCGGGACACCGTCGGGCCGGAGTTCTTCGCCGCCCACGGACTCGCCGACCTGGCCGAACGGACCGATCACTGGCTGGAGAAACAGGGCCGGCTCACCCACCCGATGGTCCGGCGCGACGGCGGCACCCACTACGAGCCGATCTCCTGGGACGACGCGTTCGCCCTGATCGGCTCCTTCTTGAAGAACCTGGACAGCCCGGACGAGGCGGCCTTCTACACCTCCGGGCGGGCCAGCAACGAGGCCGCGTTCGTCTACCAGCTGCTGGCCCGGGCACTCGGCACCAACAACCTGCCGGACTGCTCCAACATGTGCCACGAGTCGACCGGCACCGCCCTGATGCGCACCATCGGCATGGGCAAGGGCTCGGTCACCCTGGAGGACCTGCACCAGGCCGACCTGATCGTGGTCTCCGGGCAGAACCCGGGCACCAACCACCCGCGCATGCTGACCGCCCTGGAGATCGCCAAACGGGACGGCGCGAAGATCCTGGCGATCAACCCGCTGCCGGAGGCCGGGCTGATCCGCTTCGACAACCCGCAGAAGGTGCGTGGCCTGGCCGGGAAGGGCACCGCGCTGGCCGACCGGCTGCTGCGGATCCGCTCCAACGGCGACCTGGCCCTCTGGCAGGCCATCGGCCACCTGCTGCTCCTCAAGGGTGTCGCCGACCGGGAGTTCATCGCCTCGTCCACGGTCGGGTTCGACGCCTGGGCCGAGCACGTCGCCGGCATCGACCGGGACACCGTGCTCGCCGCGACCGGGCTGAGCTGGGAGGAGATCGAGGCCGCCGCCGACATGCTGGCCTCGGCGAAACGGATCGTGCACTGCTGGGCGATGGGCATCACCCAGCACCGCAATGCCGTCGCCACGATCAAGGAGTTCGTCAACGTCGCCCTGCTCCAGGGCATGATCGGCAAGCCGGGGGCCGGGCTCTGCCCGGTCCGCGGGCACTCCAACGTGCAGGGCGACCGGAGCATGGGCATCTGGGAGAAGCCGCCCGCGGTGTTCCTGGACCGGCTGCGCGACGAGTTCGGCTTCGAGCCGCCGCGCGCGCACGGCCACGACGCCGTCGACACGGTCCGCGCCTTCCGGGACGGGCATGCCACGGTGTTCGTCGCCCTGGGCGGCAACTTCGTGGGCGCCATGTCCGACACCGAGGTCACCGCCGCGGCGATGCGGAACGCCGCACTGACCGTGCAGATCTCCACCAAACTCAACCGCAGCCACGTCGAGGCCGGGCGGACCGCGCTGATCCTGCCGACGCTGGGGCGTACCGAGCAGGATCTGACCGGCGGCCGGGTGCAGCGGATCACCGTGGAGGACTCGATGTCGGCGGTGCACGCCTCCCGGGGCCGGTCCGCTCCGGTGGGACCGCTGCTGCGCTCCGAGGTGGACATCGTCTGCGGCATCGCGGCCGCCGCCCTCGGTGACCGGCACGACATCCCGTGGGCCGCGTTCGCCGCCGACTACGAGCGGATCCGGGAGCGGATCGGCCGGGTGGTGCCGGGCTGCGACGACTACGCCGCGAAGATCCGCGACGGCGGGTTCACCATGCCGCACCCGCCGCGGGACTCGCGCACCTTCCCGACACCCGAGGGGAAGGCGGTCTTCACGGTCAGCCCGGTCGAGGTGATGACCGTGCCGGAAGGCCGGCTCGTGCTCCAGACGCTGCGCAGCCACGACCAGTTCAACACCACGATCTACGGGCTGGACGACCGGTACCGGGGGATCAGCCGGGGCCGCCGGGTGGTGTTCATCAGCGACGCCGACCTCACCGAGCTCGGGTTCGCCGACGGCGACGTGGTGGACCTGGTCTCCGAGTGGGCCGACGGCGTCGAGCGGCGGGCCGAACGGTTCCGGCTGGTCGCCTACGACACCCCGAAAGGCTGCGTGGCCGCCTACTACCCGGAGACGAATCCGCTGGTCCCGCTCGACTCGCAGGCCGAGGAGAGCGGGACGCCCACGTCGAAATGGGTGCAGGTCCGTCTGGAACGGATCTAGACGTCAGTCGGTGGTGGCCGGGCTGCTCTCGAGGAGCCCGGCCAGCGTCTCCACCCCACCACCCCAGGCGGCCGCCAGAACGGCGGCGACCACGGCCATCGCCTGGAGCGCGTGCGCGGCCCCGCGGCCGGTCATCGCCCGCGTCAGGTTGCGGCCCACGGCGCGCGGCAGCGTACGCCGCAGGTAGTCCTTCTCCGCGCCGAGCTCCTGGTCCTTCGGCATCAGCCCGGACATCTGCACCTTGCCGCGGCCCTCGGCGTAGCAGCGCCGGATCAGGAAACCGAACGTCGACCGGTCGGCCGGCACCTCGTGGTCGATGGTGGCGTGCGGCACGTACATCCACCGGCCGCCGGCCGCCGCGCTCATCCGCAGGCACAGCTCGGTGTCCTCGGGCCGGTTCTGGTCGCCCAGCTTGCCGAACCCGGTCCGGAAGCCGCCGACCGCCAGGAACGCGTCCCGCCGCACGATCATGTTCGCGGACCAGACGTTGCGGATCGGCGCGGTCCTCGTCGGCATCCCGGTGTAGGAGACCCCGACCGTCCAGAGCAGCTCGTCCGGCATCCACGACGGGCGCGGTCCGGCCCAGGCCGGGATGATGCCGCCGCCGGTGCCGACCACCGTCGGGTCGGCGAACGGGGCCAACTGGTGGGCCAGCCAGTCCGAGCTGGCCACCGTGTCGTCGTCGAGGAACGCGATGAACGGGGTACGGGTGTGGAAGGCCCCGGTGTTGCGGTTGCCGGAGGCGCCCCGCGCGTACGCGTTCTCCAGCACGGTCGTCCCGGGGAACGTGAGCTTCACCCGGTCCGCCATCTCCGGGTTGTGGTCGACGACCACCACGACCTCGGCCGCCGGGTACGTCTGCGCCTGAGCGGAGGCGATCGTACGGCTGAGCGAGGCCCACCGCTTCTCGCTGTGTGTCGGGATGACGATGCTGACGTCGGAACTGCTGTTGGGCTCCAAGCCGTTTGCTCCTGGGCGACGGTGCATGACGCGGTGGGGGGCGCGATGTGCGTACGGGTGCGGACGAGGGGGAAGGGGATCCGGAAGGCAGCATCCTACGGGTAAAAGGCGAACCGATTACACATAGGTGACGGGGGTGGTCGAGGGTGATGCCCGGAGCCGCGCAGGCCGGTGACCAGAGCTTTCCCGAGAATCCTGTGGTGAGCCTGTGGATCTTCGGGACCTGAGGGAAACGCGATGTGAGCCCGGTCGCTCCCGTCGCCCGGGCGGGTCCGGAACGAAATAGGATGATCACCCATGGCGGCGGCGAAAACGGATGCGGCCGAGCGCGTGGTCGCGTGGGCGGCGGCCCGGCGCCCACCCATCGGGGACCGTCGGGTCCTCGCGATAGAAGGCCGTTCCGGATCAGGCAAGACCACCCTCGCGGCGGCCCTCGCCGACCGGACGGGGGCGCCGGCCATCCACATGGATGATCTCTACACCGGGTGGGACGGGCTCCGCCCCGGCGTCACCGCCCTGCGCGAGTGGATCCTCGAGCCGCTCGCCGCCGGGAAGCCGGCCGTGTGGCGGCGCTGGGACTGGACCGCCGGCGCCTACGCGGAGGAGCACCGGGTGCCGCCGGGCGGGTGGCTGATCGTCGAAGGGGTCGGCACGGGGGCGCGGGTGCTCACCCCGTACCTCGTCGGTCTGGTCTGGCTGGAATGCCCCACCGCGGAGCGTAAGCGGCGCGCGCTCGCCCGGGACGGCGCCACCTATGCCCCGCACTGGGACCGGTGGGCCGCGCAGGAGGCCGCCTTCCACGCCGCCGAACAGGTCCGCGACCGCGCGGACCTGCTCATCGAGACGTGCTGACTCACTCCTTCATGGCGTACTCGTCCAGGCGTGGATCGTCGGCCGGGAGCTGACGCAGGCCGGCCAGCAGGGCGCGGACGGCGGCCGCGTCGACGCGGACCTCGGTGTCGGCCCACGTGCCGGGCCGCACCTCGTAGGAGAGGCCCGCCTTCCCGTCGATCAGGGTGTGGCCGTCCAGCGACTCCAGCCGCATGCCCGTCCTCAGATCGGCGGCGAGCGGCTCCGGGCGGCCGCTGCGGACGTTGACGATCCAGTCCCCGTGGCCGTCGGTGAGGCGGATGTACCAGTCCTCGGTGGGGATCTCGGCCGGATAGCGCGGTCCGGTGCGCTGATGCAGCACCCGCAGCCCGCGGACCTGCCCGCCGGACCAGATCACCTGGTCGCCGTCGGTGCGGACGGCGGCCATGATCTCCCGGGCGTGCTCCAGGGGATAGCCGGAGACGGTCGCCTGCCAGTACTTGCCGCGCTCGTCGGACCACACCCACGAGATCGAGTCCCGCCAGTCGTAGCGCACCGCCGGGCGGCCGTCGAGCGTGTCGTCGGTGCGGACCGGCTTCGGGTTCGTCTCGACACCGCCCTCCTCGAAGGAGACCCGGTCGACCGGGCCGTTCACCCACACGCCGCCCCGCATCACGCCGCCCTCGTCGAGGTCGGCGGCCATCAGGGACGGCACGGTGCATGCGGCCGGCCACGTGGAGGAGCGGGCGAAGACGTCCACCAGCCGCCAACCCGCCGGGATCACGGTGGGGAACAGGCGGACCCTCGCCCGGTCGGGGCGGATCGGCTCGGCGTGCCCCTCGAGGGTGGATCCGCAGACGAGGGAGCCGTCCACGGCGATCGCCGCGGAGACCAGGGGATCGGACGTCCCCAGCCGGGTCCCGGCGACCGCCACCACCACGGCGACGCTGGTCAGCCCGGCCAGCACGGCGAGACGGCGGCCGTGCCGGAACGGCCGGGAACGGACGGCGACCGTGTGCCGCCGAGTGTCGACGGCGGCGCGGATCGAGGCGAGCCGCTCGGCGTCACCGGGTTCGGCGCCCGTCACCGGATTCGTGGCGAGCAGGGCGGACGGTAGACGGGTCATCGCAGGCCTCCCGGAACGGTGGCGGGCAGGACGGTCGGGCCGGTGTCGCCGGCCGGCTCGCGCAGGGCGGCTTCCAGACGGCGGCGGGCACGATGCAGGCGTACGGCCAGCGTGCCCCGGGAGCATCCCAGTGCGGCCGCCGCCTCGGGCCGGGTCAGCCCGTCCCAGGCGAGCAGCATCAGCAGCTCCCGGTCGTCGGCGGGCAGCCGGTCCAGAGCTCGGCCGACCAGGCCGGACGGATCCCCGGCGGCGGGTGCCGGCTGGGCGGCGAGCCGGTCGTGCAGGGCCTCCCGCCGGTGCTCGGACCGGCGGATGTTGGCGCTCACCCGCCGGGCCACCCCGAACAGCCACGGCCGGGCCGCCTCCGGGATCTCGCGGAGCCGCCGCCACGCCACCACGAACGTCTCGGCGACCACCTCGTCGGCCTGGTCGCCGTCGACCCGGCGGCGCGCGTAGGCCAGCACGGCCGCGGCGTGGTCGCGCCACAGCCGGTCGAATCTCTCCTCGTCGGGCGCGTCGTCGCCCACTCCTGCCTCCCCGGTCGTCGGTGGCTCTCCACCTCCGAAGGTGTCCGGCAGGCGGCGGAAGATTACCGGCGTTCCATCAGCGTGATGCCGAGCAGCGGGTAGCTCCATCGCCGGGCGATCCGGTAGCCGTCGCCGATCCGGTTCCGTTTGGCGGGGGACATGTCCCGCAACGGGTCGGCCGGGCTGTCCACCCGGATCACCCAGATGCGGTCGGGGGCGCCGAGGCAGGCGGCGTCCGGGCACTCCCGGGCGGCGAGCCCCCCGGTCAGCCGCTGGCCGGTGGTGGCGAGCACGTCCGGCGGGCGCGGGGCGGGCAGGTAGCGCTGGTAGAGGTCGCGGGGCGCCCAGCCGATGCTGTGGTGCGCGTCGGGGAAGACGGCCACGTCGCCGGGGCGGTAGAGGGGGCGGATCACCGCGGCGATGCGGGTGGAGTCCTGGCCGTGACCGGCCGGTTCGCGGATGTCCAGGTGGGCCGGGTAGGCGAGGAACGCGGTCAGCGCCACGATCGCGGGCAGGTGCGTGCGGGCGGCCCACGCGGCGAGCACCACCAGGGCGGGGATGGTGATCAGCACGTATCGGGCCACCCAGACCGGGGTGCACAGTCCGGCGGCCAGCAGCAGCACGATCGGGACGAAGGCGGCACCGGCCAGGGCCCGGCCGGCGCCCGATCCCAGGACCGCCAGTCCCAGGATCAGGCCGCCCACCACGGCCGAGGCGAACAGCTGTTGCGGAAGGTTGCGCACGGTCTGCGTGCCGACCAGCGCGATCCAGGAGATCTGCGCGGACTGTCCGGCGGCAAGCAGGCAGAGGGCCAGCGCCGGAAGGCTCCCGGCCAGCGCGGCGGGTAGCCACAGCCGCGGCAGGCGCCACCCGGCCAGGGCGTGCCCGGCGATCATGAGCAGGCCGCTGAGCGGATGGCACAGGCCGGTCGCCGCGACGGCCGCCGCATAGAGCGCGGCCCGCCCGGCCGCCGGTCGCTCCAGCAGGCGGACCAGTGCCAGCAGGGCGAGCGCCGCGCCGAGCACGGCGAGCGCGTAGGGGCGGGCCTCCTGCGCGTACCGGGAGGTGACCGGCAGGATCGCGAAGAGCAGCCCGGCGCCGAGCCCGGCCGGGTTTCCGCCGGCCCGGCGGCCGAGCGCCACCACCACCAGGGTGGCCAGGATCATGGCGAGCAGCGAGGGGAGGCGCAGGGCCGCCGTGCCGGTTCCGGCAATCGCGGCGAAAACCTTCAAACCCGCATAGTACGGCGTGAGCACCACGTCAACCGCATCGGCGAGCCGCCACAGCCGTTCCCAGCTCAGCCGGACCGCTCCCCAGGTGGCCAGCTCGTCCGCCCAGAGTGCCGCCCCGGTCAGCCGCCAGCCGCCGAGCACCGCCGTGACCACCGCCGGAAGGGCCCACACCAGCGGGGTCGTCACGCGTTTCACCGGACGACCCTAGGGGCGCCCGTTCGGCGGCACGACGATCGCCGCCCGAACAGTCCGTGAACGTCAGGTGGGCGCCGGCGTGAACTCGACCCGCCGGGCCAGTTCGGTGATCGCCTCGCGGCGGCCGGTGCCGAGGCCGTGCCGGGTGACGTTGAGCGCCCCGGCCGCCGCCCCGGTACGCACCGCCTCGTACAGGTCCCCGCCGCCGGCCAGCACCGTCGCCACCCCGGCGGTCATCGAGTCGCCGGCCCCGCGATGGTCCACCACCTGGAGGGCCGGCAGTTCGACGAGCAGCGGATCGTCGTCCAGCAGGGCGATCCCGGGCCGGTCGGCACGGCTGATCAGCACCGCCCGGGCGCCCCGGCGCCGTAGCTCGCGGGCGGCCGCCACCATCGCCTTGTCGCCGTCGTCGTCGGCCCATCCGCCGGCGAGCAGCTCCTCGTGGCTGACCTTCAGGAAGCCGACACCGCCGTTCAGCACCGCGGTCAGGTTCTCGCCGGACAGGTCGGCGATCACCGTGCCGCCGTGCGTGCCCAGGTCGGCGGCGAGCCTCCGGTACACGTCCGGCGGCACCACCTCGGGGGCGGCCGGGCCGCTGAGCAGGCTGACGTCGGCGAGCAGCCCGGCGGCCAGGGTGGTGCTGTACAGCTCGTCGAGGTCGTGCCGGCCGAGCGGGGCGCCGGCGTACTCGGCCACCGTGTCCCGGGAGCCGCCCCGACGGTCGTGCACGTACCAGCCGCTGCCCCCGCTGCGGCGCACCGTCCGTACCTCCATGGTCTCGTGGCCCATGAGGGCCGCGACCACCTCGCCGATCTCGCCGCCCACCGCCGCGCAGAGGGTGACGCCGGCGCCCAGCCCGGCACACATCCGGGCCTGCCAGACGCCCTGCCCGCCGGGGTGCACGTGCAGTTCCGGACCGTGGTCGGACGGCTGCTCGACCGTGACGGTGAGCTGCGGCACCGGTGCGAAGACCATGACTGCGGGCATCCCCGTCGCGTACCCGCGACCCTGCCGGTCAACCCTGCCGGGCGCGGTCACGGGGAACGGCGGGGGACGGGGGTCCCCCGCCGTTCGGCGGATCTACTGGACGACGAAGAGCAGGCGGTTCGGGGAGCTGGTTCCGGGGCTGGTGACCACGTTCGGGGTGGCGTTGGTGGTCAGCGCCGAGGAGACCTGGGCCGGGGTGTAGCCCGGGTTGCGGGACAGCACGAGGGCCGCCGCGCCGGCCACGTGCGGCGACGCCATCGAGGTGCCGCTGATCGTGTTGGTGGCCGTGGTGCTGGTGTACCAGGACGAGATGATCGACGAACCGGGCGCGAAGATGTCCAGGCAGCTGCCGTAGTTGGAGTAGCTGGCCCGGGCGTCGGTGCTGGTGGTGGCGCCGACCGTGATGGCGGTGGGTACCCGGGCCGGCGAGTAGTTGCAGGCGTTCGCGTTCGAGTTGCCGGCCGCGACGGCGTAGGTGATGCCGGCCGCGATGGAGTTGCGCACCGCCGTGTCGATGGAGGTGCTGGCGCCGCCGCCGAGGCTCATGTTGGCGACCGCCGGCTTGACCGCGTTGCTGGTCACCCAGTTGACGCCGGCGATGACCCCGGCCGTGGTCCCGGAGCCGGAGCAGTTGAGCACCCGTACGCCGACCAGCTTGACCGCCTTGGCCACGCCGTACGTGCTGCCGCCGACCGTGCCGGCGACGTGGGTGCCGTGCCCGTTGCAGTCGACCGCGCCGCTGCCGACGGCGTCGTAGCCGGCCGTGGCCCGCCCGCCGAACTGGCTGTGGCTGTAGAGGATGCCGGTGTCGATGATGTAGGCGGTCACGTTGGAGGCGGTGACCGGGTAGGTGTAGGTGGTGCTCAGCGGCCGTGCCCGCTGGTCGATGCGGTCCAGGCCCCAGGGCGCGTTGTTCTGGGTGGCGGCCAGCGAGACCACCTGGTTCTGCTCGACGTAGGCCACCTTGGCGTTCGCCGCCAGCCGCTTGGCCTGGGCCTCGGTGAGGCTGGCCTCGTAGCCGTTGAGCGCCTTGCCGAAGCTGCGTTTCACGGTGCCGCCGTACGACCTGGTCAGCCCGGATTCCACCGCACCGGACTTGAGCACCACGATGTAGCTGCCGGGGATCGCGTCGGCGGTGCCGGCCAGCCGGATGGTTCCGGTTGCCGGTGCCGCGGCGGCCGGGGTTCCGGTCGCCACGACCGCTGTCGCCAGTGCGAACAGACCAGCGGCCAGGATGCGGCCGCCACTGCGTCGAATCGCCATGATCTTCCTCTCTCGCGCGCGCCGGCGGCGAGCAACCGAGGGATCGATGCCCATCGCTCGACTTCTTCGGTGAGCGTAAGGGCGTCAGGCGTTCACACCTAGATATTGAAATGTATATATCTTGTTGCCGTGTCGGCCGGGCGCCCTCAGGCGGCGACGGCGGGCAGCGTGATCCGGACGACCGTGCCGGACGGCGTGCCGGTCACGGTCAGCGTGCCGCGATGCGACTCGACGATGTTGCGGGCGATCGTCAGACCCAGACCCACACCGGGTACGGCCTGGTCGCGGGCGTGGCGGCCGCGATAGAAGCGGTCGAAGACGTACGGCAGCTCGTGCTCCGGGATGCCGACGCCGGTGTCGGCGACCTCGACGTACGGCTGTGGCGTGGTGCCGGTCCGGACCGTGATCTCCCGGTCCGCCGGGGTGAACAGCAGGGCGTTGCGCAGCACCTGGGTGATCGCGTCGGCCAGCCGGGGCAGGTCGGCCCGGACCGGTACGGCCGCGCCGGGCTGCAACCGCGGCGGCTCGGCGCGCAGCGTGATCAGTGACCGGCAGGACTGGAGCGCGGCCTGCACCACGGTGTCCAGCTCGACCCGGCCGACCGGCGGCGGCAGCGGCGCCTCCCCGGGCCGGGTGCCGGCCAGCAGGTGGTCGACCATGCGCACCAGGCGCTCGCCGTTGCGGTGGATCGGTTCGATCAGCCTGCGGTAGGCGGCCAGCTCGTCCTGGTCGCCGAGGATCTCCAGGTAGCCCTGGATGGAGGCGACCGGCGTACGCAGCTCGTGGCTGATCGCCGCGACCAGGTCGTCCTCGCGCTGCACGACCCTGGACAGTTCGTCGCCCAGATCCGCCATCCGGATCCGGTCGCGTATCGAGGTCAGGTGGACCGCCGCCTGCCCGGCGAAGGTGACCAGGTCCCGCACCTGGCGGTCGTGGATGACGCGCGGCTTGTCGTCGATGACGCACATGACGCCGAGCGCGTGCCCGTCCTCGTCGATGATCGGCGCGCCGGCGTAGAAGCGGATGTTCGGCGCCCCGGTCACGATGGGCACGTCCGCGAAGCGGGGGTCGAGGGTGGCGTTCGGCACGACCAGCGGCGTGCGGGCCGGGATCACGTGCTTGCAGAACGACAGGTCCAGCGACGTCTGCTCGTCGGCCAGGCCGACGCTGCCGGCGAACCACTGCCGGTCCCGGTCGACCAGCGAGACGGCGGCCATCGGGGTGTCGAACATCGATGCGGCCAGCCGGGTGAGGTCGTCCAGCACGGCGGGACGGGGCCGGTCCAGCACGCCGTACGACCGCAGCGCGGCCAGCCTGGCCTGTTCGTCCTCGACGGGGGTTTCGTGGCGCACGCCTGCAAATTCGGCGATGGGTCGTCGAAGCTGAGCGGAATCACCTTCCGGGCGTCCGCGCCGCCGTGTGCGCCATCAGGGCGGTCACGGCGGGCGCGGCGACGTCTCCTCCGGGTCTCAGCCGACGGCGGCCCGGCGTGCCGTGTACTCGCCGCCGGCGCCACCGCGGTGGCTCGGGTACGGGATCAGGTTGTCCGGCTGCTCCTCGTACGCCGGCTCGGCCCAGCGGCGGCCGGCGCTCTCCAGCGGGTCGCTGTCGTAGGCCGACCGGCTGTGGAAGCGCTGCGCGTACTCCATCATGCCGTCGACCAGCCGGTCCACGTCGGCGGCCGGGCGTACCACGAGGCGCATGAACTGGCTGGTCATGCCGAGCTTGTTGCCGCACTCGCGGGTCATGATGCCGTGGTTGGCGACCAGGTAGTCGCGCAGCGCCACGCCGGACCACTCGTTCGGCAGCTTCACCAGGAAGAAGTTGCCCTGCGAGGGGAACACCGTCATGCCCTGGATGCGCTGGAGCTCCCGGCCCATCGAGCGGCGGTCCCGGCTGAGCAGGCGCAGGCTCTCCTCGTACTCCATCTCGTGTTCCTGAATCATGTGGACGACCTTCTCCGCGAGGGAGTTGAGGTTCCACTTCGGCAGCATCTTGGCGATCTTGCCGGAGATCGCCGGGTTGGCCAGCATGTAGCCGAAGCGGATGCCGTGCAGGCCGAAGTTCTTGCCGAGGCTCTTGAGCACCACCGCGTTGGGGCGGATCACCGCGTCCGGGCCGACCGAGGGGTAGCGTTCGGCGTCGGAGAAGTCGATGAACGACTCGTCGACCACGACCAGGTCGAGGTCGCTGAGCGCGTCCATGAAGCGGATCACGTCACGCCGCGGGATGTAGTGGCCGTCCGGGTTGTTCACGTTGCAGACCACCGCGACCCGCGACTTGCGCTCCCGGAT
The DNA here is from genome assembly GCF_017592555.1 of Actinoplanes flavus. GTDB lineage: Bacteria > Actinomycetota > Actinomycetes > Mycobacteriales > Micromonosporaceae > Actinoplanes > Actinoplanes flavus. The sequence goes on along the minus strand of NZ_JAGFNS010000003.1, from coordinate 43,540 downwards.
GAACTCGACGTATTCCTCCAGGTCGAGCCGGAAGCCGTCGCGCTCCTGGAGCGGGAACATGTCGACCCGCTTGCCGGTCTCCATCGGCTGGTCGGTCCACCGGCCGAAGGTGGGGATCGGGATCGCCACGCTCTCCTTGATCAGCAGGTGGTCGATCCAGGTGATCAGCTCGGTCGAGCCGTTCGCCATGGCCACCGTCTGCGGGTGCAGGCCGAGCACGCTGGCCAGCTTCTTGGTGATGGTGGCGGAGTCGCTCGGGTAGTACTTGAGGATGCTCTTCAGGTCCCGGGTGAGCTCGTCGAACATCTCCGGGGTGGGGAAGTAGGGGTTGCACGGGATGCAGAAGTCGACGATCTCCACACCTTCGCCGGCGGCCCGTGTCACGTCGAAGTACGACGCGCTGTGTGACCCCTTGTGCAGCATCGACGTATCGATTCCGGTCCGTGCCACAGTAGTCCTCCCGAACCCCTCGGTGATGGTGCCGCCACCGGGTACGGGGACGTCGCCCGGATCGTTCACAAAATGATCGATGCTCCCGGAGGCTTAAGGCGCAGGAAAGGAACGGGCCCCCGCCACCGATGATCAACTTGATCGTTCTCCCTCCAGGTGGCTGTCGTGACAGGGGTGGTGGAGATGCGCGGTTTGATCAGGGTCGGCCTGGGCGGTGTCGTCGTGGTCGGGGCGGTGATGACCGCGAGCCCGGCGTACGCCACACCCGGGTCCGGGGTGACCACCAGGGTGATCTGGCAGTGGACCGTGAAGGACACCGACTATGTGCTGCGTGAGATCACCATCCGGCCCGGCGGCACCACCGGCTGGCACCGGCACCCCGGCCTGGTCTTCGCCGGTGTGCGCGCCGGCACCCTCACCCACCGGATGTCCGACTGCGTCACGGTGCACCGGTACCGGGCCGGGCAGAACCTCATGGAGGCCCCGGAGGAGCCACGCGCCCACCTGGGTGAGAACCGGGGGAGCGAGCCGCTGATCCTGGACGTCGTCTACGTCAGCCCGAAGGGCGTCCCGCTCTCCGTCGACGCACCGGACCCCGGCTGCTCGCGATAACGTCCGGACCACCACCCACCTGCGCCGAAGGGGAGTGCCGGCGTCATCGGCTACCGGCGGCAGGGCCACGCGGCCGGGTCCTGGCCCGGTGAGCGGGGCAGCGTCACGGTGAACCGGGTGCCGCCCGCCGGCCCCGGCTCGGCGGCGATCGTGCCGCCGTGCGCCTCCACGATCGCCTTGGTGACCGCCAGTCCCAGCCCGGTGCCCTTGATCTTGTGGTCGATCGCGGTGCTGGCCCGGAAGAAGCGGGTGAACAGCTTCGGGTACTGCTCGGGCGGGATCCCGATGCCGGTGTCGGTGACCGTCACCGTCACGGTGTCGGCGTCGTCCCGGGCCGTGACCGTGACCGTGCCGCCCGGCGGCGTGTACTTGATCGCGTTGGACAGCAGGTTGTCCAGCACCTGCCGGAGCCGGGCGGCGTCCCCGGACACCATCGGCAGATCGCCGACCTCGGTGATCAGATCCACCGGCGCACCGAGCCGGTGCTCCTCGACGGCCTGGCGCAGCAGCCGGTCCAGGCGTACCGGCCGCGGGTCCAGCACGGTCGGCCCGCTCTCGAAACGGGCCAGGTCGAGCAGGTCTTCGACCAGGCTCATCAGGCGGGCGCTGGTCCGCTCGATGGAGACCAGCTCGGCCCGTCCGGCGAACTCCGGCTGTTCCAGCAGCGCGTCGGTGTGGGCCGCGATGATCGCGATCGGGTTGCGCATCTCGTGGCTGACCACGGCGACCAGTTCGTCCTTCATCCGGTCCAGCTCGCGCAGCCGGCGGACCTGCTCCTGCTCCTTCGCCAGCAGCAGCTCTCGCTGGTCGGCCAGCTCCCGCCGTTCGGTGACGTTGGTGCTGATCCCGTCGACGTACAGGTGGCCGTCCTCGTGCCGGGTGACACCGCGGGTCCACACCCAGCGGGTCCGGCCGTCGTAGCCGATGATCCGGCACTCGAACTCGGCCGGCTCGCCGGTGCCGATCCGTTCGTGGTAGGCGCGGAACGCCTCCCTGTCGTCGGGGTGCATCCGCTCGGTCAGGGTGTCGGCCATGTCGGCGCCGGTGGGCAGGGTGCCGCCGAAGACGCCGGTGGCCCCCGGACTGGAGTAGACCGACCGCACCGAGCCGTCCGGCATCATCTCGACCGTCCAGAAACAATCGTTGATCTGCTCGATCACCCGGTTGAAATCGCGCCGCGCGGCGGCCAGGGCGAGGGTCAGGTCCTCGGCGCGGCGGCGTTCCACGAACCGGCCGATCTGTGCCGCGACGTCGCGGAGCATGGCTAGGATGTCGTCGTCGCGGGTGACGCCGGTGTCGGTGAAGAACGCCAGGACCCCGGCCACCCGGGCGCCGCTGTGCACCGGCATGCCGATGGTGGCCCGCAGCCCCAGCCGGCGAGCGGGCGGCAGCCGCCCCGGATCGACGAGATCGTCGAGGTCATCGCTCCAGACGTCGGTCCCGGCCGCCCACACCACCCCGGGCAGACCCTGCCCGATGCCGAACGCCAGCGGGGTGTCGCCGGAGAACTCGGCCAGGTCGGCCCCGGGCCGGCCCCACGAGCTGACCCGGACGATGCGGCGCCGCTCCTCGTCGACCTCCCAGCACTCGGCGCAGGCCCAGTCCAGTTCGGCGGCGATCGCGGTGGCGGCGGCGATCGCGGCGTCCCGGGCCGAGGTGGCCTCGGCCAGTGCGCGGGCCACCGCGTACCGGCAGCGTTGCAGCACTTCGGCCCGGTGCGCGTCGGTGACGTCGTGCATCGCCACCACCGCTCCGAGCCGGTGACCGTCGGCGGAGTCGATCGGCCGGGCGTTGGTGAGGAACCAGTGCGGCGGCCGGCCCGAGGCCCGGACCACCATCTCCTCGTGCCGGACGAACTCGCCCGCGAAGGCGCGGGCCAGCGGCACCTCCTCCGGCTTCATCGGGGTCCGGCCGTCGGCCCGGAACAGGTGGTAGGTGCCCGCCCACGACTCCGGGCCGATCGGCTGGTGCCCGAGCCCGTGGATCTCGCACATCGCGGAGTTGAACTGGGCCAGCGTGCCGTTGCTGTCACAGGCCGCCACCCCGGTGTCCAGGCTGTTCAGCAGTGCCTGGAGATAGGCACGCTCCCGCGTCAGCTCGACCCGCGCGGTGGTCCGGACGGTGATGTCGTGCAGGAAGGCGTGGTGGACCGGCTCGCCCCGCTCGTACTGCGTCTGGAGGGTCATCTCGACCGGGAACTCCCGGCCGGACCGGTCGACGACGGTGAACTCCAGGCGCCGCCCGGCGAAATGCGAGGTCCGGGACCGGCGGGCCCGTTCCAGGCCCCGCTCGTGCGCCTCCCGCATCGACGGCGGGATCATCAGCTCGGTGGCCAGGCGGCCCACCGCCTCGGCGGCGGTCCAGCCGAAGAGCTGCTCGGCGGCCGGATTCCAGGCGAGGATGACACCGTCCGCGCTCATCGACACGAAAGCGTCGTGCGCGTTGTCCAGGACGGCGCGCAGCCGGGCCGCGGCGCGCAGTGCCTCGTCGCGTTCGGCACAGACGGCGGCCATCTCCCGGTCCCGAGAGTAGGGCGTGGTGAGCGCCGGGCCGTCGGTCCGGCCCGGCGCGGCCGGCTTGTTGTCACGCCCCATCACAGAAACCGATCGGCAACCCGCCGCGACCACTGAGGCCGCCCGGGCAACTAGCCTCCTAGGAAGCTCTAGGCGAGGTTCCCCGCGTGGCTCACGGCCGGCCGAGGGTCACGCGCGGTGAACCAGATGGCCAGGATCAGGATCAGTTCGCCGACGTTGCCGATCCAGAAGCCGGCTACCGCGGCCGCGGCGGCCGCGAACATGGCGATCGATCCGGCCAGGAGCCAGGGCCGGCCGGCGCGGGCCAGCAGGAGGGCGCCGATGGCGATCAGGATTCCGATGGTGGCCACCGCCGGGATCGGGGGGCCGTGGGAGGCGGCGTTGGTGTAGCGGAGGGTGCCGGCGTAGTGGGTGGGCTCCAGGTCGAGGGTGACGATGTCGAGCCGGATGCCGATGGCGATCAGGAGCACGGTCACCGCGCCGAAGACGGCCGGTGCGGCGCGGCCGGCGAGGAGGCGGACGTCGTGGCGGCGGGCCAGGCCCACGCCGACCATGATCAGCAACGGTACGAGGACGCCGTGCGCCGCGTACCGGGGGAACGAGAGCGCCTCCAGGGTGTCGCCCTCGCCGACCGTGGCGCCGACGGCGATCACCGCGTTGTCCCAGATCAGGCCGAGCAGCACCAGGATCAGGAGGGTGAGCGCCCAGTCCGGTCGACGGCGGCGCAGCGCGATCACCATGCCGAGCAGGACCGCCTCGGCCACGGTGATCAGGCCGAAGAGCGCACTGAGCATGCGTGCCCCCTGTTCCATTGAGGGAAACGACGTTCCGTCAACGTAGACGTCGCGCCGCGTGGAGGCAAGCCGGTCGATGATCATAAATGCGGCATCCGCGGTTCATCCGCCGTTCCCATGAATTTCACAGGAGTCATCGAGCTGGCTCTGTTCTTGCTCCTCGTAGATAACAGGCATGAATCGATCGCTCGGTGACGATCACGCCGGTCACGCTCTGCGGACTCCCGGCAGACCGCACTCGTTCAACCGGTACGAGATCAAGTACCTGGTGCCGGGTGAGCTGCTGCCGGGGCTCCGGGCGGAGCTGGCCGGGCGGATGGACGCCGACAGCCACGGCGCCGACGGCGGGTACGGGGTGTGGAGCACCTACTACGACACCCGGGACCTGCGCTTCTACTGGGAGAAGATCGAGGGCCTCAAGTTCCGGCGCAAGCTGCGGGTGCGCCACTACGGCGACCGTACGAACGTCGGCGACGACACCCCGGTGCACGTCGAGATCAAGCAGCGGGTCAACCGGGTCACCCAGAAACGGCGGGTGGCGATGCCGTACCACCTGGCCCGTGACCTGTGCGACGGCCGTCGGATGGTCGAACACGACCCGTCGCAGGCCGCCTTCCTCGAGGAGGTCCTCGAACTGATCTCGCTGCTGGACCTGCGGCCGGTCGCGATGACCGGCTACCAGCGGGAGGCGTACGTCGGCCGGGACGCCGACGTGGGCCTGCGCGTCACCGTCGACTCCCGGGTCCGTGGCCGGGACCGCGACTTCGACTTCGCGGCGGACGCGGAGAACCGGCTGATCGTGCCGGCCCGGCTGTCGGTGGTCGAGTTCAAGGCCAACGAGCGCGTTCCCTACTGGCTCACCGACCTGGCCGCGCGGCTGAACATGTCGGTGGTCCGGGTCTCCAAGTACTGCCAGAGCGTCGAGGCGTTCGGAAGGGCCCCGCGCAGCATCTTCCACATCCCCGCATCCGAAACCGTCGAGGTCTGACCCATGCCATTCGAAGTACAGGATCTCTCCGGCACGTTCAGCGTCGGTGACATCGCCATCGCGCTGTCGCTGTCGTTCGTGCTCAGCGCGTTCATCGCCTGGGTCTACCGGTTCACCCACCGCAACGTGTCGTACTCCCAGTCGTACGTGCAGACGCTGGTCGTCCTCGGCATGCTGATCGCGCTGATCATGCTGGTCGTCGGTTCCAACATCGCGCGGGCGTTCGCGCTGGTCGGCGCGCTGTCGGTGGTCCGGTTCCGCAACGCCATCAAGGAGACCCGCGACGTCGGGTTCATCTTCCTGGTGATGGGCGTCGGCATGGCCGCCGGCACCCGCTTCTACACGCTGGCCATCGTGGCCGCGATCGCGATCAGCCTGATCGTCCTGGTGATGTACCGGTTCAACTGGTTCGCCGCCAACGTGCAGCGCCAGGTGGTCAAGGTGCAGGTCCCGCCGGACGGCAACCACATCGACCGCATCCAGGATGTGCTGATCACCCTGACCAGCGAGTTCGAGCTGGTCAGCATCGAGTCGATCCGGGGTGGCGCGCTCACCGAGCTGATGTACACGGTCCGGCTGAAGAAGGGCGCCGAGCCGGGCGAGCTGATCACCAAGCTGGGCGAGCGGACCGGCGGGCAGCGGGTCACCGTCCTGACCGGGTACGACCAGACGGATCTGTAGATGCTGCCCCGGCGGATCGCCCACCGGATCCCGGTACGGGTCCGGCACTACTGGAAGCTGCTGGCCACCTGCGCGGCGACGTTGCTGGCGTTCGCCGTGGTGTTCAGCACGGTCCGGGTCGCGCCGCTGGTCACCAGCGCGAGCGACGCCGACGGCGACGAGGTGTCGGTGAACATCGCCGGCACCACCGACCTGTTCGACGCCACCACGGCTCACAAGATCAAAATCACATACCGGAGCGACGCGTACGAGGAACTGCTCGACTCGTTCTGGAAAGACGGCGAGAAGGAGTACCTGGAGGCCGACCTCACCGTCGACGGCACCACCGTCCCGAGCGTCGGCATCCGGCTGAAGGGCAACTCGACGTTGCAGGGGATCACCCGCGACGGCGAGGCCCGGCCGGGCGGGTTCGGCGGCGGCCGGGGTGCGGTGCCGCAGGGCGCGATGCCTGAGGGCGGGCCCCCGGACGGCGGCGGCTTCCGCAGGGGTGGCGGTGGCGGGCGTACCTCGCTCAAGACCGAGGAGCCGGAGAACCTGCCGTGGCTGATCCGCTTCGACGAGTTCGTCGAGGGCCGCCGCTACCAGGGCCACCGGGAGATCGCGGTGCGGGTCGGCGGCATGGGCGGCGGCGCGGCGGTCCTCAACGAGGCCGTCTCGCTCCACGTGCTGGCCGCGGCCGGCGAGGTGACCCAGCGGTACGCCTACACCAGCTTCACCGTCAACGACCGGCCCACCACGGCCCGGCTCATCGTCGAGCACCCGGACGAGAACTTCGCCGGCGCGATCGGCGGTGACGGGGTGCTCTACAAGAGCATGGCGTCCAGCCAGTTCACCGACCAGGGCGACGACCCGACCGAGTACGCCGACGACTTCAAGCAGATCACCAAGAAGGGCAGCCGGGACCTCCAGCCGGTCATCGACCTGATCAAGTGGGTGACCGGCGCGAGTGACGCCGAGTTCGACGAGCACCTGGGCGAGCACGTCGACGTGGCGTCGCTCGCCCGGTACGCGGCCGTCCAGAACCTGCTGGTCAACTTCGACGACATGGCCGGTCCGGGCCGCAACTACTACCTCTGGTACGACCTGGCCGCCAAGCGGTTCTCGGTGGTCGGCTGGGACTACAACCTGACCCTGTCCGGTTCCGCCACCCAGGATCCGGCCGAGCCGGTGAGCATGGGCGGCGGGATGCGGGGCGGTGGCGGTGACGTCCCGCCGCCCGAGGACACGCGGCTGCCGGAGGGCGCCGGGCCGATGCCGGCCGGTGGCGGTGGGCGCGGTGGCTTCCTGAGCGGCCACCGGCTCAAGGAACGCTTCCTGGCCAGCGCCGCCTACCGGGACGACTACCGCAAGGCCTACAAGGAGCTGTTCAACCGGATCTACGGCAACGCGTCGGCGCTCAACGCCGTCGACGCGATCACCGCGGTGATCGGCACGGTCGACGGGGCGGACGCGGCGGCCACCGCCACCGAGGCGGAGAACCTGCGCACGCTCATCCGGGAACGTACCCGGTTCCTGGTCACCAACGAGATCGTCACCGGCTGACGGAGGCGCTCGGGCCCCGGTGGGTTCGGGCGCGCTCCCGGCGTACGAAAGCGGCTTCTAATCGGGGTTTTCCAGGCCGAGCAGGCGGTCGAAAAGGCGCAGCCGGAACACCACGGTCAACGTCAGATACCAGAGGATCAGCATCGGCAGCACCACGAAGAAGACCGGCTTCGACGGCCCCATCAGCCCGAAATACTGCCACAGCACCGGTACGCAGAGGACCGCGCCGAACGCCACCATCAGCCCCAGCACCAGCCACGACGGCCGTTTGTCCCCGGTCGGCGCGGTCCACGCCGCGAACACCCGCGACCGCGGCGCCAGGAACAGGATCAGCAGGAACGACGCGAAGCAGAAAAACGTCGACAGCCCGGTCTGCGCCAGGATGGTGGCGGAGGCCTCGGTGAAGTCGGCGTCGACGCCGTAGATCAGGCCGGTCGTCCGCTCGAACTCGTGGATGATCCGCTCCGGGGCCCGACCGGAGCCGAAACCGTGCATGACCAGCGTGTAGAACACGGCGTAGATGGCCGTGCCGAAGGTGGCGGTGACCACCGAGGCCGGCACCACGAACCGCACCAGGTTGCGCGCCAGATGCGGGTCCGGCGGGGTGGGTTTGGCCCAGAAGGTGAGGAACACCGTCGGGATGCCCACCGTGAACAGGGTCAGGCCCACCTGCGTCGGCGAGTACGGGAAACTCAGCCCCAGCATCGTCACCGACAGGATGACCAGCCCCTGACTGGCGACCCGGGCCAGGAAGACGTAGAGCGAGATCCCGATCCCGTTGATGATCCGGCGGCCCTCGTACTGCGCCGGGGACAGCGCCGAGAAGTCGTCCTCGACCAGCACGATGTCGGCCACGTCCCGGGTCACCGCGCTGCCGCTGCGCATCGCCACGCCGACGTGCGCCTTCTTGAGGGCGCGGGCGTCGTTCACCCCGTCGCCGACCATCGCGACGTACCGGCCCTGCCGCCGCAGCGAGCGCACGATCCGCTCCTTGTGCTCCGGCGCGACCCGGCCGAACACGCCGGTCCGGGCCACCAGCCGGTCCAGCGCCGCGTCGTCGAGGTCGTCCAGGACGGCGCCGGTGACCGGCTCGTCCCCGGTGATCCCGGCCCGGGCGGCGATCGCGGCGACGGTACGCGGATCGTCGCCGGACAGCACTTTCAGCTCCACCCCGTCGTCGCGGAACCGGGCCACCGCCGCGGCCACCTCGGGGCGCACCTCGTCGGCGAGCACGGCCAGCGCGACCGGCTCCAGCACCGGCAGGCCGGGGCGCCCCGCCGCGTCGCGCAGCCCACCCTCCGGGTCCGCGGCACGGGCCAGCAGCAGCACCCGCAGCCCCCGCCCGGTGCGGTCGGTGATCTCGGTGGCCGGCACCGGGCGCGGCAGCCGCCCGGCCAGCGCGTCCGGCGCGCCGAGCACCCACGTGCCCTCCTCGGCGACCAGGCCCGACCAGCGCAGCGACGACGAGAACGGCACCTCGTCGCGGACCCGCCAGACCGGCCCGCCCAGCGACCCGGCGATCGCCATGGCCGTCACGTTCGGGGTGGTGGCGTTGTGGGCCAGGCCGCCCAGCGCCCCGGCGGCCTCGCCGTACTCGTGGTCGCCCAGCGGGACGATCTCCTCCAGCACCAGCTGCCCGGTGGTCAGCGTGCCGGTCTTGTCGGTGCAGATCACGTCCACGCTGGTCATCGACTCGACCGCGTTGACCTGCTGCACCAGGGCGCCGCTGCGGGCGATCCGGACCGCGCCGGCGGTGTAGGCGAGCGCGATCAGGAAGAACAGCCCGTACGGCACCAGCCCGGACAGCACCGCGGTGATCTGCACGACCCGCAGCACGCTGAACCCCTCCAGGGCCGCCTGCGCCAGGATGGCCCCGCTCATCAGCACGGTCAGCGCCATCACCAGCCGCACGATGAACTCGATGCTGCGCTGCAACGGCGTCCGGTCGGTGGTGGCCCGCCGCGCCTCGGTGGTGAGCCGGCCCGCGTAGCTGTGCACGCCCACGTCCCGGGCCAGCTGGTGACCGTCGCCGGCCACGCACAGGCTGCCCGAGCGCAGATCGTCGCCGGGATGCTTGACCACCGGGTCGGATTCGCCGGTCAGCAGCGACTCGTCGGCCTCCAGGCGGCCGCCGTCGAGCAGCGGGCCGTCGACCACGATCTGGTCGCCGGGGCGGACCCGCAGCACGTCACCGCGTACCACCCGGTCCGGGGCGACCTCGGTCTCCCGGCCGTCGCGGACCACCAGCACCCCGGCCCGGTCCAGCAGTTGCAGCCGATCCAGTTTGCGTTTGGCCCGGATCTCCTGGGCCGCGCTGAGCACCGCGTTGATCAGGCCCAGGCCGACGCTGATCAGCGCGTCGCTGTAGCGGCCCAGCACCAGCAGCGCGGCGCCGATCGTGAACAGGATCAGATTGAAGAACGAGAAGACATTGGTACGCAGGATCTCGGCGTACCCGCGCGAGCCGCCCTGCACGGCGGTGTTCGCCTCGCCCCGCCGGCGCCGTGCCTCGGCCTCCGCCCCGGTCAGCCCTTCGGCCGGAGCGAGCATCAGCTGTTCCATTCGATCGCAGTCCCCGCGCCTGACCGTACATTTCGGCGGGCCGGCGGCGATCGGTTTCGCCGGGATCAGTCCGGTTCCGGCAGTTCCGCGAGTTGTGCGGCGATCCGTTCCGCCTCGCTGTCGTTGCCGACCTCCCGGAACCGCTGCTCCGCCTCCACCCACGCGGCCCGGGCCCGCGCCGGGTCGCCGGAGCGCTGATGGGCGGCGCCGAGCGCGGACAGGCACAGCGCCACACCCCACGGCTCGTGCAGGATCCGCAACATCCGCAGCGAGGCGAGCAGGTGGGTGGCCGCGTCGGCGGGCCGGCCCTCGGCCAGGCGCAGCTCGCCGAGGGCCCGCAGCGCGATCGCGTGCTGCGCGGACAGCCCACCCCGCTCGAAGATCGCCAGAGCGCGCCGCAGCGCGGACCCGGCCCGCGGATCGCCGCGCCGGGTGTGCAGCTGCCCGAGGTCCAGCAGCGCCCACGCCTGCCCGGAGTCCTGGCCCAGCCGCCGGTAGCGTTCCAGCGCCTCCTCGAACGCCGTCTGACTCGCGGCGAAGTCCCCCGACTCGCGGTGCACCACACCCAGGCCCCGGTACGCGAACGCCTCCACATCGGGCAGCCCGTGCCGTTGGGCCAGCTCGAGAGCCGCGGTGAAACAGTCCCGGGCCTGCTCGATGCGGTTCTGCTCGCGGTGCATCACGCCCAGCGAGCGCCACGCCGCCGCCTCGGCCGCCGGATTGCCCACCCGCGCGGCCCGGACCGCGGACTCCTCCAGCATCTCCCGCGCCACCACATGATCGGCGTGCCGTCGTCGCAGCGTCGCGACGAGCACCATCGCGTCCACCTCGGCGCGCGGATGACCGAGCGCGGCGAAGACACCCCGCGCCGAGGTGGCCAGGCGCAGTGTCCGGTCCAGGGTGAGTTCCTCGTCGGCGAGGGCGCGGCAGGCCAGCCCGTACCGGATCACCGCCGTCCCGAGCCGGTCGCCGTCGCGCTCGCAGACCGACAGCGCCGCCCGGTGTACGGCCAGGAACTCGTCGTTGTGGTCACGCTGGTCGAACAGGTCCCGGGACACCGACGCCAGCCGCCACGCCACACCGCTGAGCCCGGCGGCGGCCGCCTGCCGGACCGCGGCGACCAGGGCCGCCCGCTCGGCGGCCAGCCAGGCGAACGGGTCGCCGGTCAGCTCCTCCATCTCGGCCGGCGACAGCGCGACACCGCCCTTGCCCTCGGTCTCCGCCATCGGGCTCAGCAGCCGGTACGGCAGGCGCGCGGACGCCGCCCCGGCCAGCGCGAGCCACTCCCGCAGAGCCCGCTCGACGCTGTCCCGCCGCTCCCACGGCTCGTCCTCCTCGTCGGCACGGGCCCGCGCGAACAGCCGGATCAGATCGTGGAACCGGTAGCGGAAGGCGCCCACCGTCTCCAGCAGATGGGTGTCCACCAGTTCGTCGACCAGTTCCTCGGCCCGGTCGTACGGCACCTCCAGCAGCGGGGCGGCGACCCAGGCCGCGAAGTCCGGGGTGTCGAGCAGCGCCAACCGGCGTAGCGCCCGCCGGCCCTCGGCGCTGAGGTCGCGGTAGCTGGCCGTGAAACTCGCCCGGACCGCGAGGTCGTCGACGGCCAGCTCGTCGAGCCGCAGGCGCTCGTCCGACAGCCGCTGGGCCAGCCGGCGCAGCGGCCAGTGCGCCCGGACGGCGAGCCGGGCGCCGGCCACCCGGATCGCCAGCGGCAGGAACCCGCACCGGCCGGCGATCTCCGCGGCCACCGCCGGTTCCGCGTCGACCCGGGCGGCGCCGCAGATCCGGCCGAGCATCCGGACCGCGTCGTCCGGGCCGAGGACGGTGAGCGTCACCCGGGCGGCGGCGGGCAGCCCGCCCAGCCGGCGCCGGCTGGTGACCAGCACCGCGCAGGTCGCCGAACCGGGCATCAGCGGGCGCAGCTGGGCCAGGTCCCGGGCGTCGTCGAGCACCACCAGCACCCGGCGGCCGGCGAGCAGGCTGCGGTACAGGTCGACCCGCTCGTCCAGGCCGGCCGGAACGGTCCCGCCGGTCACCCCCAGCGCGTTCAGGAAACGGCCGACCACCTCGGCCGGCTCGGCCGGCACCGGATGCACGCCGCCCAGCCCGGCATGGAGCACACCGTCGGGGAACAGGTCGTCCAGCAGGTGCGCGACGTAGAGGCCGAGGGTGCTCTTGCCCACCCCGCCGGGCCCGGTGATCAGCGCGACCGGCAGCGCGCCGCCGGGCGCCGGAGCGGCCAGCGCCGACCGCAACCGCTCCACCTCGGCGCCACGCCCGGTGAAGTCGGCGACCACCGGCGGCAGCAGCGCGGGCCGGGCCATCGGCAGCGGCGGCTCCCCGGCCGCGGCCGGGTCGGGACGCAGCTCCGGAGCGTGCCGCAGGATCGCCGTGTTGAGACGGCGCAGCTCGGTGCCGGGGTCGGCGCCGAGGGCGGCGGCCAGCCGGTCACTGAACGTCTGGAAGAACTGGAGCGCGTCGGCGTGCCGGCCGGACCGGTACAGGGCCAGCATCAGCTGCGCGGCCAGCCGCTCCCGGGTCGGATGCTCGGCGGTCAGGGTGATCAGCTCGCCGGTGATCTCGGCGTGCCGGCCGCGGTCCAGCTCGGCGTCGACCATCAGCTCGGTCGCGGTGAGCCGCAGCTCGTGCAGCCGGCCGCCGACCCGGTCGCGCAGCCGGTCGGAGGCGTCCCCGGCCAGGATCGGGCCGCGCCACAGGGCGAGCGCCTCCCGCAGCACGCCGGCCCGGCCGACCGGGTCACGCTCGGCCCGGCCCCGCTCCACCAGGGCCCGGAACCGGAACGCGTCGACCAGCTCCGGATCCACCTCGGCCAGATAGCCGTTCGGCGTCCGGACCAGCCGCAGCGCCGGGACGGCCGGCGTGCCGAGGGCGGTCCGCAGCCGGGCGACGTGACTGTGCAGGCCGGCCCGCGCCGACGGCGGCGGATCGTCGTCCCACAGCAGGGAGACCAGCCGGTCGACGGGCACCGCGGGGCCCGCCTCCAGCAGCAGGACACCCAGCAGACAGCGCTCGCGACGGCGGCCGGGAACCACCGGATCGGGATGCTCGGCCAGCAGCGGGCCGAGCACCGCGAACCGGGCGGTCAGCGCCGGCAAGGCGTTTGGCAAGGCGTTTGGCAAGGCATGGTCCACATCGTACAAACCAGGGACATCGACCGATGTCCGTGTGATTTCGGGGGCGCCCTGTCGCCCCGCGACCGGGAACGAGAGGAGACACCCGTGCGCGCGATGCGAACCGTTGCCGACCGGATGCTCACCATGTTCGTGCCGAAGGCGACCGCGCAGGCCGCCTGTTCCGGCAGCTGGACGTTCTGCCACAGCGCCTGGGACGCGTCCTGCAGCTACATGCACGGCAAGAAGATGCGGGCCATCTGGAAGTGCACCTACAAGCCCAACTGCACGGACACCTGCTCCAACACGGGCACCTGCTGCCTCTGATCCGCGGAAACGCGTGCCACCGCCACACGGGGGCGGTGGCACGCGCCCCCCCCCCCCCCGGGGCCCCCCCCCCCCCCCCCCCGGGGCCCGGGGCCCCCCCCCCCCCGGGGGGGGGGCCCCCCGCCCCGGCGACGTCGACCGGGGGTGCCGATGAGCCTTCACCTCTTCTGCCAGATCGTTCTCGGCCTGACCTTCGCGGTGGCGGTGGCCGGCAAGGTGCGCTCCCGGGCCGCCTGGCGGGCCTTCGCCGGTTCGGTCGCCGACCTGGGCCTCGTCCCGGCCGCCGCGGTCCGGCCGCTGGCGGTACTGACCGTGGCCGCCGAAGCGGCCGTGGTGGCCGCCATGGCCGTGCCCGGCCTGACCCGGCCCGGGTTCCTGCTGGCGCTGGCGCTGCTGGCCGGCCTGACCGGAGGGGTCGTCGCGGTGCTGCGGGCCGGCCGTCGGGTGGACTGCCACTGCTTCGGCGGGACCCCCGAGGCCTACGGCCCGCCGCACGTGGTCCGGAACCTGCTGCTGCTGACCGTCGCCGGGCTCGGCGCGGTCAGCCCGCCCCCGGCGACCCTCCGGTTCGCCGAGGTGGTCCCGACCCTGCTGGCCGCCGTGCCGGCCGCGATCGTCGCCGTCCGCTTCGTGGAGATCTTCGCCGTCTTCGACATCTCTCGACCCACATCCCGGAGTTGAAACCATGGCAGCACAGCTGAGCGTCACCGTCGTCCTCGGCGTGGTCGCCGTCCTGAACCTCCTTCTCACGGTCGGCGTGATCCGCCGCCTGAAGGACCACGAGCAGCGTTTCACCGAGTTGTCGTCCGACGGCGGGGCCCCGGACGCGCAGCCGTCGGTGGGCACCGTGGTGCCCGACTTCACCGTGGCCACCACGACCGGCGGCAAGGTCACCGGCGCCGACCTGCGCGACGGCGGTCTCATCGGCTTCTTCTCGGTGGGCTGCCCGCCCTGCGCCGAGCAGCTGCCGGATTTCGTGGGCGTTCTGCGCGCCATGGACGACACCCCCGCGCTGATCGTCATCGAGGCCGGCTCGGCCGAGGACGCCGCCGCGTTCCTGGAGGTCACCGGGGATCTGCCGGTGGTCCTGGACGGTGGTGACGGGCTGGGCAAGGCGTTCGGGGTGAACCGGTTCCCGTCCATGGCGCACCTGAGCGGGGGAGCGGTGGCCGCGAACGCGCACACCGTGGCCCGGCTGCTGACCCAGGTTCCCGGGTGACGGCCCCGGCGCCGCGCGAGAGCCTGTGGCGCGACCTGACGCTCGCGGCCCGGCTCGCCTGGGCCGCGTCACCGGCCGCGCTGCTCGCCTACCTGCTCGTGCTCCTTCCGCAGGGACTCGCGCCGGTGGCCTTCGCCTGGCTGACGAAGACATTGCTGGACGACATGGCCGCCGGCCGCGGGCTCGCCGTGCCGCCGCTGGCCGGCCTGGCGGTGGCCCTGCTGGCCACCATGGTCGCCGGCGACGTCGGCCGCTACTTCGCCGGCCGTCTGCGCCGGGAGATCGACCTGCTGGCACAGCGCAACCTGTTCCTGGCGGCCGGGCGCCTGCCGGGGCTGGCCCCGTTCGAGGACCCGGCCCTGCACGACCGCCTGGACCTCGGCGAGCAGGCCGCCCAGGCCGCGCCGTCGCAGGTGGTCACCGGCGCCGCCGAGCTCGGGCAGGCCGCGATCACGCTGACCGGCTTCACCGTCGCGCTGGTCGCGGTGGACCCGCTGATCACCGCCGTCGTCGCGGTGGCCGGGCTGGTCACCCTGCTCGTCGAGACGCGGCTGGGCCGGGCCCGGGCCGGTCTGGCCTGGCAGCTCAGCCCGGCCCGGCGGCGGGCGTTCAGCTTCCAGGTGCTCCAGACCGACGTGCGCGCCGCCAAGGAGATCCGCGTCTACGGTCTCACCGGATATCTGCACGACCGGATGGCCACGTTGCTGCGGTCCGCCACCGACGCCGAGAACCGGTTCGACGGACGGGTGCTGCGCGGTCAGGCCCTGCTCGCCGTCTGCGCCACCGGCTCGATCGCCTTCGGCCTGGTGGTGGTGGCCCGGCAGGCGTCGGCCGGCGCGGTCGGCGTCGGCGGGGTGTCGTTCGCCCTGGCCGCGCTGCTCGGCGTGCAGGCCAACATCGCGGTCATGGTCCGGGTCGCCGCGGACGCGTACGCCGGGCTGCTGCTCCTGCGCCACTACCGGGACGTGGCCACCGACGCCGGGGTCGCCGACCCGGTACGCATTCCGCGGCCGGATGCCGCGGGGAGGCCGGCCCCCCGCCTCCGTGACGGCATCCGGCTGCGGGACGTCTGGTTCCGCTACGACGAGCAGCACCCGTGGGCGCTGCGCGGGGTGGACCTCACCATCCCCCGGGGACGGACCGTCGCGATCGTCGGGCTCAACGGCGCCGGCAAGAGCACCCTGATCAAACTGCTCTGCCGCTTCTACGAGCCGACCCGCGGCACGATCCACTGGGACGACACCGACCTGGCCGACCTGCCGCCGGAGGCGCTGCGCCGCCGGATGACCGTCGTCTTCCAGGACTTCATGGCGTACGACCTGACCGCGGCCGAGAACATCGGCGTCGGCGACCTGTCCCGGATGGGCGACCTGCCGGCGCTGCGGGCCGCGGCCGCCCGGGCCGGGGTCGACGACCGGCTGACGGCGCTGCCCCGCGGCTACCGGACCCTGCTCACCCGGATCCACACGGACACGGCCGACCCGGACAGCACCGGCGTGACCCTCTCCGGCGGCGGCTGGCAGCGGATCGCGATCGCCCGGGCGCTGCTGCGCGACGACGGTGACCTGCTGGTCCTCGACGAGCCCAGCAGCGGCCTCGACCCGGAGGCGGAGGCGGAGTTGCAGCGGCAGCTGCGCGCCCGGCGCGACGGCCGGACCATCGTGATCATCTCGCACCGGCTGAGCGCGGTCCGTGAGGCCGACACCATCGTGGTCCTGGCCGACGGGCGGATCACCGAGACCGGCACCCACGAGGAGCTGATCGCCGCCGAAGGCCGGTACGCCGAGCTGTTCACGCGGCAGGCCAGCGGATACCGGCCCGTACCGCAGGAGGCGTGATGGTCGTCGCCCTGGCCCTGACCGCCGCCGTGCTGCTGGCCGCCGTCCTGGCGGCGCGCCGGTTCCTGGTGGTGACCGTGGAGGGCATCAGCATGACGCCGACGCTGCGACCCGGCGACCGGCTGCTGGCCCGCCGGATCAGCGGCGCCGCCGTCGAGCGTGGCGCCATCGTGGTGATGCGGCCGGACGGCCACCGCGGCTACTACCTGAAACGGGTGGCCGCGGTGGCCGGCGACCCGGTGCCCGAGGGCATTCCGGCGACCGGGGCCACGGTGCCGCCGCGAACCGTGGTGCTGCGCGGCGACAACGCCCACCACAGCCTCGACTCACGCGTCTGGGGCTGCGTGCCGGTCGACCGGATCGTCGCCGTCACGGTGCGCGCCCTCGCCTAGAACCCTGGGTCGGGTCATCTGGAGGCGCCCGCGGCCGTCCCGTGCTTACCATCGGACCACGGGGATCCACGAGATCGGCTGGCCATGGAAACGGGAGAAGATCACGGTGAGGAACTGCTCTACCTGAGTGACCGGACGCGGGTCACCCGCCGGATCTCGCCCGACGGTCCGGGCCTGGTGTTCAAGCACGCCGCGGGGCCGGGGGCGGCCCACCGGATCGAGCACGAACGCGCCGTTCTGGGAAGGCTCGCGGGTCTGCCCGGTGTGCCCCGCCTGGCGTCGCGTCAGCCGCGCCGGACGCTGGTTCTCCAGGACGACGGCGGCAGCCCGCTTCCGGCCGGGCCGCTGCCGGTGCCGGACCTGGTCCGTATCGCGCTCGCCCTGGCCGTCACGCTCGCCGGGGTGCACCGTGCCGGTGTCCTGCATCGCGATGTCACCCCGGCCAACGTGGTGGTGCGGTCGGATGCCGCGCCGTTGCTGATCGACTTCGATCTGGCGGTCGCCGGTGCGCCGGGGGCCGGTGAGGGCCCGGTCGGCACGCTCGGTTTCCTGCCGCCGGAGCAGACCGGCCGTACCGGTCTGAGCGTCGATCGCCGTGCCGATCTCTACGGTCTCGGCGCCACCCTGTACGCCCTGGCCACCGGTGTCGCCCCGGTGACCGGGCACGATCCGCTGGAGATGATGCGGGCCACCCTGTCCGGGACGCCGGCCGTGCCGGGCCTGCCCCGGCGGCTGGGTGACATCGTCATGCGGCTGGTGGAGAAGGATCCGGACCGGCGTTATCAGAGCGCCGAGGGCCTCGCCCACGATCTGACCCGCTGGACGGCCGACCCGGACGGCGACTGGGAGCTGGGCGAGCGTGACTTCCCGCCGTTCCTGCCGGCGCCGCCCACCCCGGTCGGCCGGGATCCGCAGATCGGAACCCTGGCCGCGGCCCTGGACCGGGCGCTCTCCGGCGACGGCCGGGCCGTGCTGGTCAGCGGCCCGCCCGGGATCGGCAAGAGCGCCCTGCTCCAGACGCTGCGGCCGCTGGTCACCGCCCGCGACGGCTGGTTCCTCGCCGGCAAGTACGAGCAGTTCGGCGCCGGGGTCGGCAACGACGGTCTGAGCCGGTTGGCCGGCGGATTGGCCCGGCTGCTGCTCGCCCTGCCGGAGGCGGAGCTGGCGGGCCATCGGGACCGGTTGGTCGCCGCGCTGGGTGAGGCGGGCCAGGTGCTGTCCGATGTCGCGCCTGAGCTGGACGTCCTGCTCGGCGGGCGGGTGGCGGCCGAGACGGCGGAACTGGTGACTCCGCCGGCCTGGGCCAGCGACAGTCTGATCACGCTGTTACGCACGGTGGCGGTCCACCGTCCGCTGGTCGTGGTGGTCGACGATCTGCAGTGGGCCGGCCGGGCGTCGCTGCGGGTGCTGGACGGGCTGGTGACCGCCGGCCCGATCCCCGGGCTGCTGGTCGTGTGCGCCTACCGGGACGAGGAGGTCGACGCCGGTCATCCGCTCACCGGCCTCGTCTCGCGGTGGGAGCGTGACGGTCTGGTGGCGCCGCCGTTGCGGCTGGCCGGGCTGGACCGGGCCGGGCTGGCCGAGCTGACCGGGGCGGTGCTGCGGGTGGAGCCCACCGCCACGGCCGCGCTCGCCGGCCTGATCGGCACGGCGAGCGCCGGAAACCCGTACGCCACCGTCGAACTGATCAACGCGCTTCGCGCCGAGGGCCGGCTGAGGCCGGCCGAGGCCGGCTGGGACTGGGACCCGGAACCGGCACGGGACTTCGTCGCCCGCCACCACCTGCCCCAGCTGCTCACCGCCCGGCTGGCGCAGCAGCCGCCGGCGACCCGGCACCTGCTCGCCGCACTGACCTGCTTCGGCTCCGACGTCCCCCGGGAACTGCTCGCCACCGCCACCGCGACCCCGCTCGGCGCCCTCCCGGCCCACCTCGCCCCGGCCGTCACCGACGGCCTGATCAGCGTTGACGGCACCGTCGAGTTCTGCCACGACCTGGTGCTGCGGGCGGCCCGCGATCTGCTTCCGGCCGCCGAACTGGATCGGTCGCGGCTGGCGATGGCCCGCCGTCTGGCCGCCCACGACGGCTACGAGCAGCAGGCCGCCGAGCAGTACTTCGCGGTCGCCGGCCTGATCGGCGACGACGACGAACGCCGGACCGCGGCCACCCTGCTGCACCGGGCCGGCCGCCACGCCGCGCGCACCACCGACTACCCGCTCGCCGACGAGCTGCTGGCCGCGGCCGACCGGGTTTTGGCCACCGTCGACGCCGCCGCCGAACGCGACGCGATCGCCGTGGACCGGCACGCCGCCCTCTACTGCCTGGGCCGGCACGCCGACGCCGACCGGATCTACCACGACCTCGCCGCCCGGTTCCCGGACCCGCTCGCTCTGGCCGGCGCCACCGCCGTCCAGATCAACAGCCTGACCCAGCGGGACGAATGCCGCGCGGCGATCACTCTCGGGCTCGACCTGCTGCGGCGATTCGGTATCGGCCCACCCGCCGACCTGGCCGCGGACAACCGGCGCGCCGTGCTCGAACTCCGGGACTGGGTCACCACCCGCGGACCCGCCTACCCGTCTCAGGAGTCCACCGATCCGCGGATCATCGCGGTGGCCCGGATCCTGCAGCGGATGCTCGTGCCCACCTTCCTGATCGACCCGAACCTGCACGCCTGGCTGGTGCTACGGACGCACACGCTGTGGCAACAGAACGGCGTCTGCTCGCCGCTGACCGGCACTCTGGGCGGGGCCATCCGCGTGACGAGCCTGCTGCTCGACGACCATCGCACCGGATACCTGCTGACCGGGCACGCGCTGCGGGCCGCCCGGGAACACGGCTACCGTGCGTCGGCGGGCGTGGCCGCCTATCAGCACCAGATGCTGGCCGCGCCCTGGTTCGAGCCGCTGGAGGAGGTCGCCGAGGCCTGCTGGCAGACCCGCGACGACCTGCTGGCGGCCGGCGACGTCCAGGTCGGCGGGTGGCACTGGGCTCGGTTGCTGGTCCTCTTGCTGGAGACCGAGGACTCCCTGGAGACCTGCGCCGAGGAGACCGCGGCCGTGCTGGCCTTCGCGGAACAGACCGGCAACTGGTACGCCCGGCTGATCGCCCTCGGGCACCGGCAGCTGATCCGGGCGCTGCGCGGGCAGACCGCCGGACCGGGTTCCTTCGCCAGTGAGGACTTCGACGAGGCGGCCTACCTGGACGAGATCGGCGAGAATTCGCCCCTGCTGGCCGACTACCACCTGGATCGGGCGCTGGTGGCGCTGCTCAGCGACGACGCCGTGGCTCTGGAGAGGCATGCGGCCGAGGCGATGCGGTACCGCGACGCGTTTCGCGGGTTCTACGCCGGCGCTCTCGTCCGGGTGATCCACTGTCTCAGCGATCCGTCCCCCGCCACGGCGGACGCCCGTGACTGGCTGGCCCGCCGGGCCGCCGACGCGCCCCGCAACTTCCGGCCACTGCTCCTGCTGGTGGACGCCGAGAACGCCCGCACCGCGGGCGACGCCACCACCGCCCTGCGACTGTTCGACGAGGGCCTGCACCAGGTGACCGGCCGCCCCTGGCACCACGCGCTGCTCGCCGAACGAGCCGCCCGCCTGCACCGGGAACAGGGCCTGGCCCACACCGCACGCCGGCTACTGACCGAAGCCCGCGACGCCTACCAGGCCTGGGGCGCCGACACACCGGCCACCCGGCTGCAAACCCGGCACCCGTTCCTGCGCAACACCGCCACCAGCGGCTCCGGCAGCCAAGCCGACCACCTCGACCTGATGGCGATCCTGCGCGCCTCCCGGGCACTCAGCTCCCAGACCAGCCTCACCGGACTGACCACACAGGTCACCGACGTGCTGTGCGCCATGACCGGCGCCACCGACGTATGCCTGTCACTGCACGACCGCACCGTCCCCACCGACGGCGGCCCGCAACCACCGGCCGCCGCCGTCCGCTACGTCCAGCGCACCCACCAGCCGCTACTGGTCGCCGACGCCACCCGCGACGACCGGTTCTCCCACGACCCCTACCTCGCCGGCCTGGAAGCCTGCAGCCTGCTCGCCATCCCCGTGCCCTGCCACAGCGCCCAGAACGCCGTCCTCATCCTCACCCACCGCGGCCGGCGCGGCGTGTTCTCCACCAACCGCCTGCAAACCGTCGAACTGATCGCCGGACAACTCGCCGTCTCCCTCGACAACGCCCTGCTCTACGACTCCCTCGAGAACCAGGTCCGGGCCCGCACCGCCGAACTCGCCGACCGCAACCGCGACCTCGAAGCCGCCGGCCAGCTCAAGACCGACCTGATCGGCATGCTCGGCCACGAGATCAACAACCCGCTCGCCACCATCTTCGGCCACCTCGACCTCATCCTGACCGGCGACACCCTTCCCCCACCGACCGAAGAACTGGTCATCAAGGTGCAGCGCACCACCCGCCGGCTCGCCGGCATCGTCGACGAAGTCCTCGCCCTGGTCCGCATCGACGCCGGCCGCCTCACCGCCACCCCACGCCCGGTCCGGGTCACCGACCACATCCACGCCGCCCTCGCCACCACCGCCACCGCCACCGCCACGGTCACCTGCCCACCCGGACTGACCGCCACCGTCCAACCCGGCCACCTCGACCAGATCCTCACCAACCTGATCAGC
This sequence comes from Actinoplanes flavus, assembly GCF_017592555.1. Lineage (GTDB taxonomy): Bacteria > Actinomycetota > Actinomycetes > Mycobacteriales > Micromonosporaceae > Actinoplanes > Actinoplanes flavus. Next base: position 21,829 of record NZ_JAGFNS010000003.1, on the reverse strand, counting down.
AACGCCACCAAATACGGCGGCGGCGTCACCACCATCCACGCACACCGCACCGACAGCGGCCCCGTCACCATCGACGTCACCGACCGCGGCCCCGGCGTGCCCCCGGAATTCCGCGACCACCTCTTCGACCGCTTCGCCCGCGCCGCGTCCACCGCCGCCAAGACCCCCGGCACCGGCCTCGGCCTCTACATCGTCCGCGAACTCGCCCGCGCCAACGGCGGAGACGTCCGCTACCGCCCCGCGCCCGACGGGGGATCGATCTTCGTCGTCTCACTCCCGCCGGCGGCTTGACCGGACCGTGCGGACCTCCACTGCTGGCAGGCCGTTCCGCGGCCCGCCGCCCGGCATTAACTGTCCGGTCTCCCAGCGCTCATAGCGTCGGCTCGAATACGCCCGGCCCCCTGCGTAAGCGAGTCGACATGCCTGCTGAACCGGACGTCAGCGTCGTCATCCCGACCTGTGGCCGGCCACTGCTCGCCACCCGGGCGGTCCACGGCGCCCTCGGCCAGACCCACCGCGATCTCGAGGTCATCGTGGTGCTGGACGGTCCCGACCAGGCCACCACCGACGCCCTCGCCGAGATCGGCGACCCCCGGCTGCGGGTGGTCGTCGTCCCGGAGCGCCGCCGCGCCCCGAACGCCCGCAACGTCGGCGCCGCCGAGGCCCGCGGACGCTGGACCGCGCTGCTCGACGACGACGACGAATGGCTGCCCGGCAAGATCGAGGTACAGCTGGCGCTGGCCGCCGGTTCGGCCGCCCGCTACCCGGTGGTCGCCAGCCGGCTGATCAACCGCACCCCGCGCGCCGACTCGGTCATGCCCCGCCGTCTGCCCGCCGCCGGGGAGCCGCTCAGCGAGTACTTCTGCGTCCGGCGTGGCCTGTTCTACGGCGACGGCTTCATCCAGACGTCGACGATCATGACACCGACCGAGTTGCTGCGCCGGGTGCCGTTCACCCCGGGGCTGCGCCGCCAGCAGGAACTCGACTGGGCGCTGCGGGCGGTCCGCGAGGACGGTGTGGAACTGCTCTACGCCGAGCAGCCGCTCGTGCTCTGGCACCAGGACGAGGACCGCGACCGGATCAGCCTGCACCACCCGTACGAGCAGCAGCTCGCCTGGCTGCGCGACAACCGGCACCTGTTCACGCGCCGGGCGTACGCCGCCTTCACGCTCAGCGTGATCAGCTCGATGGCCGCGCCGTCGCGCGAGGGCCGGCACTTCCGCGAACTGCTCGCCGAAGCCCGCGAGCACGGCGACCCGCGCGCCCTCGACTACCTCACCCACCTGCAGATCTGGGCCCTGCCGCCGGCCCTGCGCCACCGGCTGCGGGACCTGATCGTCGGCCGCCGCGACCCCGCCCCCGCCGCCGTGGCCGCGCCCGCCGCCGAGCCGGTCGATGCCGGCTGACGGCCGCCGCGTCGCGATCTGGCGCAGCGCCATGCTGCCCGGCTCGGAGACGTTCATCCGGGCCCAGGGCGACGCGCTCACCCGCTGGCGGCCCACCTACGTCGGCGCCGTCCGCGCCGGGTCCGCGCTGTCACGCCCGGACGACGTCATCACCTTCCCGGACGGTGGCCGCGACTTCCTGCGCCTGCGCCTCACCGGCGCCTCGCCCCGGCTGCGCGCCGTCCTCGCCGGCGTACGCCCCGACCTGGTCCACGCCCACTTCGGCGGCGACGGCTGGCTGGTCAGCCACAGCGCCCGCCGGCTCGGCAGACCGCTGGTCGTCACGGTGCACGGCCACGACGTCACCAGGCAGCCGCAGGCTCCCGGACCGTACGGGCTGCGCTACCGGCGCAACCTGCGGACCGTCTTCGACCGCGCCGCCCTGGTCATCGCCGTCTCCGACGTGATCCGCGCCCGCGCCGAGCAGTGCGGCGCCGACCCGGCCCGGATCCGCGTCCACCACACCGGCGTACCGGTGCCGGGCACCCCACCGATCGTCCCGAAACGCTGGGACGTCGCCTTCGTCGGCCGCTTCGTCGCCAAGAAGGGCGTGGACGACCTGCTCACCGCCCTGTCCACACTCACCGGACCGCGCCCGCGCGCCCTGCTCATCGGCGACGGCCCGCTGCTGCCAGAGATGCGCGCCCTCGCCGACCGTCTCGGCGTCGACGCCACCTTCGTCGGCGCCCGGCCACCCGCGTCGGTCCAGCAGCACCTCGCCGCATCGCGGATGCTGGCCGCGCCCTCCAAGACCGCCCCCGACGGCGACACCGAGGGCCTGCCCACCACCGTCCTGGAGGCCGGCGCGCTCGGCCTGCCGGTGGTGGCGACCCGGCACAGCGGCATCCCCGAAGCCGTCGCCGACGGCGAGACCGGCCTGCTGGTCCCGGAAGCCGACCCGAGATCCCTGGCCGCCGCCCTCGGCCGGCTGCTCGGCGACGCCGGCCTGCGCCGCCGCCTCGGCGCCCGGGCCCGCACCCACGTCGCCGCGCACTTCGACCTGAACACCCAGACGGCCCGCCTGGAAGACCTCTACGACCAGGCCGTCCGCACGTCACTCTCCCCGCCCGGTCAGCCTGGGCGGCGTTTCCGGTACGCGTGACGCCGCCCCGCCGAACCGTGGCCGTCCCCTGGCGCACCCGCGAGCTGATTGCCCACTCCAGCCTGTGCCGCGCCCGCCGGGCGCAGATCGCCGGTCACCGGCCGGCCGTGAGCGCTTTCCTCAACGGTCTCGAGACGGCTACGCCTCCGGGCCGGCGTTCAGGCGGTCGAGCGCAGTCGGGTGAGGACGGTCCGGGCCAGGCGCTTTCCGCCGCGCACGCCACCGAGCACGGCGGTCGCGGCGCGGCCGGGAGTGGTCGCCCGCAGCACGGCGATGACGCGATGGGCACGGGACAGGTCGGCGCGCATGGTCGCGGCGCTCTGTTCGTACCACTCGATCTGCGCCCTTGCCTCGGAGAGCTCCCGCGCCAGACGGTCGTGCGCCGCGCTCAGCTCGCGGAAGGTCTCCGGCGCCGGCCGGGGCACCGGATCCGGATCGCGGCCGGTCATGGCGGCCGGTAGACCGGCGGGCCAGCGGTCGGCCAGGTTCTCGTCGTGCAGCGCGCCCGCGAACCGGCTCAGCGCGGCATCCGGGCCGGCGGGCGCGGCCAGCGGATACAGGCCGCCGTCCCCGGTCACCAGGATCGCGTCGGCGTCGACCCCCGCGGCGTCGCCGGACTGCCAGGCGGTCAGCAGCGCCCGCATCTCGGGCAGATTGCCGCGGCGGGCCGCGCTCAGCAGGACGTCGTGCAGGCAGCGGCCGGTGGGCAGCGGCTCGTCCGCCCCGTCCGGAAGCCAGCCGCGCGCCGTCCGCCACAACGCCGACGGCGTGCCCGGCTCGTGGCCGGCCCGGGCCGATGGCGTGCCCGGCTCGTCGGGAGTCGCGGACGGTGCGGGCTTCGGGTTGTCGGCGGTCGCGAACGATGTGGGTTTCGGGTTGTCGGGGGTCGAGGACGATGTGGGCTTCGGATCGTCGGAGGTCGCGGACGGTGCGGGCTTCGGGTTGTCGGCGGCCGGGGCCAGCAGCACGTCGGGCAGGGGAGTGGGCGGGTGGCCGGGCCGGGTCGCGGCGACGAACCAGGCCGGGGCCAGCGCGGACGCCAGCCGGTGACGCAGCAGGGCGGGCGCGAGTGGGCGCGGATCGGCCAGCAGCGGCCCGGACGGGCGGCCGGCCCGGCGCAGCGCCGAGGTGAGCAGACCCGCCAGCTCCGGGTCGGCGAGGGCCGCGTCGGTCACCAGCACGGCCGGGTTCCGCGGGGACGGATGTGCGGCGTACCCCCGCTCCGGGGTGAGCCCCGCAGCCCGCAGCCGCTCCCGCAGATCGTCGAGCCCCACCGGCCGCGTCGGGTCGTCGCCGGCCGGAGCGGCCCAGTCGGCGTCGCCCGGTTCCGCCGCGGCCGCGTAGAGGCGGTGCAGGCCGGCCGGATTGGCGCAGCCGAGCAGCAGCCGCCCGCCGGGACGCAGCACCGCGAGCAGCAGCGCCAGGCCGGCGGCCCAGGTCAGGTCCTCGGTCTCGGTCGAGCCGGCCCGGTCCAGGCCGTCCAGGGCGATCACCGTGTCGTACGCCGGAACCGCCGCCAGCTTCGCAAGGCTCCCGCAGCACACCTCGACGCCGGGACGGCCGGCGTACCGGGTGGCCAGCGTCTCGGCGTCCGGCACCCCGCGGACCAGCACGGTGATCTGCCGGGCCGGGACCGCGTCGATCAGCTCGGGCTCGTGCGGCCCGACGATCAGCGTGTGACCGCGCGCCGACGCGGCGAGCCGCCGCAGCACCGGCCCGCCGGCCGGCTCACCGTCCGACCAGTGCGGCATCTCGCCGCCGAGCAGAAGGGCGGTCATGCGGCGGCCTCCCGGCCCTCGGCGGTCCAGCGGAACAGAAGGCGCAGCTCGGCGGGGGAGAGCAGCCGGTCCGCGCCGAGCTCGTCGACGGCGGCCGCCCGCGCGGCACCCGGGTCGACCTCGGCGCCGTGCAGCCCGGCCCACTGGCGGCGGATGCGGGGACGGCCGCCGAACAGGTCGCGCTCGTCGCGCAGTCGCATCGGGTCGCCGTAGACGGCCGGTTCGCAGCCGGCCAGGATGCCGTAGAAGATCGCGCTGCACAGCCGGTTCGACGCCACCCGGCGGTGCCGGCGCTGCTCGGCGAGCTGCCGGTCGAGGAAACCCGGGTCCAGGTCCCGCCACCAGCCGCCCCGGTAGCCGTGACAGATCACCCGGAACCCGGCCCGCTCGTAGCGGCGGCGCACCCCGGCGGTCCGGTACTCCTGCCAGTACAGGCAGACGGTGACCGGGCCCGGCTCGGTGTCGCGGATCTCGGCGATCAGACGGTCGTGGTCGCCCTGGACGTGCTGGCCCTCCCAGCCGTGGAACGGGTACCAGATCGTCCCCTCGCGCACGGCGTCCGGCGCGGGCGTGATCTCCACCAGGTAGGCCCACGGGGCGCCGGTGACGTACACCGGACGGCGCCCCATCGACCAGGCCCGCCGCCGGGTGCGCTCACTCCACACGAACGACGGCACACCGGGCGTGAACTCGTGGTCGGGCGCCATGCCGTCCCCGATGTTCCAGCCGTGCTGGAGATACCCGCGGATGCGCGGCGGATCGGGCGACTCCGGCAGGCCGCAGTACCGGGCCATCACCGCGGAATGCCCGTAGTAGTGGTTCGCGTGGTGCACGTCCCATCCCAACCCGGGCAGGTGTGCACCACGCGAACACCAGGGGATCAGCCGATGTCGGCGACGAGTTCCTTGAGGTACGCCTGGTAGCCCTCGGCCGTCGGGTGGAACGACTCGGACAGGTCGTCGCGGACCGAGTGGATCCACGGCTCCTTGGTGCAGGCCTCGTGGCCCCGGAACGCCTCACGCACGTCGACGAAGGTGAACCCCGGCTGGGCCGCGACCCGCGCCTCGATCAGCTCGTTGAGGGTGTCCGAGCCCGCGTTCAGCGCCTTGCGGTGCGCGTCGGTCAGCGAGTCGCAGGACACGCCGGACCGGCCCGGCTCGGCGACCAGGTGCGGGTAGCCGAGCACGTACACCTTCGCGTTCGGCGCCCGGTTGCGGATCGCCTGGTAGAGGGTGTCCAGCCGGGCCGGCATGGTGGCCTCGAACGCGGCGCCCGCCTTGCCCACCGACGTCTGGCAGGTCGCGCCGTCACCGAACATGCACTGCTGGAGGACGGAGAACCAGCCGGCGTCGTTGCCGCCGACCGTGAGGGTCACCCAGCCGGTGTTCTCGTCGAGCTCGGTGAGCTGGTTGAACTGGACGTCGTCGATGACGGCGCCACCGCACGTGGCGTCGGTCACCGCGCCGAACGGGGTGGCCGCGCGGGACTTCACCCACAGCTGCGGGTATCCGCCGTCCTTACTCTGCTTGCACTCGGTGTCGCCGTAGTTGCCGGCGCCGACACCGGCCGCGTACGAGTCACCGAGCGCCACGTAGTCACGGGCCTCCACGGCCTTCTCCGCGCTGCCCTCCGCGCCGGAACAGGCCGAGACGGTGACGGCCACCAGTAGCGCCAGCCCACCGGCGGCGGCCGCGGTCCAACGTCCCCTCAATGCGACTCCTTAAGACGGTTGATCCCCGCGATCATGCCTGATCAGGCCGTTCCGGCATACTGCGGAGCTGTGACGCAGCCGCGAGAACCCCGCCTGGAGATCGAGTACTGCACCCAGTGCCGTTGGCTGATGCGCGCCGCATGGACCGCCCAGGAACTTCTCACCACCTTCGCCACGGAGCTGGGAGAGGTCGCCCTGGTGCCGGGTGTCGGCGGCGTCTTCGAGGTACGGCTGGGCGAGGAGACCCTGTGGTCGCGCCAGGGCGAGGGCGGCTTCCCCGAGCTGCCGCACCTCAAGCGGCTGGTCCGGGACCGGATCGCCCCGGAGCGGAGTCTCGGCCACTCCGAGGGCCGGAAGGCCGACTGACCGTCACAGTTGTGGGATGAAAGTCCTTTCCCGCTGGACCCTGGCCGTTCCGGTGCTCGCCTTCGCGGCACTGGTCCTGACCTGGGGACGCGACCTGCCGCCACCCGGCGTGATCATCATCGCCCTGCTGCTGGCCGGCGCCGTGCTGGCCGCCGTGCACCACGCCGAGGTGGTGGCGCACCGGGTCGGCGAGCCGTACGGCTCCCTGATCCTGGCGGTCGCCGTCACCATCATCGAGGTGGCCCTCATCGTCACGCTGATGATCAGCGGCGGCGACAAGGCCCAGTCGCTGGCCCGGGACACCGTCTTCGCCGCCGTGATGATCACCTGTAACGGCATCCTCGGCGTCTCCCTGCTGGTCGGCGCGATCCGCCGGCGGATCGCGGTCTTCAACCCGGAGGGCACCGGCTCCGCCTTCGCCACCATCGCCGCGATCGCCGTGCTCAGCCTGGTCCTGCCGACGTTCACCACGAGCCGGCCGGGACCGCAGTTCTCGCCCGCCCAGCTCGGCTTGGCGGCCGTCGTCTCGCTCGCCCTCTACCTGCTGTTCGTCACGGTGCAGACCCGCCGGCACCGCGCCTACTTCCTGTCGATCACCACCGAGGGCGAGGTCATCGACAGCGAGGAGCACGTCGCACCGCCGACCGGCCGGGCCGCCCTCACCAGCCTCGGCCTGCTGCTGCTCGCCCTGGTCGCGGTCGTCGGCCTGGCCAAGGGGGTCTCGCCCACGGTCGAGTCGGCGGTGGCCGGCGCCGGCCTGCCGCAGTCCGTCGTCGGTGTGGTGATCGCCCTGCTCGTGCTGTTGCCGGAGACCATCGCGGCGATCCGCGCGGCGGCCCGCGACCGGATGCAGACCAGCCTCAACCTGGCGCTCGGCTCCGCGATGGCCAGCATCGGCCTGACCATCCCGGCGATCGCCGTCGCGATGATCTGGCTGGAGGGCCCGCTGCTGCTGGGCCTCGGCGGCACCCAGCAGGTGCTGCTCGCGCTGACCTTCGTGGTCGGCACCCTGACCATCGTTCCCGGCCGCGCCAACATCCTCCAGGGCGGGCTCCACCTGAGCCTGCTGACGGTGTTCCTGTTCCTGGCGGCGAGTCCGTGATGACCTCAGCCATCGCACTCCACCTGGGTCAGCGCGTAGACAGCGCTCGTGCCTTGGCCGTCGTCCAGTTCGGAGACCGTGAGGTCGGAGGCCCACACCTGCCGGGCGTAACCGGGGCCGGATCCGGCGTCGATCCAGACGGTCACCGGCCCGGCCGGAGGCAGCTCACGCGGTCCCGTCACCAGAATCGACTTCCGTGCCATCTCGGCCTTCTGGGTACAGCGGCGGCCCCGAAGCCGCACTTCGCATCCATCTGACCAACAAGAGATGTGAACACTCCAGATGTGTTCACGCTGAACACGAGTAGCGTGAACACACATGGGTGAACCGGCATATCGAGACGTCGCCAACGCGATCCGCGCGGACATCGAGGCGCGTCACCTGGTTGACGGCGACCGGCTCCCGACCGTGCGGGAACTGGCCCAGCGCTACGGCGTGCCGACCGGCACGGTGGCCAAGGCCGTGGACATCCTCCGCGCGGACGGGGTGATCGTGGCCCGGCACGGCCGGGGGCTCTACGTCCGAGCTTTCGGCCGGATCGTGCGCTCCTCCCCGGACCGGCTCTCGCGTGCCTGGTGGGGCGAGGGAAAGGCGATCCAGGACCGGGACACCCACGGCCGGCTCCGCGTCGTGCACGTGGTCGTCGAGGAGGCCCCTGCCTCCGCGGTCGTCGCCGAGGCGCTCGGCGTGCCGGTGGGCGCCGCCGTGTTGACCCGGGCGCGGCGCTTCGCGGTGGAGGACCGCATCGTCCAGACCGCGATCAGTTTCCTTCCGCTCGACGTGGTGGCCGCCGCCCCCGCGGTGGGGTACACCGGTTCGGGGCCCGGCGGGATCTACGCCCGCATGACCGAGGCCGGGCTGGGGCCGGAGACGTTCCGGGAGTCGCTGGTGTGCCGGATGCCGACCTCGGCAGAGGCGGAGGTGATGGCCCTGCCCCGGGGAACTCCGATCATCGCGGTCACTCGCCGGGCGTACACCGCCACCCGGCGGTGCGTCGAGATCAACGAGATGGTGCTGGACTCCAGCGCATATGAGCTGGAGTACGTGCTCGGCGCATGACAACGCACGCCGGAGCCTGACTCGCGGCGGCGAGTCCGTGATCAACCGGAAACGGTAGATTCCCACGGTGACCGAAACGCAGGAGCGCGAGAGCATAGCCGACGCCCCGGCCGGTGAGCGGCGAAGCCGGGGAATCAGTTCGGTGGAAGTGCTCGCCGCGGTTCTGGTCCTGCTGGTGATCTTCCGTGGCCGGCTGTCCGGCCTGGTCTCCGGTGAGCGCCTGCAGACCTGGACCACGGTTTTCGTCTCGGTGCTGGTGCAGGCGGTCCCGTTCCTGGTCTTCGGGGTGCTGCTGTCGGCGGTCATCGCGGTGTTCGTGCCCCGCTCGTTCTGGGCGAAGGCGCTGCCCCGGCATCCGGCGCTCGCGGTCCCGGCGGCGAGCGTGGCCGGGGTGGTGCTGCCCGGCTGCGAGTGCGGCGCCGTACCCATCGCGGGGTCTCTGATCCGTCGTGGGGTGACGCCGGCCGCCGCGCTCGCGTTCCTGCTGGCCGCCCCGGCGATCAACCCGATCGTGCTGACCGCGACCGCGGTCGCCTTCCCCGGTGACCCGGAGATGGTGGTGGCCCGCGGCCTGGCCAGCCTGGCCGTCGCGGTGCTGATGGGCTGGCTGTGGCTGCGGCTCGGGCGGGCCGACTGGATCCGGCTGCCGCACCGGCCCGACCTGGACGGCTCCCGGGGCCGGGCGTTCTGGGCCGCCTGCCGGCACGACGTGGTGCACGCCGGCGGCTTCCTGGTGGTCGGCGCCGCGGCCGCCGCGACGATCAACGTGATCGTCCCGGAGGCCTGGCTCCAGACGCTGGCGAGCCACCCGGTGCTGTCCGTGCTGGCGCTGGCCGTCCTCGCCGTGCTGCTGTCGATCTGCAGCGAGGCGGACGCGTTCGTCGCCGCCTCGCTGTCGCAGTTCTCGCTCACCTCGCGCCTGGTGTTCCTGGTGGTCGGGCCGATGGTGGACCTGAAGCTGATCTCGATGCAGGCCGGGGTGTTCGGGCGCGGGTTCGCGCTGCGGTTCGCGCCGGCCACCTTCGCGGTGGCGGTGCTGGCGGCGGTCGTGGCGGGGGTGGCGCTGCTGTGAACCGGCAGGCGCAGGCGGTCGTCCTCTTCCTCTTCGGCGGCGCGATCCTCAAGGCGTCGTTCACCGACCTCTATCTGCGGTACGTGAAGGAGGGCCTGCGACCGTTCCTGATCGCGTCCGGTGTGGCCCTGGTGGCGGCCGCGGTCATGACCCTCCGGTACGAGTTCCGCGGCTCCCGTCCCGCCCCGGACGACGAGCACGGGCACCACCACGAGCCGCGGGTGGGCTGGCTCCTGATCCTCCCGGTGCTGGCCCTGCTCCTGGTCGCGCCACCGGCCCTCGGGTCGTACACCGCCGTCCAGTCGGGCACCGTCCAGCTCACCGCCGAGTCCGACTTCCCGCCGCTGCCCGACGCCGACCCGGCCCCGGTCGCGCTGATCGACTACGCCTCCCGGGTGATCTACGAGGACGGCCGCAGTCTGGCCGGCCGCCGCGTCCAGTTGACCGGTTTCGTCGCCCGCGGCGAGGACGGCTCGCCGATGCTGGCCCGGATCGTGGTGAGCTGCTGCGCCGCCGACGGCCGCCCGATCAAGGTGGGCCTCACCGGCGGCCCGGTCGTCGACGTCCCCTCCGGCACCTGGCTCCAGATCACCGGGACGTACAGCGACAAGCGGGCCAAGGACCCGGTCAACCAGGCCGACATCGCGTTTCTCGAGGTGGAGCAGTGGCAACCGGTCGACCCGCCGAAGCAGCAGTACGAATGAGGACGTGGATCGGCCCGGTCGTGGCCCTGCTCGCGGCCGGCGCCCTGCTGGCCGGAACCCTGCCGGAGCCGCCGCCACGCGACCCGGGCGCGGCCGGCCGCCCGACACTGGCGCAGGCGTGGCCCGGGGCCTCCCGCGCCGACCTGCCCGGCCTCACCGTCGAGCCGCTGCTGTTCCTGGACGCCACGACGGTCGTCGGCACCCGGGCGAGCGCGGACGCCGTACACCTCGTGGTGGTGAAGGGTGACGCCGAGCGCGAGTTGCGCCGCCTGCCGGCCGCCGACGAACCCCGCTTCGAAGGCCTGACCGTCGCCGGCGGCGAGATGGTCTGGACCGAGGCGGCCGGCGACCGGCCGGTCGAGGTGTGGGCGGTCCGCCGGGAGGGCGGCGTGCCCCGCAGGCTGACCGCGGACACCGGCAACACCCTGTTCTACGGCAACCAGTACGACCTGGTGGTGGCCGGCGGCCGGGTGCACTGGGCGGCCGGCGAGGGCAGCGCGACGACCGAGATCCGGTCCGTAGCGCTGACCGGCGGCAAGGTCGAGATCCGCGAGGAGAGGGGCCAGTGGGCGCTGTCCGCCTGGCCGTGGCTCACCGACGACACCGGCAACCAGTCCGGGACCGTCCGGATGCGGAACATGACCACCGGCCAGGAGGTGCGGGCGCCGGTCTCCGGAGCCGAGTGGGCCATGTGCAGCCCGGTCTGGTGCCGGGTCATGGTGATGAACGGCGACGGCCTGGCCCGGATGGACGCGATGCGCCCGGACGGCGCCGACCGCCGCCGGGTGGCCGGTCCGGAGGCGCAGGCCGCGGTGAGCGACGTGGCCGTGCTGGACCGGTTCGAGATCTTCTCCGAACCGGGCCCGGAGTCCGACGTCACCGGCGTGGCCGGCCTCGTCGTGCACGACCTGACGACCGGGCGGACGGTGAACCTGGCGGCCGCCGCCGACCTGGCCGCCACCAAGGACGGGATGCTCTGGTGGTCGACCGGTCAGCAGGAGGCCGCCGTCTGGCACACCCTCGACCTGCGGACCGTCTAGGCGCGCTTGCGGAGGCTCAGCAGCGCGTCGGCCAGCAGGAACGCCACCAGCGGGAGGCCGAACCAGGGGAGCGCCCAGCCGATCGCGAAGACCACCGGCACGCCGGCCGCGACGGCCCACGCCGGCAGGCCCAGCCACGCGCCGCGGGCCGGCGCGGCCCCGGCCAGGGCGGGGCGGTCGGTCCGGGTCGGGCGGCGCTGCCACCACATCCGGTAACCCCACAGGATCACGCACAGCAGCCCGATCGCCAGCGCCGCCAGCAGGATCTGGTTGACCGGCCCGAACAGGATCCCCATGTGCGCCTGCACGCCCAGCTTCGACAGCTGCGCCAGCAGCGGCCAGTCGGCGAAGTCGCTGCGCGCCACCACGGTCGCGGTGGCCGGGTCGACGGCGATCCGGTCCAGCTGAACCGGCCAGGTGTTGTCGATCCCGGCGACGGTCCAGGCGGCGCCGCCGGTCTCCGGCAGGCTCAGCTCGACCGGGCCGGTGAGACCGCTGTCCCGGGCCACCCTCAGCACGGTGTCGGCCTGCGCCGGGTCGACCGCGACCGGGGCCTCGCTGCCGGCGCCGTGGTGGCCGCCGGCCGAGCCGGAGACGCCCGGCACCTCCAGGCCCGGCCGCTGCGCTCCGAAGGCGGTCTGCACCGTGTCGAACGAGGCGCCCGCATAGCGTGACCAGGTGAGACCGGTCGCCGAGAGGATCAGCAGGCCGAGGCTCAGCCACAGTCCGGTGGCCGCGTGCCAGCCCCGGGTCCGGCGGACGCCCTTCTTCGCCGACAGCTCCGGGGCCAGCATCTTGCGGACGCTGCGGCGGCGCCGCCACCACAGCACGACGCCGCCGAGGGTGAGCACCCACAGCCAGCTCGCGGCGATCTCCGAGTAGTGCCGGCCCAGGTCGCCGAGGTGCAGGTTGCGGTGCAGGTCGTCCAGCCAGGTGGTCACCGGGGTGGAGCCCCACCAGGTGGTCAGCTGCCCCTGGACCGCGCCGGTGTGCGGGTCGACGTAGACGGTGTGCTGGTTCTCGCCGAGATCCGGCTGGGCGAACACCACCCGGGTGCTCTGGTCGCCGTCGGCCGGCTGGACCGCCGCGATCGTGCCGTCCGGGTGGCTCGCCCGGGCCGCGGCGATCTGCTCGGCCAGCGGGAGGGTGGGGCCGCTCCTGGTCGCGGCGGTGAGCTTGTCGCCGTACAGGATGGTGTCGATCTGTGGGGTCGCCGTGTAGAGAAGGCCGGTCAGGGCCGCCACCACCAGGAACGGGGCGACCAGCACCCCGGCGTAGAAGTGCAGGCGCAGCAGCAGCGCGCCGAACGCGGACGGGCGGCGGGCCTCGCGGGGAGGCGCCGGCGGGGTCACCGGCTGTTCGGTCAGTTCGGGGGTCACGGCCATGCGGCTGTCCTCAATATGCGGCGAAGGGTGGGCTGCGTCGCCGGTTGGTCGCCCCCGGGGGCCACGAAGTTCCCGGCGGATTTCCGGGAACCAGGTCCCGGCATCGGGCGACTAACGGGCATGTCGACTGTCACCATCCGGGCTCGCCTGGGGCCGTTGCTCGCCCTCGCCGCACTGCTGCTGGTGCTCGTGCCCGGCACTCCGGCCTGGGCGCACAACGCGCTGGCCGAGGCCAGCCCGGCCAAGGGCGCCACGCTGAAGGAGTCGCCGGCCGAGGTGAGACTGCGGTTCCTGCAGAAGCTGGACCCGGACCACACCACGATCACGGTGAGCGACGCCGGTGGGGCGAAGGTGACCACCTCGGCGCCGACGGTGAAGGGCGCCATCGGCTCCGTCACCATCGGCCAGCCCCTGGCCAACGGGGTCTACACGGTTGCCTACCAGGTGGTCTCCACGGACGGGCACCCGGTGAAGGGTTCGTACGAGTTCACCGTCGACGACCCGGCGCCGCCGGCCGAGTCGCCGTCACCGTCACCGTCCGCCGCGGCGCCCGCTCCGGCCGCCACCACGACCAGCGCCACGAGCCCACCGCTGCTGGCCGCCGAGGAGTCCTCGAACACCACTGTCTATGGTCTTGTCGCCGGTATCGCGGTCGCTGTCGCCGCCGTTGCCGCTTTCCTGTTCATTCGTCGCCGCAAGGCATGAGAGGTTCCCCGATGAAGCAGACCGCATGGCGGCGCGCCGCCACCGTCACCGCCGTCGCGGCCGCGTTCGTGCTCGGCCTGGCCGGCCCCGCGGCCGCCCACGTGACGGTCAATCCCAGCACCGCGACCCAGGGCGGGTACGCCAAGGTGTCGTTCCGCGTGCCGAACGAGAGCGACACCGCCTCCACCACCAAGCTGGAGGTCAACCTGCCGGCGGACAGCCCGGTCGGTTCGGTGTCGCTCAAGCCGGTGCCGGGCTGGACCGCGGTCGCCGAGAAGTCGAAGCTGGCCACCCCGCTGAAGGTGCACGACCACGAGATCAGCGAGGCGGTCACCAAGATCACCTGGACCGCGGCGTCCGGCTCGGAGATCAAGCCGGGGACCTTCCAGGAGTTCGACGTCTCGCTCGGGCCGCTGCCGGAGACCGGGCAGATGGTCTTCAAGACGCTCCAGACCTACTCCGACGGCACCATCGTCCGCTGGATCGACGAGCCCACCACCGACGGCACCGAGCCGGAGAACCCGGCGCCGGTCCTCAAGCTGACCGCCGCCTCGGCCGCCCCGTCCGCCGCCCCGGCGCCCGCACCCGAGGCGGCCGAACCCGCCGAGGACGACGGCAACGCCACCGCCTGGGGGATCGCCGGTCTGGTCGCCGGTCTCGCCGGGCTGGTCATCGGTCTGCTCGCCTACCGCAAGGCCGCTCAGTCCACGACTCCCACGCCCTGAATCCGGGTGTAGATCGACAGCGGGTGGTGCGGCTCACGCCGTACCCCCGCTGTCTTCTGGGAAAGCGCGTCCGCCAGCCGGCGCAGCCGGGCGAACCGGAAGTCGTGGATCAGGATCCGGCCGCCCGGCCTCAGCACCCGGAACAGCTCGGCGGCGGCCGCCTCCGGGTCCGGCCACTCGTGCGCGCTGAGCGTCGACACGATCAGGTCCAGGCTGTCGTCCGGCCACGGCAGGCACGCCACATCGGCCACCTCGACGCGGATCCCCGGGCGGCGTGCCAGGGCCGCCATGTCCGGCGACAGGTCGGCGCCGGCGAGCCGCAGGTCCGGCCGGCGCGCGGCGAGTTCGTGCAGCAGGCGGCCGGGGCCGGTGCCGACGTCCAGCACGGCGGCGCCCGGCCCGGCGACGGCCGCGACCTCCCCGGCGACCCGGCGGTAGAAGCCGCGCAGCAGCCGGGTGGCTCGCCGGTCGTACGCGGCGCTGGCCCGCCGGTCGAACTTGATCTCCGTGCTCATGGCGTCCTCCGATGCGCTTGACAACACCGGGGACCCTGCATCTTCATGTCGACATGAAGTCAAGCATCGGGGATCTGGCCGCCCGGTTCGGACTGCCCGCGCACGTCCTGCGGCACTGGGAGCAGATGGGCCTGCTCACCCCGGAGCGGTCCGCCGCCGGCCACCGGGTGTACGGCGACGCCGACGCCGCCCGGATCGTGCTCATCCAGCTCGCCAAGGAGGCCGGCCTGAGCCTGGAGCAGGCTCGGCGGCTGCTCACCGACGCCCGTGACCGGCAGTCCCGCCGTGACCTCTACGCGGCACACGCCGAGACTCTCCGCAAGCGCATCGCGGCGGCCGAGGCGGCGCTCGCGCTCGTCGAACACGCCGCCGAATGCGACGCCGACGACTTCACCACCTGCCCGCACCTCGCGGCGAAGGTGGCCGGGCGGCTCTAACCCGGCCGGTAGGCCGCCTCCACGTCCTCGGGCGCGCGCATCCGCCAAGCGTCGGTCACCAGCTCGCTCAGCCGTTCGGGTGAAACCCGCTCCAGGCGGACCATGACGAGCGGCAGGCCGTCATAACCCGGCGTGGTGAAGAACATGTCCGGCTCGCCGAGCACCAGCGCCTGCTTCTCGGCCTCGTCCCCGACGTAGAGCACCGCGATGTCGGTACGGATCACTCGCGGTTTTCCGGGTAGACGTTCCGGATATGACCAGACGAAACCCTTGCCGGCGACCCGGAAGTCGAAGCCGTCGCTGTCGATCTCCTCGACCTGCGGGAGAGCGAGAGCCATCCGCCGTACGTCATCCGCGTCACTCACGGTGGCCATTCTGCAACATCGTCACCAAGGGATGCCTTGCCTACGGGGTAGGTAGGCTCCTATTATCCGATCCAAGATGTAGGAATTGACCCTCCCTCCCCTGGCGGTCGGCACATGCAGAAGCTCATCCTCCTCGCCCTCGTCGGGCTCGGCGCTCAGCTCGTCGACGGCAGCCTGGGCATGGCCTACGGCGTCACCTCGACCACCCTCCTCCTCGCGATCGGCACCAACCCGGCGGCCGCGTCCGCCACGGTGCACCTCGCCGAGATCGGCACCACGCTGGTCTCCGGCCTCTCGCACTGGCGCTTCGGCAACGTCGACTGGAAAGTCGTCCTCAAGATCGGCGTCCCGGGCGCGGTCGGCGCCTTCGCCGGCGCGGTCGTCCTCTCCGGCATCTCCACCGAGGTCGCGGCGCCGCTCATGGCGGTCATCCTGCTGACACTGGGCCTCTACGTCTTCCTCCGCTTCACCTTCCAGGGCCTGCCCAAGGGCCAGCTCGGCAAGCCGCTGCGCAAGCGGTTCCTCACCCCGCTCGGCCTGGTCGGCGGCTTCGTCGACGCCACCGGCGGCGGTGGCTGGGGCCCCGTCGGCACCCCCGCCATCCTGGCCAGCGGCCGGCTCGAACCGCGCAAGACCATCGGCTCCATCGACACCAGCGAGTTCCTCGTCGCCGTCGCCGCCAGCATCGGCTTCATCTACGGCATCGGCAGCGAGAACATCGACTACGGCTGGGCCTTCGCCCTGCTGGTCGGCGGCGTCATCGCCGCACCCATCGCCGCCTGGCTGGTCCGCCACATCCCGCCGCGGGTGCTCGGCGCCGCGGTCGGCGGCGTCATCATCCTCACCAACACCCGCTCCCTGCTGCGCAGCGACTGGATCGACGCCCCCGACAACGTCCGCTACGCGGTCTACGGCGTGATCTACGTGGTCTGGGCGGCGGCGATCGTCTACTCGGTGCTGCAATACCGCAAGCACTCCGCCGAGGACGCGCAGATCATCGCCGAGGCGGAGGCCGTCGCGGCGGCCGGCGACACCCCGGACGACAAGGACAAAACCCCGGCAAACGTCTGACCCGAGATCGTACGAGGAACGGGTCCCGCTCCACGGCGGGACCCGTTCCGTGTCCGCTCAGTCCGTCGCCACCTGCCACGGCCGCGGATTGTCGGTGATCCTCTCGCCGACCCGCGGCCAACGGCTCACCGGCGGATCGCCCTCCGACGGCATGCCCTCGGAGTCGCGAAGCTCGGATTCCATCGTGTTGATCGCGGTCTTGAACCGCGAATACGCGTCGTAGATGATCGGCGCCGCGGTCAGCAGCATGGTGACCGCCCCGGCGGCGGCGGAGATGGCGATCGGCCCCGCAGCCGGAGCACCCACCCCCGTTCCCGCGGCGGCGACCGCCGCGACCAGCCCGACGACGAAGGTCGCCGCCGCCGCGCCGATGGCGATGAGGAACACGATCTGGCTGTGCCCCAGCTCGTGCAGCGCGCTCTTCACCGAGGTCGACAGCGGCATGAAGGACTGGGTGGCGAGGCGCTGGGCCTCCGCGGCGTCCTTGTAGGCGCGTGCGGCGGAGCCGACGAAGCTGTCGTCGGCGGCTCGCGAGTTCGGAGCCATCCTGGCGGCCTGATCGCTGAGTTTCTGGCCCACCTCGGTCTCCCACAGCTCCCCGACACGGAACAGCGCCGGCGGATACCCGGGCTCCGTGATGAAACGCTGCAGGAGATTGAAGAACTTGTCGGTGGCCTCGGTCAGTTTCTGGAAGGCGGCGATGATGCCCTCCGAGATCATCGGCACGTAGATGAACGTGAGGGCGCGGTTGAGCCGCTCCTCCAGCAGGCGAAAATTGTCCTGGATCTCCTGGACACCTCGGGAGATCGCCTGCGTGGCGTCGTAGAAGTCCTGCTCGAACGCGCCTGCTCCGGGTGCGGTCATGTCGTCTACCTCCCCGGCGGGTTCTTGCTGACGGAACCCAGCGCCTCGCCCAGGACACCGCCGATGCCGGCACCCGCCTCGCGGTCCGTGTCGTCGATCTGATCCCGTGCATCGCGCAGCGCCAGCGACAACTTCTCCATCTCGGTCCGCCCGTCGTTCAGGCTCTTCGCCACGAACAGCTGGACCTGCGCGTATTTCTCGAGGACACCGAGTTCGACACCGACGATGCCGATCTCGAAGCTGCCGAGGAGAAGGCTCTGCGCGACCTGCCCGGCGGAGCCGACCAACTGGGCGGACTGGAACCAGAACCGTGAGTCGCTGTCGAGGTCTTCGAGCGCGGCTCTCACCTCATCGGGGGTGGGCACATCTCCCATCCCGGTCACCTCCTCGGATGTCAGCCGCCGGTCAAGCGCCGGAGGAACTCCTGCGGATCTCGTGCCAGATCACGTATCGCGTCGAGGTGCGGGGTGGGGGCGGCCGCAGCCTCGTCGTCGATCGCCCGGTAACCCTGTCGGCAGGCGGACTCCACCTCGTCGGCGATGTCCCGCCCGTCGGCATCCGACCGTAACCAGCGGTCCTCCACCTCCACGCCGGTGAGGTTGGGGCCGGTGAGGGTCACGGTCACCCGGCCGGAGCGGCTCCGGCCGGTCGTCGTGGGGGGGGGGGGGGGCGGCCCCCCCCCCCCCGGGGGGGCCCGCCCCGCCCCGGCCCCCCGGAGCCCGAGGGGCACCACCAGCA
>NZ_JAGFNS010000003.1:0-3635 GCF_017592555.1 Actinoplanes flavus | reverse complement strand
GTGGGGGGGGCGGGTGTGGGTCAGGGCCCCCGGGCGGGCGGGGCCCGGGCCGGTCGTCGTGCGGGGGGCGGCGGCCGCCACCCGCCCGGCATGGGCGCCGAGTTCGGCGAAGGCGCCGGTGACCGTGAGGAGCAGCTCGTGCAGCCGGGGGTCGGGAACGGATCCGGCGAACCGAGGGCGAGGCGCCGTGCCGGCTGGCTCCGTGGCCGGTGGAGCGGGCCGGCGCATGTCCTCGGCCCAGGCCGTCGCCTGGTTGGTGAGGGCGTTCCCGGCGGCGGCCAGCACGGCCGGCGCGACGGTCTCGGGAGAGAGCCGGCGGCGCCAGTCACGGTGGATCTCCACGGCGTCCACCCGCCCGGACTCGTCCACCCGCACCTCGACCGTGCCGGTCTCGTCCATGCCGATCGAGGCGCGGCGTTCACGGACAAGCGACTGGACCTCGCGTTGCAGGCGCCGTAGATCGTCCCATCCATCCATGGGTCCACCCCCGAATGACTCCCACGGCGGAAATTACCATGACCGGGCCAATTCGCATCGACATCCGTTGTCGATCTTTTGGCCGGGCCACGGTTCTGGTGATGTTCTGCTTCAATGTCCGGATGGAAAGGCGCTCCGGTTCGATCTTCCGAGGTCTGCCCCTCGCCATCATCGTGATTTCCGCTATTCCGTTGATCGTGATCTGTGGGGGGTTCGGCGTCTGGCTCGTCCTACCGGTGTTGCAGGGCGGCGAACGCTGGACCTCGGCCAACCAGACATGCCCGGTTCTGGACACCACGATCGCCGCCCGCCTGGGTGTCGTAGCGCAGGCGGACGAGCAGCCCACGAGCGGTGTCACCCGAAAGAGCCGTTGCAGCTACCGGGCGGCCGGCGACGATCTGGACGCCGCGGGCCTGCGAGTGGTGGTGACCACCCACCGGGCCGGGCGCTTGCAGAATGCCCATGAACAGGCGCTCGATGTGATCGAGAAGCAGGAGGTGTTCTTCACCCCGATAGGTGCGCAGCGCGAAGACCAGATATTCGGCGAGGAGACGGTCTCCGTGCAGACCGTTCTGATGGTCAGCGTGATCGACAACGCCTCAATCGAGATCGACTACCGATTCTCCACCGACCAGATCTCGGGTGAAGGTAAAACGGCTCTTCGTGATCCATTACAGTCCGTTACTGATCAGGCCGTCGCCAATCTTGGCTGATCAATTCCGGGGGATCAGAGATCGGGGGAATCCGGCGGCGCCATGATGCGCAGCGCGTTCGGGTCGACCGCCACCCGCAGCGGCGTCTTCCCGCACGGCTCCCCGTCCACCTCCACCTGCGCCGGCCGGTCGGTTTCCAGCCACAGCTCGCCCACCGCCAGGAACGGCTGTTCCCGCAGGGTCCGCCGGTGCCCGGTCAGCGCGTTGCGCGCCGTCTCCCGCAGCAGGTCGAGCTTGCCCGGCCCGCCGACCGGATAGGCGACCAGCAGGCGGTCGTCGGCGTGGGCGTCGGCGGTGATGGGGCGCCCGGCGTGGAAGCCGCCGTTCGCGACGTACACCTGATGGGTCTTGAAAATGATCTCGCGGCCGTCGGCGCGGACCGTGGCCCGCAACGGGCGATGGCTGGTGAGCAGGCCGAGTGCCGTGATCGGGTAGGCGATCCGGCCGATCATCCGTTTCAGTCGGCTGGGCACGTTGATCATGATCTCGGCGGACAGGCCGACGCCGACGTGGTTGGTGAACGGCATGTCGCCGGCGATGCCCAGATCCACGTCGATGACCTTGCCGTCGACGAGCGTGGCGATCGCCTGGTCCAGGCCCGGCTCGATCCGGACCGTACGCGCGAAGTTGTTCGTCGTCCCCAACGGCAGCAGGCCGAGCGCCACATCCCGGTGCGCCAGCATCCGGCCGGCCGTGCTGATGGTGCCGTCCCCGCCGCCCGCCACCAGCAGATCCGGCTGGTGCGCGAGCGCCGCGGCCAGCGAGTTCTCCAGTTCGCCGGGACGGTCCACGGCGTACGCCCCGAGCAACTCGAAGCCGGCGGCCAGCAGGCGGGCGTGCGCGTCGGCGTACAGTTGCCGGCCACGACGCGACCGGGCGTTGACCACGAGGGCCGCCCGCCGCTCGCGCCGGATGTCCTCGGTGAGCTGCTGCTTCGTCCGCACCGGCCGACCCTACCGGTAGGAGATCACGAGCGGCTCACATGGACGGCCGCGTATCCGCGCAGCACGAACGTCCGCGGCGGCTCCGGCGGCGCGGCCAGGCGCAGCCCCGGCGCGTGGTCGAGCAGGGCGGCGAGCGCGGCCCGCAACTCGATCCGGGCGAGCGGCGCGCCGAGACAGAAGTGCAGCCCGGCGCCGAACGTCATGTGCGGGTTGGGGTCGCGGCCGGCGTCGAACCGGTCCGGCTCGGCGAACACCGCCGGATCCCGGTTGGCCGCCCCGAGCAGCGCCGCCACCTCGGCCCCCGCCGGCACGGTCACCCCGCAGATCTCCACGTCGGCCGCCGCGGTCCGGACGAACAGCTGCGACGGCGAGTCGTACCGCAGCATCTCCTCCACGGCGTACGGGATCAGCGCCCGATCCGCCCGTACCCGCGCCAGCTCCCCCGGATTCGCCAGCAGCGCCACCACACCGTTGCCCAACCCGTTGACGGACGCCTCGTGCCCGGCGTTGAGCAGCAGGATCGCCGACGCCACCAGTTCCTCCCCGGTCAGCCGGTCCGACCCGTCCCGGATCGCCACCAGGTGACTGACCAGGTCGTCGGTGGGATCGGCGGCGCGTACCCGGGCCAGATGCTCCAGATAGCCGGCGAACTCCCGGCAGGCCTCCAGCGCGCCGGCCTCCACCTGCGGGGTGCGGCTGACCTCGTACATCCGCACCATCGCCGCCGACCACGGCCGCAACCGATGCCGGTCAGCGGCCGGAACCCCGAGCAGCGCGGCGATCACACTCACCGCGAGCGGCTCCGCGAAGTCCGCCAGCAGGTCGAACTCCCGCCCCACCACCCCGAGCAGCCGCCGCGCCTCCCCGGCGACCGCCGGCCCGAGGCGCTCCACATGCCCCCGCGCGAACGCCTTCGCCACCAGCGACCGCAGCCGCGTGTGCACGGGCGGCTCGTTCTCCATCATCTGGTTGCGGTGCAGCGTGTTGAACGGCTCGAACACCCCCGCCGGCTCCAGATCCACCCAGAACCGCCCCAGCCGCCGATCCCGCAACACCGCACCCACGGCCGCGTGCCCGGCCGCCAGCCACCGCCCGTTCCGCTGCCGCCCGATCGGCGCCGCCGCCCGAAGCCGGGCCAGCACCGGATACGGATCAGTCACGAACGCCGGATCCTCGAAGTCGACCTCCATCCGGCCACGCTATTAGACCCATTCCTTTCCGGTACGCACGTGCCCGCCCCCGAAAGCGGCGGCCGTCCCGTCCGCTCCAGGCGACCTCACCGCAACTCCATCCCGTGCCGCCCGCGCCGGGCGGTGCTGCCCACTCACCCTCCCGAACGCCACCGAACCGGTTCCAGCCCTAGTTCCGCCGCCGCCCGTTACCTTTTTGATCGTCCCCACCGGGGACTGCTCGGTCGCTCGGTCCGGTATGACTTATCGCCCCTGTCGTACGCATGATCCGGGGGGTGTTGTCGCCGGGCCGGGTGGCGTCGGCGGACCGC
>NZ_JAGFNS010000029.1 GCF_017592555.1 Actinoplanes flavus | reverse complement strand
CCAGGCCATCGGGAACGGCAGGGCGGCCACTCCTTCGGAACCACCCAACGGCAAGAAACCATCAGCCACACCCCACCGTCCCGGGCATCCGGGGCATCAACCCCAGACAATCAACAACCTTATGGAGCGACCATGACCGAGGCTGAGCTGCTCGACGCGGAACGGCGCCTCCAGCAGGCGCAACGCGACGGCGACGTGGCGGTGCTGGAGGAACTGCTCGACGACCGCCTGATCGCGATCGGGCCGGACGGCGCCCGCTACCGCAAGTCCGACGACCTGGACGCGTACCGGTCCGGTTCCTCGGTCGTCGACTCGCTGACCGAGGAGGACCTGGAGGTGCTGGTCGTCGACCGGACCGGCGCGACCTTCGCCCTGTGCACGGTGGCGGGGACCTTCGGCGGCGCCCCGTTGACGGCCCGGCTGCGGTACGCGCGCACGTGGGCGTACCAGGAAAGTGTCGGCTGGCGGATCGTGGCCGCCCAGATCTCGCCGGCGTAGGTCAGATGATCTCCCAGTCCAGGAGGCCGTCGCCGGTCACGGTGGGGCGGTAGCGGCCGTCGTAGGGGCGGCCGGTCTCCAGCGCGGTGGCGGTGCCCTCCAGCAGTTCGGTGACCGAGGCGGGCCAGCGGGCGAAGTCGGTGCCGTCCTCCGGGTAGAACTCGCCCACCCGCCCGTGACCGCCGGGCCGTTGGTCGACGAGCAGGCAGCCGCCGTCCCCGGCCGACGCGAACGGCACGAACTGCCGGTGCCACCAGTCCTCCCCCGGCCAGGAACCGGCGTCGCCGGCCAGGACGGTGCAGGTGGACCGCCAGTCGCCGAGGATCTCGTCGAGGGATTGCGGCAGGAAGAACGGCGGCAGGTCGAAACGGGCCTCCGGGCGTACGCCGTCGTGGCGGCGCAGGGAGGCGACCAGGTCGGCCGGGAACGCCACCGACATGCGGCGCTGCAACTCGTCGATCCGCTTCGCGCCGGCCGGTGGGCGCGGTCCGCGGGCGCTGGCCGGGGCGTTCGCGGCGAGCCACTTCTCGATGCGCTGCCAGGCCCGGTTCACCCGCTGGGTGGTGGCGGCATCCGGGCGGGTGGGAGTGATCGCGCCGGCGTTCTCCGGGCAGGCGGCGGTCGACGGCGGCCGGGGGCGCGACGGCGGGACATACGTCGACGGGTGTGGCGTGTAGGGCCTGACCGTGGGCTCGACCGGGCCGGTGTAGTCGATGTGCGCCGAGTAGATGGGCTCGCTGCCGCACCAGCCCAGGCCGCACGCCATCAGGACCATGATCACGAAGACGCCGAGCAGGCCGAGAACGAAGCGCTTGCCGCTGACCGGCTTGCGTGCGCCCTCGGTGACGTCGAGCACCGGCGTGGCGGGCTGGGGCTCCACTCGCAGCATCGGCTCGAACCATTCGGCGGCCCCGGCGAAACGGCCGTCCTCGCTCGGCGTTTCGGCCGCCCCAGGAATCGTCTCGGGAGGCGAACCCGGATCATCGGTGGCCGCGGACCCCGGCGTCGCGGAGAGTGCGGCCGCCGGGATCCGGCCGGCCGGTGGAAGGGGCAGCGCGCTCTCGTCGACATCACCAACGGTGACGACCGCCGCGGAGAGGTTGCGCCCGTGCAGCGCGTCGACGACGAGGCTGGTGTGGTGTGCCGCGTCCGGGCCCGGGCCGGTCACCACCACGACGGGCGCGCCCATCGCCACGGCCAGGTCGACGAGTGTCCACCCGCCCTCGCCCACCGGCAGCAGCAGGCCCGCGTCGGCGGCGACCAGCACCAGTTCGTAGGACCGGCTCATCCCCTCGGCCAGGTCACGGACCCGGTCCAGGGGCAGCCGGGCGGTCCCGGCGACCTCCAGCACCCCGGCGAGGAACGGCCGCGCCGGATCGTCGTCCGGCACGCTGGTGCCGATCACGACGGCCGCCACCGGCGCTTCGGTGGCCGCCGCCAGCCCGGCCAGCGCGATCCGCCAGTCGGCGCCGGCCGAGGTGGCCGCGATCATCCACGGCCCACGGCCCGTCCACCCCCGGTTCACGCCGTCACTCTAGGTCCATCTGGTGGTTCGCCCAAGTGCGAGGCGAGGTCCAGGTGTCAGCGCCAGGTGGGCCGCACCCGCAGCCCTGGATGATCGCCAGAGCCGCTTCCTTGTGCATCGATCGGTTCGGATAGGGTGGCGGCCGTGCCCGGAGACCTGCGTGACTTCGTCGCGACAGCGGCGCCGATCTTCCAGCGGCTGATTCCGGCAACGCCCGCCCGGCTGCTGGGCCGTGCCGCAGCGCCGGAGCACCTCACCCCGGATCCCGCTCTCGACCCGCCCCGGCCTTCGGAGCCGGGCGACAACGCCTGCCTGGTCGCGCTGCGTTCGGCCGGGAACCTGCCGGCCGAACGGCTGCTCGGCGCCCTCGAACTCGCCGTCGACGGCTTCGACTGGAGTGCCGCGCCGGACCTCACCGGCGATCTGCCCGGTCTTCCGCCGAACATGCTCTACGGGATGGTGTCCGGTTTCGGCCAGCAGAGCGAGGCCGTGTCCGCGGCGGCCATGCTCGATCGGATCAGACCCGGCGTCGTGGACCGTGTCGTCGCCCTCTCCCGCGAGGTGGCGCCGGCCGGAATCGAGGTCACCGGGGACGAACCCGCCATCGCGGCGGCTCACGGCGCCGCCCACCTCGCGGTCACCGTTGCGGTGGCCGGAGCGGTCGTCGCGCAGACCGCGCCGCCGCTGGTCGACCGGGCCGCGGCCACCGTCGGGCTCGCCCTGGGCGCGGCGATTCTGCTGCTGCGGGACACACCCATGCCATCGGGGTACGCGTCCGCGCTCCTCGACCGCATCCGCGCCGAGTATCTGCCCCGGACGATTTACGGGACGGCAACCGTTTCCGGGCACCGGTTCGGCCTGGTGGAGCACGACTTCCCGGACGCCGCCGACTTCTCCGGCAACGGGCTGGTGGCGGTCGCGGACGGCGGCGTGGTGATCCGGACCGGGATCGCGGACGGCCAGGTCGAACTGTTTCTGGAGGTGCGTTCCGGCGCCCCGGAGGAGATCGAGCCCGACTGGGACGAGATCGTCGAGGTGAGCTGGCACGCCGCAGAGGGCCGGGCGTCGATCGTGTCACCGGACGGCCGTGGTTTGGACCGGATGCGCCGGCAGACACCACCGTGGCCGGGCGACTACCGGATCCGGGTGCATGCCCGCGGGCGTGACGACCTCGACGCCGCCCACGAGCGGTACCGGATCGTCGTGTGGAGCGCGGAACCGGCCGCTGTGGACGTACACAAAAGGGTTGATCTTCTCGGGCACCGGCTGCGCGGCGAGCCCGCGCCGGAGCGCCCACCGCGACCCGAACTCGCCTATCGCTGGATCGGCCGCAGCGTCCTGACCGTCGCGGCGACCGTCACCGTGGTCACCGGAGCGACCGTCGAACAGGCGCTGCGGGCGTTCGGCGCCGACCCGGACCGGCCGGAACGCATCGACGACCTGCGCCGTGGGGTGATGTCGCAGAAGCGTTCCCACCAGTGGGTGAGTGCGCTGGACGCGGGCGGCGCGGTCCTGCTCGTGGAGGAGAACGGCTACCGCGGTGCGAACGCCGGCGTGCTGCGGGCGGCGTCCGCGAACGGCCGGGCGGCGAGCTGGTTCTGGAACGTCAACGCGGTCACCCGCCTGTCGTTCGCCGAGGGTGGTGAGCTGCTGGCCGCCCACGAGCCGTTCGGCGACGAGGACTGGCCGCCGGAGCTGGCGCCCGTGCTGGCCGGGCTGGACTTCGCGGCGAGCGGCGACCGGGACGGCAAGGGCCTGGTGGCGGTGGAGCGGTTCACCGGCCGCGGCCTGACCGAGGACGACCTGGCCCGGATCGAGAAGGCCGGCGTCGGCTACCGCATCGACCTCTAGATCCGCCCCCAGCCCTCCTGGTCCACCAGGCGCCGTTCGAACCAGTAGTCGGCGGTGCAGGTCGGATCGGGCAGGGTTCGGGCGGCATACCAGCGGTCGATGCGTGCGAGGGGCGTACGCGGAAGTGGCCGGGTGCCGACGACCGGGGTTTCCACCAGCTTCCTCAGCTGGTGCGGGCACTTACGCGGCATGGGCCTTTCGGGAAGTGGGCGAGACCCGCCTTGCTGATCCGCGGCTTGACCGGAGCGGGCGACGGAGTGGCCGAGAGCGTGGGCGACGCGGCCGGAGACGTCGTAGGGGTGATGACCGCCGGGGAGGAAGCCGTCGCGTTCGCGGCATCGCCGCCCGGCGAATCACACGCGGTCAGCAGGACGCAGAGTCCCAGGAGGATCGGCAGTATCGGGGGCGTTCCCTTGCCGACGGCAGAGCCCATGATCGAATGCCCTTCGGGAAGCGTACGAGCGGTGCCCACGGCGCCGATTCGCAAGGTCGTACAGCGGCCGCCGAGGGTCCCGTGGTCCCTGAAGCCCCTGCGCGGCGGGCTGGAATGTCCGGTTCCGCCGGACCCTCCGGCCTTGCGTATCGGCGCGGACCGCTCCCGTGTGCGTTTCGGCTATCCAGCATCCGCCGCGCGGCGGAGTGCCTTTTCGATCATCGGGGACGCCTTCACGCCGTGAGTCACGCTGAGCTGGATCGCGACCGTGCGCTGGACGATCAGGTATTTCTGCCGGCGGGGCTCCGACGGGAACTGATAGATCACCGCCTTCCCCGCCGAACTCTTCCGGGTCGCACCGCACTTCTGCGCCTGATCGGCGAGGATGCGAAGACCTCCACTGGAAGGTGTACCGAACAGCAGGATGCGCTCCGAGACGTTCTCGCCGGATTGGTTGAAGAGACTGATGCCGGCGATGTAGTAGACGCCCTCGGTGCGGTAGCCGGGCCACGCCTCGTCCAGCAGGAGGTCACCGAACAGGTCGCAGCTCTCCGGCCATGTCGGCCATGTCGGCCCGCCGTCGCATGCTTCGCCGAACACGAACGCGTTTTGCGTCATCCCGTCGTGCTCGGCCTCCGACCACGCGTCGCCGGGGGTGAGCAACCAGCGCGGCCGAGTCTCAACAGCAGCACACGTTGCCGATCCTGGCGGCACCGGCGAAGGCTGCCCGGATGCGACGGCACTCGATGACGCGGTCGGCGCCGCTGAGGGATGACGGGACGAAGACTGGGCATCGCCGGCGTCACAGGACGCGAGCATGCCCAGTGCCAGCACGGCCGATGCCACGAGTATCGAACGCGACAACTTGCCAAGCATCGGTGCCCCATCAGACGGTTCAAGCGGGCCGTGGCCATTATCGGGGCTTCCGACTGCTGAGGTATTCGCTGTTCAGGCGGTGCGAAACGCCGGGCGTGGGCCACCGATGGAGCAGAACGTGCCCTTTCGCTACCGGTGACCGGGTCAGTCGAGCAATGTGTATTTCGGTTTACCCCGGGCCGGCGGCTGTGTTCTCAGTGCCATAACGAGCCCGCTGACGAGTATCACCGGCGCCAGCATCCAGAGCAGGATGAAATCCTCACGGCCATTGTTCGCCATTATCACGACCAGGACGATCGCGGTCGTCACCAGGCCGATCGACCAGCCGGCGTAGTACCGGCGGGAGTGTGGGCGAGGCATCGGCTCGTCGGTAGCGGTCACGCCGGGATTTCGTGTGATCCACTGCTCCGCGACTTCGACCGGGACTTCCGGGATGCGCAGGTCACCGGATCGGAGGCGCCTGGGTTGCTGCGGAGGCAGCCCGGCGACGACGCGGTGCCACCCGAGCGTCGTGGTCATATGCATCCCGATCCCGGCCAGCTGGACGGCAAGCGGCAGGTCGTCCATGAAGATCGCGATCCAGAAGACGACCAGTGCGGTGAGATTGACCGGTAGAGCCCATGGCGCGAGGCGGCGGTGACGCCGGATGGCCTTGGCGGTTCGCGGGTCCAGGGGCAGCCGCTGGGACGGGTCACGCCGATAGGCCAGCTGACTGATCGGCACATCGGCCCATTCCGGATCGGGTGCGGCATTGGTGACGGCCAGTGGTGGAATATCCAGGTCCGACACCATATTGGCCGGAATGACAAGGTCAGTTCGAGTGATAATCGCAGGCACCCATTCAGTACACGTAACGACTGATCATCATGACGGCAGAGAGTAGGTGGCGAAGACCAAGGACGGAACCCGGCATGCAGGCACGATGCGGCGCCGGGTCGCTGATGCCTCGCGCCAGCCATGCGGAACCCACCACTTGGCCGCTGGGCGTCTGCCGCTCGCTCGCGCCGAGAGGCGGAAGCTCTCCGACAGACACGTCGGAGGCTCTTCACGACCCGGGATCTGGACGAGGCACGCGGCGGCTGAATTGATGCAACGACGCGCGGCCGCCCCGGAGCAGGTGCTGTCTCAGGGCTGGAAGTAGTTCGGCATCAGGTGGGTGACCGTGTGCTGAACGTCCGTCCGGTGGTTGTGGACCATACCGACCGGGGTGATTTCGAAGGTCACCCCAGCAGGAGCAGCGCGCTGACCGCCGCCATCACCGCGGCGGTGGCGGCGTGGACGCCGTAGGCGATCGCCTTGGGGCCGCCGCCGCGCACCACGATCAGGGTGTCGCCGACGGGTATGCCGGCGGCGGCCAGCATGAGCCAGCCGAGCAGGTGGGGTTCCGCCGCGGCCGCCGCGATGAGGATGATCAGCCCGCTGGCGATGTCGCGGACGGCCTTGACGGACAGCCACGCCCGGAAGGTCGGGTCGTCGACGGGTGTGCCGGGGATGCCGAAGCCGGCCGCGGCCCGCGGCGCCCGGAAGGAGTTCGCGCCCATGAGGGCGGCGGACAGGCCGACCAGTGCGGCGAGCACCTCGGCGACGGTGGTGAGCATGGACGGTCCCCTCTCCGGCACGGAAATCTAGCAGCGCTAGAACTGATAGCGACGATAGGTTATCGATGCAAGCATGTCTAGCACTGCTAGCATCCGGGCATGCCTCCCGTCAGCGAGCGCCGCGAACGCGAACGCGCCCACCGCCATCAGATGATCATCGACTCCGCGCGTGAGCTGGCCGAGACCGAAGGCTGGGAGGCCGTGACGACACGGCGGCTGGCGGAGCGGGTGGAGTACAGCCAGCCCGTGCTCTACAGCCACTTCCACGGCAAGGACGCCATCGTGGCGGCCGTCGCCCTGGACGGCTTCGCGGAACTCGCCGCCGATCTGCGCGGCGCACGGCAGGCCGCCCCGGCGCCCGGGCCGGCGCTGCGGGCCGTCTGTGACGCCTACCTGCGGTTCGCGAGCGAGCGGCCCGCCCTCTACCAGGCCATGTTCGTCCTGCCCACGGACCTGAGGTTCGCGAGCGCCGAGACCCCGGCGCCGCTACGGGCGTGCTTCGACGAGTTCGTCGCCTGCTTCGACCCGGGCAACGAACGGCGCGAGCTGGTCGCCGAGGTCGTCTGGAGCGCGCTGCACGGCATCACGGTCCTCTCCGCCAGCGGCCGCATCCCCGCGGCCTGGCAGGAGGAACGCGTCGATCTCCTGGTCACTCGGCTCGCGCGGACACCATAGGGCGGGGTTCGGCGGCGGGGACCGGGGGCTCGGCCGGGATGGCGGCGATGCCGGCCAGGATGAGGACGCCGCCGGCCATCTGGAGCGGGGTGAGCTGTTCGCCGACGACGATCCAGGCGAGGATCGAGGCGAAGACCACCTCGAGGAGGCCGACGAACGAGGCCAGGCGGGAGCCGAGCCGGCTGCCGCCGAAGATCCCCGAGGCGTACGCGATGGCCGTGCCGAAGACGGCGACCACCATGAGCGGCACCCACCACGGGACCGGCGACCCGAGCAGCGGCACGTCGCCGGTGGTGGCCGCCATCGGCACGAGCCCGGCCAGACCGGCCAGGGCCAGGGTGAGGCCGCCCAGCAGGAGCCCGGCGCCGGCGAGCGCGACCGGCGGCAGGCCGTCGGCGGGCCGGGCGGCGACCACGAAGTAGACCGCGCACCCGACGGCGGCCGCGAACGCCAGCGCGACGCCGAGCGGGTCGACGGCTTCCAGCGCGCCGGGGCCGATGACCAGGACGAGGCCGCCGATCGCGAGCACCGAGCCGAGCAGCACGGCCGGGCGGGGCAGGCGGCGGGTGGTCAGCGTGACCCAGACGACCAGCAGCAGCGGCGCCAGGTATTCGATGAGCAGCGCCGCGGATACCGGGATGCGCCGGATCGCCGCGAAGTAGGTGAGCTGGGTGAACGCGACCGCGATGACGCCCATGGCGAGGACCCGCCAGCGGCCCCGCCACAGCGCGTCCCAGCGCCCGCGCAGCGAGAACAGCACGATCGGCAGCAGCAGGAGGCTCGCGGTGAGCGCCCGGGCGGTGACGGCGGCGGCCGGCGACCACCCGGCTTCCAGCAGCGGCTTGATGAACGCGCCGGAGGTGCCGAAGGTGGCGGCCGAGGTGACCGCGGCGGCCAGCCCGATGGTCTGCGACGGCAGCTTCACGGCGAACTCCCTGTCATGGGCTATGGTGTCTACGACCCTGACGCTAGGCGCCGCTCGATAAGGAGTCAAATTGCTCTTTGCCCCTGACACCGAGGAGGCGCTGGAGTTCGTCGTGGCGCTCGCCAACACCGCGCCCGGCGCCTCCCGGTCCGGCGCCGACGAGCTCGCCACCGTCGGCCAGTTGCGCGAGCTGCTCCGGCACTACGTCTACTCCGGGCGCATCGACCACGATCAGGCCGAGCTGGAGGCGGTCCGGGCCGCGCGGGAGTCGCTGCGTTCGGTGTGGACGCTGGACCGGGACGCCGCGGTCGAGGCGGTGAACCGGATGCTGCGCGAGGCCCGGGCACTGCCGTTCCTGACCCGGCACGACGGCTCGGACTGGCACATCCACGCCACCGAGCCGGACGCCCCGCTGGCCGAGCGGATCCGCGTCGAGGCGGCGCTCGCCCTGATCGACGTGATCCGGATGAACGAGACCGGCCGCCTACGGGTCTGCGAGGCCACCGACTGCACCGGCCTGTTCCTCGACCTGTCCCGCAACGGCTCCAAGCGGTTCTGCTCGGTGCGCTGCGGCAACCGGGTCAACATGATCGCCTTCCGGGCCCGCAAGGCCGGGAACGGCTAGGGGGCGAGGAAGGAGGCGAGCGCGTCGGCGGTGAAGGCGGCGCCCTTGTCGGTCATGTGGACCAGGTCCTCGCAGTAGAGGCCGAGGCTGTTGTCGGCCGACGGCGCCGGCTGCCGGGCCGCCAGGTCGAAGTAGGCGACCGCACTGGCCCCGCCCGGCCCGCCGGTGTCGTCGGCCGCGACGTCCTGCCAGGCCCGGCTCACCTTGGCGAAGTCCTGCACGGACCGGCCGGCGGCGACCCGCGGCGAGCCGTAGACCACGAACGACGGAGAGGTGCCGGCGTACGCCCGGACCGTCGCGATGATCGACCTCAGGTTCCGTCCGATGGTGGCGGCCGGCACCCGGGTCCGCCAGTCGTTGACCCCCAGCTGGAGGATCACCAGGTGCGGCCGGAGGAGTCGCAGCCGGGGCGCCCACCCGGCGGCGTTCTCCGCGAAGTCGCCGCTGGTCAGCCCACCGTGGCCACCGTTGTAGACGTGTATCCCCCGGTTCTCGTCACCGTCGAGGACGGCGAAGCCGTGCACGTTCACCTCGGGCGTGACGCAGGTCACCACGATGGTGTGGCGGCTCGGTTCGAGGCGGGGTGAGATCCAGGTGGCGGCACGGTCCCTCGCCGGGGCGTGGGTGTCGACGGTCGCCACGGTGGCGCCGTCGATCGTCACGGTGAACGTGCCGCCGCCGGGGAAGACCGAATGCCACACCCGGACACTCGTTCCGGTGAACGGGAAGGTCACGGTCTGCCCCGCGGCTTTCAGGCCGGCGGACTTGAGCCCCCAGCCGGTGGCCGACGTGGTGACGCCGTCGGACAGGACGACCGGCCACAGCCCGGACGGCCGGCCCCACGCGGCCGTGTAGACATCCCCGCCGGCCGCACCGGCGACCGGAAACCGGGCACACAGGTTGGCGGCGAGCATCGGCACATAGCCCCGCCCGTACCTCGACGAACCGACGCCCTCGGAGCTGGACGAGCCGATCACCGCGACCACCGCGGGTTCGTAGTGCCGGTTCGCCAGGGCGGCGTGCCAGCCGAGCAGCGGAAACCGGGGATCGGGTGTGGAGGCCAGCACCGGTTCGGCCGCGACGCCCGCGACCGCGACACCGGTGGCGAAGAGGCCACCGGCCCGGATGAACCCACGACGATCCGCCACCGATTCCCCCCGCCGGAATCCCGGTCTCACTGACCGGAGTCGCACGCTAACACGGGATGCAAAATCGTCACTTCCTCCGCGGGGATTATGAATTCTGACGGCTGACTCACCACCGCGGGTGACACCCACGACACGCACCCCGATGATCATTAATATGATCCGCGCATGGGATCACGGGCGAACGTGGCGATCCGCATGGACGGCGCGTGGACGCATTGCGGCAGCGACAGCATCGGTTACAGCCTCGACGCGTACCTGGCGCTGGGCCCGGAACCGGCGCTGGCCGTCTTCGGCGCCATGTCCGCGTGGGAGGACCCGGCCCAGTGGCAGGCCGAGGACGAGTGCGAGGCCGGCGCGCTGATCGATCTGGACGCCCGGGACCTGCTGTTCTTCCTGGACGTCGACTACCACCAGCGGCTCGCGTTGCTGGACGGTTGCCGGCGCACGTGGCCGGGCTGGACGGTCCGGTGGGCGTACAACGGGATCGCCGACGTGACCGACGCGCTCGGGCTGGACCGAGCGGTGCTCGGGCGGCGGCCGTGGGACGGCACCGCGCTGTTCCCGTGGCACAAGCCCGGTCCCGAGGAGGAACTCGTCCTGCACCAGGTGATCACGGTCGGCACCACGGCGTACGGCCTCGACTACAACGCCGAGGCCCCGTGGTCGATCGGCCCGGCCCTGCTCGACCAGCTCTTCGAACTGCCCCGGGTGACCGCCCTGCCCCGGGTGCCGCGCGGCGGTCTGCACCTCGACCCGGCGGCCCGGACCGCCGGGGTGTGGTCGACCGAGCCGGTGTACGGGCTGACCGAACGGTTCGCCGACCGCTGGCCCGGCTGGACGCTGCGCTTCTGGGAGGACCGCCACCTGGAGCAGCAGCGCCGCTGCGGCAACGGGTTCACCTTCGCCGACCCGGCGGACTTCGCGGACGCCTCGGCGCAGGCGCTGGTCGACCGGGTGCTGCGGCACTGGGTTCCGGCGACGACCATGCCCGGCGACGGCCCCCAGGACCCGTACCGGGGCCAGCGGGACGCCGGTCTCACGGTCGGCGACCTGCAACCGCTCGCCGACGCCCTGCTCGGCCCGTCCCGCGCCCCGGTCGACGTGGCCGCCTACGCGAGGGCCATGCTCGACTGAGCCACCTACCTCGCGTAGCGGGGCACGTAGTCCTGACCGGACAGTTCCGCGATCGCCGCCATGATCATGTCGGTGGCGGCCCGCCGGTCCTGGGCGTTGTCCGGGTCGGCGGCGACTCCGGACAACGGGACCGGCTTGCCGAAGACCACCGAGACCCGGGCCGGCCGCGGAACGATCCGGCCCGGCGGCAGCACCCGGTCGGTGCCGGACATCGCCACCGGCACCACCGGCGCGCCCGACTTGAGCGCCAGCCACGCCACCCCGGTACGGCCGCGGTAGAGCCGCCCGTCCGGCGAGCGTGTCCCCTCCGGGTAGATCCCGAACGCCTCACCGCGCAGCAGCACGCCGAGGCACGCGTCGAGCGACCGGACCGCCGCCCGGGTGTCGTCACGGTCCACCGCCACCTGCCCGTCGCGGGCCATGAACCAGGAGACCAGCCGCCCACCCGGACCGCGCCCGGTGAAGTACTCCGCCTTCGCCATGAAGATCACCTTGCGGGCCAGGGCCATCGGCAGGAACGTCGAGTCGGTGACCGACAGGTGATTCGACGCCAACAGCAGCGGACCGGTCGGCGGCACGTGCTCGGCGCCTTCCACACGCAGCCGGACGATCTTCGTGAGCAGCTCGTACACGGACAGCACGCCTCTCGAGGAACCTAGTTCAGGATGGAGTCACGAACCCCCCGCACCACCGCTACCACCTCCGCCGGGGCCGTGCGCGGCGAACCGGCCGGATAGGGCGGCTGCGGGTCGTACTCGATGCCCAACTGCACCGCCTGTGCCACGGTTGCGCCCGCCATCTCGCCGACCAGCGTCAGCGCCATGTCGATGCCGGCCGACACCCCGGCCGCCGTCACGTACTTCCCGTCCGTGACCATGCGTTCCTCCGCCGGAATCGCGCCGAACGCGGCCAGGCCGTCCAGGGCCAGCCAGTGCGACGTGGCCCGCCGGCCGTCGAGCAGCCCGGCCGCCGCCAGGATCAGCGAACCGGTGCACACCGACGCGGTCCAGGTGCTCGTCGCGTCGGCGGCACGCAGCCAGCGGTGCATCGGGCCGTCGGTCATGTGGTCGTTCTGGCCGGGACCGCCCGGCACCAGGATCACATCCGGGCGCGGCACGTCGGCGTAGGTGGCGTCCACCGTCAACCCGAGACTGCCGACCTCGGTGCGCACCTGACCGGTCCGCTCCCCCACGAAGACCACCTCCAGGCCGGGCACCCGGCTCAGCACCTCGTAGGGCCCGATCGCGTCCAGCGC
Source organism: Actinoplanes flavus (assembly GCF_017592555.1). Classification (GTDB taxonomy): domain Bacteria; phylum Actinomycetota; class Actinomycetes; order Mycobacteriales; family Micromonosporaceae; genus Actinoplanes; species Actinoplanes flavus. Next base: position 122,765 of record NZ_JAGFNS010000029.1, on the reverse strand, counting down.
GGTGAGACGTTCGAAGAGGACGATCGCCAACTGCATTTCTCAAACCTCCATCGGTACGGGGCGGAAGCGCCGTTGATACTCGGACGGGGAGACCCCCAGCACCCGCAGGAAGGCGCGGCGCATCGCCTCCGGGGTGCCGTACCCGCTGGCGCGGGCGACCTGCTCGATGCCCCCGATGCCGTCCTCGAGCAGGCGGCGGGCGGTCTCCAGGCGGGTGGCGTCCACGTACCGGCCGGGGGTCTGCCCGACCTCGGCGGTGAACGCGCGGGCGAACTGGCGCGGTGACAGGCTGGCGCGCCGGGCCAGCTCCTCGACGCTGAGGTCGGCGGCCGGGTTGTCGGCGATCCACCGCTGCACCTCCCGCAACCCCGGACGGGCCGCGACCTGTGCGGACAGCTGCGCCGAAAACTGGGTCTGGTTGGCCGGCCGGCGCAGGAACATCACCAGGTGCCGGGCGATGGTCAGGGCGGTGTCGCGGCCCAGGTCCTCCTCGACCAGGGCCAGCGCCAGGTCGATGCCGGCGGTGACCCCGGCCGACGTGGAGATCCGGCCGTCCCGGATGAAGATCGGCTCCGGATCCACGCACACGTCCGGGTGCCGGCGGGCCAGCGTGCCGGCGAAACTCCAGTGGGTGGTGACCCGGCGGCCACTCAGCAGACCCGCCTCGGCCAGCAGGAACGCGCCGGAACAGACCGACATGATCCGGGGCACGTGACCGGCGTTGGCCCGGATCCAGTCGACGATCCCCTGCTGGGCGGCGCGGGTGCCGGGTCCGCCGGGGACGACCAGGATGTCCGGCCGCCGGTCGCCCGGCTCACCGTCCGGCAGCAGGGTGAGGCCGCTCGACGTACGGACCGGGGCGCCGCCCGTGCTCGCGGTGGCGACCCGGTAGCCGGCACCCGCGAACACCTCCATCGGCCCGGTCACGTCGAGACTCTGCACGCCGTCGAAGAGCAGGATCAGCACGTCCACGCCCTCTACCCTCGCGGCCGCGCCTCATGGCCGCAACGACGCGGTTCCCACCTTTCCTGCCATCGGTCACGCCGCCTTCTGCCGGCCGGCCACACCCCGCTCTCGTGCCATACGGCTACGCCGCGCCTTCTGCCGGCCGGCTACACCCCGCCGATGGCCTCGCTGATCGCCCGGATCAGTCGGGTGGCGATCACCGGGCGGTCGGTCTCGACGGTGACGACCGGGCCGACGGCGAGCGGCGACGCCTCCACCGCCCACCGCGGCCAGTCGTCACGCAGGCGATCGCCGTCCTCGTACAGGGTGCCGCGCCGCCGGTCGCGGTAGCGTTCCAGGGCCACCTCGGCGGGCACGTCGCACCAGACCTCCACGGTCGCGCGGGCACCCGATCGGGCGATGCCCTCGGTCACGAAACCGAGGTCGCGCGGCCGGAACCACCAGCTCTCCAGGATGACCACACCCGGCGTGACGGCCGCCAGCTCCCACATCACCTGCGCCGCGATCCGGCCCACCGCCGTCGGCGGGACACCCGGCGCGGCTCCGGCCAGGGCCTCTTTCACCAGGTCCTTCCCGATCAGGGGTACGCGCAGCGCGGGCGCCAGGCGCCCGGCCAGAGTGCTCTTGCCCGAGCCGGGAAGCCCGTTGATCAGGATCAGCCGGTGCGCCACAGGAGAAAGCCTGCCATCCGCACGCTCGTGGCGACGGACAACGGTTTCCGATCGGTCGCGGATCGTCCGGCGCGAAACCATCCCCGGCTACGCTCGTCGCATGACCGCGATGGCGCCCACCCGCACCGAGTCCGACCTGTCCTACCTGCTCGATCACACCAGCCACGTGCTGCGTAGCCGGATGGCGGCGGGGCTGGGCGAGATCGGCCTGACCGCGCGGATGCACTGTGTGCTGGTGCACGCGCTGGAGCAGGAGCGCACCCAGATCCAGCTGGCCGAGCTGGGCGACATGGACAAGACCACGATGGTGGCCACGGTCGACGCGCTGGAGAAGGCGGGGTACGCGGAACGCCGCCCGTCCAGCACCGACCGCCGGGCCCGGATCATCGCGGTCACCGCCGCCGGCGCGGAGATCGCCAAGCGCAGCCAGGAGATCGTCGACGGGGTGCACCGCGACGCGCTGCGCTCACTGCCCGACGAGGAGCGCGCGGTGCTGGTCCGCGCCCTGAACCGGCTGGCCACCGAGCATCTGGCCGCCCCCGCCGAGGGTCCGCACGCGGCCCGTCGTCCCCGGGAGCGCGCAAAGTAGGGAAGATAGAGATAGTCCGTAACCGAACTATCTGCTAGCGTTCCTTTCGTCGATCCGACGAGAGGAACCCCATGTCGTACCCGAAACGCTGGACCGCGCTCGCCGTGCTCTCCGCGACCGGCCTGATGACCGTCCTCGACGGCAGCATCGTCACCGTGGCGATGCCCGCGATCCAGGCGGACGTCGGCTTCACCGCGACCGGCCTGAGCTGGATGGTCAACGCCTACCTGATCCCGTTCGGCGGACTGCTGCTGCTCGCCGGGCGACTCGGTGACCTGCTCGGCCGCCGCCGGATGTTCCTCGCCGGCAACGCCGTCTTCACCGGGGCGTCCCTGCTCGCCGGCCTCGCCACCGGACCCGGCCTGCTGATCACGGCCCGGTTCCTCCAGGGTGTCGGCAGCGCGCTGGCCTCGGCGGTGGTGCTCGGCATCCTGGTCACGCTCTTCACCGACCCGGTCGAGCGCGGCAAGGCGATCGCGGTCTTCAGCTTCACCGGGGCGGCCGGCGCGTCCATCGGGCAGGTGCTCGGCGGGGTGCTCACCGACGTGCTGAGCTGGCCGTGGATCTTCTTCATCAACGTGCCGATCGGGGTCGCCACCATCGCGCTGGCGCTGGTCGCCCTGCCCGCCGAACGCGGCGCCGGATGGTCGCCCCACACCGACGTCCTCGGCGCCGTCCTGGTCACCTCCGGGTTGATGCTGGGCATCTACACGATCGTCACGAACGGCCGGTACGCCTGGCTCACCGCAACCGTCGCCCTCGCCCTGCTGGCCGGATTCGTGGCCCGGCAGGTAACCGCACGCGAGCCGCTCATGCCACTGCGGATCCTGCGGTCCCGGGACGTCACCGGCGCCAACCTGGCCCAGATGCTGTCGCTGTCCGGGATGTTCGCCTTCCAGGTGCTGGTCGCGCTGCACATGCAGAAGGTCCTCGGGTACGGCGCCCTGGAGACCGGCCTCGCCATGCTCCCGGCCGCCGTCGGCATCGGGGTGGTCTCGCTGTTCGTGTCCGCCCCGCTCAGTACCCGGTTCGGCGCCCACACCGTGCTGCGTGCCGGGCTCCTGCTGCTGATCGCGGCCATGGCGCTGCTCACCCGCATCCCCGTGCAGGCGTCGTACGTCACCGACCTGCTGCCGGTGATGCTGCTGATCTCCGGCGGCGGCCTGGTCCTGCCGGCGCTGGCCACCCTGGGCATGTCCGGCGCCGAACAGAGCGACGCGGGGCTCGCCTCCGGCCTGTTCAACACCACGCAGCAGGTCGGCATGGCCCTCGGCGTGGCGGTGCTCTCCACACTGGCCGCCACCCGCACCGACCGTCTGCTGACCGCCGGCGCCGACCAGGCGGCCGCGCTGACCGGCGGCTACCGGCTCGCCTTCGCCACCTCGGCCGGCCTCCTGGCCACGGCTCTCCTGGTCGCCGTGCTCGTACTCCGCCGCCCCGCCCGTGAGATCGCGCCCGCGCCGGTGACCGCCGGCTGACTCAGACGACGTTGCGGCGGGCCGCCTCGCGGGCGCGGACCGCCGCGCTCGTCTGCGACCGCAGCAGCCAGGAGTCCGGCTCGCACGCCGGGCAGGCGCGGGCCGAGCCCGTACGCAGGCGCACCGCCGAGCCCTCACGCTGCTGGATCTCGTGGGTCTCGGCCATCGGCGAGCCGCACCGGGGACACGTGTCCTCGCGGACCGCGGTGGCGATGTGCGCGATGTGGCCGGTCGCATACCGCACCGTGGAGTAGGTCTGCTCGTCCCCGACACGCAGCTCGGGGTTGCGGGGCGCGCCCGCGTAGGGGCCCGTGTCGGCGTGCGAGACGGCGTCGGCGAACCGCCGGAGGATCCGGGACAGCGGATTCATCCTTCACTCCTTGCGAAAGAGCGCGTCCAGCAGGCTCGCGGTGACGGCGGCCGCGTCGGTGCCGGGGTGGATCGCCTGCCGCAGCGCCAGCCCGGCCCCCATCGAGCCCCACGCGACGACCAGGTGCGGCAGCGGCATCGCCGGGGTGAGGCCGAGACGGGCGCAGTGCCGCTCCAGCAGCGCCGTGATCTCGGTGTCGAACCGGTCCTGGAGTGCCGCCATGGTGGCCGCGTGCCGGGGGTTGCCGGACATCGCCGCCACCGCCTCGGCGGACACCAGCGCCCAGCGGGCCTGGTCACCGCCGCCCGGGGTGAGGACGGCGAGCAGGTCCTCCCGGCTGCCGGCCTGGTCGAGGGCCACGGCGAGCCCCCGCATCAACTCCTCGGCCCGGGTGTCGACGATGGCCTGCCAGAGCCCTTCCTTACCGCCGAACTGCTTGTAGACGGCGCCACGCGTATATCCACCCGCGGCGGCGATCTCCTCGACGGTCGCGGCGAGATAGCCCCGCTCCAGAAAGGCCGCGACCGCCGCCTCCAGCAACCGCTGCCGGGTGAGCCGCTGCTGCTCGGCGCGTGTCAGCCGCATACCTTCCCTTTCGGTAACACCATGTATCTGGATACGCGACGTTACCATACGACAGGGTGGCGCTGCCCGGTTCAGCGGCGGGCCCTCGGCGCGATCGTGGACGCTGAGCCACCCGGGCTAGGCTCGGCGATGATGCGGAAGGTGTTCCTCGGGGTCTCGACCGTCCTGCTCAGTGACGGGCGGACCACCCTGCTCACCGACGGGTTCTTCTCGCGGCCGGGGCTGCTGCGGGTGCTGGCCGGGCGGGTGCGGCCGGATCGGGAGCGGATCGCCGCGGCGCTGCGGCGGTTCGGGATCACCTCCGTGGACGGGCTGTTCGTGATGCACTCGCACTACGATCACGCGCTGGACGCGCCCACGGTCGCGATGATGACCGGGGCGCGACTGTTCGGCTCGGCGTCGACCCGGAACATCGCACTCGGCCACGGCTTCCCTGTGGACCGTTTCACCACGACCGACCAGGTCGAGATAGGAAATTTCCGGATAAGGGTGTTGCCGACGCTGCACAGCCCCGGCGACCTCTTCCCCGGAACCGTCGACCGGCCGATCGGGCTCGGCGCGCGGGCCCGCGACTACCGGACCGGCGAGTGTCACACCCTGCACGTGACACACGGCGACGAGCGGCTGCTCATCCACGCCAGCGCCAACCACGCCGACCTCGACGGCCACCCCGCCGGCACCGTCTTCCTGGGCGTCGGCGGGCTCGGGAAGCAGTCCGCCGGGTTCCGGGCGACCTACTGGGACCGGCTCGTCCGGCGTACCGGCGCCCGCCGGGTCGTCCCGATCCACTGGGACGATTTCACCCGCCCTCTCGACCGGCCGCTGCGTCCTATGCCACGCTTCGCCGACGACTTCCGGACCACGATGCGGTTCCTCGGCGAACAGGCCGCCATCGACGACGTGGAGTTGACGCTGCCGACCCTGGGAGAGCCTCTGTGAAGGTCCACCACCTCAATTGCGGAACCATGCGCCCGCCCCTCACCCCGAGCCTGGTCTGCCACGTGCTCGCGGTCGAGACCGCCGAAGGGCTGCTGCTGGTCGACTCGGGTTTCGGTCTGCGTGACGCCGCCGAGCCGGCGCACCGCATCGGCGCCTCGCGCCATCTGATCAAACCGGTGCTCGATCCGGAGGAGTCCGCCTTCCGGCAGCTGCAACGCCTTCAACTGGACCCCGACGACGTACGGGACATCGTGCTCACCCACTACGACGCGGACCATTCCGGTGGCACCGCCGACTTCCCGCAGGCCCGGATACACCTGACCGCCGCCGAGTCGGGCGCCGCCCAGCACCCGCGGACGTGGAACGAGCGCTCCCGCTACCTGCCGGCCCAGCGTGAGCACCACCCTCACCTGGTAGAACACGATCCGGCGAAGGGCGACGGCTGGCGCGGTTTCGCCGCCGCCACCGAGATCGTCCCGGGGGTGGTCCTGATCGCGATGCCCGGCCACACCCGCGGCCACGCCGCCGTGGCGGTCGACACCGGCGACGGCTGGATCCTGCACGCCGGCGACGCCTTCTACCACCGCGGGCAGATCGACGGTGTGACCCGCCGCCATCGTGTCCTGGCCACCTTGGAGGCGGCCATCGCCCACGACCGGCGCCTGGTCCGCGCCAACCATGACCGCCTCACCGAGCTGTGGGCCGCCGCCGACCCCACCCTGACGATCGTCAACGCGCACGACCCGGAACTGCTGCGCGCGGCCGCCGCTCACCCGAGACACTCGGGCCCGAGGTAACCGCCACCGGTGGCGTCGACGACGTTCGCGGTGATCCAGCACGCGGCCGCCGCTCACCCGAGAAGCTCGGGCCCGAGGTAGCACCTTCTGGATCAGGAAGAACGGCGCGCGCACGTCGACCGCGAAGATCCGGTCGAAGCCGTCCGGGGTGTCCTCGCCGGGCCGGATGGCGATGGTCTGCCGGCCGCGTGTTGGCGCGGCGCCGGGAAGGGTCCGGATACAGCACGTCACCCCGGCCGGGGTGGCCGGGGTGACGAGTGTGGACGGCCGGCGGGAGCCGGTGGGCCGGGTGGGTCCGGTGTGCCGGGTCGGCACGCCGGACCCGACCGGCCGTCGTTGATCCGGGTGGATCAGCAGGCGCCGGCCTTGACCTTGGGCTCGCCGCGGGTGGTGGCCGGAACGGTCACGCAGGCGACGCTGGTGCCCGAGGTCACCTGGGCCACGCCCTTGCGGACGACCTGCACCTTGACGCCGGGGATGGCCATCTGGGTGGCGGCCTTCTTCAGGTAGTTGGCCGGCTTGCCCTGCTCGGTGATCGCCATGAGGACGGCCTGCTGGCCGACGAGTTCGGCCCAGTTCTCCGCGGAACCGGCGCCGGACGTGCCGCCACCGGAGGCCGCTCCGGCGAGCGCCTCGAAGATCGGGGCCACGTCGAGCTTCTGCGCGCCGGACGGCGCGGTGATGTCGATGCTGTCGGCGATCTCGACGCGGACCGTGCCGCGGCCGGTGGCGCCCTCGACGAACTGCAGGTAGTTGATCTCGAACGCGGTGAACTTGCCGTTGTCGACCCAGATGTCCAGGACGATCGGCTTGTCCGCCGGGGCGTTCTTGTCGATCTCCTTCTGGAGCGACGCGGTGGCCTCGGCGGCCGCCTCCGGAGAAATGATCTTGATGGCGGCCTCGGCGAGACGCTTCGCCTCGGCGGTGGCCTTGCCGGTGGAGGTCGTGACGATCAGGTGCTTCTTGTCCTGTTCGTCGCGCACCACGTCGGCGCTCTCCAGCAGGTTCTCCGCGCTGGTCTTGAACTCGGCGGCGAGCTTCTCGCTCTGCACCTGCTGGTCGGCGGCGGCCGCGGTGACCCCGCCGACCTGCTCGCCCAGCTTCTTCAGGTCGGCGGCGGCCACCGAGACCCACTCACCGTCGAACAGCGCCGCCAGGGTGGGCGCCTCGGCGGACAGCCCGGAGCGCATCTCGGTGATGTCGGAGCTGCTCGCCCCGAACTTCTGGGCCAGCTCGGTGACCGGCACCTTGAGGTAGAAGACCTCGTCGACGGTCCGCATGTCGAGGCCGGTGACCCCGTCGATGTTCGCGGTCACCTGGAGGCGGTCGTCGGTGACGCTCTCGCCGGCCTTGTCCCAGGCCATCGTGACCGAAGAGTTGTAGATCTTGCGGAAGATCTCCTCGTCCTCGGCGGTGATGGTGTCGCCCGACTTCTTGGCGGCCGCGATCACGTCGTCGACGCTGCCGCCGGCCTTCAGCGTGAAGCCCGCCTTACCCTCCGCGCCCAGGTTCTCCGCGGCCTTCTTCAGCTCCAGTTTCGGTTCGAGCTGCTGGAACTGGTTCGCACACCCGACCGTGAGGGTCAGGGCTGTTACACCGGCGACAGCGCCGGCCAGGAAGCGCTTCATGCGCAGACGTCTCCATTCAAGGGGTGGCGGCACTCCCCCGTGCCGCGACTTGGCAGTGTAGGGGGACCCTTCAATCCCCTGCGTGCCAATAACCCGCTCGGTGTCAGACGACATACTCCGCGAGATGCTGCCCGGTCAGCGTCGAACCGTCCTTGACCAGCGCCTCCGGGGTGCCCTCGAAGACGATCCGGCCACCGTCGTGACCGGCGCCCGGACCGAGGTCGATGATCCAGTCGGCGTGCGCCATGACCGCCTGGTGGTGCTCGATGACGATCACCGACTTGCCCGCGTCGACCAGCCGGTCCAGCAGGCCCAGCAGCTGCTCGACGTCGGCCAGGTGCAGGCCGGTGGTCGGCTCGTCGAGGATGTAGACGCCGCCCTTGTCGCCCATGCGGGTGGCCAGCTTGATCCGCTGCCGCTCCCCGCCGGACAGCGTGGTCAGCGGCTGGCCGAGGGTGAGGTAGCCGAGCCCGACGTCGGCGAGCCGTTTCAGGATCGTGTGCGCGGCCGGCAGCTTCGCGTCACCCGCGGCGAAGAACGCCTCCGCCTCGGTCACCGGCATCGCCAGGACCTCGGAGATGTCCTTGCCGCCCAGCTTGTACTCCAGCACCGAGGCCTCGAACCGCTTGCCCTCGCACTCCTCGCACGGCGTCGACACCCCGGCCATGATGCCCAGGTCCATGTAGATGACCCCGGCGCCCTTGCAGGTCGGGCAGGCGCCCTCGGAGTTGGCGCTGAACAGGGCCGGCTTCACCCCGTTGACCTTGGCGAACGCCTTGCGGATGGGTTCGAGCAGGCCGGTGTACGTGGCCGGATTCGATCGGCGGGACCCGCGGATCGCCGTCTGGTCGATCGCCACCACGCCGTCCCGCTTGGCCACCGAGCCGTGGATCAGCGAGCTCTTGCCGGACCCGGCCACCCCGGTCACCACGACCAGCACGCCGAGCGGGATGTCGACGTCGACGTCCTGGAGGTTGTGGGTGGACGCACCACGGATCTCCAGGTGGCCCTTGCCCGACCGCACCGACGGCTTGAAGGACGAGCGGTCGTCCAGGTGCCGGCCGGTGATGGTGCCGCTGGCGCGCAGGCCCTCGACCGTACCCTCGAAGCAGATCTCGCCGCCCGCGGTGCCGGCGCCCGGCCCGAGGTCGACGATCCGGTCGGCGATCGCGATGGCCTCCGGCTTGTGCTCGACGACGAGGACCGTGTTGCCCTTGTCCCGCAGGCGCAGCAGCAGCTCGTTCATCCGCTGGATGTCGTGCGGGTGCAGCCCGATGGTGGGCTCGTCGAAGACGTAGGTGACGTCGGTGAGCGCCGAGCCGAGGTGCCGGATCATCTTGGTGCGCTGGGCCTCGCCGCCGGACAGGGTGCCGGCCGGCCGGTTCAGGGACAGGTAGCCCAGGCCGATCTCGACGAACGACTCCAGGGTGTGCCGCAGTTTCTCCAGCAGCGGGGCGACCGACGGCTCGTCCAGGCCGCGGACCCACTCGGCCAGGTCGCTGATCTGCATCTCGCAGGCGTCGGCGATGCTGACGCCCTTGATCTTCGACGCGCGGGCGTGCTCGGCCAGCCGGGTGCCTTCGCACTCGGGGCAGACCGTGAAGGTGATCACCCGCTCCACGAAGGCGCGGACGTGCGGCTGCATCGCGTCGACGTCCTTGCTCAGGAACGACTTCTGGATGCCCGGGATCAGGCCGGTGTAGGTCAGGTTGATCCCGTCCACCTTGATCTTGGTGGGCTCCTTGTAGAGCAGGTCGTGCAGCTCGCGCTTGGTGAACTTGCCGATCGGCTTGTCCACGTCGAAGAAGCCGCAGCCCCGGAAGATCCGGCCCATCCACCCTTCCATGCTGTACCCGGGGATCGAGATGGCGCCGTCGTTGATCGACTTCGTCTCGTCGTACAGCTGGGTGAGATCGAAGTCGTTGACGTTGCCGCGGCCCTCGCACCGCGGGCACATGCCGCCGGTGATGCTGAAGCTGCGCCGCTCCTTGGTCGTGGTGCCGGCCTTCTCGATGGTCACCGCGCCGGCGCCGGAGATCGAGGCGACGTTGAAGGAGTACGCCTGCGGCGACCCGATGTGCGGATCCCCGAGCCGGCTGAACAGGATCCGCAGCATCGCGTTGGCGTCGGTCGCGGTGCCCACCGTCGAGCGCGGGTCGGAGCCCATCCGCTCCTGATCCACGATGATCGCCGTGGTCAGGCCCTCCAGCACGTCCACGTCCGGGCGGGCCAGCGTCGGCATGAACCCCTGCACGAAGGCGCTGTACGTCTCGTTGATCAGACGCTGCGACTCGGCGGCGATGGTGCCGAACACCAGCGAGCTCTTACCCGACCCGGAGACCCCGGTGAACACCGTGAGCTGGTGTTTCGGGATCTCGACACGGACGTCCTTGAGGTTGTTGACCCGGGCGCCGTGCACGCGGATCGAGCGGTGGACGCTCATTCTCTCCCCCTGTGAGTGTCAGCTGTCCTGCAGGATTCCGAGAACGTTACCGTCGGAATCGGTCACGCTGGCGACCCGGCGGCCCGGCCCGACCTCGTGCGCGGGTTCGGTCACCGTCGCGCCGGCCGCGCTCAGCTCGGCCAGCTTGGCATCGATGTCGGCCACGTGCCAGTAGGCCAGCGGCGCCTTCAGCCCCTGCGGCCCGCCGCCCGGGACCAGGCCGATGTGCTGGCCGGCCACGTCGTAGCCGACGTAGTAGGGGCTGTCCGCCGTCGGCTCGGCGCCGAGCAGGGCGGTGTAGACGGCCTTGGACTTCTCCAGGTCGGTGACGGGGTGCAGGACGGTCTTGATGCCTTGTGTGGTCATGCCCATCACGCTAGGTCGTCACCGGCGGGCCGCGCTTCTCGATTCCTGATCAGGTCAGCTGGTTGATCCGGATCAGGTTGCCGGCCGGGTCCCGGAAGGCGCAGTCGCGCACCCCGAACGGCTGGTCGAACGGCTCCTGCACCACCTCGGCGCCACTGGCCGCCAGCTTCTCGTACGTCTCCTGAAGGTCGGTGGCGCCCAGGATGATGCCGGCGTAGCAGCCTTTCGCCATCATCTCGGCGATGGTGCGCCGTTCCTGGTCGGTCAGGCCCGGGTCGACGCCGGGCGGGTGCAGGACGATCGAGGTCTGCGGCTGGCCGGGCGGGCCGACGGTGATCCAGCGCATGTCGCCGTACCCCACGTCGAGTCGCACCTCGAAGCCGAGGCCGTCGCGGTAGAAGGCGAGTGATCGCTCCGGATCGTCGGCCGGCAGGAAGGCCGACTGAATGACGAGGCTCATGCCCCGATGATGCTATGAAACAGCCCGGATCGGCCGGGTCACCTGCCGGGTGACACAGCCGGGCAAGCCGGCGAGCTGGTCGCCCGCCTGCTTGCGGTAGACGCTCGGCGACACCCCGACCAGCTCGGAGAACCGGGTGCTGAACGTGCCGAGCGACGAGCAGCCGACCGCGAAGCACACCTCGGTGACGCTCAGGTCGCCGCGCCGCAGCAGGGTCATGGCCCGCTCGATGCGCCGGGTCATCAGGTAGCTGTAGGGCGACTCGCCGAACGCCGACCGGAACCGCCGGCTCAGGTGCCCGGCCGACATGTGCACGGACCGGGCCAGCGCCTCGACGTCGAGCGGCTCCGCGTAGTGGCGGTCGATCCGGTCCCGGACACGGCGCATCAGCACGAGTTCATACAGGCGTCGGTCGTTCACCATCTCAGCCTAATCCCGGGCCTTATATTGACGTGCACCGATACAAGGAGGACCCGTGCGAAAAATGGTTCCCGTCGTGGCCGGCGCGCTGATCGCGGCCGGTCTCACCACTCCGGCACACGCCGCCCCGAGCCGGGCGGAGATCGCCCTGCGCTGGGCGCCCATCCATTACCAGGACGTCGACGCCACCGGCGGCCACGCGCTCAGCGGCAAGAGCGACTACATCACCCGATACGACTTCGACGGGAACCTGAACGGCCGGGACAACTGGGACAACACCGGGACGAACACTGACGCCGCGGTCTACTACTCGGTCCTGGAAACGAGCACCCACTACTACCTCACCTACCTCTTCTTCCACCCGCGCGACTGGATCGACCACCCGTTCTTCGAGACCGAGCACGAGAACGACGGCGAAGGCGTGCTGGAGATCGTCGCCAAGGACGGGTCCGACTACGGCAGCCTGAAAGCGGCCGTGACGGTCGCGCACAGTGACTTCTTCTCCTACAAGCCGGCCGGCGGCGACTGGGCCAACGGATCCGAGACGATCGACGGGACGCTCCAGCTCCAGTCCTCGCCGCACGACTCCTACCAGCATCCGGTCACCGCCCAGGAGCGCGGCGGACACGGGCTCAAGGCCTATCCGCAATACACCATCAACGGCGACGGCATCGTCTACTACCCGTCACTGTCCGTATCCGAATCGCCGAGCAGCACCAACGACCGCGACGTCCGCTACCGGCTGATCGACGTCTTCGCCGACGGCGGCCTGTGGGCCCAGCGCGCCAACACGAGCCTGTTCGCCTCCCTCGGCACCTTCGCCGGCGACAACTCCGGCGGCTGCGGCACCGGCACCTTCGCCTGCGGCACCAACTCCGCCAACGCGCCCTGGGGCTGGGACGACGGCAACGACGCGGTCGCCCGTGGCGAGATCGCCACCGACCCAGCCAAACTCGCCGCCTCCTACTTCAGCGCGACCGGCACGCTCTCGCGCACCTACACCTACAACCCCTACTCGGCCGCCGCCGCCGCCCTCCGCGCCGCTCAGAACCAACCCCCGACAATCGACTGATTCGTACGGGCTACGCCGCCCTCCACGAACCCACCCCGTCCCGCCGAGCCGCGCGGCCGCCTGCCGGTCCGGGCCGCCGCGCGGCCGCCGGGCCGAATCCCGTGCCCGGCCCGGCTACGGTGCACCCATGTCATCGACAGCGGGGGAAACCGACCGGATTCGGCGGGGCGACGCCCGATTCACCATGACCGTGCTGATCCTGCTGTGGATCATCGCGGTCCCGGCACTGTTCCTCGTCGCCGTCCTCGACCTGATCAGCTTCTCCTCGCAGGCGCCGAACCCGCATCAGACCCGCGGCGGCGTCCTGGTCCTGACCGCCTGCACCCTGGCGGTCCTGCTCCCGGCCGCCGCCACCGTCGTCGGCCACCGCGATCAGCGCCCACTCGGCACCATGATCTGCGGCGTCCTGACCGTCGCCGGCCTCCTCGTCGCGCTCCTGTCGGTGCGCGGCGGGCTGGAGGCCACCGGCCTGGTCGCCGACACCCCGTCCCGGACTCACCACTCACCGGTGTCCACCGGCAACTGCGCCGACCGGAGCGGCGGCGAGGCCACCTGCCCCGGCGGCTGACCTCGCGGCCCGATCGGGCGGCTGACCGGTCCGTCTCAGCGGCCGACCTGGCCCGGGAGCACCGCCAGGCCGGAGCGGACCACGATCTCCTGAAGGGCACCGACGTGACCGGCGAAGGCGTCACGGCCCGGTGACGTGAGGCGGGCCGAGGTGCGCGGCCGTTTGCCGCTCTCCGCGTCGGGACGCGGCGGGGCGTCCCGGCAGTCGGTCCCGCGACTGGGCGACCGACGCCGGCCCGTCAGCGTGAGAACATGACGGAGTGAGCGATGTGGACCGATGACCGGCGTCGGGCTGCGGCCGGTCGCGGTGGAGGATCTCGAGGTCTTCTACCAGCAGGAGAGTGATCCCGAGGCACTGCGACGGGCCAACTTCCCGAGCCGCTCGCACGCCTCCTTCACCGAGCACTGGCGCCGCCGGGTCCTCGGCGACCCGTCGGTGCGGGCGCGCGCCATCGTCGCCGACGGGGAGCTCGCCGGCCATATCGTCGCCTGGTGGCAGGACGGCCGGCGGACGGTCGGTCTCTGGCTGGGCCGCATCTGGTGGGGCCGCGGGATCGGCACGCGGGCGCTCACCCTCTTCCTGGTGGAGGAGACGACCCGCCCGCTCTACGGGGAGGCCGACGTCCGCAACGCGGCCTCGATCCGCCTGCTGAAGCGGTGCGGTTTCGAGGAGATGGAGGTCGTCCGCGAAGGCGCGGAGGAGTTCCTGGTCCTGTCCCTGGGCTGACCGTCAGGGTTCTCCTCCATCGGAGGGGGACGCGGGCGGACGTGGCGCCGGCGCATCGACGACGAGGACGGGGAGGTCCTCCACCTCGGCCAGGGCGAGGACCGGATGGCCGGGCTGTTGCGGCGGGCGCTCTACGACCGGGTCGGCGTGGACCCGAACCGGTCCGCCTACGAGACACGGATCGGCAGTCAGACGGTGTCCGTCGCCGCGTCCGTGATCGATCAGCAGATCACGCGGGCCCGGCGGGCACCCGGCACGTACAGCGAGCGCCGGAGTCAGCACCTGGGGCACCCCGCCGGGGAGGGGCCGGGCCAGCCGGTCACGTTCTCGCCTCGGCGGCCTCCTTGCGGATCTGTTCGGCCCGGCGTCGCCCGGTCCACCGCTCGATCAGGTGGTGCGCCAGCCCGATCCCGGCGACCCCGGCGGCCGCGACCAGCAGCAGCATCCCGGAACTGGTCAGATAGCCGCCCGGCAGCAGCATCCCGGAGTACTGGTCCTCCCCTTCCCGGTAGGTGACCTGAATGAGCTGCAATCCGGCGACGGCCAGCACACCACCGATCGGGCCGAGCGCGGCCGGAGCCACCCCGCGCGACGCGAGAGCCGGTGCGATCGCGCCGAACACCGCCGTGCCCGCGGCCACCGTCGACACCATCAGGATCAGCGCCGGGACGACCCGCTCCTGCTGGGCCAGCTTCTCCGGGTGCCCGGTGGTGGCCGAGTGGGCGATGAAGACGGCGGTGGCCGCGCCCACGGCCAGGGTCACCGCGCCGGGCACCCGCCAGCGGGTCACGGCGACGCCGGCGCCGATCGCCAGGCCGGCGAGGGCGCCGAGCCACCGGCCGGGGCCACCGAACCCGATCGCGGAGATGGCCAGCAGCATCGGCGCCGACACGGCGACCAGGGCGGCGGCCGCGGTGAGCGATCCGGCGAGGGTCCACAGCCCGGCCAGGGCGGTGAAGAACGCGGCGATGGCCAGGGTGATCGCGCCGATCATGGCGGTCTCGGCGCTGGGGTGCCGGTACAGGGCGACACCGTCGACACCGAAGATCAGGGCCAGGTCGGCGGTGCTGAGGACGGCGAGCGGGATCTCGATGAACGTGGCCGCGCCCGCGACCAACGGCAGTCGCAGCCGTTCCCAGCCCCACCACGGCACCCCGTCCGGGGCGACCGCGGCCGGGTCGCCCCGCCGCAGTCGCCAGACGCCGGGGGCCAGCAGCACGCACGCGAGCAGCAGCATCCCGAGATGCCATTCGGCCAGGAACGGCTGCTGGTACAGCCAGAGGGCGCCACGAACCGAGACGGCGAACAGCGGCGCACCGGCGGACAGCCCGGCGATCATCGCGCCCCAGCCGGAATCGCGGCCGCGCAGCAGACCCTGGGCGCAGCCGAGGACGCCGACGACGGCCAGCGGGTAGGGCGCGTGGTCGAGGACCACGTCGAGGGCGGCCGGATGGTCGACGACGGGCGGCAGCGTCACGGCGGCCATCAGCCAGGCGGCCGCCAGCAGGTACGGCCACCAGCGCACCAGGAGCAGTGCCGCGACCGCCACCACGACCGGCACGAAGGCCATCGCCCAGCCGAGCCCGTGGTACTCCGCCCGCCCGAGGTCGTGGATGACCGGCATCGGGCCAGAGGTGTACCGGGGTGAGGCGGTCACCGCGAGGACCGCGGCCCCGCCGATCCCGGCCATGATCGCCGACACCCGCGTATTCATGGCCATGATCATGACGGATCGACCGGCGTAGCGGTGGCCCGTGATGATCTGACCCACGGTGTACGGTCTCCCCATGCGTGTCCCCACCGCGGCGGTCACCGCCGGTTCCCTGATCGCCGGCTGGCAGGTCGCCCGCCGGACCGGTGTCCGCCCGCTCGGTGGCGCGATCCTGGCGGCCGGTGGCCTGATCGCCGGCCGCGAGTGGTCCCGCCGGACCGGCCCGGTCACCACGGGCGCCCTGGTCGCCACCTACCTGGGCGCCTTCGTCGCCTCACACCCGCTGGCCAAGCGGATCGGCCCGTGGCCGTCGGTGCTGGCGGTCGCGGCCGTCACCGCCGCCGTCTCCTACGCGGCCGCCGACCGCCGCCCATAGCCGACCCTCGCCCGTGAGCACCGGTCCGCACCCCGGCGACTCCGCGGACACCCACGACGAGGCAGCCTGACCATGGACCCGTCACACAACCCGCTCCGCCCGACCCGGGAGGCGCCCACCGACGCCGGCCGGCATCTCCCGACCCGGGAGGCGCTGACCGACGCCGGCTGGTTTTCGGGCCGCGCAGTGGACATCACCGCCTGGGAGGCCGAGCTCACCGCCGACGGCTTCCCGCCCCTGCACACCGTGGCCCGCCGGTTCCTCACCGAATTCGGCGGCCTGCGCTTCCCCCACTGCGGCGCCGGAGTGACGCGCGCCCGGGAACACTTCACACTCACCCCCACCGATTGCCTCGGCGAGGCCGACGGGTTCATCGAGTGGGGCGCCGACATCGGCCGCGACATCGCCCCGATCGGCGAACTCGCCGGGGGCACCTGCGCCTGGACGAGCCTCGGCATCGACGAGACCGGCGAGATCTACGCGATCTCCGGCCTGTCGACCTTCGGCCGCCTGCCTCAGGCCCTCGACCATCTCGTTCTCGGCTACATGCCCCGCGCCGTCGCTTGACCCTTTCCGGTACGCCTACGCGCACCGCCCCAACACCGATAGCGCCGCCCACGTGCCGAACACAGGTCAGCGGCAACCTCTCACCCCCGCTTGATCAGTCCCCGGCTGGCCGTCAGGGCTGTCTCGAACCCGTTGATCAAGCGCTGGCAGCCAGCCGAGAGCATTCGGGTGGCTGCCTGGGCTGTCCTGAGCCTGTTGATCAAGCGCTGGCGGCCAGCCGGGGGCTTCCGGCTTGCCGGAGCGGCTGGTGGGGCGGTCGGGAGTGGGGCGGCGGCAGGGAGGCCGTGGGGCGGCGGCAGGCGGGCCGGGGGCGGCGGCAGGCGGCCCGGGGGCGGGGTGGCCGGCCCGGGTGGGCACCGAGCTAAGCCCGGCGGGTGCGGCAAAGGCGCGCCCAGGCAGCGAGATCGCCGTCTGCCCCGGGCGGCACACGTAGGCGTACCGGGAAAAATGGCGCAAGCGGACCGCCTGGCCGGACCACGACGTGGGCAT
The DNA here is from genome assembly GCF_017592555.1 of Actinoplanes flavus. Taxonomy (GTDB): domain Bacteria; phylum Actinomycetota; class Actinomycetes; order Mycobacteriales; family Micromonosporaceae; genus Actinoplanes; species Actinoplanes flavus. Next base: position 105,544 of record NZ_JAGFNS010000029.1, on the reverse strand, counting down.
AGAGTGCGGGGATGATCAAGGCGGGGCGGCTGCGTGGCGGGGATCTGGTGGCGCTGGTCGCGCCGGCCGGGGCGGTGCCGCCGGAGCAGGCGGCGAGCGCGGAGCGGATTCTCGCGGGCTGGGGGCTACGGACGCGGGTGGGGCGGCACGCGCTCGGGCGGCACACCTTTCTTTCCGGTACGGACGACGAGCGCCTCACCGATCTCAACGACGCGCTGCGTGACCCGGAGGTGCGTGGCGTGCTGTGCCTGCGCGGCGGCTACGGCACGCAGCGGATCGTCGACCGGATCGATGTCGGGGCCGTTCGCGCCGACCCGAAACTGGTGATCGGTTTCTCCGACATCACCGCCCTGCACATGGCCCTGTGGTGCGAGGCGGGCCTGGCCAGCGTGCACGGGCCGACCGGCGGGACATTGCGGGAGTTCCCGGCGTGCCCGAGCACGGCGGCCGCCCGGCGGGCGGTGATGACCGCCGACCCGGTCGTGGTGGTGGCCGACCCTGATCCGGTGCGGCGGCCGGGCCGGGCCGAGGGCGTGCTGCTCGGCGGAAACCTGACGCTGCTCGCCTCGACGGCCGGGACCCGGCACCGGCCGGACCTGTCCGGCGCGATCCTGCTGATCGAGGAGGTGAACGAGGAGCCGTACCGGATCGACCGATCGATCACGCAGCTGAAACGGGCCGGCTGGTTGGACCGGCTGGCCGGGGTGGCGGTGGGGCAGTTCACCGACTGCGAGCCGCGGAAGTATCCGGACGTCACAGCGGCGCGGGTGCTCGCCGATCACCTGTGCGACCTGGGTGTTCCGGTGCTCGGCGGGCTGCCGATCGGGCACGGCGAGCAGCAGACCGCGGTCGGCCTCGGTGTGCCCGCGATCCTCGACGCCGACGCCGGCACGCTCACCGTGGAGCCGGCCGCCCGGTGATCAGGGGGCGGCCCGCCCGCACAGGCCGGTGATCAGGCGGTCGAGCCGTGGACCCGGCGGGTCGGTGGCGAATCCGGTCAGGCGGTGCATGATCAGGCCCTCGACGGCGGCCAGCAGGGTGTGCGCGGTGGCTTCCGGATCGGGCACCGCCAGGGTGGTCAGGATGCCCGCGGTCCAGGCGGTGATCAATCGGCGGTCGGCGTTCAACCGGTCCAGGAGGTGGGGCTCGACCACCCCCTGCACGAAGATCACGTACCGGGCGGTGGTCCGGGTGCGGGAGCGGCCGGTGGCGTCCTCCACGAACGCGGTGAACGCCGCGATCAATCCGGGCAGGGTGCTCGGCGGGTCCGCGTCGGCCAGGGCCTGCCACGCCTCGGCGTCCAGCTGGCGCAGCCGCTCGACCGCCCCGGCGACCAGCGCGGCCCGGGTACGGAAGTAGTTGGAGCTGGAGCCGGGCGGCAGGCCGGCCGTGGCGTCGACCCGGGCGTGGCTGAGCGCGTGGATGCCTCCGGTGCCGAGGACCTCCAGTGCCGCGTCGCAGACCCGGACGGCGGTGGGTGACGGCACCGCGTCACTGTACCGGCAGCACCCGGCGACGGATCTCGGCGACCGCCGTGGCGATCCCGTCCTCGGTGGCCAGCTGCCGGGAGACGGCTTCGGCGCCCGTACGGTGGGAATCGGCCACCGCGATGGCGTCGCGAAGCCGCCGCGGAGTCGCCCGGCGCAACGGGATCGGGGTGGGTCCCGCGCCCAGGGCCGCCACCCGCCGCGCCCAGAACGGCTGGTCGGCGGTGAACGGCACGACGACCGACGGCACACCGGCGCGCAGGGCGGCCGCGGTGGTTCCGGCGCCGCCGTGGTGCACCACCACCGAGGTACGCGGGAACAGCAGGTGGTGCGGCTCGTCCCCGATGGTCAGCACGTCGCGGTGGCCGGCCGTGAGACCGGCCGCCCCGGCCTGGACGATCACCCGCCGGCCGAGTCCCGCCACCGTCTGTTCGACCACGTCGCGCAGCCGGGGAGCGGCCAGGCTCCCGAAGCCGACGAAGACGGGCGGCTCACCGTCGTCGAGGAACCGGCGCAGCTCCGGCGACAGGCCGCGGCCGCCGCGCGGCCACCAGTAGCCGGTGACCGGCCGGTGTTCGGGCCAGTCCGCCGGGACCGGGACCACCGCGGAGCTGAACCCGTGGAGCACCGGCCAGCGCTGCTCGTCGGCCTGCCGGAACATCGCCGCCGGCCCGAGCGGCGGCAGCCCGAGACGGCGGCGGAACTCGGCGTTCGCCCGCGCGAACGGCAGCTGGCCCAGCACCCGGAAGGCACGGGCCGCCGCCCGGTTGCCGGCCGCGCCGAGCGGGCGGGTGGTCACCAGGGGCGGCGGGAAGGCGGCGGTCGGCTCCAGCGGTTGCAGGAAGACGCCCATGCTCGCCGCGCCGGTGGCCTGCGCCACGTGGTAGCCGAGCCAGCCCATCGGCGAGAGCAGCAGCAGGTCGGCGTCGCGGGCGGCGGCCAGCACGGCCTCGCCGATGTCGAGCCAGCGCCCGGCCAGCAGCCGGGCGAACCGGGCCGAGCTGAGTGGCCGGTCCGCGCCGAACTCCACCGGCAGGTCGGCGAAGCCGAGCCCGGCCTCGTCGACGTGGGACCGCAGCGAGGCGTGCGTCGCGATGGTCACTCGATCGCCGCCGGCCGCCAGCGCGGATCCCAATGCGGTGTACGGGACGACGTCTCCCCGGGTGCCGATGCCCACGATCACGATGGTCGCCATACCCCCGACCCTACTAGGATCGTAGTAGCCGACAGAATGGGCCGATGGGTGACGTTCGATGGGTGGTCTGGCGGCAGGACGACAACGGAAACCGGTTCGTAGTGGCGCGGTTCGCCTCACGGGCGGAGGCGGAGGAACGGGCCGCCGAGATGGAGTCGCGCGGGCACAAGCAGCTCTATGGGGTCGCCGCGGTGGAGTGAGCCGGCAGAGAAAAGTCGCATATGTCAGGATTTTTGTATGCGACTGTCCCGCCGTGCCCTGATCAGTGCCGGTCTGATCGGTATCGTCTCGCCTCCGTCCGGACCGCCCACGGACGCCGACTGGAAGGCGCTGGCCGCCGGGCTGGAGGGCCGGCTGGACCGTCCGGGCACGGCCACCTACGACAGCGGCAAGCAGCTCTACTCCCCCCGGTTCGACGACATCCGCCCGGCCGCGGTGGTCCGCTGCGCCACCCCGGCCGACGTCTCCGAGGCGATCCGGTTCGCCGCCCGGATGAGGCTGCCGGTGGTGGCCCGCGGCGGCGGCCACTCCTACGTCGGGGCGTCCACGATCAGTGACGGCCTGGTTCTGGACGTCCGGCCGATCGACCGGGTGGGCTACGACGCCGCGTCCCGGATCGCGACGATCGGCGGCGGCGCCACCGTGATCGGGGCCTACACGGCTCTCGGGCGGCATCGTGTCTCGATTCCGGCGGGCACCTGCGGAAGTGTCGGAATCAGTGGCCTGACCTGTGGCGGCGGGATCGGCCCGGCCGCCTCCGCGTACGGGCTGGCCTGCGACAACGTGACCGCCGTCGACGTGGTGACGGCCGACGGCAGGCACCGGACGGTGGACGCGGCCCGCGAGCCGGACCTGTTCTGGGCGCTGCGCGGCGGCGGGGGCGGCCGGTTCGGGGTGGTGACCGGCTGGCGGATGCGGACCCATCCGGCGACGACGATCGGCACGTTCACGCTGACGTACCGGTGGGCGGACGCGGCCCGGGCGGCCACCGGCTGGCAGGCCCGGATCGCCACGGCGCCGGACGAGGCCTGGTCGTCGTGCCAGTTCACAGCGGAGGCGGGCGGTGCGCTGTCGGTCCGATTGAACGGTTTCGTCATGGACGGTGACGCCCACGGCGAGGTGGCCGCGCTGACCAGGGCGATCGGCAGGGAGCCCGCGTCGGTGGCGGTGGGGCGGGAGCCGCACGTCGAGCTGATGAAGGACCGGGCGGGCGGCCCGGCCCGCGGCACCCACCTGATCGGCAGCGAGATCTTCCGGACCGCGCTGCCGCCGGCGGGAATCGCCGCGCTGGTGGCGGCGGTGCAGCGCCGGGCCGCGACGAAGCGGCCGGGGCTGGCCAAAATGAAGCGGATGACCGGCGCGCCGGCCAGGATCGCGCCGGCGGCGACCGCGTTCCCGTGGCACGGCGCGCTGGCCATGCTCCAGTGGCTGGTCGTGCCGGCGAAGGTGGACGCCGTGTCGGTGGCCGACGGCTACACGTGGATCGACTCCGGGCATCGGGCGCTGGCCCGCTGGTCGGCCGGGCGGTACGTCAACTATCTGGAGCCGGGTCCCGTCGATCCGGCCGACTACCACGGCCCGAACCTCGGCCGGCTCCGCCGCGTCCACGCCTCGGTGGATCCGGCCCACCTGTTCAAAGGCGCCTACGCGTGGTGACCTGCCCCGCGCGTGGCGGAACCCGGCACAGCGGCCCGACCTGACGCGGGATGCCGGACATCAGCGGCGTGGACAGTGCCTCCGCCACCGGTCTCGTCCAGCCCGTCGGGCACCGGAACGAGCCGGCCCCGGGCCGGCATGTGGACGATCACCCCGTCGCCGTACCCGGCCGGGTCCCGGAGGAAGGGGAAACCGGCGCCGATCTCGCCGCCGTTCCGCGAATTCCGTCCAATGGGACGTTCGGGTCCGCGCCATCGGCGTGGACCTGCTTCTCCCTCACCGAACCCGTCGGTTCGGCCGGACGCCGGCCGGACGCGCGAAGTATAGTGCGCGAGGCACATTCGTAACGATCAATATGGTTGTTCTCGGGGAGGAGAACCCATGCGACGTCGAGTGGGTGGAGCCGTGACCGCGCTGGTCATCGGCCTGACAGGAGCCGGCGTGGCGCCGGCCGCGAGAGCCGGCGAACCGGCGGCCAATCCGGTGATCGTCTGGGACCGCAACGCGCAGACCGCCATCTGGGACGTCGGCGGGCAGCTTCCGTGGGAGCAGGGACGCTCGTTCGCCATGGTGAGCGGCGCGGTCTACGACGCGGTGAACGCGATCACCGGCAAGCGGTACCAGCCGCTGCTGACGGCGCCACCGGCCACCGGGCGGGAGTCGATCGACGCGGCCGTGGCCACCGCGGCCTACCGGGTGCTGGCGTCGGTGCTGCCGGCCCAGGCCACCCGGCTCCGCGAACAGTACGACCAGGCGCTCGCCGCGGTGCCGGACGGGCCGGCGGAGACCGCGGGAATCGCTCTCGGAGACCGGACGGCGGCTGCCATGATCGCGTTCCGGGTGAACGACGGATCGTCCGGCGACGCCGAGTGGGTCATCGGCACCCAGCCCGGTGCGTGGCGGCCGACCCCACCGGCGTACGCCGCGGACGGGGCCTGGGTCGCCGACCAGAAGCCGTTCCTGATCGCCGACCCGTCGCGGTACCGCAGCGACGGCCCGTATCCGCTGGTCAGCGCCGCCTACGCACGCGACTTCAACGAGATCAAGTCGGTCGGGGCGGTGGACAGCACGACCCGTACCGCCGACCAGACCGAGGCGGCGATCTGGTGGCACGACCGCAACGTCACCGAGTGGCAGATCAAGCGGCAGCTCGCCGAGACACAGCGGCTGAGCGTGCTCCAGACCGCGCGGCTGTTCGCCCTGGTCGATACGACCGCGGCCGACACCCAGATCTCCTGCTTCGACGACAAGCGGGCGTGGAGCTTCTGGCGGCCGGTCACCGCGATCCGGGCCGCCGACACCGACGGCAACCCGCGGACCAGCGGCGACCCGGACTGGACGCCACTGCTGATCACCCCGCCGTTCCCGGACCACCCGTCCGGCCACGCCTGCGCGACGGCGGCCCGGATGGCGACCTACCGCACCTTCTTCGGCCGGGACCGGATCGCCTACAGCGCCTACAGCGAGGCCTCCGGCACGACCCGCTACTTCCGCAGCTTCTCCCAGGGGGTCGAGGAGGTGAACAACGCCCGGGTCTGGGGTGGTATCCACTTCCGCAACGCCGACCTGCAGGGCCAGAAGCTGGGTGAGGCGGTCAGCGCCTACATCGCCGGCCGTTACTTCCGGAAACTGCGCTAACGCGCCAGGCGCAGATTCCCCGGCTGGTAGGAGACCAGGCCGGTGTTGTCGATCTCGTACGTCGCGGCCGGCCCCTCCCCGGTGATCCGCAACCGGTTCGGGCTGATCATGTGGTAGGTGGCCGTGCCCGCGACCAGCTCCAGCGACGGCACCAGGACCCGCACCGACGGCACGCTCACCGGCCCCGGCTCGGTGGTCAGGCCGAGCCGCCGGATCGCCCAGGACACGAAGATCGGCGAGTCGACGAGCCGCGGCACCGCCTCCGGGTCGATCTCCGGTAGGGCGGTCCCCGGCTCGTCGGCCCGGATCACCCACTCACCGCCGGTGTGGTGCATCTGGAGGCCACGGCTCCACCCGTCGCCCCGGCAGGAGACGCTCAGCTCACGAACCCTGGTCTCCTCGTCCAGCTCGGCGTGCCAGCCCATCGAGAACGGCACGGCGCCGGTGACGACCGCGGTGCCCTGCGCGCAGTGCTCCCGGGCGAAGACCAGCTCGGTGCCGATGACGTTGGTGCGCTGCCAGGCCAGCGGGCCGGCGGGCAGCGTCGGCGCCGCCACCGGGCTGGTGGTCCGCCCCGTCAGGGTTTCGGGCATGACGCCTCCTTTGCCTCCTTGGCCGGATTCCCATCCTGACACCGCACGTAACCGCTTTACCCGAATACTGTCCGCGCCCTCCCGCGCCCCGACTGTCGCCGAGTGCCCGTCGCGGGCCGGTTGAAACGACATCGACCGATGATCGCGGCGGGTCGTCCACGGCTGAGCCGCCTGCCCGTGTGCGGTTCCGGTTCGAGGCCTCCGCGACGCTGTGTCGGGCACACCGTGTTCCGTTGCCGACTGGCGGGTTGTGGGGAACCCCGGACCGGGCAAGAATGGGGGCGGTTGATGACCCAGCCGAATTCGCGCCGAAGTTTCGCGAGGTGATGGCTGGTGTCCACGTTCGGTGAGCCTGACAAGCATTCCCCGGGATCGGGTTCAGAGTATTTCGGCCGGTCGCAGCGCTGCCTCGGGGACAGCGACGTGATCGGCCTGACCGGTGAGCTCGACCGCGACGCGCTTCCGGAGCTGCGTGAGTGGCTGCTGAGCGCCGCCGCGGCGAGCACCGCGGCCACGTTCGTACTGGACATGTCCGAGCTGGAATTCATCGATGCCGGCTGCATTCGGGTGGTCCTGGCCGCCCATGACGCTGCGACCTCTCGCGGCAAGCGATTCCGGGTCGAAGGGTTGCACGGCACACCGGAGCGGGTCTTCGAGATACTCGGGTTGATGCCGGGACTGGTGGGCCGGGCAGAGGTACCCGTTGGTGTTGGAGGTGCACCGGTGAACGAGGCTGACGGGCAGGCGGCGGCGCACGACGACGTCCCACTGGTGGAACGGACGCGCCGGGCTGATCATTGGCAGTCCCGCGCCGACGAACGTGAGCGGCTCGCCGACGAGCGGGAGCGGTCAGCGGACGAGCGGGACGCCCTCGCGGACGAGCGGGAACGCATGGCCGATCGTCAGGAGCGTGAGCTGACCAGGCCCGGACACCGGCCGGCCTCGGGCGTGACCCCCAGCGGCGATACGGACGACCGTGACGACGGTGCGGACACCGACGCAACCGAGCTGGCGGTACGCCGGGCCGAGGCCGCCGTGCGCCGGGCGGAAGCAGAGCTGGAACGCACACGGCAGGCCGCCGCCCGCGCCCAGCGCCGTGCCGCCCTCCGTGTCGCCCGCGCCGACCGCGCCGTGGCCGCCAGTGCGGCCGCAGGAACAGTCGATGGGGAGGAGGTCGCCTGGGCGGTTGATCGGCGCGATTTCGTCGCCGCGGAACGTGACCGTCTGGCCGACGAACGTGACGGTATCGCCGACAGACGCGACCAGGCCGCCGCACGGCGCGAGCGTCTGGCCGACGAACGTGAACGCGAGATTCTCGACCATGAGAAGTGCATGAGCGGGCCGAGCCCGGCCGGCCGTCAGCCGGGGCCGACGCAGGACGGCGCCAGCGGTGGGCGTCCGCGAGCGACGGCCGAGCGGCCTGCCGAACTGTGGGGTCCTCCAGCGTACGGGCCGATGTTGTTGTCCAGTTTCGCCCCACTCGCCCGGCAGCTGTTCGACAACGACGACCTGACCGCCGCGATCGCCCGGGTCCTCAAGTTCACCGTGGAGGCGATGGCGGGGTGCGACTGCGCGAGCGCCACCCTGATCCAGCGCGGACGCGTCGTCGAAAGCGTGAACAGCAGCGCGGACGCCGCCGAACTCGACGAGATCCAGTTCGCGACCGGCATCGGGCCGGCGGCGGAGGCGCTGTACGGCGAGGAACCGGTCCACGTGCCCGACCTCGCCGCCGGGCGCCGCTGGCCGGCCCTTACCGCCACCGCCGCCGAGCTCGGCATTCGCAGCGCCCTGAGCTTCGGCCTGTACGTCAACCGGCCCGCCCAGTGGTCGGCGCTGGGCACCTTCACCCTCTACGCGACGGCACCGGACGCGTTCAGCGACGACGACCACGACTTCGGCTGCATCCTGGCCGCGTATCTGGCGGTCGCCGTCGCCACGGCACGACGGCAGGACGAGGTCGACCGCCGCGAAGCCGCCCTGCATCGAGCATTGAGCACTCGCGACGTGATAGGGCAGGCCAAGGGAATCCTGATGGAACGCCAGCGTCTGTCCGCCGGCGAAGCTTTCGACCTGCTCCGCCGCGTCTCTCAACGGCTCAACCGCAAACTCGCCGACGTTGCGGAGCACCTGACCGAAACCGGAGAGGTTCCGGCGTAAGGCGCTGGACCGAGCAGCACCGCGGCGCGGGGGCCATCCGGCCGACGGCGCCGGCTCTCCAGACCGCGACCACGTCGCCCGATCTGATGCCACTGAGCTCGGCGCCCGAACAGCCGGTCACCGCCGTTCGCGACCGAAGGTCGCGTCCGGACGGAGGGGCCGGCGCAGGCCGGGTCCCGTGTCAGCGGGTGGGCTCGTTGTCGGCCTGGAACTCCGGGGGTGGGTTCAGTTCGCCGGCGTGGTAGACGCGCGGAATGCGGTCACGATCGGCCGGGAGACCCGCCCGGCCGACGGCCGGACCGTCCTCACCGGTCATCCGGTGGAAGTGGGCGTCCACTTCGGCGCGCAGAACGGCCATGGCGACGGCCAGCCCATGACGGATCTGCTCGCACGTCGGGCACGACGGGACCTCGCAATGCTGGTGCGCCGCCGCGATGTTCACGATCGACGCGTGCAGCGCGCGGATCTCCCCCGGCTGGGCCGGCCCGCCCGCCACCTCCAGCGCCTCCCGGTAGCCCGCGATCGCCGAGTCCGGGACCTGGTAGTAGTCGACGGCGCGGCGGGTATACCAGAGGAAGTCGTCCTGCAGGCTCATCGGGACCAGAACCAGCGACGGTTCCCCCGCCGGCGCTGCCAGGTCATCTCGTTGGCGATCATCGAGCGTACGCTGGCGACCACGACGGTCATGGCCTCGTGGAGCCCCTCACACGTACGACAGTCGCCACCGTCGCATTCGGTGCGATGGTTGTAGGCGATGTCGGTGACGACACGGCCCAGCGCGGCGGACGCGTACGTCCCCCGGTCGTTCGGATGCTGCCGGGCCAGGATCTCCCGGAACCCGGCGATGCTCTCCTCTCGCGCACCGTAAAGACGGGCGGCCCCCTCGACTTGCAGCAAGGCGTCCCGAACCGTTTCCTCCACGTGCATGGCTCTCCCCCAAGGGCCGTTGACATGTGGACGGTGACCGTATCTCCACAAGGCCCACCGTCACATGGGCCGGTCAGCCGATCATCGAAGCCGAACAAACGAGTCCGGATACGAAGCACCCCGGACCTGTGCGGTCCGGGGCGCTTCGTGGAGCGTGGCCCTGTCGGCCGATGGCTCCTGGCGGAACCCCTGGTCCGGGGTCTCCGGGAGCGGTAGTGGTCCCGCCGGGTTCAGGTCAGCGGGTGTTCTTGCCGGCGTCCGCGTCGAGGGAACGCTGGCTCTCCTGAATGCTGACGGTGAGGGCGTCGACGTCCTGGCACACGGTCTGGAACTTGAGCATCGCGGTCCGCACCTCGGCGAGGTGGGTGGCCTGCTGGGGCTCCCCGGCGGTGGCCTCGGCCTGCCGGACGGGCTGCTCGACGACGTTCGCGGCCGCGGTGATCAGCGTGCTCTTCGACTGCTTACCGAGCGTCACGATCTGGTTGGCGGTGGCGATGTCGAAATCGTAACCGTCCTGACCGAGAGTCGCCTGATTGGCCAGGGTGCAGGCGGACGCGGTGGCGTTGTCCAGGCCGCTGATGGACACCGTCGGCGCCGCGGTGGCGGCGGATCCGACAGGTTCTCCAGGGGTGGCGCAGCCGGAAATCGCCAGCAGGGTCGAGGCGAAAACGGCTGCGGTGGTGGTTCCTCGCATGGCCGGAAGGCTACCTTGACGGGGTTCCGGGCACGCTCAGCGCAGGCCCGGGATGTGACGGGAATCCCTTACTCTCCGTACCGTCACGGTCAGTGACCCAGATCTCAGTCGACGGCCTTCCGGCGTACCATCTCGTTGATCCAGGCGGGCGCGTACGGAGACGTACAGTTCGGTGGGGTCGGATAGTCCTCGAGCACACCGAGCCGCTCGCCGATCTCGATGGCGCGGGCCCGATGCCCGGGATGCTCGATACCGATCTGGGCGAGGCAGTGGTTCATGGCCCACTGGAGGCGGTCCGGGGCGTCCTTCATCTCCGCCTCGATCGTGTCGAGCAGGCCAACGAGGTCGAGACCGTCCGGTTTCCGGGCCACCCGCTCGGTGGTCAGCGCCCACCCGCCGCTCGCGACCACCGGATCCGGATCCCGCAGCCAGGCGACACGCAGCTCCTCCGCGTGCGGGCTCTTCTTGACGACATAGTTGACGAACCAATCATGGACCTTCGGGGTACGGGACTCGCGCGCCATCACGTCCAGTTGCCCCGCCCCGAACGCCCGGGGACGGCAGATCAGCAGCGCCAGCAGCCGTGCCGCGCCGTCCCCGGTGGCCCACAGCTCCAGCGCGAGGTCCTGTTGGATCTTGAGCCGTTTGGCGACCGCCCGCAGCTTGCCGAGGTTGACCCCGTGATCGTCACCGTGCCGCTCGTTGACGGCCCGCGCCTTCGGGTCCTCGAGCGCGGCCAGCTCGGCCATCACCTCGGCCACCGTCGTTCCCGTCACCTGTTTTTCCTCCCGTCCCGTGCACTCCCACCCTACGATCGACTCCGCCACCGCCGCCCAAACTCGACGGACACATCCGGCCTGGCAAGATCACTACGGCAGGGTGATGGACACTACGCGTGTGCGCGGACACGTTTCGGGGTCTTCGGCGCCGGAGGGTGCTGGAGTGGAGACGAGACGGCACTCTCGGCGAAGGCGGACCGCGGTATGCAGCATGAGGATCTGGTCAGGGCGGTTGTCGCCGCGGTGGCCTTCGGGGTGATGCTGGCCGGGCATTACATCGGGGACCACTGGGCCCAGACCAGTGGACAGGCCTACGGCAAGGGCCTGGACGCGGCCGGCTGTGTGCGGTCGACCGCGATGCGGCACTGCGCCGGGCACGTGGCGTCCTGGACGCTGACCACGACCGTGTTCCTGCTGGGCGCGGCCTGGTGGCTGAAACTGCCGCTGGAGCCGGGATGGCTCGCGGCCGGTGTGGGGCTGAACGCGGTCACACATTTCATCGCCGATCTCCGGACGCCACTGATCCGGCTCGGCCGGCTGCTCGGGCGGGGCGGCTACATCGACCAGGTCGGGGTGGTCCGACCAGCCGGCCACACCAACAGCGGGCCGGGCACCGGCCTGTTCGAACTCGACCAGGCCTGGCACATCGGCTGGCTGGCGGTGTCCGCACTGATCATCGCCGGCCCACCCGTCTGATCCCGGCCACTTCCCGCCCCGGCGAACGACACCACCGCCCGGGTCCCGCCCACCGCTCTGCCTCCACCCACGGCCCTGCCTCCACCCACCGCCCTGCCTCCACCCACCGCCCTGCCTCCACCCGCCGGGCAGACGACATCACCGGCTGGATCCGCCCACCGGGCACACGACATCACCGCCCGGCGCCGTCCACCGCTTGGATGCCGCCCGCCGGGCACACGAGCCCGCCGAGCGCACGACACCACCACCCGGCCCCGCCCACCGGGCACACGACACCACCACCCAGACTTGCCCACCGCCCAACTCCGCCCGCCGGGCAGACAAGCCCGCCGGGCAGACGACACCGCCGGACGGGAAGTCGCCCACCCGGCGACCGGTCAGGCGACCATGCGGATGACCGCCGTCAAGCCGACGGCGACGATCACCGCACGGAGGGCCGCATCCGGCAGGCGGCGGCCGTAGCGGGCGCCGAGCATCCCGCCCGCCACCGACCCGAGCGCGATCAGCAGGGCGGGTAGCCATTCGACGACCCCGGCCGCGACGAAGACGACGGCCGCGACCGTGTTGGCCAGCCCGGCGATGATGTTCTTCAGACCGTTGACCTGTTGCAGGTTCGGTGAGACGAGGATGCCGAGCACGCCCAGCAGCAGGACACCGAGCGCCGCGCCGAAGTAGCCACCGTAGACGCCTGCCGCGAACACCGCGCCGATGAGGGCCGGCCCGACCGGGCGGGGGCCGCCGGCCGTGCGACGGCGCAGCGCCCGGACGATCCAGGGCTGGAGGATGATCAGCACCAGCGCCAGGCTGATCAGAACGGGGACCACCGCACCGAATGTCGCCTCGGGCAGGACGAGCAGCAGCAGCGCCCCGCCGATCGCACCGGCCACGGCCGCAGCGCCGAGGGGCAGCAGCAGGCGGCGCTGGGCGGCCACCTCGGCCCGGTATCCGTAGGCGGCCGCGAACGAGCCGGGCACGAGACCGACCGTGTTGGACGCGTTGGCGACGACCGGCGGATAGCCGAGGGCCAGCAGAACCGGGAAGGTCACCAGGGTTCCGGAGCCGACGAGCGCGTTGATCGCGCCGGCCGCCGCTCCCGCCGCGAGGATCTGGGCGGCTTCGATGGCATGCATGGGTGTGCACCTCTCACACGGGACGGTCGCCGCCGACGAGGGTCGCCGCCGTCCATGGGTTCGTGATCGAGGTCGATCTTAAGAGGGCGGCCGCCGCCGGCGGGTGACGAGGACGACCGCGGCGACGATCGCGGTGACACTCAGCATGCAGAACAGCAGGCACAGCACATGCCACGGCTTCAGCGCTCCCATGGGCTCACCCTAATCATCGGAAGATCACGCGGCAGCCCCGCCCGGAACGAGCGACAGAGGCCGGCGCCCCACCCGAAACGAGCGCAGCGGTCGGCGTCCCGCCCAAGACGAGCGCAGCGGTCGGCGTCCCGCCCAAAACAAGCGACAAAGACCAGCGCCCATCCAGAACGAGCGGCAAAGGCCGGCGCCCCGCCCAGAACGAGCAACAAAGGCCAGCGCCCCACCCGGAACAAGCAACAAAGACCAGCGTCGCGCCCGGATCGCCGTCTTCGGGAAACGGTTCGCGTAGCCGTACCGAAATGGGATGGAAGCGTGATCTTGGGCAGCGAGGGTGACCCTCGTGAATGACTCGCGGGGGAGATCGCTGGCCTGGCTCGGGCATCCGGTGTCGATGGCCGCGCTGGTGCTGCTGATCGTCAATGATCATGTGTGGAAGGCCGCGCATCCCGGATGGGTGACCGGGAAGCTGAGCGATGCCGCCGGGTTGGTGGTGGCGCCGCCGCTGCTCGCGGCCGTGACCGGCCTCATCGCGCCGCGGGCGAGATTCCGTTGGGTGACGCCTGGCGCGATCCTCGCGGTGGGCGTGGGTTTCGCCATGGTCAAGACGATGGGGTACGCCGCCGCGCTCGCCTCAGACGCATGGAGCCTCGTCACGCCGTCGCTGGTCCGGGTGGATCCGTCGGATCTGCTGGCGCTGCCGTTCCTGGCCGTGGCGTGGTGGGTGGCGCGGCAAGAACCGAGGCCGGCACCGCAGTGGCTGAAAGCGCTACGGCTGGCCGTGTTCCTGCCGCTGGCGTTGGCCGGTGTGGCGGCGACCAGCGCGATTCCGTCGCCGGACGCGCACACCGTGGTCGTCGACCCGGACGGCGCCCTGTATCTCGGCGCCGACACTCTGGGCGACGGCGCGCCGTGGGCGGTGAGCCGGGACGGCGGCCTCACGTTCGTGTCGAGCGCCGGACCGCGTGCCGGGCGGGCCCCGCAGTGCTCACGGTCCGAGCCGGTGGTCTGCTACCAGCCGGTGCACCGGCGGATCGCGGTGGAGAGCCGCACCGGGGCCGGGCCGTGGCGGCTGTCCTGGGAGATCAGCGAGGGTGCCGTCGCGGAATTGAGTGACGCCTACCCGCATCCTGATTCGCACCGCCTCTACTCGGTGGCGCTGGCGGTTCTGGACGTGCCGGGCGGGCACGTGGTGGCGGTGGCGAACGGGCGCGACGGGTTCGCGGTGCGCGACGTGGCGGGAAACTGGCGGCGGATCGGGTTCCCGACCTCGACCCATGACATCGCCCCGGTCCCGCTCGACGAGGCACGGTCGGCCGGCGACTTCGTGGAGACCGGGCCGTTCGCGTTGGGGTTCGCGCTGTTCCTCGGTGGGCTGGTGCTCACTCTGGTGGCCGTGCGGCGGGCCCGGAGCGTGGGCGCGAGCGCACGCCTGTACTGGCTGCTGCTCCCGCTGGGGGCCGCATCCTGCTGCGCGCTGCCGATCAACCTGGTTTCGACGGCCGATGGTGACTCGATGTTCCGGGGGTTCGGCGCCGTCACCTGGGTCCCTCTCGCCATGGCCGTGGTGATCGGCCCGGTCGTGGCGCTGCGGGCCGGGCGGCGGCCGCTCTCGCAGGGACTGGGAGCGGCCCTGCTCATCGCAGGCGTGTTCATCATCGCCGAGTTGGTCTGGGTCGCGCTGGGGACCGGCAATGTGGGCCACCTGGCGCTGATTCTGGCCTTGTCCGCGGTCCTTGTGACCCCCGCCGCAGCCAAGGTTGTTTGAATCTGAAATAGTTGCCGAGTCAAACGCGTTGTGCGGGACAGTCCGGGACGACAGAGCCCCGGCAGGACGGTCCAGGAGCGGGTCATGCAGTTCGGAATCTTCAGCGTCTCGGATATCACCACCGACCCGACCACCGGCCGGACCCCGACCGAGGCGCAGCGGATCAAGGACATCGTCACCATCGCCAAGCACGCCGAGCAGGCCGGCCTCGACGTCTTCGCGCTCGGCGAGCACCACAACGAGCCGTTCTTCTCGTCGTCGCCGACCACCACGCTGGCGTACATCGCGGCGCAGACCACGACGCTCCAGTTGTCCACCGCCACCACGCTGATCACCACGAACGACCCGGTCAAGATCGCCGAGGACTTCGCGATGCTCCAGCACCTCGCGGACGGCCGGGTCGACCTGATGCTCGGCCGTGGCAACACCGGCCCGGTCTACCCGTGGTTCGGCAAGGACATCCGCGCCGGCATCCCGCTCGCCCTGGAGAACTACGGCCTGCTGCACAAGCTGTGGCGCGAACACGTGGTCGACTGGGAGGGCAAGTTCCGCACCCCGCTGCAGAGCTTCACCTCCACGCCGCGCCCGCTCGACGACGTCCCGCCGTTCGTCTGGCACGGCTCGATCCGCTCGCCGCAGATCGCGGAGCAGGCCGCCTACTACGGCGACGGCTTCTTCGCGAACCACATCTTCTGGCCGGCGTCGCACACCGAGCGGATGGTGGGGCTGTACCGGCAGCGGTTCGAGCACTACGGCCACGGCTCGGCCGACCAGGCGATCGTCGGCCTCGGCGGCCAGGTGTTCATGCGCCGGAACAGCCAGGACGCGGTGAAGGAGTTCCGGCCGTATTTCGACAACGCACCGGTCTACGGCCACGGCCCGTCGCTGGAGGACTTCACCCGCGAGACGCCGCTGACCGTCGGCAGCCCGCAGCAGGTCATCGACCGGACCCTCGGGTTCCGCGACTACGTCGGCGACTACCAGCGCCAGCTGTGGCTGATGGACCACGCCGGCCTGCCGCTCAAGACCGTCCTCGAGCAGCTCGACATCCTCGGTGAGGAGGTCGTCCCGGTGCTGCGCAAGGAGTTCACCTCGCTCAAGCCGGCCCACGTGCCGGACGCGCCCACCCACGCGTCGCTGCTGGCCGCGCGCGCCGAGAAGAAGGAAGAGGTCCAGGCATGAAGCAGCGCAACCTCGTCGTGATCAGTTCCGGTCTGAGCCAGCCGTCGTCGACCCGCCTGCTCGCGGACCAACTGTCGGCGGCCGCGGTCGGCGCCGCCGCCCGGCTCGGCGTCACCCTCGACGTCCAGGTGATCGAGCTGCGCGACCTGGCCCACGACATCACCGACAACATGCTGACCGGTTTCGCCAAGCCGGCGCTCAAGCAGGCCCAGGACTCGGTGGCCGCCGCGGACGCGCTGATCGTGGTCACCCCGGTGTTCAGCGCCAGCTACAGCGGCCTGTTCAAGTCGTTCTTCGACGTTCTGGACAAGGATGTGCTGACCGGCAAACCGGTCATGATGGCCGCCACCGCCGGAACCGCCCGCCACTCGCTGGTGCTGGAGCACGCGCTGCGCCCGCTCTTCGCCTACCTGCGGGCCGCGATCCTGCCGACGTCGGTCTTCGCGGCCGGCGACGACTGGGGCGCCAACTCGGTCGAGGGCCCGCTGCGTGGCCGGATCGAACGCGCCGCCACGGAACTCGCCATCGAGGTCGAGCGCCGGGAACCGGCCACGGTCACCGATCCGTTCGCGCTCACCGAGAGCTTCGAGAACATGATCAAAAACCTTTGACGGTACGCCTACCGGAGAAGCCCGCATGAGTGATCGACGGCCCGGTGCCACACCGGGCCGTCGCCGCGCATCCGGGCCGACGACTCACCCGGGCCTTCGGTCGACGATCCGGGAGACCTGGGCGACCGTCCCGTCGACCAGGTCGTACCGGGCGGCGACGATCTCCACCCCGTGCAGCGGGACCGCCACCCGCTGCCGCAACTGCTCGGCCGTGTAGACCGCGTGCCGGGCGACGATCTCCCCGGCGGTGACGGCGCCCTCCTCCCGGGCCCGCCGTACGCTCGACGCGATCCGCTCGGCGACCCCGCGGATGTGCCCGGGCGGCATGATCCCGTCGTCGACCAGCCGGATCGCCGCCGCCACCGCCCCGCACCGGTCGTGCCCGAGCACCACGATCAGCGTCGCACGCAGGTACCCGACCGCGTACTCGACCGACCCGAGCCCGGCGGTGTCCAGCGTGTGCCCCGCCGTCCGCACCACGAACAGGTCACCGACCCCCTGCCCGAACACGATCTCCACCGGCACCCGGGAGTCCGAGCAGCCCAGCACCACGGCCGCCAGCTGCTGCCCGCCCACCGTCTCGGCCCGCCGGGTCGCGGCCCGGCCGTCGGCCAGCCACCGCTCGTTACCGTCCAGCAGCCGCTTCCAGATCTCGTGCACAGGGGTCTCCCCCGGTCAGGTGAGGACGGCCTCGGTGACGGCCACCCGGTCCTCTTCAGTACCCCATCGATCAGCCGCTGAGGGTGGTTGATCCCCTCAACCGGGTACGGAATCACGGCCGGGATCGCACCCGACGGCCGACACGCCGCCACCAGGGGGTCGGCCGGGCTGCCGCGGGCTCCGGCGACGGTTCGGCCCGGTTCTCCCGCCAGCGGGCCACGACCGCCTCGGCGTCCACCCGGCGGGCGACCGGACCGTGGCCGGCCGGCCGCCGCCAGGACTCCTCGACCCGCTGGTTCAGCTCACCCACCACCCGCCGGACCGCCGCCTCGTCGAGTAGCCGGCCCACGGTGTGGTCGATGTCGTCGGCCTGCCGGCGCAGCAGCAGCGGAGCCGGCAGCGACAGGTCGGTGGACACGTCCTCGCGCCGCAGGTAGCCGCGCACCCACCAGTCCTCGTCGGCCTCCCCCTGCGGCAGCGGACGGCCCGTGCCGGGCAGCCCGTCGAAGTCGCCCCGGTCGGCCGCCTCCCCGATCCGCTGCTCGACCCACGACTCGTAACTCATGCCCGCCGGTTTGCGCTCACTCATCGCCGTCCAAGACTAGGCCCTGTCTCCCGGATCAGGCAGGGCCGCGGCGCGCCCAGGCGGCGCCCCGCTCCCCGGCGATCCGCGCGTCAGGGCCCGGGTCGCGCCACCACCCCGCGCACGGCCGATCAATCAGGCGCTCCCTCCAACATCGCGCCGCCCGCGCCCGGCCGAGCAATCACACTTCCTCCAACATCGCCCCGCGCCCGGCCGAGCGATCACACACTCCGCCCAACAGCGCCCCGCCCCGCGCACGCCCGCGCAATCACACCCCCGACAACGCCCGCCCCGCGCACGGCCGCGCGATCACGGGTTCCCTCCAGCGTCGTAGCGCCACAGGTCGGGCACGGTCCGGGCCAGCAGCGCGACCGTCAGCACGGTGAGCGTGCCACCGGCGACGATCGCCGCGCGGGCGCCGGCCGCCGCGCCGCCGAGCCCGTGCAGCGTGTTCGCCAGCTGTGGGCCGCCCATCAGGACGACGGTGAGCGAACCCTGGATCCGGCCGCGCAGGGCGTCATCGGTGTAGGCCTGGGAGATCGCGTTGCGGAACGTGCTCAGCACGAAGTTGACGGCCCCGCCCGCGCCTAGTGCCACCACGGCGACGAGCAGGTTCGGGGCCAGGCCGAGCAGGATCACGCAGCCGCCCCAGGCCATCGCGGCCGACGCCATCAGCGCGCCGTGCCGCCGGGCCCGGCCGAACGTCCCCGACAGCAGCCCGGCGAGCAGCACACCGGCCGGGTACGCGGCGTACAGCACCCCCAGCTCGGCGCCGCCGCCGGCCGCCCCGCCGTAGGTCCGCTCGGCCAGCTCCGGCATCAGCGCATGCGGCATCGCGAAGACCATCGCGGCCAGGTCCACGGCGAGGATCGCGACCAGCAACCGGTGCCCGGCGAGGTAGCGGAAGCCGTCACCGAGCCGCCGCAGCGTGCCCCCGGCGACGGCCGCCGGTGGGGGCATCGCCGGTAGCCGGGCCACCGCCCACAGCACCAACCCGAGCGCCAGCGCGTCGAACAGGTAGAGCGTGCCGAGCCCGACCACCGGAATCAGCATCCCGGCGAGCAGCGGCCCGGCGACCGCGCCGCTGTAGCGGGTCAGCGAGCTGAGGCTGTTGGCCGCGACGAGCAGCTCGCGCGGCACCACCCGGGGCACTGCGGCGCCCGTCGTGGTCAGGGTGACCCCGAGGCTCAGACCCTGCACCGCGACGAGCACGAGCAGCAGCGCGACCGAGTCCAGCCGGAGCAGCGAGTTCAGCCACAGCCCGAGATGGGACAGCCCGAGCCCGGCGTCACCGGCGATCAGTAGCCGCCGCCGGTCCATCGTGTCGGCGAGCACCCCCGACCACAGCGCCGACCCGGCGAGCGCGCACAACGAGACGGCCGCCGCCACCCCGACCATGCCCGACGATCCGGTGAGCGCGAACAGCTGCGTGGGCACCGCGACGAGACTGAACGACCCCCCGACCGCCGTGACCACCGAAGCCAGCCAGAGCCGCCGGAAGGCCGCCACCCGCAACGGTCGCCGATCAACCAGATACGCACCCCACCGCACGACGTCCTCCCATCCCGATCCCGGCGGAGCGAGCCTCGACCTTCCCCCAGGGGAAAGGTCAAGACGTGCCGTGTCCGTCCCGACCCGAGCCGGCGGACGGGACGTGGGCACGCGTCAATATCATCTGGGCATGGGGTTCTGGGGAACGCTGGCGAGCGACGGTGCGTTCGGCGAGCGGCTGCGCCGGTTCGGTGTCCGGTGACCGACTGGATCGACCCGCGACGGGACTGTTCCTGCCACATCTGCGAGCGCAACCGGGACGACGACGGCTGCCGTGACTGGCGGAACGCGACCGCCAAGCTGGTGCGGAAGCACGACTGGAGCGTCGTCGGCAACGGCGGTCACGACGGGGTTCCGGCCTGGGTCTACACGGTCGGGTTGTGGCACCGTCTGGGCAGCCCGGAGATCGCCATGTTCGGGCTGGGCCTGACCGACATGCAGAAGTGGCTGAACCGGCTCGGTGACCGGATTCTCGCGGGGCGGCCGCTGGGCCCGGACCGCCTCGTGCACGATGTGCTGGACGGGTTCCCGCTGGCGGTGCGCCCGGTGCACCCGGCCTGGTACCAACGCATGTTCGGGTCGGCTCTCAACTTCTACCGGCGGCCGCCGCTGCCGATCGTGCAGGTGGTGTGGCCGGACCGCCACGGGCTCTTCCCGTGGGAGGACGGCTGCGGCGACAACTGCCGAGCCGACCAGCCGGCGCTGTGGCTGCCGCCGGAGGAGAACGGGCACGGGCTGTGGGCCGACCTGGACGAGGTCCTGCCGTGGCCGTTCCCGGCGGACGGTGTCCGCGCGCAGGTCTTCACCCTGAACCGGATCGTCGAGGGCGGCGCCCCGGTCCGCGGGGTGATCCATGCGGCCGACGGATCGTGGCAGTTCGTCGACGGCGGCGAGATCACCGCCGGGGACATCCGGGTGGCGCATCTGCATCACCTGCTGGCCCGGCACCCACGGATCCGGGAGGTCGCCGACCTGGCCCCGGGCGAGCAGGCGTGGCTGAACGACGACGAGACCTGGGAACGCGACCGGGAGGAGCCGGAGTGACGACGTCCGGGCGATCGGTCAGTACCACCGGCCCGGTGTCGTCGCCCGCTGTTCCCGGCGCTGCGCCCGCGCGGCGATCACCACGACGATCGTGCAGACCAGCGCCACCAAGCCGACCGGGAACGGCGCCACCCACGTCGCGATGGCCATGATCGAGTCACGGTCGTAGTAGCCGAGCAGCGCCGAGGGCAGCACCACCACACCGACCATCAGGTGCGGGGCCAGCATCCACCACCAGTGCCCGCTGCCGCCGGCGCGCCGGATGACCACGACACCGGCCACCGTGATGATCAAACCGGCGGCGTACACGCCGAGCAGCGCCAGGATCCGGACACGGGCCGACGTCGACGCGGACTCGGCGGCGGCCAGCTCGGCGGGCGCCTCGTCCCAGCTCATGCCCGGGAAGCCGATCCGCTGCCACTGCCCGGACACGGCCCGGACGGCGAACCCGTCCCGGCCGTTCGCCGCCGCGACCACGTGCCCGCCGTCGACGTCGAGCACACCGATCGACACGGTCTGCAACTCGCCGACCTCGGTGTCCGGGTAGGTCTCGGCCAACAGCTTCTGATCTTTATCGGACAGTCGCCAGCTCTCGGTCCAGGGGCCGCCGGCCGGCCCGCTGGCTACGCCGATCTCACCCGGCACCGCCCGGTAACAGACCGCCGGGGCCGCCTCCGAGCAGCCGGGAGACCGGATCGGCCCCGGCCCCTCGGCCGAGTCCGTCCAGGTCAGACCACCGTCGAGGCTGACCGACCAGTCGGTGCCGTAGCCCTCCTCGTAGCCGAGGTACAGGGCGCCGTCGGTGACCGCCACGGTCTGCGCCATCGGGTGCGGCGCCGGGCTCGTCGCGGCCACCCCGGCCAGCGCCAGCGGCAGGAACACGGCCAGCCGCAACGCCCGCAACCAGCGCGGAGCCGGCCGCACCGGGCGTCGCGCGACCCACCACGCCACCCCGAGGAACGGCAGCGCCAGCAGATCGGTGGGGTCGGCCCGGATCAGCGTCGGCGTCACCGCGCTCCATGCCGAAGACGCGAGCTCAGCACCGTACCCCGTCGCCTTGACCAGGAGAAACCCGACGCCCACGGTGAGAATCGCACCGGGCGCGACCCACCGGAACGCCGCGCGTGGCGCGATGAGGCCGGTCACGGCCGCGAGCAGCGGCGGCGCCAGCACCATCCCGGCCGCGTCGCTGAGCTTCCCGGTCACCCAACCCGGCCACACGGCTTTCAGAACATGGTCATTAACGGCCAGCAGCACCAGCGCGGTCACGGTGACCGGATGCCCCGACCAGGCGAGCGCCTTCCCCCGAACGGCATTCATGGTGGTCACTCTCGCCGCCGGACGTCACGCTCCGGTCCCGGAAGAACACCATTCGGGGTACGCCGACCCGAACCCGATCCGGAGAATGCCCGGCCTCAGGGCTTCCGGCCCACCCCGCCGTAGAGGGCGACCTGCGCGTCGGTGAATCCGGTCGGCTCCTCCGGCCGCCACGACAGGATCGGCACGACACCCGGGTCGACCAGCTCCAGGCCGGTGAAGAACCGCTCCACCTCGGCCCGCCCGCGCAGCCGGGCGTCGATCCCCTGCCGCCGCATGATCTCGGTGAACCGCGCCCACGACTCCGGATCATGATCGGCGGTGATGTGCGAGATCACCAGATGGCTGCCACTGGGCAGGCGGGTCATCAGCTTCTCGACGATGCCGTACGGATCGTGGTCGTCCACCACGAAGTGCAGCAGCGCGAACATCAGCACCGCGACCGGTTCGCCGAGATCCAGCACGTTCCGCAGCTCGGGCGCGTCGAGGATGGCGGCGCCGTCCTCGAGATCGGCGTCCACGTAGGCGGTGCGCCCCTCGGGCGTGCTGGTCAGCAGTGCCCGTGCGTGCGCCAGAACCAGCGGATCGTTGTCGGCGTAGACGATCCGGGCCGCCGGGTTCACCGCCTGCGCCACCTCGTGCACGTTCGGCGAGGTGGGCAGTCCCGTGCCGATGTCCAGGAACTGCCGCACCCCGGACTCGGCCAGGTAGCGCACGGTCCGGCGCAGGAACGCCCGGTTCTGCCGGGGCGCGGTCGCCGCGTTCGGGTTGGCCTTCAGCCCTTCGGCCACGGCGGCCCGGTCGGCGGCGAAGTTGTCCTTGCCGCCCAGCAGGACGTCGTAGACCCGCGCGGGATGGGGACGCCCGGTGTCCAGGGGTTCGCCCACAGCTCCTCCAGCCGTCGACCGATGATCCACACAGGATAGTCGCCCACCACGATGGGCGGGGGCTGGCGGCAGAGTGGGCGAGGGAAGGCCCGCGGAAGCACCGATCTCAGCCCGGCGGGCGCGGCACAGGCCGGACCCGGCAGCGAGCCCGCGCCGCACGGACGGGACGGTCCACCGGAACGGGGACGGCGTCGCGCGTACCGGAAAATCGCCGGAACCGAGGCGCGGAGCCGGACCATGGAAGCGCACCGGGCTTCACGATGCCCGGCCGGCGAGGGCCCATCGCCGGGAGGCCATCCGGGCCGGGCTGGACCGGCCGTCGCTCACCAGCTGACGCCGATGGTGGTGAAGAACCACAGGGCGGAGGTCAGCCACAATCCGGCCACCGCGGCGAGTACCACCCCGCCGGCCACCGGCAGCGCCCACCCGCTGCCCCGGCCCGGCCGGCTGAGCAGCAGCATCTTCGTCGCGAACGCGCCGTAGAACAGGCACCCGAACAGTGAGTGGGCCAGCACCCGGGGTGTGTCGAAGCGCAACCCGAAGCGGTAGAGGCAGTGCACCGCGACCGGCACCGACAGCAGCAGGGCGAGCCGTCCGTTCCATCGGTGCAGACCGGCGACCCACCCGGGCGCCGACCGGGTCCGGTAGATCACCGCGGCGCTGACCACCTGCACGAACGCGAGGATCCCGACCCCGGTCGCCAGCCACACCTTCGCGGTCTGCAGGCGCAGGAAACCGGCGACGTCGGCGGTGCCGACCGGCTCGTGCAGGCGGCCGTAGACGCCCAGCACGACCGCGACGCCGACACCGGCGACCAGCGGGAGCCACACCCGGGGCCGCAACGGCGTCGCGGTCGGCACGGTCAGAAACCCTCTCCGGTCTCGGCGTCCACGCTGGTGCCGGTGACCGTCTCGCCGTCGATCGTGGTGGTACGGGTGGCGACGTCCAGGCGCGGCGCCGGACCGGGCACCTCGGCCCGGCTCAGCACGCCGACCTGGGTGCCGTCGGCCAGGACGATCCAGCCACCGTCGACGCTGGCGCCGCCGACCCGGCCGGCCAGCCGGTACAGCCCGGACGGCTTGCGCACCACACCGATCTCGAAGCGGTGGGTGGCGCCCTGGACGGTCAGTTCACCGGCCGCGCGGCGGGCGTCGAACAGGCCGGTGATCCGGCTCTCCTTCTTACCGGTCAGGTTGAGCAGGCCGTTCTGGGCGGTGCCCTTGAGCCACACCTCCAGCCGGTCGCCGTCGCAGACGTAGGCGATCGCCACCCCGTCCCGGATCGAGATGGCCAGCGTGCCGGCGTCGTCCTCGACCTTGCCGGCCAGCGTGACCCGCAGCCGCTCGGCGCTCGGCGTGTTCAGCGGCGGCAGGGCCACCTCGGTGGTCGGCGGCAGGGTCGCGGCCGGCGCGGGCGAGCCGGTGGCCTCCACCGGCGACACCTTCGGCGGCACGCTGACCTGGGTGACCAGGCGGCTGGAGCGTTCCCCCGCGCTGGCGGTCATGGTGACGCCGGCCATGACGGCGGCGGCCACCACCGCGGCGGCCAGGGTGATCAGCGGACCCCGCCGCCAGCGGGACGGCTCACGCGGTGGCGCGGGCGCCGGATCGTACGGCCCGGTGCCGGGCAGCCGGCCCGCCCAGGTGCCGATGGTGTCCCGCTGCCCGGGCGCGGCCGGCGGCCCCGGCGTCACGAACGCGGCCCGCGGCGGCTGCGGCGGAGCGGGCGGCGGGAACTGCGGCGGCGGCAGTTGCGGCGGCGGGAACCCGAGCGGCAGCGTGGCCGGCTCGGGATCGTGGTCAGCGGCCGGCACGACCGGCCCCGGCGGCCCGGAAAAGCCGGTGGCCGGCCCCGGCGGCCCGGAAAAGCCGGTAGCCGGCCCCGGCGGCCCGGAGAAGCCGGGGACCGGAGCCGGCGCGGGGCGCGTACCCGTACCCCCGAAAGACGCACCCACCGCGAACTGCCGCAGATAGGCCGCCACCCGCCGGGCCGGCGGCCGTCGCCGGGGATCGGCGGCCAGACAGTCGCGTGCCACCGGCCCGAGCGGCCCCGGCAGCGCCGACGGATCCCCGGTGGCCCGCCCGGTGGTCATCTCCAGCAGCAGCACGCCGAGCGACCACACGTCGGCCGCCGGCGTCGGCGCCGCACCCTGGAAGATCTCCGGGGCGGTGTACCCGGGTGTCCCGCCGGCCGCGCCCCGATCGGCGTCGTTGAGCAGTACCGCCACCCCGAAGTCGGTGATCCGGATCTCCGGCGGCGTGGATCCCCGGCGGACCAGGATGTTCTCCGGTTTGAGGTCGAGGTGCACGACGCCGTGCTCGTGTGCGGCGGCCAGCGCGGCGGCGACCTGCGCGGCGACCGTGACGACTTCGCCGGGGGTGAGCCGCCCGCCGCGCATCGACAGGTAGCGCCGCAGGTGGGGACCGTCGACGAACTCCATGACGAGGGCCAGGGTGCCGCCCTCCACGATCAGGTCCCGCAGCCGCACGATCGACGGATGGTCGAGGGCGCGCAGGGCCGCCTCCTCGCGGAGGAACAGCTCCCGGACACGGCGGTCCCCGGCGAGTTCGGGGCGCAGGAGCTTCGCGGCCAGCGGCACGCCGCCGTGCCGGCTGGTCGCCCGCCGCACGACCGCCATCGCGCCGCGGCCGATCTCCTCGTGCAGCAGGTACTCCCTGCCGAGCGGTTCCTGACCGGCCATCCCGTTACCCCTTGCCCATAGATCGGCTATGCGCCACCGACTGTCATAACCACGTTGATCTTTTTCCGGTTCACGGCGTCGCCCATCAATGCAGAACATTGTTCTCGGGGCCGTGCGGTCATCGCAATCTTCTTCACACCTGCACATGACGTCGATCAATGTGGACAACAATGATGTTGATGAACGCCAAGGTCACGTACACGCAGGTAGGCGCCACCCGGGAGGCGGTCCTGCCGGCCGGGTACAAACACGTGCGCCGCGACGTCGACATCGGCGCCGGAGGGGAGACGTTCGACCGGGCCGTCACCGCGCTACTGCATTGGCGAATGCACCGGGCCGCCGGAATCGGCGTCACCGCGGCCGGTCCGGCGACCCCCGGTCAGCCGGTCCTGCTGCGGTTCGGGGTGGCCGCGCCGGTCCGGGTGATCTACCGCGTGGACCTACCGGACCGGCAGGGGTTCGCCTACGGGACGCTGCCCGGGCATCCCGAGTGCGGCGAGGAGGCGTTCCTCGTCCATCTGACCGGAAGCGGCCGGGTCCGCTTCCGGATCACCGCGTTCTCCCGGCCGGCCACGCTGCTCGCCCGGCTGGGCGGGCCGGTGACCGGCCTGATCCAGGTCTACGTCACCAACCGCTACGTCTCCGCGCTGCGCGACCTGTCCGGAAGGTGACGGCCACAGCCGCCACGCCGCCGCGGAGAGGCCCACGTCACGGCGCTAAGGTGCTGGTCGGAGCCGAGTGACGGGGAGCGGGATGGACGACCACCGGTGGATGAGCCACGCGATCGAGCTGGCGCATCGCTGTCCCGCGTCGACGTCCGCGTTCTCGGTCGGGGCGGTGATCGTCGATCCGGACGGCCGGGAGCTGGCCGGCGGCTGGTCCCGCGACTCCGATCCGCGGGTGCACGCCGAGGAGTCCGCGCTGGTCCGGGTGGGTGACCGGGCCCGGCTGCGGGGCGCGACCATGTACAGCACATTGGAACCCTGCTCGAAACGCGCCAGCCGCCCGCACGCCACCTGCGCCAGCTTGATCATCGCGGCCGGGATCCCCCGGGTGGTCATCGCCTGGCGTGAGCCCGATCTCTTCGTGACCTGCGAGGGTGTCGCGCTGCTGATCGCCGCCGGCATCGAGGTGGTCGAGCTGCCCGAGTTCGCCGCGGCGGCACGCGCGGCCAACGCGCATCTCGCCCTTTGACCCCCTTCATCGGTACGCGGTGCGAACGGTTCCGCCGATCGGCTACGGCCGGGCGGCCCGTCCCGGCCGTCGCCCGCTTCCGGGCGTAAGTTTTTCCGTCCGGCGCTGAACGCCGCACCCCATCGATGCGTACTCACTGTTACCAGGCTCACGGCCAGAATCGGTGAGGAGAGGACCATGACAGTCCAGGAACTGCAGCATCGGGAGGCCCTGCACCACTCCGGAGCGATCGTGCGCAGCCGCCGTTTCGCGACGCAGTTCGAGGTGGACGGGCATGTGCTGACACTGGGCGTCGAACCGGGTGTGCGCGGCGGCCTCTACTACCTGCCAAGTGCTCCCACCTGGGACGACGGCACACCGGTGCCGCGCGACATCGTGGCCGGCATGCAGAACGTGATCGAGGAGGTCGAGCGGTTCTGGGGCCACTGGCCGGAGTTCCGCGCGGTCCTCTGACGGTCCGCTCCCGCAGGGTCCCGGAACTCATCCGCGGCGGTT
Organism: Actinoplanes flavus; assembly: GCF_017592555.1. GTDB lineage: Bacteria > Actinomycetota > Actinomycetes > Mycobacteriales > Micromonosporaceae > Actinoplanes > Actinoplanes flavus. Next base: position 78,410 of record NZ_JAGFNS010000029.1, on the reverse strand, counting down.
ACTGATCGTGTTGTGTCAGAGGTGCCCGGTACCGTGCCGGGCATGACGGATCAGCTTCGGATCGGCGACGTGGCGGTCACCCCGCTGCCCGGCGGCGGCTACGGCGCCTGCCAGATCAGCGAGATCACCGGCGAGCATGTGACGCTGCACGCGCTGGACTGGTCCTCGCCGCAGCCACCCGTGCTGGCCGAGCTCAGCGGCGCCGGCCTCGTGGCCCTCGACCACCACAGCTGGACCGGCCGGATCGCGCAGATCTCGGTCTTCCCGCAGAACCATCCGATGCCGCCGGATCTCGAGTGGATCGGCAATCTGCCGGTGCCACCCGGTGTCCCGGCCGGCGGCACCGCCTTCTCCGGCTGGCAGTCCCCGGTCGCCGACATGGTCCGGCAGCGGCGCTGGGAGCGGCTTCCCGAGCCGGTTCGGGCGGCCTACCGGGCCTTGCGCCCGCCCGAGCCGGTCACCGCCGATCTGGGCGCCGGGCCGGTCACGCTGACGACCGCCCTCGGGCATCTCGACCTGCGGTCCGGTGACATCCCGCTGCCCGCATCCGGCCCGGTCGACTGGAGCGTCCTCGACCGGCTGCCCCGCTGCACGCAGATCACCTGGTCCGGGCCTGATCGCGGGCTCACCGCGGCGCTGGCCCGGCATCCGCTGGTCACCGGGGTGCACTGGGTCGACGCCCCGCCCCTGGTCGACCTCAGCGAGACGTCGGTGCTGTCCCTGCGGGCCTCCGGTGACCAACTGCGGGAGATCCGGTTGCCCGCCGGCGCGCACCACCTGGATCTGGGGCCGACCGGGTCGCCGTGCACGGTCCGGGCCGCCGACCGGGGCCGCTGGCTGAGACTGGCGCTCTTCCTGGTCACCCCGTCGACGCCGGCGCCGTCCGGGCTCGACGGGGTGCGGCAGGTGTCGCTGACCGGCGCGGGCGTGCTGTCCGCCGCCACCGTGGCCGGCCTGCGCGACATGCACACCCTACGACTGCAGTGGGGCGCGGCGCCGGGCCGCCTCGACGACCCGGCGGCGCTCGCCGGTCTGCCCGGGCTGCGGCTGCTGGAGATGGTCGACGCGTACGGGGTGGACGCCGATGTGCTGACCCACCTGCCGGGTCTGCGGCACCTCGACATCCACGGCCTGCGCGGGTCGGTGGCCAAGGAACTGCGGGCGCGCCTCCGGCGTACCGAGGTGGGGTTGTCGCTGGCCGGCGCCAAGTCGGACAGCTGGCTGGCCGCCAACATGGACAACCCGTTCCGCGACTGGGCCGACGACCACCCGAAAGCCGGAGCCGCCGCCTGCAAGGCGTTCGCCGCCGCGCTGCGGGCCGTCGACCGGCTGCCCGCCACCCGCACTCCCGCCGACGCCGAGCCGATCCTGCGCACCCTGGTGGAGGCGATCAACCAGGTCGACGAGAAATGGGAAATCGTCGACACGCTGCGCCGCGAGGAGGCCGGAGACGCTTTCGCCGGCTTGGCCGAGCGGGCCGGTGTCCCCACCCCAACCGCAGAGGACTGGTTCGACAAGTGGCGCGATTTCTGACCGGCTCCCCCACTTGACCAACACCCCAACGTCCGCAGCCCGGTTCAGCCCAATCTCGTCCAGACCGCGGGAAGCAGGATTGCGGCGTCGGCGCTCACGGCCCGCGGGTCTACGACGGGGCCTGGATCGTGATCCGCACCGCGTTCGCCGCAGCCACCGCGGATGGGTCCTGGCCCGCCGGTCGATCAGCATCCGCGAATCGCTCTACCGGTGTTGAGGCTGAGGTCGCACGAGAAGGCTCGGGTGAGGTCGAGATCGTGGGCGAAGGCATGGGGCAGGTCGAGTCCGAAGACGCAGACGCAGTCGAGAGGCTGGGGCAAGATCGTGGTCGATGATGCGGACCACCCACGTCGTCACGCGAGCCCTACCGTCCTCAGCGGACTGAGGATCCCTTCGCATCCACACCCTTGACTGAACCGGTCTGGCTGCGCGTTCTCGCCGGGCACTCCGGCAGGGTGGCCGCCGGAGGATACGATGATCTTGCTTCGCAGACCGAGGAGAACGCCACATGGCAGGGACGGTCGAGGGGATCGTCATCAAAGGCTCCACGCCGCCCGAAGGGCCGCTGCCCGCCGGTGCCACGGCGACACCGCTGGACGTCGCGGGATTCTGGTTCATCGACATCACCAGCGAGACGCGCGCTGCGCTGGGGCATGACGGCGGCGACCGGCGAGTCAGCGGCGGATTCTTCGAGCTGAGCGTCGGCGTCGAACGGTGGGCCCGGGAGCTGTCCGCCGACGGCGACGTGATGTACGTGTTCTCCGAGTTCTTCGGCGGCACCGGCACGCACGACGTCGTCGCCTGGCGCAACGGTGAGGTTCTCTTCGGGCCGTGGCTGACCAGCACCTCGAACGACGGGCCGCCCCGCGCCTGGGTCACGCGCGACGACATGGCGATCAACAAAGGGCTGCGCGCCCTCGGCGTGCGTGCTCGCTACGAGATCGACGAGTTCGCACAAGTGGGACTTGACCGATACTGACCGGGACGCCCGCTTCCCGATCCGATACGGCGAGGTCACATCGGTGTTCGACCATTCTCCCATTGCCGGGGGCGCCAAGTCTGACGGTGAATCGCCGTTCATGCCGGTGGCGACGAACCTCGGCTCTGTCCAGGTAGGTCCCGACCGTGACCGCCCACCGCGCGTACCCCAGCGACTTCTCCGACGCCCGACGGGCGCTGCGTATTCAGAAGCCGGCGGCTTCCCCGTCGTCAAACGGCGCTGGATCGTGGAGCGAGGCCTGGGCTGGCTGATGGCGCACCGCAGGCTCGCCCGCGACCACGAGACCCGCCCAGACAGCTCCGAAGCCATGATCCACATCGCAATGATCGGCAACGTCAGCCGCAGAACGACGGACGAAGCAACACCTACCTGGATAGCTCACGACCAACAGGGCATGATCGGCCACGGTGCATCGCTATTGGAGAACGGACACGGCCCAGCACGGGCGGACGGTTCGGGAGAGGTCAGCGGGCCTGGGCCTGGAGCTGGGACACCACCGCGGTGACGGTGCCGGCCGGGATCGCGAAGCCGAGGCCCACACTGCCGGTGCTGTCGCCGGCCGTGGCGATCGCTACGTTGATGCCGACCACCCGGCCGGAGGTGTCGACCAGCGCGCCGCCGGAGTTGCCCTGGTTGATCGCCGCGTCGGTCTGCAGCAGGCCGGTGAGCTTCTCACCGCCGGTGTCGACGCTGCGGTCGAGGGCGGAGACGATGCCCGAGGTGACAGTTCCCTCCAGGCCGAGCGGGGCGCCGAAGGCCAGCACCGTGTCGCCGACCGCCACACTGTCGCCGGTGGCGAAGGTGACCGGGGTGAGACCGGACAGGCCCGCCGCCTGGACCAGGGCCAGGTCGTGGGTGGCGTCGGTGGCGATCACCCGCGCCGGGGCGGTCTGCCCGGTCGACAGGCGCACGCTGACCGCGCCGTCCGCCGCCACCACGTGGTTGTTGGTCAGGATGAGACCGTCCGCGCTCAGTACCACGCCGGAGCCCAGCGACGACGAGCGGGCGCTGTCGACGAGGACGGTCACGACGCTCGGCTGCACCTGGGCCACGATCGGCGCCAGGTCCCCCGTTTCGGCGATCGTCGTCGGCGCGGCGGAGGCCGGCGCGGAACCGCCACGCAGGTAGTGCTCGGCGAGCAACGCGCCGCCGCCGCCCCCACCGGCGATCAGGGCCAGGATCGCCGCGCCGCCCGCGACCCGGCGCCGCCAGCGGGGATCCCTGGGCGTTTCCCACGTCACCGGCGGGACACCCGTCGGCGGAAGGTCGTAGGCGACGCGCTCGCCGGCGTCACGGGTCCGGTCGTCCAGGGCGGGGCGGCTCAGCAGGTCGGTCATGCCCTCGAGGTTCCGCTCCGATCTTGTTTCGGAGCGGTGAGCCGTCTGTGACTTCGCTGTACGCCCCGGTAGCCCTTCCGGGTAGCCCCGGCGCGGCGGCTCGCATGTGCGCCGCGGATGTCTAGGGTCGGCCGGATGCTGCTCCCCAACCTTCCCCCGAGCGCCCCACCCGCTCCCCCCACGGTGGTCCCGGCGAGTTCCGCCATCGCGGTCCGGCCCTGCGGATCGACGTCGGAAACGATGGCCACACCGCCCGTCGCCGTCGCCGCATGCACCCGGCCCGCCTCGGTGGCGCAGCTCGGTGACGGCCCGGCGGACCGGCTGGACCGGCCGGAATCGTCGACCGTCGGCGTTGCGGTTTCGCACAGTTCCGAGCTTCCTTTCACGAAACTCACAGGCGGACGGATCGGGCGCCCGCGACCGACGGTGGAACGGCGGCCCTTCGGTCCGACCATCAACGAGCCCGCGGCGGCACTGCGCTCTCCCCGGTCGGCCGACCCCCGGGAGGCACGATGAGCAAGCTCGCGAACAAGCCCACCAGCCCGTCGCGACGGCGGAATGCGGTGGGGCACAAGGCGCTGAGCAGGGCCGGGCTCGTGGTGCTGGCGGTCGTGCCGTTGCTTTCCGGCTGTGTGGGCGCGTCACCCGTACCGGAATGGAAAGACCCGGAACCGATCGGCGCGGCACCCAGCGTGACCGGCCCGGTGGCCGCGGTGGGCAGCGCGGGGACCGGAATCGGCCCGACCGGTCCGGTGGCCGCGCCGGGCAGCCCGGGCGCCGTGACCGGCACGCCGCCGGAGACGGATGACGGGGCTCAGGCGGTGATCGGCGACGAGTTCCTCGACGCGGTACGCGGCGAACTGCCCGCCGTGGCGATGGACCGGCGCAGCGAGGAGATCACCGAGCTGGGCGGGCAGGCGTGCTCGTCCTTGGCGGCCGGCAACGACCGCGCCGAGGCAGCCGCCGAGCTGACCGAATCCGGTCTGGAACCGGTGGACGCCCGCCGTCTCGTGACACTGGCCCGAAGGACGCTCTGCCAGTCCTAGGATCGCCGGAGCCAGGCTGGGATCCCCAAAGCCAGTCCTAGAGGCTGGGATCGCCGGAGCCAGTCCTAGGATCGCCGGGCCAGGCCGTTGGGCCGACTCGGCGCCGCGTTTCGGCTTCATCAACGACCGGCCCGTTCGAGCAGATCGAACCGCTGGACCAGATGGCCCGGTGCTCTTCCTGACCCGGAGTAACCGCCGTCTCCTACCGCGCGCTGCCCGCTTCCGAACAGCGTCACGACGCGTTACCCCTCACGGCTGGATCGGCCGAAAGTCGTAGCCGCGCACAGGTCCTGAAGACGGCAGGCAGATGTTCGGCACAGGTCCCGCCGAGATGCTGGGTTCATCACGACGCACCGGGAGGTCACGATGTCAGCACGAGGAATGCTCAGCGTGGTCGGCAGCGCGGTCGGCGGTCTGATCGGCTGGAACGAGCCGGTCCCGCCGGCCGATCCGGAGGTGCTGCGCGCGCTCTTCGCCGACCTGGGCGTCCGGATCTCCCCGGATGACGCCCAACTGGCCGAGGCGGTCCGCTACTTCCAGATCCGGACCGGCCTTCCGGTCGACGGCGAGGCGGGCCCGCGGACGGTTCATCTCCTCACCCGGTACGCCGCGGAGGCGCGTGAACTGTCCCGGATCCGCGCCGCCTGACTCGGCTGAAGGCCTCTGTCGGGTGATGCCGGTGCGGTTCCGGCGTGGCTAGGGTGAGGCGCGATGAGCGACCAGTTGATCACCTACTACGACGACGCGACCGGCGAGCGTACCGGGCTGACCGCCGCCGAGCTGGGCGTCTGGGTCGCGGCGACGGCCGCGCTGCTCAGCGGGGAGTGCGGGCTGCGCCGCGGCAGCCGGGCCGGGGTGCTGCTGCCGCCGCACTGGCAGACGGCGGCGGTGCTGCTCGGGGCGTGGGCGGCCGGAATCGAGGTGTCGTTCCGCGGGTGGGGCGCGGCCGGGCTGGATCCGGACACCGGGCCGGCTCTGGACGTGACGTTCGTGGAGCGGCGCCGGGTCGGCAGCTGGCTGGAGGATGTGCCGCCCGCGCCGCACCAGTTCGTGCTCGGTCTGGCTCCCGGTGGCGGGCCGAGCCCGGATGTTCCGCCCGGCTATCGCGACTTTCCGCCCGCGGCGCGGTCCCATCTGGGCACGCCACCACCTTCGGGCGGGGTCGCGGTGGGTGAGACGGCGACGGTCGACGGCACGACCTTCGGGGAGTACGGCGCAGCCGCGGCCGCCGTGGCCGGAGCGCGGGGCATCGTGGCCGGGGATCGGGTGCTGGTCGACACGGTGGCCTGCGAGGATCCGCTGATCTGGCTGATGGCGCCGCTGACCGCCGGGGCGTCGATCGTGTTGTGCGCCAACATGGACCGGTCCCGACTGGACGACCGGATCATGGCCGAAGGTGTCACCCGGTTCCTCTGATGATCGGCTTCCACATTGGATGCCGCTGCCGTACGGTCCGCGCATGGAGGTTTTCGATCAACTCGCTGAGAAGTATCAGGGCGAGCACAGCCATAATCCCGTTCAGATCGCGCTCGTGCAGCGGCTCGCCGGTCTGCTGCCGGCCGGCGCCGCGGTGCTCGACCTGGGCTGCGGCACGGGTGTGCCCACCGCCAAGCTGCTGACCGAATCCGATCACCAGGTGGTCGGTGTGGACATTTCCGAGGGCATGCTGCGGGTGGCCCGCGAGCAGGTGCCCGCCGCCGAGTTCGTGCACGCCGACTTCGCCGACCTGCCCGCCGACTTCGGCCGGTTCGAGGCGGCGACCGCGTTCTTCTCGCTGCTCATGCTCTCCAAGGAGCGGATCGAGAAGAGCCTCGACCTCGTCGCCGGCTGGCTGAAACCGGGCGGTTACCTGGCTATCGGCATGGTCAACTTCGACGGTGACAGTCTTCCGTTCGAGTTCCTCGGCGTGCCGGTGACCGTCTCCGGCTACCTGCAGGACGACTTGGCCGCGGTCGTCGAGGCGCACGGCTTCACCGTGGTCAGCATCGAGACGGTCGAGTTCGTCCCGCCCGGCGGCCCGGCGGAGAGCCAGATCTTCGTGCTCGCCCAGTTGCCGGCCTGATTTCGGTTCGGAGGTCGCGGGGCGCTGCTGTTAGCGTCCCGCGCATGGGACACCAGATCACGGCGCTGCTGGTCGCCGAGCCGTTCGACGAGGCCGCGGCCCGGGAGTGGGACGTCGAGGGGCTGCCTCTCGGTCATGACCTGCGGCTGATCCACATCAGTCTCGCCTACGCGTCCTATCAGCAGCGTCTTCGCCGGGTCGGGACGCTCCTCGACGTACCCGATGATTTCCCGCCGATCTTCCCCCGGGAGGCCGTGCTGGCCGATCTGGCCGCGTCGGTCACCGGCCGGAGCCCGGCGCCGTTCGCCGTGATCATGACCGAATACTTCGGCGGCGTAGGTGACCAGTGGGCATGCGTCTTCCACGACGGCGCGCGGGTCGCGGCCGTGGAGGACATCAACGGCGCGCTTCGCGCTCTGGGTGTACGCCCGGACGCCGGCTTCGACGAATTCGACACCGTCGGTCTGGGAGCTCACCGCCGTACACCGGACGCGCTGGACCGTTACGACCTGCTGGACTGATGCCATCCGCAAACCCGAAGCCCACGGACGCGAAACCCCATGGGCACGGGCGCGAAGGAAGATGAACGCGGACACGAAGCCCCACGAACGCGGACGCAAAGCGCCATGAACACAGCCCGAAGCCCAATAGGCACGGACGCGAAGCGCCATGAGCACAGGCGCGAAGGAAGATGAACCCGGACACGAAGCCCCACGAACGCGGACGCAAAGCGCCATGAACACAGCCCGAAGCCCAATAGGCACGGACGCGAAGCCCATGGGCACGCGCGCGAAGGAAAATCACCGCGGACACGAAGCCCCGTGGGCGCGGACGCGAAGCGCCATCAACGGGCACGGTGAACGGCGGCGCGCCGCTCAGCCGCGGAGGTCGCGGCGCATGCAGACTCGGGGCCAGCGGTCCAGGCCGATGGCCGCCTCGTGGTCGCGGACCGCACGGAGGCCCTCGGTGAGCGTGTCCCCGTCCAGGTCGACGAAGCCGCACCGCCGGTAGTACGGCGCGTTCCACGGAACATCCACGAAGGTGGTCAGTGTCAGCGCCGGCATGCCGGCGCCCCGCGCGTAGTCGGCGACGTGCTCGATCAGCCGCCGCCCGATGCCCTGCCGGGCGTGGGCGGGATCCACCGACACCTGCTCGATGTGCAGGTTGCCGTCGATCAGGTCGGCGATCAGGTAGGCGACCGGCACGTCAGCGCCACCGGCGACGGTGGCCACCCACGCGCGGCCCGCCTCGACATACTCCGACAGTTGGTCGATCGATGGCGGTTCGTCGTCGGCGATCTCCGTCATGCCGATGACACGGAACGGTTCGCCGGCCGCCCGCTCGATGTCCTGCAACCGGGTGAGATCGCCGGTCCGGGCCGCCCTGATTCGCATCCGGTGATTCTGCCCGCACCCGTGCACCTGCCGAAATCGATTTCACTGATCGAAGTCGATCACTACCTTCGGTGACTCGGCGAGGCTCTGGCAGGTGAGCACGAACCCGTCGGCGACCTCCGCCTCCTCCAGCGCGAAGTTGCGCCGCATCGTCACCTCGCCGTCGGTGACCCGGGCCCGGCATGTGCCGCACACCCCACCCTTGCAGGCGAACGGCAGGTCCGGCCGGGCCGTCTGCGCCCCTTCGAGCAGCGTGACGCCCTCGGGCACGGCGACCGTCGTGGACCGTCCGTCCAGAATCACGGTGACCTCGCGGCTCGGCCCCCGGGCGGTGTCCTCGGAGCGGACCGGCGCGGGCGGCGCCTCGTCCACCCAGAACAGCTCCCGGTGGATCCGCGCGGCGGGCACTCCCGACTCGCTGAGCACCTCGATCGCGTCGGTCACCATGCCGAACGGGCCGCACAGCCACCAGTGCCCGACCGCCGGCACGTCGATCAGCGCGGGCAGCAGTGCCCGGAGCCGGTCCGCGTCGAGGCGGCCGCTGAACAGCTCGGTCTCCCGTGGCTCCCGGGAGAGGACGTGGACGAGTTCCAGCCGGTCCGGATGGAGGTCCTTCAGGTCGGCGAGCTCCTCGGCGAACATCACCGTGTCCGCGCGCCGGTTGCCGTAGAACAGGCTGACGTCGGTGTCCGGCCGCCGCAGCAGCGACGCCGCGATCGACAGCAGCGGGGTGATGCCGGATCCGGCGCCGATCAGCACGTGGCGGCCGCCGGCTTCCAGGTCCGGGGTGAACGTACCGGACGGCGGCGCGACCTCGACCAGGTCACCGGGCCGCAACTGGTGGACGATCCACGCCGAGACGCGGCCGCCGGGCACCTCACGCACCCCGATACGCGGCGCGGCGCCCACGGGTGCACAGATCGAGTACGTCCGCCGCTCACCCTCTCGATGCACGGTCAGGGACTGCCCCGGCCGGAACCGGAACCGCTCCCCCAGCTCGTCGGGCACGTCGAAGGTGACGGCGACCGCGTCGTCGCAGAGCCGGTCGACGGCCGCGACCCGCAGCGGGTGGAATCCGAGGGCGCTCATCTCAGATCTCCCGCATGTGCTCGAAGGGTTCCCGGCAGGCCGGGCATCGCCGCAGTTCACGGCAGGCGGTGGCACCGAACGCGGCGAGTGTCTCGGTGTCGGTGTGCCCGCAGCGTGGGCAGGAGACCGCGGTCGGCCGCGGGCTCAGGTTGATCGGAATCGGTCCGGTCGCTCGGACGGGTGCCGCCCCCGGCGGGGCGATGCCCGCCTCGGCGAGCTTGCGCCGCCCGGATGCGCTGATCCAGTCGGTGGTCCAGGGAGGAGCGATCACGGTACGCACTTCGGCGCGCCCGAATCCGGCCTGCCGCAGAGCGCTTCGGATGTCCGCCCGAATGCTCTCCATGGCCGGGCATCCCGAGTAGGTGGGCGTGATCGTCACCAGCACCCCGTCCTCGTCCTGCCGCACCTCACGGATCACTCCGAGCTCGGCGAGCGTGAGCATCGGGAGCTCCGGGTCGGTGACGGCGCCGACCACCTCGGCCGCGGTGCCGGTCACCACGCACCTCCGGGCACCGATCGCGCCACCCCTTGCATCTCGTCCAGGATCTCGGCGAGCGCGGGCGTGTGCTCCCCGGCCCGCCCCGACGGCTGCGCATCCGCGGCGCCGGAGGGAACCGGCTGTGCGGTGAGGGTCGCGGTCTGGAGGACGTGCGTCCAGACCTGGGTGAACTCGGCCTCCAGCGTGGCCGGGTCCACGGCGGCGCCCGCCTCGGCGAGCCGCGCCTCGGTGGGGTGGGAGAGGAACAGCTCGGCCAGTTGCGGGGCCAGGGTCTCGACCGCGGCCCGCATCCGGTCGTGGGAGAGCGGGGTGCCGTCGCCCAGCCGGACCACCCACTGGGCCGCGTAGTCGCGGTGGTAGGTGACCTCCTTGACGCCCTTGGCGGCGATCGCCGCGAGCATCGGGTCGCGGGAGGCGGTCAGCCGGTCGAGCAGCGCGAGCCGCCACGTGGACAGGGCGAACAGCCGGGCCACCAGGTGGGCGAAGTCGGCGTCGGCGCGTTCGGCGAGGCGGACGTTGCGGAAGCCGGAGGGGTCGCGCCGCATCGCCAGGTCGTCCTCGTCGCGGCCCCAGCCCTCGGCCACGCCGGCCCGGGTGAGTAGCAGGCGGGCCTGGCCGAGCAGGTCGAGGCCGATGTTGGCGAGGGCCAGCTCGTCCTCCAGCTCGGGGGCGCGGGTCACCCACTGCTGGAGGCGGTGGGACAGGATGAGCGCGTCGTCGCCGAGCATCAGGCAGTACTCGGCGAGGTCGGCTCGGTCCACCCCGTCCGGCAGGTCGCCGGGCACCCCGGCGAGCTTGTCGACGAAGCCGGTCCCGTAGGCCCATCGGGCATCGTCGTCGTGGTCGGTGAGCGCGTGGTAAGCGTCGTCGAAGGCCATGTCCGGGCTCTCAGATGTGCGGAACGTTGTCGGGGATGGCGTAGTGGGTGGGATGCCTGTACACCTTGTCGGCGCTGGGCTCGAAGAACGCGTCCCGGTCGGCCGGATCGCTGGCGGCGACCGCGTCCGACCGGACGACCCAGATGCTGACGCCCTCGTTGCGCCGGGTGTAGAGGTCGCGGGCGTGGTGCAGCGCCATCTCGTGATCGGCCGCCCGCAGCGACCCCACGTGCACGTGGTTGAGCCCGCGCTTCGCCCGCACGAACACCTCGAACAGCGGCCACTCGTGCCGGGTCATCGCTCCCCCTCCAGGATCGAAGCGGCGGAGGAGGTGGCCCGGGGGGGGGGGGGGGGGGGGGGGGGGGGGGCGCGGCCGCCGCCTCGCGGACCCACGCCCCGTCCTCATCGGCCGCACGCCGCCGCCGCAACCGTTGTGCGTTCATCGGCCCGTCACCGGAGATGACCCGCCGCAACTCGTCCCAGTCCGGCCGGCCGAAGTCGTGGTGGCCGCGCTCGGGGTTCCACCGCAGGTCGGGGTCGGGCAGCGTGACACCGAGCGCCTCAGCCTGCGGCACGGTCATGTCGACGAACCGTTGCCGCAGCTCGTCGTTGGTGTGCCGCTTGATCTTCCAAGCCATCGACTGGGCCGTGTTGGGTGAGTCGGCGTCCGGCGGGCCGAACATCATCAGCGACGGCCACCACCAGCGGTCGACGGCGTCCTGCACCATCTCCCGCTGGGCCGGCGTGCCCCGCATCATCGTCATGAGCAGCTCGTATCCCTGCCGCTGATGGAACGACTCCTCCTTGCAGATGCGGATCATGGCGCGGGCGTACGGCCCGTACGAGCTACGGCAGAGCGGCACCTGATTGCAGATGGCCGCCCCGTCGACGAGCCAGCCGATCACTCCGACGTCGGCGAACGACCGCGTCGGATAGTTGAAGATCGACGAGTATTTCTGCCGGCCCTCGATGAGCCGGCGGGTCAGGTCACCACGGTCGGCGCCCAGCGTCTCCGCCGCCGAGTAGAGGTAGAGCCCGTGCCCCGCCTCGTCCTGCACCTTGGCGAGCAGGATCGCCTTGCGCCGCAGCGTGGGCGCCCGGGTGATCCAGTCTCCTTCCGGCTGCATGCCGATGATCTCGGAGTGCGCGTGCTGGGCGATCTGCCGCACCATCGTGCGCCGGTAGCCCTCCGGCATGTCGTCGGCCGGCTCGATCCGCTGATCGCGCGCGATGGCCTCGTCGAAGCCGGTGGGGGCAGAGTCGACGGTGCTCACACCGGCCGCCGCGACTGGAGGGTGAAGAACCGGCCGGCCACGAACCAGTCGTCGGTCAGCGAGGCGGTGGCCGCCGGGTTCGCCCCGGTGCCGTGCAGGTCGCTGAACGCGGCCGTCTGGTTCACGAACACGCCGCCGGTCAGGTTTTCCGAGAGGTGCACGCCGGCGTCGAGCGCGGCCTCGCGGGCCGACTCCAGCACGGCGGGCGAGGTGGAGTGCACGAGCGCGCTGAGGGCGCCGTGTGCCCGGACGGTTTCGGTGAAGATCCGCAGGCTGTGCTCGGTCGAGTCGGTGGTGATCAGGAACGAGACCGGCCCGAACCACTCCCGGGTGTAGGTCTTCTCGTCGGCCGCGTCGAGCCGGGCCACCAGCGGCGTCCGGATGGTCGCGCCGGGGAACTGCTCGTCGGCGATCGCGGTGGACGGGTGCACGACGCCCGGGGCGGTGCCCGCCTCGGTGAGGCGCGCGAACACCCCGTCGTTGACGATGGCCCCGAGTGTCCCGGCGGCCCGGCGCGGGTCGCCGAGCAGCTTGTCGAGGGCCGCGCCCAGGTCGGCGGCGAACTCCTCGACGTCGCGGTGGCCGGCGTCGGTGTCGATGCCGTCGCGCGGGATCAGCAGGTTCTGCGGGGTGGTGCACATCTGGCCGCTGTACAGCGAGAGGGAGAACGCCAGGTTGCGCAGCAGGCCCTGGTAGTCGGCGGTGGAGTCGAGGACGACGGTGTTGAGCCCGGCCTTCTCGGTGTAGACGACGGCCTGCCGGGCATTCGCCTCCAGCCAGTCGCCGAACTCGCTGGAGCCGGTGAAGTCGACGATCCGCACGTCGGGGTGGGTGGCCAGGGTCGCGGCGACGCCGTCACCGGGCTCCTCGGCGGCGAGGGTCACCACGTCGGGGTTGAGGCCGGCCTCGGCGAGGACCTCGCGGCAGACCTGGACGGTGATGGCGAGCGGCAGGACCGCGCCCGGGTGCGGCTTGACGATCACCGGGTTGCCGGTGACGAGGCTGGCGAAGAGGCCGGGGAATCCGTTCCACGTCGGGAAGGTGGTGCAGCCGATGACCAGGCCGACGCCGCGCCCGGTGACGGTGGCCGTCTTGGCCAGCTCGAGCTGCCCCTTGGTCCAGCGGGACTCGGACGGCAGCCGGGTGGTGGCGGCGAGCGCGCACGCCACGGCCTCCAGGCCGCGGTCGAGCGCGTGGGTGCCGCCGGCCTGGAAGGCCATCACGAAGGCCTGGCCGGTGGTGTGCTGCACGGCGTGGGCCAGCTCGAAGACCCGGGCGTGCAGGCGGCTGAGGATCTCGGCGGCGACGCCGGCCCGGCCGGTGGGGCCGGCCGCGCGCCAGCCGGGGGTGGCGGCCCGGGCGGCGGCGATCAGGGCGAGCGGGTCGGCTTTCGGATAGCTGATCCCCAGCTCGATGCCATAGGGAGAGCGCTCGGTGGACACGCTGCCCACAGCGCCCGGCACGTCGAGCGGGAAGGGCTGGCCGAGCAGGCCGGTGAAGGCCCGGTCGCCGGTGGGCGCGGCCTCCTCGCCGTAGACCGACTTGCTGGGCGACTCCGGATAGGCCGACCAGTAGTCACGCGCCGCGGTCGCGGTGACCGCGCGGTCCAGCAGCTCGCGGTGGGTGGTGTAGAGCTCAGCGGGACTCGTCATGCCTCCATTAACCGCCCGATCGGTCGGTAAATCAAGAGGCTAGATTCAACCTGTGGAGAAGAGCCGGCGCCGCGGCCGTCCGGGGCATGATCAGGACGCGGTGCTGGCCGCCGCCGTCCGCCTGTTCAACACCCGCGGTTACGACGCCACCAGCATGTTCGACGTGGCCGAGTCGCTGGGCATCACCAAGTCGACGCTCTACCACCACGTCAGCGGCAAGGAGCAGTTGCTCACGATGGCCGTCGACCGGGCGCTGGACGGCCTGTTCGAGGCGGCCGAGGCGGCCGTGCGGGACGAGGGCGCGGCGACCGTACGCCTGAAGGACCTGATCCGGCGCAGCGTGCTGGTCCTGGCCGACCGCCTGGAGTTCGTCACCCTGTTGTTGCGGGTCCGGGGCAACACGGCGGCCGAGCAGCACGCCCTGGCCCGCCGCCGGGAGTTCGACCGGATCGTCACCGACCTGGTGAAACAGGCGCAGGCCGAGGGTGGGGTGCGGGCCGACGTGGACCCGGCGACCGCGGCCCGCCTGCTGTTCGGCATGGTGAACTCGCTGATCGAGTGGTACAGGCCGGACCGGGGCGCTCCGGAGTCCATCGCCGGCACCGTCGCCGACCTGGCCTTCGACGGCCTGCGGCACCGCTGACGCCACTCGAGAAAGCCGTGCTTGACACCATTTGCCAACAACAGCGTCGCGCTGTGTCACCCATCTGTCTTCACTTCCAGGTGCCGCTGCCTATCGTGGCCGCTGAGAGACACCGGCCGATATGGACCGGTCGAGGCCGCGCCGGTCGACGTCATCGCGCGGCCATTTTCGCCACCTCGGAAAAGAGGACCCACCATGCCGCGTCTCGGACACGGGCAACCCATCACCGACGAGGACATCGACCAGGCGAAGACCGAACTCGCCGCATTCGCCGCCCGGTCGCCATTGGCGTTCGCGCTGGCGCCGCCGGTCAGCACTCAACCGTTCGACCTGCTCTTCCCGATGTTGCAGGAGGACGAGGCGAACCTGCTGCCACAGTCGCCCAGCACGAACGCCCAGCTGAAGCGGCTCGGCGCGACGATGCTGGACGACACCGCGGAGGAGAACCGGGACGACAACAGCCCGATCCCGGCCGCCTACACCTATCTCGGCCAGTTCATCGACCACGACATCACCCTGGAGATCGAGGACGAGAAACGCGGTCTGGGTTCGGCCAGGATGGAGGTGCTCCTCGATGACGGCATGCTGCCGCTCACCCTCGAGGAGATGCACCGGGTGCTGCGCAACCAGCGTTCGGCCACCCTGGACCTGGACAGTCTGTACAGCCCGCCGCAGCAGTTCGACCCGGACGACTCCGACAAGCTGCGGGTCGGCAAGGTGCACAACATCCCGTTGCAGAACCCGCCGAACCCGAACCCGCCGCCGACCGCCCGGCCCAAGGGCAAGGGCGACGACAACGACGTGCACCGGGAGGGGCGCAACCCCACGGACAAGACGCACGACCGGGCGGCCCTGATCGGCGACCCGCGCAACGACGAGAACACCATCATCTCGCAGCTGCACGTGGCGTTCCTCAAGGCGCACAACGTGCTCGTCGACCAGGGTCTGTCCTATGGCGAGGCCCGTCGCACGCTGCGCCAGCACTACCAGTACATCGTGATCGAGGACTTTCTCAAGAGGGTCGCCGACAAGGAGATCGTGCAGGGCATCCTCACCCACGGCAACCGGTGGTACAACCCGTACGCCGCACCGTTCTACATGCCGCTGGAGTTCGCGGTGGCCGCCTACCGGTTCGGGCACTCGATGGTCCGGGGCGTCTACAACTTCAACTCCAACTTCCGCGTCGACACCCAGCCGCCGGGCAGCCTGGACCTGTTGTTCGTCTTCACGGCGCTGAGCGGGCAGCTCGGTGAGGAGATCCGGCTCGGCCCGGCGGAGACGCTGCCGGAGAACTGGATCATCGAGTGGGAGAACATCATCGGCTCCGGCGACCAGGTGATGAAGACCCGCAAGATCGACACCAAGCTGGCGGCGTTCGGCCTGAACCGTGGCGGCGGCGCCCTGTTCAACCTGAAGAACATCGACGGCACACCGCAGGTGCCGGCCGACGCCAGCCGGCTCGCGGTCCGCAACCTGCTGCGCGGTTACCGGCTGCGGCTGCCCACCGGCCAGGCGATCGCCCACCTGATCGGGGTGGAGGAGCTGACCAAGGACCAGATCCGGGCCGCGGCGGGCAGTGACGCCCAGCGGGCGGTGCTGGACGACAGCGAGTTCCTGACCCGTACCCCGCTCTGGTACTACGTCCTGGCCGAGGCGAAGGCCCTGCACGACGGCGCCCACCTGGGCCCGGTCGGCAGCACCATCGTCGCCGAGGTGCTGATCGGTCTCGCGCTGCGCAGCGACGACTCGTACCTGCGGACGCCCGGCTGGCGGCCCACCCTGCCGTCGCGGAAACCCGGCCACTTCGAGCTGGCCGACCTGCTGCGCCTGGCCGGGGTGCTGCCGGGCGGCGAGCAGCCGCGCACCTACAAGGTGCGGCCGGGCGACAGCCTCGCGAGGATCGCGCGGGAGCAGTTGGGCAACGAGGCCCGCTGGCCGGAGATCTTCGTGCTGAACCGGGCGACGATCCAGAACCCGGACCGGATCTTCCCGGGGCAGGTGCTGTTCCTGCCGCCGGCTCAGCCGACCGGCCCGATCCCGAAGCTCTACACGGTCCGGCCCGGCGACTCGCTGTCGAAGATCGCCCGCGAGAAGCTCGGCAACGAGAACCGGTGGCGCGACATCTGGAACCTCAACCGCGACATCGTGCCGGACCCGGACCGGATCTTCCCGGGCCAGGTGCTGGTCCTGCCCAACAGCTAGAACGGCGGCCACCGGCACCGGGCAGCATCAGGCACGTGCTGCCCGGTCCGGCCGCCGACGGCGTGCTCCGCGCCGGATTTGCCGACGACCGCGGGGCACGCCGCCGGCAACGGGCCACTCACCCATTTTCGAAGACCATTTCCGGTACGCCGTCACGCCGGCCGTCGCAGCTCTTCGGCCAGCTCGGTCAGCTCGGCGCCGCCGGCCATCTCGGCGGTCAGCCGGTCGAGGCTGACCGACCCGCGCCGCGCGTCCAGCACCATGGCGCCCAGCTTCAGCACCACGAAGTGATCCCCCACCAGGTACGCGTGGTGCGGGTTGTGGGTGATGAAGACGACGCCGATGCCCTGGTCCCGGGCCGCCGCCACATACCGCAGCACCACCCCGGACTGCCGCACGCCGAGCGCCGCGGTCGGCTCGTCCAGGATCAGCACCCGCGCACCGAAGTAGACGGCGCGCGCGATCGCCACGCACTGCCGCTGCCCGCCGGAGAGGGTGCCGATCGGCTGATCGATGTCGGCCACGGTGATGCCCATCTTGCGCAGTTCCTCGTCGGCGATCCGGCGCATGTCCCGGATCCGCAGCCCGGCGAGCGGGAACCGGCCGCCGGTCAGCTCGGAGCCGAGGAAGAAGTTGCGCCACACCTCCATCAGCGGGACCACGGCCAGGTCCTGGTAGACGGTGGCGATGCCGAGGTCGAGGGCCTGCCGCGGGGAGGTGAAGACGGTCTCCCGGCCGTCGACGCGCATCGTGCCGGAGGTGTGCGGATGCAACCCCGACATGATCTTGATGAGGGTGGACTTGCCGGCGCCGTTGTCGCCGAGCACGCAGGTCACCTCGCCGGCGTTGACCCGCAGGTCGATGTCGCGCAGGGCACGGATCGGACCGTAGGACTTCCCGATCCCGGTCATCTCGATCATGCGCGCGCCTCCCTCGTGGCCAGCCTGCGGACGTAGAGGTTGACCAGGACGGCGAGCAGCAGCATCACGCCGAGGAAGGCCCGGAACCAGTTCGGGTCCCAGCCCGCGTAGACGATGCCGAGGCTGGTCATGCCGAAGATGAACGCCCCGATCGCCACCCCGAGCGCGTTGCCGAACCCGCCGGTCAGCAGGGTGCCGCCGACCACCGCCGCGATGATGTAGAGGAACTCGTTGCCGACCCCGCCGCCGGCCTGCAACGTGTTGAACCGGTAGAGGTTGTGCATCCCGACGAACCAGCCGAGAAACGACACGGCGAGAAAAAGCCCGATTTTGGTACGGACGACAGGCACCCCGACCGCACGGGCGCTGTCGGCGGCCCCACCGACCGCGTAGATCCAGTTCCCGCCGCGGGTGCGCCGCAGAATCCAGGTCGCGACCGCCACGAAGAGGATCCACCACACCACCGTGCCCCAGACCACGACCGGCCCGATCGCGAAACTGGACGCGAAGATCGCGCCGAGCGAGCCGAACCCGTCGATCCGGCTGACATCGGTGCTGGACACCGAGCCGGTGACGAGCTTGGTGACGCCCAGGTTCGCGCCCTGCAACACGAAGAAGGTGCCGAGCGTGATCAGGAAGCTGGGGATCCCGGTGCGCATCACCAGGTAGCCGTTGAGGAAACCGACGGCGAGGCAGAACAACAGCGACAGGATCGCGCCGACCCACAGGTTGATCCCGAAATACCAGCAGAACATCGAGTTGACCAGCCCGGCCGAGGTCACGATGACCCCGGCGGACAGGTCGAACTCGCCGCCGATCATCAACATCCCGACGGCCACCGCGACGATCCCGATCGTCGACGACTGGTACAGCACCGTGACGAACGCGTCCGCCGACCGGAACGCCGGGGCCACCGCCAGGAAGAAGACGAAGATGACCGCGGCCGCCACCAGCGCGCCCACCTCGGGGCGCACCGCCCGCCTCACCGGGTGTTCTTCTGGGTGTACGGCAGGATGGTGTCGATGTTGGACTTGTCCACGAACGACGGCCCGGTCAGCACGGGCCGCCCGCCGCCGATGTCGTTGCCGTTCTTCAGGTAGAGGTAGAGCGAGGTGACCGCCAGGTAGCCCTGCACGTAGGGCTGCTGGTCGATGGCGAACTCGATCTTCCCGTCCTTGATCAGCTGAGCGGTCTCCTGGTTCAGATCGAAGGTGACCAGCTTCGCCGTACCCCCGGCTTTGATGGCGTCGAGCGCGATCGGCGCGCCCAGGGTGACCACGTAGTCGATGGTCTTGTCCTGCGCCAGCTTGGCCTGCAACGTCGACGTGACGGCCGCGTCGTCGGCCCCGTTGACCTGGATGTTCTCGGTCCCGGGGACGGCGCTCTTGACGCCCGCGCAGCGCGCCTCGAGGGCCACCGACCCGGTCTGGTGGATGACGCAGAGCGGGTGCTTCGCGCCGGCCGCGGCGATCCGTTCGCCCAGGCTGGTGCCGGCGACCGTCTCGTCGGAGCCGAAGTACATCAGCGCGCCGAGCTCCTTGTACTGGTCGATGCCCGCGTTCAGGCCGACGACCGGGATGCCGGCCGCGGTCGCCGCCTTCACCGATCCGGCCAGCGCGTCCGGCGTGACCAGGGTGGTGGCGATGCCCTGCACCTTCGCGTCGACCGCCTGCTGGATCAGCACCGCCTGCCGGCCGGCGTCCGGATCGTTGGAGTACTTGAGGTCGACCTTCTGGTCGGCGGCCGCCTGCTGGGCGCCCGAGCGCACCTTGTCCCAGAACGTGTCGCCCGGCGTCTCGTGGGTGATGAACGCGATCGTGTAACCGGTCGCGGCATCCTCCCCGGGCTCCTCCCGGCCACCGCCGCTGCACGCGCCGAGCAGGAGTATCGCCGCGGCACCGGCGGCGAGGACACGTCTGGTCATATGAGGCCTCCGAAAGATGTCAGATGATCGTGGGCGCGCCGCGCGAGCGGCGACGGGACGTCGACGGCCACGACGAACAGGTCGGCGCCGAGGGCGGTGAGGGCGGCCAGCAGGGTCGGGATCTCCGGCACGCCGGCCGGTGGGGTGACGCTCACGCCCATCGCGACGGCCTGGCCGTAGGTGAGGTCCTCGGCGTCGGCGCGGGCCGCGAGCGCCGGGTCGACCTGCCGCAGATGGACGTAGCCGACGCGGTCCGGGTACCGGGCGATCAGTTCGAGCACGTCGGCCCGGCGGTAGGTGAGGTGGCCGGTGTCCAGGCAGAGCGACACGTAGCGTGGGTCGGTGCCGTCCAGCAGGCGGCGGACCTGGTGCTCGTTGGCGACCTGGTAGTCGGCGTGCGGCTGGAAGCGCAGGGTGAGCCCGTACTCGTCGGCGAGGACCCGGCCGAGCAGGCCGGTGTTGGCCAGCAGCGACCGCCACTGGCCCTCGCCGAGTTCGGCGGCCTCCAGGTAGCCGCCGGTGCGGTCGTCGCGGTAGCCCGGTGACGGCACGAAGACCACGTCGGAGGCGCCCAGGGCACGGGTCAGTTCGGCCACCCGGCGGGTTTCGGCGAGCACCGCCGCGAAGTCGCCGTGCGGGCCGCCGGCGCCGGTCACCGTTCCGGCGCAGACGTGCAGGTCACGGGCGGCCAGCTCGTCGAGGAGCAGGCCGGGGTCGGGCGGCAGGTAGCCGTACGGGCCGAGTTCCAGCCAGTGGTATCCGGCGGCGGCCAGTTCGTCGAGGAGCCGGCGCCACGGGATCCGCGTGTCCGGCCCGCTGCCGAGCCGCAGCACGCCGGTCATCGCGCGGTCGGGAAGTGCAGGGACGCCTCGGAGAACGCGCTGGTGGCGGGCCATCGCTGGGTGACGACCTTGGCCCTGGTGCAGAAGTCGACGCCGTCCGGGCCGTAGATGTGACTCTGCCCGAACAGGGAGTCCTTCCAGCCGCCGAACGAGTAGTAGGCCATCGGCACCGGGATCGGCACGTTGACGCCGATCATGCCGACGTGGACGCCCCGCTGGAACCGGCGGGCGGCCTCGCCGCTGTTGGTGAAGACGGCGGTGCCATTGCCGTACGGATTGCTGTTGATCATGGAAATGGCCTGGTCCACGTCGGCGGACCGGACCACCGACAGCACCGGGCCGAAGATCTCCTGGGTGTACACGTCCATCGCCGGGGTCACCCGGTCGATCACCGTGGGACCGACGAAGAAGCCGTCCTCGTACCCCGGGATCTTGAGGCCCCGGCCGTCGGCCGCGACCGTCGCGCCCTGCCGCTCCCCCACCGTGATCAGGTTTTCGATCCGCTCCTTGGCGGCGGCCGTGATGACCGGCCCCATCTCGCTGGCCGGATCCCGGCCCGGGCCCACCTTGACGTCGGCGGCCCGGGCCGCGACGAGATCGACCAGGCGGTCGGCGTCGCCGACCAGCACCGCCGCGGAGATCGCCATGCAGCGCTCGCCGGCCGACCCGAAAGCCGACGCCACCAGGTGTTCGGCGGCGAAGTCGAGGTCGGCGTCCGGCAGGACGACGGCGTGGTTCTTGGCGCCGCCGAGCGCCTGCACCCGCTTGCCGGTGGCCGACGCACGCTGGTGGATGTAGCGGGCGATCGGGGTGGATCCGACGAACGAGACGGCGGCGATGCCGGGATGGTCGAGGATGGCGTCGACCGCGACCCTGTCGCCGTGCACCACGTTGAAGACGCCGTCCGGAAGGCCGGCACGCTGCCACAATCGCGCCACGAACCCGGCCGACGACGGGTCGCGCTCGCTCGGCTTCAGGACGAACGTGTTGCCGCAGGCGATGGCGATCGGATGCATCCACATCGGCACCATGGCCGGGAAGTTAAACGGGGTGATCCCGGCGACCACGCCGAGCGGCTCACGGAAGCTGAACACGTCGACGCCGGCCGACGCCTGGTCGGAGTAGGCGCCCTTGAGCAGCTGCGGGATGCCGCAGGCGAACTCGATCACCTCGAGGCCGCGCTGCACCTCGCCGGCCGCGTCGGAGAGCACCTTGCCGTGCTCGTCCGAGACGATTTCGGCGATCTCCCGGCTGTGCGCGTTGACCAGCTCCCGGAAGGCGAACAGGACTTGGGTGCGCCGGCTGAGCGAGGCCTGGCTCCACTCGGCGAACGCCACGGTCGCCGCGTGCACGGCGGCGTCCACGTCGGCCGGCTCGCCGAGCAGGACGCTGTGCTGCTGCCGGCCGGTGGCCGGCTGGAAGACCGGCGCGCTGCGGGTGGAGACGCCGCCGGTCGCGGCGCCGTCGATCCAGTGTTCGATGGTGGCCATCTCTACAGACCTCCCGGTCGCAGGTGGTGACGCTGATCGCGTTTGCCGGCGAGATATTCGGTACGGGCGTGCCGGGTGCTGTGCAGGGTCGCCACCTCGGCGACCGGCACCTCCCACCACGACTCGGCCGACGGCGCCGACGGTTCCGGGTCGGTCTCGATGTGCAGCACGGTCAGCCGGTCCGCCTCACGGGCCTGTTTGAGGCCCTCGACCAGGTCGGCGATGGTGCGGCAGCGGATCACCGAGGCGCCCAGGCTCTCCGCGTTGGCGGCCAGGTCGACCGGCAGGCGGGCGCCGTCGTAGTCGCCGCTGCGCGGGTTGCGGTAGCGGTAGGAGGTGCCGAACCGCTGCGAGCCGACCTGCTCGGAGAGGCCGCCGATGGACGCGAACCCGTGGTTCTGCACCAGGATGATGATCAGTTTGAGGTGCTCGGCGACGGCGGTGGCGATCTCCTGCGCCATCATCAGGTAGGAGCCGTCGCCGACCAGCGTATACACCTCACGGCCCGGCTCGGCCAGCTTGATCCCGAGTGCCCCGGCGATCTCGAAGCCCATGCAGGAGTAGCCGTACTCGACGTGGTACTGCTTCGGGTCCCGGGACCGCCAGAGCCGTTGCAGGTCGCCGGGAAGGCTGCCGGCCGCCTGCACCACGACGTCGCGTGCTCCGCACGCCTCGTTCACCACCCCGATCACCTCGGCCTGGGTGGGCAGGTCGCCCTGCGTTCCCCGGCCCCGGTACGCGTGATCGACGGCCGCCTGCCACGCCGCCACGTCGTCGCGGAAGTCCCCGGTGAAGCGCCGACCGTGCAACGCCGGCAGCAGCGCGCTGAGCCCCGCCCGGGCATCGCCGACCAGCGGCAGCGCGGACAGTTTACCGGCGTCGAAACCGGTCACGTTGAGGTTCACGAACCGCACGTCGGGATGCTGGAACGCGCTGCGCGACGCGGTGGTGAAGTCGCTGTAGCGGGTGCCGACGCCGATCACCACGTCGGCGTTGCGGGCCAGCCGGTTGGCCACCGGGTTGCCGGTCGCCCCGATCCCGCCGACCGCGTTCGGATGGTCCCAGTTGAGCGCGCCCTTGCCGGCCTGGGTGTCGGCCACCGGGATGCCGGTCTCCCGGGCGAACCGGTCCAGCGCGGCCGACGCCTCCGCGTAGATCACCCCGCCGCCGGCGACGATCAGCGGCCGGTGCGCGCCGCGGATGGTGGCCGCCGCCCGTTCCACGGCCAGCGGATCGGGGGCCTGCCGGGGCACGTGCCACACGCGCTTCGTGAACAGCTCGTCCGGGTAGTCGTACGCCTCGGTCTGCACGTCCTGGGGAAGGCAGAGGGTGACCGCGCCGGTCTCGGCCGGGTCCGTCAGCACCCGCATCGCCGAGAGCAGCGCCTGCGGCAGCTGCTCGGGCCGCCAGATCCGGTCGAAGAACCGCGACAGCGGCCGGAAGGCGTCGTTGACCGACACGTCCCCGGCGGCCGGCACCTCCAGCTCCTGCAACACCGGCACGGCGGCCCGGGAGGCGAAGACGTCCGACGGCAGCAGCAGCACCGGCAGCCGGTTGACGGTGGCCAGGGCCGCGCCGGTCAGCATGTTGGTGGAGCCGGGCCCGATCGACGCGGTGCACGCCATCGTCGACAGGCGGTTGCGCATCCGGGCGTAGCCGACCGCGGTGTGCACCATCGCCTGCTCGTTGCGGGCCAGCCGGTACGGCATGTCCGGCGCGCCGGTGCGCTGGGCCTGCAACAGCGCCTGCCCGATCCCGGCGACGTTGCCGTGCCCGAAGATGCCGAGGAAGCCGGCGACCGTCCGCTGCTCGACGCCGTCCCGCTCGGTCCACTGGTTCGCCAGGAAGCGCACGACGGCCTGCCCGACGGTGAGCCGCTGTTTCACGAGCGCCTCTTCCTCTTCGCTCGGACCGAGATCACGACCGCCTCTTCTCTCTGATCGAGGTCAGGGGCAGCCGGGTGTCCACCGGCTCGGCCACCCAGCGCCCGCGCACCCAGCCGTGCGCCGGATCGTCCCGGACCAGCCAGCGGCGTTCGCCGGGGCCGGCCATCACGTTGAGGTAGTAGAGGTCGTAGCCGGGGGCGGCCATCGACGGGCCGTGCCAGCCGTACGGGATCAGCACCACGTCGCCGCTGCGCACCTCGGCGCACACGTCGATCGGGCGGTCCGGGTGGCCGTACACCCGCTGGTAGCCGCAGCCGTGCCCGCCGGCCGGGGACGCCGCCACCTCGAAGTAGTAGATCTCCTCGAGCGACGACTCGCACTCGCTCTGCTCGTCGTGCTTGTGCGGCGGGTACGACGACCAGTTGCCGCCCGGGGTGAGCACCTCGCAGGCGATCAGCCGGTCCGTCTCGAACGACTCCGGGGTGCACAGGTTGTTGACCTGCCGGCTCGCCTGTCCCGCCCCGCGCAGCTCGACCGGCACGTCCTCGGCGGCGCCGTACCGGAACGGCAGGGTGCGCCCGGCCCGCGCGGCCGGCAGCGCGAACCGCCCGCCGTTGGGCGCCCGCAGCGTCACGACCGTGTCCCTCGGCAGGTAGGCGAAGTCGGTGACGCGGGAGAACACCGACCGTCGCCCGGTCAGGGTGAGCCGCTCGTCGTCGCAGGCCACGTCGCAGCCGCCGGCCAGCGGCACGACCAGCATCTCGTCGTCGCCGGTGGCGAACCGGGCCCGGCCGCCGACCGGCAGGTGCACCACCCGCAGTCCGGAGTACTCCCAGCCGGCGATCTCCGGGGTGATGTAGACGTCGAACGGCCGCTCCGCGGAACTGCCCCGCGGGACCAGTGGGTTCACCCGAGCGTTGTCAGCCATGCGCACCCCTCCCGCCGGCGATGCTCCAGCGGCGGGTGACCGGTCGGCAACGCTGCGTTGGACCTGGTTCCGATGTAATTACGCTCGTGCGGCCGCGTCAATACTCCAAGGGGCACGAGCCGTCCGGCCCGTGCCCCTCAAGGAGTAATCGTTTTCAGACAGCTCGCCACATGCGGTAGAACGGCGTACCGTCCGGCAGGTAGATCTCGAACGGCGTCATCGGCGTGTAGCCGTGCCGCCGGTAGAGCCGCACGTTGTTCTCGTTGGTCGCCTCCAGGTAGGCGGGCAACCCCTCGGCCACCAGCTTCTCGTGGGTGTGCCGCATCAGCGCCCCGCCGAGACCCCGGCTCTGCTCCGACGGGCGGACCGCCAGGAACGCCAGGTGCCAGTGCTCCTCGTGCGGGTGGTTCTTGTCGAACACCTCGTCCAGGGCGTCGAACCGCTCCAGGTACTCACCGGCCAGCTCCCGGAGGCGCTCGGCGTACCGCGGGGGCTCCGGCAGCTCGTTGGCGCGGTCGAACCAGACGGCGGTGGCCGCCAGCCCGCCGTCCTCGTGGTCGATCACGTCCACCCGGCCGTAGGCGTGGGCGTGCTCGGTGTAGAGGGTGAAGAAGTCGGCCATCACCCGCTCCCGGTCGGCCAGCGACGGCACCAGGTAGGCGTTGGCGGCCAGATCGTTGAACGAGTGCGAGACGAGCGCGCCGACGGCGGGGATCTCGTCCGGGCGGGCGGATCGGATGACGGTCATCGGGTCTCCTCGTTCAGGGCGGCGGCGAACCCGCCGGAGTTGGCGGCGCTGCGGGCGCCCAGGCCGATGCCGGCGTAGATCTGCGGCCGGGCGGCGCGCAGGTAGAGGGCCCACAGGACGCCGGCCACGAAGAGCACCGCGAAGGACAGCGGCACCACCAGCGCCGGGGTGCTGCCGGGCTCGACGCCGAGCAGCGTGGCGATGTTGTCGATCGCCAGGTACGACACGACCAGCAGCAGTACCGCGCCGATCACCGGGGCGATCACCCGGTGCAGGAGGTCCTCGCCCTCCGGGTGGCGGGCGAAGAAGCCGATCACCGCGAAGGCGGTGAGGGTGACCAGCAGCAGCACGCCGAGGCCGCCGCCGGTGCCGCCCCAGAAGAAGAGCTGCACGAGCGGGTCCCAGCCCATCACGGCGTAGACCACGATGACCGCCAGGCCGACCGCCGACTGGGCCAGCGAGCCGTTCTTCGGCGCGCCGGTGCCGGGCACGGTCTTGCCGAAGACGCGCGGCAGCACGCCCTCGCGGCCGAGCGAGAACATGTACCGCGAGATGATGTTGTGGAACGAGATCATCGCCGCGATCAGCGAGGTCAGGAACAGCGCGTGGCCCAGGTGCAGGGCGGTGTCGCCGAGCGGGCCGGCGGCCAGGTTGAAGAACAGCTCCGGCCCCTCGGCGGTGGCCCGGTCGACGACCTTGTCGGCGCCGGCCGCGGAGATCATCGCCCAGGAGGCGAAGGCGTAGAGCACGGCGATCAGCGCGATCGCGATGTAGGTGGCCCGGGAGACGGTACGCCGCGGGTCGCGCGACTCCTCGCTGAACACCACCGACTGCTCGAAGCCGACGAAGCCGGTGATCGCCATGACCAGCAGTGCGCCGGCGCCCGCGCCGGTCAGCGTGGACGGGTCGAGCGGGGCGCTCGAGGCGGCGAAGCCGTCGGTGGTGATCTCGGCGACCGCGAACACCACGGTCAGCAGGATCTCGGCGACCAGCAGGGTGGCCAGCACCCGGCCGTTGACGGCCACGTCGCGTACGCCGAGGACGGCGACCAGCGCCCAGGCGGCCAGGCCGAGCACCCACCACGGGGCGTTGACGCCGAACCAGTCGGCGAACAGGGGCTCGGCGATCGCGCCGAAACCACCGTACGAGGCGACCTGGAACATGTTGTAGGCGAGCAGCGCCACCCAGGAGGCGCCGACGCCGAGCGGGCGGCCGAGGCCCTGCGAGACGTACGCGTAGAAGGCGCCGGCGTTGGAGATGTGCCGGGCCATCGCCACGTAGCCGACCGAGAAGATCGCCAGGACCACGGCGACCGCCAGGAAGGCGACGGCGATGCCGGTCAGGCCGGTGACCGCGAGGCCGGTGGGAACGACGCCGGCCACGACGGTGAGCGGGGCGGCCGCCGACATGACGAAGAAGACGACCGCGGCGACGCCGAGGCGGTCGCGGGCCAGCGTATCGGAGACGCGACTTTCCGCGGGTTTTGTGCCGGATATTGACACGAGGGGCTCCACAAGTGAGGGGGGTTTGGAGTTAGGCACGACGGGCCATGACGGCGTCTCCCACCGCCGCCTCGGCCTGCGACACGAGTTGTTGCAACATCGCCGGGAAGAGCCTGCGGAACTGCTCGAACAGCGCCGCCCTGTCCCGGGCGTCGAGGGTGGCCAGCACGTGCTGGTCCAGGCCGGTGGCCAGGATCAGGCCGGCCAACAGCAGGTCGGCCACGTCCAGGTGCTCGTCCCGGGTGACCTTGGTACGGATGCGGGTGGCCGGCCAGCCCGCGGTCATCGAGTCGGCCGGCACGAAGGAGACCTTGGTACCGCCGAGCAGTCCGCGTTTCTCCACCCGTTTGATCAGGGCGGCCCGGGCCAGGCGGCGCTCGACCAGGTCGGTGGCGATGCCGGTGGAGAGGTAGGCGAGCCAGTTGCGTACGCCGTGCTGGCCGGCCTCCCGCAGGATCTGCTCGAGCACCGCGGTGCTGGCGGCGTCCCCGGTCGGCCGGTCGTCGATGATGACGAGCTCGGTCTCCACGAGGTCGATCCGCCGCCACAACATCAGCTCGCCGAGCAGGGCCGCGCCGAGACCGAGACCGAGGGTGGCCGGTGACAGCAGGGACTTGCCGCGAATCGTGTCGTGAGCGGTGAGGTAGAGATCATCCGCGGGGGGTAGCTGCGGCGGCGACGCCACTCCCGGTTCTCCTTCCGACGCGTTTGGGGAGGGTGCCCGCTCATGAGAGAGAAGGTGACCTTCACGAAAGCAATTACGTAGCGCTCCCCGCTGCGCGACGCTGGAAGCCTGCCAGCTCTCGTCGATCAACGCAACTTCCATAAGGGACAAAACGCGAGTCCACTTAGGGCCGAGTTGATCACACCTTCTGTCAGGCAATTCAGTTAACGATCGAGAAACCTCGGACCATTTGTGAACGACGTCTATATCGATGAATCTTCAAACGTCAATCGATACGTTAGGTAACTAGTTGCGGGATCAAATAAGTCGGCGTAGCGTTGTCGAAAAGGTTGAAGCTTCAACGGAGGTCATCGTGCGGATGCCCGCTCTCTTCCTCAGCCACGGCGCCCCGCCACTGGTCGACGACCCCACCTGGGTGGCGCAGCTGCGCGACGTCGCCGCCGGCCTCCCGAAGCCGAAGGCGATCCTGATGGCCTCGGCACATTGGGAGTCCGCGCCGCTCATGCTGGGCGCCACCGAGACCGTCCCGTTGGTGTATGACTTCGGCGGATTCGCGCCGCACTACTACCAGGTTCGGTATCCTGCCCCCGGCGCGCCCGACCTCGCCGACAAGGTCGCCGCGCTGATGCCGGACACCGAGACCGTCGCCCGCACCGACCGCGGCCTCGATCACGGTGCGTATGTTCCTCTTACCGTCATGTATCCGGACGCCGACATCCCGGTGCTCCAAATGTCGCTGCCCACCCTCGAACCGGACCGCCTGCTCGACATCGGCCGCCGGCTGGCCCCGCTGCGCGACGAGGGCGTGCTCATCGTCGGTTCCGGCTTCACCACCCACGGGCTGCCGTTCCTGCGCGACTGGCGCCCCGGGGCGTCCGCACCCGGCTGGTCCCGGGAATTCGACGCCTGGGCCGCCGAGACCCTGGCCCGCGGCGCCGTCGACGAACTCGCCGACTTCCGCGACCGTGCCCCCGGCATGCCCTACGCCCACCCGACCATCGAGCACTTCGCCCCGATGTTCCTCACCCTGGGCGCGTCCGGGGATCCGTCACAGGCGCCCGAGCAACCGATCGACGGATTCTGGATGGGACTGGCGAAGAGATCCTTCCAGGTCGCCTGATCCCCTCGTTTCTCAGCGTGCTTGCAGGATCTTTCGAGATCCTATGAGCATGCTTGAGGTCTCCGCGCTCGGGTGGACCGTCACCATCGGTGTCATCGTCGCCCTGCTCGCCCTCGATTTGATCCTCGGGGTGCTTCGTCCACATGTCGTCGGCTTCCGTGAGGCCGCCGCCTGGTCAATCTTCTACATCGCCGCCGCGATCGCGTTCGGTGTCGTCTTCGGAAGCATCGCCGGCTGGGATTACGGCACCCAGTACTTCGCCGGGTACATCGTCGAGAAAAGCCTGTCCGTCGACAACCTCTTCGTCTTCGTGATCATCATTTCGACGTTCGCGGTACCCGACCGCTACCAGCAGAAGGTGCTCACCTTCGGGATCATCATCGCGCTGATCCTCCGGGTGATCTTCATCGCGCTGGGCGCCGCCCTGCTCAGCATGTTCTCGTTCATGTTTTTGATCTTCGGCCTGATCCTGCTCTACACCGCCGTCCAGCTCTTCCGCCACCGCGACGAGGATCCCAGCATCGAGGACAACGCCCTGGTCCGCGCCGGGCGCCGCTTCCTCCCGGTCACCGACCACTACGTCGAAGGCAAGATGATCACCCGCATCGACGGGAAGCGGATGGTCACCCCCCTCTTCCTGGTCCTGCTGGCCATCGGCGGCACCGACCTGCTGTTCGCCCTGGACTCCATCCCCGCGGTCTTCGGCGTCACCGAGGAGGCGTACATCGTCTTCGTCGCCAACGCCTTCGCCCTGCTCGGGCTGCGCGCGCTGTACTTCCTGGTGAAGGGCCTACTGGACCGCCTGGTCTACCTGTCGACCGGCCTGTCGCTGATCCTCGCCTTCATCGGCGTCAAGCTGATCCTGCACTGGGCCCACGAGTCCATCAGCGAGTCGGTCCCCGAGGTGAGCACCGTCGCCTCGCTGGCCGTCATCATCGGCATCCTGATCGTCACCACGATCGCCAGCCTGATCAAATCCCGTCGCGACCCGTCCCTCAAGGCCCACGCCGGAAGCCTGCGCGCCCACCCGGCCCCCGACCAGCATCACGCCGGGCATTAGCCGTCTCCTTCTCCGGCCAGGTGGGGGGTCGCCCTCAGCGACCCCCCTTTCCGGTACGCGCTCCGCGCCCAACCACAACGCCCCGCCCCCGCCACCGCCGCGCCTCACAGCGCCCCGCTCGCCTCCTCACCCGCGCAGCGCACCCTCGACCCACACCCCGGCCAAGCCGCGCAAACGCCCGTTCACCGACGCGCCACGCCTAGCCCGCCGGACACCGTCCACCAGCACCCGACCTCACCCGCGCAACATGCCCGCACGGCCGACACCGCCCCACCAGCACCCAGCCCCGCCCCCGCCCCGCCGCCATCCGCTCCCCCGCGTAGATCAGCACCGTCCTCACCAGCGCAACACGCCCGCACGGCCAACACCGCCCCACCAGCACCCAGCCTCGCCCACGCAACACCCCCACACGGCCGACACCCGCTCCACCGCGTAGATCAGCACCCGCTTCACCTGCGCAGCGTCCCGGCCCGACCGACACCCGGCTCGCCAGACCCTCAGCCCATGGCAATAGGTCACCCTTGGCTTGGTCCGTGGCCACCCGCCCAGCCTTCGACGTGCGAAGCTCTCCGGCAATCGATCAGCGGTCGTCGTCGGCGTCCTCTACCGCCGGAGATTCGTCCGGCATCTGTGATCCGCGCGGCCGAGGAGCCTGACGCTGCGTGCCGCGCGACCTCGAAGCCGAACCGCCTGTGGCCGGC
The DNA here is from genome assembly GCF_017592555.1 of Actinoplanes flavus. GTDB lineage: Bacteria > Actinomycetota > Actinomycetes > Mycobacteriales > Micromonosporaceae > Actinoplanes > Actinoplanes flavus. The sequence continues at coordinate 47,995 of NZ_JAGFNS010000029.1, read as the reverse complement.
GGTGTCCGGACCGCCCGCGGCGCCCGGACCGCAGACTCCGGATCGGCTGCCCCGTTCCCCGAGGGCGGCTCGGCCGCGGAACTTGGTTCAGCGGCTCCGGTGCCACCGCCGCTCGTGGAGGTCGTCGGGCGTGGCGACGATCGACGAGGCGGCGGCTTGGCCGCGGTCGTGTCAGCCGCGGATCCGCTGGATCCGGCCACCGACCGTTTCTGTGGAGTCCGCTTCCGCGGGGCGGGCCGTGGCGCCACCGCCGGGGTAGCACCGTTCTCCGCCACCGGCTCCGAGGAGGCAGCCGGCTCCACGCGCAGTTCTTCCACCTCGGCGGACTCCGCCCGCGCCTCCGACCCGGCGGCCGGCTCCACTCGCGGCTCCCCGGCGTCGGGCTGATCCGTCGAGGTCGTTGCCCCGGAGGGATCGTCGGCGGAATCGCCCCCCACCTCGCGTTCGTCCACCGACTCACCCTGGCGGGCCGGCCCGTCGTCCAGCGACTGTCCACCGTCGGTTTCGTCGATGGTTGACGCGGCCGCGCGTACCCCGTCTGTGGGGGTTTCGTCCGCGGCCTGCTCACCGTCGCGCGGGGCGTCAGGGGTCCGGGCGGCTGGTTCGCCGGTGCGCAGCTCGTGGGCGGTGGGGGCGGCCGGAACGGTCTCACCGGGAGGCAGGGGTGGCTGTCCGGTGCCGATCACCGCGTACACCTCGGGGTGGTTTTGACGCAGTTTGCGACCCCAGACGATGCCGCCGATCAAGGCGGCCAGGAACAGCAGCGTCGGTGACCAGATCTTGAGGATGTTGTCGCTGTCCAGGAGTTCGCTGAAGAAGGCGATGCTGAGCAGCAGCACGATCGACAGGAACACCGCCGCGATCCACGGCGCCACCGCCCGGCGCCAGGTGGTCTCGCCGTGCGGGTTGCGGCGGAAATAGCGGACCACCGCGATCGAGGCGATGGTCATCAGGATGAGCACGCCGAGACCGCCGGAGACGGTACCGAAGAGGAACAGGTCGATCGTCGGGTTCCAGACTCCCACCGCGAAGATCAGCAGGGCGGCGAGAGCCAGGACGGATTGCGCGAGCGAGGCGCCGACCGGCACCCCGTCACGGGTACGCGCGAGGCCGCTCGGCAGGACACCCTCCCGAGCGACGGTCAGGCCGTAGCGGGCGACCGTGTGGTGGAAGGCGAGCATCGCGGCGAACAGGCTGGTGGCGAAGAAGATCCGGCCGAGGTCGACCAGCACCGTCGGCAGGTAGGGTTCGGGCAGGAAGAAGAACAGGTCGTTGAGGTGCGCGCCGGCGACCGCGACGATCTGGTCGGGTCCGGCGGCGACCGACATGGCCCAGGCCGTGCCGCCGTAGAGCACCGCCGCGACCAGCAGGGTCAGGCCGATGGCGCGGGCGACGGTGCGGCGTGGGTCGCGGGCCTCCGCCGCGTACACCAGCGGGGCTTCGAACCCGACCATGCCGGCGATCGCCGCGACCAGCAGCGACACCCCGCCGGCGCTGGCGATCAGGACGGGGTTGAGGGTGTCGAAGGTGACCGTGCCACCGGCCGGATTGCCGATCATCGCCGCGTCGAAGATCAGGACGACCAGCACCTCGGCGCAGACGAGAACGGTGAGGATCCGCGCGTTGAGGTCGATGTCGAGGCGCCCGAGAGCGGCGATCACGGCCCAGCCGAGCAGCGCCCAGACGATCCACGAGATCTCCAGCCCGAAGATCGCGAACGCGTTGTGCGCCGCCACGCCGAACGCGCCGTAGAGACCGATCTGCATCGCGTTGTAGGCGAGCAGCGCCACGAAGGCGGTGCCCACGCCGGCCGGCCGGGAAAGACCGATCGACGCGTACGCGTAGAAGGCGCCGCTGTTGGGCACATGTCTCGCCATCGCGGCCAGCCCGACCGTGAAGATCCCCAGCACCGCGGCGACCAGCATGTACGCCACCGGAATGCCCTTCTCGCCGACCGAGCCGTAACCCAGCGGCAGGGCGCCGGCCACGACGGTGAGCGGTGTCATGGCGGAGACCGCGATGACGAAGATCGGCCACGTGCCGAGCTTGCGCTCCGGCTGGGACATGGCGCCTCCCGTGTCGAATCGATGGTGAATCGATGACCGCCCTCCATCATGTCCTCCACAACGGACGAGCGATATAGAAAAAATTCGATCTTGGTGTTGCGCTGGGGACTCGTGTTTCCGCTTCCGCGAGGTTGGGTAGATTGCCGTGATGCCCATCGGAGCGCAACCCCGGGGCCGTCGCGGAACGGTCGAGGAGCCGTACAGTCCTCTCAACCTGAGGCTGGTGCTGGCTTCGTTCGGTCTGGTGGTGTGCACCGTCCTGTCCGTGCTGCTCTTCCGCGCGGGCTGGACGATTCCGGGCTGGCTGCTGGCCGCCTGGGCGGTGTTCGCGGCCGGCGACATCGTCGTGATCCAGTTGCGCCGTCGAGCACGTGCGCGCGCTGAGGGTGGCCGCAAGCACTCGCTTTTCGAGTGACTTCCGCCTGAACCCGATCGAGTCGGGTCATCCGGTCGAGTTTTCCTCAGGCGAGACCCGCGTCGTGCACCAGCAGAGCCACCTGCACACGGTTGTTGAGGTCGAGCTTGGTGAGCACTCGTGAGACGTGCGCCTTCACCGTGGCCACCGACATGTACAGCGCGGCGGAGATCTCGGCGTTGGAGCGGCCCTGAGCGATCGCCATCGCCACCTCCCGTTCGCGTGTGCTCAGCCGGTCCAGCATCTCCGCGGCACGACCGCGCTCGGGTGGCACACCGGCCGCGACGTGCGCGATCAGCTGCCGGGTGACGCTTGGAGACAGGGTCGCCTCCCCTTGGGCGACCCGCAACACCGCCTCCCGGATCTGCCCGGGCGGGGTGTCCTTGAGCAGGAAGCCGCTCGCTCCGGCCCGCAGCGCCCGCAACACGAACTCGTCGGCGTCGAAGGTGGTCAGCACCAGCACCTCCGGAGCGCTGGGCTGCCGGCGCAGCGCCTCGGTGGCGGCCAGGCCGTCGACGCCTGGCATGCGGATGTCCATCAGCACGACGTCGGGCCGGTGCCGGGCGACGGCGGCCGGAACCTCCGCGCCGTCCGCGGCCTGGCCCACCACGGCGACCTCCTCGTCCCCGGAGAGGATCATCGTCAGGCCGGCCCGGACCAGCGGGTCGTCGTCGACGATGAGCACCCGCACCGCGCTCATGCCGGCCACGGCAGCCACGCGGTGAGCATGAAGTGGTCGCCGTCCCGGCCGTGGGTGAGCCGCCCACCGGCGAGACGGGCACGCTCGCCGAGACCGATCAGGCCCACTCCGGTCCCGGGGATGGGTTCGGCTGGGACGGTGACCGGCATCGGGTTGCGGATTCCGATGGTCATGCCGTCGCCGGCTTCGCCGCCGACCACGACGTGCACGCTGGCTCCGGGGGCATGCTTACGCACGTTCGTGAGACCTTCCTGGATGATCCGGTACGCGTCCCGCCCGGCCGCCACCGGAACGGTCTCGGGGTCGATCGTCATCTCCAGCCGCACCCGGTTGCCCGCGGCCCGGGACTCGTCAGCCAGTGCGGGCAGCGCGCTGAGGGTGGGTTGTGGCCGCTCCGGGGCCTGGTGCTCGTCGGACTGGCCGGCCCGTAGCACACCGATCACCGTCCGCAGATCCTGCAACGCCTGATGCGCGTTGGCGCGGACCACGGCGGCGGCCGCGGCGATCTCCTCCGGTGGCGCGCCGGGCCGGAACTCGAGCGCCCCCGCGTGCAGGCTGAGCAGGGAGATCCGGTGCGCCAGGACATCATGCATCTCGCGGGCGATCCGGGTGCGTTCCAGCACTCGTGCCTGGCTGACGCGCAGCTGCTGTTCGGCTTCGGCCCGTTCGGCCCGCTCCCGCCAGGTGAGCATCAGCAGGCGGCGTGACCGGACGAGCATTCCCCACAGCGCCGCTATCGTCGCCATCGCCACACCCCAGCCGAACGTCTCCCAGTGGGTGACGCCGAGCTCGGGCCGCATCAGGGCGAATACCGCGTTCCCCACCACGGTGAGGCCCATGTAGGCGGCCAGAATCCCGAACCGGCGATGCACCGCGACGGTGAATGCCATGATCAGCTGGGTCATCCAGCTGGCGACGGAGACGAACGACAACAGGCCGACGAGGATCGCCAACGGCATCAGGAATCTGCGCCGCCACCACAGGCCGAACGCGACGACGGCGCTGACCACACCGTCCGTCATCGACGACCAGGTCGACATGCCCAGCCACTCGACCGCCTCCGAAGGATCGGGGCCGAGCAGGTCGTTGGTGATCAGGGCGGCGAAACCGAACGCGAGAACGAAGCAGTGCACGTCGACGATCCAGTCGCGCGTGGAACGACGGGCGGGCAGCGGTCCGGACGGGTCCGCCGCCAGCGCCGACGGCCACAACCAGCGATACTCCGTCGGCGATCTCCCCACGTGGCCGACTCTACGGGCGGGCCGCCATCGGCCGATACCGACCAAAGTCGTAGTACCGATATCGACGAAGGTTCGCGGCTGTCGACCGCCGGCCGAAGCGACCGGCACCACCCGGCCCGCACGCTGAGTCGCATGATTACGGTCGAGAACCTCACCAAGGCCTACGGGGCGCAGCGCGCGGTCGACGATGTGTCGTTCATCTGCGAGCCGGGGACGGTGACCGGCTTCCTCGGGCCCAACGGCGCCGGCAAGTCCACCACGATGCGCATGATCTGCGGTCTCACGCCGCCGACCTCCGGCCGGGCCACCGTGGCAGGGGTGCCCTACCGGCGACTCGGCAACCCGGGACGTCACGTCGGCGTCCTGCTCGACGCCTCCGCCCAGCACGCCGGGCGGACCGGCCGGGAGGTGCTGGCGCTCGCCGCGCTCACCATGGGTCTGGACACCCATCGGGTGTCCGCCCGGCTGGAGCGGGTCGGGCTCGGCGGAGCAGCCGCGAAACGACGGATCCGGGCCTACTCCCTGGGCATGCGCCAGCGGCTCGGTCTCGCCTACGCCATGCTCGGCGACCCGGCGGTGCTGATCCTCGACGAGCCGGCCAACGGGCTGGACCCCGAGGGCATCCACTGGATGCGCGGGTTGCTGCGCGATTTCGCCGATCGGGGCGGCACGGTCCTGCTCTCCTCCCACCTGTTGCGGGAGGTGGAGGTGATCGCCGACCGCCTGGTGGTGATCGGTAACGGTCGCATCCTCGTCGAGGGCGACAAGGAGGACCTGCTCGGCGCCGCCGGAACACTCGTCCGGGCGTCGGATCCCGCCGCACTCGAGGCGCTGCTCCAGCGGATGGGGCTGACCGGCACCCGAACGGCGGACGGCAGCGTCCTGGTCCCGTCCGACCCGCAGACCATCGGTCCGGCCGCCGCGGCCGCCGGCGTGGTGCTGCTGGAACTGCGCCCGGCCGGCGCGGGCGGACTGGAGGAGATGTTCCTGCGGCTCACCGCGGGCACCGAGACCGGAGCGGCAACCCGATGAGCGGCTCCACGACCGCACCTCCGGCGGCCCCTCCCTTCGCCTCCACGGCCCCGGTCGCACGCCGGCCCGGGCGCTCGCACCCGCTCGATTCCACGCCCCGAGACGCTCCCCCGCTCTCGCACCCCATCCCGGCCGCCAGCTCCCTTGCCCAAGCCATCCCGGCCGACCCACTCGCCCACGCGGTGCCGGCCCACCCACTCGCCCACGCCACGTCAGCAGCCCACCGCTCCGCCCACGCCATGCCAGCCCACCCACTCGCCCACGCCACGTCAGCAGCCCACCGCTCCGCCCACGCCATGCCAGCCCACCCACTCGCCCACGCCACGTCAGCAGCCCACCGCTCCGCCCACGCCATGCCGGCCGCTGGCCCGCTTGTTCACGTCGTCCCGGACGCGGCTGTCGCGCCCGGGACCGCCCAGGCTCAGGAGGTTTTCCGATGACCGCGACCGTGCCCGTCTCCACCGCGCTGGCCGCCCCCGCGGCGGCCGCGACCGGACGCATCCCGCTGAGCCGGCTCACCGTCGTGGAGCTGCGCAAACTCGCCGACACCCGCGCCGGGTCCTGGCTGTTGATCGTGATCGGTCTGGCCACCGTTGCCACCTCGGCGGTCCTGTTGGGGTGGGCCGCCGACGAGGAGCAGACGTTCAGCGCGCTGTACTCCTTCGGCCTGCTCCCCTCGTCGGTGCTGCTGCCGGTGCTCGGCATCCTCTCGGTGACCAGCGAGTGGTCGCAGCGCAGCGCGCTGGCCACCTTCACCCTGGTGCCGGCTCGTGGCCGGGTCTTGATCGCGAAGATCGCCGCAGCCATCCTGATCGCGATCGCCGCCACGGCTGCGACCGCCGTTCTGGCGGCTGGGGCCAACGTGCTGGCCTCGGCCCTCGGCGGCGACGGGTCGTGGTCCCTGGATTCCTCGCTGATCTGGCAGAGCCTTCTCCTCCAGGTGATCTTCGTACTGATGGGTGTCGCGTTCGGCGCGCTGCTGCTGAACTCGCCGCTGGCGATCGTCATCTACTTCGCCCTTCCGACGGTCTGGACGATCCTGGGGGAAACCATCAAGGGCCTTCGTGACGCGGCCGAGTGGCTGGATCTCAATGTCACCTCGCAGGCCCTGACGGAGCCGGACATGACTTCCGGAGAGTGGGCCCGACTGGCTGTCTCGGTCGGGGTCTGGGTGGCGCTTCCGCTGGTCCTGGGCACCATTCGTGTGCTCCGCCGGGAGGTTTCCTGATCCACAACGGCCGGTGTTGGCATCACGATCCGACGATCAGCGGTAGCGTGCCGAGACGTGACGCGTACCCTATTTGCCACCTTCGCAGCAATAACGGCTTCTATCCCGTTATTCACGGGCCCGGCACCGGCCACGCCACTGACCGTCCCGCAACCCACCCCGTCCGGATTTCGCGATCCGTTCGGAGTGGGGACACGGGAACCGGATCTGGACCGGCTCACCCTCGACGGTAGCCCGCTCCCGGCCGCCAGTTACGGACCACGGCCCAGCGCGCGGATCGCCGTGCAGACCCCACCGGTCGGCACGGTCCGCAGCTGGGCCGGCCTCAACGAGATCGACGGCGACGTCTACCGCAAGGACTACACGTTGCGTGGCGTCGGGGAGCACATCGAGGTCTGGGTCGCGAAGGACATCGCCTTCCCGGAGAACGACTGCCGCAAGAACTCCACCGAGATCACCGACGCCCAGGTCACCGCGCTGGTACGCGAATTCGACGAGGTCATCTACCCTCGCGAGACCAAGGCGTTCAGCACTCCGCCGGACCGGAACGGCACGAACCCCGGCCTGCCGGGCGATTTCACCGGCACGGGCAACCGGACCGTCACACTGGTCGACAACATCCGCGACGACAACTACTACGAGTTCCCGGAGCATCAGACCTACGTCTCGGGCTTCTTCTCCGAGCAGCTCAATGAGCTCTTCGACCGCAACGTGATCACGATCGACGCCTACGACTGGGAGCACCGCACCGGCGCGAATCCGAAGCATGAGCCCAACGACGACGTGTGCATCAGCCGGCCGGCCCGGCCGCGGATGTACGAGTCGACCTTCGCCCACGAGTGGCAGCACCTGCTCAGTTACTACACCGACCCGGACGAGGAAGTGTGGATCAATGAGGGTCTCGCCGACTACGCCCAGACGCTGACCGGTTATGTGGACTCGAGAATCGGTGTCTACCACCGCGGCTTCGACAACCACATCGTCTGCTACCAGGGTTTCGGCAACGTCAAGACCGACTTCAATCCGAACCCGCGCGAATGCGGCGGCCCGGCGAACTCGCTGAACCTCTGGAGCGAGGGGACCCCGGACGAGTTGCTCGCCGACTACGGTCAGACCTACCAGTTGATGCTGTACCTGAGCGACCGTTTCGGGGCGGAGTTCCACTCCAAGCTGCACCAGGACAAGGAACATCACGGCTTGGACGCGATCGCTGCGGCACTGCCCAGCGGGACGAAACTCTACGACGTCCTGCACGATTTCCAGGTCATGACGCTGGTCGACAAGGTCACCGACGAAGCGGGCAGCATTCTCAAGGGCGCGTCCCGGGACCGGGTGACCTCGGCCAGCGTGCACTCGACGGTGAACCTCGACAACCCCTCCGCCTACGGATCGGCGGGTGCGCCGCCCAACGGCGCCGATTACGTCCGGCTGCCACGCGGATGGCGGACGGTGGTCTTCGACGGCGCGCGGACCCTTCCACCGACTCCACTGGCGTGGACGCTGGACGCGGGGAAGCTCTTCTCCGGCGACACCCCGGACACCGACGAGGGCGCGGTGCGCTTCGTCGACATCCCGCAGACCGACGCCGTCCTGCGTTTCAAGACCACCTACGGCCTGGAGGATCGTTTCGACTACGGATACGTCATGGTCTCGGCCGACGGCGGCAAGACCTACCAGATGCTCGAAAGTGAGCGCACGGTCAAAGGGCCCCTCGGCCCGGCGATCACCGGCAAGGGGACCGACGTCACCCTGAGTTACGACCTCAAGGCGTACGCCGGGAAACGGGTGCTCCTGGGCTTCCGCTATGTCAGCGACAGCGCCGTGAACATCGGTGGCTGGCACATTTCCGAGGTCAAGGTCGGCGCCACCGAACTGGCCACCGACACGCTCGAGGGTTGGAAGTCGCCGACCGAGGTGCATCCCACGCCGGTTCACGACTGGCACGTCTCGCTGGTCGGCCTCGACGCCGGCAAGGCCAAAGTGGTCTCGCTGGACCGCCAGGCCAGGGTCCGCCATTACCCGAAGGTCGTCGCGGTGATCTCCTACGACGAGCCCACCGGCACGGTGACTCATTACGCCCCCTACACCTTGAAGGTCGATGGCAAGCCCTATCAGCCCGCTGCTGGGAATCAGGACGGCGGGAGCACCCCGTAGATCAGGGCGGTCGACCCGGAACCGGCCTTGTTGATCTGCCCGCCACAGAGCACCCAGGCTCCTGTGGTGGGCAGACTCGCAAGATTCGCGAGCACCTCGAGACTGATTCGTCTGCGCCGGTAGACCGCCCGTGAGACGGCGAAGCTCGTGTCGGTGCTGACATCCGGGCTGAACGCGTCCGTCCCCGTGCCACCGCGCTCGCCCAGCCGGCCGGTGTCGGCCAGCCACTGGACGGTCTCCGGCGCGAACCCCGGATGTGGCAGGAACGCCTCGGTGCCGAATCGCTCCTCCCAGCCGGTCCAGAGCACCACGAACGAGTCGCCGGGGATGCGGCCGTGCCCCTGCTCCCACTCCTCCAGGTCGGCGACGGTCACCGCATAGCCGGGATCGGCGGCGCACCGGCGCCGTACATCGATCTTGACCGCGGGCCGGAACAGATCCTCCGGGGTCAGCTCGTCGGCGAGCAACCCACCCGGCGTGAAGTGGCCGGGCGCTCCCCAATGGGTGCCGGTGTGCTCGCCGGCGAACACCGTCTGCAGGTAGAAGCCGTCCGGCTCGAGCCGGGCCACGGTCTCCAGACGAGGTGGCGGATCGCCCGGATAGACGCTCACCCGCGCCGGGTCGTTGACGTGCGACAAAGTCACCAGCCGCAACCCGCCCAGCAGCGCGTCCCCGTTCATGGCGCTCCTTCCTCCGGCCACCGGCCGTCTCGTCCTGCCCCGCCATCATGCCATTGACACTGTCACGATGACAGTGTCATTCTCGGGACATGTGGACGATGGAGCAGTTGGTCGAGCGGGTCAGCGCGGCGCTAGCCGCGGAGTACCCGGGCGCCCCCAACGGCCGCGTCCGGGAGCTGCCCGACCGCAGGTCGATCCGGTGGTATACGACCATCGGCCTGGTCGACCGGCCTCTCGGCACGCGGGGGCGCACCGTTCTGTACGGGCCCCGTCACCTCCTGCAACTGGTGGCGATCAAGCGACGGCAAGCCTCCGGGCGCACGCTCGCCGAGATTCAGGAGGAGCTGTCCGGCGCTTCGGAGGAGACACTGGCCGAGGTGGCGCGCATCCCCGGCAGCCTGCTGGAGGATCCGATCGCCGCGGCGCCCGCTCCGGCCCGGCCCGACTTCTGGAAGGCCGCTCCCGCCGATCCCGAGCCGGTTCCCGGCTCCACCCGCAGGGCGCTGGCCGAGGCCGTCGCCGCTTTGGAGCCGGAGTCGGCGCCGCCACCAGCGCACCGCCCACAGACCCTGCTGACCGGGATGCCTCTCGGCGGAGGCGTGATCCTGCTGTTGCCCCGCCATGTCACCGAGGTCGACCGCGACGAGATCGCCGCGGCTGCCCGTCCCCTGCTCGACCTGCTCGCGGCACGCGGGCTCACCGATGGGAGAAGCGAATGAGCATTTCAGTGAACCCGATGGGGCCGGCAGAGCTGGAGCGTCACCGGACCATGCCGGGCGCCGGCCTCGGCGCATTGCGCACCGACCGCGGGAACCTTCCGCTCGACCGCCTCGACGTCCGGGCCTCGATCAGCGGGCTGCTCATGCGCACCGAATTGACCACCGAGTTCGTCAACGCCCACGACACCGCGCTCGAGGCGACCTACGTCTTCCCCCTGCCCGATCGGGCCGCGGTGACCGGCATGACGATGACCGCCGCCGACCGCACCGTCACCGCCGAGTTGCACGAACGCGGTGCCGCCCGCGAACAGTACGACCAGGCGATCGCGAGCGGCCGGCGGGCGTCGATCGCCGAGGAGGAGCGCCCGGACGTCTTCACCATGCGGGTCGGCAACATCCTGCCCGGCGAGCGGGTCACGGTGCGACTGCGACTGGCCGGCCCCCTGCCGTATGAGGACGGCGCCGCGACCTTCCGCTTCCCGCTGGTCGTGGCACCGCGATACGTCCCCGGCCACCCGTTGCCGGGGCCCTACACCGGCGACGGGCAGCAGGCCGACACCGGTGATGTGCCCGACGCGTCCCGCATCTCCCCACCGGTGCTTCTGCCGGGCTTCCCCAACCCGTTACGCCTGTCTCTCACGGTCGACATCGATACGGCCGGGCTCGAGCTCGGCGAGGTCAGGTCCAGTCTGCACACCGTCACCGATCACGGCGGGACGCTGCGGATCGACCCCGGCGAGCGGGCCGACCGTGACTTCGTCCTCCGGCTCGCCTACGCCGCCGGCGGTGAGTCCGCGGTCGCCGTCGCCGACGAGGACGGCGATCAGGGCACCTACCAGCTCGTGGTTCTCCCGCCGGAGGCCGGCACACCACCCCGGCCGAAGGACGTGGTGCTGCTGCTCGACCGCTCCGGCAGCATGGGCGGCTGGAAGATGGTGGCCGCCCGGCGCGCCGCAGCCCGAGTCGTCGACACCCTGACCGCCGGCGACCGTTTCGCCGTCCTCACCTTCGACCACGAGGTCGACCAGCCGGCCGACCTCGGCCCCGGCCTGGCCGAGGCCACCGACCGTCATCGGTACCGAGCCGTCGAACACCTCACCCACGCCCAGGCCCGCGGTGGCACAGAGCTGCTCAAGCCCCTCACCACCGCCCTCGCGATGCTCTCCGACAGCCCCGGCCGTGACCGTGTCCTGGTTCTCGTCACCGACGGTCAGGTCGGGAACGAAGACCAGATCGTCAAGCAGGTGGCGCCTCTCATCGGCACGATTCGGGTGCACACCGTCGGCATCGACCGTGCGGTGAATGCCGGCTTCCTCGGCCGGCTCGCCGCACTCGGCGCGGGCCGGGCCGAGCTGGTGGAAAGCGAGGATCGGCTCGACGAGGCGATGGAGCAGATCCACCGCCGCATCGGCGCTCCGGTCGTCACGGGTCTCACCGTCACCGGCGACGGCTTCACCCCGATCGACGGCACCCGCAGTCCTGCCCGTCTGCCAGGCCTCTACCCCGGAGTCCCGCTGGTCATCACCGGCCGGTTCACCGGAGCCGTCGAGGGTGCGCTCACGGTCACCGGGCGCACTCGCGACGACCAGGAGTTCCGGGCGGCGGTGCCGGTCCAGCCCAGTGCGGAGCCGGCGGTCACCTCGGTCTGGGCACGGGCACGGCTTCGCGATCTCGAGGATGCGTTTGCGGCCGGTGACCGCTCCCTGGAGGCCGAGATCCTCGGGACGTCGTTGCGGTTCGGGGTTCTCTGCCGGTTCACCTCCTACATCGCGGTGGACGATCGTGTGGTGAACGACGGCGGTCACCAACGCAGGATCACCCAGCCGGTCGAGATGCCGTCCGGCTGGGAGAGCCCGGCGCCCGCGGCGCCGATGCCCCAATACTTCGCACCCGCCTCGTCGCCGTTCCCCGACCAGGCGGCGCCCGCGGCGCCGGCTGGCATGCCACCGCTGCCGCCGCCTATCGCACCTGCCCCCGCACGGCCCGCGTTCGCGCCACAGCGCGCGCAGGGTCCGTATGGCGGGGCACCGGGCAGTGCCGCACCGACGTCCGGGGCACCGGTCGGGGGCGCTGCACCGGCTGGAGCACAACCATTCGCCGCACCGAAAGTCACCGGAGGCGCCACCACCGAGGAAGCAGCCGACAACATCGAGCTGGCACAACCAGCGCGTGCCTTCGCCCGGCTACGACGCCCCTCCGGCCCACCGGCCGCGGTCGGGCGTGGCGGGCGTGCCCGCTCGCTACAGTCCGCGCAGAGCGCCATGCCGATCGGCGAACTCCGGGAACTGGCCGCGGTCGAGGTCGCACGGCTCCGCGAGGCGGCCCAACAGCCTGCTCTTGACCGTCGCGATCTGCTTGACGACCTGGCCAGCCGTCTCGCCGTGCTGATCGAGCCGCTGACCGATGCCGAGCTCACCGCCGTCCGCGACCTGATCGGTGTCCTCCGCGGGGACTCGTCCCTCGAGGACAGGTGGGCAACCGCGCTCCGGGTTCTGGAGGCGTTCGCCGCCGGCAAGCCGGAGAAGAAGCGCCCGTTCTGGAAAGCCTGACCTCCGGCGCACGGTCCCGGGCACCACGGCCCGGGCCCGGGGCCCCCCCCCCGCCCCCGGGCCCCCCCCCCCGCGCGCGGGCCCGCCCCCCCGGAGCCGGGCCGGGGCCAAGGCCGGGCGGGCCGGGGCCGGGCGGGCCGGGGCCGGGCGGAGCGGGCCGGCCAGGCCGGGGCGGGGTCGGCGTCGGAGCCGTAGCCGGGCCGGAGCTCAAGCTGGGCCGGGGCGTGACGGGGTGGTGGGGTCAGGCACGGTGGGGCGCACCTGGCGTGGAGTAGCACGGCATGGTCTGGGTTCGCGCAATGTGGCGGGCTTGGTCGACGTGGGAATTTGGCCGTAGGGAAGGCGAAGCGGCCTGCGTGGACGGCCCGGCGCGATGCGGGAGTGGGTCGCATCGGCCGAACGGGCCCCCACGGCGGTGGCCGAATGGCGGTAAGTTGGGTCACCGGTGCTCGACCGGGGGGTGGCAACGCCAAGTGGGCGATGATCGGGGCAACGATCGTGATCCGTTGTTGGTGCGTCCGTTCGTTCTGCCGGATGGGGACCACGACGAATCAGCGCCGTCAGCCGCGACCTGGCCGGCCCAGCGGGCACCAGAGGAGCCACCCACACAGTTGCTGCCGATCGTTTCGGCTGGGAAGACCGATGGTTCCGATGCCAGGGAGGAGCGGCGGATCCGGCCGCTTCTGCTGATCGGCGCCGGGGTCGCCGCAGTCGCTACCGTCGCCGGTTATGCGCTGCTCCGGCCGGGTGAGGGACAGGAACACTGGGCGTCCATGCCCGCTCAGTCGCTGCCGGCCGCAGTGGGGCCTGCCAACTCGGCGAGTTCAGCCACCGGGGCGAGCCCGACGGAGAACTCGAACGATGGCGAGGGCGGCGACGGTGACGGGGGCGCCGCTCCGACCGCGCCGAGGAGCCCGAGCCAGTCCGCGACGCAACCGGCGGCGAATGCGTCGGCCACCGCCTCGGCAGCGCCCAGCGCCTCGAAGTCGGCAGAGGCTCCGGCCCCGCCGATCTCGCTTCTACCCAGCCCGATCACGACCGGGAGTGGCCTGCTCGTCACCGGCAACGGGTTATGTCTTGACCTGCGGGGCGGTTCCGCCGAGGACAACCAGGAGGTTCATGTCGACGACTGCAACGGCACCAGCCCGCAGCGGTGGCAGCTCAACGCGGATCGCACCCTCGAGGTCCTGGACATGTGCGCCTACCTGGTGGGTGACGGCACCGTGCATCTCACCCGCTGCGACACCCGGACCACCGGGCAGTGGCAGCTGTTCGGGAACGGGGTGTTGCGCAACGTCTCGAACGGGCAGTGCCTCACCGATCCCTACTCAGGAGCCCAGCCGGCCCGCGCCGTCGTGGTGACCATGTGCATCGGCGGCAATAATCAGAGTTGGACGTTCCGCTGACCGTCGCGAACCGGCACCGTAGGACCGTCGCGGGTCGGCGAGTATTCGTCGACCGCCCGCAAAGCGCCCGTCGAGCAGGTCGGCGGTAACGGCCAGCCCTGCTCGGTAGACAGCGCGTTCAGGATGGCGACCGCCAGGTCACGGGACACGGCATCGGGCTGGAAGGCACCCGAGCGGTGGGCTGCCGGACGACCACCGATCACGGCTTCCGATCGAACAGGAGCAGGGGTAATGCCACAGCCCGACGGCGGCCGGGCGAAGCGCCACCGCTCGCCGACGAGCGACCACCTGCACCGACATCCGGTGCAAATTCCAGGCCAGCCGGCGCCGCGACGCTCGAAATGACCGCCCCGACACGCCGCGCGGTTGACCGGTCCAACACTCCGGCACGTCACGCGGCTGACCAGCCCAACGCCCCAGCACGCCACGCGGTTGGACAGCTCAACACGCCACGCGGCTGACCAGTCCAACGCTCCGGCATGGCAGGCACCCATCGCTCGCCTCACTGCCGTAACGCCGCTCACGCACCCGACCCACTGCGGCTGGCACCACCCCCGCCAGGCGCGATCTTGGACGATCGACCACCCCCAGCGGTGGGAAAACATCCAAGATCCGTGAGAGCAGCTGGAGACGCGGGTGTTCAGCCGCTGGCACCACCCCCAGGCGCGATCTTGGACGATCGACCACCCTCAGCGGTAGGAAAGCGTCCAAGATCCGTGAGAGCAGCTGGAGACGCGGGTGTTCAGCCGCTGACACCACCCCGCCAGGCGAGATCTTGGACGATCAGCTACCCCTAGCGGTGGAGAAGCCCCCAAGATCGCGGAGACGCGACCGGCGCGACCGACGCGACCGGGTAGCGACTGACATCGTCCCCATGCGGCGTGATCTTGGACGATCGGCCACCCTCAGCGGTGGGGAAACGTCCAAGATTGCGCGGCTGCAGCGTTTGAGGTTGCGGGCTGTCTCGGGTGGGGTGTGGCCTTCGGCGGTGCGGTGGGTGCCTTGGTCCCTGGTCGCGCTGTCTGATGGGCGCGGGACGCGCAGCGTTCACCCGGACCGCGGAAGGTCGCCGGAGCTTGCATGGCTTGTTGTCGAGGGCGGTGGTGAGCCGTTCCGACCGGGCCGGGACGGGTCGCTGCCGCGAGCTTGACCGTGGAAGCGACACGCTAAGCGGTTGGGGCTGGTCCTGTCGGCCGGCGGGTTGGGGCGGGTGCGGTGAGCAGGGCGGGCTGTCACACCACCAGCGGGACGTGTTTCGGCTGGCGCGGGCGGTGGTGGTGATGCCGGGTGGCTTAAGACCGCGGCGGGGGTGGGTTGGCGAGGCGCGGGTTGGCGAGGCGCGGGTTGGCGAGGCGCGGGTTGGCGAGGCGCGGGTTGGCGAGGCGCGGGTTGGAGAGGCGCGGGCTGGGGAGGCGCGGGTTGGAGAGGCGCGGGTTGGGGAGGCGCGGGTTGGAGAGGCGCGGGTTGGAGAGGCGCGGGTTGGTGGGGAGGTGGGGCTGCTTTTGGGGGACGGTTCGGGTCGGCGTACCGGGGAGGGTCGGGGTTTGGATTTGAAGATCGAATCCCCATGTCGGGGGGCTGGTGATCGCTCGTTAGGGTCATCGGGTGATCTCCGAGCCGCTTCGCATCGCCCTGCTCTCATATCGGAGCAAACCGCACAGTGGGGGCCAGGGGATCTATGTCCGGCACCTGTCCCGGGAACTCGTCGCGTTGGGTCACCACGTCGAGGTGATCTCGGGGCCGCCGCTGCCGGTGCTCGATGAAGGGGTGCGGCTGACTGAGCTGCCCAGCCTGGATCTCTACCGCGAGCCTGATCCGTTTCGGACGCCGTCGTGGTCGGAGTTCAAGGATGGCATCGATGCTCTTGAGTGGGCTGCGATGTGTACGGGCGCGTTTCCGGAGCCGTTGACGTTCTCGCTGCGGGCCTGGCGGCATCTGCGGAGGCGGGCCGGCGAGTTCGATGTGGTGCACGACAATCAGTGCCTCGGGTACGGGCTTCTGCCGCTGAGCCGGGCGGGCACGCCGGTGGTGGCGACGATTCACCATCCGATCACCGTCGACCGGGATCTCGAACTGGCCGCCGCGCCGGACTGGAAGCGGCGGATGTCGTTGCGGCGGTGGTATGCGTTCACCCGGATGCAGGGCCGGGTGGCCCGGCGTCTGCCCTGGCTGACCACGGTTTCCGGGGCGGCGCGGGACGAAATCGTCGACGCCTTCGGAGTGCGGGCCGAGCGGCTGCGGGTGATCGGCGTCGGCGTCGACACCGACACGTTCAGCCCGGTACCCAGGGAGAAGCCCGGCACCGGCACGCTCCGCCTGGCGGACGAAAGGGCTGACACATTCGGCTCCGCGGACGAGAGGGCTGGCGCATTCGGCCCGTCCGGAAAGGGAGGAGCCTCCGGCGACCGCGCCAAGGTGGGCCGGATCGTGGCCGTGGCCAGCGCGGACGTGCCGCTCAAGGGGCTCAGCGAACTGATCGAGGCGGTCGCCAAGCTGCGCGCCGAACGGGACGTGGAGCTGGTCGTCGTGGGCTCGGCACGGCCGGAAGGGGCCGCCGCACGGGCCATCGCGCGACTCGGGCTCGATCGGGTGGTGCGGTTCGTCTCCGGGATCAGTGATGACGAGCTGGCTGATCTTTTCCGGTCAGCGACGGTCGCGGCGGTGCCCTCCCGGTACGAGGGTTTCTCGCTGCCCGCCGTGGAGGCGATGGCGTGCGGGGTGCCGCTGGTGGTGACCACCGCGGGCGCGCTGCCGGAGGTCGCCGGGCCGGACGGGCTGGCGTCGCTGCATGTGCCGCCGGGGGACGCGGGGGCGCTGGCCGCCGCGATCGGGCGGCTGCTCGACGACGAGGACCTGCGCCGCAGGCTGGGCGCTGAAGGCCGCCGCCGTGCGGTCGAGAACTTCACGTGGCGGCACACGGCGGTACGGACCGCGCAGTGGTATGCCGACGCGATCGCCGCGAAGGGCAGGTAAGGGGAACAACATGTTGACCGTCGACTACGACCGGCTGGACGTGCGTCCGGGGATGCGGGTCCTGGATCTGGGTTGCGGCGAGGGCCGGCACACCTTCGAGGCGTACCGGCGCGGCGCGCACGTCGTCGCGCTGGATCTCAGCGAGAAGGATCTGGGCACCACCCGGCAGTGGTGCGCGGCCATGGACATGGCCGGGGAGGCGCCGGCCGCGGCGAGCGCCACCACCGTACGCGGAGATCTTCTGGCGTTGCCGTTCCCGGACGCCAGTTTCGACCGGGTGATCGCCTCGGAGGTGATGGAGCACATTCCGGACGACGTGACGGCGATCGCCGAGATGACCCGGGTGCTCAAGCCGGGTGGGCTGGCCGCCGTGACGGTGCCGCGCTGGCTGCCGGAGCGGGTGTGCTGGGCGCTGTCCGACGAGTACCACGCGAACGAGGGTGGCCACGTCCGCATCTACAAGGAGGACGAGCTGTCCGGCCGGCTGCGGGACGCGGGGCTGACCGTGACCGGTAACGGGTTCGCGCACGCGCTGCACAGCCCGTACTGGTGGCTGAAGTGCGCGATCGGTGACGCCGCGCCGACCCGGGCGTACCACAAGCTTCTGGTCTGGGACATCGTGGACCGGCCGGCGCTGACCCGGGTGCTGGAGCAGGCGCTCAACCCGCTGATCGGAAAGAGCGTGGTGATCTACCTCCGTAAGGAGGAGGTGGCCGCGGGTGTCGCTGCCTGACCTGGCGGGAGTGCTCAGCACCGACGACGTTCTCGCCACGGTCGCCAGCATCGCCGCCGAGCAGGAGCCGTCCGGGGCGATCCCGTGGTTCGCCGGCGGGCAGCTGGATCCGTGGGATCACGTCGAGGCGGCGATGGCGCTGGACGTGGGTGGGGAGACCGCGAAGGCGGAGGCCGCCTACGACTGGCTGCGCCGCACGCAGCGGCCGGACGGCACGTGGGCGGCACGCTACGAGGCGGGCGACGTGGTCGCTGACGCGACCGCGGAGACCAACCATGCGGCGTACGTGGCGGTCGGCGCCTGGCATCACTGGCTGTGCACCGGCGACGACGCCTTCCTGGAGCGGATGTGGCCGACGGTGCGCCGGGCCGTGGACTTCACGGTGGGCTGTCAGGCGCCGGGTGGCGAGATCTGGTGGGCGGTGGGCCCGGACGGCCAACCGGATCGGGTGGCGCTGCTGACCGGCAACTCCAGCGTTCATCAGGCGCTGCGCTGCGCGGCGGCGATCGCCGGGCGGCTGGGCGAGCCGCAGCCGGACTGGGAGCTGGCCGCCGACCTGGTCGGGCACACGATCCGGCGGCATCCGGTGGCGTTCGCCAACAAGGACCGGTTCTCGATGGACTGGTACTACCCGGTGCTGGGCGGGGCGCTGCGCGGCGAACCGGCCCGCGAACGGCTGCGCGACCGGTGGGACGAGTTCGTGGTGCCGGGGCGGGGTGCCCGCTGCGTGTCCGACCGGCCGTGGGTGACCGGGGCGGAGACGTGCGAGCTGGCCCTGGCTCTGCATGCGGTCGGTGACCGGAACGCCGCCGAGGAGCTGGTTTCGGCCATGCAGCACCTGCGGGAGGCGGACGGGTCGTACTGGACCGGGCTGGTGCTCACCGACGGCGTGCGGTGGCCGGTGGAGCGGACCACCTGGACGGCCGCGGCCGTGGTGCTGGCGGTGGACGCCCTGCACGGCGCCCACCCGCGGTCGGAGATCTTCAGTGGTCCCGTCGAAGCAGCCGCAGCGAGCCCTGGCCGGCAAGCTCCGAGTAGGAACCGGTAGCCAGCGCCTGCCGGTAGATGCGGTAGGGGGCCTGGCCACCGTCGTTCGGGTCGGGGAACACGTCGTGGATGGCCAGGACCCCGCCGACGGCCAGGTGCGGCGCCCAGCCGGCGAGGTCGCGCTGGGCGGACTCGTCGGTGTGGCTGCCGTCGAGGAAGAGGAAGGCCAGCGGGGTCGTCCAGATCCGGGCGAAGTGTTCGGATCTGGCCACCACGGCGGTCACCACGTCCTCGGCGCCGGCGGCCGCGATGGTCCGCCGGAAGCCGGGCAGCGTGTCGATCAGCCCGATCGCCGGGTCGACGAGGGTGGGGTCGTGGTACTCCCAGCCGGCCTGGTGTTCCTCGGACCCGCGGTGGTGGTCGACGGTGACGACGGTCGTCCCGCGGGGGCGGGCGGCGGCGGCCAGGTACAGGGTCGACTTGCCCAGGTAGCTGCCGACCTCGAGCAGGGGACCGTCGACCGTGACGGCGAGCGCCGCCTCGGCGAGCGCCCGGCCCTCGTCGGCGGGCATGAAGCCGCTGGCGTCCTCGGCGGCTTTGAGAAGGGCGGAATCGAGCATCGCGCCATCATATGCGTGCTTGATCAACTGGCGGTGCGGCGCCGCCGCACCGCCGGTGATCGGTTCTGCCGCTTCCGCGATCCGGCAGGCGTTCACGGATCGGGCCACCACGGCGAGACGGTGGTGGCCCGATCGTGAGACGCCGGCGAGGATCAGGAGATCACGGCGAAGCCGTCCACCACGACCGCCGGCCGGCCGGCGGTGCCCGCCACGACGATCTTGACCGTGTGCGTGCCGGGAGTGACGGCGCGGGCCCACAGCACCTGACGGTGCGCGGTCGTCGTCGCGCGGGTGTCCACCGTGGCCACCTTCTGCCCGTCCAGGTAGACGGTGGCCACGCCGGAGGTCGCGCTGCGGGACCCGATCCAGGCGACCTGCGTGCCCGTCAGCGTCAGGGACGCGGCCGCGCCGGCCGCCGACGCGGACGTCGCCGCGCCGTCGGCGTACTCGGCCCGGCTGAGCGTGCCCCACGCGCCGCTGAGCTGTCCGGCGGTCTCCGGGACGGCGGTCAGCGACACGGCGTCGGTCCTGGTGGCGACGTTGCCGGCGCAGTCGGTGGCGGTGACCACGATGCTGGTGGGGCTGGTGCTGTCGGGCAGCACGGTGGACACGTTCAGGCTCGCGGCCTTGGCTGTCGCGACCGGCGTGCCGTTCGCCGTGGCGGTGATCACGCACACGCCGATGGCGTCGGTCGCCGAGGCGGTCAGGGTCACCGGCACCCCGCCGGCGGCCGATCCGGTGCGCAGCCGGACGGTCGGCGCGACGACCGTGGGCGCCACGACATCCGCCGTGATCTTCACGGTCGCCGACGTGGCGGCCAGACCGCTGTGGTCGGTCGCCCGGACGGCCAGGGTGTGGACGCCCGGGCCGAGCGGCACGGTGGCGGTGGTCGTGGTGCCGTCGACGGCGGCGGCCGGCTGACCGTCCAGGATGATCTCGTAGCGGGCGAGGCCACCACCGTCCACGGCCGGTGTCCAGGTGACGGTCACGTGGCCGGCGTTGGTCGCCTTCCCGGACGCGGGTGAGGTGATCTTCGCGGGGGCCGGGGCCGTCGGGGTGGCCGTGACGGTCACGCCCAGCGCATCGGCGGCCGCCGAGCGCAGACCGTTGCCGTTGACCGCGATGACGCCGATGTGGTGGGACCCGTCCGCGACCGTGACGGTCGCGGTGCGCGTGGTGCCGGCCACGCGGGCGGCCGGCACGTGATCGACCTCGACGACGTAGGCGGCGATCCCCGACTGGGGGTCGGCGGCGACGGGCCAGGAGACGGAGACCTTGTTGCCGGTGACCACCGCGCCCGGGCGGGGTGCCGAGATCTTGGGCTGGGTGGGCGCGGTGGTGTCCAGGACGGCCTTGGCGGTCACCGTGGAGGACACGTTGCCGATCGCGTCGCGGGCCCGGACGCCCACCACGTGGGTGCCGTCGGCGAGACCGTTGGCCAGCCGCCAGCTGGTCGTCGTCGCCGGCAGCGTCGTCGTGGCCGTGCCGTCGACGAAGATGTCGTAGCCGCTCGGCTGGGTGGTGGGGGCCGTCCAGGAGATGACCGAGCCGTCCGGGTCGCCCACCGCCTTGACCTTGGTGGGCGCGCCGACGGCGGTCCGCGACAGCGTCACCCGGACCGTCGCCGCGGCACCGCGGTTGCCCACCCGGTCGACGGCGGTGACGGTCAGCGTGTGCTGCCCGTTGGGCAGCGGCGGGAGGGTCACGGCCGCCGAGGTGGCGGGCGCGTTCACGGTCGCCACCCGGGTGGCGTCGAGCGCGATCTCGTAGCGGGCGACACCGGAGTCGGCGTCGGTCGCCGCCGTCCAGCGCGGCGTCGCCGTGGCGCCCACCGTCTGGCCGGCGGCCGGCGCCTCGATGACCGGAGCGGTCGGCGCCGCGTTGTCACCGCGGATCGTGACGGCCGGGCTCGCGGCTCCGGCCATGCCGGCCTTGTTGACCGCGGTCACCGAGACGGTGACGGCGCCGCTGACCGGGGCCAGTTTGAAGGTGGTCTGGGTGCGCGGCAGGGTCGTCGTCTGCCCGTTGACCGTCACCCGGTACTCGGCGATGCCGGACTCCGGGTCGATGACGGCGGGCCAGGAGAGGGTCACCGCGCCGGACACGTACTCCCCGGCGGTGGCGGTTCCGGTGAAGACCGGAGCGGCCGGTGCGGGTGGCGCGGTGGTGTCGTTGTAGAGGTTGCCGATGCGCACCCGGGCCCCGGCGGCGTCGATCTGCTCGACGGTGAGGGTGAGCGATGTGTCCGGCACGGCCCAGCGGAGGCCGACCGGCAGTGCGCGGCTGTTGGCCGCGGTCGGGTTCATGTTGAGGATGCGGGACTGGTTGCTGCCGGTGAGCAGCTGCCGCACCTGGACGCCCGCCCAGCCGGCGGGCTGGTTCGCGTCCCGGCCGGTCCTCGGCCGGTATTCCAGGTACAGCGTCGATCCGGACAGCGGCACCTTGACCGCCCGGGGCGCGGTGACCGACGTGACCGCGGGCAGGGTGACCAGGCTTCCGGCGCCGGCCGTCACCGGGTCGTCCAGCGTGCCGAGCACGTCGGACAGCGCCGTGTTCAGGGTGTACCCGTCGCCGTAGCGGGCGTAGCCCATCACGTCGTAGTCCGCGTAGTTGCCGACCGTGCAGGACGTGCTGAGCGCGACCGTGGCCGTGCTCTGCGTGCAGTCGAGGGAGTTGGCGTGGCCGAGACCCAGGTTGTGCCCGAATTCGTGCTCCCAGGCGTCGGCGGCGCCGTATCCGTTGATCCAGATCTGGCCGCCCGGCACCGTGGCGAGCCCGGCCCAGCCGCAGGAGCTGTACGCCGGGAAGTAGATGAGCACATGGTTGCGGCTGGTCGAGGCCGGTACGCCGTGGGCGGCGAGTGCCGCGTTGGCGATCGCCGTGTAGTTGCACGTGCCCGGATCGGCGATGCTCGCCCAGTTCCGGACGTCGATGGTGGGCACGGTGATCCCGCCGGCGGTCTGCTCGTCCCAGTACGCGGCCGTCCGGTCGGCGGTCGCACGCAGCGTCGCCGGGGTCTGGGAGTCGGGAGCGGTCCAGTACACCGGCAGCACGGTCAGGGTGTGCGCGCCCGCCTTGCCGGCCGGCAGCGCGGCGGCGACCGGGGCGGGATCGGCGTCGACGATCGTCGCCTGCCCGTCGTCGACCGCGGCGGCGACCTCGGCCGGCGTGTCGACGCCGGCCGGTGTCGTCACCGTCACCTCGACGGTGGAGTCGGGGCGCAGCCCCGTCGCGGCGGCGGCGGGCAGCGGCAGCATGGTGCCGTCGATCGTGACGACGGGCTGCGTCACCGTGCCGGTGGTGTGTTGCCCACCGGGGGTGGACAGGTCACCGTCGAGCACGACACGGGTGAAGGTGCCGGGCACGGTGGCCGTGTGCGGGGCGGTGGCCGCGAGGGCGGTGGACGGCGCGAGGAGAACACCCAACGCGGCGGCCGCGGCGACGGCATTTCGGGGGATCGGGCGCATGGCGTGATCATCGAAGCCGCGCCGCCCGACCTGAGAACTTTTCCGTCCCGGCCTGGATCGGGCGCCGAACGGCGCCGCGCGGTGTCAGGCGAGGCGGAAGGCGGCGAGGCCGGCGGTGATCAGCAGGCCCAGGCCGTTGGTGGCCCAGTGCAGGGCGGCCGCCGCGAGGAGGCTGCCGCTGCGGCGGCGCAGCTCGCACAGCAGCAGGCCGGCCACCGCGGTGAAGGCGACGGCACCGACGATCGCCAGGATCTGGCCGGCGACGTCGGTGCCGAGCACCGCGCCGACGCCGTGGTTGGCCTTGGCGAGGCGCAGCGACGGCAGGATGTGCCAGAGGCCGAACAGCGCCGACGAGGTGATGCTCGCCCACATCGCGCCGCGGTGGCGGCTGATCAGGCCGTGCAGGACGCCGCGGAAGGCGACCTCCTCCAGCAGCACGGTGCCGAGCGGCACCACGACGAAGGCGGTGAGCAGGGCGGCGTGCAGGTGCAGGTGGTAGCGGACGTCGTCGAAGGCGCCGCGGGTGAACGGCAGGGCGGCGCCGATGGCGTACACCACGGCGACGGCGAGAACCGCCCCGACCGCGTATTTCAGACCGGGGACGAGGGTACGCCGGGAAAGCCCCATGTCGTGCCAGGTGAGCCCGGCGCGGCGGCCGAGCAGGATGAGCCCCGCGGCCACGAGCGGCCCGACAATCAGGCCGGTGCGCGGCGGCCCGTACTTGGCCGCGATGTTGACGGTGACCAGGAGCACGAGCACCGCACCGAGGACGAGTGCCAGTCTGCGGCGGCTCGGGACAGCCGTTCGATCTTGGTGGATTTCCGGCATAGCCGCCGAAGCGTATCCGTCGGGCTGAGGGACAAATCCACCGGATGTCACCGTGTGTGATTCAGGACTCGGGCCTCCAGCAGCCTGAAAAGGCATTCGGATCCCCCGCGTAGCCACGGAGAGTGACCGATTGGCCACGGCTACGAGTTCCCCCACGGTGCCCCGCCCTTCTCTCGCCGTTTCCGGTACAGCCAGTGCGATCGGCGGTGGGCGGAGGCAGTTGAGGAACCGGCCCATAGTCACTTTCTTTACTATGCAATTCTTTGTATATTGGCGCCCGTGAGCAGCACTGACGCCGCGAGCCGGTACCCGCACCTGCTGAGCCCTCTGGACCTCCGCCACACCACGTTGCGCAACCGGGTGGTGATGGGGTCGATGCACACCAAACTCGAGGACCGCCATCAGGACCTGCCGAAACTGGCCGCGTTCTTCGCCGAGCGGGCGCGCGGCGGGGTCGGGCTCATGGTCACCGGCGGTTACGCGCCGACCTGGCGGGGGTGGCTGGCGCCGTTCGGCAGCCGGATGACCCGGGAGAGTCACGCGGTGGCGCACCGGGTGGTCACCGACGCGGTGCACGAGCACGGCGGCAAGATCCTGTTGCAGGTGCTGCACGCGGGACGGTATGGCTACCACCCGTTCACCCTGGGCGCGTCGGCGAAGAAGTCACCGATCACGCCGTTCCGGCCACGGGCCATGTCGAGCCGGCAGGTGGACCGGACCGCCACGGCGTTCGCCCGGGCCGCGCTGCTGGCCCGCCGGGGCGGCTACGACGGCGTCGAGATCATGGGCTCCGAGGGCTATCTGATCAACCAGTTCCTGGCGGCGCGGACCAACGACCGGACCGACGCGTGGGGCGGCTCGGCGGCCAAGCGGATGCGCTTCCCCCTGGAGATCGTGCGCCGCACCCGGGAGCTGGTCGGCGACGACTTCATCCTGCAGTACCGGATCAGCCTGCTCGACCTGGTCGACGACGCCCAGTCCTGGGAGGAGACCGTCGACCTCGCCAGGCAGCTGCAAGAGGCCGGGGTGTCGATCTTCAACACCGGGATCGGCTGGCACGAGGCCCGGATCCCGACCATCGTCACCTCGGTGCCGCGTGGCGCTTTCACGTGGGTCACCGGGAAACTGCGCGCCGAAGTGTCGGTGCCGGTGGTCGCGTCCAACCGGATCAACCGGCCGGAAGCCGCCGAACAGGTGCTGGCCGCGGGCGACGCCGACCTCGTGTCGATGGCCCGGCCGCTGCTCGCCGACGCGGAGTGGGTGGTCAAGACCGAGCAGCGGCGGGAACGCGAGATCATCACCTGCATCGCCTGCAACCAGGCGTGCCTCGACCACACGTTCAAGAACCAGCGGGCCACCTGCATGCTGAACCCGCGCTCCGGTTACGAGACCGAACTGCGGCTGCTTCCCACCCGTACCGTCAAAAGGGTCGCCGTGGCCGGCGCCGGGCCCGCCGGGCTGGCGGCGGCGATCGAGCTGGCCGGGCGCGGGCACCGGGTCGAGCTGTTCGAGGCGGACGCCGAGATCGGCGGGCAGTTCCGGCTCGCCGCGCGGATTCCCGGCAAGGAGGAGTTCGCGCACACGCTGGACTACTACCGGCACATGATCGAGGTCCGCGGGGTGACGCTGCGGCTCGGCACCCGGGCGACCGTCGAGGAGCTGGCCGGATTCGACGAGGTGGTGGTCGCGACCGGGGTCGAGCCACGGGTTCCCGCCATTCCCGGCATCGAGCACCCGAAGGTCGTCACCTACCAGCAGGTGATCAGCGGGCAGGCCGAGGCGGGCGAGCGGGTGGCGATCATCGGGGCCGGCGGGATCGGTTTCGACGCGGCGGAATTCCTGCTGCACGAGGCGAACGAGCCACTCGACGAGTGGATGCGGCGGTGGGGGGTCACCGATCCGCAGACCGCCCGCGGCGGGCTCACCACCAAGGTCAAGATCACCCCGCGGCGTACGGTGCACCTGCTCCAGCGCAAGGAGACGGCGCTCGGCAAGGGGCTCGGCAAGACGACCGGCTGGGTGCACCGGGCGACGCTGCAGGACGCCGGGGTGCAGATGCTGCGCGGTGTGGAGTACCAGCGCATCGACGACGAGGGTCTGCACATCACGGTCGGCGGTGAGCCGCGGGTCCTGGCCGTGGACACCGTGCTGTTGTGCGCCGGGCAGACGTCCGTGCGGGATCTGGCCACGCCGCTGACCGAACGCGGGGTGAGCGTGCACGTCATCGGGGGCGCTGACGTGGCTGCCGAGCTGGACGCCAAGCGGGCGATCAAACAGGCGACCGAGCTGGCCGCGCGCCTCTAAGAAACGGACATGTCATGAGATACGTAAGCGTAAGCGTCGAGAATGGCATCGCTCAGGTGCGGCTCGACCGCCCGGACAAGCTGAACGCCCTGGCCCTCGACACCCTCGACGAGTTGATCACCGTCGCTCGCCGGCTGAGGAAGGACCGGACCCTCCGCGCGGTGATCATCGCTGGCGAGGGACCCTCGTTCTGCTCCGGTCTGGACATCGCGGCCGCCATGCGCACCCCGGGTCGCATCGTCCAGGCGTTCATCCCGGCCCCGTGGCGTGGCACCAACCGTTTCCAGGAGGCCTGCTGGGCGTGGCGGCGCATCCCGGTGCCGGTGATCGCGGCGGTGCACGGCCACTGCTACGGCGGCGGTGTCCAGATCGCGCTGGCCGCCGACTTCCGGTACGCCACCGCCGATTCGAAGTGGTCGGTGCTCGAGGGCAAGTGGGGCATCATCCCCGACATGTCCGGGATCCGTAGCCTCACCGAGGTGACCGGCCCGGATGTCGCCAAGCGCCTCACCATGACCGCCGAGACGATCTCCGGGGCCGAGGCGCAGCGGCTGGGTCTGGTCACCGAGGTGGCCGACGATCCGGTCAAGGCCGCGACCGCGTTCGCCGAGAGCCTGCTGACCCGGTCGCCGGACGCGCTGGCCGCCGCGAAACGCCTGGTCGACGGCGCGTTGACCAGCAGCGCACGGCGTACCTTCGCCCGCGAGCGCCGCGCGCAGATCCGGCTGCTCGCGCTGCCGAACACCAAGATCCTGCGCAAGGCCGTGATGTCCAAGAGCACGCCGGCGTTCCAGCCGCGCAGCCGTCCGTAGGATTTCGGCGTGGCTTTGAGGAATGCGTTGCTGGCGGCGCTGGCCGATCGTGAGTCGTCCGGGTACGACCTGGCCAAGAAGTTCCGCAGTTCGGTCGCCAACTTCTGGACGGCCACGCCGCAGCAGCTCTACCGCGAGCTGGAGAAGATGGAGGCCGAGGGACTGCTCTCGGCCCGCCTCGTCAAGCAGGACAAACGGCCGGACAAGCGGCTGTTCTCGGTCACCGGCGAGGGCCGGGCCGCGCTGCTCGCCTTCTCCCGCCGCTCCCCCAAGCCGACGACGGTCCGCGACGAGCTGCTCGTCCAGGTCGAGGCGCTGGCACACGGCGACGTGGCGAGCGTGCGGGCCTCGATCGTGGAACACCGCGAGGCCAGCCGCAGCCGGCTGAAAGGCTACGAGCAACGGCTTCGCGACATCCTCGGCGACCGCACCGACGACGAGTTCCTGGCCACCGGCAACCGGCTCGGCCCGTACCTCACCCTCCAGCGCGGCATCAGCTTCGAACGCGAGAACATCGCCTGGGCGGAGCTCGCTCTGGGCGTCCTGGCGCGGCGTTACCCCCTTTGATCCGGTACGGGCGACCCCGCGCCCGACCGCACCGGGACCGTCCCGCCTGGTCCGCGCGATCCGCGCCGCTGGTCACGCCTCTGCCGCGCCCGCCGGGCTGAGCGCGCGGGGTGGCGCCGGAAACGCCCCGGCCGCTGTCCGCGGCCGGGGCGCTGTCGTCTCAGCGGGAGCCGACCCGCTCGGTCACCGCCCGCAGGATGTCCTCGACCCGGTCCTTGGCGTCGCCGAAGAGCATCGCGGTGTTCTCCCGGAAGAACAGCGGGTTCTGGACACCGGCGTATCCGGAGGCCATCGACCGCTTGAACACGATCACGTCCTCGGCCTCCCACACCTTGAGCACCGGCATCCCGGCGATCGGGCTCGACGGGTCCTCGGTGGCGGCCGGGTTGACCGTGTCGTTGGCGCCGATGACCAGGACGACCGACGTACCGGCGAGGTCGTCGTTGATCTCGTCCATCTCGAGCACGATGTCGTACGGCACGCGTGCCTCGGCGAGCAGCACGTTCATGTGGCCGGGCAGGCGGCCGGCGACCGGGTGGATGCCGAACCGCACGTCCACGCCACGGTCGCGCAGCACCCGGGTGAGCTCGGCGACGCCGTACTGGGCCTGGGCCACGGCCATGCCGTACCCCGGGGTGATGACCACCGTGCTCGCGGCGGCGAGCAGGTCGGCCACGCCCTCGGCGGTGATCTCGCGGTGCTCGCCGTACTCCTTGTCGTCGGCCGGACCGGCCTCGATGCCGAAGCCGCCCGCGATGACCGAGAGGAACGACCGGTTCATCGCCTTGCACATGATGTACGACAGGTAGGCGCCGGACGATCCGACCAGCGCGCCGGTGACGATGAGCAGGTCGTTCTCGAGCAGGAATCCGGCGGCCGCGGCGGCCCAGCCGGAGTAGCTGTTGAGCATCGACACGACCACCGGCATGTCGCCACCGCCGATCGAGGCGACCAGGTGCCAGCCGAGCGCCAGCGCGATCACGGTGACCGCGACGAGCAGCCACAGTTGCGGGTCGACGACGAACCAGGTGGTGAGGACCGCGAAGACGGCCAGCGCGCCGAGGTTGAGCAGGTTCTTGCCGGGCAGCATCAGCGGGCTCGACTTGATCTTGGCGGAGAGCTTGAGGTACGCCACGATCGAGCCGGTGAAGGTGACCGCTCCGATGAAGACGCCGATGAACACCTCGGCGCTGTGGATGCCGAGCACGCCGAGCCCGTCCAGGGCCACCGCCTCCGCGCCGGTCAGGTGCGCCTCGACGTGCAGGTAGCCGTTCCAGCCGACCAGCACCGCGGCGAGGCCGACGAAGCTGTGCAGCAGGGCGATCAGCTCCGGCATGCCGGTCATCTCGACCTTGGCGGCCCGGTAGAGGCCGATCGCGGCGCCGATCACGACCGCCGTCAGCAGCAGGGCCAGGTCGAGGGGGCGCAGCGTGCCGGCGACGGCCAGGCCGACGGTGGCCAGCAGGGCCAGGGCCATGCCGGCGATGCCGAACGTGTTGCCGGCCTTCGCGGTCTCGTGCTTGGACAGGCCGGCCAGCGCCAGGATGAAGAGCAGGGCGGCGACGATGTACGCGGCCTGCGCCGCGGCTTCGATGGTCATCGGGTCAGCTCCTGGTGAACATGGCGAGCATGCGGCGGGTGACCGCGAATCCGCCGAAGACGTTGATGCTGGCCAGCAGGATCGCGACGAACGACAGCGCGGTCACGAGGCTGCCGCCGTGGCCCAGTTGCAGCAGGGCGCCGACGACGATGATCCCGGAGATCGCGTTGGTCACCGACATGAGCGGGGTGTGCAGCGCGTGGTGCACGTGCCCGATCACGTAGTAGCCGATCACGATGGCCAGCGCGAAGACCGTGAGGTGCCCGCGCAGGGCGGCCGGGGCCAGGGCGGTGAGCAGGAACAGCGCGGCCGCGGCGGTACCGATCAGCGGCAGCCTCGGCAACGGCTTGCGCTGTTTGACCGGCGCGGGCGCGGCGGCCGGGGCGGCGGTGGCCACCGGGGCCGCGGACACCGAGACCGCGGGCGGCGGCCAGGTCAGCTCGCCGTCGCGGACCACGGTGATGGACCGCTGGACCACGTCGTCGAAGTCCAGGACGAGCTGGCCGTCCTTCTCCGGGGTCATCAGCTTCATGAGGTTGACCAGGTTGGTGCCGTACAGCTGGGAGGCCTGGGCGGGCAGCCGGCCGGCCAGGTCGGTGTAGCCGATGATGGTGACGCCGTTGGCGGTCACCACCACCTCGCCGGCGACCGTGCCCTCGACGTTGCCGCCGTTGGCCGCGGCCATGTCGACGATCACGCTGCCGGCCTTCATCGCGGCGACCATCCGCGCGGTGATCAGGCGCGGCGCGGGCCGGCCCGGGATCAGCGCGGTGGTGATGATGATGTCGACCTCGCTCGCCTGCTCGGCGTAGAGGCGGGCGGCCCGCTCGTTGTAGTCGTCGGACATCTCCTTGGCGTACCCGGTGGCGGAGACCTCGACGTCGGCGGCCTCGACCGACAGGTACTCGCCACCCAGCGAGCGGACCTGGTCGGCGACCTCGGGACGCGGGTCGGTGGCCCGGACGACGGCGCCCAGGCTGCCGGCCGCGCCGATGGCCGCGAGCCCGGCCACGCCGGCGCCGGCCACCAGCACCTTCGCCGGCGGGACCTTGCCGGCCGCGGTGACCTGGCCGGTGAAGAAGCGGCCGAAAGCGTGCGCCGCCTCGACGACCGCACGGTATCCGGCGATGTTGGCCATCGAGGACAGCACGTCCAGGGACTGGGCGCGGGAGATGCGCGGCACCGCGTCCATCGACAGGGCGGTGATCGGGCGGCGGGCCAGCTCCTCGACCAGTTCCGGGCTCAGCCGCGGATTGAGCATCCCGATCAGGGTGGTGCCCGGCGCGAGTGCGTCCAGCCGGGACGCGGGCGGTGGGTTGATGGTGAACACGATGTCGGCGGTCAGCGGGTCGCCGATCGTGGCGCCGGCCTCGGCGAACGCCTCGTCGGAGAACGACGCCGCGGCGCCCGCTCCCGGCTCCACCACCACCTGGTAGCCCAGTTTGACCAGTTGCGCCACGGTGGCTGGGGTGGCGGCAACCCGCCGCTCGCCCGGATCCGGGTCCCTGATTACACCGATGTCCACGTCGACTCCTCGGTAGATGTTGACCATGAAAACGTTCGACGCGCGCCGTCAGTTCAAAACGCGGAGTGATTGTTACTCACCAGTACGTTGTTGGCCAGACTTCGGGCGCAGGTCCCAGACTTCGGGCACAGGTCATCGGTCACGCCACTGCGGCCCCGGCAGCCCCACAGCTCCATCATGACGCTTCACGTACGCTCCCGAGCATGTCGATCTGGCAAGGGGTGGTTGCGTCGGCGGTCTCCCGCTGGGGCGACGACCCCTGGGCGCGCGGATCGTGGAGCCTGATCGGCCGGGGCGGCACACCACGGCACCGCACCGACCTCGGCGCCCCGATCGGATCACGCCTGCGGATCGCCGGGGAGGCCACCCATGCCACTCGCGCGGCGATGACGCACGGAGCGTACGAGGAAGGGGTCTCCGCCGGAGCCTGGGCCGCCGAGCAGGGACATTCCCGGGTGGCCGTGATCGGCGCCGGCATCGCCGGCCTGGCCGCGGCACGCACCCTGACCGACCGTGGCGTGTGGACGCGGGTCCTCGAGGCCCGCGACCGCGTCGGCGGCCGGACCGCGCCCGCCCGGGTCGGCGGCTTCGGCTTCGACCTGGGCGCCAACTGGTTGCAGCAGTTCCACGACAACACCCTGGCCCGGCTCGCCGAGCGGCTGGACCTGCCGATGGTCCCGACCGACTTCACCGACCCGCTCGTGCTGGGCGCCCCCTACACGATCCCGGACGGTCTGGAGGACGAGCTGCGGGCCCGCCTGGCCGCCGCCTCCGAGCAGGCCGGCATCGCCGAGGTGCTCGACGGCTGGCTCGCCGATCCCGGCAGGTGGACACCGGACGACATCCGCCGGTTCGTCGACGCGGAGATCGTGATGGACTCCGGCGCCCCGCTGTCCTGGCTCAGCGCCCGGCACGGCTTCGAGCCGGGCGTCGGCGAAGGCGACCGCTGGATCGTCGGCGGCTACCGGCTCCTGGTCGACCACCTGGCCGAAAACCTCGACATCCGGCTGAACCGGCCGGTCCACCTCGTCCGCACCGGCCCGGAGGGCGTGACCCTCGACGACGACCCGCGGGTGGACGCCGTGATCGTGACCGCGCCGGTCGGGGTGCTCGCCGGCGGCGCGATCACGTTCGACCCGCCGCTTCCCGTCACCCACCGCACCGCCCTCGAACGGCTCGGCATGGGCCGGGTGGAGAAGGTGATCCTGCGATGCGACAGGCGGTTCTGGCCGGTGCGGCCGGCCGGCTACTACCGGGTGCACGGTCCCGGCGAGAACTGTGTGAGCGAATGGCTGGACGCTACCGCCGCGGACGGGACACCGACGCTGGTCGGCCTCTTCGCCGGCCCCTGGCTGGACGACCTGTGGGCGGGCCCGGACGACCAGGTCGCCGCACGAGCGGCGGCCGTCTTCGCCGAGGCGGTCCACGGATTCACGACCGGCGACACGGGCTCGGCACGGCGCGGTGATCCCCCGGATCACCAGGGCGGTGGGCACGGCTGACCGCCTCGGCGAAGCCCGCCCGGCAACGGGCACCCGGCTGACTGTCGGCCGGATCCGGGCACGCGTGGCGCGTACCCCGAGAGAGGTGCGGCTCAGGCACGCAGCCAGCGGTCACCCGGGGCACGGACCTCGACCCCCACGACCGGCCCGTCGCCGTCGCGGACGAACCGTACGTCCGGGCAGCCCTCGACGACGTCCTGCCACCCGCGTTCCGGGTCGTGCACGGCGTGCCGCCGGCAGTGCTTCTCGTCGGCATAGCCCCAGGCCATCAGCACATCACGGCCCCGGTAGCGGTACCGGCCGACGGACGCGACGCGATCGCCGTCCACCCGCCGGAAATAGTCAGCGCGCAACCCGGGCACGGCGGTGCCCTCGAACTCCGCGTCCGGCATGGACCGCTGCGGAGTGTAGGTGCTCAGATCCGGCAGGCTCATCGTCTCGTCTCCTCCTTCATGCAACGGCACACCGCACCGACGGTCGCGATCTTGCGCCGGCCGGATTCCGGCACCCCTCGTTCGAGTGACCGCCGGTTCCGGGCAGTAGAGTCCACCGGTGGAGCACCGTCGGCGAGGGTGCGCCGGCCACTGACATCGACCGCCCCGGACACGAACGTGGAACCGAACGCATGACCCTGACCGCCACCGGCGACGGAGCGGTCCTCGACCATCCCGGCCTGCTCTACGACAGCCGCGCCCGATACCTGTCCGCGGTCACCGGTTTCGTCCGGGAGGCGGTGGGCGCCGGCGAGGCCGTCCTGGTCGCGGTGCCGCCACCGAACCTGGCGGCGCTGCGCGAGACGCTCACCGACGTCGCCGGCCAGGTGACGTTCGCCGACATGACGGTGGCCGGGCGCAACCCGGGCCGGATCATCCCCGGGGTGCTGCTGGCGTTCCTGGCCGCCCATCCGGGCCGCCGCGTGTCGATCGTCGGCGAGCCGGTCTGGCCCGGCCGCACCAACCTGGAGTACCCGGCCTGCGCCGCCCACGAGGCGCTGATCAACGTGGTGTTCGCGGCCCGCGACGTGACGATCCTCTGTCCGTACGACGTCGGCCGCCTGGATCCGGCCCGGGTCCGCGACGCGTGGCGCACCCACCCGGTGATGATCGTCGACGGTGCCCGGCGGCCCAGCCCTTGGTACGACGACCCGTACGCCACGGCCGCCACCTTCAACCAGCCGCTGCCGAAAGTGCCGGTCACCGCCGCGACCCTGACCTACCGGCACGCCACCGACCTGGCCGCGGTCCGCCGGTTCGTCACCGCCGAGGCCGGCCACCTGGACCCCGATCGTGGCGGCGACCTGCTGATCGCCGTCAACGAACTCGCCGAGAACACCATCGCCCACACCGGCGGCGACGGCACCGTCAGCATCTGGACCGAGGCCGGCCGGCTGGTCTGCCAGATCGACGACCACGGCTGTCTGGCCGACCCGTTGGCCGGGCGGATCCCGCCACCACCGGACGCCGAGGGCGGCCGCGGCCTGCTCCTGGCGAACCGGCTCTGCGACCTGGTCCGCGTCCACACCGGCCCGGACGGCACCAGCATCCGCCTGCACATGGGACTCTGAACGGGTGCGGCCGCCCCGGGATGCCGTGATCGCCGCCGCGGTGGCCGCGCTCACCGTGGCCGCCGCGCTGACCGGCGCCGGCAGTGCCCGGCCGCTGCTTCCCGCCGGCGCGGCCCTGATCGGCGCCGCCTGCGCCGCGCTGCTGTGGCGGCGGCGCTTCCCGGTCACCGTGCTGGCCGTCACCGCGACCGCGACGCTGCTCTACTACCCGCTCGGCTTCCCGGACGCGCCGCTGATCCTGGCGCTGGTCGTCGCCCTCTACACCACCGCCCGCGAACGTGGGCCGATCCCGGCCGGCGCCGCCGCGACCCTGATGACGGCCGTGTTCGCGGCGGCCGGCGGTGACCCGATCCAGGCGCTCATCGGGATCACGCCGATACTGCTGCTGCCGGTGGCGCTCGGCGAGGTGGCCCGCGGCCGCGCCCGGCAGGTGGCCGAAGCCGAACAGCGGGCCACCCTGGCCGAGGCGAGCCGGGAGAGCGAGGCGCTGCGCCGCGCCGCCGAGGAACGGCTGCGCATCGCCCGCGAACTGCACGACGTCCTCGCCCACCAACTGTCGATGATCACCGTGCAGGCCGGCGCCGCCCTGCACACCCGGGAACCCGACGGCGCGTTCGAGGCGCTGCGCACCATTCGCGCCGCCGGCAGGGACGCCCTGCGGGAGGTGCGCACGGTACTCGGCATGCTGCGCGACACCGAGCCGGGCCTCGCCGACCTGCCCGAACTGGCCGGCCGCACCGAGGCCGCCGGCCTGCCCGTGCACGTCACCGGGCCGCCGCCGGACACCACGGTTCCAGCCGCGGTACAGGCGGCCGCCTACCGGATCGTCCAGGAGGCGCTGACCAACACGATCCGGCACGCCGCCGCCGGCAGCGCCGACGTCGCCCTGCTCGTGGACGGCCCGGACCTGCTGGTCACCGTCACCGACGACGGATCCGCCCCGGCCGCCGTCACCGAGGGCAACGGTCTGCGCGGCATGGCCGAACGCGCCACCGGCCTCGGCGGCGACCTGCGGGCCGGGCCACGGCCCGGTGGCGGATTCCAGGTCCGCGCCCGGATCCCCCTCGCCCTTCCCGAGGACGGCACGCGATGATCTCCGTTGCCCTGGCCGACGATCAGGCACTGGTACGGGCGGGATTCCGCGCCATCCTCACCGGCGAACCGGACATCACCGTCGCCGGTGAGGCCGCCGACGGCACACAGGCCGTCGACCTGGCCCGGACCGCCCGGCCGGACGTGATGCTGATGGACGTCCGCATGCCCGGCGCCGACGGGCTCGCCGCCACCCGACGCATCTGCGCCGACCCCGACCTGGCCGGCGTCCGGGTCGTCATCCTCACCACCTACGAATCCGACGAGTACGTGTACGGGGCCATCCGCGCGGGCGCCAGCGGATTCCTGCTCAAGGACCTGGAACCGGACGAGCTGATCCACGCCGTACGGGTGGTGGCCCGCGGCGACGCCCTGCTCGCCCCGTCGGTGACCCGCCGCCTGATCGCCGAGACGGCCGGCCGGCTCACCCCGCCGCCCGCCCCGCGACTGGCCGCCCTGACCGGCCGCGAGACCGAGATCCTCGACCTGGTCGCGGCCGGCCTCTCGAACGAGGAGATCGCAACCCGGCTGGCGATCAGCTACCCGACCACCAAGACCCACGTCAGCCGGATTCTCGCCAAACTCGGCCTGCGCGACCGCGCCCAAATGGTGGTGCTGGCCTACGAGTCCGGTCGTATCCGGCCCGGCTGGCTGCCCTGAATACATCCCGGGATGTACGCGCGTTTCCGGGACACCACCGATTTCACCGACGTTGATGAAACGCCACGATAGAAATCGTGAAACGCAGAAGTCTCCTTTCCCTGGCCGTTCTCGCACCACTGCTCAGCGGCTGTTCCGACGCGAATAGACAGCCGCTGAGCTTTGCCAACCGGCTGCACATCCCACCGCTGGCGCCGTCGAGAATCGACCCGGACGGATTCCGCCGATTCGATTTGAACCTACAGACCGGAGACCACGGAACGTGGGGGATAAACGGCGGCCATCTCGGGCCGGCGGTCCGCGCGAAACGCGGTGAACGCGTACGGATGGCCGTCACCAACCGGCTGCCCGAGGCGACCACCCTGCACTGGCACGGCATACGCCTGCCGGCCCGGATGGACGGCGGCCCGCACCAGAGCATCGCACCCGGCGCCACCTGGACCCCGCAGTGGACCGTCGACCAGCCGGCCGCCACCACCTGGTTCCACCCGCACCCGCACGGCAGCACGGCGATGCACGTCTACCGCGGGCTGGCCGGGCTGTTCCTCATCGACGAACCGGGCGGGCCGGCCCTCCCGTCGGACTACGGCATCGACGACATCCCCCTGATCGTCCAGGACAAGATCCTCGACGACGGGCGGCTGGTCACCGGCCCGGTCGACAACGGCACCTTCGGCCTGCTCGGCGACACCATCATGATCAACGGCACCATCGACCCGTACGTCGAGGTGACCACCTCGCAGGTACGGTTCCGGCTGCTCAACGCCTCCAACACCCGCGTCTACCGGATCGGGTTCGCCGACCACCGTCCGTTCCACGTCGTCGCCGGCGACGCGGGCCTGCTGCCGGCCCCGGCGCCGGCCGACCGGGTGAAGATCAGCCCCGGCGAGCGGATCGAGATCGTGGCCGGCTTCGCCCCCGGCGAGACCGTGGTGCTCGACAGCATCGGCGAGAACCGCAGAGACGCCAACGACCCGGAAGAGGACGACTTCAAGCTGCTCAAGGTCGTCGCCGCCGCCGCGTTGCAACCGTCGAAGCCACTACCGCAGACACTCGGCGGCCCAGCCGCCGTGATCCCGCCACCGAGCGCACGGGTCCGCAGGTTCACCCTGTCCGGCTCGGAGATCAACGGCCGGGACATGGACATGAACCGGATCGACGAGGTGGTCCCGGCCGGCGCCGTGGAGATCTGGGAGATCGACAACACCACCTACGCCCACAACTTCCACATCCACGAGGTGGCGTTCACCATCCTCGACATCGACGGCCAACCGCCACCGGCCCACCTGGCCGGCCCCAAGGACACCGTGTTCCTGAAAAAGCACGCCAAGGTACGCCTGGCCGTCCGGTTCGGCCGCCACACCGACCCGGTCACCCCGTACATGTACCACTGCCACCTGCTGCGCCACGAGGACAAGGGCATGATGGGCCAGTTCGTGATCGTCGACCCCGGCACCGAACACCTCGTCCCCCGCACCATCCCCGCCGGCCATCACCACCACGGCTGACGGTGTCAACATCTCGGCCGTCGGCACCTCGACCGCCAGCACCTCGACCGCCGGCAGAAAGACACGCACGCGCGCGGCGCCCGTACCGTGAAGGTCTGATCTGGTGTGGACGGCGCCGCGCCCGCCGCACGGACCGCGACCCGCATCCGCGCCGCGGCCCGGACGGGCTAGGAGAGCAGACGGGCCGCGACCGCCTCACCCATGCGGATGGCCCCGTCGACGTGCTGGAACCCCAGGCCGGCGATGTCACTGCTGGCGAAAGCCAGTGGCCCGACGTCCGAACGCAGATGGCGGCCGTAGCGGGTCAGCGACCCGATGTCGAAGCTGGTGCCGAACGCGCCGACCGTCCACTCGTCGGCCATCCACGGGCTCTCGTAGTAGTGCACCGGCTTCAGCGCCTGCTCACCGTAGTAGGCGGCCAGCGACTCCAGCACCCGCGCCCGGCGTTCCGCCGCGTCCAGGGCCAGCAGACCGTCCGCCTTCACGTCCGAGACGAAGCCGACGAGCGTCCCCCGGGTCTCGCCGGCGACGTCCTCGTTCGTGTTGTCGTACGCCTCGTGGACCAGCGCGTACGGGCTGAACGCCGTACCCGACAGGCCGAGTTCCCGCCAGAACGGCTTCTCGTACGTGATGTGCAGTTTGATCACCAGGCCGAACGAGATGTGCTGGCGCATCTGGGCCTGCACCGGCGGCAGCGCCGGAACGTACTGCACCCGGCTCACCAGGGTCGGCGGCACCGCCATCACCACGTTCCGGCCACGGTAGCGGCCCCGCCCGGTGAACACGGTCGCACCGTCGGCGTCCCACTCCACCTTCGTGACCGCCTCACCGAGACGCACCGTCCCGGCCGGCAACCGGCCGGCCAGAGCCAGGGGCACCCGCTGCAACCCGCCGACCACCCGCCGGTCCAGGATGAAATCGGCGTCCACCAGATGGCTGAAACCGCCCGCCGACGCCGCCATCAGCACCGCCGACAACGCCGAGAACGAGTGCGCCGGCTTGGTCAGCATGGCCGGCCCGATGTAGAGACCGATGTTGTCGCGCGCCTCGGCGTCGTCGGTCTGCTCGGCCAGCCAGGCGGCGAACGAGATCCGGTCGAGACGATCGGCGTCCGGATGGTTCCACGGTTCCAGGGGATCCATCTCCGCGGCCAGCTTGTCCAGAACGACGGTGAGCCGGTCCATCTCGTCAGCGGTCCGCTCGGACACCGGGAACTTCTCGCCCTCGAAGGTGCACCGCACCCCGTCACGCCCGATGTAGACCGACTCGCCCTCCCGATACCGGGAGTAGGTCTCCAGGCCCAGCTCGCCGAGCAGCGCCAGCAGACTGGTCTGGTCCGGCGACACCCACTGGCCACCGACCTCCAGACGTACGCCGTCGACCGTCTCGGTCAGCAGCCGCCCGCCGACGCGATCACGGGCCTCCAGCACGATCACGTCACGGCCGGCCGCACGCAGCCGGTTGGCCACGGTCAGCCCGGTGACGCCGGCGCCGACCACCACCACGTCGTAGTCGGGGTCGCTGGTCACGAGAGTCCTCCAGGTATGGCCGGTTCCTGCTGGGTGATGCAGTGAATGCCACCGCCCCGCGCGAAGACCGCCCGGGCGTCGATCCCGATCACCCGGCGGCCGGGATAGGCGGCGGCCAGGATGTCGAGCGCGGCGGCGTCCCGGGGATCGTCGAACGTGCAGGCGACGACACCGGCGTTGCACACTAGGTGATTCACATATGAGTGATCAACTGGCCCGCCGTCGTCCTCCAGGCCCTCCGGCGCGGGCAGGTCGACGATCGTCCAGTCGCGCGGAAACGCATCCCTCAGAAGCGGCCCGAGCGCGTGGTCGGGATGCCGCGGATCCGGCTGGACGTGCAGCAACACCGTCCCCGGAGCGGTCATCGTCGCCACGATGTCGACGTGCCCGCGCGTGCCGAACTCGCCGTAGTCCCGGGTCAGGCCACGCGGCAGCCACACTACCTTCGCCACGCCGAGGGT
The DNA here is from genome assembly GCF_017592555.1 of Actinoplanes flavus. GTDB lineage: Bacteria > Actinomycetota > Actinomycetes > Mycobacteriales > Micromonosporaceae > Actinoplanes > Actinoplanes flavus. The sequence goes on along the minus strand of NZ_JAGFNS010000029.1, from coordinate 9,073 downwards.
GCGGCGCAGCTCACCCTCCACCCGCTGCCTCGTCCACCCGGGGTTACGGCCGGGATCGAGCTGCACCGTCTCGGTCACCAGGACCGTCCCCCGGCCGTCGACATGGATCCCGCCACCCTCGTTGACCATCTCCGAGCCGACGACCGTGGCGCCCGCCCACTCGGCGACCCGGCGGGCGATCCGCGCGTCCCGCTCCCACGTCGCCCAACTCTGCCGCCCCCAGCCGTTGAACACCCAGTCCACGGCGCCCAGCCCGTCCGGGCCGACCACGAACGTCGGGCCGAAGTCCCGCATCCACGCGTCGTCCAGCGGGGCCTCGAAATACTCGACGGCGCCACCCAGCCAGTCGCGCGCCTCCCGCCGGGCCGACGGGTCGACGACCATGCGGACCGGCTCGAACTCGGCCACCGCCAGCGCCACCGACGCCCACGCCTGCCGCGCCTCGTCCGGGTCGTCACCCAGGGTGTAACCCGACGACGGCCACGCCATCCACGTACAGGTGTGCGGCTCGGTCTCGGCCGGCATCCGCCAGCTCATGCCAGACCCCGGTACGTGTCCGGCCGCCGCGTCCGCAGGAACGGGAACAGCGTCAGCCAGTCCCGGCGCTGGTCCAGGTCCAGATCGGCCACCAGCACCGCTTCCTCGCCACGCGGCGCCTGGGCCAGAATCCGCCCGTACGGGTCGGCGATGAACGACGAACCGTAGAAGGTGATCCGCCCCTCGTCACCGGTGCGGTTCGGCACCACCATGAACAGCCCGTTCGCGATGGCGTTCCCGACGATCACCTGCTGCCACAGCGGCTGGGTGTCGAAATTCGGGTGGTCGGGCTCGGAACCGATCGCCGTCGGATAGGCCAGCAGGTCGGCGCCGCCCAGCGCGTACAACCGGGCCACCTCCGGGAACCACTCGTCCCAGCAGGTCGGCATCCCGATCCCGGCGCCGAGGAACCGATGCACCGGATAGGCGCCCTCGGCCGGGCCGGGGCGGAAATACCGGTCCTCGACATAGCCCTCGGTCACCGGGATGTGGGTTTTGCGGGTCTTCGCCACGATCGCGCCAGACGGATCCACCAGGATCGCCGTGTTGTAGCCGAGACCGTCACCGAGATCGGCGTCCTCGTAGAGCGACGCGTGCACGAAGACGCCGTGCGCGGTGGCCATGGCGGCCGCGAACGCCGCGGTCGGCCCGGACTCCAGATCCTCGGCCAGGTCGGCCGGCCGGCCGGTGGGCTCCTCGAACGCCGGATACCGCGACAGCGTCAACTCTGGCAGGAACACCACCCGGGCCCCGGATCCGGCCGCTGTCGCTATCCCCTCGGCGAGGACCCGACGCAGCTCGGCGCCGTCCTCCCGCCACCGGTGCTGAACCAGGCCGACCCGCAACGGCGGCCGGACCGGTTCGTCGACACGAGCGGGAGAGTCGAACACGGCGGACCGGATCAGTTCCATGGATCACCCAGACCATTAACGAACGACATTCGTTTTACTATGGTGGGCACCCGCACGACGACGCAAGAGGGGTCCCCATGCCACGCCCCGCCACGCCGAAACTGTCGATCGACAAAATCGCCAGAGCCGCCCTCGCCCTCGTCGACGCCCGTGGCGAATTCACCCTCGGCGAGGTCGCGGCCGCCCTCTCCGTCCGCCCGTCCTCGCTCTACAACCACGTCGCCGGAAAAACCGAGATCATCGAGGCGATGCGCGCCCTCATCTTCGCCGAAACGCCAGCGGCGCCCACCCTGCCCACCTGGCCCGAAACCCTGCGCGCCCTGCTGCGCCGCTACCGCGACGCCTTCGCCCGCCACCCCCGCCTCATCCCCATGCTCACCGCACACACCGTCTCCTCCCCCGACGTCGTTCACATGTACGACGACATGGCCACCGTCCTCCACACCGCCGGAATCCCGACAACCCAGCTCCTCGACGTGATCACCGTCCTGGACAGCTTCGTCATCGGCTCCGCCCTCGACATCGCCGCACCCGACCAGGTCTGGGACCCCACCCAGGCACGCAACCCCGTCCTGATCGCCGCCATCGAAGCCGCCGGCCAGGGCCGGCCACGAGCCGACCGCGCCTTCGAGCTCGGCCTCGACCTCGTCCTCAGCGCCATCGCCACAACCCCCTTCCCCGGTACGCGCTGAGCCAGACCGTGCGGCACCAGCCGCAAGGGCCACCGGGTCCGGCTGGCTCCCCCGAGATGTCTCAAGCCGCTCCGAAACAGCCCTGACAGCCAGCCTGCCCTCTCCGGCCGGCTCCCAGAGATGTCTCGCGCCCTCCGAAAGCCCTGACGGCCAGCCGGTCCTCTTCGGCTGGCTCCCATTGCTGCCTCAAGCCCTCTCCGAAACAGCCCTGACAGCAAGCTGACGGAGATCGCGGCGGGGCTTACCGCGCGGGGCGCCGGTAGAGCAGGTAGGGACGACGGCGCTTTTCGAACGCCGTGGTCTCCGATCGCCAAGCGCCGACCACGTCGGAAACCGTCGCTCCGGCATCGAGCATGGTCCGCAACCGGGAACCACCGGCCAGCAGATCCACGAAGAACGGGCGGCGCGCACCACTGTCGTTCCGCCACGCGAAGCCCGGATACTTCCGAGCCTCGTACAGCATCGCCACCGCCGTACCGATCGGATCGAACACCGCCGGATCACTGACCCGCACCTCGACGCCCGCACACAACAGGCCCTCGAACTTCCCCACCCGCGGCTGGAAGTACGCCTCCCGGAACTCGGCGCCCGGCAGATCATGCGCCGCCAACCGGTCCCGCCACCGGAAGTCCAGGCCCGGAGCACCGGCCAGCTCGAACGGCCGGGTCGTGCCCCGCCCCTCCGACAGCGACGTCACCCCCTCGAACAGGCACGTCCCCGGGTAGACCAGAGCCGTCTCCGGCGTCGGCATGTTCGGGCTCGGCATCACCCACGGAACATCGGTGTCCCTGGCGAAAAGACCACCGTGCCAGCCCTCGCACGCCACCACCTCCAAACGAACCCGCGGCAACCACTCCCCCTGGAAGAACCGGGCCAGCTCACCGACCGTCATCCCGTGCCGCAGCACGATCTCCTTCCGCCCCACACTCGACGCGAACGCCGGATCCAGCACCGGGCCGGAAGCCCGCCCACCGATCGGATTCGGCCGGTCCAGCACCACATAGCGCAGCCCACCCGCGGCGGCGCCGGCCATCGACTCGTACAGCGTCCAGATGTAGGTGTAGAACCGGGCGCCGACATCCTGCATGTCGAACACCACGGTCCGGACCCCCGCCTCGGCAAACAGCCGCGCCCAGTCCTCCGGGGTGGCCAGATAGCCGTCGAACACCGGCAAACCCGTCCGCGCATCGGTGGACCGGGCCGCCCCGCCGCCCACCGGAGCCGCCCCACGGAACCCGTGCTCCGGCCCGAAGATCCCACCGATTCGCACCCCGGCCGCATGCATCCGGTCGACGAGATGCCGATACTCACGGTCCACCGCGGTCAGGTTCGACACCACCCCGACGGTCTCGCCACGGAGCCTCGCCCACCCCTCGGCGGCCAGAAGATCCATTCCGGTACGCACACGCACCGCCCGTTTTCCGCCGGGCGCCGCCCCGGCCGGCGCTCCGGCCGAACCCAGCACCGCCGCCCCGGCCGCCGCCAGCATGCCCCGTCGCCTCACCGAAACCTCCAAAACGGATAAAAAGTCCCGATTGATGCTAAAGGCCTTCTAGTCCACCCAACCGCATATGTCGGGTAAACCTTCGCGGCGCAGGAGCCCAACTGCCCCACCGTGCCCACGGCTCTCCGGCGACCGCCTCACCACCGAGGCCGTGGTCCCCCTCGCCCCTCGTGTCACCACCGAGGCCTTATAGCCCCCTGGCCCGCAGGTCACCGCCGACCGTTGCCTCCTCGCCCGCACGTCACCACCGAGGCCGTAGCCCTTGTCGCCCGCACCTGACTACCAAGACCGTGGTGCCCCCTCCGTCCCCACGTCACCATCGAGGCTGGCGGTTTCGGTCCGGCGGCGTCAGCGGGCACATCGCCTAGAGCATCCTAGGAGGCTAGTTCAAAAGGGGAACCGCGCAGTAGAGGTCGCGGCGGACGGCCACGATCAGCTCTCCGGTCGGGACCCAGGTCAGGGCGGTGGCGGCGAAGGGGAACGTGCGCCGGTCACGTTCGCGGGCGGTGGGGACGTCCACGATCGCCACGGTGCCGTCGGTCCGGGCGACCGCGACGACCGTCCCGAACGCGGCCAGCGCGGTGACCGGCTCGTCCTCCTTCGGCTGCAGTGGCGTGATCACGCCGGTCCGCATGTCGTGGGCCAGCACCTCCCCCAGGCGCACGGTCACCACGGCGTCGCCGGCCCAGGCCCGGGGCGATTCGCCGATCGCCACGTCCGCCGGCGCCGGGATCTCGGTGAGGGTGTCCAGGTCGTAGACGGTGAACGGCCCGAACATCCAGTTCACGGCGATCGCACGGCGCCCGGCGAGCAGGCCGGCGGCGGCTCCGCGCGGCGGATAGGGATGCTCGATCGTACGGTCGCCGGTGAGCCGCACACCGCCGAGCGAGCCGTGGAAGGTCGCCACCAGTTCGCCGTCCAGCCGGACACGAAGTGGCTGGTCCGACGGGAAATCACCACCACCGGGCCCGCGTACGCCGTCCGCGACCCGCCACCGCACCGGGCCGCCGTCGCCGACCACCCAGCCGTCCGCGGTCACCTCGATCCGGCGGATGTCGCCGGGGCTGCGTATCTCCTCGGGCGCCCGGTTCTCGCCAAGCCGCCACAGGGAGACGGTGTCGTCGTCCGCGGACGCGGCGATCAGGGTTCCCGGTCCGGCGGCGATCACCTGGGCGCCCAGCAGTGGTCCGCGCAGCGGCGCCCCGAACTCCCGGTCGGCGGCCACGTCCCACAGGTGGACCGCGCTGCCGCCGTCCAGCGTGAGCAGCCGGCGCCCGGCGGGTGTGGTCACCGCCCCGAGACGGCCGAACTCGCGGACCGGTGGCGTCGCGGGATGGTGGTGAGCGCCGGTCGCCGTGTCCCAGAGCACGATGCCGCCGGCCCGGTCCTGAACGGCCACCGACGGCGAGCCGGGCCAGGTGGCGAGCGCGTGCGCGTCGACGTCGAGGCGGCCGAGCGGGGCGCCGTCGGTGAGGTCCCACAGGGTGACGGCGTCGCGCCCGGTCACCACGGCGGCGCGCCGCCCCGGCACGTCCAGGACCGCCAGCGCGTTCGAGCGTTCCCCGGTCTCGAAGGCCACGTCGCGGCCGGCGATCCGCAGGATGCCGTCCCACCCGGCGGTCACCACGTCGGTTCCGGCTAGGGCGAGCGCCTGCACGTCGATGGCGTCCTCGTGGCCGGGGAGCACGCCGATCCGGTCGCCGGTGGCAAGGTCCAGCATCACGGGCGGTTCCCGCCAAAGACCGACCACCGCCACCGTACGCCCGTCGAGAACGGCCGTGACCAGCATCGGATTGCCCGTACCGCCGGGGTTGACGCCGGAGACGGTCCGCAGCGGCCGTCCGGAGGTCTTGTCCCAGATCCGCAGGCCGGCCGGCGGGCAGCGCCGGTCGTGCAGGTCGCCGAGATGGCAGTCGAAGTCCTCGTGATGTTCGGTCAGCGTGACGAGCAGATCGCCGGCGTCGGCGACCGCGGACGGCTGCTCGGCGGGAAACGACCGCACCAGCGCCGGATCCGGTCCGCTATCGGTTGACCAGGCGATACGCAGCAGCCGATGTTAGGGGTCCGGCGGGCAGCAGCGGCAGCCGAACCGCCGCCGTGGGGATCCGGCCCTGGGCGTGCAGGACCGCCTTGATCACCGTCGGGTTGGGTTCGGCGAACAGCGCGGTGGACACTCCGGCGAGCCGGGCGCCGAGGGCGCGGGCGGCCTTGACGTCTCCGGCCTGCCATGTCTCGAACAGCTCCACGAACGACGATGTGGCCACGTGCGCGGAGGCCAGGATCCCGCCGTCCGCGCCCAGCGCCAGCATCGGCGAGATCAGCACGTCGTCCCCGCCGAGCAGCGCGAACCCGGGCGGCGGGTCCGTGAGCAGAGCCATGGTCGTGGCGTCGACGGCGCCGGTCGCGTACTTCATGCCAAGCACTCCGGGGATGGCGGCCAGCCGCCGGATGGTCGCGGCCGACAGCTCCTGACCGGTCCGGTACGGCACGTGGTAGATCACTCTGGGCCCGGCGCCGGCCGCGAAGTGGGCGACCACGCCCTCCTCCCCCGGCCGGACGAACGGTGGCACGAGGGTCAGCGCGATCGCTCCCTCCGGCAGGGTCGTCCCGGCCCCCACCAGCAGCGTCGTTCCGCGTTCACGGCTCACCCGGGCGGCCACGTCGACGACCGCCCGCCGTTCACCGGGGTCCAGCGAGCCCGGTTCACCGGTGGTGCCGAGCGCGACCAGCCCGGACGCGCCGTCGTCGAGAACCTGGTGGGCGAGGCGTTCCAGCGCGCCGAGCGCGACGGCGCCGGCATCGTCGAAGGGCGTGATGAGGGGTACGAGAATCCCGTTCAGCATGCGGTCCAGCATTCCGGCGGTCGCAGCGTAAGGTCCAGTTCACGTTTCTACCGGAAACCGTAAGCTGAACTGATGCTCGATGTGCGACGTCTGCGCCTGCTCAGTGATCTGCACCGGCTCGGCACCATCGCCGCGGTGGCCGAGGCCCGGGCGTACACCCCGTCGGCGGTCTCCCAGCAGCTGTCGGCGCTGGAACGTGAAGCCGGTGTGCCGCTGCTCGAGCGCACCGGCCGGCGGGTGGCGCTCACCGCGGCCGGACAGGTCCTGGTGCGGCACGCCGAGACGGTGCTCGCGGCGCTGGAGGAGGCGGATGCCGCGATCGCCGCGGTCCGAACCGGGCCGGCCGGCCCGATCCGGATCGGCGCCTTCCCGAGTGCCGTCCGCACGCTGCTGCCCCAGGCGCTGGTGGCCCTGGGCCGCGACCATCCGGCGCTGGAGCTGATGGTCACCGAACTGGACCCGGTCGCGGTTCCGGCCGCGCTGCGCGAACGCACCCTCGACGTCGGCCTGCTCCACGACTACGACATCGCGCCGGCCGAGGCGGATCCGGCGCTGGACTCGGTGCCGCTGCTGAGGGAGACCGTCTTCCTGGCCGAACCCGCGGAGACGGCCGGCGGGGTGCTGGCGGAAACAGCGACCCGGCCGTGGATTCTCGCCACTCCCGGAACGCTGTGCCACGAGGTCACCCAGCGGGTCTGCCGGGCCGCCGGCTTCACGCCGCGGGCGCGTCATCACGCCGACGACTTCGCCACCGTCCTCGCGCTGGTCGCCGCGGGCCAGGGTGTCTCTCTGGTGCCCGAACTGGCGGCCGTCCCGCCACCCGCCGGTGTCCGGCTGACCGCGTTGGCCACCCGGCGGCGTACCCGGGTCGCGTTCCGGCGCGGGGCCGCCACCCACCCGGCGGTCGCGGCGGTCGTCACCGCTCTCAGCAACGCCACCCACCCAGCAGTCACACCAGGCGTCACCGCACACGGCAACGCCACCCACCCAGCGGTCACGCCGGGCGTCACCACACCCACGAACGCCACCCACCCAGCAGTCACACCAGCGTGACCACACCCATCAACGCCACCCACCCAGCAGTCACACCAGGCGTCACCGCACACGGCAACGCCACCCACCCAGCAGTCACACCAGGCGTCACCGCACACGGCAATGCCACCCACCCTGTGGTGGCGCCGGACGTCACCGTTCTCGGTGACCCCACCCGGGGTCCGTCCGGCGGGTGAGGCCGGATCCGTATCACGGCGGACGACAGCTTCCCGACATGTCCCTACCGTTCCATCCCGACCGGCCGGGACAGTTGTCCCCGGCGATCCGGGACGCTCGTCCACGGTGATGAGCGCCGGTCAGCGGAGACACCTCATGGGGGGAACGAAATGCACGAACTGGTCGATCGCGCGCGTACTCTGACGCCGTCGCTGCGGGCCCGGGCCGAGCAGCTGGACGCGGTACGGCGGCTGCCGTCCGACCTGGTCGACGAGCTGAGGTCGGCGGGCTTCTTCCGGATGTTCGTGCCACGGTCGCACGGCGGGCACGAGATCGACCTGCGCACCGGGATGGCGGTGCTGGAGGCCCTGGCCACCGCGGACCCCGCGGTCGGCTGGACCGTGATGATCGGCTCGGAGACGCCGCAGCTGATGGCGTTCCTGAACCGGGAGACGTTCGACAAGATGTACGCGGCCGGGCCCGACGTGATCGTGGCCGGTGGCTTCAACGCGCAAGGCACGGCCGTTCCGGCCAATGACGAGTATCAGGTGGACGGTCGCTGGGCGTTCGGCAGCGGCAGCACCCACGCCGACTGGATCTTCGGCAACTGTGTGGTGCTCGGCGCCGACGGCGACCCGCGGCCGGGGCCCGTCCCGGGGACGCCGCTGATGCGCTCGGTGCTGGTGCCCGCCTCGCAGGCGCGGGTGGTCGACACGTGGCAGGTGCTGGGCCTGCGCGGCACCGGCTCGCACGACGTCGAGATCCGCGGGGTCCGGGTGCCGGAGGAGCACACCTTCGATCTGTTCGCCGGGACGCCGTCGATCCCCGGTCCGGGGTTCACCTCGCCGCTCACCCATTTCATCCTGCACCTGGGTGCGGTCGCGGTCGGCATCGCGCAGGGCGCGCTGGACGCGACGGTCGAGCTCGCCACATCCGGAAAACAGCGACTGTACGCGCGGGCGCGGCTCGCCGACAGCCAGCTGTTCCAGGCGAACCTGGGCCGGGCCGACCTCAGCCTGCGGGCCGCGCGGGCGCTGCTGGAGTCGACCGCCGACGAGGTGTGGGCGCTGTGCTCGAACGATCCGGCCGGGCTGGCGGCGATCGGCCCACGAGTTTCGGCCACGCTGACCTGGGTGACCGACGCCGCGCTGTCGGTGGTGGACACCTGCTACCGCTCCGGCGGCGGCCAGGTGGCCCGGGACGCCTCGCCGGTCCAGCGCCGCTTCCGGGACATGCACACGTTCAGCCAGCACGCCGCCGCGGCCGAGGGCTGGCTGAGCGGCCACGGCGCGGCGCTCGTGGGCAGCCCCGGCGGCCTGTCCTACTGATCCGGCCCCTTCTGATCCGGCCATCCGGCGGCGGTCACGGGGTCACCGC
>NZ_JAGFNS010000028.1 GCF_017592555.1 Actinoplanes flavus | reverse complement strand
GTAAAGCAGGCCACCGGGGAGCCGATTGGCTATCGGAGCACGTACTGCGCGTTCGTAGTATCCCGTTCATCCGATAACCCGCACGAGGAGCCGAATCCCCATGTCTGAGAACCAGCCCGCCGTCGGAACCGCCCGCGTCAAGCGCGGCATGGCGGAGATGCTCAAGGGCGGTGTGATCATGGACGTGGTCAACGCCGAGCAGGCGAAGATCGCCGAGGACGCGGGCGCCGTCGCGGTCATGGCGCTGGAGCGGGTGCCGGCCGACATCCGCGCCCAGGGTGGCATCTCCCGCATGTCCGACCCCGACATGATCGAGGGGATCATCGGCGCGGTCTCCATCCCGGTGATGGCCAAGGCCCGCATCGGCCACTTCGTCGAGGCCCAGGTGCTCCAGGCGCTCGGCGTCGACTACGTCGACGAGTCCGAGGTGCTCTCCCCGGCCGACTTCGCCAACCACATCGACAAGTGGCAGTTCACCGTGCCGTTCGTCTGCGGGGCCACCAACCTGGGCGAGGCGCTGCGCCGGATCACCGAGGGCGCCGCCATGATCCGGTCGAAGGGCGAGGCCGGCACCGGTGACGTCTCCAACGCCACCACCCACATGCGCAAGATCCGTGCCGAGATCCGCCGGCTGCAGACCCTGCCCGAGGACGAGCTGTACGTCGCCGCCAAGGAGCTCCAGGCGCCGTACGAGCTGGTCAAGGAGGTCGCCGAGCTGGGCAAGCTCCCGGTCGTGCTGTTCACCGCGGGCGGCATCGCGACCCCCGCCGACGCGGCCATGATGATGCAGCTCGGCGCCGAGGGCGTCTTCGTCGGCTCCGGCATCTTCAAGTCCGGCAACCCGGCCCAGCGCGCCGCCGCCATCGTGAAGGCCACCACCTTCCACGACGACCCGGACGTGATCGCCAAGGTCTCCCGCGGCCTGGGCGAGGCCATGGTCGGCATCAACGTCGAGGACGAGCCGGTCCCCCACCGCCTCTCCGAGCGCGGCTGGTGACTGAGCTAGCTTTGCTCCGCTTCGCTCCGCGGCAAAACGCCTTGTAACCGGTGACGAGGCAGGTGATTTCCCGCCGCCAGCAAACCCCGCTGGCGTCGGCAAATCACTTGCCTCGTCACCGGCGGCGTTTTGCGGAGTGACCGTTCCGCGGATACGTACGAGTGGGTCAAATGGCCTGGGCGGGTAGTGGGGCCGGGGGCAGTTCGGGCAGCACCGGCTCGACGATGTCGAAGTACTCCGGCCGCGGGTAGCGGCGGGCCAGCCGGAGCAGCCGGACGACCACCCGGCGGCGGGCGTTCTGCGCGTCCCGCACCTGGTCGGTGTGCACCTGGCGGGCCAGCACGACACGCCGGCTGGTGGCCACCAGGGTGCGCGCCGCCGGATCGGCCGGATCCAGGACGATGTTCTGCAACTGGCGGGTCAGGTCGTTCTCCGCCGTCTCCCGCTCACCGGGCTCGGCGTCCAGCGCCAGCCGGGCCGCCGCGTACAGCTCCACCGACTCGGCCTGCTCCGCGACCACCGCGGCGGCCGCGGCCCGGCGCAGCAGATGCGCGTCCAGCGCCCGCTCGGCCGACCGGGCCCGCGCGTGCAGGCGTTCCACCCGCTGGGCGGTCCAGCCGAGGTACGCCGAGAAGATCGCGGCCAGCACGACGACTCCCACCACCCACCACATGCCGGGCATCGTAGTGCCCACCCGTCACGACAGCGGTGGTCAGGACCACTCGTCGTCGAAAACCCTCCCGTCGGTGGCCTCGATCGCGGTCGCGTACACCTCGAGCACCCGGTTGGCCACACTCGGCCAGTCGAACGTCCCGACCACCTGGCGCGCGCAGGAGGACAGGGCGGCCCGCCGGGCCGGGTCGTCCAACAGCTCGCCGAGCAGCCGGGTGAGCGCGGCCTGGTCGCCGTTGGGGAACAGCGCGCCGGCCCGGCCGCCGTCCAGCACCCGGCGGAACGCGTCCAGGTCGCTCGCCGCGATCGTCGCGCCGGCCGCCATCGCCTCGGTGAGGATCATGCCGAAACTCTCGCCGCCGGTGTTCGGGGCCACGTAGACGTCGACGCTGCGCAGCATCCGGGCCTTGTCCGCCTCGGAGACCAGGCCCAGGAACTCCACCCGGTCGTGCAGGTCGGCGGGGATGTCGTCGTACAGCTCGTCGCGGTCGCCCGGTCCGGCCACCAGCAGCCGCAGCCCGGGGCGTTCGCGAGCCAGCGACACGTACGCCGTACGCAGCAGGGGGAAGCCCTTGCGCGGCTCGGTGAACCGGCCCAGGAAGCCCAGCGCCCCACCCTGGCCGGGCCATCCCGGCAATGGCGAAGCCGAGGCGAACTTGGCCACCGCGACCCCGTTGGGGATCTCGACGGCGCCGCCACCGAGATGCTCGACCTGCACCTTCCGGGCCAGTTCGCTGACCGCGATCCGGGCGGTGATCTTCTCCGCCACCGGCTGGAGGAACGGCTGCAACCCGGAGAGCGCCCGGGACCGGGTCATCGCGGTGTGGAAGGTGGCCACCACCGGTCCGCGCGCGGAGACCACGGCCAGGAACGACAGGCTGGGCGAGAACGGTTCGTGCACGTGGAGCACGTCGAACTCGCCGTGCTTGAGCCAGCGGCGGACCCGGGCCGTGGAGACCGGCCCGAACGCGATCCGGGCCACCGACCCGTTGTACGGCAGCGGCACCGCCCGGCCGGCGGGCACCAGGTAGTCCGGCAGTTCGGCGTCGTCGTCGGCGGGCGCCAGCACACTCACCCGGTGACCGAGGCCGAGCAGCGCCTCCGCCAGGTCCATGATGTGGTTCTGCACGCCGCCGGGGACGTCGAACGAGTAGGGCGAGACGATCCCGATCCGCACGGCGCCTCCTAGAGCCAGAGCTTCTGGAGCATGTGCCAGTCCTGCGGGTGGTCGGCGATGCCGGCCGCGTACGCGTCGGCGAGCTGCTGCGTGGTCCGCTTGACCCGCTCGTCGAGCGGCCCGTCGGTGGGCGGGACGATCTCGCGCATCCGGGCCATGGTCCGCTCCTCGTCGAACCAGCAGTCGACCGCGAAGATCGGCGCGCCGGTGCGGATGGCCAGGATCGCCGGTCCGGCCGGCATCCGGGTACGCCCGTCGAAGAACGACACGTCGACCCCGGAGCGGGACAGGTCACGGTCGCCGAGCAGCGCCACCACCCAGCCCTTCTCCAGGTGCTCGGCGAGCACGTCGAGGGGCGGCCGCTCGCCGCCGGTGAGCGGCAGGACCTTCATGCCGAGCTTCTCCCGGTAGGCCAGGAACGCCTCGAAGACCCCCTCGGGCTTGAGCCGCTCGGCCACCGTGATCATCGGCCAGTCGTGGGAGACCACCCAGGCGCCGGCCACGTCCCAGTTCGCCACGTGCGGCAGGGCGAGGATGACCCCGTTGCCGTCGGCGACCGCCTTCTTCAGCTTCTGGTAGCTCTCCGGAACCATGAAGAACCCGTCGAGGAACTGCTGCCGGGACTGCGACGGCAGACGGAACGCCTCCATCCAGTACCGCGCGTAGGAGCGCAGCGCGTCGCGGACCAGGGTGTCCGGCATGTCCTCGCCGACCACGTGCCGCAGGTTGCCGCGCAGCCGCTGCGTGCCGCGCCCGTTGCTCTTCCAGGCCCGGTCGGCGGCCACCCGGAAGAGGGCCTTCGCCACCGGCAGGGGCAGCGCGCGGACCACCCGCCAGCCGGCCGTGTAGCCGAACTCGATCAACCGGTCCTTCACGCGGCCGGCGCCTTCGGCTCGGTGCGCCGCGCGTGCAGCAGCCGCTGGAAGGCGGTGATCACCGAGAGCACGGCCAGCACCCAGAGCGCGGCGGGCAGGCCCCACTCCAGGCCGGCCGCGCCGAGCAGGCCGCCCGCACCGACGATGAGCAGGCGTTCCAGGCGCTCGGCGATCCCGACGTCGGCGTTCAGGCCGAGGCTCTGGGCACGGGCCTTGACGTACGACACGACCTGCCCGAAGACCAGGCTGATCAGGGCCGCGACGAGACCGCCGTACGGGTTGCCCTCGCCGGCCAGGTAGAAGGCGACCGCCCCGAACACGGCGCCGTCGGCGATCCGGTCCATGGAGGAGTCGAGCAACGCCCCGAACTTGGAGGAACCGCCCCGTATCCGGGCCATTGTGCCGTCGAGCACATCGGTGAGGGCGCAGGCGGTTACGATCACGGTGGCCCAGAACAGGTGACCCTGCGCACCGAGGTACGAACCGATCAGGACGCCGACCGTGCCGGCGATGGTGACCGCGTCGGGTGAGACGCCGATCCGGAGCAGAAAACGGGCGACGGGGTCGACGACATACGCGACGACGGCACGGGCCGTTGATTGAACGATCTTTGCCATGGCCGTCCCACCATAACGGCGTGCGACCAGCGGTGGTACGGCTCGGGCCGCGGGTTGGCCGGATCGTCACCATCCGGCACAGTTGCGGGCCTGAAGTCCTTGCGACCACTACCGCGCCGGGTGTGGGATTCAAACAACAGCGGCGTAACAAACAGGAAACGACGGGAGCGCTCGGCATGGCGCAGAAGACTTCGGAGAAAGGGCTTGCCGGCGCCGGTGCGCCGGCGGTGACCGACCCCGGCAGAGTTCGTAACGTGGTGCTCGTCGGCCACTCCGGTTCCGGGAAGACGACCCTGGTCGAGGCACTGCTCTCGGCCAGCGGGACGATTCCGCGGGCGGGCGGGGTGACCGAGGGCACCACGGTCACCGATCACGACCCGGCGGCGATCCGGCAGCAGCGTTCGGTGGCGCTGGCCTGCGCGCCGCTGATGCACGGCGACGTGAAGATCAACCTGTTGGACACCCCGGGGTACGCCGACTTCGTCGGTGAGCTGCGGGCCGGTCTGCGGGCCGCGGACGCCGCGCTGTTCGTGGTCTCCGCGGTCGACGGCGTGGACGACTCGACGGTGTCCCTGTGGGAGGAGTGCGCGGCGGTCGGCATGCCGCGCGCCGTGGCCGTGACCCGCCTCGACCACCCACGCGCCGACTACGACCAGGCGTTGCAGGACTGCCAGGAGGCGTTCGGCGAGAACGTCCTGCCGATCTACCAGCCGATGCTCGCCGACGACGGGCAGGCCGTCGCCGGGCTGCTCGGGCTGATCACCCTGCGGGTGCTGGACTACTCGGCCGGCTACCCGCCGCGGGAGGGCGAGGCCGAGCCCGAGCACCTGAACCCGATCGCCGACGACCGGAACACGCTGATCGAGGGCATCATCGCGGAGAGCGAGGACGAGACCCTCATGGACCGCTACCTCGGCGGCGAGTTGATCAGCACGGACGCCCTGATCCCGGACCTGGAGAAGGCCGTCGCGCGGGGCAACTTCTACCCGGTCGTCCCGGTCTGCTCGGGCACCGGCGTCGGCCTGGACGCGCTGCTCGACGTGATCGCCAGCGGCTTCCCGTCGCCGCTCGAACACGATCTGCCGGTCGTCACCGGGGTGGACGGCTCACCCCGCCCGCCGCTGACCTGCGACCCGTCCGGCCCGCTGGTGGCCGAGGTGGTCCGCACCACGATCGACCGGCACGTCGGCCGGGTCTCCCTGGTCCGGGTCTTCTCCGGCACCCTGCGCCCGGATCAGACGCTGCACGTCTCGGGGCACGGCATGGCCGAGCGCGGGCACCCCGACCACGACGCCGACGAGCGGGTGGCGCACGTCTACTCCCCGCTCGGCGCCCAGCTTCGCGAGGTGCCGTCCTGCCTGGCGGGCGACCTCTGCGCGATCACCAAGTCGGGCTCGGCGGAGACCGGCGACACCCTGTCCGGCAAGGACGATCCCCTGCTCATGGAGCCGTGGCGGATGCCCGAGCCGCTGCTGCCGATCGCCGTGGTGGCCAAGACCCGTTCGGACGAGGACGCCCTGGCCAAGAACCTGGCGAAGCTGGTCGCCGGTGACCCGACCCTGCGCCTGGAGCGCAACGCCGAGACCCACCAGCTGGTGCTCTGGACGATGGGCGAGTCGCACGCCGACGTGGTGCTCGACCGGCTCCGCTCGGGCGGCGTCGAGCTGGACACCGAGCCGGTCAAGGTGGCGCTGCGGGAGACCTTCGGCAGCGGGGCCAAGGGCCACGGCCGGCACGTGAAGCAGTCCGGCGGCCACGGCCAGTACGCGGTCTGCGACATCGAGGTGGAGCCGCTGCCCCGCGGTGAGGGCTTCCAGTTCGTCGACCGGGTGGTCGGCGGCGCCGTGCCGCACAACTACATCCCGTCGGTGGAGAAGGGCGTCCGCGCCCAGCTCGAACGCGGTCTGGCCGCCGGCTGCCCGGTGGTGGACGTCAAGGTCACCCTCTACGACGGCAAGGCGCACAGTGTCGACTCCTCGGACGCCGCCTTCCAGACGGCCGGGGCGCTGGCGCTGCGGGCCGCCGCCGAACAGGGCCACATCACCCTGCTCGAGCCGGTGGACGAGATCGTGGTGCGGGTGCCGGAGGCCTACGTCGGCGCGGTGATGAGCGACCTGTCCGGCCGCCGGGGCCGCCCGATGGGCAGCGAGTCCGGTGGCGAGGGCGAGGCCAGCCTGGTCCGCGCCGAGGTCCCGGCCACCGAGCTGGTCCGTTACGCCGTCGAGCTGCGCGCGCTCACCTCGGGCACCGGCACCTTCACCCGGCACTACGTCCGGCACGAGCCGATGCCCCCGCACCTGGCCGAGGCCGTCCGCAAGGAGCACGCGGTGGCTAGATGACGATGGCGCCGGCCGCCTCGTGCATCGGCGCGAGCACCCGGTCGATCATCTGCTCCTTGCGCGGGTGGAAGCGCAGGGTCCGCATCCCGTAGTTGCGGAAGGCGATGGCGAGGCGGCTGCCGGGCACCATGTCCCGGGCCATCTTGCGGCCGAAGGCCATGTTCTTCTCCACGTACGGCCGCATGGCGGCCTCGTAGGCGGCCGGCCCGCCCGGAGCGCCGAGATGCCGGCCGAGCACATAGGCCCCGGTCAGGGCGATGCTGGTGCCCTGACCGGAGGCCGGTGACGGGCAGTGCGCCGCGTCGCCGAGCAGGATCACCCGGCCGGCCGACCAGGTCGGCAGCTCCACCTGGCTGACCGAGTCGAAGTAGAAGTCGGCGGAGGTGTCCATCGCCGCCAGGAACGCGTCGCTGCGCCAGCCACGGCCCGCGAAGGCCGCCCGGACCAGGTCCTTCTGCCCGGCCACGTCGCGCCGGTCGTGGTCGAGCGGACCGGCCGCGAAGGTCATGCCGACCTTGGCCGGCTCTCCGGCGCCCATCGCGTACGCGAAGATCAGCCGGCCGGGCTCGGTATACATGATCTCCTCGTGGTCGATGCCCAGGTCGTTGGGCACCGAGAAGATCGAGATGTACGCGCCCAGGTGGCTCAGCGGGGTCTCCCCCAGCACCCGCCGCCGGGTCGCCGAGTGCAGGCCGTCGGCGCCGACCACGAACGCGAACTCCGCCCGCGCGCCGCTGGAGAAGGTGACCTCCACCCCGTCCGGCCCGTCGGCGAGGCCGGCGATCGCGTCGCCGAACCGGTAGTCCACGTCGTCGGCGGTGGCGTCGAACAGGATCCGCCCGAGGTCGCCGCGCATGATCTCCAGGTCGTCGCCGCGCCGGCCCATCAGCAGGTCGGCCGGGAGGCTGGCGATCGGCCGCCCGTCCCGCTTCACATAGGTGATCCGTCGCATCCCGGTGTCCCGCTCGCGGGCCGCTCCATGCAGGCCCATCCGTTGCAGGACGGTGGTCGCCGCGCCGCGGACGTCCACCTTGTAGCCCTCCGCCCGCAGCTCCGGCGCCCACTCCACGACGGTGACCCGCCACCCCGCGCGGACCAGCCAGAAGGCCAGCGCCGGACCCGCCACACCCGCACCTGAGATCAACACCTCGCGATTGGTCATGCCGGAAACTATACAAGCGTCTTATACGTTTGTATAGAAGTTAGGATGCGCGACATGGGCCACCGGGAAGACCTGCTGGTAGGAGCGAAGCGAGCGCTCTACGAGAAGGGGTACGCCAACATCACCGCACGCGACATCGTGGCCGCCTCCGGGACGAACCTCGCGTCGATCGGCTACCACTACGGATCGACGAAGGCGCTGCTCACCGCGGCGATGATCAGCTCGATGGAGGACTGGGGCGAGGCGGTCGGCCGGGCGCTGAGCGAACCGGACGGCGACGGCGACGCCGAGCCGATGCTGCGGTTCTGGCGGCGGGTGATCCGCTCCGTCCAGGCGGACCGGCGGCTCTGGCTGGCCAGCGTCGAGGCGCTGACCCAGAGCGAGCACGACCCGGCGCTGCGCGCCCAGCTCGCGGCCGGCGTCCACGAGGGCCGCAAGGGCATGACCGCGCTGGTCACCGGCCGGCCCGAGGACGAGCTGGACGAGCCCACCGTGCGTACCGTCGGCGCCGTCCAGATGGCGCTGATGTCCGGGGTGGTGACCCAGTGGCTCACCGACCCGGCGACCGCCCCGTCGGCCGAGGAGGTCGTCGCCGGGATCCGGGCGCTAGGCGGGCCAGTTCTTGGCCAGTAGGTCCCGGGTGTCGTAGAGCAGCTGCGGCAGCACCTTGGTCCGGCCGACCACCGGCATGAAGTTGGCGTCGCCGCCCCACCGCGGCACCACGTGCTGGTGCAGGTGGGCGGCGATCCCGGCGCCGGCCACCGAGCCCTGGTTCATCCCCAGGTTGAAGCCGTGCGGGCTGCTGCTCGCCCGGACCACCCGCATCGCCGTCCGGGTGAACGCGGCCACCTCGACCGTCTCGCGCTCGGTGAGGTCGGTGTAGTCGGCCACATGCCGGTACGGGCAGATCAGCAGGTGCCCCGGGTTGTACGGGTACAGGTTCAGCACCGCGAAGACCAGCTCGCCCCGCGCCACCACCAGCGTCTCCGCCTCGGGCCGGCCGGGCGCCAGGCAGAACGGGCAGCCGGCTGGCTTCTCGTAACCACCCTCGGGCCGGTCCTCGCCCGAGATGTAGGTCATCCGGTGCGGCGTCCAGAGCCGCTCCAGCCCGTCCGGCTCACCGGTCCACGCCACCCGCTCGTCCACGTGGCCATCCTATGCGCATTCATCGACCCGTTCCGCGTCGGCGGAGTCGCCGAACAGGTGGTAGCTGCCCGCGCCGCCGCGGTGCTTCGCCACGTACATCGCGGTGTCCGCGTCGCGGAGCACGTCGTCCGGCTTGTCGCCGGGCCGGGCGAGGGCGATGCCGAGGCTGGCCGGGGTGTGCACGGTCCGGCCCTCCACGACGATCGGCTCGTTCAGCGCCCGGACCACCCGGTCGGCGACGATCAGCGCGCCCTCGGCATCGGTCAGATCCTCGGCGAGGATGACGAACTCGTCGCCGCCGAGCCGGACCACCGTGTCCTCGGCGCGCACGCAGTCCCGCAGCCGGTCGGCCACCTCGATCAGCACCAGGTCGCCGGCGTCGTGCCCGTACGTGTCGTTGACCGGTTTGAAGCCGTTGAGGTCGAGCAGCAGCACCCCGACCGTCCGGTTGGTACGGCGGGTCCGGGCGAGCGAGACGGTCAGCCGGTCCCAGAGCAGTGCCCGGTTGCCCAGCCCGGTGAGCATGTCGTGCATGGCTCGCCGGGTCAGCTCGTCGGTCAGCGCCACACTGTCCAGCGCCAGCGACACCTGAGTACGCAGGGTCTGCAACGACTCCAGCACGTCGGCGGGCAGGTCGTGGTCCGCGCCGACGGTCAGCACACCGAAGAAGCGGGCGCCGTTGAGCAGCGGGAACAGGATGGTCGGCCGGGCGCCGACGGCCTCCATCCCGCGGACGCCGAGGGCGGCGAGGCTCGGACCCGAGATCACTTCACCGTCGGCGAGCCGGGCCAGCAGCTCGTCCGGCACGTTGTGGCCGGGCACCCGGACCCCGGCCACCACCGTGGTGCTGCTGCCGGCCGCGCGCAGGACGGTCCAGTTGTCCGGGTCGTCGGGGGTCACCCGGACGACCGCGGTACGGGCGCCGGGGCACTTCGCGACCACGTTGGCGGCGGCCGCGACCGTGAGCCGGTGCACCTCGGCCGCGTCGGTGGTGGTGAGCAGGACGGTCCCGAGCTCCTTGAGGATCTGCTCCCGGCGGAGCGCCTCACGCAACGCGAACAGGCTGCCCTCCACCTGCGCCAGCAGCCGGCCGTTGTCCCGCAGGCTGACGAACTGCCGGATCACCACCAGGCAGGTCAGCACGATCGAGCCGGCCACGATCGGCCAGGACCGGTGGTCACGGCCGTTCAGCAGGACACCGGTCAGCAACGCGTACGAGGCCACCGCGGCGAGGTAGGGCATCGTGCTGGTCGACCGCCGGGCCGAGGTGGGTTCGGTCGCCGGAGCCGCCGGGGCCGGTCGCGCGGCCGCGGTCTCGACGCTGCGCAGATGCGCCGCCGCGACCGCCGTGATCAGACCGGTGAACAGCGCCCAGGCGGCGAGCGCCAGGTGCATCTGCGCCGGGGGCAGGTTCCGCTGCGACACGCCCAGCGCCACCAGGCAGATGCCCGAGCCTCCCCAGGTCAACAGGGTGCGGCGGCTCATCTCGGAGGTTCCGCCCAGCACCAGGCGGGCCACCGCGAAGATCGCGACCAGGACTCCGCCCGTCCGCAGCAGGACGAACGCGGCGACCATGGTGCCCGCGCCGCGGTCGAACGTCGGCTCGACGAAGAAGTACCAGCTGAACAGCAGCCCGGTGACCAGCACGATGGCCATGTCGAGGCCGAACCGGCCGACGCTGCCCGCCCAGCGCTGGTTCACCGGGACGGCGACCAGCGCGATCAGGATCAGCACCAGGGCGACCAGGTCGGACAGCTGGAGGACCGGGTTGGCCGACGGATAGGTGGTGTTCCCGGTGATCACCAGCTGGATCATCCCGACCGTGGCGCCCAGCGCCATGGTGGTCCACGCCGCGCCGGAGTAGCGGGCGAACTGCCGGGCGCCGGCGCCCACCGCCTGGCGCGCGGCCCGCCAGGCCATCCAGATCGGGCCGAGGAGGACCAGCGGCGCGGTCATCCGGTAGACGTGCAGCTGGAACATCCAGCCGCCGAGCCCGGTGAGATGTACCAGGAGGCAGATCCCGGACAACACGTAACTCGCCATGGCCACCGGTGGCGTCCGATACCGCATGGAACCTCCGCATCCGCCGCCTGATCACGTAGGGCTGTCCGTTGTCCTGTCGGACGGGCCCTCCGCGAACTTGAGCAAACGCGGCACGGAAGCGGAGGCTCCACGCGGCGCGGATCAGGCGGCGGACGGCCCCGAGTTCACCCGGGAGCGGACCACCTCGACCACGTGCGCGACCGCCTCGTCGATCGAGACGCCGTTGCGCTGCGAGCCGTCCCGGTAGCGGAACGACACGGTGCCGCCGTTGACGTCGTCGTCGCCGGCGATCGCCATGAACGGGATCTTCTGCTGCTGGGCGGTGCGGATCTTCTTCTGCATCCGGTCGGTGGAGTAGTCCACCTCGGCCCGGATGCCTTCCTTGCGCAGACGCTCCACGAAAGCGGCCAGGTAGTCGGCGTGGTCGTCGCGGATCGGGATGCCGACCACCTGCACCGGCGCCAGCCAGGCCGGGAAGGCGCCCGCGTAGTGCTCGACCAGGACACCGAAGAACCGCTCGATCGAGCCGAACTTCGCCGAGTGGATCATCACCGGCTCCTGGCGGGAGCCGTCCGCCGCCTGGTACTCCAGCCCGAACCGGGACGGCTGGTTGAAGTCGTACTGGATGGTCGACATCTGCCAGGTACGGCCGATCGCGTCCCGGGCCTGCACGCTGATCTTCGGGCCGTAGAACGCCGCGCCACCCGGGTCGAGCACCAGCTCGAGGCCGGACTCGTCGGCCACGTCGGACAGGACCTTGGTGGCCTTCTCCCACTGCTCGTCCGTACCGATGAACTTGTCGCTCTTCGGGTCCCGGGTCGACAGTTCCAGGTAGTAGTCGTCCAGGCCGAAGTCGTCGAGCAGCGAACGGACGAAGTTCAGCAGGTGCTTGATCTCGCCGGGGGCCTGCTCGGCGGTGACGTAGGAGTGCGAGTCGTCCTGGGTCAGGCCGCGCACCCGGGTCAGGCCGTGCACCACGCCGGACTTCTCGTAGCGGTAGACCGTGCCGAACTCGAACAGCCGCATCGGCAGCTCACGGTAGGACCGCCCGCGCGACCTGAAGATCAGGTTGTGCATCGGGCAGTTCATCGCCTTGAGGTAGTAGTTCGCCCCCTCCAGCTCCATCGGGGGGAACATCGTGTCCTTGTAGTAGGGCAGGTGTCCCGAGGTGTGGAACAGGCCCTCCTTGGTGATGTGCGGGCTGCCCACGTACTGGAAGCCCTCCTCGATGTGGCGGGCCCGGACGTAGTCCTCCATCTCCCGCTTGATCACCCCACCCTTCGGGTGGAAGACCACGAGACCCGACCCGATCTCGTCGGGGAAGGAGAAGAGGTCCAGCTCGGTGCCCAGCTTGCGGTGGTCGCGGCGCTCGGCCTCGGCGAGACGGTTGAGGTACGCCTTGAGCTCGTCCCGCGACGGCCACGCCGTCCCGTAGATCCGCTGGAGCTGCGGGTTCTTCTCACTGCCGCGCCAGTAGGCGGCGGCCGAGCGCATCAGCTTGAACGCCGGGATGAGCCGGGTCGACGGCAGGTGCGGGCCGCGGCACAGGTCGCCCCAGACCCGCTCGCCGTCCTTGTTCAGGTTGTCGTAGTGGGTCAGCTCACCGGCCCCGACGGCGGCGGCCTCCTCGTCCACGTCGCCCTTGATGTCGACCAGCTCGAGCTTGAACGGCTCGGCGTGCAGCTCGGCCTTGGCCTCGTCGAGCGAGGAGTACTCCCGGCGGTGGAAGGTCTGGCCGGCCTTGACGATCTCCTGCATCCGCTTCTCGAGCTTCGTCAGGTCCTCCGGCTGGAACGGCTTCTCGACGTCGAAGTCGTAGTAGAAGCCGTCCCGGATCGGCGGGCCGATGCCCAGCTTCGCCTCCGGGAACACGTCCTGCACGGCCTGGGCCAGCACGTGCGCGGTCGAGTGGCGCAGCACGTCCAGGCCGTCCGGCTCGTCGATCGCGACCGGGGTCACCTGGGCGTCGGCGGGCGGCGCCCAGTTCAGGTCGCGCAGCCGGCCGTCGGCGTCCCGGACCACGACGATCGCCTTCGGCCCGTGCGCGGGAAGCCCCGCGGCGGCCACCGCGTCGGCCGCCGTAGTCCCGGCCGGGACGACTAGGGGGTCGGCCACAGCGGGTGTACGGGGTGCAGACACGGTGATCTCCATTCGTGTGGGTCGGCCTCGGCTGCTCCGGGCCGTCCCTGATGCTATCCGCCCGGTTTCGCCCGGCTGCCCCGTCCCCGCCGGGCCCGGCTATTCCCCGCCGGCCTCCTCGGCCAGCCAGGCGGGAAGCGGTTCGCGGGCCGACAGCCAGGCCGAAGGGATGCCGTCCAGGCCGGTGTACGCCGCCACGACTCCCCCGGCGATCGCCGCGGTGGTGTCGACGTCCCCGCCGGCGACCACGCACGCCGCCACGGCCGCCGGATAGTCGTCCAGGAACCGGTCGGCGACCCAGAGGGCGAACGGCACGGTGTCCTGCGCCGTCGCCTGCCCGCCCGAGCCGAGCCGGTGGCCCGCCTCCACGACCGTCACCGCGGTCAGGCCGGCCGCCTCGATCAGGCCGTCGTGGACCACTCCGGCCGGGGTGTGCCCCGCCGTGGCCCGCAGCAGCTGCCCGCGCTCGGGCCGGTGGCCGTTGAGCCGGGCGGCGGCGGCCACCGCGGCGGCCACCGTGACGGCCGCGCCACCGGCGATCCCCTCCGGGTGCGCGTGGGTGACCTCCGCGGCGCGTACCCCCTGAACGGCCGCGTGGGCCAGGGAGTCCGCGTGCCAGGCGCCCAGCGGCGCGGCACGCATCGCCGCGCCGTTGCCGCAGGAGCCCTGGCCGTTGAAGGCGGCGGCCGCGGCGATCGGCCAGGGCAGGCCGTCGCGGATCTCGCGGAGCATGGTCACCGCGCCGGGACCGTAGCCGCGGTACGGCTCGAAGCAGTCGGCGAGCCGGATGGCGAAGGCGTCCCGGTCGAAGTCGCCCTCGGCCAGGGTGGCGACCAGGCAGCAGGCCTGCTCGGTGTCGTCGGTCCACTCCCACGGCGGTTCCGGGAGGCGGGCTTCGAGGAGGTCGGAGGGGCGGTTGCCGGGCACGAAGTACTGCGCGCCGAGGGCGTCGCCGACGCTCAGGCCGGCCAGGGACTCCAGGGCGAGCGTGCGGCGGGTACCGGGAAAGAGTGTGAAAGACATCGGTACTTCGGATCGTATTCCATCACTGAGAGTCATCAAAGACTCTCGCTCGATCACCCTTTAGGTTCTGCCTTGCCATGGACGCTACGGTCTTCGCATGGCCACGGTGTTGCTCGTCGAAGACGACCATGTCGTGCGCGGCGCCATGCTCCGTTCGCTCGCCGATCGAGGGCACGCCGTGCACGCCGTCGGCACCGCCCTGGAAGCGCTGCGGCGGGTCGCCGCGGAGACGCCCGACCTCGTCGTGCTGGACCTCGGTCTCCCCGATCTGGACGGGTCGGACGCGCTGCGGATGCTGCGCGGCATCACCGACGTGCCGATCATCATCGCCACCGCGCGCGACGACGAGCAGACCGTCGTGCGGCTGTTGCGGGCCGGCGCCGACGACTACATGGTCAAGCCGTTCACCGGCGCCCACCTGGACGCGCGGATAGCCACCGTGCTGCGCCGGGTCGGCCGGGCCAGCCGCGCCGCGCAACCCGCCGTCCACGAGGTGGGCGAGCTGCGGGTGGACGTCGGCGAGCGCAGCGCCACCCTCGGCGATCAGCCGCTGGCGCTGACCCGCAAGGAATTCGACCTGCTGGCCTACCTCGCCGCCCGCCCGGGCCGAGTGGTTTCCCGTCGTGAGCTGTTGGAGGAGGTATGGCGACAGCCATCGGTCGGCGAGGACCAGACCATCGACGTGCATTTGTACTGGCTTCGCCGGAAACTGGGCGAGTCCGCGGCGAAGCCCCGCTACCTGCGCACCGTGCGGGGGGTCGGATTCCGGTTGGTGGCGCCGGACTGAGGCTGCGGCTGGCGTACACCACCGCCGCCACCACCGCCGTCGCCGCTCTCGTCTTCCTCGTCCCGCTCGGCTGGGGCCTGCGCAACGATCACCGGGAGGCCGCCCTCGCCGACGCCGCCGCGCGTACCTCGACGGTGGCCGGCGCCCTCGCGACCGGAGCCGGCGAGCGTGGCGTGGCCGCCGCGATCACGCTGGCCGGCGGCACGCCGGTGGTGCACACCCCGGGCCTCGCCCCGTCCACCGGTGGGCGGGCCGACGGCGCGCTGATCGACCGGGCCGCGACCGCGCCCGAACCGACCGTCGAGGACGTCGACGGCGGCGTGGTGCACCTGCGCCCGGTCACCGTCGGCGACCGGACCGTGGTGGTCGAGGCGTTCGTGCCCGCCTCCGCGCTGAACCGGAACACCGCCCGCGACTGGTGGCTGCTGCTCGGCCTCGCCGTGGTGCTGGTCGGCGGCGCCGTCGTGGTGGTGGACCGGCTGGCCCGGGGTGCGGTGGACTCGGCCCGCAACCTGGTCGACGCGGC
Source organism: Actinoplanes flavus (assembly GCF_017592555.1). Lineage (GTDB taxonomy): Bacteria > Actinomycetota > Actinomycetes > Mycobacteriales > Micromonosporaceae > Actinoplanes > Actinoplanes flavus. Next base: position 120,992 of record NZ_JAGFNS010000028.1, on the reverse strand, counting down.
CCTCGCGGTCGGTGACGGGGACCTCGGCGTACGGATCAGCCCGTCCGGGCCGCGCGAGCTCGCCGAGGCGGGCTACGCCTTCAACCGGATGGCCGACCGCTTGGTGACCTCCCGGACCGACGAGCGGGAACTGGTCGCCGACCTGTCGCACCGGCTGCGTACCCCGCTGACCGCGCTGCGGCTCGACGCCGAGGCGCTCGACCCGGACGACACCCAGATCATCGACCTCACCGCGGACGAGGTCGATCGCCGCCGCGGCATCCGGCGCATCCGGCAGGCGATCACCACCCTGGAGGACGAGGTCAACCACCTGATCAACACCACCCGGCAGGCCGTCGCCGACCGGGTGGCCGCCGCGCCCGAGGACGGGCTGTGCGACGCCAGTGAGGTGGTCCGCGAGCGGATGATGTTCTGGTCCGCGCTCGCCGGTGACCAGGAGCGGCAGTACCGGGTGGTCGGCGCGCACCTGCGGATCCCGGTGCCGGTGGCCCGGGCCGAACTGGCCGCCGCGCTGGACGCGGTGCTCGGCAACGTCTTCCGCTACACCCCGCAGGGCACCGCGTTCGAGGTCGGGCTGTCCCGGCGCGACGGCTGGGTGGCGCTGCGGGTCGACGACGCCGGCCCCGGTATCCCGGATCCACAGGGAGCGCTGCGGCGCGGGCAGAGCAATCAGGGTTCCACCGGTCTGGGGCTGGACATCGCCCGCCGGGTGGCGCAGGCTACCGGCGGGTCGCTCAGCCTGGACCGGGCCGCCATGGGTGGCGCCAGCGTGGTCATGCTGCTGGCCGACGCGGACGCCACCCCCAAGCAGCCGAGCAGGTTCGGGCTGGTCGGACGGGGCCGACCGGCACGCGACCGCGATCCGGGACGACGTCGCTGGCAACGAGGACGGGAATGAGCCGTATCCCCCGAACGAAACAGCCCTGGCTTATATCTGTTTTAAGAACGTTCCCCTGGGGGCGCGAGGCTGGCAGGGTTCCCCTGGATCCCATCCGGCTTCCCGGATCGCAACCCGCAGCGCGTCCCCTACGCCGCGAACCGCGAAGCCACCGCGCGGTGGGAGGCGGTCACCCCATGGACCCCTCCCACCGCCACTCAGCTCGACGAGGAGACGCCGTGTCCGCGCATCGCCGGCCGACGTTCCGCGGGTCGCCGCCAGGACGGCGCCGCGCGGCGAGCCCCCCGACACCACCGCGCACACGCTCCGCGACCTTCCGGCTCCTTCCGGTAGCCCTCGGCCTGGCCCTTCTCGGTGTCGGCGGAGTGATCGGCCCCAGCGTGATCGGCTCCGGCCCGTCCGACGACTTCGCGCTGACCTCGCTGCCGAGCGACGCGCCCGAGCAGGGCCTGGTCTACAGCGGACTCAAACTGGCCTCCTCCGGCTCGGTCTGCGCCGGGGCGTACCAGCTGTACGAAGAGGTCTGCACGCACGGCCCGGACCCGGCCCCGGCCGGTCTCGCGGTACGCCGTGACGTCGCCCCGGTGACCGCCGGCAGCGACCAGATCACCCCGGTCCGGCGGGAGACCGGGAACGTGCCCGGGGACGCCGAGATCGCCCGTGACGAGGGCGGCAGCGCGATCACTGCGGACGCCCCGGCGCTGGTGCCGGACGCCGCTCCGGGACAGGCCGACTTCATCCTCGGCCCGGACGACGTGGCCTGCGCCGGCGACGGCCGTACCGGCAAGCGGGTGCAGTTGCTCTACCTGCACGAGTCGGGCAGCGCCAGCCGGTACCCGAAGTTCCTGAACTCGTTCCGGACCTGGGCCGCCGGGGTGGACGCCATCTACGACGCCAGTGCGGGCGAGACCGGCGGCTCCCGCCACATCCGGTACGTGACGACACCCGAGTGCCGCGCCGACGTGGCCGAGGTGGAGCTGCCGGACGGCTCGCTGCGCACGTTCACCGCGACCATCGACGCGCTGCGCGGGCTCGGCTACAACCGCACCGACCGCAAGTACCTGATGTTCGCCGACACGAACCTGTACTGCGGCATCTCGACCTACGTCAACGACACCCGGTCCGGCCGCGGCAACCGCAACAACGGCGGCCCGTCGTACGCCCGGGTCGACTCCGGCTGCTGGAGCGCCGCGATGGCCGCCCACCAGCTCACCCGCTCGCTCGGCGCGGTCCTCACCGACTCGCCGAACGCCACCGGGGCGGGCGGTTGCCTGGACGAGTACGACCTGCTGTGCGGCCAGGACCGGACCGGCAAGCCGGTGAAGAACGTGTGCCCGAAGAAGAACGAGATCCGCCTCGACTGCGGTCACGACGACTACTTCAGCACCGACCCGAAGCCGGGCAGCTACCTGGACGAGCACTGGAACGTGGCGCTCAGCGAGTTCCTGCTGCGCAGTGACGGCGGCGACGACATCCCGGACGCCCCGGGCGCCACCGTTCCGGACCGGGACACGCCGGCCGGCCCCCCGCCGGCGAAACCGTCCGCGCCGGGTCCCGCGCCGAGCGCGGCGCAGCCGAGCCCGAGCGTCTCCACGCCCACGCCGGGCCCCAGCGTCTCGGCGAGCACCGGGCCGGCGCCGCCGCAGCCCAGCGTCCCGGCCGGGCCGCCGGAGGTGGAGATCACCCCGGTCGCGCACCGCACCGCGCCGCCCAAGGCGGGCGGCACCGGCGACCAGCCCGGTGGCGACGGGGTCGCGGCCGGGCCGCCCGAGGTGACCGACGACGGTGTGCAGGCGGTGCTGGAGATCCGCGACGCGACCAGCGGCTCGGTCCGGCTGATCTGGAGCGCCGCCTCCGACAACGCCCAGTACGAGGTGTCGGTGGACGGCAAGCCGGTGGCCACCACCCGCGCCACCCGGGCCCGTCTGATCGGCTTGAAGCCGGACGCGAAGTACCGGGTCGAGGTCCGTAACCGGAGGTTGGGCTACCACGCCAAGGGCAGCGCCGAGACGGCGCCGTCGGCCCGCCCGGTGCAGAACTCCTGGTTCGTGCTGACCAACTCGCTGACCGGCGGCGCGGCCGACCTGTACGCGGCCCGCGCGGCCGACGGCACCCCGGTCGTCCTCGGCACCGACGAGGGCGGCACCCAGCAGCAGTGGCAGCTGGTGCCGGCCGAGGGCGGCACCTACTCGCTGGTCTCGAAGGCGAGCAACCGCTGTGTGGTGCCGCTCGGCGGGGCCGCGGCCGCCGGGGCGCCGCTGGTGCAGGGTGACTGCAAGGAGGCCGGCGCGGCGGCGCGGTGGACGCTGCGCGCCTCGGCGTACGGCTTCACCATCTGGGCCACCACCGGTGACCTGGTGATCGGTGTGGGCGCCCAGCGCTTCGGCACGCGGCGCGTGCTGGTGCTACAGAAGGACACCGGCCAGCGGCACCAGAGCTGGACCGCGGTTCCCGACTGAGTCGGCGGAGGACGACGGGAGAGGCTGATGCCTGATGTGCTGAGCAAGGCGGAGACCGAGCCGGACGAGGATCCGGCCCGGTTCAACCGGCGGCGGCTGGTGCGCTGGCTGGCGATCCTGACCATCGGCACGCTGACGATGGTCGCCTGCTGGCAGGACCCGCTCTACCCCTGAGCCGCCTGGTAGGCGTCGATCTCGGCGAGCAGGGCCGCCTTCCCGTCGCCGGTCCGGAAGCTGTGCCGGACGGCGGCGCGGGCCAGGTCGGCCACTCCGGCGGTGTCCAGGCCGAGCAGCCGGGCGGCGGTGGCGTACTCCTGCTCCAGCGTGGTGCCGAACATCGGCGGGTCGTCCGAGTTCACACTGACCGGCACACCGGCCGCCACCAGGGTGGTGATCGGGTGCTGGTCGAGGTCGGCGACCGCCCGGGTGCGCAGGTTGGAGGTCGGGCAGACCTCGAGCGGGATGCCGTTCTCGGCGAGGTGGGCCATCAACCGCTCGTCCTGGGCGGCCGCGATGCCGTGCCCGATCCGCTCGGCGCCGAGCTCGCGCAGGGCGTCCCAGATGGTCTCCGGGCCGGTGGTCTCGCCGGCATGCGGCACGCTGTGCAGGCCGGCCGCGCGGGCCTGGTCGAAGTACGGCTTGAACTGCGGCCGTGGCACCCCGATCTCCGGGCCGCCCAGCCCGAAGCTGACCAGGCCGTCGGGCCGCTCGTCGAGGGCGACCCGCAGGGTCTCCTCGGCCGCGGGCAGGCCGGCCTCCCCCGGGATGTCGAAGCACCAGCGCAGGTCCACCCCGAAGTCCCGGGCGGCGCCGGAGCGGGCGTCCTCGATCGCCTCGCAGAACGCCTTCGCCGGGATGCCGCGCCGCACGCTGGAGTACGGCGTGACGGTCAGTTCGGCGTACCGGACGTTCTGCCGGCCCAGCTCGCGCCCGATCTCGTAGGTGAGCAGCCGGACGTCCTCGTCGTCGCGGATCAGGTCGACCACGCTCAGGTAGATCTCGATGAAGTGCGCGAAGTCCCGGAACTCGAAGTACTCGGCCAGCCGTGCCGGGTCGGCCGGGACCGGCGAGGTGCCCTCGTGGCGGGCGGCCAGCTCGGCGACGATCCGCGGCGACGCCGAGCCGACGTGGTGGACGTGCAGCTCGGCCTTGGGCAGGCCGGCGATGAACGACGTCAGGTCGGTCAAGGAAGGTTCCCCCTAAATAGAAGCCACCACGAAGATACGGCGGAACGGGAACGCCACGAGGCCGTGCCGCTCCGGATACACCTCGGTGAGCCGCGCCTCGAATGCGGCCCGGAACACCGCCCAGTCCTCGTCGTTCAGCGCGGCCCGGACCGGCCGCAGCGCGGTCCCCTCCATCCAGCGCAGCACCGGATGCTCCTGCGAGGTGACCGGCAGCAGGTGCAGGTAGGTGGTCTCCCAGGCGTCCACGGTGCCTCCCGCGGCGGTCAGCAGCTCCGCGTAGCCGACGGCGTCGTCGACCGGATCCGATCGGAGCTCGACCGGTGACAGCTCCCGCGCCGCGCGGTGTCCCGGACTGTCGAAGTTGCCCGGCACCTGCATCGCGAGCCAGGCGCCGGACGGCAGCGCGGCGGCCCACCGGGCGAGCATCTCGCGATGCCCCGGCACCCATTGCAGCGCCGCGTTGGTGACCACCACGTCGACGTCCGGGCCGGGACTCCAGTCGGCGATGTCGCCCTGCCGGAACTCGACCGGTCCCGGCTGCGCGGCGGCCTTCGCGATCATCTCCGGTGACGAGTCGAGACCGGTCACCCGGGCGTCCGGCCAGCGTTCGGCGAGCGTACGGGTCAGCTCACCGGGCCCGCAGCCGAGGTCGGCGACGGCACGCGGGCGGTCGGCGCCGATCCGTCCGACGAGGTCGAAGAACGGGCGCGAGCGTTCGGCGCCGAACCGGCGGTAGACAGCGGGGTCCCACATATCGACCTCCAAAACCGTACGTACGTATTGTTTGACGCTAACAGACGAGCGGTAGTGTCACGGCGTGGAAAATCGAAGCTTTCGCAAGCTGGGGCGGACCGTGGGCGTGGTCGGCCTCGGCGCCTGGCAGCTCGGAGCCGACTGGGGCCAGGTGAGCGAGGCCGACGCGCACGCGACCCTGCAGGCCGCCGTGGACGCCGGTGTCACCTTCATCGACACCGCGGATGTGTACGGCGACGGCCGCAGCGAGCAGATCATCGGCTCGTTCCTGAAGGACCGTCCGGGCCTGACCGTCTTCACCAAGATGGGCCGCCGCCTGCCGCAGGAGCCGGGCAACTACCACCTGGACAACTTCCGGGCCTGGACCGACCGGTCCCGCGCCAACCTCGGCGTGGACACCCTCGACCTGGTGCAGCTGCACTGCCCGCCGACCGCGGTCTACTCCTCGGACGAGGTGTTCGACGCGCTCGACACCCTGGTCCAGGAGAAGCGCATCGCGGCGTACGGGGTGAGCGTCGAGCGGGTCGAGGAGGCGCTCACCGCGATCGCCCGGCCCGGTGTGGCCAGCGTCCAGATCATCCTGAACGCGTTCCGCCTGAAGCCGCTGGAGCGGGTGCTGCCGGCCGCCGCCGAGGCCGGGGTGGGCATCATCGCCCGGGTCCCGCTGGCCAGCGGCCTGCTCTCCGGGCGGTACGACGAGAACACCACGTTCAGCGCCGACGACCACCGCAACTACAACCGGCACGGCGAGGCGTTCGACGTCGGCGAGACGTTCTCCGGGGTGGACTTCCGTACCGGTCTCGAGGCGGTGGGCCGGCTGCGCCCGCTGGTGCCGGCCGGCGTCACGATGGCGCAGTTCGCCCTCCGCTGGATCATCGACCAGCCGGCCGTGACGGTGGTGATCCCGGGCGCCCGCAACCCGGAACAGGCCCGGGCGAACGCGGCCGCCGCGGATGTTCCGGCCCTCTCGCCGGAAACCCGGGAAATGATCACCGCGGTCTACGATGAGTTGATTCGCCCGCAGGTGCACGACAAATGGTGAACAATGAAACCGAGAGGCCGCGGTTGAGGGGCTGGCTTGCCATGTCCTTGGGCCTGGTCGCGATCGTGCTGGGCGGCGTCTGGACACTCCAGGGGCTGGATGTGCTGCCCTACAGCGCGATGAGCGGCCAGACGGTGTGGGCCGCCGTCGGCGGCGCCCTGATCATGGCCGGGCTCCTGCTGATCGCTGTCGGGATGCGGCGGCGGTCCGCCGGGCAGAAGCCCGTCCAGTAGTTCGGAGGACGAAAGAGGCCCCGCAACCTCGATGAGGGTGCGGGGCCACGGTCGGGCCGGCCTCCGCCAGGCGGCCGGCGAGCCGGTCTCACGACCGGCGGATTAGTCTCAGAGCGGGCGAACCTGCTCCGCCTGCGGGCCCTTCTGGCCCTGGGCGATCTCGAACTCCACCCGCTGGTTCTCTTCCAGAGTGCGGTAGCCGCTCGTCTGGATGGCCGAGAAGTGGACGAACACGTCAGCACCCCCGCCGTCGACGGTGATGAAGCCGAAGCCCTTGTCTGCGTTGAACCACTTCACGGTTCCTTGCGCCATGCTGAACTCTCCTTCTGAAAATGCCGGCCCGCCCAACCGCGGCAGCGCGGGGCCGATGACCGTTTTCGAGCAGCGGTACCGCGAGGCGGCCTTTCAGAGGACGTCCCATCCGCCCGACCTCGTGACACCGCCGACCACCCGGGATGGGGCCGGCGTCCCGCGGTCAAGCGGAAGCAGCGAACCACGTACGCAAAAACTGGCCACACTGTACCCGAAAATCGGGCTGTAAAGCTCCCCCTCGTAGGAATCCAATAATGGGTGACCGATATGGAAAAGGCCCCCCACTTCTTCCCGTCGAAGCGGGAACGAACCGGGGGACCGGCAAGACTCCTGTCTATACAAGAGATGATCTAGTCGGGCCAGGTTCCGGTGAGTTTCTCGGTGCCGATCGCGCCGCCACGGTGGACCGCCGCCTTCACCACCGCGAAGATCGCACCCTGCAGCGCGGCGGCCGCAAGGATCTCTCCCCAGCCACGATCCGGGTCACCGGCGTCCGGGGCGTCGTCGTCACCGGAGATCATTTTCCAGGCCTCTTTGAAGAGAAGGCCGGCCAGCGCACCGGCCGCGACGCCCAGCACCACGTTCACCGGCTTGAAAGCGGCCTTCTTCAGCTTTCCCGCCATCAGCGCCTCCCTCGGACGATCAGCACGATACCGGCCATCGCGGCCAATCCGGCGATCGTCAGCACGGTCGGCCACGGGTTCGCGCGTACCCGGGAACCGGCGCGATATGCGAGATCGCGCTTATCGGCCTCCCGAATCCGCACGGCCGTGCCGTTGGCCGCCTCCCGCACCCGGCCGGTCATCACGGCCGCCCGCGACCGCACCCGCGCCTTCGTCTCGGCGACCTGCTCGCGAGCGCGGGCCTTCACGTCCGCGCGGGCCGCCAGCGCCTGCACCGTCTCGCCGAGGTCGGATCGGGTCTGCCTGATCTCCTCCCGCAGCGCCACCAGATCAGGTTTCGCCGCGGAACCGTTGATGTCACTCATACCCGGCTTCGCTCCTTGACCGCGTTCTTCACTTCGTCGACATCGGCCTTGACACTCTCGATCGCGGCCATGGGTTCCGGCGGGACGGCCCGGTTCATCTGCTTGCGGCCCAGCAGCGCGAGCACACCGGCGACCGCGAAGAGCACCACGGCGACGATGAGCGCGGCCAGCCACAGCGGCAGGACCAGGTCCAGTGCGATGACCGAGGTCGCGATCAGGGCGCCCAGGCCGTACCAGGCGAGCACGCCCGCGCCGCCGAACAGGCCGGCGCCGATCCCGGCGTGCTTGCCCTTCTCCGCCAGTTCCGCCTTGGCCAGCGCCAGCTCGTCCCGGACCAGGCGGCTGAGCTGTTCACTGGCCCGCTGGACCAGTTCCGCGGTGGATTGCTCGGTGAGCGACCGGGTCATCGCGTCCCCCCTTCATCCCGTATGTGACCGGTGTATGCCCTCGTCCCCGCCCCCTCAATCCTTACCGCCCGGGGCAACCGGGTCCGGCGTTTTCCATCCTTACCGCCCGGGGCGACCGGGACCGGGCCTTTCCCTCCTCGCGATACCGGGCAACCGGATCCCTTTCCTCGTTGCGATACCGGGCAACCGGATCCGGGCCTCCTCAATCCTTGTGTTCCGGGGCGACCTGGACCGGACCGCCGAACACCAGCCCGCGGGTGTCGCCGTCCAGCCCACCGCTGAACACCCGGGCCGCGTCGGACGTCGGGCCGGGGCCGATGTGACCGCCCACCCGGGCCGGCTCGGACGCCACCGACTGCACCTCGGCGCGCAGCCGCGGCAGCGCGCCACGCTGGTTCTCCCAGATCCAGCAGACCAGCTCCTCCCGGACCAGGCAGCGCAGGTCCCAGAGCGCGGCCGCGTCGTTGGCGCTGACCAGCGCGCGCAGCCGGACCCGGCCGTCGATCGCCTCGGTCACCTGGAGCACACAGACCCGGCCGTCCCACAGGTCGCTGCTCTCGCAGACCCGCTGCAACTCGCCCCGGACCGGCTCCACCGGGGTGGACCAGTCCACGTCGATCTCGGCCGTGCCGAGCACCGCCGACCCGGTACGCGTCCAGTTCTGGAACGGTTTGGTGGTGAAGTACGAGGTGGGCAGGATGAGCCGGCGGTCGTCCCAGATCTGCACCACCACGTGGGTGAGGGTGATCTCCTGGATCCGGCCCCACTCCTGCTCCACCACGACCACGTCGTCGACCCGGATCGCGTCACTGAACGCCAGTTGCACGCCGGCGAACAGGTTGCCCAGCGTGCTCTGCGCGGCCAGGGCCGCCACCACGCTGATCAACCCGGCCGAGGCCAGCACGCTGGCGCCGAGCGCGCGGATCCCCGGAAAGGTCATCAGCATGACACCGGCGGTCAGCACCACGATGCCGGCCACGGTGACCCGGCGCAGCATCACCACCTGCGTCCGGAACCGGCGGCGCTTGCGGTTGTCCGGCACGTCGGTGTGCCATCGGGCCAGCGCCATGTCCTCCAGCACCAGCAGCATGGCGCCGACCAGCCAGGCGGACGCGGTGATGCAGAGCAGCACGAGCAGGTGCATCACGCCGGACCGGCCGGCGAAGTCGTCGGCCCAGACCCGGACCGCCTGCTGCACCGTCAGCAGCGTGACGGTGGTCAGCAACGGACGGTGCAGCTTCCGCGCCAGATCGGTGGCGAGCGGGGATTTCCGGCCGAGCCGCAGCATCACCCGGTGCGCGATCTCGACGAGCAGGAGCGCCACGGCCGCCGCCCCCAGGACGTCCAGTAGGACGATCCTCGTACTGGTCACTGGTATTGCCTCCACGGACGTGAAGCCTTGCCCCCCGCGGTGCGTCTACACACCGACGGCGGCGGATGCCGAGATAGCTCACATCCGCCGCCGCCCAGGGTTCCGGGTCAGATCTTTCGATAGCGAGCCTGCGCCACGCAGTAGACGCCGAAGGCCGCGATGCCGGCGGCGATCAGAGCCAGCAACCACACACCCCAGGAGTGCCTGGCCAGCGTCTTGAGCGCCGCGTCCAGACCACGGGCCTTGTCCGGATCGTAGTTGACGGCGGCGGCGACGAAGAGCAGACCGGCGATCGCGTACGCCGTGCCCTTGGCCAGGTAACCGGCCACGCCGAGGCGGATGATCGGCTGGCGGGTGCCGGCCGGCATCTGCTGGGTGTTGAGGTGCTTCACGAACTTGCGCCGGTAGCCGTACCAGGCCATGCCGGCGCCGACGCCGAGCACGACCAGGCCGATCAGCGCGACCAGCCACCGGCCGCCGTCCGAGGCCATCAGGCCGGAGGTCTTGCTCTGGTAGTTGTCACCCATCGAGGCGTTCGCGCCCTGCACGATCTTGACCGCCATCCAGGCGAGGTAGCCGTAGAGGACGGCCCGGACGCCGGAGAGCACCCGCTCGGCCATCGCGGTGCGGTCCCGCGGGCCGCTCTCGCCGACGGCCGCCTCGAAGGCCTGCCAGATCGCCATGGCGGCCAGGCCGACGGCGATGACGATCAGCAACGTCTTGCCGAACGACTGCCGGGCGATGGCCTGGAGGGCTCCGGACTGGTCGCTGTCCTGACCGGAGCCGCTGCCGAAGGCCACCTGCAACGCGATCCACGCGAACAGCAGGTGGATGATGCCGTACCCGATGAAGCCGCCCCGGGCCAGAAACTCCAGGGGTTTGCTCTCGGCGGCCCGTGACGCGGTGTATTTGACGTTCGAGGCTGTGGAGGACATGTCCCCCATGTGACCGGGAGCGACGATCGTCAAACGTGCTGCCTCAGCGCGACACTTCCACCTGGATCTCGTCCGGCGTCACGCTGGACAGGCTGAAGGTCAGGCCGCCGGCCTCGATCGCCTGCTGGCCCTTGGTGAGCTGGATCTGCTCGCCGGCCACGTCGAGGGTCACGGTGTTCTCGTCGGCGGAGACGAACTTCGCCTCGACGCCGAGCACGTCGACGCTGGCGTTGGTCTCTCGGGCGATGGTCACGGTGCACTGGTCGAGGCCGCAGCTCACGTCGTCACCGCACCCGGTGAGCAGCGCGAGGCCGAGAACGGCCGAGGCGAGTGCGGCGGCGATGCGGCGGCGGGGCTTCGAGATCAACACCCTTTCCACGGTACGCGCGGCGAGCAACCCCGGCCCGGCCGGGTGAACGGCCCGCCGAGCGCCGGTCAGGCGGCGACCGGTTGGGGGGAGGGCACGTCGAGGCCGGCGATCAGTTCGGCGGCGGCGCGGCCCAGCGCCCGGGTCGCGCCGTGGGTGGCGATGTGGACGCCGCCGGTCACCGTGACCGGGATGCCCATCTCGACGACGATCGCGTCCGGCCGGGCCTCCAGCACCCGGCTCAGCGTGCCGGCGATCCACGGGTGCCGGTGCACGTCCCGGACCACCAGCACGAGCGGGCGCCCACCCGCTCCGGCCAGCACCGGGGCCGCCGGGTCGGCCAGCGGCTCCAGGTCGTCGGCGGAGAACCGGACCGACGTGGTGCCGGGCAGCAGCTCGGCGAGCGGCTCGCCGACACCCCACGGCGTCTCGCTGCCGATGGCGATGTTGCGCAGTGGCGCGAACTCGACCACGTGCGGGACTCCGGTCACCGGCAGCTCGGGACCACCGTCGGCGGCGGTCACCCGGACCGCGCGGCGGGCCGCCTCGAACCCGACCGTCGAACCGAGGACGGCCACCTCGTTGCCGGCCGCGGCGTCCGCGACCGCACGGGCGCCGGTGGCGGTCTGGACGCGGGTGGTCCAGGAGCCGAGGGCGCGGACCCGGCGTACCGCGTCGTGCAGGCGCTCCTCGGGCAGCTCCCCGGACCGCACCGCCGCGACGATGGCGTCCCGCAGCCGGATCGCGATCTGCTCGTCGGCGTGCTCACCGCCCACGCAGACCGCGTCCGCGCCGGCGGCCAGCGCCCGGACGATGGCGCCCTCCAGCCCGTAGCGGTGGCGGACGCCCTGCATCTCGATGGCGTCGGTGACGATGAGGCCGTCGAAGCCGAACTCCTCGCGCAGCAGGCCGGTCAGGATGCGCGGGCTGAGCGTGGCGGGCAGCTCGGTGTCGTACGCCGGGACCAGCAGGTGCCCGGTCATCACCGCCCGGGCACCGGCCGCGATCGCCGCCCGGAACGGGACCAGTTCGCAGGCCGCCAGCTCGGCCGCGGTGCGGTCGATGACCGGGAGATCGTGGTGCGAGTCGACGGCGGTGTCACCGTGCCCCGGGAAGTGCTTGGCGCACCCGGCCACCCCGGACTCCTGGAGCCCGCGGACGAAGGCAGCGGTGTGCCGGGCCACCAGGTGCGGTTCGGCGCCGAATGCCCGTACCCCGATGACCGGGTTCTTGGGGTTGCTGTTGACGTCGGCGTCCGGCGCGTAGTTCAGGGTGATGCCGGCGTCGGCCAGTTCCCGGCCGAGATCGCGGGCGACCGTCTCGGTGAGATCGGCGTCGTCGACCGCGCCGAGCGCCAGATTGCCGGGCCGGGAGCTGCCGAGCCGCGACTCGAACCGGGTGACGTCACCGGCCTCCTCGTCGATGGCCACGATCACATCCGGGTGCTCGGCGCGCAGCTGCGCCGTCAAGGCGGCCACCTGTCCGGGTGACTCCACGTTGCGCGCGAAGAGGGCCACTCCCCCGAGCCCGGCGCCGAGCCACCGGCGGACCCAGTCCGGGGCGGTCGTTCCGACGAAGCCCGGCTGTAGGACCGCGGCCGCCAACTCCGGCAATTCGCCGTGAATGGACATGTGCCCCCGTACCTCCGATACTTTCGCTCCCCCGTCGGGGACCTATGGTCACACCCCCCGCAGACTTTAGTCAACAAACCTTTCTATTTCCTGTGGCTCCCGATCAGTAGGATGTGCACGTGCTCACTACCGTCGCGGCGACCGGTGTCGACTGGTCCCAGGTGCACGCCGTCCGGCTTCTCGGCATCGCGTGCGCGGTGCTCTTCCTGCTCTGGGCGATCCGCCGCATGTTCCGCGGCAAATAGGGGTACCGGGGCGGCCATGCAACTCCCCGTCTACGGGCCACGCCTGCGCCGCGTGGCCCGCACCCGGTTCGGCTGGCCCCGGCTGCGGCCCGGCCAGTTCAAGCCGATGCGCGCCGTGCTCCGCCGCAAGGACACCCTCGTGGTGCTCCCGACCGGCGCCGGCAAGTCGGCCATCTACCAGATTCCGGCCGTGCTGCTGCCCGGGCCGACCGTGGTGGTCTCCCCGCTGCTCGCCCTCCAGCAGGACCAGATCGCCGCCCTCAACGAACGCGGCGATCCCACCATCCGCGCCGTCCGGGTCAGCTCCGCGGAGACGCCGAAGGAGCAGCGCGAAGCCGTCGAGGCGATCCGGCGCGGCGAGGCCGAGTTCCTCTTCATCACGCCCGAGCAGCTCAGCGACCCGGAGCGGCTGGCCGAGGTGCGCTCCCTCAAGCCCGGCCTGGTCGCCGTCGACGAGGCGCACTGCATCTCCGCCTGGGGCCACGACTTCCGGCCCGACTACCTGGCGCTCGGCGACATGATCGAACAGCTGGGCCGGCCACCGATCCTGGCGCTCACCGCCACCGCGTCGCCGCCGGTCCGCGACGACATCATCACCCGCCTGCGCCTGCGCCGGCCCGAGATCCACGTGTCCGGACTGGACCGGCGCAACCTGTTCCTCGAGGTCGCGTACTGCCCGGACGACGCGTACCGGTGGCGCCGCCTCACCACGCTGCTCGACGAGGAACAGCGGCCCGGCATCATCTACGTGGCCACCCGGCGGGCCGCCGAGGAACTCGCCGAACGCCTCACCACGTCCGGCTACCCGGCCACCTTCTACCACGGCGGGATGGCCGCCGGCGTCCGCGAGCAGCGGCACAGCGACTTCTCCGACGACAAGGTCGACATCATGGTGGCGACCTCCGCGTTCGGCATGGGCATCGACAAGCCCAACATCCGCTGGGTCGCGCACGTCGCCCTGCCCGACTCCCCGGACAGCTACTTCCAGGAGATCGGCCGCGCCGGCCGCGACGGCGAACCGGCCCGCGCCCTGCTGCTCTGGCGCGCCGAGGACGAAGCCATCCAGCGCTTCTTCCAGGGCGGCTCCCCCGACCTCGGCGAACTGCGCGACCTGGCCGGCGAACTGCACAAGGGCCCGGCCACCAAGACCGCGCTGCAGAAGGCCACCGGGCTCGGGCCGCGCAAACTCGGCCAATACCTCAACCTGCTGGAACAGGTCGGCGCGGTGCGAACCGCCACCGGCCACAAACTGACGGTCCCGGCCCGTGCGCCACTCCCGGCCGCGGCGGCCGAGGCCGCGTCGGCGGAGTACGAACGTCAGCAGGCGGTCGTCAAGTCCCGGACCGACATGATGCGCGGGTTCGCCCAGTCCCGGCAGTGCCGTACCGAGACGCTGCTGGCCTACTTCGGCGAAGACCTCCGCAAACCGTGCGGCCACTGCGACAACTGCGCCGACGGCACCGCCCAGGAGATAGCCGCCGCCGAGCCGGAGGGCCCGTTCCCGGTCCACAGCCGCGTCCGCCACGACGAGTGGGGCACCGGCATGGTGATGAACTACGAGGAGGACCGCATGATGATCCTCTTCGACTCGGTCGGCTACAAGACCCTCTCCGTCCCCGTCGTCGTGGAACAACGACTCCTGACCGCCGAGTGATCCTCGTCAGGGCTGGTGCTGGGCCCACTTCGTACACTGCGCGCCGTATTTCGCTTCCCGGTCGCCGTCGGGATTGAAACGTTGGTCGGCAAGCCAACGGGGTTCGCCGTCGCCGGTCCGGACGTTTTTCAGGACGTACGATTCCAGGTTCGCCCGGTTCTTCCTGACCTGCTGTTTGTTCTCGGCGCTACGGTGCCACCAGCCGATGTCGGTGCAGAACGTCACCCGGACCTGGTCCGTGCCGGTCTCCTCGACACCCATGACTTTGACCCAGAGGGGACCGGTCGACCGATTCTCGGCGTCGGTGACGTCAGCGAACGGTGCGAGGGTTTCCCGGTAATGCTTCTCGGTGTGGAGGAACCGGCCGAGCGGAACGATCGGGCTCCAGTCGAGCGAACTACGCAACCAGTAGCCGAACACGAGACTTCTCCTGGCGGCAAGGAGTTGCTCGGTGTCCGGAATCTCGGAGGAGTCCCAGCTGATCGGCAGATCCGCGGTTCCGTCCATTGGCAGTGTGCGGGCCGCCTCCTCGAAGGTCATCGAGGAGGCGGCGGCGCCCGGCGCGCTCGACGGCGACGGCACGCCCATATCTGTGGGCTCGGCGGGACCGGTACAACCCACCGTCACCAGACCCACCATCAGGGCGGCGACCGCCGCAGCACACCGTTTCACTTCGTTCCACCGTTCGTCGCCTTGAGCGTGAGATCCCTCGCCTGGTCGTAGCCGCTCTGATAGGACTCCGCCGTGTCGGTGGCGGCCTTACCCACCGTGTCCAACCCCCGCCCGCCCTTGTATTCCTGCCAGTCCAGACGCTGGTCCTCGTCCCACTTGTCCGGTGGCGTCAAGTTGCCGTCCGGACCGAAGAGGGTCACGGGCAGGTTTTCGAGTCTGCCACTGTGGTAGAGCGACATCTCGGTGATGTCGACCGCGGCGGTACGGCTGGCCCCGAGCATGGCACCGACCTCGTAGGTGGCCCGGCCCTGATTGTCGATCTGCGCGCTCTCCTCGAGATCGCTCAGCACATTGCCGGCGAAGCCGTTGACCAGGTCGCCGGCGCCGGGAATCCGGGACGCCGCCGCGCCCACGGTCCCCTCGACCAGAGGACCGATCACCCTGTACCGGTCCTCGACGCTCGTGTTGTGCTTCTCGTCCAGCTCTTCGCTGGTGGCGTGATGCTCCAGAGACGCTCCGAAATCGATGGTGCCGAGCACGCTGCCGTAGTTGTGCGAGACGACCCGCATCGCGTCCAGGTTGGCCCGGAGGTCGGCGTCCGGGTTCTGCCGGCCGGAGAGGATCTGGTCATACATGCCCGCGGCGTACACGGCCTCGGCCGAGGCGATGGTCTGATGCGCGCCCTGGTCCTTGCCGAGGTCTGCCAGAAAACGGGTGAGATGGGTCTGGTCGACCCGGAACGATTCACTGGTCGTCGGTTGCCCGGCGGCGATGTTCTGGTTCACGTCGACGATGTAGTCCGACATGATGGTGGCCATCGAATCGCGCATCTCCGGTTTGATCAGGTCGATGTCCGTGAACTCGCCGGTCCTGCCATCCCCCGGTGTCCCGCCGTCGGAGTAGCCCATGGCCTGCTCGTCGACGTTGGTCTCGAAGATGATCGCCTCGACGAGACGCCGTGCCTCCGGTCCGGGGGTGTCGGTGGTGGCGCGTTCCAGGGCGACACCGAAATCGTGGAGAGCACCGTTCTGGTAGTCCTCGCCGTTCCTCATCACCTCGGCCGTCCAGCCCGGCCCGCCGGGAAGGTCCGTGGTCGCGTTCCAGTCGCGGTCGGTGAGGAGGTAGTCGAGTCGGGGCAGCCGGCCACCCTCGGGGCCGTCGCTGCTGTGACGGGTGACGCCGGTGAGCAGGTCCCGGGTGGCGTCACCGTTACGGGACAACCCGTCCATCAGGGCGTTCACCGGGTCGTAGCCGGCGGGTGTCGTGTTGTCGTCGTGGCCCTGGGTCCAGTCGAGGCGCACGTTGTCGCCTCCGGCGGCACGCCACAGGTCGCTGTTCCTGCCCTGTTCCATCTCGAAGTCGACGATGTCCCCGCCGACGGTGGACAGGAAGCCGGGGTCGAGGCCGCCGTTGTGCAGCAGCGGGCCGAGCAGTTGGTAGCCGTAGACGTCCTCGACGTACCGCGCCGGGCTGGCGGGGTCGCCGATGTCCATCCTGCCGCGCCCGGCGGCCATCAGATCGGTGACCCACTGGCTGGGCAACTCGTACCGGCCGGGAACGTAGTCCTCCCCGCGCGGGCCGCCCCTGGTGCCGCTCGGCTCGGTCGCGGTGTCCAGCATGACGCCGAGGCCGTTCTGCAGGTCCCGAACCATGTCGGCGGTGTTCCTGCTGAACAGGATGTCGTCGGCGTCCTTGCCGGGATGGTCGAGCTGGTAGGTCGCCAGTGTGCCGTTGAGCTCCAGCAGGCCTTCGGGCCCGAGAGCGTGGAGAATCGTGTAGGCGAAGACCTTGTCCCGGCCGTGCAGTCTCACCAGATCCCGTAGCTCGTCGAGTTCCGCGGCGGTCGGCTGGTAGGTCGGATCCCTGAGCTTCCGCGCCAGCTCCTCGGCCCGGGCGATCGCATGGGGCGGAGCGGGCGCGAACCCGGTCCGTCCCGACGGCACGGTCTCGTTCATGCTCGCGGCCGTCTCGTCGTCCTGTGCCCGCGCGTACTCCACGACCGAACGCAGATCGTTCAGCAGGACGCCCGTCTCCCGGCCGGTCCGGTCCACGTCGCCACCCAGGTACGCCGACGCGGGCGCGGTGATCGTCATGGTCACCGTGTCCACGGTGTATCCGGCCGTCCGGGCGGTGGCGAGAATGTTCTCCGCCTGCTGTCGCAGCGCGGTCATCGAGTACGCATGCTGATCCATCACCTCCCGGGCCCGGTTGGCCCGGCTGTAACTGTTGTCCATCGCGGCACGCAAGGTGGTGGCCTCCTCGGCCGCGGCCACCGAGCCCGCCCCGTCCGGCCAGGCATGGGCGAGGTCGCGGGTGCCCCTGATCAGCTGGTCCGTGGACTTGTCGATGCCCCGCGCGAGCTGCCGCCATCGGTCCGCGGCCGCATGCCAGGGACCGGCGTCGAACGTCAGCAGCGCTGTCAGTGTCATCTCGCTCATCAGAGCACCCGCGATCCGCCGCGGCGCAGATCGTCCGCGCCGGCCTGGTCGGCCGCCCGGTAGCTGTCGGCGGCTTTCGTCATCCTCCGGCCGAGTTGATCCACCTGGGCGGTCAGCCGATTCAGGTCCGTGACCCACGCCTTCTCCGCGGCCTGCGTGGCGGTGCCTGCCGCGGAACCGGGCTGAGCGGCGGGGGCGAGGCCCGGTCCGGCCGCTTCCACCGTCGCCCGCAACGTCGCGGCGGCACCGGTGACGTCCGTGCCCATGGTGCGCAGGGCGGCCACATCAACCCTCAGCAGGTCAGGTTGCATCGACGCCCTCCCCCTTCACGCTCGCGTCCGCACCTCTACCGGGAGGTACGCCGACATCGATGCCCCGGTTCGACACCCGGTCCGCATCCGGCGTCCGCCGGCAGGCGGGAAATCCTCCCGGCGAGAACCTTTGGCCCCCGCCTGCGGCAAAGGCCCGGATGGGGAGTTCGGGCAGGGCCGGGCGGGAGATCCGGATCGTGGGTGATGCTGGCGAGGGAAGCGCTCACGATCGATGACCTTGACGGTTGCGGGTGCGTGCAACCATGCGCGGGTTACCGCAACGGGGAGGTCGGAACGGGTGGGCGAGTCCAAGAAACGCCGGGCGCCGCTGTGGGCGCGGATCAGTGTCATCGCCGGGGTTCTGCTGTTGGTCCCGGGTGGTGGGGCGGCGGTGGCCGGGCGGACGCTGCTGTCCGGCTACACCGATCGGGTCACCGACGACAGCCTGCTCAACGAGATCGACACCGAGGCACAGGCGGCGCCCCCGAAGCGTGAGGTCGACATCGACGGGCCGCTCAACCTCCTGCTGGTCGGCATCGACCCGCGGGACGAGAAGACGGCGCCGCTCGCCGACTCGATCGTGATCGCGCACATCCCGCGGGACCGGCACAGCGCGTACCTCTTCTCGATGCCCCGGGACCTGTACGTGGACATTCCGGCGTTCAAGGCGTCCGGCACCGGAGCGGACACCACCAAGATCAATGCCGCGATGTCGTACGGCAGCCGTCTCAAGAACGGCGGCTACAGCCCGGCGCAGGGGTTCCAGCTGCTGGCCAAGACGGTGAGCAACCGCACCGGGATCAAGGCGTTCGACGCCGGCGCGATCATCAACTTCGGCGGCTTCAAGAAGATCGTCGAGGCGATGGGCGGCGTCGAGATGGTCATCGACATGGACGTCAAGTCCGAGCACCTCAAGCCGGACGGCAGCCCGCGCGACCGCATTCCCGCCTGCCAGGGCCATCACCGCTGCTCCCGCCCCTACACCGGACCGCAGAAGTTCTACAAGAAGACCGACAAGCCGGTGCACCTGAAAGCGTGGGAGGCGCTCGACTACGTGCGGCAGCGCTACGGCTTCGACGGCGGACCGAAGATGGGCGACTACGACCGGCAGCGCCACCAGCAGCAGTTCATCCGGGCGATGGCGAAGCAGGCGATGAGCAAGTCCGTGGTCAGCGACCCGGCCACGCTGCTGAAGGTGGTGAAGGCGGGCGGCGAGTCGCTGGATTTCGACGGCGGCGGCCACGACATCGTCGACTGGGCGGTGGAGTTGCAGTCGCTCAACGTCGACGACATCGTCACCGTGAAACTGCCGGGCGGCGGCGTCTACTCCCAGGACGGGCGGCACGAATACCTGGGCGAGAGGTTCGACGAGGACGTCGACGCCTTCTTCAAGGCGGTCACCGAGGACCGGGCGGCGGCCTTCCTGCTCGACCACCCCGAGTTCGTCAACATGGACCAGTGACCGGCGCCGAGGACCCGGACACCCTGGTACGGGAGATCGCCGCCCGGCGGACGGCACGGGATCCGGCCGGCGCGGCGCGACTGCGGCTGCGGCTGGCGTCCGCGCTCCGTGACGCCCGCCGGTGGGGCGACGCTGTCGAGTCGGCCGAGCGGGCGAGGCGCGAACTCGACCGGGCCGGGCTCACCGCGGAGGCGGCGGTCGCCCGGTATCTGCTGGTGGAACTGTACGGCGAGGAGCGGGGTCACCAGGAGGAGATCCACGCCCTGCTGGACGAACTGCTGGCCGTCGATCCGCTACCGGAGTCGTTGCCGCCCCGGGCCGCGCTGCTGGAACGAGCCGCCCGGCACGGCCGCACCGGGCGCCGCATCGAGCTGTTGACCGAGGCCGCCGACCGGTATCGGGCGGCCGGTGACGGGGCCGCCGAGTCCCGGGTCGTCCAGGAGATCCTCAGGGTGGCGACCGTGCCGGCCGACCCGGCCGCGCTGGTGTCCCGGATGGACGGTCTGATCGCGGCCGGGCTGGTGGACGAGCGGTCGCTGCCCTCGATCCAGGCCGAGCTGTGCCGGCTGGAGGGCGAGACCCGGCCGGAGGCGGCGCTGGAGCGGGCCCGGCGCCACCCGGGCGACCACGCCGGTCTGCGGATCCGGGAGGCGTTCCTGCTGCTGCGGCTGGGCCGGCACGCGGAGGCCGAGGAGACGGCCCGCCGGTGGGCCACCGGCGAGGACGGTCTGTGGTTCTGGGAGGCCTGCGTCATCGTCACGCGGAGCTTGCGGGAGCGCGGCCGCCCCGCCGACGCGGTGGCGTTCCTGGCGCGGCACGGTCTCCAGCCGTCCGACCTGGACGACGTCTACCTCGACTGACCGGGGGCCGGGCCGGTGGAGTCGCGGACGATCAACTGGTGGCCGGTGGGGCGGCGGCGTGGACGGGCGGCGGGTGGCTGGAGGGCCAGTTCGAGCGCCGTCCGGCCCATGGCGGTCATCGGCAGGCGGACCGTGGTGAGGCTGGGCGCCAGGTCGGCGGCGACCGAGACGTCGTCGAAGCCGGTCACCGACATCCGGGACGGCACACCGATGCCGCGTTCCCGCAGCATGGCCAGTACGCCCATGGCCATGGCGTCGTTCAGGGCGATGATCGCCGTGGTGGACGGGTGTTCGGCGAGGATCCGCTCGGTGGCGGTCCGGCCGCCCTCGCGGACGAAGCCGGTGTGCACGACCGGCAGATCGTCGAGCGACAGGCCGTGTTCGCGTAGCGCGGACGCCACCCCGGCCAACCGGTCGACCACGGTGTTGAGCCCGGAGGCCCCGGCGACCACGGCGATCCGGCGGTGACCGAGCCCGAGCAGGTGGGCGGTGACGGCGTGGCCGCCGGCCTCGTTGTCGGGCAGGACCGCGTCGGCGCCGAGCGTGTGCCGGCCGATCACCGCGACCCGGCCGCCGCCGCGCTGGTATCCGGCCAGGACGGCGGCGGCCTCGGCTTCGACGCGCGGGTCGTGGTAGCCGGACCCGGCGATGATGATGATCCCGGCCCGCTGGGCGATCAGGTGGCGGATCTGGCGCAGTTCGTGGTCCGGGTCGCGGCCGGAGTGGCAGATCTGCACGAGCAGCCGCCGCTCGTCGGCGAGACCGATGACGCCTCCGGCGATCTCGGCGAAGTACGGGTCGTCGACCTGGTGCACGATCAGGCCGACCGTGGTGCTGGCGCCACCGGCCAGGGTGCGGGCGAACGGGTTGGCCACGTACCCCAGCTCGTCGGCGACCTGCCGGACCCGGTCCGCGACCTCCTGGCTGACGCCCTGCCGGCCGGCGAGGGCGCGGGAGGCGGTGGCCAGCGAGACGCCGGCGCGGTGGGCGACGTCGATGAGGCGGAGCCCGGGGCCAGGTTTCGGCACTGCACCACTCCCACGCTGTTGCCGAAGATCGATATCCCGATATTCAGGGTACGGAAGCGCTTGCGTACGCCCCCGGCCGGACCCGGTTCCTAACCGAAGACGGCCTTGCGGAACGCCGCCACGGCCTTGCCGGAGACGGTCTTGCCGTGGCCGAAGACCGCGTGGTCGAACTCCAGCTCGGCGAGGCGGGCCAGGCTCCGGCCCGCTCGTGCCGGGTCGGCGGGCACCCCCGGCGGGCCGGTGATCCGACCGCGGCGGCTCGCGGCGGCATCCCCGGCGAACAGGACGCCGCCCGAGCGGTCCAGGAGGTAGGAGACGTGACCGCGGGTGTGGCCCGGGGTGTGCAGGGCGGTGAACCCGGGCAGCGGCTCGGCGCCGTCCACCGTGATCAGTTGGTCGACCTTGGTGGGCTCCGGCTTGCCGATCAGGCGTTCGGCCAGCTTCGCGAGACGGCCGGCCGGCTGCGTGGGCGTGCTGTGGCCGGTGATCCAGACCGCGTCGGCGGCGTGTGCGATCGCCCGGGCGCCGGTCCGTCTCCGCAGGTCCGCGAGGTTGCCCACGTGGTCGGCGTGGTGGTGGGTGACGAGGATCGTGGTCACCTCGCCGAGCGACCGCTGGATCCTGCCCAGGGCCCTCTCGATCAGCGGCGACCGGCCGGGCAGACCGGTGTCGACCAGCACCAGCCCGTCGTCGGTGACGACCAGGTGCACATTGACGTAACCCACGCGGAGTTCGAAGACCCCGTCCACCACCTCACGCACCCGGTCATTCTTCCAGCAGACCGGACGGTCCGGCGATCGTGACGCGGGTGGATCAGCGGGCCGGAGCGGGTAGGAAAGAATGCTGACGACTGACTCACCGGAAGGGAAACACGAGTGACGGACCGACCGCTCTACACCGAACTGGGTTTCACCGACGCCGAGTGGGGGCTGCTGACCGGCCTTCCGCAGTCGGTGCTCACCGCGGCGAGCGCCGCCACCCCGGACAGCGCCCGCAAGACCCGCGCCGAGAGCGCGGCCGGGCTGGACCGCATCTCCGACGGGCGCGCCTCGGCCAGCCCGCTGGTCGCCGCCGTCGCCGCGGCCGCGGTGGCCGAGGCCGGCGACCCGGAGATCGGTGAGGAGGCGCCGGTGATCGAGCCGGCCGACCCGGCCGGTTACGCGGCCGACGTGGTGGGCCGGGCCGCCGAGGCGGCGGCGCTGCTGGCCGCGAAGGCGTCGACCGCGGACGCCGAGACCTACCGGCACTGGCTGGTGGAGATCGCCGACGAGGTGGTGGGCGCGGCCTCCAGCGGCGGCCTGCTCGGTATCGGCGGCGAGACCGTCACCGAGAGCGAGCGCACCTTCCGCGACGACCTGGCGCAGGCCCTGGCCGGCTGATTCTCCCCGGGTGGATCTTTCCGGCTGGCTGTCAGCCGGAAAGTTCCCCACGGCGGGTCAGGCCGGTGGGCGCCAGCCCAGGACCGGATCCATCTGGCGGAGGATCAGGTCCGGGCCCAGCTTTCCGGCCAGCGCCATGCCGGTGTTGCGCAGGCGCTCGGCCACCGGGTGGCTGAGGCCGGCCATGCGGCCCACCCTGCGGGAGGCTCGGGCCACCTCGGTGGTACGCGTGAGGCGTTCCGCCGTGTAGCGGGGCAGGTCGTCGGCGTGCCGGGCCAGGATCAGCGCGTCCTCGAGGGCCTGGCAGGCGCCCTGCCCGAGGTTCGGGGTCATGGCGTGGGCGGCGTCGCCGAGCAGCGCGACCCGGCCGGCGTGGAAGCGGGGCAGCGGCTCGTCGAGGCAGCGGATGTCGGTGCGGACCACCTCGGTGGCGGCGGCGATCAGCGACGGGACGGGCTCGTGCCAGTCGCCGAAAAGGCGCAGCATCTCCGCCTTCTCGTCGGCGGCACGATCGCCCTCGGTGGCGGGCGCGGTGGCGTAGCAGTAGACGCGGCCGTCACCGAGCACCGCCACCCCGAAGACCTTTCCGGCGCCCCAGGTCTCGGCCGCGACGAGGGTCTCGCCGGGATGCGGTACGACGATGCGCCAGCTGGTGACACCGGTGTAGACGGGGCCGGGGTGGGTGGGGAACAGCTTCGCCCGTACCGGTGAATGAAGTCCGTCGGCCGCGACCACCAGATCGGCGGTGAGCGTGCCGTCGGCCGTGACCACCCGCCCGGTCTCCGGATCGACGTCGGCGGCCGGCAGGCCGAGGCGGAGCTCGCCGGGCGCGAGTTGCTCGGCGAGCGTGCGGACGAGGGTGGCCCGGTGCACCACGATGACCGGTTCGCCGTAGCGGTCGGCCGCCTTCGACGCGTCGGTCCGGGAGATCCAGCCGCCGTCGGGACGCCGGATCCCGGCGGTGCCCTGCAATCCGGACAGTTCGCGGATGCGCTCGCCGGCGCCGAGGGCGTCGAGGACGCGCAGCGCGTTGGGGGCGACGGCGAGCCCGGCGCCGACCGGTTCGAGGGCGGGCGCCCGCTCCAGGACGGTCACCTCCCAGCCGCGCCGCCGGAGCGCCACCCCGGCCGCCAGTCCACCGATTCCGGCTCCGATCACCACCGCACGCATGCGCCCGATCCTCGCATCCGCGCCGATCAAGGCCACACCCGCGGGCGTCCGCGCCGATCGGGGGAGACTGGCGGTGTGGACGAGTACGCGTGGTCCTGCCCGGCGCCGGCGTTGCGGCCGTGGATCGGGCACTACACCGGCTACCGGCAGCGCGGGGTGGCGCCGGCCCGGCACCGGGGCCTGCCGTCGCCGTACCTGACGCTGATCTTCACGCTGGACGATCCGCTGGTGGTGGCCGCGCACCCGGATCCGCGTCAGGCGCCGGGCCGGTACCGGTCGCTGGCCGGTGGGCTGCACCTGACGCCCGCGCTGATCACCCACGACGGTCACCAGTCCGGGGTGCAGGTGGCGGTCCACCCGCTGGGCTGCCGGGCGCTGTTCGGGCTGCCGGCGGCCGAACTCGCCCACCTCGACGTGGACGCGGCCGCGGTGCTCGGCGACCGGTTCGTCGCCGAGACCCGGGACCGGCTGCGGTCCGCCCCGGACTGGCCGGCCCGGTTCGCGGTGCTCGACGCCATGCTGGGCGGGCTGCCGCGGGCGGACGCCGGGCCGTCGTGGGCGAGGCACGCGGTTCGCCGTCTGTTCGGGGCCGGGCCGGTCAGTGTGGCGGGGCTGGCCGGTGAGGTGGGCTGGAGCCCGCGGCATCTGACCGACCGGTTCCGGGCCGAGGTGGGGATCCGGCCGAAGGAGGCGGCGCGGATGGCCCGTTTCGACCGGGCGCGGCGGGCGATCCGGCCCGGGGTGCGGTTGGCCGATGTGGCGGCCGCCCACGGGTACGCCGACCAGTCGCATCTGGTGCGCGACTTCCGGGCGTTCGCCGGGTGCGCGCCGTCCCGCTGGCTGGCCGACGAGTTCGGGCACACCGGCCTCGACCGGGCGGGGGACTTCGGTTTCGTTCAAGCGCCGGCGGAGCGGGACGACGACGATGGCCCGTATGACTGACATGCGAGCACCGGCCCCGCAGGTGTGGCCGACCCTGAAGGCGCACGACGCCCGGGCGCTGATCCGGTTCCTGGTCGAGGCGTTCGGTTTCGAGGAGACCGTGGTGCACGGCGAGGGCGACACGGTCGACCACGCCGAGTTGAGCTGGCCGCCCGGTGGCGGCGTCATGCTCGGTTCGGTACGCGACGATCCCGGCAACCCGTGGAACGACCTGGCCCCGGGGTCGTTCGGAGGGTATGCGGTGACCGACGACGTCGACGGCCTGTACGCGCGGGCGTCCGCCGCCGGGGCGGAGATCCTGCGGAAGCCGGCCGACACCGGCTACGGCTCACGCGACTTCACGGCCCGTGACCCGGAGGGGAACCTGTGGTCGTTCGGCACCTATCGGGGCGCGCCGAGAAGAGGGTGAGTGGGCAGCTCAGCCCGGCGGGCGCGGCACCGGGCGCGGCCCGGCAGACGATCGCGGGTATGGCGACGGCGGTTCGCGTCGCCCGTACCGGAGATGGGTTTTCAATCGCCGCGGAGAAGGCCCTGACCGATCGCCGTGGCCACCGCGGAGGCCCGGTCCCGGACGCCGAGTTTGGCGTAGGCGTGCAGCAGGTGGGTCTTGACCGTGGCCTCGCTGATGAACAGGCGCCGGGCCGTCTCCCGGTTGGTGCAGCCCCGGGCGATCAGGCCGAGCACCTCCAGCTCGCGCTGGCTGAGCGGCTCCTTGGCGGGTGATCGAAGCCGGCCCATGAGACGGCCGGCGACCGACGGCGACAGCACCGACTCGCCGCGGTGCGCCGCCAGCACGGCCCGGAAGAGTTCCTCGCGCGGGGTGTCCTTGAGCAGGTAGCCGGTGGCGCCCGCCTTGATCGCGGGAAGCACGTCGCTGTCGGTGTCGTAGGTGGTGAGGACGAGGACGCGGGCGGTGCAGCCGCGGGCCTTGAGCTCGCGGATGGTGGTGACGCCGTCCATCACCGGCATGCGCAGATCCATCAGCACGACGTCGGGGGCGACGGCCTCGGTGAGGGCGAGCGCCTCCCGGCCGTCGCCGGCCTCGCCGAGGACGGTGAACCGGCCGTCACCGGTGAACATGCCGCGCAGGCCGTCGCGCACCACCGGGTGATCGTCGACGATGACTACCTTGATCATGCTGCTCCGATCGCGATGGCGGGCACGCACGCGGAGATCGCGGTTCCGCCGCCGGGTTCCGATTCGACCTCGAGGGTTCCGGCGATGCGGCTGAGGCGTTCCCGCATCGCGTGCAGTCCGAAGCCGCCGTCCTCGGTGACCGCCCGCGGCGCGGCCGGGTCGAAGCCGGCGCCGTCGTCGCGGACGTCCAGGGTGATCATGTCCTCCATGTAGGACAGGGTGAGGCCGACCCGGCCGGCGGCGGCGTGCCTGGCCACGTTGGCCAGGGCCTCCTGGGCGGTACGCAGCAGGGTCGTCTCGATCTCGGGAAGCATCGGCCGGGCCGGGCCGGTGACCGTGAGGTCGGCGCGGACGCCGTGGATGCCGGCCCACGCCCGGACCACCTCGTCGAGCGCCTCGGGCAGCCGGGCGGCGTCCAGGTGCTGCGGCCGCAGCGCCTGCACCGAGCGGCGGGCCTCGGTGAGGCTCTCCCGGGCCAGGCGTTTCGCCGCCGCCAGGTGCCGGTCCCGTTCGGCCGGGTGCGACTCGGCCGCCTCGAGCTGGGTGACGATGCCGGTCAGGCCCTGGGCGAGGACGTCGTGGATCTCACCGGCCATCCGCTGCCGCTCGTTGAGGACGCCCGCCTCGTGCGCCTGGACCAGCAACTGGGCGTGCAGTCCGGCGTTCTCCTGGAGGGCGGCGGCGAGTTTCGCGTTGGCCTCGGCGAGGGCGTCGATCCGGTCCTCGCGGCTCTGCGACCTGCGGTCGGCCCGGATGCCGATCAGGGTCATGGTCTCGGCGATCAGCAGGTTGCAGACCAGGACCGCCAGGTAGATGACCATGCCGTCCGGGCGGGCGAAGGTGACCCATCCGCCGACCTGGGCGAAGGCGTTGACCGCGGCGACCGGCACCACCACGGCCAGCGGCCACATGCCACGGACCGCGTAGCCGATGAAGAGGTAGCCGGACCAGGTGTAGATGCCGAAGAGCGGGCTGCACCAGGCGAGCCACAGGTTGAGCAGGATCAGGCCGGTGAGGAAGACCGCCATCAGCCCGCTCCGGTGCTGCCAGCCCGGGTGCAGGTCCACCCACCAGGCCATCCAGCAGGCGGTCAGCGCGGTGGCGGTCAGGATGGTGGGCAGATCGGTGCGCGGCACCGGGGTGTTCCAGGCCACCAGCACCAGCAGCAGCGAGCAGAGCAGCGTCCCGTAGGCCAGGAACGGGCGGGTCAGATCCCGGGTGGGGTCGGCGGCCTCCATCGTCACTCCCAGCGAAAGTACTTCACCGCTGCGGCTCCGCAGATCAGCAGGTATCCCATGAGTACGGTAATCGAGAGCCACTCCGGGGACTGTCCCGTGAGGGCACCGGTCATCAGGTCCTGGCCGGCCGCGAACGGGGTGAAGTCACCGATCCGCTGGAGCACCTCGGGCATCAGGTCACGCGGCGCCCACAGTCCGGCGAAGAACATCATCGGGAAGAACAGGAAGGTGCCGATCGCGTTGGCCGTCTTGCCGGACGGCGCGAGGGCCGCCAGCAGCAGGCCGATGGCGAAGGCGCCGGAGCAGTTGAGCAGGATCGCCAGGAGCAGGGCGAACGGCGCCTCCGGGATCGGCACGTCGAACGCCAGGTGGGCGACGGTGTAGACGAGGACGGCGGACACCAGCACGGTGGCCAGGTTCATGGTCAGTTGCGCGGCCAGCAGGAGCGTGGGGCGTACCGGGGTGGTGGCGAACCGGCGCAGGATGCCCCGTTCGCGGTAGGTGGCGAGCACCGCGGGCATGCCCTGCAACCCGATGATGCCGATGGCCAGCCCGAGGGCGGCGCCGGCGTAGACGTCGATCACCCGGAGCCCGCCCAGCTCCGGCGGGGTCTCCTGCATGGTCGGCACGTTGCCGAGGATGGTGATCAGCAGGAGCGGGAAGAGCAGGGTGAAGAAGACGTAGAGCGGGTCGCGGAGGGTGAGCTTGAACTCGGACAGGGTCAGCTTGGTGAAGACGGACATGGTGGTCACTCCCCGCGGGTGAGGTGGACGAAGGCGTCGTCGAGAGTGGTCTGTTCCAGGGTCAGCTCGGCGGCGACGATGCCGTCGCGGGCGAGCACCGAGATGACGGCGTGCAGCAGGTTCCCGGAGCCGATGATCTCGATCCGCGAGCCCTGGTGGCGCAGCTCGCGCACCTCGGGCAGGGCGGTGAGCAGCTCGTCGGCGAACGGCTGGGACGGGCGGAACCGGATCCGCTGCTCGTCGCCGGCCCGGTTGATCAGGCCGGCCGGGGTGTCGAGGGCGGCCACCGCGCCCTTGTCGATCACGACGATCCGGTCGCAGAGGCGCTCGGCCTCCTCCATGAAGTGGGTGACCAGCAGCAGGGTGACCCCGCGGTCGCGGATGCCGGAGATCAGGTCCCAGGTGTCCCGGCGGGCCTGCGGGTCGAGGCCGGTGGTCAGCTCGTCCAGGATGGCGACCTCGGGGTTGCCGAGCAGGGCCAGCGCGATGGACAGCCGCTGCTTCTGGCCGCCGGAGAGCTTGCCGAACCGGGTCCTGAGCTTGGCGGTCAGGCCCAGGTCGCCGGCCAGCTCACGCCAGTCCGCCGGATTCGGGTAGAAGGAGCTGTACAGCTCCAGCGCCTCCCGGACGGTGATCTTGTCCTGGAGTTCGCTCTCCTGGAGCTGCACCCCGATCCGGGCGCGCAGCTCCGGGTCGCCGGCCGGGCGCCCGAGCACCGTGATCCGGCCCGAGTCGGCGGTACGCAGCCCCGCGACGCACTCGACGGTGGTGGTCTTGCCGGCGCCGTTCGGGCCGAGGATCCCGAAGATCTCGCCGGGCTCGACGCTGAACGACACATCCCGTACGGCTACGGTCTCGCCGTACCTCTTCGCCAGGTTCTCGACCTCGATGACTGTCATGCACCCAGCGTCGCGTGGCGGGCGCCGTGCCCGAATCGAACGGTGGGCGGCCGTCGCCGTCCACCGATCGGTTGATGCCGGTCTACACCGTGGCGTTGCTGCGGCGCAGGCCGGCGTAGACCGAGCCGATCTGCGCGGCCACCCGCTTCCACGAGTACGCCTGGCGGGCGCGGTCCAGGGCGGCGGTCGCGTAGGTGAACCGGCGCACCTTGTCGTTGATCAGCCGGCGCAGCGCCCCGCCCAGCGCCCGCGGGTCCCGGGCCGGCACCAGGTCGCCGGTGAGCCCGTCGACCACCGTCTCGGTCAGGGTGCCCACCGCGGTCCCGACCACGGGTAGCCCGCAGGCCATCGCCTCCAGGGCCGACCGCTCGTCACCGGCGGCGGCCACCAGCACGTCCGCCGAGCGGTACCAGCTGGGCAGCTCGCGCTGCGGCACCGCACCGACGAGCCGGAACCGGTCGGCGACCCGGAACTGCTCGGCCATCGACCGCAGCAGGCCGGCGCCCGGGTCGGCGGGCAGCTGCTCGGGCGGCGGGCCGCCGACGACCACCACCTCGGCGCCGGGGACGTACCGCATGGCCTGGATGACGTCGCCGAAGCCCTTGCGCTCGACCAGCTTGCCGACCGACAGGATGCGGGGACGCTCCGGGTCGCGCGGGGCGGCCGGGCCGTCCGGGGTGAACCGTTCGCTGTCCACACCGGCCGGGATCACGGTGAGACGGGCCCTGGGCACACCGATGCGCACCAGTTCGCCCACCTCGTCCTGGGTCTGTGCCACCACCCGGTCGACCGCCCGGCCGAGCGCCCGCTCGTAGCCGGACCGGGACGGGCCCGGCGCGGCGGCGTCGAACTCGCCGAGCTCGTGGAAGGACTGCACCACCGGCACACCGATCTGCTTGGCGGCGGTGACCGCGGCCAGGCCGCTGGTCCAGAAGTGGGCGTGGGCGACGTCCGGCGACCAGCCGTCGCGCCACTGCTCGCCGAGCACCCGGCCGAACTCGCCCATGTGCGGGAGCAGCAGGTCGGAGGGGATCGGCCGGATCGGGCCGGCCACCACGTTCACCACGTGCACACCGGCCGGGGTGACGACCACCTCGGCGGCGTCCGGGTCCGCGCGGCGGATGTAGACGCGGACCTCATGGCCCAGCTCGGCCAGCGCGGCGGCCAGCTCGTCGGCCCGGCCGGCCGGTTCGGAGATCATCGCAATGCGCACGGGGTCTCCTCCAGATGCTGGGGTCGGGTACGCGGAGCCAATGCCCGAGGGCCTGAACGGTAAACATGACCATCCGTTACAGGCCACCACCGCAGGGTAAGCCGGATCCCGTGGCAACCGTGGCACGAACCGTTCAGGCCCCACCGGACCGCGTCTTCGCCGTGCTCGCCGACGGCTGGAGCTACAGCGACTGGGTGGTGGGGACCGTACACATCCGCGATGTGGAGGCGGCCTGGCCCGCCCCCGGCACGAGACTCCACCACAAGGCGGGCCCGTGGCCGCTGTCGTTGCACGACTCGTCGACGGTGCTCGCCTGCACTCCCGGCAAGGAGCTGAAGCTGAGCGCCGGGCTGTGGCCGCTGGGCGCCGCCGAGGTGGACATCCGCCTCGACCCGGTCGACGGCGGCGCCACCCGGGTCGTGATCGAGGAGGACTTCACCGAGGGCCCGCTGCGGTGGGTGCGCAACAAGCTCAACGACCTGCTGCTGCACCGGCGCAACGTGGAGACGTTGCGCCGGCTCGCCGACATCGCCGAACGTCAGGCGTAGATCACCCGGTGCGCGCCGTCGATCGCGGCCCGGTAGGCGGCCCCGGTCAGCATCCGGTCACGGGCCAGAGCGGCGCGCGCCGCGTTCGCACCCGGCGCGCCGTGCACCCCGCCGCCCGGATGTGCCGACGCGCTGCCCAGGAACAGCCGGTCCACCGGGGTGTCCGGACGGCCCAGGCCGGGCACCGGGCGCAGGAACAGCTGCTGGAAGGCGGCCGCCGTGCCGCCGCCGAGCGCCCCGCCGACCAGGGACGGGTTCTCCCGCTCCAGGTCGGCCGGGCCGAACACGTTGCGGCCCACCACCGCGCGCCGGAAACCGGGCGCGTGCTCCTCGACGACCGACTCGATCCGCTCCACGTGCCCGGCGATCTCGTCGGCCGTCCAGGACGGCCGGTGCGGCAGATGGGTGTACGCCCACACCGACTCGGTGCCCTCCGGCGACCGGCTGGGATCGGCCGTGGTGGTCTGCCCGAGCAGCAGGAACGGGTGCTCCGGCAGCTGGTCGGAGGCGAGGCGGGAGGCGTACCGGGTCAGGCCGTTCAGGTCGGCGCCCAGGTGCACCGTGCCGGAGCCGGCGGCCGCCGGGTTCGCCCACGGCATCTTCGAGCGCACCGCCCAGTCGACCTTCACGGTGGCGCCGTCCCAGCGGAAGTGCGCCAGATCCTCGGTCATCCGCGGCGGCAGCCAGCGCTCGCCGACCATGTCCAGGAACAGCGCCGGAGCGGGCACGTCGGCGATCACCGCGCGCCGGGCCCGCCAGTCCCGGCCGTCCGCGGTGCGCACGCCCATCGCGCGGCCGCGGGCCACCAGCACCCGGGTGACCGGCGCCCGGTAGACGACCTCCCCGTTCATCCTGCGGATCAGGGCCGAGGTGATCTCGCCAGCCCCGCCGACCGGAACCGGCCAGCCGACCTGCTGCGCCAGCATGGCCAGCAGCCAGCCGTAGACGCCGCCGCCGGCCTCCTCCGGGGACAGGTCGGTGTGCAGGGCGCAGCCGGCCAGGGCCAGGGCCGCGCCCTCACCCTCGAAGAGCTCGGCGGCCAGCTCGCGCACCGACAGGACCAGCCGCCGGGCCAGCCGCAGGGAACCGCCCACCCGCAGCTGCCGGGCCAGGCCGAGGCCGTGCCGGACCGGCGGGAACGGGGTGAACAGGGTGTCCATCATCCGGTCCGAGACATCCCGCCATTCCCGGTACGCGGTACGCCAGCGGTCCCCGTCCCCGGGTGCGAACGCCTCCATCGACGCCGTCGTCCGGTCCAGATCCCGGCTCACCGTGGCGGCCCGGCCGTCCGGCAGCAGATGGGTGAACACGTCCGGCGCGTGTGTCCAGCGCAGGTCCAGGTCCAGCGACTTCATCACCGGTGACGCGTAGCCCAGCGGGTAGAAGGAGCTGAACAGGTCGGACAGGTAGCCGGGGGCGGTCACGTGCCCGGAGCGGACCGCGCCGCCCGGGTGCGGGGTGGCCTCCAGGACCCGGACCGACCAGCCGGCGTCGGCGAGCAGATTGGCGGCGACCAGCCCGTTGTGCCCGGCCCCGATGACGATGGCGTCCACGGTGTCCACGCGCAGACGCTACCCGGTGGGGTTTACCGTAAACGGGGCTTGGGTATCGGCTGGCATGGGTTGTCGCCGTCTGCGTTCCTAGATCCCGGGTGGGGGAACAGTCGTGGCCGTGGGGGCGGTGCCGGCGAAGATCCGGCAGCTGAGCTGGCGAACCTGGCGGGGCGTGTTGTGGCGCAGCATCACCGGTTTCATCGACGACGACTGCACCGACTACGCGGCGGCCCTCACCTTCCAGGCGGTCACCGCGCTGCTCCCCTCCCTGGTCGTGGTCGTGGCGCTGATCAACCTGGTCACCGACGGGGCCACCGCCGTGCCGGCGCTGATCGGCATCCTGCGTGACATCGGGCTCGGCTCGGTCGTCGCCAACGACAGCCTGCTCGCCGTCGTCGACGCGCTGCTGGTCCGGCAGGAATCGGCGAAGGTGCTGCTCGGCTTCGGTCTGGCGCTGGCGATCTGGTCCGCCGGCGGGTATGTCGCCATCTTCACCCGCGCCTCCAACCGCATCTACAGCGTCCGGGAGGGCCGCCGCTGGTGGACCCTGCACCTGCTCCAGCTGCTCCTGGCGGCCGTGGCGCTGGTCCTGCTCGCGGTGGCCGGCACCGGGATGGTGATCAGCGGCCCGCTGGTCGACGCGGTCGGCGACGCCCTGGGCGCCGGTGAGACCGTCCGCCGGGTCTGGTCGGTGGGCCGCTGGCCGATGCTGGTGGGGATCGCGATCATGCTGTTGTCGCTGCTGTTCTGGATCGCCCCGAACGTCCGGCAGCCCCGGTTCCGCTGGCTCACCCTCGGCGGGGTGGCGGCCCTCGCGGTGTGGGCCGCCACGTCGTTCGGCTTCGGCCTGTACGTGTCCAACTTCGGCTCCTACAACCGCACCTACGGCAGCCTCGGCGCGGTGATGGCGTTCCTCATCTGGATCTACCTGTCCAACCTGGCCCTGCTGCTCGGTGTCGAGGTCAACGCCGAGGTGCAGCGCGGGCGGCTGCGCCAGGCCGGCGACCGGCATCCGGAAACCCCGCTGGCTCCGCGTTTAGCCCCGGACACCCCGGGCACCCCTTGAATCATGGAACGGGGAAACACGAAGCACGGCGCCCTCCTCGACGAGAGGATGGCTCAGGAGACCCGGGGCAACGTCCGGGGGACGGCCGGAGGGCGTGCGGAGGAATGGAAGACACCCGAGCCGGCCGGTGAGGATCAGCCCGAGGTGACGTTCGCGCCCGGTGGTTACGGCCGGGGCGTCCCGGCCGGGATCGGCAGCGTCGAGGGTGAGGCGTTCAGCCGGTTCGGCAGCTACATCGGCCTGTCCGCATTCCCCGGGAACCGTGCCGCGCTGGAGAGTTCGGCGCGCACGCTGGAAGCCCCGGACGACGTGATGCGGCGGCTGGCGGCACTGCCCGACGGACAGATCTTCGAGAACGCCGCACAGGCTTGGGAAGCTAGCGAAGGGAGAAACGCGTGAGCACGGTCACCGAGTTCGTTGACGTCAACGTCCCGGTTCGTAGTGCCTACAACCAGTGGACACAGTTCGAGGAATTCCCCCGCTTCATGGAGGGGGTCACGGAGATCCGTCAGCTCGACGACACCCACACCCACTGGAAGACCGAGATCGCCGGCGTCAAGCGGGAGTTCGACGCCGAGATCACCGAGCAGCTGCCGGACGAGCGGGTCGCCTGGCACGCCACCGACGGTGAGAAGCAGGCCGGTGTGGTCACCTTTCACCGCATCGACGACACCCACACCCGGGTCACCGTTCAGATGGACTTCGACCCGCAGGGCCTCCTCGAGACCGCCGGTGACAAGCTCGGCATGATCGACCGGAAGATCAAGGGCGATCTGCACCGCTTCAAGGATTTCATCGAGAGCCGCGGCGGCATCGAGACCGGCGCCTGGCGCGGCCAGGTCGACCGGCCCGGCATGTGATCTCCCCTCCTCTCGGAACGGCCGCCCCCGGGCGGCCGTTTCCCGTTCCCGGCTTCGGGTAACCGTGCGGTATGACCGATTCCCGCGATGACGACGGCGTGTGGCGCGACGAGGAGCGGCTTCCGCTCGAGGAACTCAACCGGGCGATGGCCACCTGGGACACCGACGGCCAGAACGACCCGAGCGACAACGACACCGGCCAGGAGCCGGCCTCACCCGATCAGCGTCCGAGCACGACCGGCCGCACCGGACCTCATTGAAAACCATTCCCGGTACGCCGTGAGCGCACCGCCTCGTCCGACCGCGCCGCCGGGGCCCCGTCCCGGCGGACCACCAGCGTGCCCACGTCGCCGGCCGCCCGGATCGCGTAGCGGTCCCGGGACCGGCGGAAACCCGGCTCCCGCAGCACGGTTCCGGCCGGGGTGCCGTCGTTCGCGGTCCACGGCGTCCGCACCGACCCGGCGCCCTCGTCGAACCGCACCCGGAACGGCGCGCCGCCACCCGCCGACAGCATCGCCGTCCCCGACCCGCCGGCCAGCACGACCGGGACGGTGCCGACCGGCTCCGGCAGCCACACCTCGGTCAGCCCGGCGGAACCCAGGTAGACCCGCTCCACCCGGCCGTCGCGCAGGTTCAGATGCTGCTCGCCGGCACCCCCGGCCAGGCGGATGTCCCATCGGACGTCCCGGTTCAGCACGATCCGCACCTCGTCCGGCCCGTCCCGGCCGGTGGCCTCCAGCGTCACCGCCACCCGGCCGCCGCGCCGGACCACCCGCGGGGCGACACCGGAGTCCGGGGCGGTGCTGATCCGGTAGAGGAGACCCGGGAGATCGGCGAAGCGTACCCGTACCCGGCTTGCGGCGTCACCCAGAGTGAGAAGCGCTCCCGTGCGCTGATGCAGTGGCCCGACCTCCACCCGGGCTTCGCCCGGCCGTGGCGCCACCCGCCGAGCGGGCGCGGGCGCCGGGGCGGGCGCCTCACGAAGGGCGGCCAAACCCCCGCCGACCAGCGCGATCAGACCCGCGACCACGACCATTGAGCGACGAAGACGCAAGACGGTGGGCACCATCGGACAACGCATAATCGGCCGAACGGGTGACGGCGATGCGTCCATTTCGAGCCAGACTGTCCGAGTGCGATCTCCCGGATTCCTCTCCGAACGTCAGCGGCGCTTCGCCTGGCTGGGCTTTCTGCTCGCCGCTTTCCAGGCGCCCCTGGCCGCGAAGCTGATCGACGACGCTTCCTGGTTCTTCGCCGTCGTGGTGGCCGCGCTGGTGGCCACCGTGATCATCGCGGACGACGCCCAGCGCCGCCGCCCCGAGCCGGCCAACTACCCTGAGTAGTCGGGCCGGGCCTCGTGCCCGGTCCTGCCCCGCGTTCGCCGCCGCTCCTTCAGCTCCGCCTCGTGGAGGTGCCGCCGCCCACCGGCGAACCGCTCCCGGGCCTGGCGTTCCACCTCACGGAACTCGGCGTAGTAGCCGTCGTCGAACTCCTCGACGATCTGGAACGTCCAGTGCCCCGGGATGACGTTGCGGCCGATCAGCTCCCGCTGGATCCGCTCCGCCATCTCGGTGTGCCCGGCCTGCATGAACAGTGAGACCGCCGCGTCCAGGGCGAAGTCCGCCGTACCGGTCAGCTGGTGCGCCGAGTACAGGTGGCCGCGCACCCGCTCCACCGTCTCCAGCGCCTCACTGAGCTTCCCGAGCGCCGCGACGGTCACGTCGTCGAGACCCTCCGGCCGCTGATGCCGTTCGTCCGGGCCGTCGCCCCCGATTCGCGTTCCCACCGCTGCCCCCTCACGCCGCGCGCCGACGTACCGCCAAGTTCCCCACGGTTTCAACTTCAACCTGCCCGCAACTCGCAGCGAACCGTCGGTCACCCGGGGCTACCTAACGTTTCGTCTCATGAATGGCCTGTTCAGCAACGCCGCCGCCCGCGCTGCTCAGCGCTCCGCCCTCGCCTCGCTCGCCGAGCTCAACGCCTCGGTCGGGGTCAGCGGTCTCGCCGCGGCCCAGGAGAGCCCCGGCCTGATGTCGGTGATCGACCAGCACGCCGCCGGGGTGCGGGACAGCCTCGACGCCGACAACCGCCCGCTCACCGCGATCCTGCTCGCCGCCTACGCCGAGGGTGTCCGCGACGCCGCCTACCAGCACGGCTGGCTCGCCCCCGACGGCGCCATCGACTGGACCGAGAACGACTGGGTCCTCCGCCGCCTCCTCGCGGTCTGCACGCTGGCGCAGACCCTGCCCGGCCGGACCGCCTGACGCCGCACGACCCGACCCGGGCGGCCTGACGGCGCTCGGGTCCCTCGGTCGGGCTCACCCCGTCCATCATGTGAAACCCGACCCTGAGGGCCGGCGCCGGACTTCCGGTGCCGGCCCTCCGTCATCAGGTGCGGTCCGGGTCGGCGGCATCGTCGTGGGAGGGCGTCGTGGCGACGGCCGGCGACGCCCGGTCGGCTCCCCCTTCACCCGGCTGTCGCTCCGGCTCGCTCCGGGACGGCGGGAGCGGCACCACCTGGGTCCGCTCCTCCCCCGAGTCGTCGACTATCTGCAAGCCGGACTCGGTGCCCGGGCTCCGGATCACCGTCACCTCATCCGTGGAGGGACCGGCGGTCAGGACCGTGGTGGGCTCCGAGCCGGAATTGTCGGCCGGGGCCGGAGACCGCGCCGGGCGGACGCCGGGGGTGAGGAGCGTGGTCTCCGCCCCGTCGCTGGACAGGAGCACCGTGTCCAGGGCCGTGGTGGGCTCGTCGGCGTGCAGGTCGGTGGTGCGCTCGTCGGCGTACAGGTCGGTGGTGCGTTCTTCGGGATGCAGGTCGGTGGTGCGTTCGCCGTCGCTGGAGCCGGCCGGCGAAGCGATGATCACCTGCGTCTCGTCACCGTCCTGCTCGCGGCTCCGCCGCTCCTCCTCGGCCCATCGGGCTTCCCAGGCCAGTTCCTCGGCGTCGTCCGGAAGATCCCGGTTCCCGCTGCCATGGCCCGGATCCGCGGACCGGGCCACGCCGCCACCACTGGAATACGCCTGCCCCGAGGCATCCGCGTTTCCGTGAGCCGGTGCCGGAAAGTGGCCGTCACGCAATTCCTCGGCGGGCTTCCACGGCTCGCGGGGACCGCCTCGCGCGTCGGTATCGGCTCGGACCTCGGCCGGCCGGGTGTGGTCGGCGGCGGGCGGCGACGAACGATCGTCCGCGACGACGAGCGGAGCGGCCGGCGCCTCGGGACCGGGTGAGGCCTCGGGAGAAGGCGCGGCCGGAGGTGGCGGCTCTTCACTGGTGGACGGCTTCGCGGCGGACTGGCGGGCGCGTTCCTCGGCGTAGGCGCGGGCCTGCTCCCGGATCGCCGCCGATTCCGCCGCCGCCCGGTCGAGCCAACCCTCCCACCGCTGCTGCATCGGCCGGATCAGCCCGCCGCCGACCCCCACGATGATCACCCCGGCGACCGTGGCGAGGATGGTGACCAGCAGCGGACGGGTGACCGAGGTGGCGATCCCGACCTGGTCGAGGCCGGCGATCACACCGAGCGTGACGATCACCGCGGCCACCGCCTTGGCGAGCACCCGGGCGTAGCCGAGCCCGCCGAGCACGGCCAGGATCAGGTCGTGGGCGGCGCCGGCGATCGCGGCGGTGACCACCACGATGACGATCCCGACGAACACCTGTGGCAGCCAGCCGAGCAAGGCGTTGATCAGGTCGCTGGCCGGGTTGGGACCGAAGACGCCGAACGCGAGTTGCAGGGCGAACAGCAGCACCACGAAGAAGGCGAGCCGCGCGCAGACGTCGGTGGCGCTGGGCGCCCCGGGCCGCAGCAGCCGGCCGGCGGGACCGCGCTGGACGGCCCGGTCGAATCCGGCCCGCCGCAACGTCTTGGCGGTGACCGTCCGCGCGAGCCGGGCCAGCAGATAGCCGATGACCAGGATCACCAGGAACACCACGACCGACGGCAGGTACAGCACCACCGACCGCCACATCTCGCTGAGGCCACGAGTCAGCCCGTCACCGGCCATCCGTCCTCCTGACAAGCGTCGCCGAGGCCGCGATGGGTCCTCGACGAACCGTAGGACTCCGGGATACCACGCGCCTCCGACAATCGGTACCCGAGCGGACACGCAGAGTCAGGAGCAGGGTCGCCCGTCGAGGGCGCAGCCGGTGGGCGGCTCGGTGGGCACGGGCGCCAGCGCGAAGCTGAACGAGATCGAGCCGGAGGCGGGCACCGTGGACCCGGAGGGCCGGAAGGTGACGGTGCTCCCGGACTGGCCGGCGGTGACGGCGCCGCTGGTGACGGTCACCGTCGCGACCGCGGACTCGACCGGCTTCGGGGCGGCGACCGGAGCGACGGGCTCCTCCGGCTCATCTCCGCCCCAGGTCGTCACGGTCGCGGCGGCGGCCAGCACCGCGACGCCGGCGGTGGCCAGCACGGCGACGCGCGCCCGGCGCGAGGGCCCACGGCCCGTTTCCAGCCCGGGGGCGTACGCCGGGGACGGTTCCGCCCGGACCGCGGCCATCGTCATCGTCTCCGCCGACTCGGACCACGCCGCGAGGGCGTCGTACCGCTGGCCCATGAGGTCGGGGTAGGTGTGACCGGTGTGATCGTTCGCGGGATCCGTCTGCTGCTGGTCGGCGATGTCGCGCATCACACCGCGGGGTGGCTCGATCACGCGGCGACTATAGGTGAACGACCGTTCCGTTGACCAAGATCAAATCGCCGATGACCTGGTGACGGTAGGTGACGCCGAGCGTGGGACGCCGTCGGCACTGTTCGCGGACGATACCGGAGAACGGTCAATAACCGGACGGACGGCCGGTGGGGCATCGTACAAACGGACCAGTCGGGATAGGCTTTCCGCATGGTCGGCTCGGGAGGGTACGGGTCGGGGGGTCTCCACCCGTCTCCGATCACCACACTGCCCGCGCAGGCGGCCGGCACACAGCACACCGGCCTGGGCTGCGCGACGCTGGTGCACGCCTTCGACTGGTCCGGCACGTCGCTGGGCCCGATCACCCGCTGGGATCCGGCGGTCCGCGCCGCGGTCGAGCTGATGCTCGCCTCCCCGGTGCCGATGCTGCTGACCGTCGGCGACGACTTCCTGGTCCTCTACAACGACGCGTATGCCGAGGTCCTCGACGCCCTCCACCCCGCGGCGCTGGGCCTTCCGGCGGCGCGGGCGTTCGGCCCGGCCTGGGATCAGCCCGGCCTGGGCGACGTGATCCAGCAGGTGCACCGCACCGGGCGGGCCATCCTGGAGCCGGAGAGCCAGGTGCAGTTCGCTCCGGGCCACACCGAGCCGGCCTTCTACACCCGGGGCCATTCGGTGATCCGCTCGTCGCGGGGCGCGGTGGCCGGGGTGCTGACCGTGGCGGCCGAGACCACGCACGTCATCCACCGGTTGCAGAGTCTGGGTGAGCTGACCGCCCGGCTGGCCGGGGCGCTCACCATCGACGACGTGACACGCGTCGTCCTGGCGTACGCGATGGATTCCTTCGACCTGGACCACTGCGTGCTGGCGGTGGACGACGGCCTGGCGTACCGATATGTCCGCCGGATCCGCGGCGAGATGCTGGACGAGGCGGACGAGCGGCTCCCGCCGGTGTGGCGGCGCGTGAGCGCCGACCCGGCGGCCCCGGCGGTGGCGGCGGCGGAGAGCGGCCGGGCGACGTTCGTGGCCGACGGCGAGCCGCTGAACGCGGTGGCGACCGATCGCCACGAGCGGCGGGTCCGCGCGCTGGCCGCCCTCCCCCTGCGGACGCCGTCGCTGCGTGGCGCGCTGACCGTCGGTTTCCGCCGGGCGCATGTCTGGCTGCCCGCCGAGCGGGCGCTGTTGAAGGCCGCGGCCGAGCTGGTGGCACAGGCGGCGGAGCGCGCCCGCCGTTTCGAGGCGCAACACGGGACCGCGCAGTTGTTGCAGCGCAGCATGCTTCCCGAGCATCTGCCCGAGCTGGACATGTTCCGGATCGCCGCACGATATGACGTGGGCGTCGACGGCAACGCGGCCGGCGGTGACTTCTACGACGCGTTCCACCTGGCCGACGGCCGGCTCGCCATGGTGCTGGGCGACGTGGCCGGGCACGACGTGCGGGCGGCCGCGGTGATGGGCCAGGTCCGGGCGGCACTGCGGGCGCTGGCGCTGACCGACCCGGCGCCGCCGAGCGTGCTGGCCGGGCTGGACCGGCTGGTCGGCTCGCTGGGCGCCGAGTCGCGCAACGAGGAGATCTTCGTGACCATCGTCTACGGGGTGCTGGACCCGGCGGACGGTTCGGTCACGCTGGCCAGCGCGGGCCACCCGCCGCCGGTGCTGCGCCGGGCCGGGCAGGGTGGCGAGCCGGCCACGGCCGAGCTGGTGAAGGTGCCGCCGGGCGCGCCGCTGGGCCTGGGCGGCCGCTGGCAGACCGGGACCCTGCGGCTGGAGCCGGGCGACACGATCCTGCTGTTCAGCGACGGCGTGGTGGAGCGGCGCGGTCGTCCGCTCAACGACGGGTTGGACGCGCTGGTCGCCGCCGCGGCGGCGTCCCCGAGCGGTGATCCGAGGAACATGTGCTCGCTGGCCACCGCGGCTGTCGAGGGCACCACCGACGACGACGTGGCGGTGCTCGCCGTGGAGCACGCGCTGGCGCTGAGCCGGTCCGCGACCATGCAGGTGGCGGCGGAGCCGACCGGGCCGAGCCGGGTCCGTCAGTGGATGACGACCCGGCTGCGGGAGTGGGGTGTGCCGGAGCAGGTGATCGGCGCGGCGATCCTCTGCACCAGCGAGCTGACCACCAACGCGCTGCTGCACGCGGGCACGCCGGCCCAGGTGCACATCGACCTGAACGCGGAACGTCTGCTGGTGTCGGTGGCCGACACCGGCACCCGGGGCAGTGTGATCCGGGCCCGGGCCGACACCCTGGCCAGCCGGGGCCGCGGGCTGGGCCTGATCGAGGAGCTGAGCGATTCGTGGGGCACCGACCCGACGGTGCGCGGATCGACGGTGTGGTTCGAGATGCTCTTGGCGGGCAAAGCACGGACCTGACCCCACCGTCCGATGTGGCCGGTTCCCGGACCGGGGTGGAACACTGCGTGATCGCCACGTTCGGTATCCGTGGCCGCGCCACGTCTTATTACCTAGCGTATGCAGCGACTCGTGACGATTCCCCGGCCGGGGGATCTCGTCCGGGCGACGGCCGCAGCGGCCGCCATCGCGTCCGC
The DNA here is from genome assembly GCF_017592555.1 of Actinoplanes flavus. Classification (GTDB taxonomy): domain Bacteria; phylum Actinomycetota; class Actinomycetes; order Mycobacteriales; family Micromonosporaceae; genus Actinoplanes; species Actinoplanes flavus. Next base: position 79,809 of record NZ_JAGFNS010000028.1, on the reverse strand, counting down.
GCTGCTGCACGGCGTGGCGGCAGCCCTGGACGGGCGTCACCTGGATCACTCAGGCGCTTACGTACAGTAGTTTAATACTGTTCTAAACCGGACAATGAACCGGCTGGTGGTGACGAAGCGTTATCAGTGCCGTAGAGTGCTGAAGCAACTGGGGATGTCCACCATGGAGCGGCTCATGCGGATCAGAGGTTATGCACCCTTGACACCTTGCTGGGTGGAGCTGGCGAGTGCGGACCCCGCACGCGCGGCACAGTTCTACGCAGAGTTGTTCGGCTGGGAGTCTGCGGGTGATCGGTTCAAGCTCGGGGGGCGTGCGGTCGCCGGCCTCACCCGGAGCCGGCACGACCGTCCGGACGGATGGCTGACCCACCTCAGCACCCCGGACCTCGAAGAGACGCTGGAGCAGGTCGACCTCTCCGGCGGGTACTGCGTGAGCCCGCCGGCCGAGGCGCACGGCGGCCGGCGCGCGATCGTCGCCGACCCGTCCGGCGCGATCATCGGCCTCTGGCAGGGTCACGACTTCGCCGGCGCGCAGGCCGGCGGCGAGCCCGGCACCATGTCGTGGCCGGAACTGATCACTGACGACCCGGACGCCGCGGCCCGGTTCTACGGCTTCGCGTTCGGCTGGCTGCTGCGCCACGAGTTCGGCTCGGGCGAGTGGCTCAACCAGGCTCACGACGCCGTCGCCGGCCTCGCGCCCGGTTACCGCGGCGCCTGGTGGCGTGCCGCCTTCCAGGTGGAGGACATCCGGGTCGCGGCCGATCGGTGCGAGACGCTGGGCGGCGCGGTCATCACCGAGCCGTCGGAGGCCGGGCTGACCGCCTTCGCCGAGCTGCGGGACCCGTTCGGCGCCCGGTTCACGGTGGCGGCGCCGGTGCACCACCCGGTCGAGCTGACCGTCTCCCTGGGCAGCCTGCCCGCCTGGGACTGACCCACACCAGACCGAGAAGAACCACGCGGAGAGGCCGGCCCCGAGGGGGCCGCCGCACCCCCGTGCCCCCACCCCCCCCCCCCCCCCCGCGGGGCCCCCCCCCCCCCCCCCCCCCCCCCCCCCCGGGGGGGGGCCGGCCCGGGGGGCCCGCCCCCCCCCGCGTTCCCGAACCCGACCGCGTCAACCTCGGTTGACAGGAATGTTGTGTCAACGTAGGTTGACGGCATGACTGAGGCAACCGACCTCGCCGCCGCCGCGAGCAGCGCCGACCCACGGGCCGGGCTGCGCGCGGTGGTGGCGCTGCGCCGCCTCCTGGAGGGCCTGGAGCGCCTCCAGGTGGCGAATGCCCGCGCCAAGGGCTGGTCCTGGCAGGAGATCGCCGACGCGCTAGAGGTGACCCGCCAGGGCGTGCACAAGAAGCACGCCAAGCTGATGCCGATGCCGGATCCACGGGAGGGCTGAGATGTTCGAGCGATTCACCAAGGACGCCCGCGCCGTGGTCGTCGGCGCCCAGGAGCAGGCCCGCGAGCTGGGCCACGAGACGATCGGCACCGAGCACACCCTGCTGAGCCTGCTCGCCGGGGAGAACGACACGGCCCGCGTGGCGTTGCGTGCCGCCGGGGTCGACCAGGCCTCGGTCCGGGCGGCGATCATCAGGCACGTCGGCGACCGGAGCGAGGCCACCGCCATCGCCGACCGGGACGCCGAGGACGCCGCCGCCCTGAAGGCGATCGGCATCGACCTGGAGGCGGTCCGCGCCGCCATCGAGGAGAACTTCGGGGCCGGTGCGCTGCGCCTGCCCCGGCCGGCCCCGAAGAAGAGGGGGATCTTCGGGCGGTTCTCCTCGGTGACGACCGGGCACAAGCCGTTCTCGCCGCGCAACAAGAAGGTGCTGGAGCTGTCGTTGCGCGAGGCCATCCGGCTGAAGCACAACTTCATCGCGCCGGAGCACATCATGCTCGGCCTGCTCCGCGAGGGTCAGGGCCTGGCCATGCTGATCCTGACCGAGTTCGACGTCGACTTCGGCGAGCTCCGGACCGCCCTCACCGACGCGCTCAAGTCGCCCGCGGCCGGGTAGCGGCGAAGAGCAGGCGGTCCCGCCACTCGCCCCGGATGTGCAGGTAGTCGTGGAGGTGGCCCTCGTACCGCAGGCCGATCTTCTCCAGGACGCGACGGGAGGCCACGTTGGCCGGGTCGCACGTGGCGGCGACCCGGTGCAGGCCGAGGTCGAAGGCGTAGGCGAGCACGGCGGCGGCCGCCTCGGTGGCGTAACCCCGGCCCCAGGCGTGCCGGGCCAGGACGTAGCCGAACTCGCCGCGCCGGTGGGCGGCCGAGGTGGTCCGCAGTTCGACGGCCCCGATCAGTTCTCCGTCGCGCTCGACGGCGAACGGGTGCACGCCCGCGGGCGGGTCCACCGACTCCGCGACGAAGGTCGCCGTCTCGGCCGGCCGGTTCGGTCCCCAATGCATGAACCGGACCACTTCCGGGTCCCCGGCGTAGGCGTGGACGGCCGTGACGTCCCCGGGCTCGAAAGGCCGCAGCCGAAGGCGGGCGGTCCGCAGACCGGTCACAGCCGCGCCCGCATCGCCGGATCGGACGCGCGGGTGAAGCCCAGCGAGGTGTAGAGGGGCTCGCCGTCCGGCGACGCCATCAGGTGCACGGAGTGGATGCCCCGGTCGCGGTACCACCGCAGCAGTGCCTCCACGCACGCCCGGGAGTAGCCGCGCCGTCGCATGTCCGGGTGGGTGGCGACGTTGAACACGTATCCGACGCGGCCGTCCGGGTTGTGCGGGTGGCCGAGCCGTTCCTCGATCGTGCCCACGGCGCAGGCCGCGAGTCCGCCGCCCTCCGGCCGCTCGACGACGAAGGCGGCCAGTGTCGGCTCGGCCGCACCCAGGCGACTGACCAGGGTTTTCCGGGCGGGTGCCCGCCAGTCGTCGTTCCAGTCGCCGCGGTCCATGGTCCGCAACAGGACGGCCCGCAGCAGGACCAGTTCGTCGGCGTCGTCGGGGGTGGCTTGGCGAGTCATCACGTCCGTACCCTAATCGGGTCCTGGTCTTTCAGATTTGAAGTTTCAGATTTGAAGGAGTACGGTTCAGCGCATGGCCGAACCGTTGACCGCGACCCAGCTGGCGCACTGGCGCACCTTCATCGAGAGCTCGTGGGCCCTGCACACCCGCCTCGAGGACGAGTTGCGCGCCGCCACCGGCCTGAGCATGAACGACTACCACGTCCTGGTCGCCCTGGCCGACGCCCCCGGCCGCCGGATCCGGATGGGCGAGCTGGCCAGCCGCCTGGTGCTGTCGCCGAGCCGGATCACGTACCAGATCAGCTCCATGATCAAGCGGGGCCTGGTGCGCAAGGAGAGCTGTCCCGACGACGGCCGCGGCCAGGAGGCCGTGCTCACCGACGAGGGCCTGACCGCGCTGCGCGAGGCCGCCCCGGCCCACCTGGAGACCGTCCGCAAGAGCTTCATCGATCACCTGGACGACGAGGAGCTGGCCGTGATCGGCCGCGTCTTCGCCAAGATCAGAGAGGTCTGAGCCATGCCCGCCATCACCGTCGACGACGTCCTCGTCCTGCCCCGCCTGCCGAAACTCGACGCGATGACCGAGATCCGTTCGGTCCGCCGGCTGACCACCGCCCCGCAGGGCTACGAGGGTGAGGGGTTCCCGGTGCGCCGGGCCTTCGCCGGCGTCCCGCTCAGCGAGCTGGACCCGTTCATCCACCTCGACCAGATGGGCGAGGTCGACTACGCCCCGGGCGAGCCGAAGGGCACACCGTGGCATCCGCACCGCGGTTTCGAGACGGTGACCTACATGATCGACGGGATCATGGATCACCAGGACTCGCTCGGCGGCGGCGGTTCGATCTCCAACAGCGACACCCAGTGGATGACCGCCGGGTCGGGAATCCTGCACATCGAGGCGCCGCCGGAGCATCTGGTGGTCAGTGGCGGCCTGTTCCACGGATTGCAGTTGTGGGTGAACCTGCCGCGCGCCGCGAAGATGATCGACCCGAAGTATCAGGACATCCGGGGTGGGGCGGCCGCCCTTCTGACCACACCGGACGGTGGCGCGCTGATCCGGGTGATCGCCGGGGAGATCGCCGGGCAGAGGGGCCCGGGCAGCACCTTCACCCCGATCAACCTGGCGCACGTCACGATGCAACCCGGTTCGCGGCTCGACCTGCCCTGGCAGACCGATTACAACGCGCTGGTCTACGCGCTGTCCGGCGAGGGCTGGGTGGGCGCCGACCTGCGCCCGATCCGGCTCGGCCAGCTCGCCACGCACGGTCCGGGCGAGGCGGTCCGGGTGGAGGCGAAGACCGAGCTGGACCTGTTCATCATGGGTGGGCAGCCGATCCGGGAGCCGATCGCCCACTACGGACCGTTCGTGATGAACACCCGTGAGGAGCTGAAGCAGGCGTTCGAGGACTTCCAGAAGGGCCGCCTCGGTGTCGTTCCGGCGGCACGCGTACCCCACACGGACTGATTAGGCTGACCGGCATGGACCGGATCGAGCGTTTCGCCGACGTCGTGGTCCGGGCTGGGGTGAACATCCAGCCCGGGCAGGGAGTCATTCTCCGTACGGACACCGCGCACCTGGAGATCGCCAGGGCGGTGGTGGCCGCCGCGTATGCCGCCGGGGCCGCCTGGGTGGAACCGCTCTGGACGGACGGCCCGATGCGCCGGTCCGCCGTCGACCACGCCAGTCTGGAGACGCTGACCACCAGTCGCGGCTGGGCGTTGCAGCGCGTCCGGGAGTGGTCCGAGCAGGGCATCGCCTCGATCGCCCTGCTCGGTGACCCGGACCCGCATCTGCTGGACGGCGCCGACCCGGTGAAGGCGGCGGCGTTCCCCGCCGAGGAGACCGCGCTGCTGCGGGAGACGGTGCTGGGCCGCCTGCGCTGGACCGCGGTGGGCGCGCCGAATCCCGGCTGGGCCACCCAGGTCTTCGGCGAGCCGGATGTGGAGCGGCTGTGGGAGGCGGTGGCCACCGCCATGCGCCTGGACGCCCCCGATCCGGTGGCGGCCTGGCGGGCGCGGGCCGCGACGCTGGCCGAGCGGGGTGCCGCGCTGGACGCTCTGGAGCTGACCTCGATCCGGTACGCGGGAGGCGGCACCGATCTCACGGTCGGCCTGATCCCCGGCTGCCGCTGGACCGGTGGCGGGCTGATCGACGACGACGGTGTCCCGTACATGCCGAACATCCCCACCGAGGAGGTGTTCACCAGCCCGGACCGGCGGACCGCCGAGGGTGTGCTGCGGGTGACGAAGCCGCTGGTGCTGAACGGCCGGCTGGTGCTCGGGCTGCGGCTGGAGTTCGCGGCGGGCCGGATCACGGCGGTGTCGGCGGACTCCGGCGCGGACGCGGTGGAGGCCCAGCTGGAGACCGACGACGGCGCCCGCTACCTGGGTGAGGTGTCCCTGGTGGACTCGGACAGCCGGATCGCCAGGGCGGGCATCGTCTTCCACAACACGCTCTTCGACGAGAACGCCGCGTGTCACGTGGCCTGGGGCGCGAGTTTCCCGTTCTCGGTGCCGGGCGCCCGGGAGCTGCCGGTGGAGCGGCGGGAGGCGCTGGGCCTGAACACGTCGGCCGTGCACACCGACGTGGTGATCGGCGGCGAGGGCATCACGGTGACCGGCACCGGCCCGAAGGGCACCGTCGACATCATCCGCGACGACGCGTGGGTCCTCTGACGATGCGGGCGGCCTACGACGAGATCGCCGACTGGTACGAGACCGAGTTCCTGCCGACGACCACACCCGGTGACCCGCTCGGCATCCGGCGTGCGATCGCCGAGCAGCTCGGCCCGGGCCACGGCCGGTGCCTGGAGATCGGCTGCGGCACCGGCGCACACGCGGCGCAGATCCGCGAGCTGGGCTGGACGCCGTTCGGGGTGGATCTGTCGGCGGGCATGCTCGGTTACGCCGGGGGCCGGCTGCCGGTGGCCCGGGCGGACGCCGCCCGGTTGCCGTTCCGCGACGCCGCGCTGGACGCGGTGGTCACGGTGATGGCGCACACCGACATGCCGGCCTATCCGGCGGTGCTGGGTGAGGTGGCCCGGGTGCTGCGCCCCGGCGGCACGTTCGTCCACGTCGGGGTGCATCCGGCTTTCTGCGGCGGCTTCGCCGACCGCGGCGATCAGACCGCGGTGGTCGTTCGGCCGGGTTATCTGGACGGCCACTGGACCAAGACCTCCTGGACCGATCAGGGGGTACGGGCGAAGGTCGGCGCCAGTCACTGGCCCCTGGCGGGGTTGCTGAACGCGTTCCTGGCGGCGGGACTGGAGTTGCGCGGGTTCAGCGAGGGCGGTTCGCCGATCCCGACGGTGCTGTCGGTCAGGACATCATCAGCATCGCGGTAGTGCCCAGCACCACCAGCAGCAGGACCGCGATGAGCAGTCCGGTCTCGGCGGTGTCGGGGGCCTCGGTCACCGGTGTCGCGGTCAGGGGCTCGCTGCTCATGATTCCACTCCTCGGCGGGGGTCGGGGGCACCGCTCCGCGTGCGGGCGGCGGTCGGGAGGCTTACGGTGAGGGCGTCGTCGACCTCGAAGGGGTTGCAGTGCCGCCGCAGGAATGGCTCCTGACCGTTGCCGAACGCGGCAACCCGGACACCTCCATACCCATATGGAACACTGGAAACACGGTCGAGCCACTCATTCACGGGCAAAATTACTTCGATCGGCTGGTGACCGAAGTCGAGGCGCTGGAGCCCGGTGATCACCTGTTCTTCACCGACTGGCGCGGCGACCCGGACGAGCGGGTCCGCGACGGCGGGCCCACGATCGCCGGGGTGTTCGCGGCCGCCGCCAAGCGCGGTGTCCTGGTGAAGGGGCTGCTCTGGCGCTCCCACCTGGACCGGTTCGCGTACAGCGAGGAGGAGAACCGGACGCTGAGCGACGAGATCGAGGCGGCCGGCGGCGAGGTGCTGCTCGACCAGCGGGTCCGCCGGGGCGGGTCGCACCACCAGAAGCTCGTGGTGCTGCGGCACCCGGGCCGGCCGGAACGGGACATCGCCTTCGCCGGCGGGATCGACCTGTGCCACAGCCGCCGCGACGACGCCCGGCATCACGGCGATCCGCAGGCGGTGCGGATGGCGTCCGCGTACGGGCCGAACCCGCCCTGGCACGACGTGCAGCTGGCGTTGCGCGGCCCGGTCGTCGGCACGCTCGACCGCTCGTTCCGGGAACGCTGGACCGACCGGGTGCCGCTCGACCAGGACGGGCCCGTCGCCACCCTCACCGACCGGCTGCGCCACGAGGACATGAGCCCCGATCCGCTGCCGGACCCGCCGCCCGACCCGCCGGAGTGCGGCCCGCACACCGTGCAGGTGCTGCGCACCTATCCGGCGATGCGCCCACCGTACGGCTTCGCGAAACTGGGCGAACGCAGCGTGGCCCGCGGCTACACGAAGGCGATCAAGCGGGCCCGCCGGATCGTCTACCTGGAGGACCAGTACCTGTGGTCCACCGAGGTGGCCCAGCTGTTCGCCGAGGCGATGCGCGACAACCCGGACCTGCACCTGGTCGCCGTGGTGCCCCGGCACCCGGACGTGGACGGCAGGTTCGCGCTGCCGCCCAACCAGGTGGGCCGGCAGCAGGCCATCGAGCTGTGCAGACGGGCCGGCGGCGACCGGGTGCACGTCTTCGACCTGGAGAACCACGACGGCACCCCGATCTACGTGCACGCCAAGGTCTGCGTCATCGACGACGTCTGGTGCAGCGTGGGCAGCGACAACTTCAACCGTCGCTCGTGGACCCACGACAGCGAGCTGTCCTGCGCGGTCCTCGACGACACCGCCGACGGGCGGGCCCCGGCCGATCCGGCGGGGCTCGGCGACGGCGCCCGGCGGTTCGCCCGCGACCTGCGGCTGACGCTGATGCGCGAGCACCTCGACCGGGCCGACGGGGACGACCAGGACCTGCTGGACCCGGAGAGCGCGATCGCGGCGCTGACCGGGGCCGCCGACCGGCTGCGGGACTGGCACGACGGCGGGCGGGTGGGGCCCCGTCCGCCGGGGCGGCTCGTCCCCCACGAGACGCGCCCGCTGCCGTGGTACCAGCGGTGGTGGGCGCTTCCGGCGTACCGGATGATCTATGACCCGGACGGACGGCCCTGGCGTGATCGCCGCGCCGGCACCTGGTAGGGGTATGCCTAGGCATACCCCCGGACCGGGGTCTGAACGGCTGGGCCGCGGCAGCCGCCGCTGGCTACCGTGACCTGGTGTTTAACGCCGAGCATCTGGCCACCGCGCTGCGGGACCGCCGTTACCTCCGGACCACCTGGCCGTGGCGGGCGGCCGGCTACCTGTCGATCACCGGAGTGATCGTCCTCCCGCTGGCCTTCGTCCTCTGGCTGCTGCTGATCCCGTGGTTGGTGGCCGGCCGCAACCTGATCGACGGTGAGACGCCGAATCTCGTGGTGATGGTCCTGATGGCGCTGGGCGCTCTCCTGATCGCCACGTTCAGCCCGCTGGTGGCGCTGCCGCTGGCCGCTCTGGAACGGCAGCGGCTCCGGATGATCGACTCGCGGCCGCTCGCCGCGCCGCACCGGATCAGCGCCACCAACCCGCTGGCCCTGTTCGGGCACGAGTCCACCTGGCGGGCCGTCCTGTACGCCGTCGTGCTGGCCCTGTTCGCCCCGCCGGTCCTGGTGCTCGCCGGGGTGCTGCTCACGCTGGAGGCGACGCTGCTGTTCAGCCCCTGGCTGGCCGAGTGGAACCTGGGCGACGTGACCATCGACGGCGGTCCCGCGTCGATCCCGTTCACCCTGCTCGGGATCGTCCTGATCCCGGTCTGGCTCTACCTGATCGGCGGCCTGGCGGCGGCGCACGGCGCGCTGGCCCGGCGGCTGCTCGGCAGCGGCGGCGACGGCCTGCGCGACCAGCTGACCGAGGTGTCGCGGTCCCGGGCCCGGCTGGCCGACGCGTTCGACGCCGAACGCAAGCGCATCGAACGGGACCTGCACGACGGCGCCCAGCACCGGCTCACCAGCCTCACCCTGCACCTGGGCATGGCCCGGCTGGACCTGCCCGAGGACTCCCCCGCCGCCGCGCCGCTCGGCCAGGCCCACGACCAGGCCAAGGAGCTGATGGTGGTGCTGCGCGACCTGATCCACGGGATCCGCCCGCAGACCCTGAGCGACGTCGGGCTGCCGGCCGCGCTGTGGGAGCTGGCCGCCAGCTCGCCGGTGCCGGTCACGGTGGAGGCGCCGGACACCATCGGCCGGCTGCCGGAGCGGGTCGAGACGACCGCCTACTTCGTGGCCGCCGAGGCGCTCACCAACGTGGCCCGGCACGCGGGCGCCACCGCGGCCCAGGTGCGCCTGACCCGCTCCGGCGACGGGGTGGTGCTGGAGATCCAGGACGACGGGCGGGGCGGCGCCGACCCGGCCGCCGGAACCGGGCTCACCGGGCTGGCCGACCGGGTGGCGGCGGCCGGTGGACGGCTCCTGCTGGCCAGCCCGGTGGGCGGTCCCACGCTGCTGCGGGTCGAGCTGTGACCCGGGTGGTCCTCGCCGAGGACGGGGTGCTGCTGCGCGAGGGCCTGGTCGGGGTGCTGGTCCGGTTCGGGTTCGAGGTGGTGGCCGCGGTCGGGGACGCCGACGAGCTGATCACCGCGGTCGAGAAGCACGACCCGGAGCTGGTGATCACCGACATCAAGAGGCCGCCGGCCTTCTCCGACGAGGGGCTGCGGGCGGCGGTGCGGCTGCGCCGGGAGCGCCCCGGGCTGCCCGTCGTGGTGCTCAGCCAGTACGTGCAGCAGGAGTTCGCGGCCGATCTGATCGGCACCGGTGACGGCGTCGGATACCTGCTCAAGGACCGGGTCGCCGACATCACCGACTTCGTGGCGTCGCTGCGCACCGTGGTGGACGGCGGCACGGTCGTCGACCCGGACGTGGTCCGCCGGCTGCTGAGCCGCCAGCGGGATCCGCTCGCCGGGCTGTCCGGCCGGGAGCGGGAGGTGCTCGCCCTGATCGCCGAGGGGCGGTCCAACTCGGCGATCGCGTCGGCCCTGTTCATCAGCGAACCGGCGGTCGGCAAGCACGTCGGCAACATCCTGGCCAAGCTGGGCCTGTCGCCGACCGACGACACCAACCGGCGGGTCCTGGCGGTGCTCACCTACCTGCGTACCGTCCACCGGTAGGGCGTCCACAGCGGCCCGGTCAGCGCCAGCTCGACGTCCCAGGCGCTCATCGGTGGCCGGCCCAGGGCGGCCCACCGTTCGGCGAGCGCCGCCCCGATCGCCGTGTAGCGGTCCCGCTCCGCGCCGGAGGCCAGGATCGCCCCGTCGGCCAGGACCACCGCGCCGGACTCGCCGGAGTCGTCGAGCACCGCGAGACAGCTCTGCTGCCGGTCCGCAAGCGCCGCCTGGGTGACCCGGTGGTGCCACGCGCCCGCCGCGTACCAGAGGTCCCGGTAGGCGAGCAGGCCCAGCGGCGGCCGCCAGCACGGCGACCGGGTCTCGGTCAGGCCGGTCATGCCGGGCACCGGCTCCGGGTGGCTGCGCCGGTGCCGGGCGGTCAGCGGGCCGGCCGCGCTCATGAACCCGGCCGGGCACACGACGGTCGCGGCGCCGCCGGTACGCACGTCCAGGACCGGGTGCGTGCCGCTGTGCTCGACCGGGACGATGATCCGCCCGCCCGGTTCGAGCCGGTCCAGCCAGTGCGGCGAGACACCGGCCACCCCGACGGTCACGATGATCCGGTCGTACCGCTCCGGGTCTCCCGCGAAGGCGGCCGTGTAGCCGTCGGCGGTCTCCACCCGGACCCCGGAGACGCCGGCCCGGGCCAGCGCGGAGCGCGCCCGGGCGGCCACGTCGGGCTGCACGTCGACCGTGGTGACCGTCGCTCCCATGGCGGCGAGCAGGGCGGCGTTGTAGCCGGTGCCCGCGCCGATCTCCAGGATCCGCATGCCGGGCCGCGGGTCCAGCGCCTCGATCATGATGGCCATCAGCGACGGCTGGCTGGACGAGCTCACCGGGCGGCCGTCGCTCAGCTTGGTGACCAGCACGTCGTTGCTGTAGACGGTGGGCAGGAAATCCGGGTCGGCGGGCCGGACGTGGCGGCCGTCGCGGCTCAGGAACCCGTCCGGCACGAAGATCTCCCGGGGCACCGCGCCGAACGCCCGGGCCAGTGCGGGCGACAGCTCGGCGCCGTCGCCGCGGATCAGGTCGAGGTAGTGCCGGCGGGCGTCCTCCATGCCTGACACGGTATAGCCGTCAATGCTCCGCGCACTCCACCGCGGCGCGGAGCCGGTCCGGAACGTCCGCATCGTGGTACGGATGCTCGGACGGTTCGATCCGGGCCAGGAAGTTCGCGTACGTGGTCGCCGCCCGCAGCTCCTGGACCGGGCGCAGCAGGTCGAGGGCCCGGCGGGCGTCACCGTCGGGCCAGAGCGCCGCCCAGTGCTCCGGGTCGACCTCCAGCCGCAGCGCGTCCAGGGCCGGGTTGCCGATCGAGGAGTCGCCCCAGTCCACGATGGTCAGACCGTCCTCGCCGGTCCGGACGTTGCCGGGATGAAGATCGCCGTGCAGCAGGGTGTCGGGGAGACCGCATTTCGCCACCTGCTCCAGCCGCCGCGGAAGATCATCGATCAACTTCCCCAGACCGGACACCACCGAGATGTACGGCGTGGCGACCTCGATGATCGTCTCCGGCGTCATCTCTGGAACGCCGTTCGCGCGGAGCTCCGCCACCCGGCCCGCGAAGTACCGCTGCACCGGGTGGAACGCGGTCGCGATCTCCGCCCGCAGGTCCGGCCCGCCGTCGTACCGGTCCTCCCCCGGCACGTGGGCCAGCAGCATCCGCCCCTCGTCGCCCGCGGCCAGCAGGTACGGGACCAGACCGGGTTCCACCGCGTCCACCATCCGCAGGACGGCCGGCTCGTGCCCGAAGAACGACGGCACCTGCTTGAGCCAGGCCACCGGGATCCCGTCCGGTCCGTCGAACCGCCAGATCGCCGACAGGTTCCAGGTCCGCTGCTGCCGGGCCACCGCACCGGACAGCCCGATCCGGTCGAGCGCGCCGGCCGCCCAGGCCAGCGACCGCTCCGGACCACCGAACTCGGCGTACGGCGCCCGGTTCGGATGCGGCGACAGGTCGGCCTCGACCGGGAGCAGACCGTCCGGCGGCTCGCCGGTGACGACGGCCAGGTAGGTGACGTGCCCACCGGGCGGCGCCGGCCGGTCGCCGTGCAACAACCGCAGCACGGTCACGTCGATCCCGGCGCCGGCCACCACGTCGGCGACCTCCTGCCACCACGGTGTGCCGACCGGGAACGCCGGCAGGGCGCCGAGCACCCGGCCCGCCGGATCGGCGATCACCAGAGTCACCGTCCGGGTCATCGGCCGAGCCGCTTCCGCAGGAACCCGCGGTCGGCCCGCCCGAGCAGCCGCAGCCGGGCCATGCCGCCGTCCGGGAAGATGTCCAGCCGCACGTGCGTCACCTCCGGCGCCCTGGCCAGCCGGAACCGGTGCGGCGTGTCCGGGCGCAGCGCGGTCCGCGGCAGCAGCTCGAAAGCGCGCCCGCCGGCGTCGATGCCGGTCAGGGCCGCCCAGCCGGGCGCGTTGCCCTTGAAGTGGCTGGTGTCCAGGTCGGCGAAGCGCAGCACGGCCGGGGCGGCCAGCCGCACGAGCACCCAGTCGTTGGCGTCGTCGCGCCGGCGGGACGTCTCCCAGCCGTCACCCATGTCGCGGGCCAGGCCGGGCATCAACATCCGCTGCGGGTGGCCGTAGAACATGTCGCTGCAATCGACGACGGTCGCGCCGTACTCGGCGGCGGCCACGTCGAACACCTTCGGCAGCAGCTCCGGATCGGGCACCGCCTCGCCGTGCACGCGCAGCCGGGCCACCCCGCCGTCCGGGAAGATGCTGAGCCGCACGTGCGTGAAACGGCGCCGGTCCGCCACCGGGTACAGGTTGCGGGCGTCGCCCTTGAGCGGCGACCTCGGCAGGATCTCCACCCAGTCGGCGGCCGCCAGCTCGTCCGGGCCGGGATGACCGGGCAGCTCCACCGCCTCCACCGAAGCGAACGGAGGGTAGTTGCCGGTGAAGTACGCGGTGTCGATGTCGACGCCGTGGACGATGCCGGGCGCGCCGAGCCGGACCACCGCGAAGTCGTGGCCCGGCGCACGGCGACGACGGGTCTCCCAGCCGTCGTACACCTGTCCTCTGTGGTCGAAGGTCCTCGGCGCGAACCCCGGCGGATCGGGCCGGACCAGGTGGTCGGCGGCGGCGAAGAACTCGTCGTTGGAGAACACGACGCCGCCACCGAACGCCCGCGACGCCAGATCGGGCAGCGCTGTGAACTCCATCAGCTCTCCTCGTCGATGCTCAAGAACGTGCCGCCGGCCCGATCGCCGGTCACCGTGCGCCCGCGCAGCCAGGTCGTGCGCACCACACCCCGCAACCACTTTCCGGCGTACGGGGTGACCGGATTCCGGTGATGCAGGGCGTGCGGGTCGACGACGAACTCGGCGTCCGGCTCGAAGGCCACCAGATCCGCGTCGGCGCCGGGAACGATCCGGCCCTTGTTCCGCAATCCCACCAGGTCGGCGGGACGGCGCGCCATCCACCTCACCACGTCCGCGAGGGTGTGCCCACGGTCCCGGGCCGCGGTCCAGATCACCGGAAGCCCCAGCTGCACCGAGGCGATCCCGCCCCAGGCCGCCGCGAAGTCGCCGGTGTCCCGCCGCTTCAGGTCCGGAGTGCACGGGGAATGGTCGCTGACCACACACGTGATCAGGCCGTCGGCCAGCGCCTCCCACAGCCGGTCGGCGTTCGCCGTGTCCCGGATCGGCGGGCAGCACTTGAACTCGGTGGCGCCGTCCGGGATCCCGGCCGCGTCCAGGGTCAGATAGTGCGGGCAGGTCTCCGCCGTCACCCGTACCCCCTCCGCTCTGGCCCGGGCGATCAACGGCAGTGCGGTGGCCGCGGAGAGATGCAGGATGTGCACGCGGCGGCCCGCCGCGCGGGCCACCGCGATGGCCGTGGCCACCGCGGCGTGCTCGGCGGCCTCCGGGCGGGAGGCGAGAAAGTCGGTGTACGCGGGCGAACTCGCCGCGTCGCGCAGATGATCCGGATCCTCGGCGTGGACGACGAACAGGGCGTCCACCGCGTTCATGGCGGTGGCCAGCTGGTCCGCGTCGACCGGTGGGAACTCGGGCACCCCGGAATCGGCCAGGAACGCCTTGAAACCGAAGACACCGGCCGCGTGCAGACCGGCAAGATCCGCCGCGTTGCCCGGGATCGCGCCACCCCAGAACCCGACGTCGACGTGGCACTGCCCGGCCGCGGCCGCCCGCTTGACCCGCAGCGCCTCGCCGGTCACGGTCGGCGGCAGGCTGTTCAGCGGCATGTCGATGATCGTGGTGACACCACCGGCCGCGGCCGCCCGGGTCGCCGTGGCGAAACCCTCCCACTCGGTCCGGCCCGGCTCGTTGACGTGCACGTGCGTGTCGACCAGGCCGGGCAGCAGAGCGGTGTCCCCGAGATCCACGTCCTCGGCCGCCCCGGCCTCGGCGTCGTACGGCAGAACCGCCGTGATCCGGCCCGCCCCGACCAGGACCGCCGCCGCCCGCTCGCCCTCGGGTGTGACCACACGCCGGGACCGGACCACCAGATCAACCATGATCGGACTCTATCGGCGCATTGTTTCCGCCCGCGCCCATCCCGGCCGGTCAGTCATTTCGTTACCGGCGGTAGCGGAGTACCCTCCCGGTCCATGGTGCGACGGTGGAGCCTGGCACTCCTGACAGCCCTCTGCGGCGTGCTCATCGCCGCCGTGAAATTCGGTGACGGCGCGCCCGGATCGGCGGCGCTGCTACTCGCCGTGTTCCTCGCGTTCGCCTTCATGCTGTCGCCGCTCGCCTTCCCGCGCACGTCGGGCGGCGCCGGCGACGATCGGCCGGTCGTCTACTGGCGGCCCGGCTGCCCCTACTGCCTGCGACTGCGGGCGCGGCTCGGCCCCGAGGCGGCCCGGCTGCGCTGGGTCGACATCTGGCAGGACCCCGAGGCGGCGGCCACGGTCCGGGAGATCACCGGTGGTGACGAGACCGTACCGACCGTGGTCATCGGCGGCCGGGGACACGTCAACCCGGATCCGTCGTGGCTGCGGGACCAGATCGCGCCCGCCGCCCCTCAGGCCTGAACCAGATCCGCCCCGGTCCAGCTCAGGAAACGGTCGTAGAACTCGGCGGGCGGGCGGGGCGAGAGATCGGTCATCGCCCGGTCCAGGTGCGCCCACATGTACATGGCGAGCATCACCCGGTCGGCACCGTCCATCAGCGACACCCGCGCGGGCTGGCACGGCCAAGGCTGCCCGCAGGCCCGGCAACTCCAGGACGGTCGCTCACAGGTGTGGTCCGGCGGCTCCGTCCCGGTGACACGGACGGTCCTCGTCAGGCGGTCGTGCACGGTGTCCTCCCCGCGTTCGGCGTGGTGCCGCCCTGTAGTACTCGCGCCGCCCCCGAAAAGTTCGACCTTTCACCGGATTCGCCGAACCCGCCACAGCCCACCCCCATGATCACGGACCGTCACTAAGGCGGCCGGCCCTCGGACGGCGGACGGCGGTGTTTCGGCTCAGGTGAGCGCGGTGAGTTCGGCGCGGGGGAAGCCGGCGTCGTCGAGGGCGCCGCAGTCCAGGCCGCGCAGCAGGTAGCCGGCGAGCGCGCGGGCGGTGGCCGGTTCGTCGGCGATGCCGCTGTCCTGCCGGTCCAGGTAGCGGCGCAACCGGGAGACGGCGGCGTCCCGGCCGTCGCGGAAGAACTCGTAGGTGGCCGCGTACCGCGTCGGCAACTGGGCGGGATGCAGGTCCCAGCCCTGGTAGAAGCCACGCTCCAGGGAACGGCGGACCAGACGGCGGTGCAGCTCCCAGGCCTCGCGCACCCGGGCCGTGCCACCGACCGGGAGGATGTTGGTGGAACCGTCGGAGAGGCGCACCCCGGTCTGGGCGGCGGCCGCCTGCATGACCGCTTTGGCGTAGTCGGCGACCGGATGTTCCATCGACTGGTAGGCGGCGGCCACCCCGGCGGCCGCGCTGTAGTCGTAGGTGCCGTAGTGCAGCCCGGCGCACCGGCCGCCGGCCGCCGTGATCAGCCGGGCGACGGTGGCGGTCCCGTCCGCGGCGAGCACCGCCGACGGCAGTTCCACCTGAATCTCGAAGGTGAGGGCGCCGGCGCTCAGCCCGTACGCCTTCTCCAGCTTCTCGCAGAGGGTGACCATGGCGGTGACCTGGTCCGGACCGCTGACCTTGGGCAGCGTCACGGTGAACAGATCCTGGTAGGCGTCGAGGAAGAGATCCAGCGTGCGCAACGAGCGCCGCCGGGTCGCCGCCTCCAGCGACTTGATCCGGATGCCGAGGAACGGTGGCCTCGGCCCGGCGGCGAGGATCGCGGCGGCCCGGCGGACGGCCGCGTCCTCCTGATCGTCGTCGCGGACCCCGTAGCCGTCCTCGAAATCGACGCGCAGATCCTCGATCGGCTCGTGAACCAGCTTGGCCCGGACCGCGGGATCGGGCCAGGGGAAGTCGTGCTCGTCCATCGCCCGCAGCGCGATGGCGCCCCAGTCACGGAAGTCGTCGAGGCGGTCGGCGGGCACATACACGGTGTGGACGGGCTGCCGCCCGGCCCGCTCGCCCGGATAGCGGGCCCGAAGGAACGCGTCGTGCCCGACCAGACCCGCGTCGATCTCGTCGTAGTCCTGTCCACTCAGGCGCATCCACAACCTCCCCGTCGATCCCGACCCCGATCCGCCCGCCCGCCGGTGTCCCCCCGATCCCACCAGCCGGGTCGGCCCTCGCCCGATTCCGCTCGCCGGTCGGTCCGTTCCCGTTACGGCCACCCCGGAGTGACGCCGCCGCACAGCAGCGCCCCTCCGGGGCTACCCACGAGCGCTGATCGCGCCCGCCTTACCGCCACCCACACGCGGCGCTCGCCACATGCGCGGCGTCCGCGTCGCACCACACGGGCGGCGCTCGCCTCGCCCCGCCCGCACGCGGTGCCCGCCGCCTTCGGTGGCGGCGTCAGTCGATGGAGTCGTAGGCCGCGCTGGTGAGGAAGTCGGCGAAGTCGTCGGCGAGGGCGACCAGCTCGAACAGCTTGCGGGCGTCGTCGTAGCGCCCCGCCGCCCAGGCCTCGTCCCCGACCGCCTCGCGGATCTTCGCGAGTTCCTCGTCCTCGATCCGCCCGACCAGCTCCGCGGTGATCGGCGTACCGTCCTCGAGCTTCACCCCGTTGTGGATCCACTGCCAGACCTGCGAGCGGGAGATCTCCGCGGTGGCGGCGTCCTCCATCAGGTTGTGGATCGCGACGGCGCCGTTCCCGCGCAGCCACGCCTCCAGGTACTGCAGGGCCACGTTGACGTTGTTGTGCAGCCCCGCCCGGGTGACCGCCCCACCGGTGCCGGCCACGTGCAGCAGGTCCGCGGCGTCGACCGCGACGTCGGGCCGCTTCTTGGCGAGCTGGTTGGGCTTGTCGCCGAGCACCCGGTCGAAGATCTCCTTGCAGACCGGAACCAGGTCGGGATGGGCCACCCACGAGCCGTCGAACCCGTCGCCGGCCTCGCGCTCCTTGTCCTCCCGCACCTTGGCCAGGGCGACCTCGTTGACCTGCGGGTCACGACGGCTCGGGATGAAGGCGGCCATGCCACCCATGGCGAACGCCCCGCGCTTGTGGCAGGTGGAGACGAGCAGTTCGGTGTACGCCCGCATGAACGGCGCGGTCATCGTCACCGCCGCACGGTCCGGCAGGATCATGTTCGGGTTGTCACGGAAGTACTTGATGATGCTGAACAGGTAGTCCCAGCGACCGGCGTTGAGCCCCGAGATGTGCGGGCGCAGCGCGTGCAGGATCTCCTCCATCTCGAACGCGGCCGGGATGGTCTCGATCAGCACCGTCGCGCGGATCGTGCCGACCGGGATGCCGAGCGCCTCCTGCGCGTAGGTGAAGACGTCGTTCCAGAGCGCCGCCTCCTTGTGGGACTCCATCTTGGGCAGGTAGAAGTACGGCCCGCTGCCGCGCTCCAGCAGTTCCTTGGCGTTGTGGAAGAAGTAGAGCCCGAAGTCGACAAGCGCGCCGACCGCCGGCTCACCGTCGACCGGAAGGTGCCGCTCGTCGAGGTGCCAGCCACGGGGGCGCATCACGATCGTCGGGTACGGGCCGCCGTTCAGCTCGTACGTCTTCTTCTCGGTCTCGAGCGTGATCGTGCGCCGGATGGCGTCGTAGAGGTTCTGCTGGCCGTCGACGACGTTCGACCAGTGTGGGGTGTTCGCGTCCTCCAGGTCCGCCAACCACACCTTGGCCCCGGAGTTGAGCGCGTTGATCGTCATCTTCCGCTCGGTGGGCCCGGTGATCTCGACCCGCCGGTCCTGGAGATCTGCCGGCGCCGGCGGCGCCGTCCATTCAGCCGCGCGGATGTCCGCCGTCTCGGCAAGGAAGCCCAGCGTGGCCCCGGCCGCGATCTCCGCTCGGCGCGCGGCACGCGCCTGGAGGAGTTCGTTACGGCGAGGCCGGAAGCGCCGGTTCAGGTCGGCGACGAACGCCACGGCCTCGTCGGACAGGATCTCGGTCATCGTTGACGATTCCTCTCAGTGTGGTTACTCCCCCGTACCGTAATCGAGCATTATTCATGGTCCTCCCCACCGGTCTACCACCCCCCAGCCGCTGTGGCTTACTTCTCTATCCGGCGTCCATGAGCCGCCGATGCGCCCGCCGGGCACGCTCGGTGAGAGTGTCGGCGTCGGCGTTGACCAGCTCGCCGCGCTCGACCACCGGACGGCCGCCGACCAGCGCCAGGTCGACCCGCGCCGGTGGGCCGAAGACCAGCGCCGCGACCTTGTCGTCGATGCCGTCGTGCCCCAGCCCGTCGAGCCGCCACATCACCAGATCGGCGAGCTTGCCGACCTCCAGCGAACCGAGATCGTCGGCCCGGCCGAGGCACCGGGCGCCGCCGATGGTGCCGAGCCGCAGCGCCTCCCGTGCGTCCATCGCCTTCGGACCGCCGCGCGACCGGGCCGTGTAGAGCGCCTGCCGCAACTCGGCCCCCAGATGCGAGACCTCCTGCGAGGCGGCCCCGTCGACACCCAGGCCCACCGGGACGCCGTGGTCGATCAGCTCCCGAACCCGGGCCGAGCCGGCGCCGAGCCGTGCGTTCGAACTCGGGCAGTGCGCCACGCCGGTTCCCGTGGCGCCCAGCTTGGCGATCGCCGAGTCGTCCAGGTGCACGCCGTGCGCCAGCCAGACGTCGTCGCCGAGCCAGCCGACGCGTTCCGCGTACTCCACCGGGGTGCAGCCGAACTGCTTCCGGCAGAACTCCTCCTCGTCGTCGGTCTCGGCCAGGTGGGTGTGCAGGCGCACCCCCTTGCGCCGGGCCAGCGTCGCGGCCTCCTCCATGAGCCGGGTCGTCACCGAGAACGGCGAGCAGGGGGCCACCGCGATCCGCAACATCGAGTCCGGCGACGGGTCGTGCCAGCGGTCGATGGCCGCCTCGGTGGCGGCGAGCGCCTCGTCGGTGTCCTCGACGACGTGGTCCGGTGGGAGGCCGCCGTCCTTGCGGCTCAGGTCCATCGAGCCGCGGGTCGGATGGAACCGCACCCCGATCGACCGCGCCGCCTCGATCTCCGCGGCCAGCACATCGCCGCCGTCACGCGGGAAGACGTAGTGATGGTCCATGCTCGTGGTGCAGCCGGACAGCGCCAGCCAGCCGAGCCCCGCCCCGGCCGCCGCGCCGACGATCTCGGCGTCCAGCCGGCCCCAGATCGGGTAGAGCGTCGTCAGCCAGCCGAACAGCGTCTCGTCCAGCGCCAGGCCGCGGGTCGCCCACTGGTACAGGTGGTGATGTGTGTTCACCAGGCCGGGCGTGACCAGGCAACCGGAACCGTCCACACGGCGGGTGCCCGCCGGCACGGCGGTCGGCCGGCCCGCTCCGACGGCCGCGATCCGGCCGTCGTCGCCGACCAGCACGTAGCCGGTGGTGTGCTCGCGCCCGTGTGGGTCGACGGTGGCGACCGCGGCGTTCTCGATGAGGATCACAGCCACCATCCCGCGGTCGCCGGCGGCGCGTCGTCGCGGGTCACGCTGCCCTCGATCAACCCGTACGGCCGGTCGCCGGCGATGAACACCTCGTTCGGATTGTCCAGCCCGAACGGCGACAGGTCGGCGAGGTAGTGATGCTTGTTCGGCAGCGCCAGCCGCACCTCGGCCACCTCGGGCCGGGCCTCCAGAAGCCGGCTGCCCATCGCATACAGCGTCTGTTGCAGCGAATAGCTGTAGGTGTCGACGAACGCGCCGACCAGCGCGTCCAGGGCGCCCTCGTACGATTTCGCCCAGTCGGCGCCGTCGTCGCGGTGCCGCCAGCGAGCGTCCACCGCGGTCGCCAGGATCCGGTCGGTGGCCGGTGGCAGGGTGGTGAACTCGTCCTCGACGAAGCCGTGGAACTCGGAATCCGTCGAGTTCAGCAGCACCAGGCCGGTGACGCCGGAGACCACCTGGGTGGCCTGCTCGGTCACGGTGACCACGGTGGTGCGGGTGTGGTCGCCGCGCCGCCGGAACGAGTGCGGGCCGAGCCGGTCCCACGTGAACGACTCGATCGACACCTTCGCCCCGTGCACCTGTGGCTGGGTGACGACGAAGTGGCGCGCCAGGAGCAGGGCGAACGCCTCGGGTTCGCCGACACCGTGCTTCCTGGCGAACGCGTACACCGTGTTCTTCATCGTGTCGGTCGGCAGGACACCGGAGTTGTCCCCGGTCAGGTGGGTGGCGGTCAGGTCGCCGGAGAGGGCGACGCTGACGTTGAGGTCGACCAGGCCGTGCGTCTCCCCGTCGCGGTGCACCCGGACGAGACGGGTCTCCGCCTTGCCGTAACGGTTCGGTCCGAGAACGATCGCCAACGGTCAGCTCCCTCGGTAGGTGGTGTAGCCGTACCGGCTCAGCAGCAACGGCACGTGGTAGTGACGATTCGGGTCGTGCACGTGGAAGGCGATGGTGATCTCCGGGAAGAAGCAGTCGCCGCCCAGGTAGGGCTCCACGTAGAAGAAGAGGCGGTAGCCGCCGGCCTGCCAGGCGTGCATCGGCACCTCGTAGCGCAGGCGGCCGTCGTCGTCGGTGCGCCCCTCGGCGATGGTGCCCCAGCCGGCGGCGTCGCGGCGCTCCAGCCGGACGTAGACGTCCCGGGCCGGCTCGCCGGTCACCGTGTCCAGGATGTGCGTCGAGATCCGGGCGTGGAACTCGGCCGTCACGCCGTCAGAGGGCATCGAGCACCCGCTCCAGCCGCAGCCGCGCGATCCGGCGCAGCTCGTCCGACACGATCGCCCGCTCCTCCGCGTCGTCGTTGCCGAGGCGCTCCCGGGCCACGGCGAGGATCTCGGCCTGCGTGCGACCACTCGCGAAGATCAGGAACACGTGCCCGAACCGGGCCTCATACTCCTTGTTGGCCAGGACGAGGGCGGCCCTGGTCTCGTCGTCAGCACTGACCGCCGCGGCCGACTGCTCCGCCCGGGACCAGGCGGCCTCCTGGGACTCCCCGGCCGCACGCTCGCCGATGCGTGGGTGGGCGGACAGCCCACGCAGCACATCGGACCAGCTCAGCGCCCGGGACGCGGCGTCGGCGGTGGCGAGGATCGCGGCCCGGTCGGCATAGGGCCGGCCCGCGACTATCCGGCTGCCCCAGGCGGGCGCCGCGCAGCAGGCGAGCAACTCCTCCTCCAGACGCTCCGCGGGCAGAGCGTTGAAGACATCGACCACACCCATCGGCCACCCCCTCGTCGATCTTGGCCAGTCAACCAGGCACGGCCCGCCGTATGCACCGGCGGACCGAAGAATTAACAGGGCTCGTTCGTCCGCCACCCTGCCACGAAACACGCAAGAAAATCTCGCCTGTGGACGACGCCGGTGGGCGTGACGGCTTCTGTGGACGAAGCCCGTGAGCGCCGGAATTGTGGTAAGCGGTGGGCGGCCTGTGGACAACCGCGGAAGTGTCACAGGGATGAGCCAGACTGGGCCCGTGCTCATCGCCGCCGACGCTCTCCCCGACCTTCCGGTCCGCCCCGTGCTGCCCCGGGTCGCCGCCACTCTCGCCGACACCGGCGCCGCGGTCCTGGTCGCGCCACCCGGCACCGGCAAGACCACGCTGGTTCCGCTCGCGCTCGCCGCCGGCGGCCGCGTCATCGTGGCCGAGCCACGGCGGGTCGCCGCGCGGGCAGCCGCCCGCCGGATGGCGTCACTGCTCGGTGAGCGCCCCGGCGGCCGGGTGGGTTACGCGGTGCGCGGCGAGCGTCAGGTGTCCCGGGAGACCGTGGTCGAGGTCGTCACCACCGGCCTTCTGGTCCGGCGTCTCCAGGCCGACCCGGAGCTCGCCGGCACCGGCACGGTGATTCTCGACGAGTGCCACGAGCGGCATCTCGACTCCGACCTGGCGCTCGCCTTCCTGGTCGAGGTGCGCGCCGCGCTCCGCCCCGACCTGCGCCTGCTCGCCACCTCGGCCACCGCGGACGCCGACCGCCTCGCCACGGTCATCGGTGCGCCGGGCACTCCGGCGCCGGTGGTCACGGCGCACGCCAAGGCCTATCCGGTCGAGGTGATCTGGGCTCCCCCGGCCGGCCCGGTGACGCCACCGCACGGCCTGCGCGTCGACCCACGCCTGCTCGACCACGTGGCGGTGACGACGCGACGGGCGCTGTCCGAGGGCGACGGCGACGTGCTGGTCTTCCTGCCCGGGGCCCGGGAGATCGAGACGGTCGCCGGCCGCCTCCGCGATCTGGACGCCGACGTGGTCACCCTGCACGGCCGCCAGTCCGGCTCGGCGCAGGACGCGGCGTTGCGCCCCGGCCCACGGCGCCGGGTGGTGCTGGCCACGGCGATCGCCGAGAGCAGCCTCACCGTTCCGGGGGTGCGCGCGGTGGTCGACGCCGGTCTGAGCCGGGTGCCCCGGATGGATCACGCCCGGGGCCTCGGCGCGCTGAGCACGGTGCCGGTCTCCCGCTCCAGCGCCGACCAGCGTGCCGGGCGAGCCGGCCGCGAGGCGCCGGGCCGCGTCTACCGGTGCTGGTCACCGGCCCTGCACGACCGGCTGCCCGCCCAGCCCGAGCCGGAGATCGCGGCCGCCGACCTCACCGGTTTCGCCCTGGACCTGGCTCTCTGGGGACACCCCGACGGCAGCGGCCTCGCCCTGCCCGACCCGCCGCCGGGTGGCGCCCTCCGCGCCGCCACCGCCGTGCTGCACGACCTGGGCGCCCTCGGCCCCGACGGCCGGGTCACCGCACGCGGCCGCGCCCTGGCCGGCGCCGGCCTCCACCCACGCTGGGCCCGCGCCCTCCTCGACGGCGCCGCCACGATCGGAGCCCGGCGCGCCGCCGAACTGGTCGCCGTCCTCGACGACGACCGAGCCGCCACCGACGACGTGGTCGCCGCATGGCGGCGCTCCCGTGCCACGAACGACGCCACATGGCGGGCCGAGGTCCGCCGCCTGACCCATGCCATCGACCGAGCCACCCAGCCACCGCCCCCGGAGCCCTCATCCCCGAGGGACACGCCAGCCCCAAGCGACACACCAGCGCAGATCGCCACACCAACCCCGGGAAAGCAAGCCGCCCGATCCGACCGCGACACGCCCGCCCAGGCCTTCAGCCCGGGTCAACGGGCCGCCCGGTCCCACCGCGACACGGCCACCCAGGCGCCCACCACGGGCGGGCCGGCGGTGGGGGACGACCTGGCGGCCGGGCTGGTGGTGGGGCTGGCGTTTCCGGAGCGGGTGGCGCGGGCTCGCGAGCCGGGCGGGCGGGCGTACCTCATGGCCGGCGGCACTGCGGCCGAACTACCGGCCGGGAGTTCGCTCGCCGGCACACCGTGGCTCGCCATCGCGAGCGCCGATCGGCCGGCCGGGGCCCGGGTGGCGCGGATCCGCGGTGCCGCGCCGATCGACGAGGAGACCGCTCGGGAGGTGGCCGCGCCGCTGCTCACCGACGCCACCGAGATCGGCTGGATCGACGGGGACGTGGTGGCCCGGCGGGTTCAGCGGCTGGGGGCGATCACGCTGGTCTCCGGGCGGCTGAGCGATCCCGACCCGGCGCTCGTCCGAGAGGCCCTCATCACCGGGCTGCGGGAGTCGGGGCTCGGGTTGCTGACCTGGAGCCGGACCGCCGAAGAGTTGCGGCAGCGGTTGGCCTTCGCGCACACGGCGCTCGGCGATCCGTGGCCGGACGTGTCCGATGCGGCGCTGCTCGCGAACCTGGAGGACTGGCTGGATCTCGGCGCCGCCCGCCGCCGGGCCGACCTGGCGAAGCTGGACGTCACCGGCGGGCTGCGGCGTCTCGTGCCGTGGCGGGTGGCGGGTCGGCTCGACGAGGTGGCCCCGGAACGCCTGCCGGTGCCGAGCGGCTCACAGGTGCGGGTCGACTACCGGGATCCGGCGGCGCCGGTGCTGGCGGTGAAGGTGCAGGAGGCGTTCGGCTGGCGGGAGGCGCCACGGCTGGCCGACGGCCGGGTTCCGGTGCTGCTGCACCTGCTCTCCCCGGCCGGGCGGCCGGTGGCGGTCACCCGCGATCTCGGCTCGTTCTGGGTGCAGGGCTATCCGCAGGTACGGGCCGAGATGCGTGGCCGCTACCCACGTCACCCATGGCCGGAGGATCCGACCACGGCGGAGCCCACCCGTCGCACCAACCCACGCGTCCGGTGACTCGATGCGGGCGCGCCCCTGAAGTGCCTCCCTGGTCGAGGTCCGCGTTTCGCATCTGGCCTTTTCCGGTACGAGTGTCCTCCTCCCCACCTGGTCAGGGCCGTCCCGTCCGGTGGGCGCGAGCTTGCCGCCTACTCCGGCCTGTGCCGCGCCCGCCGGGCGTAGATCGGTTGGACACCCCGCACGTGCTGCCGCTCGCGCTGGGTGGGTGGTCACGCATACCGCGAAGGAGTGGAGCCGCGACCGCGAAAGATCTCTAGTCGGTGGGCGAAGCACCCAGCTGGGCGAGCGGTGCGGGGGCCCCGAACAGGTAGCCCTGGCCAAGGGGGCAGCCCAGCTCCTCCAGGGCCGCGGACCGTTCGGCGGTCTCCAGGCCCTCGGCCACGACGGTGATGCCGAGTTCGGCGCAGATGGACAGCACCGACCGGCACAGTGCGCCGGAACGATCCGAGGTGCTGGACACGTCGGTCAGGGTGGAGTCGAGTTTGACGATGTCGACCGGGATGGCGTGTAGCTGGGCCAGGGCGTTGAAGCCGCTGCCGAAATCGTCCAACGCCACCCGTACGCCCAAGGCTCTGAGCCGGCCCACGACGGCGGCCGCACGGGGCAGATCGGGGATGCGCAGCGTCTCGGTGATCTCGATGACCAGGCGGGCGGCCGGCACGCCGTGCCGGGCCAGCGCGGCGGCCACCGCGTCCTCCAGGCCCTGCTGGCCGATCCGGCCGGCGGAGACGTTGACGTGCAGGTCGATCGGGCGGCCGAAACGTTCGGCCAGGACGGCGGCGTCGGCGCACGCCCGGTCCAGGACGAAGTCGTCGATGGCGGCGACCAGGCCGGTGCGTTCGGCCATCGTGACGAAGACGTCGGGGTGGACCGGGCCGGCCACCGGGTCGGTCCAGCGGGCGAGCGCCTCCACCGCGACGGTCGCGCTGTCGCCGAGCCGCACGATCGGCTGGTAGTGGACCTCGAACCCGGCTTCGGCCGGGCTGCCGCCGTCGGCGAGAGCGCCCGCCAGCAGTTGGGGCAGGTCGGCGTTGGGGCCGGAGTCGCGGCGTCCGGTGTAGCGGATGAGGGCGCCCTTGCCGCGGCGCTTGACCGCGTACATCGCGGCGTCGGCGCGGCGCAGCAGCAGGTCGGCCGAGAGCCGATCGCCCGGCTCCGCCGCGACCAGGCCGATGCTGACGCCGACGCCGACTGAGCGGCCGTCGATGACGTACGGCTCCCGCAGCGCGGCCAGCAGCCGTTGCCCGATCGCCTCGGCCTCCGCGGCCCAATTCTCCCCCGAGGACGCGGAAGGAGAGGAGGGAGCGGAGGGTCCCGAGAGCGCGGAAGGAGAGGAAGGAACGGAAGGCCCCGACGGCACGGAAGAAGCGGAAGGCCCCGACGGCGCGGAAGGAACGGAAGGCCCCGACGGCGCGGAAGGAACGGAAGGCCCCGAGGACGCGGAAGGAGAGGAAGAAGCAGAAAGCCCCGACGGCACGGAAGAAGCGGAAGGCCCCGAGGACGCGGAAGGAACGGAGGGCCCCGGGGCGCCGGAGGATGCGGGAACGGCCGGCGGACCGCCGTTGGGCTGGTGGGAGGCGGGCCGGCGCGACGACGGGACGTGCGGCAGGACGGGGTCGGCGGCGCGCGCGGGCCGCCCGTCCACGGAACGGCCGAGCGGCTGATCGGGGGGTCCGGGAGCGTTCGTCACCCGTACCCCCGCGGCGGAGAGGATGTAGCGACGGCCTCGCGCCGCCGCACCCCAGCGGGACCGGAGACGGCGTCGCGGCACGGGCGCGGGCTGGGGCGCCTGGTCGAGAACGACCGCGAACTCGTCGCCGCCCAGCCGGGCCACCAGGTCCTGCGAGCGCACGCAGGCCCGCATCCGCTCGCCGATGGCGTGCAGCACCCGGTCGCCCATGGCGTGCCCGAACGTGTCGTTGATGAGTTTGAAGTCGTCGAGGTCGGCGAAGAGGACGGCGACCGGCGCCCCGTGCTGGTGGTGGGCGTCGATGGCGAGAACCAGGCGTTCCCGGAACAGCGCGCGGTTGGCCAGGCCGGTGAGCGGGTCGTGGTAGGCCTGATGGTGCAACCGCCGCTGGCTTTCCGCGACCCGGTCGAACAGGACGGTGTTGTCCACGATGGTGATCATCTGCCGGGTCACCACGAGGGCCAGCCCGAGCCAGCCGAGGTAGGCCTCGAACGGCGTGAGCCCGCTGCCCGCCACCGTTCCCGCCACCAGCACCAGCCCGGTCACCAGCACCGGCCCGTACGGGAGAAGCAGCCGGAACCAATCCCGCTGGAGCGGTTCGGCGGCCGGCCGGACGGGCGCCGGACGGCCGGGGCTGAGGGCGGCCAGCGCGATGAACGCCGGCCCCAGCAGGTACCCGGCGTTCTCCAGCCAGCTCATGCCGCCGTCGAGAAGCCAGCCCATGCCGCCGTCGAGGAGCCAGGGATTGCCGCCGTCGAGGAGCCGGATCGTGTCGGCCGTGCCGAAGGCGACGAGCGCCACACCGACGAGCCGCAGCGGCCGCCGCCCGGCGGGCGAGTCGGGCCGGGTGGTGAGCAGCAGCACCACCATGGTGAGCAGGATCAGGTCGGCGATGACGTAGCCGAGCAGGGCCGTGCCGGTCAGGTCGCCGAGCGGGTCGCCGGGAATGACCGACCAGACCAGGGCGAGCACCGAGCCGGTGATCAGCACGCTGTCGATGACGAGGGCGATCTGGTCGCGCAGCGGTGACATCGGCACCGGCCGCGGCCGGGTGTGCACGGCGCCGAGCAGGCCGAGCAGCATGCAGGCGGGCAGCACCAGGTAGCCGAGGCCGTACACGGCCGGCGGCGGGTCGCCGAGCGTCCACCACAGCCGGGTGAGTGTCCAGACGACCAGTCCGGCCGCGGCGAACAGCCGCCACTGGCGCGGGAAGCCGGTCCGGCCGCGGCCGACGGCGAGACACACCGCGGCCGCGACGACTCCGGCGGTCAGCTGCGCCGTGGCGGTGAAGTGGCGCGGGGCGCCGAGGACGAGTTCACCGAACGCGACCAGGCCCAGGATCAGCGCCGTGGTGATGACTGCCACGAGTGCCACCTTCGACGAGCCACCTTCGGACAGGGGAGCGGGTCAGTCCCCGGCTGTCACGTCGGCGACGACCACCGTCACATTGTCCGGCCCACCGCCACGGAGCGCGAGATCGATGAGACGCTCTGCGCACGACTTGGGATCCTGGACAGTGCGCAGTTCCTCTTCGAGGACCGGGTCGGGCACCACACCGGTGAGCCCGTCGCTGCACAGGAGCCAGCGGTCGCCCGCCTGCGGCTCGACGATGACGTAGGCCGGGGTCACCGGCTCGCCCTGGAGAACCCGGGTGACGACGGCCCGCCGCGGATGGGCGGCCGCCTCCTCGGGCTTGATCAGGCCCTGGTCGACGAGCATCTGGACGTACGTGTCGTCCTTGGTGAGCTGGTTGAGGCGGCCGTCGCGCAACAGGTACGCCCGGGAGTCGCCGACGTGGGCCATGGCGGCCCGCTCGCCGTTGAAGAGGACCGCCGTCAGCGTGGTGCCCATGCCGGCGAGGGAGGGGTCGGCGGCCACCTGTTCGGCGATCCGGCCGTTGGCCAACTCCAGCCCGCGGTGCAGGGCGTCCATCTGATGCTCGGTGTCGATCGGGGTGTCGAGCGAGACCATGGCTTCGATGGCGATCCGGCTGGCCAGATCGCCGGCGGCCATGCCGCCCATGCCGTCCGCGACGACGAGAAGCCGATCACCGGCGTAGTGACAGTCCTCGTTGTTGCTCCGGACGTGTCCTTGGTCGGTCACGGCCGCCCACCGGAGGTGCAAGGTCATGGCGTGCAGCCTGCCAGGTCGGCGCCAGCCTGTCTGCACGTGGTGGGCGGCATGTCGCACATGTCGTTGCTGAAAATACACTCAACCCCGCTCAAGCGGGCGCCCGAGGCATCGCGGATCGATTTCGGTGACGGTGCGTGTCGGCGCGATCCACTGGAGTGCCGATGCCTCGACCGGCCATCCGCGGACGGTGACGCCGCTCTCCGGCGGCTGCGCCGCCTGCGGGCAGAGGGTCTTGGAGCGGACCTCGCCGTTCGGGATGAAGATCACCTCGCCGGTGGGCTGGAGCATGGTGGTGGAGGTGTCGTCGACCGCGATCAGCTGGCCGCGGACGACCTTGACCGGCTCCTTCTCCGGGGTCACCTCGACGGCGCTGTCCGGCAGCACCGGGGCGCGCAGGAAGACGACGCCGACCACGAACGGCATGGCGAAGGCCGCCGCCACGGCGGGCCAGTGGGTGGAGATCCGGGCCCATCGCTCCGGCACCGGGCCGGTCAGGAGAGGACCGAAGAACGGGGGTACGGCGAGGAGCACCGCGGTCGCCCACTCCCCGGCACGGACCGCCGCGACCACTCCCGGCCAGACGAAGAGCCAGACCAGGATCCCGGTGAGGACCGGTACGCCGAGGGTGAGCCACCACATCAGCCACGGCTCCCCCGGCTCGCCCTGTACCGCGGTGAGCCCGAGCACGGCGACGATCAGCATCATGAGCAGCGGCAGCATCCGCAGTTGCCAGGTGAAGGCGGCGATCCCGGCGGCGATGACCACCACCCAGCCGGGCATCCGCAGCGCGGTCACGGCGAGGAACGAGTTGGCGGTCCGCCCCGGAACGCTGACCAGCAGGATGCCGCCGAGCACCCGGACCAGCAGGATGGCGGCCGGGATGGTCCAGCTCAGCGTGATGAACAGCGCCCCGATCATGCCGAGCGGGTTGATGTACTGCACGAGCAGCAGCATGGTGGGCAGGTCCTGCCGGCTGAGGTACCACAACCGCAGCACGAGCAGCAGCAGCGGGAAGCCGGGCAGCATGGCGAGCAGCCAGTTCAGTTCGGCGCGGTAGCTCTGCCGGGGCAGCGGCCGCTCCTTGCTGACGGCGCCGGTGTGAATCTCGATCTCGCTCATCCGAGCGGGTCCTCCCACGGCAGCCAGCGCACGTCGGGCCGCTCGACCCGAGGCTGATGGGCCGCGGCGATCGGGGTGCCGCCGTTCGCGGCCACCTCGACCTGGAAGTTGCGGTCGAAGGCCTCTTCCCAGCGGCTGTCCTTGGGATCCGCCCAGGACCGGTAGAGGGTGAGGTCGACGAGCTCTTTCAGGGCGAGGTTCTCACCGACGTTGACGCCCCAGCGCTCGGTAGCATCCAGGCCCAGATCGAAATGATCGTATTTTTCGGGATATCTGTGCTTCCATCCGGCGAGGATCGCGGCGTCGGTGCTGATCGCCTCCACCTGACGACTGTCCAGCAGCGCGAAGCACTCCCGCACCCGGTTCTTCCGGATCACGATGGCCTTGAAATCCTCGAGCGCGGACTGGCTGGTCGAGGTGGACAGGCTGCAGACCTTCCTACCCGCCAGATCTTTCAGCGCGGCGACCGGCGAGTGGCCCTTCAGGGTCAGGACGGACTGCTCGGTGTCGAGGTATCCCTGCGAGAAGGTCACCCCGGCCATGTCCTCACGTGTCTGGGTGATGCTGTAACTGGCGATCACCATGTGCACGGGCACCCGCTCGCCGCCGACCGGGTCGTCGGCCTGCATCCGAGCCCGATCCTCGCTCTCCATGCCGTAGAACTGCACGTCCTCCCGGCGGAACCCGAGATCCTCCGCGATCATGTAGGCGATGTCGATGTCGAAACCGGACCACCGCTTCTCGACGGGGTCGTAGTAGGCCGTACCGAATTGGTCGTCTTTGACTCCGATGGCGAGCGAGGGCCACGTGTCGACCCCGGCCTGTTCCCTGAGCTCGGCCACGGTAGGTGGCCCGCCCACGAACAGCCGCCCCAACGTCACCGCGATGGTGATCACGATCAGCAGCCCCAGCCCAGCGAGCCGCCACGCCTTCAGCCGGTACTCCCGGTCGACCACGATCGCGCTCTCGACCTCGGTGATGACCTCCTCGATCACCTCCTGCTGGGCGAGCGTCTGCGAGGCGATCTCCTCGGCGGTCGGCTCCGGCTGCCCCGGCGCCGGGGGCGGCGGGGTGCGCAGCAGCAGCCGGACCAGCTCCGGCGCCATCTGCAACTGCCGTGGCAGCCGCCACTGCTGGCCCGGCTGCTGGCCCGGCGGCCTGTCGGTGTCCCCCATCGGCCCGTCCCTTCGCGCTCCCTGACGAGTCATGGTGCACGACGAGGTCAGGGAACGGGGTCCCCGGTACCGAACGGGACACCGGGACGGCACCGGGCGAGCCGGCCCGCGGTGAGCCGCAGCCCGGCCCGCAGCCCGTGCCGGTCGATGGCCTGCAACGCGTAGGCGCTGCACGTGGGCGTGTACCGGCAGCGGGTGGGCAGCTTCGGCGAGACCTTCCGGTAGCCGTGGATCGCGCCGACCACGACGCGCTCGGAACGGGAAGCCGGAATCAGGACGGCGGACAGCCGCACCATGGTGCTCAGCGAGAAGCAGTCACAGCCGGGGATGTCACAGTCACAGGCCGGGTTGCACGAGTCCCACCAGTGGGACTTCTTCTTCCGCGATTTCCGCACGCTCACGAGCACATGATGACGGACCGGGGCACGTCAGCGAACCGAGACGACGGCGGCGCTCTCCGGCGGCAGGACGAGCCGGTCCCGTTCGACGACCACGCCGGGCGAGGTGGCCAGCAGCACCGATCGGGGCAGCGCCCGCACGCTGACCGTCTGGGGTGTGTCCGCCAGGTTGGCGGCCACCACGTTGGGCCCGCGGCGGATCACCACGTGCCGGTCGCCGTGCCAGACCTCGACCCGGTGCAGCCACGGGTCGGTGAGGCCGGGGGTGCTCCGGCGCAGCCGGATCAGTTTCCGGTACAGCTCCAGGATCTCGGCGTGGCCGGCTTTCTGGGGTTCGGACCAGTCGAGTTTGGAGCGCTCGAAAGTGGCCGGGTCCTGGGGGTCGGGCACGTCGGCCTCGGCCCAGCCGTGCCGGGCGAACTCCCTACGCCGCCCGTTCCGCACGGCGGCGGCCAGGTCGGGCTCCGGGTGACTGGTGAAGTATTGCCAGGGGCTGCTGGCCGCCCACTCCTCGCCCATGAAGAGCATCGGCGTGAACGGTGAGGTGAGCAGCAGGGTGGCGGCCACCTTCAGCAGGCCGGGCGAGAGGGTGGCGGTGAGCCGGTCGCCGATCGCCCGGTTGCCGATCTGGTCGTGGTTCTGCAGGAAGGTGACGAACCGGTGCCCGGGGGTGCGCTGCCGGTCGACCGGGCGGCCGTGTCTGCGGCCGCGGAACGACGACCAGGTGCCGGCGTGGAAGAACGCGCCGGTGAGCACCGTGCGCAGACAGTCGAGCGATCCGAAGTCCTCGTAGTAGCCTTGGCGCTCGCCGGTGAGCAGGGTGTGCAGCGCGTGGTGCACGTCGTCGTCCCACTGCGCGTGCAGCCCGAACCCGCCCGCCTCACGCGGGGTGATCAGTTTGGGGTCGTTGAGGTCGGACTCGGCGATCAGCGACAGCGGCCGCCGCAGCTCGGTGGCGAGCGTCTCGACCTCGACCGCCATCTCCTCGAGCAGGTGCACGGCGCCCTCGTCGTGCAGCGCGTGCACGGCGTCCAGCCGCAGACCGTCGACGTGGTAGTCGCGCAGCCACATCAGCACGCTGTCGATGATGTAGCGGCGCACGTGGCCGGAGCCCGGCCCGTCCAGGTTGACCGCGCTGCCCCAGGGGTTGCTGGCGCTGCTCAGATAGGGGGCGAACATCGGCGCGTACGCCCCGGAGGGGCCGAAGTGGTTGTAGACGACGTCCAGCACGATGCCGAGGCCCCGGGCGTGCGCGGCGTCGACGAGACGTTTCAGGCCGTCGGGTCCCCCGTACGCCTCGTGTGGCGCGAACCAGCAGACCCCGTCGTAGCCCCAGTTACGGATGCCGTTGAAGGCGTTGACCGGCAGCAGCTCGACCAGGTCGACACCGAGGTCGACGAGGTGGTCCAGCCGCTCGATCGCCGCGTCGAACGTGCCCTCCGGCGTGAACGTGCCGACGTGCAGCTCGTAGAGCACCGAGCCGGGCAGCTGCCGGCCGGTCCACGCCTGGTCGGTCCAGGGGAAGGCGGAGTGGTCGTAGAGCCGGCTCAGGCCGTGCACCCCGTCCGGCTGCCAGGGCGACCGCGGGTCCGGCAGCGGCTGCTCCCGCTCGTCCAGGAGGAAGCCGTAGCGGGCGTCGGCGGGGGCCGGCACGTCGGCCCGCCACCAGCCGTCCTCGCCGGCCTCCATGGCGTGGTCGTGGTCGCCGAGACGCAGGGTGACCTGCTTCTCCGGTGCCCATACCTCGAAGACAGTCATTCCTTCACCAGGAGAGCGACGGGATAGGTGTGCAACAGCTCGGCCACTGGCAGGCGACTCCCACCGTAGCTGGTATTCGTGAACACTTCCGTCCAACTGTGACCGTCCAGTGACAGGCTGGTGTCCCCCCAACTGCCGTGCCGTGACAATCCGATCGGCAGCCGGGTGGCCACCGCGACCACGCCGCCGCGGTCGAAGGCGACCGCGTGATGACCGGCCCGCCCTTCGGCGTAGACCGGCCGGTAGGAGGTGAACAGCTCGGGCCGCTGCCGGCGCAGCCGCAGCACCCGGCTGGTGACCAGGAGCTTGGCCGCGCCGGTCGCGTCCACCGGCGGCAGCCAGCCGTCGTCGATGCGGTTGAGCAGGGCGCGGCGTTCGGCGAAGTCGACCGGCCGCCGGTTGTCCGGGTCGACCAGCGAGTGGTCCCACAGTTCGGTGCCCTGGTAGACGTCCGGCACCCCGGGCATGCTGAGCTGGAGGAGCTTCTGGCCGAGCGAGTTGGACCAGCCGGGCGGGGTGATGGAGGCGGCGAAGTCGGCGACCTCACGGTGCAGGGCCGGGTCGTCGTAGATGCGGTCGACCATCTGCCGCAGGGCGGTCTCGAAGGACTCGTCGGGGTGCAGCCAGGAGGTTCCGGTCCCGGCTTCACGGGCGGCCTTCCGGGCGTACGCCTGAAGTCGCTCCCGGGAGATCGGCCAGGCGCCCACCGTGACCTGCCAGATCAGATGGGCCAGCGACGGGTCCGGGAGCGGAGCGAACCGGACCCACCGGCGCACCACCTCGGTCCAGTCGCCGGGCACCTCGGCGAGGACCGCGAGGCGGGCCCGCACGTCCTCACCGCGTTTGGTGTCGTGGGTGGCCAGCGAGGTCATCGAGCCGGGCCACTCCTGCCAGCGCTCCCAGGCGGCCTCGTGGAACTCGTCGGGGGTGGAGCCGAACCGGGCCGGGTCGCTGCCCACCTCGTTGCGGGCCACGAACCGGGTCCACCGGTAGAACGCGTTGTCCTCCACGCCCTTGGCCATCACCGCGCCGGTGAACTGCTGGAACCGGATGGCGAGTTCGTCGGCGGGGTTGCGCAGGCGAGCGGTGACCTGGTCGAGCGCGCTGATCAGGTGGGGCCGGCGACGGCCCGCCTCGGACCGGGCCTGGGCCAGGTACCGGGATCCGGCCGGCAGGTAGGAGCGGTAGACCGGAAAGCAGGCGGCCAGCTCGGCGAGGGCCCGGGGAGCGTCCTCGACCGTCGGCGCCAGATCGGCCAGACGGGCCAGCTCGGCGGCCAGGGACCCGGTGGCGACCGCGTACTTGGCCTGATGGACCAGGTCCTGCCAGGAGGTGGTGACACCGGTCAGGTGGTGGTCCAGGGTGTCGAAGAAGGCCTCCGTGCCGGTGTCCACGAAGACGCCGTTCACCAGGCACATCGCGTCGTAGCCGGTGCTGCCGTCGACCGGCCAGGCGGGGAGTTTCTCGCCCGGCTCGAGGATCTTCTCGATCACGATCCAGGCGTCCGGGGCGGCCTCCCGCAGCCGGGCGAGGTATCCGGCGGGGTCCCGCAGCCCGTCCGGGTGGTCGACCCGGATGCCCTGCGCGATGCCCTCCCGGTACCAGCGCAGGATCTCGCTGTGGGTGGCGTCGAAGACCTCCGGGTCGTCGACGCGCAGACCGGCCAGGTCGGTGATGGCGAAGAAGCGGCGGTAGTTCAGCTCGGTGTCGCCGCGGGTCCAGTTGACCAGCTCGTAGTGCTGCCGGTCGTGGATCTCCCGTGGCGTGCCGTCGCCGGTGCCGTCGGCGATCGGGAACCGCTTGTCGAAGTACCGCAGCTCGCCGTCCTCGGCGCGCAGGTCGTCGAGGGCGTCCGGGGAGTCGGCCAGCACCGGGATCAGGAGCCGGCCGCGCGACCAGTCGATGTCGTAGAAATGCGCGAAGTCCGACTTCTGGCCGCGGCGAAGGATGTCCCACCACGTGGGGTTCAGATGCGGGACGGCGATCCCCGCGTGGTTGGGCACGATGTCGACGACCAGGCCGAGACCGGCCTCCCGCAGCGCCCGGCTGAGACCCAGCAGCGCCTCCTCACCGCCCAGGGCCGGGTTCACCGACGAGTGGTCGACCACGTCGTAGCCGTGTTCCGAGCCGGGCGCCGCGGTCAGCAGCGGGGCCGAGTAGAGGTGGCTCACCCCGAGATCGGCGAGATAGTCGACGATCTCGATGGTGGACGGGAGGGGGAAATCGGGACGGACCTGAACGCGATAGGTACTGCTCGGCCTGTTGTCGGGCATCACACCGTCCTGTCCAGCACGATGAGGGACCGATCCGGCACCCAGATCTTGTGCCCAGCCTCCACGACGGCCGGACGGTGCGGGGACGGATCAGCGGTTTCGATGACCTTCTCCCACTTCTCCCCGTACTCGGCGGGAGGAGTGGTGAACTCGAGCGGCGCGTCGTGCGCGTTGAAGAAGAGCAGGAACGAGCTGTCCACGTGACGCTGGCCGTACTGGCCGCGCTCCCGGATGCCCTCGCCGTTGACGAAGAGCGCCACCGCCCGGCCGAAGTCGTTGCCCCAGTCGTCGCCGGCCATCTGCCGGCCGTCCGGGGTGAACCACTCCAGGTCGGGCAGCGGATCGCCGCCGCCGCGGGCGGTCACCGGCAGGCCGGTGAAGAACCGGCGGCGCTGGAAGACCTGGTGCCGGTGCCGGAACGCGGTCACCTTGCGGGTGAACTCCAGCAGCTGCTCGTCGGCGTTCTCCCAGTCGATCCAGCTCAGCTCGGTGTCCTGGCAGTACGCGTTGTTGTTGCCCTGCTGGGTGCGGCCCAGCTCGTCACCGTGGGAGATCATCGGCACGCCCTGGCTGAGCATCAGCGTGGCCAGGAAGTTGCGCCGTTGCCGGGCCCGCAGCGCCAGGACGTTCTCGTCCTTGGTGGGGCCCTCGATGCCACAGTTCCAGGACCGGTTGTGACTCTCGCCGTCCCGGTTGTCCTCGCCGTTGGCCTGGTTGTGCTTGTCGTTGTAGGTCACCAGGTCGTTGAGGGTGAACCCGTCGTGCGCCGTCACGAAGTTGATCGAGTGGAAGGGTTTGCGGCCGTCGTCCTGGTAGAGGTCGGCCGAGCCGGTGATCCGGGACGCGAACTCGGCCAGGGTGGCCGGCTCGCCGCGCCAGAAGTCGCGGACCGTGTCCCGGTACTTGCCGTTCCACTCGGTCCAGTTCGGCGGGAAGTTGCCGACCTGGTAGCCGCCCGGGCCGACGTCCCACGGCTCGGCGATCAGCTTCACCTGACCGACCACCGGATCCTGCTGCACCACCTCGAAGAACGTCGACAGCCGGTCGACGTCGTAGAACTCACGGGCCAGCGTCGAGGCGAGGTCGAACCGGAAGCCGTCGACGTGCATCTCGGTGACCCAGTACCGCAACGAGTCCATGATCAGCTGGAGGCTCTGCGGGCTGCGCACGTTCAGGCTGTTACCCGTACCGGTGTAGTCCATGTAGAACTGGGGCTGATCGTCCACCAGCCGGTAATAGGTCCGGTTGTCGATGCCCTTCAGCGACAGCGTCGGGCCCAGGTGGTTGCCCTCGGCCGTGTGGTTGTAGACGACGTCGAGGATGACCTCCATGCCGGCCGCGTGCAGCGCCTTCACCATGCCGCGGAACTCCTGGGTCTGCTGCCCGAGGGAGCCCATCGCCGAATAGCCGTGGTACGGCGCGAAGAACCCCAGCGTGTTGTAACCCCAGTAGTTGCGAAGCCCCAGGTCGTGGAGCCGGTTGTCGTGCACGAACTGGTGGACCGGCATCAGCTCGACCGCGGTCACGCCGAGGCTCTTCAGGTGCTCGATGATCGCCGGGTGGCCGATCGCCGAGTAGGTGCCGCGCATGTCCCGTGGGATGTCCGGGTGCCGCTGGGTGAGCCCCTTGACGTGGGTCTCGTAGATGACCGAGTGGTGGTACGGGATGTCCGGCCGCCGGTCGTTGCCCCAGTCGAAGTACGGGTTCACCACCACGCCCTTGGGCATGTACGGCGCCGAGTCCAGATCCGACATCTGGTCCGGGTTGTCGAAGTCGTACGCGTACAGCGACGGATGCCAGTCGATGTCCGAGTCCACCGCCCGCGCGTACGGGTCGAGGAGCAGTTTGTGCGGATTGCACCGGAGCCCGCGATGTGGCTCGTAGGGTCCGTAGACGCGGTACCCGTACCGTTGCCCCGGCTCCACCCCGGGAAGGTACGCGTGCCAGACGAAAGCGTCCTGCTCGTGGAGCTGGACCTTCCGCTCGTTGCCGGCGGGGTCGAACAGACAGAGTTCGACCGCCTCGGCCACCTCGGAGAAGATCGCGAAGTTCGTGCCCGTCCCGTCGTAGGTAGCGCCCAGCGGGTACCGGTGACCAGGCCAGACCTGCATAATCGTGCTCCCGCCCCTCGGCCGTCCGTATGATCGCGGTCGGCGGCGTCTGCATGCCCATCCGTGGGACCGGCTAACCCTGCGCGGCCGCGTCAGAGGTCATTCTCGCGGACTTCACTGCTAACGTCGGCCCGACTGTCCGGTTAGCCACTGATATCTCCCCGTCCGGGGGTTTGGGTCATCGTGCCGCACAATGATCAGATCACTTTCGGGCCGCAGGTCTGCGGTTCCGTCTCCGCCGAGGCCGGTGGCGGCCGGGAATGGCTGGTCACCGACGGTCTTGGCGGTTACGCGGCGGGGACGGTCAGCGGCCTGCGCACCCGCCGCCGGCACGCCCTGCTGGTGACCTCCGGTCATGTCGCGCTCGCCGCGCTCGATCTCACCGTGACGCTGCCCTCCGGGGCCAAGGTCCCGCTGTTCACCCACGAGTGGGCGTCCGGCGCGACCGACCCGGCCGGGCACACCCACCTGGAGGTGTTCCGGCTGGTCGACGGGCTGCCCCGGTGGCGCTGGCGGATCGGCGACGTGGTGGTCGAGCGGGAGCTGGCGATGCGGCACGGCCATCCGTCGCTGGCCGTGGCGTACCGGGTGGTCAGCGCG
The DNA here is from genome assembly GCF_017592555.1 of Actinoplanes flavus. GTDB lineage: Bacteria > Actinomycetota > Actinomycetes > Mycobacteriales > Micromonosporaceae > Actinoplanes > Actinoplanes flavus. The sequence continues at coordinate 41,944 of NZ_JAGFNS010000028.1, read as the reverse complement.
CCCGGCCCGATCGGCCTGGCGGTCGCCGCGATGTGCACCTGGCGGACCGAGGGCACCTCCCGCCGGGCGACCGGCCCGGCGCTGTCCGTGGAGCCGGTCGCCGACGGCGTGATCGTCGACGGCGCCTACCGGCTGCACGGTCCCGGCTGGCAGCCCGCCGGGCTCTGGCACATCGGCGTGCACACCCGCGAGGACGGCGCGGACGACGACCTCTGGCACGCCGGCACCTTCTTCCGGCAGGCCGGTCCGGGCCAGTCGGTGGAGATCTCGGCGTGGGCCGGCCCGCTCGGCGAGACACCGCCACCCGCGCCGGTGGTCATCGCCGCGGAGCGCGAGCGCGCCCATCGCCTGGTCACCCTGTCCAAGGCCGAGGGGTACGGGGAAGCGCTGGTCCTCGCCGCCGACCGCTTCGTCATCCGCACCCCGGACGGGCCCGACGTGGTCGCCGGCTATCCGGGGCAGGGCCGCTGGGCCGGCGACACGATGATCGCCTACGAGGGGCTGTTCCTCGACACCGCCCGCTTCGACGAGGGCCGTGAGCTGCTGATCTGGCGTACCCGGGCGGCGGCCGACGAGCCGTCCGGGCCGGCCGCCCCATGGCTGCGGCACGACCCGCTGGACGCTCCGCTGTGGCTGGTGCACGCGGTGGACCGGCACGTCTCGCGGACCGGCGACGGGGCCCTGGCCGCCAAGCTGGCCGTCCCGCTCGGCCGGCTCCTGCGGCACCGCCTGGGCGGGTCCGGCCCGCTCAGCATCGACCCGGCCGACGGGCTGCTGCGGCTCACCGCCCCGCCCGGCGATCCCGGCGACCTCCCGGCCGTACCCCGGGTCGGCAAGCCCGTGGAGATCAACGCGCTGTGGGTGAACGCCCTGGCCGCGATGTGTGACCTGCTCGGCGAGACCGGCCGCGACGACGCCGAGCCGCGGGCCCGGCTGCGGCTGGCGCGCGAGTCGTTCCAGGCCCGCTTCCCGGCGCCCGAGGGCTGGCTGTACGACGTGATCGAGGGCCCGGCCACCACCTACCCGCTCGGTGCGGGCGCCTACCACGACGACCCGTCGCTGCGGCCGAACCAGCTGCTCGCCTGGTCGCTGCCGCACGCCCCGATGCGCGGCCGGCCCGGCGGCGCGGTCCAGGCCGTGGGCGAGGCCCTGCTCACCCCGCTCGGCCTGCGCACCCTCGCCCCGTCCGAGTACGGCTACCAGAGCCGCCCGCCCGCCGAACCCGACCCGGCCTACCACCAGGGTGCGGTCTGGACGTGGCTGATCGGCCCGTACGCGGACGCCTGCGCGGCCACCGGCCTGCCGGTCGAGGACCTGCTCACCGGGCTCGCGGCCCATCTCGGCGAGGCGGGCGTCGGCTCGCTCGGCGACACCGCCGAGGGGGATTCGCCCCACCGGGCCACCGGCTGCCTTTTCTCCGCCCGATCGGTCGCCGAGGTGATACGAGTGAGACAGCGGTACCTGACGTGACCCGAGGGAGGTGGCACGGTGCCCCGCATCATGATGCTGAGCTGGGAGTACCCGCCACTGCTGGTGGGCGGGCTGGGCCGGCACGTGCACGCGCTCGCCACCACGCTCGCCCGGGCCGGGCATGAGGTCACGGTGGTCACCCGGTACACGCCGGGAACACTGCTGGAGGAGTACGCCGAGGGCGTCCGTGTGGTCCGCGCGCCGGACGACCCACCGGACTTCGAGGTGGCCGACGGGAACCTGCTGGCCTGGGCGGTCGCCTTCAACCACACGCTGACCCGGTCCGCGCTACGCGCCACCCGCAGCGGCCGGTACGACGTGGTGCACGCCCACGACTGGCTGGTGGCGCACGCCGCGATGACCGTGAGCGACCATCTGGACGTACCGCTGGTGGCCACCGTCCACGCCACCGAGTCGGGCCGTCACCAGGGCTGGCTCCCGGAGGCCCACAACCGCACCATCGACGACGTCGAACGCTGGCTGGCGACCGGCGCGGCCCGCACGATCGTCTGCTCGGCGTACATGAAACGCGAGGTCGGCCGCCTGTTCGGGGTGAAACCCGACCGTACCGACGTGGTCTTCAACGGGGTCGACGCGCTGCGCTGGCGGGCCCGGCCGCGCGCGGTGGCCGCCGCCCGCGCCCGGTACGCCGGTTCCGGGCCGCTGGTCAGCTGCGCCGGCCGGCTGGTCTACGAGAAGGGCGTGCAGCACCTGCTGTCCGCGGTGCCCGAGCTGCGGGACCGGTTTCCCGGCCTGCGGGTGGTGATCGCCGGCGACGGGCCGTACCGGGCCGAGCTGGAGGAACTCGCCGCCGGCCATCCGGAGGTGACGTTCGCCGGCTTCCTCGGCGGGCACGAGCTGACCGCGCTGATGGGCGCCTCCGACTGCTACGTGGTGCCGAGCATCTACGAGCCGTTCGGGATGGTGGCCCTGGAGGCGGCCGCCGCCGGCACCCCGGTCGCGGCCGCCGACACCGGTGGCCTCGCCGAGATCGTCGAGCACGGCGTGACCGGGGTGAAGTTCGCCCCGAACGACCCGGCCGCGCTGGCCTGGGCGGCCGGCTCGGTGCTGGCCGACCGCGAGTACGCCCGGGCCCTGGCGCTCCGCGCCCACCAGCGGGTCCACGAGGACTTCAACTGGCCGGCCATCGCGGCCCGCACCGTGGACGTCTACGAGCTGGCCCGCATCCAGGACGCCGGCCAGGTGACCCGCGAGGCGGAGAGCGTGCTGGCCCGCATCCCGTCCCCCACCGCCGCCCACTGCGGCAGTTGACCCCCCTCAGCCGGCCGGGTCAGCGGTGGGCGGCCGTGTAGACGGCGAGACCGGTGTGCGCGGCGGCGAGCAGCGGCACCGGCACGCCGTGCCGCTCCGCCTCGGCGACCAGGTCACCGACGATGGCGTCGCCCTCGACCGGCAGGCCCTGGATCAGATCGCGGTACATCGACGAGGTGGTCGGCTCGGTCGTGGCGATGGTCGCCTCCAGCATGGCTACCGCCCGGGGCCGCAGCGGATGCCCGGCGGCCGCCGCGACGGCGGCCGTCTCGGCGGCCAGCGCCGCCAGGAAGGCACGCCCGCCGGGGGCCGTGTTGATCGCCCCGATCGAGCCGCGCAGCAGGGTGGTGGCCGCCCCGAGAGTGGCCAGCAGGACCCACTTCTCCCACAGCTCCGCCACGATCGTGTTCGACGCCCGGGCGTCGAACCCGGCGCCGGTGAGGACGCCGGTGACCGCCGGGACACCCTCGTGGTCACCGTCCAGCGGGCCGAACGACAGCCGGTGCGGGCCGTTCATCCGGACCACGTCGCCGTCCTCGTCGAGCGTCGCGTGGATCATGCAGACGCCGCCCCAGGCGCGGTCGGCGCCGAAGCGCTGGACCAGGGTGCCGATGTGCCGCATGCCGTTGAGCAGCGGCACGATCACGGTGTGCCGGCCGATGCCGGGCGCGGCGCCGGACAGGGCGAGGTCCAGCGAGTAGCTCTTGACCGCGAGCAGGACCAGGTCGTAGACGCCGTCCGGCGCGGTGACGGTCCGCGGGCGCAGGACCATCTCGCCGTCCGGGTCCTTGATCCGCAGGCCGCGCTCGGCCAGCCGCCCGGCGCGGCCCGGCCGGACCAGGAAGGTGACGTCCCGTCCGGCCTGCGCGAGCCGGCCGCCGAAGTAGCCGCCGGTGGCCCCGGCGCCGACCACCAGGATCCTCATCCGAGCTGCTCGTCCTCGTAGCACCAGCGCCAGGACTCGCCGGGCTCGAAGGACCGCATCACCGGATGGCCCTCGGCGGCGTGGTGCGCCGACATGTGCCGCCGCGGCGACGAGTCACAGCAGGCAACCAGTCCGCAGCCCAGGCAGAGCCGCAGGTGCACCCAGTTCTGGAAGCCGGCGGCCACGCACTGGGGACAGCCCTCCGGGTAGGTGCTGAGCGGTGCCGCTTCCACCGCCTCCTTGAGATGCTGGCAGGTCAATCGTCACTCCGTTGCAGCTGGGACTCTTCCAGGTCGAGCTCTCGCTGGGCGCGGACCAGCACCTCCTCGGGGATCCGCCCCTCGTTCCGGGCGATCTTGAAGACGTGCCGTTCGGCACTGATCATCTCCCGCCGCAGCCGCCCGTACGCCGCCGACGGGGTTTCCCGCTCCTGACTGCCGAGCCGCTCCCACGCGTTGTTGCCACGGCTCTCCACCAGCCCGCGCAGCCGCTCCACCACCGACTCGGGCGCGCCGTCGGCGTGCTTCTCCAGCGCCTCCAGCGCGGCCCGGCCGGCCGCGTGCTGCACCCCGGCCTCGGCCAGCGCGTCCTCGGCGCTGCTGTCCTCGCGTACGCCGAGGCGGCGGGCCAGCCACGGCAGGGTGGTGCCCTGCACCAGCAGGGTGAGCACGATGATCGCGAAGGCCACGAACACGAACAGCTCGCGCGGATAGACCGGTACGCCGTCGACGCCCGGCTCCGGCAGCGTCTGCGCGGCGGCCAGGGTCACCACGCCGCGCATCCCGGCCCAGGCGATCACGGTCGGCACGGTCGCCGGCGGCCGGTCCTCCCGGTTGCGGATCCGCGGGATGAGCCGGGCCAGATAGGTGGCCGGGTAGATCCACAGGAAACGGATCGCCAGCAGCGCCCCGAACACCACGGCGGTGACCTTGACGGTGGTGGCCGTGTCGGTCTCGATGGCGCTGAGCACGTCGCGCAGTTGCAGGCCGACCAGGAGGAAGACCACGCCCTCCAGCAGGAAGACGATCAGCCGCCAGACCGCCTCCATCTGCAACCGGGAGGTGGGCGACAGCAGGTAGGGGATGCGGTGCCCGAGGTAGAGCCCGGCGATGACGACGGCCACCACGCTGGACGTGTGCAGGCTCTCCGCGACGATCACCACGACGAACGGGGTGAGCAGCGCCACCGCGTCGTCGAGCAGCGGGTCCTCGACCTTGCGGTGCAGCCACGCGGCCGCCACCGCGAACGCCAGGCCGATCAGCAGGCCGCCGCCGGCCGCGCGGCTCACCGCGAGGGTGATCTCCCAGAACCCGATCGCGGTGCCCATCAGCGCGCCGACCGAGACCCGCACCATGACCAGCGCGGTCGCGTCGTTGAGCAGGCTCTCGCCCTCGAGGATGGTGACGACCCGGCGCGGCAGTCCGACCCGGCGGGCGATCGCGGTCGCGGAGACCGCGTCCGGCGGGGCGACGATCGCCCCGAGCGCGACGCACGCGGCGAGCGGCACGGCGGGCAGAAGCAGATGTACGAGGAAGCCCACCACCAGCGCGGTCACCACCACCAGACCGACCGCCAGCAGCAGGATCGGGCGCAGGGCCAGCCGGAACGCGGGGACCGAGGTCTGCAGCGCCGCCACGTACAGCAGCGGGGGCAGGATCCCGATCAGCACCAGCTCCGGCTCCAGGTGCGCGTCCGGGAAGCCGGGCACGTAGGACAGGCCCAGTCCGACGACCAGCAGCACCAGCGGCGCCACGAAGCCCAGCCGGCGGGCCAGGGCCGCACCGACCACCGAGATCGCCACCAGGACGACCGTGTCGACGATGCTCTCCATGCCGGGAAGCTTAGAGAGTCACCGGCTCGCGCCCCTACGTGGTGGTGACCACGCCGGACCGGGCGACCGTCCGGGTGTAGGTGCCCTCCCGCGCCATGTCGTCCTGCCGCAGCACCGCGTCGACCGAGAAGACGTAGTGACTCTTCGCTTGCAGGCCGGGCACCGTGGTGCTGACCATGCCGCACTCCAGCGGGACCTCACGGACCCAGTCGATCTGGGGCTGCGGGCCGCTGACCAGGTCCTGGCTGATCGCGGTGATCCGGTAGTCGACGATGTTCGCGCCGCCCGGGTGGTACCAGGTGACCACCGCGCTGGTGCTGCCCGGCGTGACGGTCAGCCCGTCGATCGGCTGGGCGTTCTGCCGGGGCGTACAAACCGGTGTAGCGCTGCCGCTCGCGCTCGGCGACACCGTGGGCAGCGGCGGCAGGGTGATCGACGGGGTCGGCGCGGCCGTGCCGGGCGTGGTGCTCGGCGCCGGCGTCGCCTGGCCCTGGTCCACCAGGATCCAGCTGGTGCCGCCCACGGACGTCGCCTCGTCCTCCCCGTTCCGCTTGCCCGACGAGGACGAGGAGCATCCGGCGATCAGCAGTGGCAGCACGACGGCGGACAGCGCGACGGCGGACTTCCGGTATCCCAGCACGACAGGTGTTTCGGGCCGCCGGAGCAGAACCTTAGGGCTTGCGGTAATAGTCTCCCGCGCGCCGGGCCAGGTCCTTGGTGGCCGCCGAGTTCACCCAGGTGCCGAGGATCATGCCGGCGCCCGGGATCATCTTGGCGAACAGCCGCTTCGCGGCCTTGAGACCGGCCATCCGGGCGAGTTTCACACCCAGGGTGACCAGTACGCCGCCGAGCGGCCGCCCGGAGTCACCGGTGAAGATGCGGCTGGCCCGTTCCCGGCCGGCCGCGACGCCGAGCGCGGTCCGGGCGGTCTCGGCCAGCCGGTGCACCCGCTGGAGCACGAGCAGATCGGTGGCGCGCTCCGGTGCGGCCGGGTCGGCGCCGTAGGCGGCCGCGATGTGCAGCACCATCCGGGCCTGGGTCCAGGCGAGCACACCGACGTCGAGGACCGCTCCGGGCAGGCCGGTCGCGCCGGACACCGCCCCGGAGACGCGGGCCAGGGTGGTGAAGTGCCGGACGGCGAGCACCGCCAGTTGCTCCGGCTCCAGCTCGGGACGGTCGGCGCGCATCCGGGCGTGCCAGTCGGCGGCCTCCGGGCCGAGCCGGCGGACCGCCTCCAGGGCGAGATGCTCGGGCGCGTACTGCGGGTCGGCCTTCATCCGGGTCCACAGGGTCCCGGGCGGGGCGGTGGTCTCTGGTACGGACTGCGGTCGAGTCAAGATCACTCCGAGGGGGGCGAGGAAGGGATCTGGGCCCCATTGTGCGGGGTGCGCGCACGTCCCCCACGGCACGAGGTGTTCACCGTCACAGCGGTTTGGCGCGCGTACGGCGTACGAGATGATGCGATAGACCGGAATGAGAAACGCCGGCCCGCGGTTGGCAGGGAGAAGCCCGCGGCAGCGGGCGCGTCTTTCGAGGGAGGATCACAGCGTGCTCGACCCACACGGGCTCTACGAGGTGACCGGTGACCTGCCGGCTCTGGACGGCCCGGTGCTCATCCAGGCGCTCACCGGTTTCGTCGACGCGGGCAGCGCCATCCAGCTGGCCCGCGACAATCTGCTGGAGCATCTGGAGAGCGAGGTCGTCGCCACGTTCGACCTGGACCAGCTGCTGGACTACCGGTCCCGCCGCCCTCCGATGATCTTCGAGGCCGACCACTTCACCAGCTACGAGGACCCGGTCCTCGCCCTGCACCTGATGAAGGACCGGCTGGGCACGCCGTTCCTGATGCTCGCGGGCCCCGAACCGGACCTCCAGTGGGAGCGTTTCATCGCCGCGGTGACCGGCCTGATCGACCGTCTCGGCGTCAAGGTCACCATCGGCCTCAACGCCATCCCGATGGCCGTCCCGCACACCCGCCCGGTCGGCGTCACGGCGCACGCCACCGACAAGCGCCTGCTCGGCGAGCACGAGTCGTGGTTGCAGCGAGTGCAGGTGCCGGCCAGTGTCGGCAACCTTCTCGAGTTCCGGCTCGGCAACTCCGGCCACGACGCGCTGGGCTACGCCGCCCACGTCCCGCACTATCTGGCCCAGACCGGCTATCCGGCGGCCGCCGAGCTGCTGCTCGACTCGGTGTCGGCGAACACCGGCCTGGCCCTGCCGACCGGTGAGCTGCGGGAGTCCGCCAAGCTGGTCCGCGTCGAGGTGGACAAGCAGATCGCCGACGACGAGCAGGCCACCCGACTGGTCGCCTCGCTGGAGGCGCAGTACGACGCCTTCGTCCGCGGCCGTCAGGGCAACCTGCTGGCCGGCTCGGACACGCCGCTGCCGACCGCGGAGGAGCTCGGCGCCGAGCTGGAGCGCTTCCTCGCCGAGCAGGGCCGCGACGACAACTGACCGGCGCTCCGCCGATCACCGATCAGGCTCGATCGTGTAGTACCGCAGCCGAACCGGGCTGCCGTCGGGCCCGGTCCAATCCGCGACGACGGTATGGGTGTGACGCCAGCCGGTCGCCTCGTAGAAGGCGGCCGGCCCGGCCCGCCGCTCGTCGTCCACGACGTTCAGCGTGAGCGTGCGCCCGTGCACCGCGGCCCACTGCCGGACCGCGCCGACCAGCCGCCCGGCCAGCGAACGGCGACGGGCGGCCGGGACGACGAAGAGCCGGGAGAGCTCGGCGTCCCGGTGGACGGCCACGTGCCCCAGCACCGCGCCGTCCACGCCGGTCGCCACCCACGAGCACAGCTCGATCTCCGGGGCCAGCCAGCGCAGCGGGTCGGCCGGCCAGTTCAGCGGATAGCGGTCCGCCTCGTGGACCGCGCGCAGGGCGGCCACGCAGCGCTCCAGATCCTCCGGCCGCCGCAGCCGGATCATCGGGCCCTGCTCACGGCGGTGAGAGCCACCGGTCAGTCCCACATCCGGCCCCCGAACATGGCGGTCAACCGGGGCAGCGCCTCATCCGCATCGCGGTCGTCCTCCGCACGGTCCTGACACGGCGTGACATCTCCCGCGTCGCGGGCCCGCAGCGCGCCGTGGATCCGGCTGGGATCCCGTTCACGCCGCTCGTACTCGTGGACGGCGACGAACTCGAGTTCCTCGAACCACGGATACTCCTCGTCCGTCCACTCTCGCGGATGCCGTTCGGCCAGCTGTCGCACCTCGGGTTCGTCAGCCACCCCGGTCCGGGGTCTTCCGTCCCAGACCGACCAGCCATGCCTGGAACCGGGGGAAGCCGTCGTCGCCGCAACCGCACAGGACGAGGGCGGCGATGTCCAAGCCGGCCCCCGTCTCCGATCCGATGATCCCAAGTCTCGCCACCGGCGCCTCCCGGATACGCGGGTCCTCGGTCGTCACCCGCATCGCCGGCCCCTCGCTCCAGAGTGGTCCATCGTCGTCCTTCCGCGTTGGGAATGTCGTACCCGTCGATTAGAATGTATGTACGAAAGAGGGGACCTGAGCTGCGGATCTTCGGCGGATTTCCGCAGCGCGAGTGAGGAGACGACGTGACGATCTCGACCACCCCCGTGCCCGTGATCCCTCCCTACGCGACGATGCTCGGCTTCACGCGCTATGTCTCCCGCACCGGCCCGGCGAAGGCCACCTTCGTCGGCGGCCTGCGCCGGCAGCGGGAGCGGCGGAGCGGTTTCAACCCGCACGGCCAGCTCGTCAAGGCACTGAAGGCGGACATCGCGTTCCGCACCGGCGGCAGCTACCTCGGCGGTGTCGTCGACGTGGTGAAGGACCGCTGGAAGCCGCTCTACGAGGCGTTGCGCGCCGGCGCCCGCACCTACCTGGCGTCGCTCGGCGACCCGGAGCGGGTGGATCTGGCGCAGACCCGTGACGCCATCGCCACGGTCGGGCCCCTGGCCGTGAAGATCAACCCACATTTCGGCCTGCGCTATGCCGACGGCCGGCGTGAGGCCGTCCGGCTGCACTTCGACGAGGAGCCGCCGAGCGCGGAGGCCGCGACCGCGATGCTGCACCTCATGGCCCGTCACATGGACCAGATCCTGCCCAACGCCGAGCCGGTCCTGGTCGACCTGCGACGGGGTGTCGTCCACCGCATCGACGCGGCGGCCCGCCCGGCCGACGTCGAGAGCTGGCTCGCCGGCGAGGCGGCCGCCTTCACCGCGATGTGGGCCGCCACCGCCGCCCCGGCCGCCTGACCGGCGCCGGGGGGGCGGGGGGGGGCCCCCCCCCCCCCCCGGGGCGCCGCCCCCGGCCGCGGCCGGGGCGCGGCGGCCGGGGGTGCCCCCCCACCGGGGGCTGCGGCGCTCGCCGATGCGGCGCTAGGCTGCCGGGCGTGAGTCCCTTCCCCGGCGTTCTGCCGCCGCCGCGCTCCTGACCGGAGCGCCGCCACGCCGTTCAAGCCCCGCTTGACCGGCTGTCTCGCCTTGCGCTCCGTCGCCGGCCCTTGACGACTCACTTCCGCACGGAGCGCATGTGTTCACCACCACCACCCTCTCGTCCCGCGTCCCCGGTTCCCGGCTGAGCCTGTTGCAGGTCTCCGCCGCCGGCATCCTCTGGGGCACCACCGGCGTCGTCGTCCAGGTCGTCGCCGCACGCACCGGCCTCGGCGCCGTGGCCATCGGCTTCTACCGGCTCGCCGTCGCGGCCGCCGTCCTGCTGCTCATCGGCCTGGTGGCCGGCCACCGGATCGTGGCCGCGTTCCGGGCGGCGCCGCTCGCCATCACCGTCGCCGGTGCCGGGCTCGCCGCCTACCAGGCCCTCTACTTCGTGGCCGTCCGCCTCGCCGGGGTCAGCATCGCCACCGTGGTCAGTCTCGGGCTCGCTCCCGTGCTGCTGAGCGCGTGGGAGACACTGCGCACCCGGCAGCGGCCCGGCGCCGCCACCCTCGGCGCCTCGGTGGCCGCGATCATCGGACTCGTGCTGATCGCCGGCGCCACCGTCGAACCGGGCGCCGCCACCGCCGCCGGCTACGGGCTGCTCGCCGCGATCGGGTCCGGCATCGTCTACGCGGCGTCCACCGCCGTCAGCCGGCACACCACCCAGGGCGTCGAGCCGCTGACCCTCACCACCCTGTCCTGCGTGATCGGCGCGATCAGTCTGCTGCCGCTCGCCGCGGTCGAAGGACTGTCCTTCACGCCGCGGGCCACCCCGGTCGCGCTGCTCGTCTACGCCGGGGCGGTCACGACGGCGCTGGCGTACGCGCTGTTCTACACCGGGCTGCGCCGCATCCCCGGCAGCGTGGCCGTGGTGGTCACCCTGCTCGAACCACTCACCGCCGCCCTGCTCGCCGTCGTCCTGATCGACGAGCCGCTCGGCGCCGCCACCATCGTGGGCGGGCTCCTGCTCCTCGGTGCGGTCGCCACCCTCTACCTCGACGCGGACTGACGGCGGATGACGTCGCCATGTCGGGAATCACCAGATCGGGCAAGATTTTTCCAAGTATCCGCGCGGTAACCGCTTAGGTGCAGCCCGGTTGCGACGATTACCCCTGGTGTAAGGCGGAACCGGCGGATCTCGGGGGGACGTTCGGCCATGAAGAAGCTCGGAAGCGTGGCGCTGGCGGCGGCGATCGGACTGGGCGGCCCACTCCTCCAGCCCACGGCGGCAGAGGCGGCGGCGACACTGCCGAGCCTGGTCGCCTACGTGCGCGGCGGTGACGTCTACGTCAGCAAGGGCGCCACCGAGAAGCGGCTCACCACCGGCGGCGGCCACGCCCGGCCCCGCTGGTCGCCGAACGGACAGCAGCTCGCCTACCTCAAGAACGGCCAACTCTGGACCATGAAGGCCGACGGCACCGGGCAGCGCCGCCTCACCACCCGCCCGGCGGCCGGCCCATCCTGGTCCCCGGACGGCACCTTCATCGCCTTCGCCTCACTGTCCTGCTCCGGCGGCCCCGGCGTGTACCGGATCGCCGCCGGCGCCGCGGCCGCCAAGCCGCAAGTGCTGTTCCCGCGCGACTGCCGCACCGAACAGCTGCCCGCCGAACCCGCCGCCACCGCACGGGCCGCCGGCACCCTCAACGAACGGCTCCGCACCGACGACGCGGTCGCCTGGTCACCCGACGGGACCCGGGTCGCCTTCCGCGGCGGCGACTGCGAGTCCATCTACGACTCCTGCCTCACCATCGGCACCGTCGCCGGCGGCGAGGAGAAGACAGTCGCCGCCTACGGTGGCGGCAGCCTCCAGAACAGCGGCTTCGCCGTCGTACCGAGCTGGCGTGCCGACGGCGCGAAGCTGTCCTGGACCGCCTACCAGGAAGGCGAGACGCCCGCCGAAAGCAAGCCGGTCCACGTCATCGAGTACGACACCGCCACCGGCGCCAAGCGCACCATCGGCAGCGCCATGGACCGGGAACTCTCCTACATCGACAGCACCCGCGCCGTCGTCACCAGCCAGAACAACGGCGGCTCGTGGGTGACCCTCATCGGCCTGGCCACCGGCACCCGAACCCTGATCCGCACCGGCTCCCAGCCCAGCGTCCAACCGAACTGAGCTGTGCCTGATTGCTCCGCTTCGCTCCGCGGCAAAGCTGGGCCTGATTGCTCCGCTTCGCTCCGCGGCAAAGCTGGGCCCGATTGCTCCGCTTCGCTCCGCGGCAAAACGCCTTGTAACCGGTGACGAGGCAGGTGATTTCCCGCCGCCAGCACACCCCGCTGGCGTCGGGAAATCAGCTGCCTCGTCACCGGCGGCGTTTTGCGGGGGTGCCCGTCACACCGCTGCGCCGCTCAGGGTGATCGTTCGCCGGGTGGGGTGAGTGGCGTGGGAGCTTGCTGTGCGCCTTGGTCGATCTTGGTCAGCTGGTCGTGGGCTGTCTCGCAGCGTTCGAGACAGCCCCACAGCCGGCCGGACGAGATCCGCCGCGCTCCGGCTTGTGGGTGGGGTGGGTTTTGGGGGTGAGGGTGAGGGGTGGGTGGCCCGGCGGCGGGGCGCATGCTTGCGTTGCAGGGAGGTGGTGGAGAGGGCGGGGCGGGGTGGATCTTGGGGGGCGGGGACGCCGTACCGGGAAGGGTTTGATTTCGGGTTGGTGGGGTTGGCGTTTTATCGTGGGCCGCCATGAGTGAGACCGGGACCGACGCAGCCAGGCCGATTCGTACCTTTCATCCGCGCCGTGGGCGGATGAGCAGCCGTCACGCGGAGGCGCATGCGGCTCTGTGGCCGCGGTACGGGATGACCGTCGAGGACGGGGACCGGACTCCGCTGGATCTCGTCGCGCTGTTCGGGCGGAAGATGCCGGTGGTGCTGGAGATCGGGTTCGGGATGGGGGACGCCACCGCGGCCATGGCGGCGGCGGATCCGGGGCGGGGCTATCTCGGGGTCGAGGTGCACACGCCGGGGATCGGGAACCTGCTCGCCCTCAGCCGTGATCTCGAGCTGACCAATGTCCGGGTGGCCTGCGGTGATGCGATGCAGCTGGTACACCGGATCGCGCCGGGGACGCTGGACGCGGTGCACGTGTTCTTTCCCGATCCGTGGCCCAAGGCGCGGCATCACAAGCGGCGGCTGATCCAACCGGGGAACGTCGCCCTGCTGCGCGAGCGGCTCCGGCCGGGTGGGGTGTTCCACTGCGCCACCGATTGGCCCGAGTACGCGGTGGCCATGGCGGAGACGCTGGACGCGGATCCGGGGCTGCGGCGCCTCGCGGCCATGCCGCACGGGCGGCCGGAGACCAAGTTCGAGAGGCGCGGGGCCGTCGCGGGTCGGCCTATCAGCGATCTCCGGTACGAGCGGAGCTGAGCCCGCGATCGATTCGCGCCCGCCGGGGAAGTGCCCGGAAGTGCGGGCGGCGGTCCGGATCGGCGGCCTCAGAGCCCAGCGGGCGGTGGGCCGGATCGGTGACCTCAACGTCGGCGGGCGGTAAGCCGGATCGGTGACCTCAGCGCCCGCGAGCGGTAAGCATGATCAACGGCCTCAAAGGTCAGCGGGCGGTAAGGCGGATCGACGGCCTCAGCGTCGGCGGGCGGTGAGCGGGATCGACGGCCTCGACGTCGGCGGGTGGTGAGCGGGATCGGCGGCCGAGAGCCGGCGACGGGGTGATGGTTTGCCGGTTTCAACCCTTTCGCGCATCTAGGCTTGGGGGTGGAGGTCGGCCATGCGGCGAGATGTCCCCGGCGGCGCCGGGCGGTCTGGAAGGGCGCATGCGGCGGAGGCCGCGGCACTCCCGCACGTGGCCGAGCCTCCCGGGACGAGTACGGCCGATTCTTCATCGGTCGCGTCCCAAGCAGCGCGTCCGGCGGTTCCGAGTGGGGAGCAGCCGGACTCGCCGATCGGGGGGTCGGCCGCCGGCGGGCATTCCGCTTCGCCGGCGGCCGCTGACACCCCGCGAGCAGGCACCCCGCCGCGAGCAGGCACCCCGCCGACCGCGCACGCTGACACCCCGCCGACCGCGCACGCTGACGCGCCGCGAACCGCGCACTCGGGCACCTCCCGGACCGCGCACGCTGACGCCTCGGGGGTCAACGGGAGCCGGGCCGAGTTCTTTCCGGCCGCCCTGCATCGGGGCGTGCTGACCAGCGGGTCCGCGGATCAGCTGGCGGCTCTGACGGCGCGGGCCGCGAACGCGCCGAGCGCCTGCGTCCAGTTCGTCGAAGGGGATCGGCTGCGGCGGTACGGCAGTTGGGGCGTCTCGATGGACGGGGCGGACGTGACCGACACCGGGCTGGACGACTCGCTCGGCGGGCTGGTGGTACGCGGCGCCGAGCCCCTGATCATCGAGGACGCCCGCCGGGACGAGCGGGTGCCGGACGGGATGATCTGGCTGGACGACGGCGCCTACCTGGGCTTTCCGGTGTACGACCGGCCGGGGCTGGTGCTCGGGGTGTGCTGCGTCCACGACCACCGGCCGCGGGAGTGGACGCCGGAGCAGAGGACGGCGGTGGCGGAGGCGGCCGAGGTGGCGGCCCTGTTGATCGGGGAGCGGCTGGCGCGCTACGACCTGGAGCGGCAGCACCGGTTCCTGGACGCGGTGCTGGACAGCCTGCACGACGGGGTGACCGCGTGCGACGCCGAGGGCCGGGTGGTGTTCACGAACGAACGGATGCGCCGGCTCTGGGGCGACACGCCGATCGAGGACGTCACCGGGCTGGCCGACGTCTCGGGGGTGCCGCTGCGAACCGAGGATCTGGGGCTGTTCCGGGCGCTGCGCGGGGAGCGGGTCCGGGACGTGCCGATCGCCGCTCAGGGGCGGGGCCGCCGGATCCGGTTCTTCCTGATGGACGCGCAGCCGATCCACGGCCTGGACGGGCGGGTGCTGGGGGCGGTGCAGGCGGTGCAGGACGTGACCCGGCAGCGGCGGGCGGAACGGTTCCGCAGCTGTGAGCTGGCCGTCACGACCGCTCTCGCGGAGGCGCCGAGCATCGAGGCGGCCGGGCCGCGGGTGCTGGAGGCGGTGGTCGCCACCCTGGACTGGGTGCACGCCGAGTTGTGGATGGTCGACGACGGGACGATCCGGGCGGTGGCCCGGTGGAGTGCCCCGGGCTGGCCGTCGGGTGTCCCGGTGCCGGAGCGGCTGGCGTACGGGCAGGGCCTGGCCGGTCGCGCCTGGCAGGTGGACAAGCCGCTGTGGATCCGGGACGTGGGCCGGCCGCAGAGCCTGATCTCGCCGAGCACCTCGGCGGACCTGCTGCACGCCGCGCTGGCGATTCCGGTGCATCACGGGACCGGGCCGATCGGGGTGCTGACGGTTTTCGCCGACGCGGTGGAGGATCCGGAGGAGGAGCTGGTCGCGCTGATGTCGGGGATCGCCGCGCATCTGGGGCAGTTCCTGGAGCGGCGCCGGGCGGAGGATCTGCAACGGCAGCTGACCCGGAGCAAGAAGGAGTATCTGGCGCTGATCGGGCACGAGCTGCGGACGCCGTTGACGTCGATCAGCACCTACACCGGGCTGCTGCGGTCGGCGGACGAGGCGACCCTGGTACGGGACGGGCCGCGCCTGATCGAGGTGATCGAACGGAACACCGACCAGCTGCGGGAGATCATCGACGAGTTGCTGGAGTTGTCGGCGCTGGACGCGGGGCATGCGGACGTACGGCGTATCCCGATGGATCTGGCCGCGGTGGTGCGGGAGGTGGTCGACCGGGCCCGGGCCGCGATCGACGGCGCGCCGGTGGTGATCGACGCCGACCTGCCGGGTGAGCTGATCCTGCCGGGCGACCGGGACCGGCTGCGGCACATCGTGGAGAACCTGCTGAGCAGCGCGGTCCGGTTCAGCCCGGACGGCGGCCGGGTGACGGTGTCGCTGCGCAGCACCGGGCGGGACGCCGAACTGGCCGTCTCGGATTCCGCCACCGACGTGCCGCGCGCCGAGCGGGAGCAGATCTTCACCGGGCACTTCCGGACGGCGCGCGGCCAAGACCGTACGCTGCCGGGCAGTGTCCTGGGTCTGACGCTGAGCCGGGCCGTGGTGGAGAAGCATCATGGCAGCGTCGAGTTGACCGGCGGCGACACCGGTACGACCGTGCTGGTCCGGCTTCCACTGACGATGTAGGCCCTACTCGGTGGGGCGGCCCCGGCGCTCGATCTCCCGCTGGACCTCCGGGTCCCACTCGGACGCCTTCCAGTCCTCTTCGGTGATCAGCGACTTCTTGCCGGACGGGATCGGCATGTCGGTGAGCCGCCGGATCCGGTCACGGGTCAGCACCACCCCGGTGATCAGCACGATCAGGCCGCCGAACCGCAGGCCGGTGACGGCGTACGCGTGCAGCTGCCCGGACAGCACGTAGCCGGCGGTGATCAGCGCGAGGGTGAGGAACAGTGCGGTGTAGCCGGCGACGCCGGGGCCGGTGTCGGTGACCCGGTGGGCGCTGATGATCCAGACGATGACGCAGACCACCAGACCGATGAGGCAGACCAGCGCGACGAACCCGGCGATCATGGCGAAGACCACCATGAAGCCCATCGGGCCCACCCCGGTCGGGTCGGTGGCGCCCCGCACCAGCGCGTCCGCTCCGACCGATACCAGCACCGCGGTGGCCACCGCGACGATCATGTAGGTCACCGCGAATCGGATCACCCGCCGGCTGGCCACGGCGAACGTCTCCAGTTCGCCCTCGTTCACCCGGGTGCACCGGTGCGCGCCGCCGTCCAGGGGCGGCGGCGCGCCGCACTTCTCACAGAACATGGGGCCGATCCTGCCCCATGTCCCGCTCGTCAGCGCTTCGGGTGGACCACCGCGGCCGCGCCGCCGCCCCGGCGGGTGGGTTCGGCGGTGGCGATGAGGCCGCCGCCCCGGGTGAACTCGATCGCGGTGGCCGCCCCGAGTTCGGCCACGTCCGCGGCGAACGTGTGGCCGAGCGGGGTGAGCACCGGGCCGTACCGGGTGCGGAACGCCGCCTCGGCCTGGATGCCGGCGCTGTTGCGCTGGGAGCCGCGCGGCGCGGCCATCGCCTCCGGCAGGGTCATGCCCAGGTCGAGCCGGTTGACCAGCACCTGGAGCACGGTGGTGATGATGGTGGCGCCGCCGGGCGAGCCGAGCGCCAGGAACGGCTTGCCGTCGGCGAGCACGATGGTCGGCGACATGGAGCTGCGCGGCCGCTTGCCCGGGCCGGGCAGGTTGGGGTCGGGTGCGGTGCCCTGGGTGGGCGCGAAGTTGAAGTCGGTCAGCTCGTTGTTGAGCAGGAAGCCGCGCCCCGGCACGACCATGGTGTTGCCGCCGGTCGCCTCGATGGTGAAGGTGTACTCGACGATGTTGCCCCAGCGGTCGGCGACGGTCAGGTTGGTGGTGCTCTGGCCCTCCTCGACGGCGCCGCCCGCGGTGGCGGTGGCGCAGCCGGAGCCGGTCAGGTCACCGGGCGCGACCGGCTTGACCAGCGCCTTCGTGCGGTCGATCGTGCAGGCCCGCTGGGCGGCCCAGCGATCCGAGATCAACTTCTTCAGGACCGGCCGATCGGTGTACGCCCCGACGTACCGGTTCCGGTCGGCGAAGGCGAGCGCCGACGCCTCCAGGTAGTAGTGCAGCTTGTCGGTGGCGGTCGCCGAGGTGGGCAGCCCGGCCTCGATGATGTTGAGCGCCTCGCCGACCGCGGTGCCGCCGCTGGACGGCGTGGACATGCCGTAGACGGTGAGCCCGCGGTAGTCGGAGCGGGTCGGGGCCGGGAACCGGAGCCGGTAGCCGGCCAGGTCGGCCCTGGTGAGCACGCCGGGCCGGATCGGGTGAGCCCAGGTGCCCCACGGGTCGGCGGCGACCGGCGGGTGCTGGACCGTCGTGACGATGTCGTCGGCGACCGCGCCCCGGTAGAAGACGCCGGTGCCCTTCTCCGCGATCAGCCGGTAGGTGGCCGCCAGGTCGGGGTTGCGCTGGATCGTGCCGACCGCCGGCGGCGCCCCGCCCGGCAGGTAGAGCGCCCGGCTCGAGGTGAACTGCCCGAACGCCGCGGCGTTGTCGGTGACCTGCTGGCGGAACGTGGCGTCGACCTCGAAGCCGTGCTCGGCGACCCGGGCGGCGGGCCGCAGGGAGGCGGCGAGGGTACGGGTGCCCCAGCGGTCCAGCGCCTCGTCCCAGGTGGCCAGGGTGCCGGGCGCGCCGGTGGAGAGCCCGCTCACCCGGGCCTCGTTGAAGTCGTACGGCAGCCCGTCCGCCGGGTCGATGAAGTACCTGTCGGTGGCGGTGGCCGGCGCGGTCTCCCGCCCGTCGATCGTCGACACGCTCCGTTTCCGGGCGTCGTAGTAGACGAAGAATCCGCCGCCGCCGATGCCGGCCGAGAACGGCTCGGTGACGCCGAGTGTGGCGGCGGCGGCGACCGCGGCGTCCACCGCGTTGCCGCCGCGACGCAGCACGTCGAGACCGACCGCGGTGGCGGTGGCGTCGACCGTGGCGACCGCGCCGCCGTAGCCGACCGCGGTCGGTTCCTTGACCGGTGTGCCACCGCCGGCCAGGGCAGGTGGGGACGTGACCACGAACCCCAGCGTGGTCAGGGACAGCGCTGTCAGCGCGGGCAGGATCCGCATCGGCCCTCCAGATTGGACAACGTCGGCCATCTATCCCTGCCTACCGGGGATCGGCGCGGCGCACAACCGATCGGCCGACTCCTCATCCGATGCCGAACGGTTGCGGCTCGATCGCCGGGCAGGATGCGCCGGACGCGGGCATGGTCAGCCCGATCAGGTAACGATCGACCGCGCCGCTGACGCACGGGCTGTGCGTGTACGCCACATGCCCCCACCCCTGGTAGGTGAGCAGCCGGGCGGCCGGGCCGAGCTGCCGGGTGACCTGCTGCGCCCAGACGTACGCGGTGGCCGGGTCGTACCGGGAGTTGACCACCAGGACCGGCCCGGTGGCGGGCGGGATCGGCCGTTGCGGGTTGACCGGCGTCTCACGGCCGAGACAGCCGCCGAGGGCGGTCAGCGCGAGCGGCGAGGCGAGCATCTGCGGTGCCCGGACCGCCAGCGCCCGCATCCGGTCCCGGTAGGCGGTGAATCCGTCGACCGGCAGCCACCAGTCCTGGCACATGACCGCCCCGAAGCTGTGCGGGGTGGTGAGGTCGGCCGACTCCAGCACGGGGGATCCGGCCACCGGCTCGGGCGCGGGCTCGTACGCGTCTTTCAGGTAGTACGCGAACGAGTACCACTGTGGGCCGTAGAACGCGCTGAACGCCGCCGAGATGAGGTCCCAGGCGCCGATCCGGTCCGGCGGGTCGTACGGGTCGATCAGCTGCCCGGCCGTGGCCCGCCGCATCAGTTCCGCCCAGATCAGCTTGATGTCCCGGCCGCGCAGCACACACCTGCCGTCCCGGGCGCACCAGGCCACGAACTGGTCGAAGGCGGCCTGCACGGCGTCCGCGGTCTGGGTGAGGAAGGCGTCCACCCCGGCGCTGTGGTCCATCACGCTGTCCAGCACCAGGGCGCGCAGCCGGTGCGGATAGCGCTCGGCGTAGAGCAGGCCGAGCAGGCTGCCGTAGGAGGCGCCGTAGAAGCTGATCCGCTGTTCACCGAGGGCGATCCGGACGGCTTCCATGTCGTGGACCACGCTGATCGAGTCGGCGTGCCGGTAGACCGCGCCGCTGCGGCCGGCGCAGTCGGTGGCCAGCCTGCGGTTGTACTCGCCGGCCTGCCGGAACTCGGCTTCGGTGGTGAACAGCGGTGCCGGCTTGCGGTCTACCAGGGCCTGGTCGCAGAGGACCGGGGCGCTGCGACCGGCGCCGCGCGGGTCGACCCCGACGATGTCGAAGCGGCGGCGCACGTCGGTGCCGAAGTAGCCGTGGTCCAGGACCAGGCCGGCCGCCGAGACGCCGGGGCCGCCGGGGTTGACCAGCAGCGTGCCGACCCGGGCGGTCCGGTCGGCGGCCGGGCTGCGGGCCAGGGCGATGTCGAGGCCGGGACCGGACGGCTCGGACCAGTCGACCGGTACGCGCATGGTGCCGCACTGCACCGTGCCGTCCTGGGGGCACGGTTTCCAGGCGATCGGCGACTGCGCCCGGTCGGCGTGGGCCGGTCGTGGGGCGTACGCCAGAAGGGTCGTGAGGGTGAGGATCGCGGCCGTGAGCCGCCGTGCCAAAGCTCGCAAAGCCCAGACCTCCGCCCCACGCGGCTCGGCACCACGCGGCCCCATCTTGGGCCGGATCGACCCGATCGATCCGGCAAACAGCGTCATTTACCGCAGATAGGGCACATCTCGGCGAGCCGTCGCCGGGGATGCGTGGCAGGGTGGAGGAATGGCATCGATCCGCCGGGCCCTCGCGGCGACCAGTGTGGCCGTTCTGACCGCCTGCTCCGTCGACGGCGAGGCGGCCGCGCCGACGGTGGCGCCGGTGCCGGCCCTCTCGGGCGCGCAGGCGCCCTCGGTCACCTCCCGGGGCAACCCGGATCTCTCCGCGCCGGAGACCGTGGCCACCGGCCTGGACGTGCCGTGGGGGCTGGCCTTCCTGCCGGACGGCACCGCCCTGGTGGCCGAACGCGACACCGCCCGCATCCTCCAGGTGCGGTCGGGCGGCAAGCCCACCGAGTTGCGCCGGCTCCCCGCGGTCGACGCCGGCGGCGAGGGCGGCCTGCTCGGGCTCGCGGTCAAGGACGACTGGGTGTATGCGTACTACACGGCCGCCGGCGACAACCGGATCGCCCGGTTCCGCGGGTCCGGCGGCGACCCGGAGGTGATCTTCGACGGGATCGCCAAGGCCGGCAACCACAACGGCGGCCGGATCGCGTTCGGGCCGGACGGCATGCTCTACGTCGGCACCGGCGACGCGGGCGAGCGCTCCCGCTCCCAGGACCGGAACGACCCGGCCGGCAAGATCCTGCGGCTCACCCCGGAGGGCGACCCGGCGCCCGGCAACCCGTGGTCCGGTTCCCCGGTCTGGAGCCTGGGCCACCGCAACGTGCAGGGCCTGACCTGGGACGCACAGGGCCGGATGTACGGCATCGAGTTCGGGCAGAACCGCCTGGACGAGGTCAACCTCATCGAGCCGGGGAAGAACTACGGCTGGCCCGAGGTGGAGGGCCGCGGCAGCGACGACCGGTACACGAACCCGATCGTCCAGTGGGGCACGGACGAGGCCTCACCGAGTGGGGCCGCCGTCGCCGGCGACACCCTCTACGTGGCCGCGCTCAGGGGCGAACGACTGTGGACGGTGCCGCTCGGCGGCGGGTCGACGAAGGCCGAGTTCACCGGAAGGTACGGCCGGTTGCGCACGGTCGCCGTGGCGCCGGACGGTTCGCTGTGGCTGACCACCTCGAACACCGACGGCCGCGGCGACTTGCGCGACGGTGACGACCGGATCCTGCGCTTCCCGGCCCGCTGACCGCTCAGCTGTCGAGGGGGATCGGCGGCAGTGACGAGATCGCGCAGGCGTACTGGGCGACCTGCCGGTTGTTGGGCACCACACCGAAGGTGCGGAGCTGGTTCTCGATCTCCTTCCGGACGATGTCCTCGGATTGACCGCGATGTGTCTGCGTCACGATGTTGACGACGTAGTCCACGCGTAGTTGCACCTGCCAGCCCACCGGCCGGCTGCTCGCCGAACCGGCGAGCCGACTGATCGAGGCGAGGGGTCCCATGCCGGGGGTCATCGGTGCACGGATTCCTGTCCTTACGTTATGAGGATCCTGTGCAACGGTTTCGCACCCGAATCGCACCCGTCCGGCCCTCAGATCTCGCGGTCCTCGTCCGCCTCCTCCAGCGGAGGCGGCGGGTTCAGCCGCAGCCAGAGCAGCATCAGCAGGCCGAAGGCCAGCATGCCGAGACCCATCCAGAGATTGATCCGTACGCCCTGAGCCTTCTCCAGCTCGGAGGGACCGTCGAGGATCCCGATCAGGGTGACGATCACGCCGTAGAGCACGAACAGGCCACCGATCACCCGTCGTACGTCGAAAAGCCTCGCCATCGTTGCGGCCTCCTCACCAGACCGGGATGTACAGAACGAACGCCAGGATCACCGCGACCACCCCGAGCAGCACCGGGTTGCGCCACCACACCCGGTCCGCGACGAGGGTGTCGCCGGCCGTGCCGTAGACCAGGCCGCGCAGCTCGTCCTCGCTCTTGCCCGGCGTGAACGGGGTGATCAGCGCGGCCACCACCACCGCCGTCACGAAGGCCAGCCCGGCGCCCCAGAAGCTCTGCTCCAGGTCGGAGTTGAACTTCAGCACCTCGGTCAGGTGCAGGATGTAGAGCGTGAACGCGGCCAGGAAGCCGAGCAGCAGCGACCAGAACCCGGCCCACGCCGACATCCGCTTCCAGAACATGCCGACGATGAAGGTGGCGAACAGCGGCGCGTTGAACAGCGAGAACAGCGCCTGGATGTAGTTCATGATGTTGTCGAACCCGGCCGCGATGAAGGCGGTGCCGATGCCGACCAGGATGCCGCCGACCGTGGCGATCCGGCCCACCCGCACGTAGTAGGCGTCGTCCCGGTCCTTGCGGACGTAGGCCTGCCAGATGTCGTAGGTGAAGACGGTGTTGAACCCGCTCACGTTCGCCGCCATGCCGGCCATGAACGACGCCACCAGGCCGGTCACCGCCACCCCGAGCACACCGTTGGGCAGCAGGTCACGCATCAGCAGCGGAATCGCGTTGTTGTACGTGTACGCCCCCTCGTCCGCCCCCAGCCCCTGAACGGTGACCAGGGCGATCAGCCCGGGGATCACGGTGATCGCCGGGATCAGCAGTTTCGGGAAGGCGCCGATGATCGGGGTCCGCCGGGCCGCGCTCATGTCCTTGGCGCTCAGGGCCCGCTGCACCTCGGCGAAGTTCGTCGTCCAGTAGCCGAACGACAGCACGAAACCGAGCCCGAAGACGATGCCGATCCAGCTGGCGCCCAGCGGGTTGTCGGTGCCGCCGGTGTTCGACCAGGTGTGCAGCCCTGCCTCACCGAGCGGGCTCTGCCGCACCTTCTCGAACAGGCCGTCGATGCCGCCCACCTTGACCAGGCCGATGATGGTGATCGGCAGCAGACCGGCCACGATCACGAAGAATTGGAGCACCTCGTTGTAGATGGCCGACGAGAGGCCGCCCAGCGTGATGTAGGCCAGCACGATGAACGCGCCGATCACGATCGACACCACGAGCGGCCAGCCGAGCAGGGCCTGGAGGATCAGCGCGAGGGCGTACAGGTTGACGCCGGCGATCAGCACCTGGGCCACCGCGAAACTGACCGCGTTGAACAGGTGCGTCGGCCGGTTGAAGCGCAGCCGCAGGAATTCGGGGACGCTGCGCACCTTGGAGCCGTAGTAGAACGGCATCATCACGATGCCGAGGAACACCATGGCCGGCACCGCGCCGATCCAGTAGTAGTGCAGCGTCATCAGGCCGTACTGGGCGCCGTTCGCGGCCATGCCGACGATCTCCAGGGCGCCCAGGTTGGCCGAGATGAAGGCCAGACCGGTCACCCAGGCCGGCATCGACCGCCCGGAGAGGAAGAAGTCGGCGCTGGAGCGGATCGCGCGCCGGGCGGCGAACCCGACCCCCAGCACCGTGACGAAATAGACCGCCAGAATCAGATAGTCGACGAACCCCACGTCGAGCCGGAGTCCCGCCACGGGCCACCTCCATGAGTGTGGCCCGCGGCATACCCCTATCGATGGAGGTTCAAAACCACCTCGGGGGTCACATCGGTGATCGCGTTCACCACCAGCGTCGCTCCGGCCAGCGCGTCCGCGGCCGGCGGATAGACGCCGTGCGGGACGGCGATCACGGTGAGGCCGGCCGCGGCGGCCGAGCGCAGACCGTTGCTGGAGTCCTCCACGGCGGCGCAGACGCCGGGGGTGAGGCCGAGTTTGCCGACCGCCTCCAGGTAGACGTCCGGCGCCGGTTTGCCCCGCGGCACCTCCTCGGTCGAGAGGGTCACCTCGAAGGCGCCGGTCAGCCCGGCGGTCTCCAGCACCTGGTCGATCAGGATCCGCGCCGAGGAGCTGGCCAGCGCGAGGCGGTAGCGGGCGCCGAGCGCCCGGACCGTCTCGACGGATCCGGGAATCAGCGGCAGGGCTTCGCGGTAACGCTCGGCCATCCGGCCCAGGACGTCCGCGGCCACCTCCGGAGCGGTACGGGGTACGCCCACCTCGTCGGCCAGGTGCGCCGACCACTCCCCGGTGCTCATGCCCATCATCCGGTCCTGGCTGTCCGGCAGGAACTCCCGCCCGTGCTCGGCCACGTAGGCACGCCGGACCTGCTCCCAGACCTCCTCGGTGTCGATGATGACCCCGTCCAGGTCGAAGACGATCGCCTCGATGCTCACAGCCCCTCCACCGACTCGCACATCGATCACCCTACCCAAACGCCTCTGTACGCTCGGTCACACTCCCACGGCGCAGAAGCCGGTTCGGTCCGCGCAGATGATCACACTCAACCGATAGGCCGGGTTGCAGGCGGGTGGCTGGACGGTAGCTTCGGGCGCAGCCTTGACGTCGAGCCCGGGAGTCGTCCCGCATGCCAGTGCCGAAAGCCCCACTATCACCCTCCGTGAGTGTGGTGATCCCGGTCCCCACCGCGGACCGGCTGCCGATCCTGCTCGGCGCGCTGCCTCCGGTGCACGAGGTGATCGTGGTGGTGGGGCCCGGCGAGGAGATCGTCCGAGGGCTCCCCCGGGCCGCCCGGATGATCCGCCAGACCCGTACCGGGGCCGGCAACGCCCTCGCCTGCGGGGTCGCGGCGGCCATCGGCGACGTGGTCGTCACGGTGCCCGGCGACGGTTCGGCCGACCCCGCCGAGCTGTCCCTTCTCATCGAGGCGCTGCGCTCCGGCGCCGACGTGGCGGAGGGCGTACACACCCCGGCCCGGCTCACCGACCTGATCCTGCTCTGGTTCATGAGCGTCCTGCTCGGCTGCCGCCCGTCCGACCCCGGCTCCGGTCTCCGGGCGTTCCGGCGTGACGTGGCCGGCCGGCTGGGGCTGCCCCGGGTGGCCGGCACCGAACCGGCCCCCGGCGACGGCCGGGACGCTGAACCGCTGCTCACCGTCCGGTCCCGGGCCGCCGGCCTGCGGGTCACCGAGGTCCCGGTGGCGCGGCGCCCCGCCTTCACCGGCACCCCGCTGTTCACCGGCGTGGCGGCCGTGTTCCGGGAGTTCCTGGCGCGGCGCCGGGCGGCGCGGGCCGGCACACCGGAGAGCATCGTGGTGCTCACCGACGGCACCGCGCGCCCGTTGCCGCCGCTCGTCGTGGGCCCGGAACCCGGCGGCACGACCGTCAACGCCACCCGGCGCCCGACGATCGACCGGATGCCCGCCGGTCCGGCGCCGCGCCGCTGGCCGTCGCCGAACGGCGGCCCGGACGGCACCGGACTCGACTACCCGAACAGCGCCGGGCTCGGATTCCCGGACCGGCGCCGCGGGGAACGCCGCGGCCCGGAACGCCGCCGGACCGACCCGTTCGCCGACCGCCGGACCGGCGCGTCCGGCCGTGCGTTCTCGGCGACCGGGCCCGGCCCGCTGCCGCCGCCCGCACGCCCGGCCGGGGAGATCCCGAACCGGCGGCGCTGGCGGGACAACCAGGACCCCGCCGCCCAGGCCCGCCCCAACCTGCGGGTGATCAACGGCGAGGGCGGCGGCTCGGACGGCGGCCGCGGCCACCTCCGCTCGGTGTGAGAGCCCCGCCGGGTCAGCCGCGAGCGCGGAGCTGCGGCAGGATCTGGTCGGCGTAGAGCCGCAGGAACCGCTCCTGGTCCGGGCCGGGCGCGTGGAACACCAGGTGCTTGAAGCCCATGTCCAGGTATTCGGCGACCTTCGCGGCGTGGTCGGCCGGGTCCGAGGAGACGATCCAGCGGGTCGCGGTCCGCTCGACCGGCAGGGCGTCGGCCAGGCGCTGCATCTCCACCGGGTCCTCGACGCCGGTCTTCTCCTCCGGGGAGAGGGCCAGCGCGCCCCAGTAGTGGGTGTCGGCGCGGGCCCGTTCGACGTCGTCGTCGAAGGAGACCTTGACCTCGATCATCAGGTCCAGGTCGTCGATCTTGCGACCGGCCTTCTCGGCGCCCTCGGTGACGGCCGGCAGCAGCGTGTCCGTGTAGAGGGCGTGCCCCTTGCCGCTGGTGGTGATGAAACCGTCGGCGATCCGCCCGGCCAGCCGGGTGGCGGCCGGTCCGGAGGCGCCGATGTAGATCGGCACCGGAACATCCGGCTTGTCATAGATCGTCGCGTTCTGGGTCCGGTAGAACTGGCCCTCGTAGGTGACCCGGTCCTCGGCCCAGAGCTTCTGGATCAGCAGCACGGCCTCCTTGAGCCGGGCGAACCGCTCCTTGCCGTCCGGCCACCGCGTGCCGAGCAGCACCTCGTTGAGCGACTCGCCGGAGCCGACGCCGAGGACGGCGCGGCCCGGCGCCAGGCAGCCGAGCGTGGCGAACGCCTGCGCCACCACGGCCGGGTGGTAGCGGAACGTCGGCGTGAGCACGCTGGTGCCGATCAGCACCCGTTCGGTACGCGCGGCGAGCGCACCCAGCCAGGGCAGAGCCGCCGGAGCGTGGCCGCCGTCGTGCCGCCACGGTTGCAGGTGATCGCTGACGAAGACCGAGTCGAACCCGAGCTCCTCCGCCAGAATGCCGAATCTGAGCAGCTCCGCCGGCGCGAACTGCTCCGCCGACGCCCCCCCCCCCCCCCCCCCCGGCGGGGGGGCGGGGGGGGCCCGGCCGCCCCCCCCCCCCCCCCCCCCGGCCGGGTTCCCGTGAGACGGTCATCCGGCGGCGCGGTAGGCCTTTCCGGCCGCCGTGGGACTGTCCGCATCGGTGTAGAGGCCGAAGTCGGCGCTGTCACCGACGGCCGGCAGCCCGAACCAGGCGTACCGCTCGACGTAGGACCGCTTCTCCAGGCCCGCGGTGGCGCCCCTGATGAACCGGACCTTCTGCGCGTCGCTCGGATAGCGCGGCGAGCCGCCGAAGTCGATCAGGCCGAACTCGGTGACCCAGACCGGCTTGCCGTAGCGCCGGTGGACGGCGTCGACATAGCCGAGGAACTGGTTCACCGCGGCGGCGCCGAAGTCCGAGCCGTACCAGTGCAGGGCGATCGCGTCGACCCGCAGCCCCTTCGCCTCGGCGCCGGTCATGAACCGGTCGAGCCAGCCGCCGGCCGTGTCGCCGCCGAACGCGACGGCCGGGCTGACCAGCTTCATCCCGGTCGCTTCGAGGCGGGGCCAGGCGGCCAGCGCGGCCTCGACGGTCATGTTCGACTGCTCGGCCAGATCCGGTTCGTTGAAGCCGAGCAGCACGTCGCCCTCGGCCTCGGCCCGCTTCAGGGTCGCGTCGGTGACGTCGGCGGCGCCCCAGATCATCGGCACGAACTCGACGCCGGCCGGGCCGGGCACCTCGTCGTCGTCCGGTCCCCAGTCGTAGTACCAGCCCGCGCCGACGTCCTCGAGCGCGCCCTTGGAACCGGCGAACCGCCACACCCCGGCCCCCTTCTTCGGCGAGCGGGCGGCGGGCACGGCGGTCGCCTTCCTCGACGGCGGGGTCGTGGTGGGCACGGCCGACGGGGAGATCGACGGCGCGGCCGGGGCGGAGGAGACCTCCGGTGCCGCGACGACCGCTGCGGGGCGGGACGGCTCCGCCGGTTCCCGGTACGCGTGAGCCAGCGCGCCGCCACCCGTGACCAGGCCCACGGCGAGCACCCCGGCCAGCACCTTCGACGTCACGGCGCCACCGGCCTGCACCGCCGTCGTCGCGGTCGCGGTCGGCGTACCCGTACCGGGAAGGACGTTGATCTGGATCGTGCCGAAGGCGGAGCCGAGGCCGGGCGGCAGCGGCACCAGCGCCATGCCGGCGAGCAGGCGCTCGGCCTCCACCATGTCCTGCCAGGCGGGCGCACACCGCCGGCAGTCGCGGGTGTGCCGGGCGATGCGTTTACGCCAGAGCGCGCCGGGCCGGCCGTCCCAGCCGGACAGGGCGGCGGACAGCTCCGGGCAGCGCGGCGGGCGCAGCGCCCGGACCACCGCGCGGGCGGTCTCCAGCTGGGCCTTCATCCGCTGGATCCGGACCGCGGCGTGCTGGCGGCCCAGGCCGGTGGCCTCGACGATCTCGTCGCGGGTGAGTTCGCCGGACGCCTCCAGCCACCAGAGCGAGAGCAGTTCCCGGTTCTCCTCGTCGAGCCAGCGGGTCGCCTCGGCGGTCTCCCGGCGCTGTCCGGAGAGCTCCAGGCGGGTGATCGCCAGGTCGGTGAAGTCGGCGCCGGGATCGCGCAGCTCGGGATCCAGCTCGACGGCCGGCGGCCGGCCCCGGAAGCGTTCCCGCACCTGGCGCACGGTGATCGCGACCAGCCAGGAGCGGAACGCCGCCGGGTCGCGCAGCTCGCCGAGGTTGCGCAGCACCCGGAGCATGACCTCCTGCACGACGTCGTCGGCGTCGGCGTGCCCCTCCAGGGCCCGGCCCACGATGGTGTAGACCAGCGGCAGGTAGCCGGAGACCAGCCGGTCGACCGCGGCCGGGTCGCCCGCGCGGGCGGCCGTCACGATCGCGATGCCGGGTTGTCGTGTCATGTCAGCTCCTGCCCTCCGGGCGCGGGTCGCACCGATGAGGGAGACGGGCGCGGGGTCCATGGATAACACGTTCGGGCGCGGTGATCACCATCCGGCCGTGGTTAGCCGGAGCGCGGATCGGGCACAGCAGAGTCATGCGCATGTCGGTCCGGCTCAATCTGCCCCGCGAGGTGGACAGCGTTCCGGCGGTGCGCCGGCTGTTGCGTTGCGCCCTGACGATCCTGCGAGTGGATCGCCAGGCCGGCGCGGATCTGGAGATCGCCCTCACCGAGGCGTGCGCCAACGTGGTGAAGCACGCGGCCGGGGCGGAGAGCTTCGAGGTGCACCTCGACGTGGGTGAGGACCGCTGCTCGATCGACGTGGTCGACGACGGCACCGGTTTCGACCCCGGGGTGGACGCTGCTCCGTCCCCGGTGAGCGAGCGGGGCCGTGGCCTCTTCCTGATCCGTGCGCTGGGCGAGAACGTGCGCATGCAGTCGAGCCCGCGCACCGGCAGCCTGATCCATTTCGAGAAGTCGTTCGCCTGAGGAAACGAGCAGCGCGCCGGACCACCCGCATGGGGGGTGGTTCCGGCGCGATTTGCTTGCCGTATAACAAATACCTGTCGCTGTTGTCCGGTCGAACGTGACGTCGTGGAGAGGAGTCCGGAATGTCTGATCAACCGGCGCCCCTCGGCTCGCTGCTGCGGGCCGCGCCGCCTGACCGGCTGCCCGAGGTGGCCGCCGAGCATCTGCGCCGCCATTACGCCGCCGACACCGTCGAGGTGCTGATCCCCGATCTCACCTTCACCCGGCTGCACCCGCTGCTCGGCCCCGGCGAGCGCCCCGACGCGGCCGCGCTGCGCTGCTTCGGCAGCCAGCGGCCCGGCACCGAGCGGCCGGACGGCGGCCCGGTCCGCCTGCACCTGCCGCTGAGCTGCTGGGGTGAGCGGGTCGGGGTGCTGCGCCTCGACCTGCCCGAGAGGCCCGGCGGGGATCTCGGCGAACGGCTCACCGCCGACGCCGACGACCTGGCCACCGCGCTGCGCGCCGCCTCGGCCGCGACCGACCGCTACCGGCGGGCGCAACGGCGGGCCCGGCTCACGATGGCCGCCGAGTTGCAGTGGGACCTGCTGCCCGGGCGGTCGCTCGGCGACGACCGGTTCCTCATCGCGGGCCAGCTGGAGCCGGCGTACGACGTTCGCGGCGACCACTTCGACTGGGCGCTCGACGGCGACCGCCTGACCGTCACGGTGCTCAACGGCTGCGGCGACGGGATGGAGGCCGCCCTGCTCACCTCGCTGGCGGTGAACGCCATGCGCAACGCCCGCCGGTGCGGCGCCGACATCGTCGAGCAGGCCGAGCTGGCCTCCGACGCGGTGCACTCCCGGTACGGCGGCGCCGTGCACACCGCCACGCTGCTCCTGGAGATCGACCTGGTCGGCGGTGGGGTGTCCGCCGTGGACGCCGGTTCGCCGCACTGCCTGATCGCCCGCGCCGGCGAGACCGGGAAGGTCCCGCTGGAGGAGCAGCTGCCGCTCGGCATGTTCGGCGAGGCGCGCTACGAGATCCAGCGGTTCCAGCTGGAGCCGGGCGACCGGATGCTCGTGGTCAGCGACGGCGTCCACGCGGCCAGCCCCGGCGGCCTCACCCGGTACGGCGCGTCCGCCCTGATCAGCGCGGTTCGCCGGACGCGGCTGCAGCCCGCCACCGAGGCGGTGGGTACGGTGATGAGGGGCCTGCGCGACTATCACGCCGGCGCCGAGCCGGAGGATGACGCCGTGACCGTCTGCCTGGACTGGCGACGCTGAGATTTTCTCGGCTTCGACGTTTGTGAACCTCCCCCGGCGGGTATACGTGTAAGTTCACGGGTCCGCGACTGGCGATGACGGGGAACACCGATGGAGTACGCCACCGAGGTCGCCGCGGCTGTCGAGTCGTCGGTGGAGTCACTGGTGGGCGTCCTCGAACGGGCCAGGCTGGCCCAGCAGCCCGCGGTCCCGCCGGCCCAGCTCCGGGTGCTGACCATCGTCGCCGGCAACCGGCACACCAACATGAGCCGCCTGGCCGAGGCCCTCGACGTGGTGCCGTCCTCGGCGAGCCGCCTCTGCGACCGGCTGGAGGCCACCGGCCTGCTGCGCCGGGTCGCCGACCCCCGGGATCGCCGCGAGGTGCGGCTGCTGCTCACCTCGGCGGCCCGGCGGCTGCTGGCCGACCTGCGGGAGCGCCGGCGGGCCGCGCTGGCCGAGGTGCTGGAGCGGATGCCGGTCGCCGCCCAGCAGGACCTGCTGCGCGCCCTCCAGGCCTTCACCGCGGCGGCCGGGCACCCCGGGGAGCAACCAGAGGAGGGCCGGCAGACGGCCTGACGTAGGCTTCGCCCGTGCGTATCGGCATCGTGATCCTCCCCGACCGGCGCTGGGCCGACGCGAGCCGGCGCTGGCGGCTCGCCGAGGAGTTCGGCTTCGACCACGCGTGGACGTACGACCACCTCGGCTGGCGCGATCTGGTCGACGGCCCGTGGTTCGACGCCGTGCCGACCCTCACCGCCGCCGCCATGGTCACCTCCCGGATCCGCCTCGGGACGTACGTGGCCTCGCCGAACTTCCGCCACCCGGTGCATTTCGCCCGGGAGGTCACCGCTCTGGACGACATCTCCGGCGGCCGGCTGGTCCTCGGTCTGGGCGCCGGCGGCATCGGCTTCGACTCGGCGGTCCTCGGCGCC
Source organism: Actinoplanes flavus (assembly GCF_017592555.1). Lineage (GTDB taxonomy): Bacteria > Actinomycetota > Actinomycetes > Mycobacteriales > Micromonosporaceae > Actinoplanes > Actinoplanes flavus. Next base: position 10,848 of record NZ_JAGFNS010000028.1, on the reverse strand, counting down.
CCGGAGCTGACGCCGCGCGCCCGGGTGGACCGGTTCGCCGAATTCCTGGAGCTCTTCGACGGCATCCTGCGGCAGCCGGTGACCACCTGGTCCGGGTCCTGGTATGCGGCGGTCGACGCGCGCAACGATCCGGGCCCGGTGCAGCAGCCGCGGCCGCCGTTCGTGGTCGCCGCCAACGGCCCGCGGGCGCTGCGTCTCGCCGCCCGGTACGGCGACGGCTGGGTGACCACCGGCCCGCAGGTCGACAGCGCCGAGGAATGGTGGCGGGCGGTGGCCGAGTTCCGGGACCGTTTCCACGCCGCCATGGAGTCCGCCGGCCGCCCGCTGGATTCGGTGGACCGCTACCTCAACCTGGACTCGTCGCCGATCTACTCGATGACCAGCGTGGATGCCTTCACCGACGCGACCGGGCGGGCCCGGGAGCTGGGATTCACCGATGTGATCACGCATTGGCCGCGGGAGTCCAGCTGGTACGCGGGTGACGAGAAGGTGCTGGAGGCGGTCGCCGCCGAGCTGCCCCGCCTCACTAATCGGTAAAGCCGGGCCCCATTCGGACCGATTGCGATTCCCTCGGTGACCGAGTGGGATTTATCACGGTCTCCGGCAGCCGGTCCGTTTACCCCCGGTTATCGCCCGCTCCACGCACCGAGATCGACGTCTCGCACCGCGTCAAGACAGCGTCACGCACCGTGCCGGTGGCGGACCGCCGGCACGGTGACAACCGTTGGGAATCAGCGCCCGTGTGCCGCCCGGTAGGCGTTGCTGACCTCCTGCGGAATGCGGCCCCGCTCGGAGATTTTGCGTCCGTTCCGGATCGCCCACTCCCGGATCAGCCGGTTCTCGTCACGGGAACCCGCGGTACGGACGGGGGCGGCGCCACGCGACGGGATACGCCCCGACGTGGTGCGTCCCAGGCGGGTGCCCGCGGAGATGAACGGGTCCAGAGCCTTGCGCAGCTTTCCGGCATTGGCCTCGGAAAGGTCGATCGTGTAGCTGACGCCGTCCAGACTGAACTCGACCGTCCGATCCGCCTTCTTGCCGTCCAGATCGTCGATCAGGGTGGTGATTACCTGCCGCGCCATAACGACTCCCGAGAAGAATTAATCAACCGCGCCCGGTGAGGCTCATTCACGACGGTGGAGGCCGCCGCCGCCGACCTACGCTGAGTGACACTCAAGGTGGGTCCCGAATAAGCCTCAGTCTGGCGCGCGGAAGGTCTGTGGCGCAACTCCCCACCGCGATCCGGCAATTCTTCGCCCCGGTTATCGGAATGGAACCCGGGAATGGGAGCAGAATCCGGGAAAGCCCGGTTGACCGGAACCCGGCGTCTCGCGTTAGGGTCGGCGCCATGCAGGACGAGCAGGCCGCCTGGCGGGAGCAGCAGCGCCGGGCCGTTGCCGTTCGCGCCGCCGCCCTCGAGGCGGATCGGAGCGCGGAGGCGCGGCAGGCCGCCGCGCTGCTCGACGACTTCGTGCGCCGTGCCGCCGAGGCCGGGCTGGCCCCGCACACGCTGGCCGCGCGCAGCCTCGACGGCCGGTCGACGTACCGGACGCACATCCGCGGGTGGTATCTGAAATCCGACCGCTCGGTGGCCGTCGGCGACGACGGGGAGTACTACGTGCTCACCGTGCCGCCGTCGCTGCGGGCCCGGTTCACCGGCGCCGACCTCTCCCCCAGCATGCCGCGCCTGATCGTCGGCGCGGGCGGGCGCGACGGCGAGTCGATCCCCCTGGCCGCCCTGCTGGAGAAGCGGCTGACCGCCGGGGACGTCTGGCCGTGAGAGCTCCCGTGGCGGCGTGCGCGGCCGTGCTTCTCGTGCTCACCGGAGTCCCGGCGTCGGCGGCCCCCGCCGAGATCCCGTGCCCCAAGCCGAAGATCGCCAAGCCCAGCGCGCCGCCCCGGCCCACCCCGCCCGCCGAGGTGGCCGAGGACATGCGGGTCGGCGGCGACGACCTCGCCACGCACGGCCTGGTCGTTCCGGAGAACAGCCCGAACCCGCCGGCCCTGACCGCCACCACCTGGCTGGTGGCCGACCTGGAGACCGGCGAGGTGCTCGGCGCCTGCGGCCCGCACGTCCACCAGACCCCGGCCAGTGTGCAGAAGATGCTGCTCGCCGCGACCGCGATCGATCAACTCGATCCGGCGCAGAGAATCACCGTGACCCGCGGCGACCTGGACATCGAGCCCGGCAGCTCGGCGGTCGGTCTGGTGGTCGGCGGGCAGTACACGATCGCGACCCTCTGGCTCGGGCTGATGCTCAACTCGGGCAACGACGCCGCCAACGCGCTCGCCCGGCTGGCCGGAGGCGGCGGCAAGGACGGCCTCGCCACGACGGTCGCCGCCATGAACGCCAAGGCGGCCGCGCTCGGCGCACGCCAGACGCACGCGGTCACCCCGTCCGGGCTGGACGGCAAGGGGCAGTTCACCAGCGCGTACGACCTGGCCCTGATCGCCCGGGTGTGTTTCGCCAACGACGACTTCCGCAAGTACGTGCTGACCAGAACGGCCCGGTTGCCGGCGCAGAAGAAGCCGAAGGTGGGCGGCTTCCAGTTCCAGAACGAGAACAAGCTGATCTACAACTACCCGGGCGCGCTCGGCGGGAAGACCGGGTTCACCACCCTGGCCCGGCACAGCTACGTCGGCGCGGCCACCCGCGACGGCCGCACCCTGGTGGCCACCCTGCTGGGCGCCGAGGCACGGCCGCTGCGCGGCTGGGAACAGGGCGCCAAGCTGCTCGACTGGGGATTCTCGCTGCCGGCCGGGTCGTCGGTGGGCCGGCTGGTCACCCCGGAGGAGGTGGCGGCCACCGGGTCACCCCGGGTGGAGAAGACCACGGTCGCCGGCGGCGGTGGCGGGGCCGGCAACAAGCGGCCGTCCGCGCCGGCCGGGCTGACCGTCGCGGCGGCGGCCTCGGTGGCGGTGCTGCTCACCGCCACGCCGCTGCTGCTCCTGCTCGCCGTCCGGCGACGCCGCCGGATGACCCGGCCCTAGGCTCGCGACCCCCGGCGCCGGTCTCAGGCGAAGGCCAGCCCGAAGAGCCAGATCACCGCGATCGCCAGCGCCGCCGCGAGCTCCACCAGCAGGGACAGGCCGACCGCCCCGAGCGCCGAGCGGGTCGACGGCCAGGCCCGGTCCAGGCCCAGCCGGCTCAGCTCGACCAGCCAGATCCCGAGCACGAAGCCGAGGATCAGGCCCACGAACGGCACCACGAAGAACCCGACGATGCCGAGCACGCCACCGGCCAGCAGCGCCGACGCCGGCACCCCGCTGTCCTTGAGCTTCTTCCCCGGCCACAGGTACTTGATCACCAGACCCAGCCCGGTGAGCACCGTGGCGAGCACCGCGACCAGCAGCCGGGCACCGCCGCCGCCGTCGCCGAGAACCGCCCAGAGCATCACTCCGGACCAGGTCAGCAGCAGGCCGGGAAGCACCGGCACCAGAACTCCGACCACGCCGGTCAGGATCACCAGGCCGGAGATGAGGGCGATGGCCGAACCGGTGTCGCTCAGATCCATGCGCCCACCCTGCCGTACCGCCTGCGAACCCTCAACCGGAGCCCTCGCCCGCCGATCCAAGAGCCGTCACCGGCAGAGGAACCCGATGCAACCGGTAGACAACCGTAAGTGACCGGAGCGTGCACCCCCCGACCTCGAAAGTTTCTCTCGTCAGCCGGTGCCCACCAGCCAGGGGCGCCGACGAGCAACCGGGGGAAACGAATGACCAGCACCGTGACGACCGCTGCCGACATGATCGCCGACACCGCCTCGCCCGTGCTCTCCGCCGCCGAGCAGGAGGAGCTGATCCGCACGCACATGCCGCTGGTCGGTCACCTCGTCCGCGACATGCTCTCCCGGATCCCGAACCACATCCACCGCGACGACCTGACCAGCGCCGGCCTGCACGCCCTGGTCACCGCGACCCGCGGCTGGGACCCGGCCCGCGGCGTCCCGTTCCACCGCTTCGCCGCCACCCGCATCCGCGGCGGCCTCCTCGACGAGCTGCGCTCGCTGGACTGGGCGACCCGCTCGGTGCGGTCCAAGGCCCGCAACACCGACGTGACCCGTCAGCAGCTGACCACCACGCTGGGCCGTACGCCCACGCCGGAGGAGCTGGCCCAGGCGCTCGGCACCACCACCTCCGAGCTGCACCAGACCGACACCGACGTGCAGCGGGCCACCGTCCTGTCGCTGCAGGGCTTCACCACCAGCAGCGCCGACGACCTGGTCACCGAGCCCACCCCGGGCCCGGAGGAGATGCTGCTGCGCCGCGAGCAGATCGGCTACCTGCACCACGCCATCGGCTCGCTGCCGGAGCGCCTGCAGACCGTGGTGAACGAGTACTTCCTCCACGAGCGCCCGATGGCGGAGATCGCCGCCGACCTGGGTGTCACCGAGTCGCGCGTCTCCCAGCTGCGCGCCGAGGCGCTTTCGCTGCTGCGCGACGGCCTGAACACCCACCTCAGCCCGGAGCTGGCCCCGATCCCGGAGAACCCGGACAGCATCACGGCCCGCCGCCGCGCCACCTACTACGCCAACATCGCGAACAACACCTCGATGCGCAGCCGCCTGGCGATGACCAACGCCAACGGCCACACCGCGATCGGCCGCGGCGTCAAGCCCGCCGCTCCGGCCGCCTGACACACGATCGGGCCCGGCGTCCTCCGGCGCCGGGCCCGATTCGTCGCTCTCTCACCCTTTCCGCGGGTCCTTCTTCGGCCCTTCCCCGGTACGCCGGGCGCGCACCCGTGGTCAGGCCAGCGAGGAGAGCACCTTCGGCAGATCGGTGGTGTGCAGCACACCGAGACGGCGGGTGGCCCGGGTGACCGCGACGTACAGGTCGGACAGGCCGCGCGGGCTCTCGGTGATGATCTCGTCGGGGGCCACCACCAGCACCGAGTCGAACTCGAGGCCCTTCGCCTGGCGGACGGTCATCAGCACGACGTGGTTCAGCAGGTCCGGCTGCTCCCCCACGGCCGCGCCCGGGACGGCGGCCACCAGCTCGGCGCCCAGCGACGGCTCCCGGCTCTCCGGGACCAGGACACCGAGGCGGCCCTGTTCGATCAGGGACGCCTCCTTGCGTACCACCGAGACGAGCTCCTCGACGAGCGCGGCCGGCGGCACCCGGCGCGCCCACGGCGTCACGCCGGCCGAGCGGACCGACCGCGGCGGCCGCAGCGCGGGATCGACCGCGGCCAGCACGTCGGCCGCGACCGCCATCACCTCGGACGGCGTCCGGTAGTTGACGCTCAACTCGACGATCCGCCAGCGCTGCGCCACGTACGGCTCGAAGACCTGCTCCCAGGTGGTGGTCCCGGCCAGCTCGGAGGTCTGCGCGACGTCACCGACCGCGGTCATCGAACGGCTCGGGCAGCGGCGCATGAGCAGCCGCCAGGCCATCGGGGACAGCTCCTGCGCCTCGTCGACGATCACGTGCCCGAACACCCAGGTCCGGTCGGCGGCGGCCCGTTCGGCGGCGGTCCGCGTGTCGATCACCTCGTGCCGCTCGACGAACGCACCGGCGTCGACCACGTCGAGCGCGGAGAGGATCTCGTCCTTCTCGGCGCCCTCGTCCTCGAAGTCCAGCGACCGGGAGCCCTCGACGATCTCCAGTACGCCTTCCGCGTACTCGATCGCGGCCCTTCGCTGCCGTTGCTGCTCACGCACCTTGAGTGTGTCGTCGACGCCGAGCAGCTCGGCCAGCTCGTCGAGCAGCGGCACGTCGGCCGGTGTCCAGCCGTGGCCGCGTTCGCGCAGCAGCTCGGGCGGCAGGCCGGCCGACTCCAGCCGGCCGGCGTCGGAGAGCAGGTCGCGCAGCACCTGGCGCGGGGTGAGCACCGGCCAGAAGTCGAAGAGCGCCTGCTGCACGTCGATGTCCTCGCGCAGCTCACGGCGGGTCTCCGCGAGGTCGGCTTCGGAGAGCAGGTTGTCGCCGCCCAGCGGGTCGGCGCCGATCCGCTCGGCGATCTGGAGGGACAGCTGGTGGATGGCCTCGGTCACGAAGACCTGCCGGGCCACGTTGTGCGGCTTACCGGACCGGCGGGCCGCGGTCCGGGCGGCGAGCAGCACCTCCCGCTCGATGCGCAGCGGATAGCCGTCGTGGTCGACCTCGACGAAGTCGTCCGGCACGGTCTGCCGGTCGGCGACCGCGTTCTCCAGCGCGTCGAGGATGCCCAGGCCGCCCTTGACCGCGGCGACCGCGGGCGGTTCCGCGGCGTGCGCGCGCACCCCGGGGAACATGTCGCCCAGGGTGGCCAGCAGCACACCGGTCTCGGCCAGTGACGGCAGCACCTGGGAGATGTAGCGCAGGAACGTGGTGTTCGGCCCGAGAATCAGCACACCGGTCCGGGTGAGCTGCTCCCGATAGGTGTAGAGCAGGTACGCCGCCCGGTGCAGTGCCACCGCCGTCTTCCCGGTGCCGGGACCGCCCTGGACCACCAGCACACCGGGCAGTCCGGAACGGATCACCTCGTCCTGCTCCGCCTGGATGGTCTCGACGATGTCGCGCATCCGGCCGGTCCGGTTGGCGGTGAGCGCGGACAGCAGCGCCGCCTCACCGGTCACGTCCTCCCGGCCGCTGCCGTCGCCGGCCTCGATGTCGAGCACCTCGTCGTCGATCCCGGTGAGCACCCGGCCCCGGGTGCGCAGGTGCCGCCGCCGGGTCACCCCGTCCGGGCTGACCGCGGTGGCCAGATAGAACGGCCGGGCGGCCGGGGCCCGCCAGTCCACCAGAAGGGGGTCCCGGTCGCGGTCCTCGGCGAACAGCCCGAGACGGCCGATGTAACGAGGATTCTCGGCGGAGAAGTCGAGCCGGCCGAAACAGAGGCCGTTCTCCACCGCATTGAACTGGGCCAGCTGTTCGGCGTAGTGGCTGCGGGTGGCCTCCCGCTGGGTCCGGCCCTGTGGGGTGCCGCCCGCTTCCAGCAGGATCGCGCGCAGCCTGCTGTCAGCCTGGTCACGCAATTGATCCAGCCGCTGGTAGAGCGTGGTCAAGTACGCCTGCTCGGAATCGATGTCGGCGTTCGAGCTTGACAAAGTCGCCCCTTTTCGTGCTATCATTCCGGCGTTCGGCAGCCATTCTTATGGTTGCCCTTTTTTGTTTGCCGCAACGCTTTCGGCAAACGACCAGAATAGCGGAGCCGCCGCAGGTTACGGCCCGGGGCGGGACTGTCCGGAACCCGTCATCGCCCCCGGCGGCCCGTTACGCCAGCCCTGTCGATGGGATTAAGCGGGTCATGGACAACCACCACCCGTATCGACGTCTGGGCGCCCTGGCCCTCGCCGCGGCAGCCATCCTCACCTTCTCCGCCGCCTGCACCGAGGACAGCGCGACCCCGGCCGGCAACGCCGCGGCGGCGGCCGCCGGCGGACCCGAACCGAAGACCCTGGAGGGCGCGAAGGTCGCCGCCCAGACCGTCTTCGACCGGTTCAGCGGTGGCGACTTCGCCGGCGCGTGGGAGATGTACACGTCCGCCGGCAAGCAGGCGATCAGCAAGGACGACTACGTCAAGCTGAACACCGCCTGCTCCCGCAAGGGCCTGGCGATCCAGCTCACCAGCGCCCGGATGGAGGGCACCGACCGGGCCGTGGTGATCGCGAAGCAACTGGTGGCGGCCCAGTCGTACACCATGGTCTACGAGGCCGACGCGTGGCGGCTGGAACCGGCCAAGGAGGGCCTGACCCTCTACAAGCTGGGCGCCGACAAGGCGATCGCCGCGCAGAAGAAGGCCGGCACCTGCGCGGGCGGCTGATCTTCCGGGGCCCGCCGCGATCCGCGGCGGGCCCCGTGCCCCGGGCGCTGTCTAGGCGGCCTTCAGCGGCAGGCCGTCCGGGCCGGTCAGGGCGAGCCGGGTACGCAGGGTGCCCCGGCTGGCGATCTTGTCGTAGTAGGCGGCCCGGCGCCGGGCCACACAGCCCTCCTTCGGCGGGTTCTGCGCCGCCATGGCCGGGTCGAGGTGGGTGTTCAGCCCGTCCCGGAGCAGGACCAGCGCCTCGGCACGCAACTGCGACACCCGCGACTCGCTCACCCCCAGATCCTCGGCGATCTGGACCATCGGCCGCTCCTCGAAGAAGTAGCCCTGCACCACCGTGCGCAGCCGGTCCGGCAGCGCCTCGACGGCGTGCCGCAGATAGCCGAACCGCTCCCGGCGCAGCAGCATCTCCTCCGGCCCGGCGCCCGGCTCGGTGACGATGTCGTCGGCGGTCGCGGTCGCGAAGCCCTGGAGACTGAACACGGTGGCCCGGTGCACGTCGCCCTCACCGTGCTCGATGTCCTCGACGGTGCAGCCCAGCTTCTCGGCGACCTCCGGCACGGTCGGCGTCCGGCCCAGCTCGGCCATCAGCTCCTCCCGGGCGGCGTCGACACGGCGGGCCCGCTGGCGGACCGAGCGGCTGGCCCAGTCCAGGCCACGCAGCTCGTCGAGCAGGGCGCCGCGGATCCGGGCGGCGGCGAACCGGGAGAACGGCACGCCACGTTCGGCGTCGAACCCACGGGCCGCCGAAACCAGTGCCGCGTAACCGGCGGAGAGCAGATCGTCCCGGTTCACGTGCGACGGCACGCGAGCCAGCATCTCCCGTACCAGGTGCCCGACGAGCGGCATGTTCGCCCGGACGATGTCCTCGCCACGCCGCTCGATGAAAGGCGCTTCACCACTCATCAGGGGGTCTCCTCAGGTACCGGCCGGCTGGGGATCTCCGGCGCTGAGGAGAAAGATGCGGCGCGCTGAGTGCCGCGCGGTTCACCTTGAGGTGCGAAGTGGTTGCGGACCGTGCCCGGGTAAAATGATCAGCAATCGACCACCCGGAGTTTCCATCTTCATGCAGACCTTCACCGAGCTCGGCGTGCCCGCCGTCCTCACCACGGCACTGGACCGGCTCGGGATCACCACCCCGTTCCCCATTCAGGCGGCCACCCTTCCCGACTCGCTGGCCGGCCGCGACGTGCTGGGCCGAGGACGCACCGGTTCCGGCAAGACGTACGCGTTCGCCATCCCGGTGGTGGCCCGCCTGGCCGCCTCCCGTGCCCCGGCCCGGCCCGGCCGCCCGCGGGCGCTGATCCTCGCGCCCACCCGGGAGCTGGCCACCCAGATCGAGGCCACCGTGCGCCCGCTCGCCGACGCGGCCGGGCTGCGTACCCTCGTCGTCTTCGGCGGCGTCGGGCCGAACCCCCAGATCAAAGCCCTCAAAGCGGGCGTCGACGTGCTGGTGGCCTGCCCCGGCCGGCTCGACGACCACATCCGCGGCGGACACGCCTCCCTGGAAGCCGTCGAGGTCACCGTCCTCGACGAGGCCGACCACATGGCCGACCTCGGCTTCCTGCCGGTGGTGCGGCGGCTCATGTCGCAGACCCCGTCCGGCGGCCAGCGGCTGCTCTTCTCGGCCACTCTGGACAACGGGGTGGACGTGCTGGTGCGGTCCTTCATGCACAAGCCGGTGACCCACCACGTCGACTCGGCCGCCCAGGCGCCCGTCGAGATGGACCACCACGTGCTGCACGTCCGCGACGACGACCGGTTCGGCGTGCTCGTCGAACTGCTGGCGGCGCCCGGCCGGTCGGTCGTCTTCACCCGGACCAAACGGCGGGCCAAGGTGCTGACCCGGCAGCTCAACGCGGCCGGGGTGCCGGCCGTCGAACTGCACGGCAACCTGGCGCAGAACGCGCGCAACCGCAACCTGTCGGCGTTCTCCGACGGCACGGCGGGGACCCTGGTCGCCACCGACATCGCGGCCCGCGGCATCCACGTCGACGACGTGGCGCTGGTCATCCACGCCGACCCGCCGGTCGAGCACAAGGCCTACCTGCACCGCTCCGGCCGTACCGCCCGGGCCGGCGCCCGCGGCACGGTGATCACGCTGATGACCGACGAGCAGCAGGCCGACGTCCGTGACCTGGCCCGCAAGGCCGGCATCCGGCCGGTCACCACCCGGACCCGGCCGGGCGACGCCCTGCTCGCCGAACTCGCGCCGGGCGAGCGCACCTTCACCGCCCCGGTGGCCGCCGCGCCGGCGTCCCGCCCGGCGCCGTCCCGGCCGGCCTCCCCGGAGGCTCCGGCCGAGGGCACGGCGGGCCGCTCCCGTCGCTCCCGCCGCGGCCGCGGCGCCGCCGCCTCACCGGCCGCCGCGCAGTCGTCCAGTCCCACGCCCACCGGTCGCCCCCGGACTTCCGGCCCGGCACAGGACTCCACCAGCCGTCCCCGGTCTTCCGGCCCGGCACAGGACTCCCCCAGCCGTTCCCGCTCCTCCGCCCCGGCACAGGATTCCACCGGTCGGCCCCGCTCTTCCGGCCCTGCGCAGGAGTCCGGCGGGGAAGGCCATGGCCGGGTGCAGAGCCCGGGCCGGCGGCGTGGTGCTCGCCGGGCGGCCGGATCCGGTCAGTCACCCGAATCCGGCCAGACCCAGCGGGAGCCGGGCGCGTCCCGCGGTTCCGGCCAGGCTCAGCGCGGGTCGGCCACATCGCGCGGGTCGGGCCAGGCGCGTGGTTCCGCTTCCACACCCCGATCCGGTACGCCCCAGCAGCGCACCACCTCGAGCGGAGGCGCCGCCGCCTTCTCGGCCCGTTTCAGCGACCGCCGTTCGGGCCGCTGACCCGGCCGTCCCAGCACCTTTGCCGAGCCAGCCGGATCTTTCCGGCTGGCTCGCAGGGCTTCTGAACGCCCCTCGAACAGCCCCCACAACCTGCCGGAGCTTCCCGGCTAGCTGCTAGAACTGCCTCAGCGCCGCTCAACCCCCGTTACCTTTTTGATCGTCCCCACCGGGGACTGCTCGGTCGCTCGGTCCGGTATGACTTATCGCCCCTGTCGTACGCATGATCCGGGGGGTGTTGTCGCCGGGCCGGGTGGCGTCGGCGGACCGC